>PERL01000030.1 GCA_002928735.1 Hyphomicrobium sp. | reverse complement strand
ACCCGAAGCGCCTGAAATACAACTGGGAGCGCGGGCGCCAGCTGTCGATCGGCCGCGCGTTGGTCTCTGTCCCGAGCGCCCACAAGGTGCCCATGGTCGAGCGGCCGTGGGTCGTTCGCATTCCTTACTTCCAGTACAAGGTCTACGAGGAGACCGAGGATCCCAAAAAGCACTTCACAATGCGCGAAGTGAAGGCGCTGTCGAAGGATGATTTCCTGGCCGCCGTGCGGGAGCGGCTTGCTGCGTCCGCCCGCTTCAAGGATCACGCGCTGATCTTCGTCCACGGCTACAATACCGGCTTCGACAACGCCGTCTTTCGCACAGCGCAAATCGCCTACGACTTGAAGTTTGACGGCGCGCCATTTCTCTACAGCTGGCCGTCGGGCGGGCAGGTCGCGAGCTACACCTATGACCGGGAGAGCGCTGGCCAATCCGAGCCCCATCTCCGCCAGTTTCTCGAAATGGTGGTGAAAGAGACCGGCGCCAAATCGGTGAGCGTCATCGCGCACAGCATGGGCAACCAGCCGCTATTGCAGGTCCTGAAGGAGCTGAAACTGCAGGCTCCAGCGGGCGTCGATCAACCAGGTGATCTCCGCCGCGCCTGACGTCGACCGCGACAACTTCGAGAATATTGCCCGCGCGATCCAGGGCTTTGCCAAGGGTGTGACGCTCTATGCGGCCTCAAACGACCGCGCATTGCTGGTCTCCCGCCGCTTCCACGGCGGCGTGCCGCGGGCCGGCGACGTGCCGGAGCAGGGGCCGTTGCTGATACCGGGCATGGACACCATCGACGTGAGTGCGGCGAGCACCGACGGGCTCGGAATCAATCATTCGGGCTACGCCGAGAACAATGCGCTTCTAAACGACATCGGGTTGTTGATCCAAACCGGCGAGCGGCCGCCCAATCTCCGGGTGCCTATTCTCGAGAGTGTGAAGACGGCGAAGGGCGAGTACTGGCGGTATCCTGGCGCACCGAAGTAGGACTGATGCGGCCCCAAGGCGGCGCCGCAGTCAACGCTTTCTAAATGGCCGTCCCATATTCTGGCAATGTGGAGCTTGGTCGGTCGGGATGGATGCGGCACGCATCTCATCGTGAGTGTCAATCAGTCTCCTAATCGAAGTAGAGCGCGCAGCCGCCCGGGATGCACGGCCATCTCGAGCGCTCGCGCTGAGGGTTTGCTGTCGGGGGGCTTCATGCGCAGCGTTATCACGTTCGGTCGTCTGCTCTTGATGCCGCTGTTGGGGTTTGTAGCCTGCCCGGTTCAAGCGGAAGAAGCTTACGTCTGTGAAGGCGGCCGCGTGATCTATGTGAAGTTCGGCGAACTGGATCTGCTCAAGCGGACGGATCCATGCATCGCGGCCTATTACCGTCTCGACTTGCAAGAGCCGAAAGCCCCTATGGCGGCACCTGAGAATGAAAGGGCTCGACCAACTGAGGCCCACTTGCCGGCGCCGGCAGAATTGGCAGTGGTCAAGACGGCGGGTAGCGGTCAGCGGAAGGTCGACCGCGCCCCGGCATCGGATCCGGCGTTGACGAAGCCCGCGCAACAGGCCGCATCCCAGCCCTCAGGCACCGTTGGCCGCATCGTCGATCGCGCCCCGCCAGCACCGCCAGTTGCACATCCGGAAACGGATTTCCGCAATGTCCGCGTGTTGAACGCCCAACCCGGCGACAGCGCGCTCTACCGTCACCTGCGATGAGTTTTCTGGATCAGTCTGAATGCACCTTAAGCGGTTCGTTAACCCCTTCTTGTGACAATCCAGGGGTCGTTGTGGTGGCGAGGCGTCGGTTGCGGTGGGGCGGATGTTGAACGTAAGAACTCTTCGAGGCTCGCAGGCGCGGCCGGTCGCGATGGTCGTTGGACTGGTCTGCGGAATGTTCGGTCTGTCGGTGGCCACCGCTGCCGCCCAGCCCACCGCATCCAACGAAGGCGACAGCACGCGTCCCCAAGTCGCTGATCAATCCGTACCCATATCCGCATCCACAGACCGGCCATCCTCTCCGGAGCCGACGCTTCCGGCAGTGGACCAAGGTGGTACGCCCGCCGATGCCGCACGCCGTCAGCAGACCCGTTCGGCAGCTGAGAATGTTCCAAAAAGCCTGCCCGAGGACGACTATTATGCCAAGCGCGCCAAGGGCCTGCTTGGCGGCGATCAGGCACAGCAATCACGAGAGCGTTCGCTGCAGGTTGCCTATCCCGGCTTCAACGTCGTCGTGTGTGAAGCTGGCTGCTACGGTACTTCTCAAAAGCTCGTCCAGTTCGAGCCGATCCGGATGATCGGCGCGGCCAACACAAGCCCGGTCGCCGCAGCATCCTCGTCCGGCCAGTTGCAACTGACCGCAGCATCGATCAGCGCCGAGGGGGCGACCGCTGCTACGCCACAACCTGAACAAATCAGTTGCGTGGCGGGCTGCTATGGTGCGTCTCGAGCACGAAACTACCCGGCAGCCACCCGCAACGCCGCCATCGACGCGGCGCGGGCCGAGATTGAGCGGATCAAATTGCAGCGGTCCCGACGGGCAGCTGCTTGGCAACCCGGCGACCAACCGGCGACGCACTCTTCGGCTTCGACAGGAAGCTGGTTGACGACGGTCGCAAAGGCCGACGCCGCGGCCAAGGCAACCGCGAACGCAACGGCGAAGGCGAAGGATAAGTCCGTCAGGCGCTCGGCATTTGCTCGGCATCGCCAATCGAGCCCGTCGGGCGAATGGTTCAAGCG
>PERL01000029.1 GCA_002928735.1 Hyphomicrobium sp. | reverse complement strand
TCTCTCGGCGAGGCTCGGACCGGCCACCTCTTGGAATAGAGGCTGCGAAGAACGCGCTGAAACGCTGGTCGTATGCCACAAAGCCTGCGCGGGGCGGTCTTCGGGCCGCACTCCACTACAAACCTCAGCGGCGCGACCACCGCCCCGCCCCCTTCGCTTCTCGTGCGACGGTTCGCTCGAAAAATTCGCTCTCGCCGCGATCCCGATGTGCGTCGTTGGTTGTATAGGCGGCGCGGCCTCGCGTGATGCGTTTACGCCCGCAGTGGGAAATAGCGGCGGAAAAGGGCGATGGTTGCGGGGAGGATGATGAGCTGGCCGATGAGGGAGGCGGCGAGGCAGATGCCGGCCAACTCCCCGAAGAGGCGCAGCGAGGGGAGATGCGAGAGCATCGTGACGCCCAGGCCCAGCGCTAGCACGATGGTGGTCAACACGACGGCCGGGCCGATGTGGTGGGCGGTGGCCATCAGCGCGTCGTGGGCGGAGTTGGGGCCGGGGCCGATGCGGTCTTCTTCCAAGCGGAAGCGATTGAGGAAGTGGATCGTCGAGTCAATCGCCAGCGAGAAGGCGACGGTGAGCGCCATGATGGAGGCGAATTGCATCCCCTGCCCTGTCGCCCAGAGCAGTGCGCCGGTGGCAAAGATGGGGAACAACGAGGGCAGCGCGCTCGACACGCCGGCCATCACCGAGCGCAGCGCGATGCCTAGGAAGATGAAGATGACGAAGATGTCGCCGACGAGGCCCCAGTTCATTTCGCTGATGAGCTTGGCCGAGTTGCGGGCGGCAATCGCGGGCAAGCCCGTTACGGAGATTTCAAACTGCGGGTTTTCCTTGCGCAGCGGTTCGAGCGCGGTGTCGATCTTTTCGACGATGGGCAGGATCTGGCTGGAATCGATATCGGGCAGGCGCGCGGTGACGAGGACGGCGCTTTCGTTCTCATCGATGAAGCGGCGGGTCAGATGTTTGGGCAGGATGTCGACGTAGCTCTTGATGGTCTCGACGCGCGCGTCGCCGGCTTCCGCCAGCCAGCGGCGCAGGCTTTCCAGAGACCAGACATTGCCGAGCCCCGCTTCCGTTTCGAGGACCTGATGGGCGCGCGCGATGACGGAGAGCGTGGAGACATCATAGAGGCCGATGCCGGGTTCGGCGTCGGTGCCCTTTTTCCATTGGATCATGACGTGGACGGGATTGGCGCCGGTCAGCTTCTGGTCGAGCTTGGCGGTCGCAGCAAGCGCCTGTTCCTTATCGGGCACCTGATCGGCAAGGCGGTACATGGGCGTCAGTTGCGTGTAGGCCCAGCCGGTGAAAGCGACAGCGCCGAAGCCCAGCGCCGTGAAGACGAGCGGCATGGAGATGACGAAGGCGATGATGCGTTCGGTCATGCGCTGCAGGATGCCGACGCCGCCGGTGTCGTGCTCTTTGATGTCGGGAACGGTTTTGGTTTCGGGCTGAATGAGGAGGGCGGCCAGCGTCGGGACCACGACCGCGACGGCAATGTACGAGATCGCCACAGCAAGAAGCGCTGCCTGTCCGAAGGTGCGGATCAGCGCACTGTCGGCGAACTGGAACGACAGAAGTGCCAGCGAGGCGTTCATCGCGGTCAGGAGGCAGGCGGGCGCCACGTCGCGGACGGCGTTGCGGGCGGCTTCGAGGCGCGGCACGCCTGCCAGGATATCGCGGCGGATGGCGAAGACGAGATGCATGCTGTCGGAAAAGCCCGACACGAGGATCAGCGGCGTGATGACGTTGACGAACAGGTTTAATCGGTAATCGAGGCCGCCGAGGACGCCCAGTGTCCAGAGAATGGCGATCGCCGGTCCGAGGACCGCGATCATCGTCAGCGAGATGCGGCGGAAGAAGAGGTAGGCGACCGTCAGGCCGGCGAGGAAGCCGAGGCCATTGTAGATCAGGCGGTCGCGCTCGACGGCATTGCGGATTTCAAGTTGCATCACTGGCGCGCCGGTGAGTTTGGCGTTGAGGCCGGTGCCTGCGAGTTCTTTATCCACGACGGCTTGGATGCCGCCAATAATGGTGCGCGCGGTCTGCTCTTCTACGGCCTTGCGGTCGAGCGCGATGACGATGAGGGCCAACTGGCCGTCCTCGGAGATGAACTTACCTTTGACGATGTCGTTGGATTTCAGCTCCGCCAGCATGGCGTCGAAGGCGGGGCCGTCTTCGGGCAATTCATCGGGCACGACGGGGGCGGCGTATCCCGTGGCGTCCGGCTTGGAGCGCGCGGAGAGCATCGAGACGAGGCCGCCGACGCCGTCGGTCAACTGGAGTTCAACGATGGCGTTCTGCAGGGATTTTAGGGCGTCGCGGGTGAGGAGGTTCTGGCCGTCTACGGCGATCAGCACGTCGTATTCGCTGGAGGGGAAGCGGCGATCGATTTCTTCGTATTGGCGGAATTCCTTGGTGTCGGTGCGGAAGAGTTCCGACAGGCTGTCGTCGACGCGCAGGCCGGACACGCCGAAGGCTGCCAGCACGGTGAGGATCGCGATCAGGACGGCGGAGACGTACGGCGCCTTCAGCGCCACTAGGCCCAGCTTGTCGATGCCAAACGAAAACAGAAACGAGCGGCGCGGCGCGTCCCCGGAAGCCATATCGATATTCCCCTCTGGGCCGACCGATGTCATTCAATTGACCCGGCAATGTGCCAGCAATTGTCTCGGTTTTGGCCCCCCACGCGGGGCACCCTAACTGCTTCGCCGCCGAACGCCAAAGTCCTTCGGGGACTGAGGCGGACAAGCGGTCCTCCGGTGACCTGCGGCGGGACGGCCGCTGCCAGCGGCTTGAGGGGCCAAGTCATTCATCTTACAAGGCTGCTGCGTCATGACATGGTGGGACGCGGGTTCTGTTTGGGCGGGAAGCGATGGCCGACAAGCTGCTCGATGTGCGCGGGTTGCCGTGCCCCTATCCCATCCTGAAGGCGCGCAAAGCGATTCTGGAGGTGCCGGCTGGCGGGACCTTGGAGGTGCTGGCGACGGATCCGGGGAGCCGCCAGGACTTTGCAGTGTTTGCCGAGACGTCCGGACACATTCTTGTCACGGCGACGGCGGAGGCGGGTGTGTTCCGGTTTGTCATTCAGCGCGCGCACGAGATGCCGCCTTCGGGTTGACATTCCTCCGCAAGCTGAAAGGGCGGAACTGCGGGTAGCGGCTGACGTTGTCTGCCCGCAACCCCCTTTCGAGGTTGCTCCCCCTTTCAACAGGAGCCCACCATGAAATCCCTGACACTGACGAGTACCATTGCTCTTTTGACCATCGGCGGCGCGGCACTCGCGCAGGATACGCCCGCAACGGCACCGGCCGAACGGCCTTCGGCGACTGCACCCGCGGGCGCGGAGGTCGTTGATGGCGCCTATTACACCACCAGTGAGAAGAACGACTTCCTCGCCAGCCAGCTGATCGGCTCGCGCATTTACGCGACAACCGCGGAGGTCGACACGTCCAAGGAAGTCGACAAGGTCACCAAGGACTGGTCCGACGTTGGTGAAGTGAACAACATCCTGCTCAACCGCGACGGCTCGGTGAAGGCCGTCATCCTCGGCGTGGGCGGGTTCCTTGGCATCGGCGAGAAGGATGTCGCGGTGCGGATGAGCGAACTGCGCTTCGTGAAGAAGGCCGGCGCCAAGGCCGATGATTATTTCATCGTCGTGCGCGGCGACAAGAACACGCTGACCAAGGCACCGGCCTACAAGCCGATGGGTCAGTCGTAACCTAGGCGTCGTCAGCCTCGACACGCCACCTTGGCCACCTTTCCAGGGACGGCTAGGCGTGACGCTGGGAGCGGCCCGCCTCGTGCGGGCCGTTCTGGCGTTGGCCATTGGTCCTGGGCGTGCGCTTGACACCCTGGCCCGGCCTCTTCATAACGGCGCCTCTCAGGCAGGCTTTTGGGCCGGGCCGGGCGGTTAGCTCAGCGGTAGAGCACACCCTTCACACGGGTGGGGTCGCAGGTTCAATCCCTGCACCGCCCACCATGAAAACACCCGCGAAAACAATAGACAAGCGCGAAAGTTCGCGGGCCATCCCGACGCGAACCCTGCCGGGTACGTGACGGGAACATGTCGTGAAGATGCGGGGTGGCGTGTCACAGAATTGGCACGGCGTTCGCGGGCGGTTCTTGTCGGCCTAGCGGCGACGGTTTTGCCCGCTCCGGACGTTTCAAGGCGCATGGCGCGGCCGTCTCCCATCCTCGGACTGATTGCGGGCGGCGCGCTGGCAGCTGCGGCGGCGTTGTGGCAGCCGGGGATCCGCGTCGTCGACGGCGACACGGTCGATCACGGGTTCTGGCGGTGGCGGTTGGAAGGGTTCGACGCGCCTGAGACCGGGAGCCGGGCGCGCTGCCACGAGGAGCGCGTTCTAGGCCAGTCGGCGACGCTTCGGCTGGCGGAGGCCGTCCGCGACGGGCAGGCCCTCCTGGCGCCCGTTGGGCCGGTCTGGAACGTCGACCGCTACAATCGCCGCCTTGGCCGCCTGACCATCGACGGCCGCGACGCCGGCGACATCCTCACCGCCGAAGGCCTCGCCCGACCCTACGCCGGCGGCGAGCGGGGATCGTGGTGCGCGGAGGGGTAGGTCTCCAATAGCCTACGCTGCTTCGTCTTCTTCAAGTTGAGCGAGACAGTCCTCAACATCAGTGCCTTCGATTTCATCGAACGCCACAACGGCCATGTTCCAGCACCCGACCTCGGCAGGGTGATGCGCTCGATAAAACTTGAAGTCGTCGCTAACCTCGTATCCTTGCATCTGGTAGAAGATGCGCGCGAGCCTGTTGGCCTTCTTAACGATCTCTTCTGCCGTCATCGATCTGCTCGATTTACTTCCATCGTTTTCTTTGAAAGCGAAATCTGATTGGCTCCACGGGGTGTCGGACACTCAGTTTCTTTTCAGAGCTGAAATGTCCCCCATAGCAGGGAGAGCGTTTTTTAATCATCGACCACGGCCTCCAACGCCATTCGAGCCACCAGACCATCACCCCGCCTCGTCTCATGATGCTCCTCAATCTGCCGCCGCCATGTGTTCGGCCCATGCGTCGCACTCGGCTATCACGCCATCAAATTCAAGTTCCGGGTTGGCAGCCCGCCACGCTCTGATGGCGGCATCAGCACGTTCCCACGCATCCGGCGTGGCCTGCCCGATCTGCTTTGCGCGAGCCATTGCCTCTTTACAAATTTTGCACATCGCACCCTCCTTGGTTTCCAGCGCCGTAACGCAAATTCCATTGGTGGCGACATTCGTCGATCCACATGAGATGATGCTCGTGGAGCGCGACTGCCGCACTACCACCCGGCGCAACCATCACGGCCCACTTCATGAGCTTGATTGTTGCGCGCCATCGCAGGCGGTTGATGATGCTGTTGTCCTCATTCATCGCTCACCCCCTGCTTTCCTTTACACGATTGGTTTTGATTTATCTGGCTCGCCTGCGCGCGTTGCGATGCAGTTGCGCCCTAGCTCTAGAACGTGCTTCGCGAGGTCGCGGCAATCTAGCTGGCGCAACCGCCGAATGATCCGCGCCAACTCGCGTCGCCATTGTTGATCGCCAATAACCATCGCTCAACCTCTCCCCGGTTTCCAGCAGCCTATTTCGTCAACGGTACGGGCTCGGTGAACACAACGCCGGAAACGTCAAGCCCGTATTTCTCCGCTAGGCATTTGTGTCGTTCCGACAAGACAAAGCCACCAGACCGCGCGAAGTCGAGCAACATTGTCATTCCCTTCGCGCTATCAACCGGCGTTTCCATCGCGTCTTTCCACGTCATCGCTCT
>PERL01000028.1 GCA_002928735.1 Hyphomicrobium sp. | reverse complement strand
GGTGGCGGTTGTTCCGTCGCAGCCGTCGCGCAGCCCACAGATACCAAGCACCCCAGAACCAACAGCCGCCGCATGACACACCCCCGCCGCTCCGGATTGAGCATAAGGGTGCGCCGTCGCAGACGCTACGTCGGCGAATGATCGGACGCCGATAGCGGCTTCGGCGGCGGCGTGGCGGTGCTGACACCCCACCGTGCGCGCTGCGCGACGATGCCGCCCGGGTAGAGTTCCGGCGCGGTGCGCACCTTCCTCGACCCGCACGCCGAGCACACCATACGGGTGCCGACGTCGGGCACCGGGTAGGTCATTGGCAGCGGCAACGATGCCGGCTCGAGATCGCGCTCACGGCCGCAAGCAGAGCACCAGCACCACAACAGCTTGCCGGCGCTAGCCAGATCGCCGAGCGTCACTGGCCCGGGCACCCCGGTATGATGCTCCCGTTTCATTTTCGGCCGCGCTTCACCGGCACGTCGTGCTCAGGCCACGGCTCGACGTCGAGCCCCTTCGCAAGCACAGCCATGAGCACACGCACGGCTAACGGGGGCACGGACGGTGAGCCCTTCCGGCCCCGATCCTCGCCGGCATCCCAGTTGACAACCTGCGACCGCGAGACGCCAAGAGCCTTGGCGGCGGCTTCCTGCGTCAATTCCAACTCTCGGCGCCAGCGCCGGAAGGCGGTTTCTGGATCGGTGCTCATTGTGCAGCGGTAACACGCCCGCCGCCGATGTGCAACGGTTGCGCTTTACGCTTGACATTGTGCAACAGTTGCACTTTAAAGAGAGCGGCCCGACGCGGTGCGCTAACACCGGCCGGGCCTCGATCCCACCCCTGAATCCCCAGGAGTCAGACCATGCCACACTCTACCACACCAGGCCGAGCCCTGGCCATTGCCGCCGGCGCGATCTTCACCGCCGGAACGTGCGCGATCCTTTTTGAGGACGTGCTTTTGAAGGGTGCCGCGTTTCAGTTGAAGCACGGCCTGGCGTCGGCCGTGCTTGCCGGCACAATCCTCGCCGGCCATCTCGCCAACGATGCCAGCCGGGCGCGCCATTGGCTGGCCTCAGCCGGCTTCGCTCTGGTGTTCGTCGTTGGCACGGCGCTTGTTGTATATTCGTCAGTAGGGCGCCAAGCGGCCGACACGATGCAGACCACAGCGCAGATCGAGGCGGACGCTGGCCGCCGCGTCGAGATCAGCCGCGCGCGCACACGCTCGGCCGACATGCTGGAAGCCGCCCAGCGTGAGTTGGCCGCAGAGTGCAAGAGCGGCCAGGGCAAGCGCTGCGGTGGAATCCGGGCGACGATCGAGGTTTATACGGCGGCGATCGCCGGCCACGACGCGGCGCTCGGGCGGCTCGGTCCGGTGCGGGTCGCATCACCCGATGCCGAACAATTCGCCGAGATCGTCAATGTGGTGCTCGGTGCCGACAAAGCCTAGGTGAAGGCCGCGGCGGTGCTGATCGCCCCCTTCCTCGTCGCGTTGTTTCTTGAGTTCGGCGTTATCGTCAGCCTCGGCTTTGCGTTCAGCCATACCCCCAGGAAGGCCTCTGGCGGCCATGCCGCCCCGGCGGCGGCCGATACCGCCCAGACCTCGTTTCCTGCCCCTGGCGGCTATCCTGATCGCCCTGGCGGGCCCGGCCGCCGGATGCCGGCACCCGTCAACGAAAACACCCAGGCCGCCAAGGGCGAAGTGATCGCGTGGTGCCGCGATTTCGAGGCCCGCACGGGCCGCGCGCCGTCGTGGTCAGAGCTTCGGGCGGCGTTCACGCTGCCGAAGTCGACGGCCAGCGTGTGGCGGCGTCAGGCGCGAGACGTTTTCGGCAACGATCCCCTCTCAGCGCTAGTTTTTCCACATCAACGAAGCGCTAGTTCGTTGACGGCAGCGCCAAAAGCATTGCATGATCCCCGCAGTTGACCGGCCGTTCCGTGCCTAAGTGCGCAACGAGATCGCCGCATCGCACCGCAACGAAGTCAAATCCTGCCAGCCCGCTCGATCAACGCTGGCAGGATTTCTATCTTCAACCCAAGTTCAAGGGGCGGCGATGCCATGGTGAAGAACCCACCGAAATCACGGGCAGTTGAAGCGCGCGTCAGGCGGGCGGCGCGCAATGTTGGATTGCGGGCCACAAGGGAGTTTTGGCGGCGCGGTGCCGCATGGAACAAGGGCGGGTGGATGCTACTCGACTCGCGAAACAAGGCCGTTGCAGGATTCGAGTTCGAGATGACTGACGACGACGTGTTTGCGTTCTGTGATGCGCGCCACGTCGCCGAACTCGCGCGTGAGCATGGCATAAGTGGCATTCGCCCTAAGAGCACTGACACCGTGCAGGCGGCCGCGTGGCAAATCATCGATAGCCTGAAGGCGGAACGATCAAGCTGACGGAGCCGGCCGAGTTCAGCGCCGGAACGCATGAACCCCGCGGGATCACTCCCGCGGGGTTTTCGGTTCATGAACTGGCGTGAACTCGATCCATGAACTCACGCCCGGCGGCGCAAGTTCACAACCTGGGGAACGGCGCGGCGCGGCAGACCGCGAGCTGACGCTTCAACGATCTCAATGCGGCCAACTCGGCGCCGAACAGCGAGTCCAGATGGTCGTAGCAGTCCTCGTAAACCACGAACGATGCGATCGAGCAGGCTGCCCCATGGGCTTGACGCCATGATGCGCCGTCGTCCAGGTCGTAGCTGGACAATTCCAGCGCCGCCACGACCGCGCGATCCTCTGCCAGCTCCCACACCAGATCACGAAATGCTTGGTACGATTGCTCAGCGTCTGCGGCCGCGCGCCGGTATTTCAACTCGAATTGGCGCGCGAGATCCGAATCGAGCAACGCGAGAAGGGCTGTCTCGCCCATCGCGCCAGCCCTCGCTTGGAGGCGGGCCCGAAGGTCCGAACGTGTGATGGCGAATACCGCCGCGCGAGCTGCGGCTCGCCTCTCCCCATCCACTCCCTCAGTCACCTGGCCAATCGCAGCCGTCGTGATGTGCCCTGCTGCCAACATGGTCGATCCTCCTACGCTTCAACGAATTTCGTTACCGTTGCACGCGACCGGGGACGCAGCAACGAAAATCGTTGCGATATCCCCATGCACGGCTTAGCAACGCCAGATGCTCTCACCTTCCCAATGCAGGGCCGCACGCGGCCTCATCGGACACACCCAGGCTCAGCTCGCCAAGCGTGCCGGCATTGGATTGTCGCGCCTGCGGAACTTCGAGACAGGACGGCTCGCCGTTCCAGCCGAGATCGTCGCGAAGATTTGCGCGGCGCTCGAAGCGGCCGGAGTCCAGTTCATCGCCGAGAACGGCGGCGGCGAGGGTGTGCGGCTGAAGGCCCCCAATCGACGGCGCGGCCGGTGATGCCTGGACCGCAGCCGGCAGGGCGTACACCCACCGCCCCCGAACATTTCTCTTAATGAGGTGTCCGAACCCGGCGAGCGCTTGCAGTGCCTCACGGGCGCAGGTGTCAACCCGCCAGCCGATCTCGAAGGCGATAACCTGCGCCGAAGGAAAGTCGCGGCCGGCGGCGATCTCGGCGCGGATGAAGTCGAGCACCTGTTGCTGGCGCGGCGGCAGCGGGCGCGGCTTCATCGCTCGGTGCTCCCCCCGATTTCAGCCATGCGGCGCCGGCACGCATCGGCCAGCGCGGTCAGGGCAGCCACCCCCACACCCGGCGGCATCGCCGGATCGAAGGCGACGGCGGCCAGGCGCGCGGCCGTTTCCTGCGACAGCAGAATGGGGACCGGCGAAACTTGCGCCAAGTCGCGCGACGGGTCCGCGACGGGCGGCGGGATTTCCGGGCGGTCGATCGACTCCCGACTTGGCACGTTTGGTTGCCTTGGTGCGACCACCATGGCTGGATCGAGAGTCGGGAGCGTGCCGCCGAGTTCGAGAATGCGGGCGCGCACTGGCTCTTGCAGCAACAGCCGGCGCGCGACCTCGCACGGGCGGCGGTGAGATTTTGCGCTCCCCCCACAAAGGGCCACGGCCTCTCGTACCGAATCGGGAGCATTTCCGGTGCGGGCGAACGCGGCAGCAAACGCGCCGCGGAACGCGATCTGGTCCGGTCGCAATGGACGCTGCGTGTTGGGGTAGAGGGGCGCGAGTTCATCGATCGCCGCCGATTGTTCTTGCAGCATCTCATGCTCCCCCATCGGTGGCCTGCCATCGTCCAGGCCACCGGCTCTGCGGCACACCCTCGGCAGTCAGCAGTTCCATGAACTCGAGCAGCGCGACAATGCCGGGCTGGACGGCGGCGGCCGGCGCATTGAAGAGGCTCTTGAGGTACGTCTCGTGCCGGCCCGTCGCACACGCGATCCGGCGGGTCGCATCGGCGCCAAGGACAGCCACGGCGCGCGTGTGGATCTCGGCACCAGGCGCGAGCACCTTTGACGATCGCGCTTGCGCCGCCGCACGCTGCCACCGACCCGGCAGATCCTCGACGGAGCCCGTCGCGACAGCGATCTCCAACAGCTCAACCATGGCAGTGTACTCGGCGAGAACGCCAAGACGGCCGGATTTCCCGACCACCAGTGCATTCGAAACGGTTCGCGCGGTGAGATCGAGCGCGGCCGCGAGCCGGTTGACGGCGTTCGGGCCGAGCAAAGCCTCCCAGCGAGCGCGGACCGCCTCAAAACTTGCGACCGGTTCCGCAGCGGGCCGGGTCCACCTTCCCGGCAATTTGGACTCAAGTCCGCGGGCCACGATCAGAGTCAGAATCTCGACGATCGCGACCACCGCCGGCTGCGGCTTCGTATCGTTGCGGAACCGGCCCGGCGACGATCGAAGCGCTATCGCCAGCCGATGGGCAAAGTCAGGCCCCAACACGGCCGCGGCGCGGCGCTTGAATTCAGCCGCTGGCGACTCCGGTTCGATTGACAGACTTCCATCGGGCATTTTGCACCTCGATTTCGAGCGGAACATTTCGCGAATCTTGCACGGCTATTTTTCGTCGTTGTCGATCTCTACGCTTGGCCATTGTCGACGAAGGCACGCAACGCAACTATTTGTATTGACTCACTCAATCGCACCGCTCGACCTTGGACAGAGCCGGGCACCACACCCGCTCATGAGCCCATTTACTCTCCCATAAAACACATCTGGCCCAGAAACTTGCGCCCGACAATTTTTGATGAACATCGCGGTCTTTGGTGTTTGACCTTTTAGGAAAATACCCCCCCCTGGGGGGTGAGGTTTCAACCAGAACCGCCGGGGGAATCGGCGTCGGACGTGAAGTTGTCCCACTCGATCGGCGGGGCGAAGCCGACACCGCCACTGCCGCAAAGGCTCTCGTCGCTTCTCAGCTCGACGCATGCGATGGCCTCGCCAGTGATCGGGACCACGTAGCGCAAGCAGTGAAGCTCGGGGGAGTGCCTAAAATACCCCTTTACCAACGTCGAGTAGGCGCACTCGGTGCACGGCCTGGAGCCGGCCCCCAGATCGATCGCCTGTAATTTGATTTCTATGTTCACGGTTGCCATTTTCTTTGCCTCGTTTTTGCTGATGCAATTTGAATTGTGATGCGCCGCGATGGCGCCGCCTTAATTGTGATCGCTGCACCTTGGAATTGTGATCGCGGTTTTTCCGAATTGAGATCGCCGCACATACTCCGATTGCCGCAATTCGCCTCCGATACGCAACCGCGCCGCAATTCTCGGCGCGACCGCAGTGCGCACCAGCATGGCGCTTGGACTCGCCCCACGGACTCGACATGGACCGGAAGCGATAAGCCTCGGACTCCTCGTGGCTCGCGTCCTGGACTCGCTCACTGCGCCACCCCGCTCTCGGCCACGATTTCCGTCTCGGCCACACGTTGCATTCGCCTTGGACGCTCGCGAATGTTGTACAACTCCCCATCCCAAACGATGCGATCCGTGGCCCGGATGCCCAGATCTTCGGCGTCGTCGGTCAGCACTATGAATTTGTAGACCGTGGTTTCCCGAACCGGGCCGCGGTCCTTCTTTTCGCCGGCCCGCGCGAACCGCGCCTCGGCCCACAATTGGCCGAGTTCCGCCCACGTCGTCACGGAGCCACCGCCCCCATCCGGCGCCCGCGTCTCACGCTCGATCTTGATCAACTCGGTTCTTTTTCCAGCGCTCATTTTTTCGACTCCGATTGTCAGGCGATGCCGCGATCCTGTGCCTCACGAACCACTTGCACGACGCGGCCCGGCAGTGACGCCTGGGCAGTGGCCAGCTCTCGTTTGATGTCGGCGATGCTCTCGGGATAGGCACCCTGGGCGTTGATGTGGGTGTGCATCGCGACATGCACCGGACCTGGTGCACCGCCGCCGCCCAGCGCGAATTGGCCATTTGGGATCACGGTCCCAAGGCTGTCAGGCCAGAACAGCTCCGGCCCGCGCTCGCCGATCAGCGACGGCCGGTCCAGCGGCGGCCGTCCCCCATCGGCGAAGGCCGGGATCACCGACGTCGACCATGAACCAATGGCAGCCCCGCCACCGCCGCCGCCGAACAAGCTTCCAGCAAGCGAGCCCAGAAGCCAACCGCTACCGCCGCCACCGCCACCACCACCGCCGAACAAGCTTCCGGCAAGCGAGCCCAGAAGCCCACCGCCGCCACCGCCGGCGCCTGAACCACCACCGCCGAACAGCTGGTCGATGACGCCTCGCTTGAGTGTGAGCTGAGCCAGATCGGCGATCATTGACGCGACCATTTCCTTGACGTTGATCTTCCCACCCTCGGTCCATTTGGCGAACGCGCTTTCCAGCGAGCGCGAGACCACTTGGCCCGCCTCACGGACGCTCGCCATCTGCTTCTCGAAGTCAGCAAGGGCGCGACGTGCCTCGACCTGCGCCGTGATCTCGGCTTCCAACGCAGCGACCCGCTGTGCAGAAAGCGGAATGTTTCGGGCCTGCAGGTCTGCAAGCTCCCGATCCACACGCGCCTTGATCGCCCCTGCATCGCTCGCATCGCCCAGCGCGGCGGCCTTCTCGCGCAAAAGCATCGTCTCGCGCTGGAGCTTCAACAGCGCACCTTCGAAGCCCTTCTCGCCGCGCTCGGCATCGTCGCGCGCCCTCTTGTCGGCGGCATAGGCCAGCGTGCGAGATCGGATCGCCGCGATAGCTTCCTCGACCTTCGACTTTTGCTCGTCAGAGAGCTGCAACCCCTGATCCTCGATCTGATTGCGTATCCGCATCTCAGCGGAGGTCGCGGCGATCGCGGCGGTGCTCTTGCCTAGCCCAGCGGACTGCTGATCGAGGTTGCGGATCTCACGGCCGAGCCCGGCAACGAACGTCTCGGCTTGCTTGATCTTGGCGAAGCCATCTGCCGCGTCTGTCAGCTCACGGATGCGGGCGGAGTATGCCCCGAGCTTCTCGGCGGCATCCTCGGTCAGCAGCGCGTTGTTCTTCACCAGCGCGTCGATCACCTGCATGACGGCGGCGTAGGCGGCGGCCTCGCCCTTGGTCATGTTGAGAACAGAGCCTTTGCGCTCCAGGGCCTCGATCTCCTTCTCCAGATTGGGCACCAGCTTCTCGAATTCAGCGGCGCCCAGCGCATCGGCCGCCGCGCGTTCGGCAGCAGAATTCGCAGCACCGTTCGCCCGGCGGAGCTCATTCAGCCGCGCGACCCGCTCCAACTGTTCAGCCACCACTTCGAGGTTTGCCGTGACCGAGTCGGTGCCGAGCAAACCATCGAACAACGAACCTTCAGCCGCCACACGGCGCGCTTCAGCGGCGAACTGGTTCAGCTTGTGCTCGACCAATGAGAATTCAGAGTCGATCGTCTTGCTGGAGTACTTCGACTCGTCGCCCAGACGGCGGAAGGCGTGCGAGATTTGCCCGACGGTCTCGACCGTCGCATCGGCCGCCGCCTTGCTGAACACCTTCGAAGGCGCCAGATCGCCGCCATCAGCCGCCGCGGCGTGATAGAGGCCGGCCGCCGCCCGGGCCCTATCCCAGCCACCCGCCAGACCCTCACCGACCGCCTCGCGCAATTCATCGAAGCTGCCGAGCACCCGGTCGAAGTCGTCCTTGGCGCCGATCTTCTCGGCGAGCGAACCAGACACCGCCTTCACGGCCTGGATGTTCGTCGACAGCAGCTTGAATGCCTCCATCCAGACGTTGAACTTGCCGCGGGCCGCCTCGATCCCGCCGCCCAGCGCCGCAACGCCAGCGTCGAACCCCTTCAGCGATGATGTGCCTTCGCCGGCAAACCGCTGGATCAGGGTCGACGCGGACTTGAGGTTGCCTTGCAACTTCTCAGTCGACGCATCCACGACAATCTGCAAATCGGCGATCGATCTGAATCCTTCAGCCATGGTGCGCGCCCTCTTTGCCGCCTGATGAGCCAACGCGAGCCGGCGACGGTGCGCAGTCGCCGGCTCGCTCACTACCGGCCGCCCCCCCAAGGCGGCCGTCTACAACCACGTTGCCAGGCAGTAGCCGGCTCAATCGCATCATCAGCGCGTGCTCGCCCCCAGCGCGCAGCACGTCCCGCACGTGGGCCTCTATGAGCTCGAGCGCAGCGTTGGTCGTGTCCTCGACTTCGACGGGCTCGCATCGCGGGCGAGCCGCGGCGACCGTGCCCAGCGCCAGTGCGGCGTGTCGGCGGGTTCGCGTGGTGCGGGTCATGGGGTCACCGCCGAATCATTTCGGGCAGGCGGCCACATGGCTGGCACCTGCCAGCTGTCGTACCTATCCATGAGCTGGCCCTCATCGGGCGAGGTCCGGCGAAAGTAATCACGCCAGGCTGCCCAGTCGGCCGTCCCTTTGCGGATTGGAATCATGAGACCGTTCGTGCGCACATCGCCGATGCGACTGCGGACGGTGCCTGGATCGAGCGTTCCGCCGTTTTCCTTCAGCAGCAGTTGAGCGACGCGGCCGAGCTGCTCTCGGTTGAGGTCTGAAGCCTCATCGCAGATCGACCGCAGCACGGCCAGCCTGTCGGCGCCACTGCCTACCCGAAGACGCTTATTTGCGAGCACCGGGGCAACCAGGCACTCGACGACAAGAACGTTTCGTCCCTCGGATCGCAGCTTGCTCACCAGGTCGCGAGGCGCGTCACGTCCCCCTTCTTCCAGATCAGAACAATCTTTTTTCCCCCCACTTTGGGGGGCAAGGGGGGAATCAGTACGGGACTCTAGTACGGGATTCTCTATCGAAGCGGCCACCTGTTGGCCGGTTTGATCCGGCCACCTGTTGGCCGGTTTGGTCTCGTCCGAACCGGCCAACTTGGCCGCATTGCCCAGCGCCGAACCGGCCACCTTGGCCGGTTTGCTTCCGGCGCGTTCAGGACGGGTCGCTTTCAGCCAAGCCAAAAAACCGCAGAGCGTGAGGCAGTCAGGCAGCCGGCCGCCGCCTGCCCTTGCGCGCAAGCGGCGCGCGATCATGCCATCGGATTCCAGCCGGTGCAGATAGCGCCGCAGCGTTCGCTCTGGGATGTCAGCTTCGGCGACCAGTACGCGCTGACCGACGCGGCACTCGCCCGTGTCGTTGAACGTGTTCTCCGCGATCACAAAGAGCAGCGCGCGTGCGGGCCGATAGACTGCCCCAGGCGGCAGCGTCTTGACGTAGGCGATCGCGTCGATGCTCACGACGGCGCCCCCGTGGTCGGCCGCAACGCTGCCAGCGACACGGCCAGCAACTGGTCCAAACGGCCGATGACGTGATCGATTTCATCCCAACGGGCGGCGTCTGCGGTTGATGCGCGCCGCTCCAGCATGTGTGCGATAAAGGCCTCATACGCGGCAGCGCGTTCGCGATACTCCGCTTCACGGGCGGCCATCATCTCCGCGCCCTTAGCTGTCACGTCCAGAATCTGCTGCTGCACCCTGTCCAGTGCCCGCCGCAGTTCATCGTCGGCACCGGCCGCAGCCGGCTTTTTGTCTGTAGGTTCCACGTCGCCCCCGCACGGTTGCCGCGCGCCGGCCCCATGCCGGCGGCTCACGCAACGCAACGAACGCAACGGGACAGACAACGGGGCGCGCGACGGCGTGCCCAGCGCGTGGCTACGGCCTTGTGGATGGTGTGTCGGATGTCGACTTCATCAAGCCGACCTCTAGACCGGCGAGGATGTCGGAGCCGCGATAAAAAACCCGCCGGCCGTACTTGATAAATGGGAACCGCGACTCCGTGCAGCGCTCACGCCGGATCGTGTCCGGCTTCTTCCTCACGATGGCTGCGAACTCAGCTTCGGAATAGAGCGCGTCAGGGTCGATCTTCACCGGCATCTCATCACCTCACCGCTGCCCAAAAGGGGGTTTCAGTTGATGAAGAGACGACTAACGTTGTTCGGCGGTATGCTGTGGGGCCGAGTCTACGTTGGCGCAGAAAATTCTTTGATCAGTCTCCAGCCCGGCCGGTTCATGCCGGCGATCTCGAAGGCGCGTCCCGCAAACCGGCCCCAAGCGCCATAGTCCGGCGCATTCTTGGACCAGGGGAGGCGCTCTTCAGGCGCCAAGCCTCGCAGTTCGCGAAAATCGCTCGCGAGATCATCCATCGCCCAGCGCTCGGGCAGGCGCTCGCGCGGTCCCGTTCGCGGCGCAGTCGCTAGCGCGCCCAGAACATCCAAACAGCGGCGCCGATCGCAATCGACTGACGGCACGATGGAGGTCTGGTACTCCGCACGCAGCCGATAGACGTTTGCATTGAAGGCCCGCATCGAAACAAGGCCCTCGTCCATGCAGTAGGCCGCCATTTCGAGCCGGTAGCCGAACCTCAACATGAGGTCGCGCCATTCCCGATCGAACGTCTCGAATTCCCCACTGCCAAGCAGTCGCTCAAGCCGAATCCGCTTTCGAGAAAGGAACTCGCTTGGCCGCGGGATTTCGCACAGCGCACGCTCCTCGATCTCAAGTCGACGGCGGCTCAACAAATCCACATTACCAGTCGCCATGCCGACGAGTTCCACATCTGGCAGACCAGCGCGGTTGAACTCAGCAATCAGCGCAAAGTGCCGGATCACGAGAATGGCGCTGTCTAGAAAAGGGGCCGCCATCTCGCGGAAATGATCTCGGTTGACTTGTCCGGTTGCGGTAGGTGCTGCCGCCTCAAATCGGCGCTCGAGGAACGTGTCACCAAACATCAACACATCGGCAATTTCACGATGAAACCGTACGGCTTCGAGGAACCGCAGTAGGACTGGCACATCGACTCCAATCTGTGTGGCTGTGTTCCGAAGTCGCGATGTTTGTTCTGACGTGGGGTCGATCTTCAGCCCCCTTGAAGCGAGCGGCACGGCTTCAGCCGGCAGTCCGTGACGGATTTCGCTGTCAGGCACCGCCGCCCTACGCTTCGCCATCGGCATCCCCCCGTGGCGCGGCAAGCTGAGCAGCGATTGCGGCTGAAACCACGTCTGCGGCCGATACCAGCGGCGAGCTGGAGAAGTGCGCATAGCGGTCGGTGACGCTCGGCTGCGAGTGACCCAGCAGGCGGCCGATCGTGAGCAGCGGCATCCCGCCCATTGCGGCGCTCGACGCGAAGGCGTGGCGGAGATCGTGAAGACGTAGGTCGGCGAGCCCAGCGCGGTCCCGAACCCGCTCCCAGGTCTTCGGCAACCCGACCAGTGGCCCTCCTTTGAGCCGGCCGCAGATCACGTGCGGGTTGTCGGTCAATCGCGGAATTGCCTCAAGTACGGTGCGGGCTGCCAAACCGAAGTGAATGGTCTTCGGGCCGGTCTTCGAGTCCGCAAGTCGAGCGGTGCCGGCCACGAGGTCTAGGCGATCCCAGCGCAGTGCAAGCACTTCGCCCTTGCGGGCGCCGGTCAGCAAAAGCAAGCGAATGGCGGCAAGCGCCCACGGCCACTCCACACATTCGCTAGACTTCAAGGCGGCGCCGAGCCTCGCTAGTTCGTCGGTCGTCAGCAGCCGCTCACGCTTCGCCTCACGGAATCGTTCGATCAGGCGTGCGGGGTTTGACCCAAGCGGGCGGAGCCCTTGCCGTTCGGTCCAGGTAAAAAAGCTGCGCAGAACAGCGATCGTACGGTTCGCCCAATACGGCCGATCGGAGAGCTTCGCGTGGAGACGTCCGACATCCGAGCGCGAGATGTCTGCGAGTGCCCGGCTGCCAAGTACAGGGCGGATCGAAGCGTCGAAAATCTGTCGGTATTGTGCGCGCGTGGTCGCCTTGCGCTTCTTGTCGATGTGCTGGTCAAGCCACTCTGCGAAGATCGTCGAAAGGGGCGCCGCAGCGCGGATCTCCGTTTTCTCCGCCGCGGGATCGCGACCGTACGCGACGGCGCGCAGGGCCTTCTCCGCAAGATCGCGAGCCTCCTCGGCGGTAATCGAGCCGTGCCGGCCTAGAGTCAGCTTCCGAAGCCGGGCGCCCCGACGATACCAAAGGCGATACGACTTAACACCGGACGGTCGAACCTCGACGCCGAAGGCCGCGAGCTTGGTGTCGAACGCCACGAACGGGACGGCGGCAGGCTTTAAGGCATCGACCGTCCGCTTCGAGATCGTGATCTTCATCAGCACCACCACCCATGTGTCGGGGTAACACCGGGGTAACAGATGAAATCAAACGAGACAACATCGGAATGACGCCAAGCCCCACAACACCCATTGAAAACATTGGGTTTTCAACTGAGGGCACATTCAACACCAGCCGCCTACCACTCGCGGTGAGGAACTTTTAATCATGTGGTCGTCGGTTCGACCCCGACCCGGCTCACCAAAATTTCTCTATAAATATCAGACGATTATGGGGTCTGGATGCCATCTGCGTAGGCGTGCCCATCGTTACCAAGGGCGGTTTAAGGTCACATGAACTTGCGTCGCCGGAAGGCTGACACGTCCTGAGGCGACAGCTCAAACCATTCCCCGTTCTTCCGCTTCGCCTCAAAGCGTCTGTGCCAGTAAGCCTCGATGCCGCTCGGGTCATCAGTCTTGATAGCGTGGACCGTTCGGGCCTGCTCCGGCAACTGGATTTGAAGCTGCCGTTCCCGCATCCCGACTGAGATGGTCTTTCCGATCTTGTAGAATCGCCCTGACTTCATGAGATACACGAAGCCGTCGTTGCTCGTGTCGGGCTTCGCCTCGGGCTCCGAGTGCTCTGGCTCGACGACGCACATTGCCGCCACGTCATCGAAGCCGGGGCTGGCCGCACAAAAGGCGGCAACTTTTGGCACTAGTTCGCGCTTTGGAAATCGGGCGAACACTCCGTGGCTGGGGAAGTTTGAATCGTTTGTGCGCTTTACGCGGCAGTCGCCCCACGTCGGAAACCGGCCAAGCTCGCGCGCCAACTCTGCTACACGCAACAGCACGGAGCCTTCGTCAAACGCCTCTTGCAGCGCGTTGGGCGATAGTCCCGCCTCTTTCAAGGCATCGCCGTAGCGGGCCCAGTACTTCATCACGTGGTGGGGGCGAATACCCGTCTCGGCTTGGAAGCGCTGACGCCCGAGCGGCTTGCCGCCGTTCTCGGCAGCCGTGCGTTTGATCTCAGCAATGATCGTCTGTCGGTCCACGTACACACTCGCTATGCTGCCAGGACTTCCTCTATAGCAGCATCAGAGTGGGCCGCATGCAGCCCATCGA
>PERL01000027.1 GCA_002928735.1 Hyphomicrobium sp. | reverse complement strand
ATCGACGTCATCTGATTTCAGGATGTGCGGCTGGCGCTTGAAACGAGCGCCGGCCCCGATCTGACACGGCGGCCCGCGACCCGGCCGCCGTCGTCGTTTGCGCGCCTGCCTCTCATCAGGGGCATCACGGGCGGCCTCCTCAAACCACGTCGGAAAATCATGCTGATCAAGGTGCTCGGGGCGTCCGCCGGTGGCGGATTCCCGCAATGGAATTGCAATGGCCCGATGAGTGCGAGCGCGCGCGCCCGCAAACCCGGCTTCGCACCCCGCACCCAATCCTCACTCGCCGTCTCCGCCGACGGCAAACGCTGGGTGCTGCTCAACTGTTCACCTGACCTGCGCGAGCAGATCGCCAATAACCCCGAGCTTTGGCCCGACACCAACGGCCCGCTGCGCAATTCGCCCATCAAGGCCGTCATCGTCACCAACGCCGACGTCGACCACATCATCGGCCTCATCAACTTGCGCGAAGGCACGCCCTTCACCATTTATGGATCAGACCGGGTCCTCAAGACCATCAACGCCAATTCGGTCTTCAACGTCTGCAATCCGCAGATCGTCCCGCGGCTCGAACTGCCGCTCGATGCCATCACCCAGGTCGAAGACCACGGCGAGGATCTGGGCCTCACGGTTGAAGCTTTCGCGGTTCCCGGCAAAATTGCGCTGTTCCTGGAAGATACGTCCGACAAAAAGTCGTTCGGCAGCCGCGACGGCGATACCATCGGCCTCAAAGTCACCGAGACGGCGACGGGCCGCTTCTTCTACTATATCCCCGGCTGCGCGGAGGTGGACCCGCCGCTGGCTGAGCGCATCAAGGGCGCCCCGCTGATTTTCTTCGACGGCACGCTCTACACCGACGACGAGATGATCCGGCAAGGGCTCCTCAACAAAACCGGCGCCCGCATGGGCCACATCTCGATTTCCGGGTCCAACGGCTCGATTGCCGCGTTCGAGGATCTGGATGTGAAACGCAAAATCTACGTCCACATTAACAACTCGAACCCCGTGCTCGACGACAATTCGCCCGAGCGAAAGGTGGCCGAGAAGGCCGGTTGGGAAGTGGGCTACGACGGAATGGAGATCAGGATATGACGGACGTTCACCTGAAGGGCACCGCCCGCACCGACAATAGGCTGTGGTCTCACGACGAGTTCGAGGCCGCCATTCAGGCCGTCGGTGCCGAGCGCTACCACGACAAGCACCCCTTCCATAAGCTGCTTCACGGCGGCAAGCTCAAGAAGTCCCAAGTCGCTGCCTGGGCGCTGAACCGCTATTGCTATCAATCCGCTGTCCCCCGCAAGGACGCCGCCCTCGTCAGCCGCACACTCGACCGTGAACTGCGCCGCGAATGGATGCATCGCGTCCTCGAACACGACGGCTATGAAAACGACGCCGGCGGTATCGAACGCTGGCTGATCCTCACCGACGCCCTCGGCCTCGATCGCGACTACGTGCAATCAATGCGCGGCGCGCTACCCGCCACCCGCTTTGCCGTCGAAGCCTACGTCACCTTCGTGCGCGAACAGCCGCTGACCATCGCGGTCGCTTCGTCCCTCACCGAACTCTTCGCTCCCAAGATCCACAAAGAGCGCATCTCCGGCATGCTCGAGGGCTACGACTTCATCGACGACCGCGTCATGGCCTACTTCAAGCAGCGCCTCGTCCAGGCCCCGCGCGACGCCGACTTCGCACTCAAATACATCAAGGAACACGCCGCCACCCGTGCCGAGCAAGAAGCCTGCGTCGACGCCGTGCGCTTCAAGTGCAACGTGCTCTGGGTCCAGCTCGATGCGCTCCATCATGCCTATATCAATGGCAACGTGCCGCCCGGCGCGTGGCGCCCGGAGGATCTAGGCACATGAGCATCGGCCAATACGCCAAACGCGAACGCACCATGATCACCGGCGACTGCCGGCCAAGCATCCCGCGCTTCGTCAAACTGCGCCACGATGCTGGCCGCGGCAGGTGGATTCTTCTCGCACCCGAACGCGTCTTCAATCCTGACGAAATCGCCGTCTCAGTCCTGCAGAAGTGCGACGGTGTTCGCTCGGTCTCCGACATCGCCGCCATCCTCGCCGATGACTATCAGGCCCCCGTCGACGTCATCCTCAAGGACATCATCGACATGTTGCAGGACCTCTCCGACAAAGGCGTCTTGAACGCCGGTGAACCAACGAACTCTTGAACGGAGCGAAGCCATGAACGAGGTCACCCCCGTCGAACAAAGCGCCGTCGCCGCCGTCGATCCGTCGTGCGCCCGGGCTCCTGTCGGCATGCTGTGCGAATTGACTCACCGCTGCCCGCTGCAGTGCCCCTATTGCTCCAACCCGACCGACCTGGAGCGTGTCGCCACCGAACTCACGACCGAGGAATGGCAGAGCGTGATGCGCCAGGCTGGCGAGCTCGGCATCCTGCAGGTCCACCTTTCCGGCGGTGAACCCACTGTCCGCAAGGACTTGGAAGAAATCCTTGAAGCCGCCGTCAAGGCCGGCCTCTACACGAACTTGATCACCGCCGGCGTCACGATCAATCGTGAGCGCCTGATGAAGCTCGCCGAAATCGGCCTCGACCACGTCCAGCTGTCCATCCAGGACGTCGACAGCGAAAACGCCGACCGGATTTCCGCCTACAAAGGCGGGCTTGCCAAGAAGATCGAAGTCTCGCAGTGGACCAAGGAAGCGGGCATGGCTTTGACCATCAACGCCCCCATCCACCGCCAGAACATCCACAACGTCCCCCGCATGATCGAGTTCGCCATCGAATGCGGCGCCGGCCGTATCGAGATCGCGCACGTGCAATACTACGCCTGGGCGCTGCTCAACCGCGGCTCGCTCATGCCGACCCGCGAAAGCTTCATGACGGCCGCCAAGCAGGTCGAGGAAGCGCGCGAGAAGTACAAGGGCATCATCGTCATCGACATGGTCGTCCCCGACTACTACGCCAAGTTCCCCAAGCCCTGCATGGGCGGCTGGGCCAAGCAGATCCTGAACGTCACCCCCCAGGGCCGCGTTCTGCCCTGCCACGCCGCCGAATCGATCACCCACCTGACCTTCGACAACGTGAAGGACCGCCCCCTGGCCGACATCTGGCTCAATGGTGACGCCTTCAACAAATATCGCGGCACCGAGTGGATGAAGGAGCCCTGCCGGACCTGTCCGCGTAAGGAAATCGACTTCGGCGGCTGCCGCTGCCAAGCCTTCGCCCTGACCGGCGACGCGACGAACACGGACCCGGCTTGCTCCTTGTCCCCGATGCACGACGAATGGGCCAAGGTTGCAGAGGTCGAGAGCCACTCCACCCCGCCCGATTTCATCTACCGCCGCGTCGGCGGAGCAAAGGTGACCGTGGGTGGCGCCAAGGAGCCGGTTCCGGGCGAGTAAATTGCCTTAAACAAGGCACTGGCAGGAAACGGGATGCCAGTGTAAAAAGCCCGCCGGTAGAAATCTTCTAAGCTACAAAAAGGCGTAGGAGTTTCACCGGACGCCGGGGCACTGTTCACCCCGGGTTCAGGTGGACTTTGGCAAAAGAAAAGCTAGAGTCGCATAAGTGGCTCCACGGACCGCAAAAGGTCACCGTGCCACCTTCGGGAGGAAGTGCAGATGATGAAGTGGGTTATCGCCGCCGGTCTCGTGCTGGCAGCTCCGTTCGCCGCCTCGGCTCAGGACGCCGAAGCAGGTAAGGCTGTGTTCAAGAAGTGCGCCGCATGCCATCAGGTCGGCCCCGAGGCGAAGAACGCCCTCGGCCCGGCGTTGACCTGCGTTGCCGGCAAGACGGCAGGCACGCATGAAGGCTATGCTGGCTACTCCGATGCTCTGAAGAAGTCGGGCATCGTGTGGGATGACGAAAAGCTGCTCGCCTGGATGGAAGCCGACGACAAGGTCGTTCCTGGCAACAAGATGATCTTCCCGGCCGGCGTGAAGGACGCAACCGATCGCGCGAACCTGCTCGCCTACATCAAGAGCCAGTGCCCGGGCTAAGCTGCCTTAACTGACGAGTTCGAAGCCGCCGCCGGAGCCATCCAGCGGCGGTTTTTCTTTTCCCAGCGCCTTATCAGCCCAGCGGCACGCAATCGCTTGTATCGATGGCCGCCGCCAAATCTCGCACCGCCCGCCCGCGCACGATTTCGTCAGCCGCGATGTCGAGCAGCGGCACCAGCACGAACGAGCGCTTCTCGATAAAGGGATGCGGAACTTTCAAGTCCGGCATATCGATCGTCTCTGCGCGATAGGTCAGCACATCCACATCGACGAGCCGCGGCCCCCATTTTACCGACCGCACGCGCCCCATTGCGTCTTCGACCGCAAGACACCGCCGCAACAACTCATGCGGCGTCACCTCCGTCGCCACCCCGGCAGCGCCGTTCACGAACCAGTCCTGCTCCAGAATGCCCCACGGCGCCGAGCGATAAAGCCGCGACATCGCCACCAGCCGAACGGCCCCGTCCGCGCACAGAAGCCCAACGGCGCGTGCGATATTGCCCGCCTTGTCGCCGACATTCGACCCGATGCCGATCAGTGCGTCGTAAGCCGCAGGCAGCGCCTCCTCAGTCATATTTGATGTAAGCAAAACGCGGATCTTTGGGCGTGCCTTCCAGCGTGTTGTCCGTTTCCGAACCCGGCTGCCACTGCACCACCTCTTCGATCTTTTTGGCGAGATACAGATCCTTGTCCGTGATCCCCTTCGCCGAATGGGTCATCAACCGCACCTCCACCCACGCATAGGACGCCGTGATGTCCGGGTGATGCCACGCCGCCTCCGCCAGATGCCCGACGGTGTTGACCACCATCAGAGTTCCCTTCCAACTGTTCGTCTTGTAGGTCCGCCTGATCCAGCCGTCTTCCAGCCGCCACTCGGGAATGTTGGCGCTGAGCCAGGCAATCACGTCCGCCTCGGCCATTGCTTTTTCACGGGTCGCCGTCATTTCGGAACGCTCCACACTCTTCCAGGGATTGACTTTTCTCTGCTCACCGTAGATCGACTGAAGTCCGCCTTCAATCGCCTCGCCCGCCCTGGTGCAGAGGCGCTTGCCAATGAACCCTGAACTCACGGGGCTCCCCCGATGCGGGCCATCACCGTCAGCGCACCCGCCCGCCTGCACCTGGGCTTTGTCGATCTCAACGGCTCGCTCGGTCGCAAGTACGGCTCTCTGGGTCTCGCCGTCGACCAGCCTGCCACCATGCTAACGGTTCGCGAAGCGCAAGCGTTCCGAGCCAGCGGCCCGGAGGCCACACGCGCCGAAAAAGCCCTGCGCCGCTTCTCTGGTCTTTACGCTGCCAACCGCCCCTTCTCAGTCGATGTCGCGGAAGCGATCCCCGCCCACGCGGGCCTCGGCTCCGGTACCCAGTTGGCGCTCGCCATCGGCGCGGCCGTCCTTGAGCTTTCAGGCAACAAAGCCTCCGCCCAATCCCTTGGCGAAGTCGTCGAACGCGGCGCCCGCTCCGCCATTGGGATCACCGCCTTCGAACGCGGTGGCTTTATCGTTGACGGCGGTCGCGGGTCCTCCGGACATGCGCCCCCGACCGTTGTCCGCCTGGACTTCCCCACCGACTGGCGCGCCATTCTCGTTCTCGATCCGCGCGATGTCGGCGTCCACGGTGAAAAGGAAACCGCCGCGTTCAAAGCATTGCCGGAGTTCCCCGAAACGCTGGCCGGTCATCTCTGCCGCCTGACCTTGATGCGCCTCTTGCCCGGCATCGTCGAAAAAGACATCGCCGCGTTCGGGTCGGCGCTGAGTGAGATCCAGGAAATCGTTGGTAACCATTTCTCCGCCGCTCAGGGCGGCGCACCCTGGTCCAATCCCGAAGTTGGCCGCATCGTCCGCCGCCTCGGCGAAGCCGGCGCCGCCGGCTTGGGTCAGAGTTCTTGGGGCCCCACGGGCTTTGCCTTCGTCGACAGCGAGGCTGCGGCGCACCGCCTCTATTCATCTTTAGTCGAAGAGGCTAAAGCGGTGCGGCTCGATCTAAAAATTGTGCAGGGTCGCAACACCGGTGCCGTCATCGGTCCCGCCTGACCCCCGCTTTATTCCAAATCCCCTGGGGAGAACAAGAACATGACCCAAGACGCGACACCCATCCTGCACATGCTCGATCCGAGGAAGCACGTCAGCCCCTTCGACGTAAACATGGCTGCTGATGCCGGCTACAAAGTCATCATCCCCTACACCAACGTCGAAGTCACCGACGTCACACCCTTGATCCAAGATGCCATCTTCTCCCGTCCGCCCCACTACGGCGTGCGCACCGGCTTCTTCATGGGCGGCAAGGACGCCATCGTCGCCCTCGACATGCTCGAAGCCGCCAAGAAGGCGCTCGTCCCGCCGTTCGAATGCTCCACATTTGCTGACCCCGCTGGCTCCTTCACGACCGCCGCCGCCATGGTCGCCTGCGTCGAGCGCGTTCTGAAGCTCAAATTCGGCCGCACCTGGAAGGGCACGCGCGTCGCCGTCTTCGGCGCCACCGGCGTTGTCGGCTTCGCCTCATCGATCATCTCCGCTCTCGAAGGCGCGCAAGTCCAGCTCGTTGCCCACCGCGGCGTCGACCGCGTCATCAAGAGCGCCGCCGTGTCCAAGGAGCGCTTCGGCGTTGACCTGGAGCCCGTCAACGGTGAAACCGCCGAACAGCGCGCCGAAGTTGTCCGCAACGCTGAAGTCATCTTCGCCGCCGCAGCTGCCGGCGTGCAGGTCGTCTCCAAGGAGATGATGAAGAACGCGCCGAACCTCATCGCCATCGCCGACGTGAACGCCGTGCCGCCCGCAGGCGTGGAAGGCATGGACCTCTTCATGGACGGCGCACCGCTGAACGACACCAACATTCTCGGCGTCGGCCCGCTCGCCATCGGCGACATCAAGTACAAAACCGAAGCCGGCCTCTTCAAGCAGATGCTCGAGAGCGACAAGGCCCTCTCGCTCGATTTCCGCCACGCCTACGCCAAGGCCAAGGAACTCACCGGCCTCGTCTGATCGGTGCGATCTGATCCCCTCTCCCCGCATACGGGGAGAGGGTTAGGGTGAGGGGCAGCCGCTTGTTCAGAGCGAGAAGCTGCCCCTCACCCCAACCCTCTCCCCATTGCAAGAGCAACGGGGAGAGGGAGTTATATGGCATCCCCTGAACCATCAACGCCGCCAACCGTTCTCATCGCCGCCTTCTCCGGCCGCGCGCTGTCGCAGTCGGCCCGCCGCGCCGGCTATATCCCGCTGGTCGTCGACTGCTTCGGCGATTCCGACACCCGCACCGCCGCACACGATCTCATCTGCCTACCCGCGCGCGTGCAAATCGGCTTCATCAAGCGCCCGCTGATCACGGCACTCGAAACCCTCGCGGCCAACGCTCCCGCCCCACCCATCGGCCTCGTCCTCGGCGGCGGCTTCGAATGCAACCCGAAACTCGTCGCAGCTCTCGCTGAGCGCTTCCCCCTCATCGGCAACACCGCTAACACGATCCGCCGCGTCAAAGACCCCTCGGACTTCTTTGGCACCCTCGCCCGCCTCGGCATCCGCCATCCCGAAACGCGCCTCACGCCACCGGATGATCCGACCGGCTGGCTGATGAAGCGTATCGGCGGCAGCGGCGGCCTGCACATCCATCCCTGCCCTTCAACCTTCGAACCCGATCCCCGCCGGTACTTCCAGCGCGAATACCCAGGCGACGCCATCTCCGTTCTCGCCATCGCCAGCCCGCGCGGCACCGCCGTCGCGCTCTCCCGCCAATGGTCCTCGCCCCGCAAGCGCCGGCCCTACCGATACGGCGGCGCCGTCTCCGGCGTCCACATCGACGACGACCTCGAAGCCCGCGTCATCGACACATCGCTGATGGTCCTTTCCAAGTTCGATCTCGTGGGCCTCGTCTCGTTCGACTTTGTCGTCCACGACAGCGAACCGCTCCTCCTCGAAGTAAATCCCCGCCCCGGCGCCACCATCGACATCTTCGACGATGCCACCGGTAGCCTATTTGCCGCCCACATCGCCGCCTGCGCCCATGAAAACCCGGCGATGATCCTGAAAGACCGTTGGCGACCGCCGCAGGCCGCTGCCGCAGCGTACCTCTACGCCGACCAGGGCGCGCTCACCGTCCCGCACATGAACTGGCCCGAGTGGGCGGCCGACCGCCCGCAGCCCGGCACCGAAATCGCCCGTGGCCAGCCACTCGCCACCGTCACCGCCACCGCGTTAACCAGCGACCAGGCAGAAAGCCTCTGCCGCGAACGCTTATCGGCCTTGGCCGATCTCGTGTATGAAAGCTCCAAACGGGAAGGAAACGTCAGGATATGACCATGCATTTCAATCAGGCGCCCAGCGTCAACGCGCGCGCTTCCGCCATCGTCGAGAAAATCGCCGCCAACGCCGATGCGCTGCGCTGCGCTGTCTCGATCGGCGCCAGCAATGAGCGCCTCATCGACCTTGGCGCCAATGTGCCCGGCGGCCTCGAAGCCGGACGACTCCTCGGCGAAGTCTGCATGGGCGGCTTCGGCACTGTGCAAATTACATCCTCTTCGGGCCTTCCCAATTGGCCCCTTGGCGTCGTCGTCCACTCCTCGAACCCCGTTATCGCGTGCCTCGGCAGCCAATACGCCGGCTGGACGATCACCGAAGAATCGAGCGGCTTCTTCGCCTTGGGCTCCGGCCCCGCCCGTGCCCTCTCGCGCGTCGAAGACCTCTACAAAGAACTGGGCTATGTGGATCGCCACACGGAAGGCGCCCTCGTCATCGAAGGCGACAAGGCCCCACCGTCCACGGTGGCGGCCAACATCGCGGCGGCCTGCGGCATTTCCCCATCCAACCTGACAATCCTCTACGCGCCCACCGGCAGCCTCGCCGGCACCGTGCAGATCGCCGCCCGCGTGCTCGAAGTCTCGCTCCACAAAGCCCACGCGCTCCACTTCCCGCTGGAAAACATCATCGACGGCTACGGCGTCGCGCCGCTCGCCCCGCCGATTCCCGACTTCATCAAGGCCATGGGCCGCACCAACGATGCCATCATATACGGCGGCCGCATCCAGCTCTTCGTCAAAGGCACCGACGCCGACGCCAAGAAGCTCGCCGACGCCCTGCCGTCCAACACCTCGTCCTCGTATGGCAAGCCGTTCGCCGAAACCTTCGCGGAAGTGAACGGCGACTTCTACAAGATCGACGCGATGCTTTTCTCGCCCGCCGTCGTCACGGTCTCTAATCTCGACACCGGATCGTCCTTCCAAGCCGGAAAACTCGCCCCCGAAATCGTCGAAGCGAGCTTCAAGTAGAAACCCGCATCGGCGGTGCCTGGCACCACCTCGGTGCCAGGCACCGCCTTTGACGAGACCGCAAGCGATGACCACGCCGCCCTTTTCCATCACCGCCCGCAGTCCCGGTTCGCCGGGACCGCGCATCGTCCTCTTCGTCGAGGACGGCGGCGGCGATTGGCATGCGCGGCGGTTGCGCGAAGCCCTGCAAGCCCGCGGCGCGCAGGTGGTCACGACGTGCCTCAAGTTCTGCGCCTTCGACACGCGCCTCCCCTCCGGCATCGCCATCCCCGGTTTCGAGGGCGACCTCCCCGACGGCGCCTTCGTCCGCTCTGTCTCCACCGGCAGCCTTGAACAGATCACGCTCCGCCTCGGCATCCTGCATGCGCTGCGCGAAAGCGGCGTCCGCGTCTGGAACGACGCCCGCGTCATCGAACGCTGCGTTGATAAATCAACCGCCACGTTTCTCTTCCAAAAGGCCGGCCTCCCCGTCCCCGTCACGCGCGCCGCCGAAGGCATCGAGAGCGCGCGCGCCTTCGCCGCCGATCAGTCCGGCCGTCCCATCGTCGTGAAGCCGCTCTTCGGCAGCCAGGGCAACGGCGTCCGCCGCATCGAAACAGCCGACCAACTCCCCACTCCCGAAGAAGTCGGCGACGTCTATTACACCCAGCGCTATCTGCGCCGCGACGCCGACACCCGCTTCGAAGACTGGCGTCTCTTCGTCTCGCGCGGCCGCGTGCTCGCCGCCATGGCCCGCGTCGGCCGCACCTGGATTACGAATGTCCACCAGGGCGCCGAACCGCAGGGCATTCCCATCGAACCGGAGATGTCGCACCTCGCGCTCGAAGCCGCCCGCGTCATCGGCGCAGACTATGCCGGCGTCGATCTCATCCGCGACGAGACCGGCCAACTCCTCGTCCTCGAAATCAATTCCAACCCCGCATGGAAGGGCCTCCAGAGCGTCACGGACGTCAACATCGCCTGGACGCTCGCCGACGATTTCCTAGCAGCACTGGCCGAGCGCCAACCCGCATGACTGGCCCACTCACGCAAGACCAGATCGAGACGGCCTATCGCGCCGCCTGCCGCCTCGAAGTGCGCACCCTCAAGCCTGGCAACGTCCACATCTTCGCAGACGGCCATCGCATGACGGTCGAAGACTTCGACCGAAGCACCGACGTCTCCGCTCCGCACATCTCCGATCCCACGCTCCCCGTCGGCACACGCATCCGCCGCGCCGTAGAAGCGACATTCACAGCCGTTGGCCAGAATACGAACCTCGGCATCGTTCTCTTGTGCGCGCCGCTCGCCGCCGCCGCCGAAAAATTCGGTCCCGCAACGCTCGCAGATAAACTCAAAAGCGTCCTAGCCGGTCTCGATCACGAGGACGCCCGCGAGGTTTACTCTGCAATTGCCACCGCCAATCCCGCCGGCCTCGGCGAAGACAAGTCCGGCGACGTGCGCGCCGAACCACCCGCGGACTGGACCCTTCTCGATGCCATGCTTGCAGCGGCGTCCCGCGATCTCATCGCCAACGAATACGCCACCGGATTTGCGGCCATCTTCGCCAACGCACGCACCTTCGCCGCCCATCTCAAATCAGGCGCATCCGCCGAAGACGCACTGGCCCATCTTTTCCTACGCCAGCTCGCCGAACGACCCGACACCCACATCATCCGTAAGCACGGCCCAGGCCTCGCCCAGCGCGTGCAAGACCGCGCCGCCGGCGTCCTCGCCGAACTCACTGGCGCCCCCCCAAAAAGCCTGTCCGTCCCCGCCAATCACGCCCTGCTGATGGAGTTCGACGCCGAGTTGAAGTCATGGGGCGCAAACCCGGGCTCGCTTGCGGATCTGATGTGCGCCAGCGTTTTTACCAGCACACTCGACGCAGCAGCCCCGAAGCCGGTCGACAGCTGAGCCGAACAGCCTGGAAACGTTACCAATTCGGCCCAATTTGCGCCTGCAAAAATGCCCTTGAAGTTGTAGCAACGCATTGTGATGTCTATGTTAAATGCCGCAGGTTGGACTAAAGGCGGATCGCCTCTTGTCGAACAGGGGGCTCTGTGGCTAATAGGGCCCGGTGCTCTAGGCGCGCCGCTATCTGGTGATCCGGTCCGGTGTTGCTTTCATCACCGATCCCTGTCTCCACCAATAGCTAGGGACGATCGAGATCGGCTAACCCCGGGGGTATCCCCGCGCGCGCCGGCTCATATTTGTATGTTCGAAACTGGGAGGAACCCCACTAATGGCCAAGATTAATCGCGTACTGGTCGGCGAGTCGCTCGTCGGCGACGGCAACGAAGTCGCTCACATCGACCTCGTCATCGGACCGCGCGGCTCTGCCGCTGAGAGCGCGTTCGTCAACGCCCTCGCCAACAACAAGGACGGCTTCACGACGCTTCTCGCCGTGATCGCGCCGAACCTGGCTTGCAAGCCCAACACCATCCTGTTCAACAAGGTCACCATCAAGGACGCCCGTCAGGCCGTTCAGATGTTCGGCCCTGCACAGTACGGCGTTGCCAAGGCCGTTCAGGACTCGGTTGCTGAAGGCATCATCCCGGCGAACGAAGCTGACGACGTCTATGTCCTCGTCGGCGTGTTCATCCACTGGGAAGCTTCCGACGACGCCAAGATCCAGGACTACAACTACCGCGCCACGAAGGAAGCGATCGCCCGCGCCGTTGCCGGCAAGCCGACCGCAGCCGAAGCCACCGCTCAGCGCAACTCGGCAGCACATCCCTTCGCTGCCAAGTCTTGAAGCGGAAACCGTCCACAGCAGGAAACCACAAACAACGCCCCGCCGATGAAAGCGGGTCTGCTGCAGCGATTGGGTAGAATACTCTCGGGCCGTTGGAACGGCTAACACGTCGAGTGGGCTCCCCAAACCACTCGCAATGTGTGGACTAAAAAACTTCTAGCCGGCGATCTGTTGAAGATCGCCGGTTTTTATTTTGCCCTCGTGAAGAGCGGTGGCGACTAGCACGCCTGATGCCCCCGCATCCTTCAGCGCGCGAATATCGTCCATGCCGCGCACACCGCCGGCCGCGAACACGCGCCGCTGCGGCCCAGCCATCTCCGCGACCGTCGCGACCCGTTTCACATCGGGCCCTTCACCGCGCCCAACTCTGGTCAGCGTCATGACGATCACCGCACCCGGCCACATCGAGGGATAGGCGAGCAGTTCCGGCGGCCCCATGAAAGCCAGCCCGCGGAAATCCAGTGACAGGATACCATTGCGATTGATCGGCTTCCCACCCAGTGCGGACTGGCAAGCACCAGCAGCCAGAAGCGTCTCCGATCCGATCACCGGGCGGACGCGTTGGTGCGAGGCGTCCGCTTCGAGGCTGCCGTCGTCCAGCCAGACATCGCCCCCGCTCCATGCATCCGCGACGCGGGCATGAATGTCGCGATTGGATCCGCGACCCTCAATTCCGTCGAGGTCTGCTAAGTACAAGGTTGGAAACGGGAAGACAGATTGGTATCCGCGTGCAACAGCGACGGGATCAGCACTGTCGGCGAGCGGCGACTTGATGGGTCTGTAGTGGGTTCTGTCACCGGCGACCGCGCGCACTGCGACACCACCCCGAATATCGATGACCGGGATAATCAGCATTCTCTAGGACTCCTCCCCGGACGGATTGGTGACCCAGAGCAGATTTTTTTTCAAGGGAGCGCGACACGAAATGACGACCCGGGCAGGCCTCGATGTCGGCGGCGCACATTTGAAAGTTGCCATGAGCGAAAATGGTAAACTTACTGCAGTGCAGCAGTTCCGTTGCAGGCTTTGGATGGGATTGGAAAAACTCGATTTTGCATTGCAAAAGGCCGCCACGTTGATCGGCGGCGCCGATCAGGTCTCGATCACCATGACCGGCGAACTTTCAGATGTATTTCCCAATCGAAAAACTGGCGTTGAAACGCTGGTCGCACGCCTAGATCGCGAGTTCGGCCCCAAGGCGCGATACTGGATCGGGCCCCGCGGAATCGGCAGCAGCGCCGACGCGCGCGCCCATCCCCGCGATGTCGGTTCCACCAATTTCCTTGCCACCGCCGCGCTGGCCGCGCGCGCACACGCTGATGCGCTCGTTATCGACTTCGGCTCGACCACCACCGACATCATTCCCGTGCGTGGCGGCAAAGCCGTTCCCCTCGGCCTCACCGATGCGGTGCGCCAAACGACCGGCGAACTCGTCTATACCGGCTTCACGCGCACCGCCGTCATGGGCGTCACCACGCGCGCGCCCTTCCAGGGCCAGTGGGTGACATTCGCCCGCGAATATCTCTCCACCATGGCCGACGTGCGCCGCATCCTCGGCGTCGACCTCGCCGCATTCGATCAGCACGCCACTGCCGATGGCCAGGATAAGTCCGCAGCCAGCAGCACCGTTCGCCTCGCCCGCATGTTGGGCCGCGATGCGGACGAAGGCACGCTCACCGATTGGCAAACGGTCGCCGCCTACATCCGCGAGGAGCAATTGCGCTCGATCCACGACGGCGCACTGCAGGTTCTCTCGCGCGCCAATCTTGCAGCAATGGCCCCCGTCATTGCCGCCGGCATTGGCGCCGCTGATGTCGCCGTGATGGCAGCCCGGCTGGGACGGCCCGTCGTCCCCTTTGCAGATCTTGCCGGCGCGCCACCTGAATTAGCGGCGTGGGCCACCGCGTGCGCCCCCGCTGTCGCCCTTGCCCTTATGGACGGTTAACGTTGGTAAACTGCGGATTGTTGCTCTCCCGCCGCACCCCTCGCATTGCGGACGCCACCCGCCCGGGCCTACAACGGCATCAGGGAACAGGGGAGACCGGCGATGCGAACGCCAGCGATGATTGTGGCCGCCATCACGAGCGTGGGCCTGCCGCTTGCCGCCTGCGCACCGATGATGCCCGACGCGAATACCGCTCTCATCGCCGGATCCATCGAGAAGTCGCCGCAGATGCTGCCGGGTGTGCCCAACGGCTTTGAATGCCCGCTCATCCCCAATGGATTCGATCCGGCCGGCTCCATCTACCGTCTCGACAAGAACGGCACGTTCTACCGCGTCACGGCCTACGGCGAAGAACCCGCAGTTCTCGCGATGAAGGGCTACCGCCGCGACATCAAAGTCGCTGATTACACCTTCTCCGACGCGCAGAAGTCGAGTGTCGGCGTGTCCTTCGCGGTTTTGCAAAACGCGCTGCCCGGCCTCACCGCCACCGCCAACGCCGATGTGAAGAAGAGCCTGAAGGTCGATGTCGTCGTCTCCGACATGATGGCCGATTCCATCGACGACCAAGTCGCCGACCACATCCTCGAACGCTTCAAGACCGACGTTAAGGCAAAGCCCGGCAGCAAATATTTCCTCGTCCGCGAAACGATCCGCGCCGGTGCCGTCAGCTATGCACTCAAGCGCGAAGATCTGGCTAAGCTCGGCAGCGAGGCGCAGGTCGAGCAAATCGCCAACGGCAAGGCGGACGTCACGTTTAAGGACAATAACGGCCTTGTCTCCATCACACAGAAATTCCTGCCCGACCGCGTGCCGGTCTGTATCAAGGCAGCCGAAATCGTCATCGAACCCGTGCGCGGCCAAGCTCCCGCCGTCACCCTCAAAGATACGCGCGACACGGACCTTCCCGCGATCACCAAGATCGGCGCCGACGAGGCCAAGAAAACCACAGCCGCCCCCGCGCCCAAACCGCCGGCTTGATCAATCGCAATGAAAGCCTGCGCCTATCCGTGCGCTATATGCGGACGGGGTTATCCGCGAGGCTGCCATGTCAAAGCGATCAGCAACGCGTGCCGCGCGCGAGAAAATGGTTGCGACCCAGTTGGCCGGCCGCGGCATCCGCCAACCCATCGTTCTTGACGCCATGCGCCATGTTCAGCGCGAGGAATTCGTCGCCTCCGAGAGCGAGCCCTACGCCTACGAAGACCGCCCCCTCCCTATCGGCGGTGGTCAGACCATTTCACAGCCCTACATCGTCGCCTTCATGATCGAAGCGCTGCAGTTGAAAGGCGGCGAGAAAGTCCTGGAGATCGGGGGCGGCTCGGGCTACGCCGCAGCCGTGCTGGCCCGCATCGCCTCTGCCGTCTTCACCATCGAACGCATTCCCGAACTGGCCGGTCTAGCCCGCCGAAACCTTGCCGCCTCAGGCATAGCCAACGTCACAGTACGCTGTGGCGACGGCACCCAAGGATGGCCCGAAGAGGCCCCCTTCGACGCCATCCTCGTCTCTGCCGGCGCACCAGACATCCCAGCCGCACTTAAAAGCCAAATGAAAATAGGCGGTCGCATGGTGATCCCCGTCGGTGATGAACCGACCTCGCAGGACCTGATACGTGTCGTTCGAAATTCTAGCGGCGGCTACGACACCGAATACCTGACCGGCGTCCGCTTCGTACCCCTCATCGGCTCAGAAGGTTGGGCGCCCGGCACCGCTTAAGGCGCGATCGAAACACCCATCGGCCGCGCCGATACATCCTCGCCGCTCACAAACGCGCTCGCATCGCGATTGTAGAGATCGTTGCGGAACTGCACCGCGCCATTGTCGACCCACGCCGTCAAATAAATGAAATGGACTGGAACCGGCTGCTTCAATCGCACCGTCGACTGCTGACCGGACGCCACCCGCCCCTGCAACGCCGCCGCCGATAATCCGTCCTGCCCGGCCAAAATCCAATCCGCCACGTCCCAAAAATTCTGCAGCCGCACGCACCCCGCGCTCACCGCCCGCTCGAAGTAAGAGAAGAGGTTCTTCATCGGCGTATCGTGCATGTAGACGATGTGTTTATTCGGCATATCGAACCGCAATACACCAAGCGCATTGTGCTCGCCCGGGTCCTGCCGGAACACATACCGCTCCGCTTCCGGCCCCCACCAGTTCACACTGCCCGGATCGACCTCTTCACCGCCAAAGCTGGAAAACACGCGGATTTTTTCTTTGTAGAGATACCCCGGGTCCTTGCGGATCATGGGGATCAGCGCTGCCTTCGCAATCGTATGCGGCACATGCCAATAGGGCAGCGTATTGAGCGCCTGCACCTGTGCGGAAACCACTGGCGTCGGAGTCGCGCGCTTGCCGGCGATCGTCCGGCTCGTCACCGCCACCGCGCCGCCCTCGATGCCCTGCAATTCAAAACTCGCAGCGTTCATCAGGATGTAGCGCGGCTGCGTGCCAAGCTTGGGCAGCAGCTCCCGCATGCGCTGCAAATTGAGCTCCAGCTGCCGCACGCGGACATCAAGCGGCACGTTCAACAGCCGCTGTGTGATCCCAAACACGATCCCCGTTGGCTCGACGCCGTTGCGCAGCTGATACCGCTTCACAGCCGCCTCGACATCCGCATCGAACGCGAATGCATCTCCCCCGGGCCTCAAGTCACCGGTCATAACGAGCCGCGCGCGCAGATCAGCCACCGGCTGCCCGCTGTCGCCAAAGCGCAACGTCGTCTTGTTGGGCAAATCAGCCGGCTGCGGCCGCTGCGCCAGCGCGCGGTAAATCTCCAGCGCCCGCGCCATCTGCTGGACGGAGGCGTCACTGACCCAAGCCGTCCGGCTCGGCTCCGGTGGCGGAATGCGTTCGCGCGCGCCCGCCGGCATCGCAGCCGCCAAGAACAGCGCCACCACTACACTCAAATGCTTCCAACAAATCCCGCGACAGCGGAGCATGACACGCATCGGCGTACGCCCGCCCTACCACATGGGAGGCGCATAGAGCACGCCCCCGCGCTTCCACAGTGCATTAATGCCCCGTTCCATCCCGAGCGGACTGCCCTTGCCAAGATCGCTCTCGAACATCTCCCCATAGTTCCCGACCGTCTTCACCACATCCCGCAGCCACGACCGCGACAGCCCCAGTGACTCGCCGTTCTTGCCAGCCCCCTCGACAAGCCGCGCCGCGTCGCCGTCCAGCGCCGCGTCACCTGCTGCGAGTTGCTTCGTCAGCCCCACCTCTTCGGCATTGATGAGCCCCGCCAGCGTCCAGCGCACCACCTCGATCCACTCGCGATCATCTTGCAGAACAACCGGCCCCAGCGGCTCCTTGGAAATGACCTCCGGCAGGATCGCGTGCGTCTCGGGATCGGCCAGCCCTGCGCGCTCGGAAAAGAGCGCCGTACGATCGCCCGAAAGCGCATCGCACTCGCCCTTCACGTAGGCCTCCATCATAGCAGCCCGCGTGGGAAACGATCGCAGTTCCGCATCGCTCTTGTGCGATTTGAAGTAGTACCCGGCATTCGCCTCCGATGTGGTGTCTGCTTCAACGCACACCCTGAGCCCGGCCAACTGCTGTGCGGAGACGAGCCCGCGCGCGTCGCTCGTCATAAAGCCTTGACCATCGATGTAGAGAATGCCGGCAAACTCCAGGCCCTGCACATCGCGGTCCATGGTCCACGTGGTATTGCGGGCCAGCAGATCGATCTTGCCGCCCTTCAGCGCCTCGAACCGCTCCGCCGTTTCCACCGGAACGAATTCCGTTTTGCTCGCGTCCCCAAACACGGCCGCCGCCACCGCGCGGCAGAAATCGGCGTCGAGGCCAATCCAACTGCCACTCTCGGACTGCTTTGAGAAACCCAAGAGATCAGTATTGATCCCACACAGGAGTTTGCCCCGCGCCCGGATATCGACGATCTTGCGCGAGGTCGCCAGCGCGCCGGTCTCAAGAAGGCCGGAAGCCGGTGCAGTTGGTGCGGCCACCACGGCAGCCGGTTTGGTCTCGGCGGCCGGAGTCACCGCGGCAGCCTTCGGTGCGGCTGTGGCAGTATCCGGTGAGGCGTCCGGCTTCTTCGCTGCCGTGGGAGCAGGCCGGCACCGGCTGCGCGCAACGGCGACGAACTCTCCCGGTGCGCCACCCTTCACCTCGCACGTGCACGGCCCCTTCGCGCCCTCACGCAGCGCGCACAACCGGTAACTGTCCGCCGCCGCGGCGGTCGCCCCCGCCACCACACACGTCAGGGCGGCAAAGCCCGCCAATACACGTCCTAACATCGACCGCATCGATCCCCCACGCACACGCGCGCGCCGCCAAGCAACTTGTCACACGATGAGCCTAACCAATCCAGCGTCCGCGCGAAATCAAAAAACCATTGCTACCACACCGGGCCCAGCCGCCAATCCCTTGGCGGACCGGCCGCGCCGCTGTAGATCTGCTGGCGACGATAAACGATGGGACTGCGCATGAAAGTCGCCGCTGTCATTTACGATATGGGTGAAGCCGCACGCGTCGATGAGATGCTGGCCGCACTCGCTCAGCGCCTGCGCAGCGATGGTTATGCGCTGGCCGGCGCGGTCCAGCACAATACCGACGAAGCCGGCCGTCCGTGTTCGGACATGCGCATCGAGGATCTATCCACTGGCCGTCTGATGGACATTTCAAATCCCAAGACCACCGGCACCGGGTGCCGCCTCGACGCCACCGCGCTGGAAGATGTCGCCGGGATTGTCGCCGGCGGCCTTGATGGCGTGGTCGATCTCGTCATCCTCAATCGCTTCGGCAAACAGGAAATCGCCGGCAACGGCTTTCGCGCCATGATGGAAAGCGCCGTCGCCCGCGAGATCCCTCTGCTCACAGTCCTCAACGGCGTCCACCGCCCCGCCTGGGACAGCTTCGCCTCGGGCATGGCCGCATCCCTTCCCCCCAACGCCGCCGCGATCGAACACTGGTGCCGCTCGGTATTGCCGGCCAAGGCATCGGCCGGCACCTGAGGCGCCAGCGACACGCAGTGATCAACCGCGGCGCGACTTCAACCAGGCGTCGAGGCTCCACGCGCCACCGCCAGCAAAGACGAAATAGAGAAACACAAAGCAGTAGAGGATTGCGGCGTCGCCGCCGTTGTTCGTGGGAAACAAATCACGCGGCGCATGCGCGATAAAGTAGGCGAACGCCATCGTGCCGGACGCGAGAAACGCGGCAGCCCGCGTCTGGAACCCCACGATCAGCGCAAGTCCGCAAACTATCTCGATTGCACCTGCGAACCAAGGCAGCGAGAACGCCTCCACGACGCGGTCCGTCGCCGGAATGCCAAAGTGCTTCTGCGTCCCGTGCAGAAGAAAAATCAAACCCGAAACGATCCGCAGAACGCTCAATACCCGAGGTTCCCACTGTGCCAATGCCGTCATTTATTACTTCCCCTGTCAACAAATTATCCGCCCGGCTTAGCAGGCCGCCATGACATCGGCAACACACACCTGCCGCCGCCGAAATGCCTAACGCGGAGCGATCCCGAAAGTTCAGAGTCACCATAAACACTTCGGGCCGCAGGCCCGGGAAGCAAGGCGACCCGGCGCA
>PERL01000026.1 GCA_002928735.1 Hyphomicrobium sp. | reverse complement strand
CCGTCGAAGCCGAAAAATCCTGCCTGGGCGAGTGATCAGGCGAACTCAAGCACAGCGCGCGACGGCCATTCGCCGCCGCGCGCTTTGCTTTGAGCCCGCATGACAAGAACTTCATGTGCAGGTCCGTTTTCCCGACCGTATATGTCACGAGGCAAGCACCGCGTGTCCCGCCTCGGCAACGGGCAACGCTCGCATTGAAAAAAGAAACAATGGTCATCGAGCGCCCATTTGAGGCGATCGGAGGCCGGGAAACCGAAACGAGAGCACAATGAGAAACATCCTTTTGGCCGCCATGGCCATGTCGCTGGGCGCGATTGTGCCCGCACATGCCGCCGATGGTAACCTGGCGGACGCCGTCAACCGCAAGGTTCTGCGCGTCTGCTCGATCCCTGAAAACATGCCCTATTCAAACGACAAGGGCGAAGGTTTCGAAAATAAGATCGCGGAAGTCCTCGCCGACGAGTTGAAGATTCCGGTCGAATACACCTGGTATCCCGGCGGCTTCGGCCTCATCCGCCGTACGCTCGCGGCTAAGAAGTGCGATCTCGTCCTCGGCACCGTCCAGGCTGACGAATACACCCTGAATACGAACCACTACTATCACACCACCTATGTGATGTTTTACAAGAAGGGCAGCGACCTGGAAGGCGTGACGTCGTTCTCCGATCCCAAGATGCAGGGCAAGCGCGTCAGCAATCAGGGCGGACCGATCGGTGACCAGCTCGCCAAAGCCGGCCTGATGCCGAACGCAAAGGCGTACCTCATCAACGTCGACCGCCGTTACATCAACCCCGAGCAGGAAATCATCGACGATGTCATGAAGGGCGAAATCGATGTCGGCGTGCTGTGGGGGCCCTTCGCCGGATGGTTCCTGAAACCGCACATGGAAAACATCACGGTCGTCCCGATCACGGAACACGTGCCCGGCACCGCCAAGCCAGATTACCGCATCACAATGGGCGTGCGCGCCAACGAGTCGAACTGGAAGCGGCAGCTCAACGAGATCATCAAAAAGCGCCAGGGCGACATCGATCAGATCCTTCTCGACTTCAAAGTTCCCCTGCTCGATGAAGATCTGAAGCCCATCACCAAAGCGCGCAAGTAGCTTTGACGCGATGAAGTCCATCTCAACTCAGTCACGTCATGCGCGGCCGGCGATCGACATCGCCGGCCGCGTCATTGCGATCTGCGTGGCCGTTCTGGCGTTTCTGGCCACCGGGCACAACGCGGTTGCCGAAACCGGCCATGTCGATCCCAAGTCGATGACGCCGCCCGCAGCCACCGGTGAGGTCCCCGAACCCGACGGCTATCGTACGGACGGCTATCGCATGCCCGTCCCCCGGACCCTGAAAGGCGCGGTCGTCATCGATGCCGACAAGGCCGAACAGCTGCTGAAGAACAACGCCGCGGTATTCCTCGACGTCTATCCGCGCGCGCCCAAGCCTCCCAATCTCCCCGCCGGCACCGTCTGGCGCGACCCGCCCCATGCCAGCATCGCTGGGACACACTGGCTACCTAACGTCGGCTACGGCGTTCTCTCGCCCGAATTCGAGACCTACTTCAAATCTCGCTTGGAAAAACTTACCGCTAACGATCCGTCCAAGCCCGTCGTCTTCTTTTGTCTTAAGGACTGCTGGATGTCGTGGAACGCGGCCAAGCGTGCCATCGCGTGGGGCTATACCGCGGTGCACTGGTTCCCCGACGGAACCGACGGCTGGCAAGCGATCGGCAACGACCTCACCCCCGCCACCCCCGTTCCCTGATCGCACGAAACACATGAAAACGCCGCGCTCCGGGTGGAACGCGGCGTTGCAACTCTGCGCGTCCTAGCGAGGCCTACTTCGACATCTTGCTGCGAATGTGCTGTGTCAGCGCAAACAGGCGCTCCTCGAGAACCGCCGGCAATTCGCATGCGATCGGAATATTGGCTTGCCGCTCTTGGAAGATGCGGCCGGCCCAGTAGAGCTTCTGCTCTTCTTCGCTTTCGGGAACGGCGGCCGTGTCGTCAACAACGATGTCGCCCCTGAGGTTGGCAAGGTTTACGCCCTGCTGCTCTAGTTCTTGCGCCCTGGACTTCTGCGAGCGCTGATACTTCTCGATGCCGCCGATGATCGAGCGGCGCTGTGTGTTCACCGTGTCGAACAGACCCGCAAAGACTTTGGTCAACTGCACATCGCGGTCGGCTTCCGGCACCGAGGCTGCGAATTGGTCGATCGCCGCCGTCGCCTTCTCAAGCGGAACGCGCCGCGACGCGAGCTTAGTCACCAGTGCCGGGATCTTCTCCGCACTGAACCAGTTCTTATGCTCGTCGATCGCCGGCCCATCCCAAATCGCCGTTGGCGAGAGGTTTTCGACCTTCTTCTGCACGCAAGGCCAGTCCGGGTTCTTCGGATCGACGGCTGCCTGCGCGACGGACGCGAGGCCAACCGCGCCTGCAGCCATCAACAGCGCGGCGCACAAGCTCTGACGGATCATGACCAAAACTTCCTCTCCCAATTAACTTTTCTTATCGTGCCTGCGGGATCATTTCCCGCTGCTTCCCACGTGGGTACGATGCTTTCAAGAGTAAAGATCGGTTCGGGTTACCCGCGCCATTTACCCGGCATTACCTCCGCCCGGACCACCGCGCCGCGCGATCAAACCCTTCGACGGGTTGTAGGCAAAAACGGCAGCACTGAGGAACACGACCGTGCATGTGACAACGACCACCAAGTGCGTTAGGTCCAGCAGTTCGCCCGATGCCAGTGGAATGAGAACGCCATCCATGCTGATGCCCGCGGACACCGGCGTCATGGTCGGATCGATCTTCGCGCCGATTTCGCCGTAAAGCGCAAAGCGGATCAATTCCACCGCGTGCGTGAACGGATTAAAGCGCGCCAATTCGTATAGAAGCGGGCTGCCCTCGCGGATGCGCCACAGCGGGTAAAGCGCGGAGGAGGCAAAAAACATCGGGAAGATGACGAAGTTCATCACCCCGGCGAAGTTTTCCAATTGCCGGATCAGCGACGACATCAACAGCGCCAGCGCGCCCAGCATCAACCCCGACAACACCAGAGCCGGCAGAACCGTAAGATAGCCATGCCATGGTGGCGTGATATCCCAGAAGTACGCGATCAATAGGAACGTGTAGGCCTGCAACACGGCAACCGCGACGCCGCCGATCAGCTTGGAGAACAGTAGGAACGACCGCGGAAACGGTGCCACGAGCAGCGTGCGCATCGCCCCTGTCTCGCGGTCGTACACCATCGACAGCGAGGACTGCATCGCATTGAAGAGAAGGATCATGCCGATCAAACCCGGCGTGATGAACGTCTCATACAACACATAGGTCGTGTAGGGCGGGATGATCGAAACACCGAGCACCTGCCGGAAACCCGCCGCGAAAATAAACAGCCACACGAGCGGCCGCACCAGTGCGGAGAAAAACCGCTCTCGCTGATAAAGGAACCGCAGCACCTCACGCCACACGATGCCGCGAAAACAAGCGCCATAGGCACCAAGCCCATGTTTGCGCGGCGCCTCGGCTTCAAACGAGCGCATGGGGGTATCGACGTTCATGCCGCCTCCGCAGTGTCTTTTGCCCCGGTCATGGACCGGAACGCTTCGCGGATGTTGGGCTGGCCGCTAACCTCCAGTAGCCCGGGCACGGAGCCGGTGTAGAGAATGCGGCCCTTATGCAGCACGACCACGCGATCCGTGGGCGCGATCTCGTCGATGAGATGCGTCGCCCACAGGACGCCCATCCCTTCCCGTTCAACCAGCCCGCGCACGATCGACAGCACGCTCTCGCGGGACCCGATGTCGAGCCCGACGGTGGCTTCATCGAGCAGCAGCAGTGCGGGCCGGTGCAGAAGCGACCGCGCGATTTCCACGCGCCGCGCCTGACCGCCGGACAGATTGCGGATTTTTTCGTGCGCCCGGTCGGCAAGTCCAACCGTTGTCAGCGCCTCCACCGCACGCGTCTTCGCTTCCGCCTTCCGAATGCCGTGCAACGCCGCGTGATAGAAGAGGTTCTGCTCAAGCGTCAGGTCACTATCGAGTGTCCGGCTCTGGAACACGACGCCTAGCCGTTGCAGCGCCGCAGTCGGCCGGCGCCGCAGATCATGACCGAGAATGCGAATTTCGCCCGACACGTTGTCGTAAAGCCGTGTGATGAGCGCAAAGAGCGTCGACTTGCCGGCCCCATTGAGCCCGAGTAAAACGGTGAACGCCCCGCGCGGCACGGTGATCGAGACGTTGTCCAGCACGCGCTTGTCGCCGAAGCTGTGGCCGACACCGTTGACGATGAGCGCATCGGCCGACGGCACGTGTGCCCCCGCGCCATCCGCTTGCTTGGAAAGAACTGTCGTCAACGGAACACCTCGCTCGCGCTAAAGTCGCGTCAGACCGGCCGCGCATCCGGTGTGTGCCGGACGCGCCCGCCGCTTACTTCGGCGCGCCGTTCTCGGCGGCCTTCACCGGCGTCAGCCCAGACACGACACCCCACGGGTACCGGCCCGTCTTAATCGATTTGATCGGCTTTTCCGATGCCACATCGATCACGGTCACGTCATTGGAGGTGCCATTCGTCGTGAACAGCAGCTTGTAGTCGGGTGTGAAGCCGAGGTTCCACACGCGCTGCCCGACGAGAATGTACTTCTCAACCTTGTATGTTTTGGCGTCGATGACCGCCACGCGGTTCGCCGGCCCGAGAGCCACAAAGGCCTTCGAATTGTCCTGCGTGAAGCGCACGCCGACCGGCTGGATCGCGTCCTTCGTGATGCCCTGGATTTCGAACGTGATCTTGCCCTTAATCTTGCGATCCTTGGGATCGATCACGGTCACGGTGCCGCCAATCTCCGCCGACACCCAGACTTCAGACCCGTCGCTCTTGAACTCCGCCACGCGCGGACGGCTGTCGACCAGCACGTTGTCGATATTCTTGTAGCCGTCCGTGGTGATGAAATGCGCCATGTTCGTCGTTTCAGACGTATTGACGAGAATGGTGCCGTCCGGGCTCATGCCCATGCCTTCCGGCTCCACGCCCACGGGAACGTCGGTGATGATCGTGCCCTTTTGGATATCAACCACGGTGACGAGGTTGTCGTCCTCGTTCGACACATAGAGCGGATTGCCCGATGTATGCAGGATCGGCAGTTCCGGATCGGGCCCCGACGGCAGGTCTTTCACGTACGCGAACGTTTCCGCATCGAAAACCTGCATGCGATTGTCGTCCGACGTGCACACGATCACCCATTTGCCGTCCTTCGACAGAATGATGCCGCGCGGCCGGTTGCCCGTCTTGATGGTGTGAACGACTTCCAGCTTCTCGCTGTCGATCACCGTAACGGTATTCTCCTTTTCATTGGAAATGAACACCTTGTAGGCGGCAGCCGGACCGGAACCGAGCGCCAGTGACGTCAGGGAGAGTGCGGCGATCGCCGCGGTATGTTTCAGAAGGGTCATGGTCGATCCTCTAAATGGGGAGGGTTGGCCGAAGCGCGTCGAGCGGTAAGACCGCATCATTTCTGATACGCCCGGCATTTGGTTTCGGGCCTGTCGATGCCAAGCGTGTCGAGTTCGGTAAACTGATGCAGAAAGCCCGGTTGTGGGGAAACGGTCACGTGCATCTTGCCCGTCGCCAGAACGAGGGGCTGCCGCAATTGCCCATTCCAGGCGCGGTATGTGAGTTTGCGTCCCTTGAAGGCCGCAAGCTCGAACTCCGGCGACAGCATGTAATCGATCAGCGCCTTGCGATCGACGGATTGCTTGCGCGTCGCTGCCTCGCCGATGGAGCGGACAGCAATCCAGGCGTTGTAGTCGAGCGGCCGCATGGTGCGGTTGGCCAACCGCTTGAACCGGTTTTGAAACTGCGTCCCGCCCCACAATTCGATCGCCGGATGCCAGCTCGTGGGGAACAGGCCAGCCGTGCCGACGACGGGCTTCGCGTCCCACGTCCGGTACGGGAAGTATTCCCCAAATAGTTCGCCCTCGTCGGCTACGACAAGCACATCGTGTGGCGGCAACTTCTGAGTGAACGTCGGGATCTGTTGCTGGATCTGCTCAAAGCCGCCGTCGGAGCGCCGGCTGCCCGGATCATATTTGAATTCCCGCTCTTCCACGATCTTCATGCCAAAGCGCTGAGCTGACCGGCGCAATGCTTCCGCGAACGCCTTGTCTTCCGGTGTCGGCCCCGTGATCAGCACCCAGTTGCCCCACCGCTTCCAGGCCAGATACTGTGAAAGAGCATCCGACAACATCGCGCGCGAGGGCGCCGTATGCTTGAGATTCGCACGGCAATCTTCTTCGCGGATGTTTTCGTCCGGGGCCGATGTGTTGAAGATCACCGCATCGAGGCCCTTGAGCGCATCGGCGAGGTCGATCGTCGGCTTGGCGTCGAGGTCGGTGACGATGAAACCAAGCCCGCCTTCGACCCGCTTCTTTGTCTCCGCGATCAGTTCTGCCGGATCCTCGCTCTCGATCAACTCCAGCGTGAAGTTCTGCTTGAGGAACCTGCCGGTCGTGTTGTTGTCATCGATCGCCAGCCGCGCGCCGGCCAGTCCGTCGTCCTTCGGCGGCAGATCGAGCAGCGACAGCGGCGGCAAACGGTCGGGCCGCAGCTGCCGGACCATGAGCATTGTCAGCGTCTTGACGTCCGCCGGAGCCTCCGCAGCCGGGGCCGTCTCAGCCGGAGCAACTCCAGGAGGTCCCCCAGCCCAAACGGCGGCAGGAGCCAGCAGAGACGCTACAACAGCGAACAATCCCAGAGACTTATGGCCCAACGCGCGCAGCGAATGACACGGAGCCTTGTGGGGCGACCGCACCACGAGGGCTGGCGAGACGGGAGGGGTGGCTTGCGACACAGGGCGTTTCCATTTTGTTACTTTATACCGTACTGAAATCGCCATCCGGACCCAAATGTCAAGCCAGGGTTGAACCGGGTCGCGGGAATTTTAGAACATTTGATGCTGGACGTTCGGCAATGCCCTCGCAATCTGCGGGGGCCATTGCCACGTTAAGACCAAAGATCAATAAGGTGCGCCAGAGTTCCGCCGAGCCGGGACGGGAGCGCACCAAGCACCGGGAGCGAAGATGATGCGGGCCGCAACAGGCGGGGTTCTGGCTTTTATGACGGCGTTGGGAGCTTTTGCCGGCACCGCCGCGGCTCAAAAGACGGTTCTGTTGCCCTTCGATCTGGTGCTGCAGAAAAAAGAAGAAGATTTCTTCATTGGCGCCGGCAAGCCCTCACCGGCAGAGCAGGCGCGCCTCAAAGTCATCAACGATGAACTCGCCAAAATCCTCTCTGAGGATGGTGTGCATGAACTGATCGACACCGCACCTTACGCGAAAGAGATCGCGGCTGCGGCTCCCTTTGTCGACTGCAATGGCTGCGAAGTCGATATGGCCAAGAAGCTCAACGGCGAGGTGCTGTACACCGGTCTCGTTGACAAAGCCTCCGAGACGCTCCTGAACATGCGCATCATGGAAATCGACGTCGCTAGCGGACAATTGAAGCGCGCCGGTAACGTGGTCATTCAAGGCAATACGGATGAATCCTGGCTACGCGGCGTGCGCTGGCTGATGAAGAATAAACTGCCCGCCACCGAGGCGCCCGCTACGAAATCCGAGGCCAAACCATGAGCCTTACACGCCGCGACCTGCTTGCATCCGGCCTCTCCGGGCTTGCAGCCATCAGTATAAGCGGTCTGGTCTTTTCGCCCGCCGCACACGCGGACGCTCGAAAACTCCGCGTCGCCTCCGTCAAGTTCGGCACGCTGGCCTGGCTCCTGGAGACCATCCAAGCCGAAAAGCTCGACGAAAAATATAACGTCGCGCTTGAGATCGTCGAAACGGCCACCAACCAATCGAGCCCCGTCGCCCTTTATGGCGGCAGCGCGGACGTCGTCGTCACGGATTGGCCATGGGCTCTGCGCCAGCGGGCCATGGGCGAAGCAGTGAAATTCGCTCCGTTCTCCGGTGCGCTGGGCGCCGTCGTTGTCCCCGCCGACAGCCCCATCAAGACGTTCGCCGACTTGAAGGATAAGAAGCTGGGCGTGGCCGGCTCATCCACCGACAAGAGCTGGCTCTTGTTGCGCGCCCATGCCCAAAAAGAACTGGGCGCCGATCTCGCCGATTATGCCAAGCCCCAGTACGGCGCCGCACCTTTGCTCACCGAACAGCTGAAGGACGGACGCCTCGACGCGGTTCTCAATTTCTGGACGTTTACCGCCCGCCTCGAGGCCCAAGGTTTCCGCCGCCTCATCTCAATGTCGGACGTCATGACTTCGCTGGGTGTCGATCCCCAGCCGGCGCTTGTGGGCTTTATCTGGAAAGAAGGCGCGCAAGCCGAACTTCTTCCCGCCATCAACGGGCTGCTGGCCGCCGCCCGAGAAGCCAATGAATTGCTGGCCAAGAGCGACGCCCCCTGGGAACGTCTGCGTCCCATGATGAAAGCCGCCGATGACAAGGAATTCGCCAGCCTCAAGGCGGGCTATCGCGCCGGCATCCGCGACTACTGGAGCGAGGCCGATATGAAGTCGGCGGAAAAGATCATGGACATCCTTCTCACAGCCGGCGACGCCGAACTCGCCGGTAAGGGCACCCGCTTCGATCCCAAGGCATTCTATGCTCCCGGCGCGTAAGCTCTCCCCCGCCGGCGCCACCGCCGAACGCCTGCTCTGGACGTTGGCCTCGCTCACCACGCTCGTTGCGTTGTGGTCGCTGGCTGCGATGATCTCAGATAGCCGCCATCTCCCCGGCCCCATGAAGGTGCTGGAAGTTTTGGGTCAGGAATCCGCCTCCGGCGCCCTCTGGTCGAACATGTCGATCACGCTTGTTCGCGTCGCCTGCGCGTTCTTTCTTGCCATGCTAATCGGCACCATGATCGGCATCGCGATCGGCTCCTATAAGCGCGCCGACCAGTTCTTCGACAGTTGGCTTGTCTTGTTTCTCAACCTGCCGGCTCTCGTCATCATCGCGCTGTCGTATGTCTGGCTCGGCACCACAGAACTCACTGCCATCATGGCGGTCGCCATCAACAAGATCCCCAACGTGGCGGTCCAAATGCGCGAGGGCGCCCGCCAGCTCTCCCGCGATCTGTCCGAGATGGCCAAGCTCTACAACTTCGGCCCCTGGAAAACGCTCCGCCACGTCACGCTGCCGCAACTCGCCCCGTTTGCCGCCGCAGCCGCGCGCTCCGGTTTGGCACTCGTCTGGAAAATCGTGCTCGTGGTCGAGGCGCTCGGCGGTCACGCCACCGGCGTCGGCCACCAGATCCACGCCGCCTTCGGCAACTATGATGTGCCCACGATCCTGGCCTACGCCCTGGCCTTCATCGTCGTCATCCAGATCGTTGAATTCGGCATCCTGCAGCCGCTCCAGGCGCGGGTCATGAGATGGCGGCGTTGATGGCAAGCGGCAATCCAGTGCGCATCCGCGTCAAGCGCAAGACCTTTCCCGCCATCGGCGGGCGCGACGAAAACACCGTGCTTCGCGACGTGTCCTTCGAGGTCAGCCCGCGCGAATTCGTCGTCCTCACTGGACCGTCCGGTTGCGGCAAATCCACGTTGCTCAACATCGTGGCGGGCCTTGACACCGATTACGAGGGCGACATCGATCTGGGCGCCGCCCACCCGCGCATGACCTTCATCTTCCAGACGCCCCGGCTCCTGCCCTGGCGCACCATCCGCGAAAACCTGATGCTCTCGCTGCCCGACGGCGATCCGCGCCAGAACAACGTCGACGCCATCATTGATCGCGTCGGCCTCACTGAAGCCAAAAACGCCTACCCCGAGCGCACTTCGCTGGGCATGCAGCGCCGCGCGGCGCTGGCGCGCGGTTTCATTCAAGAGCCCGACATCCTGCTCATGGACGAACCCTTCGTCTCGCTGGACGATCCGACCGCCCAGGGCCTGCGCGAGCTTCTCGTCGATTTGTGGAATAGCCGTCCGACCACGGTCATGTTTGTGACCCACGACCGCACCGAAGCCGTCATGCTCGGCACCCGAATCTTGCGCCTTGCCGCCGGCTCTGCGAGTATCAAGGCCGACGAAAGCGTCCGCTTGAGCCCGTCCGACCGCACCCAACGCGATAAAGTGCAAGCCGAACTCAAGCGTATCTTCGAGAGCACGCCCGAGACGTGACAGACCAAGGGCGTCACACAAGGTTGATACCGACACAAGGTTGATACCGACACAAGGTTGATAACGACGATGCCGGCCGGCACCTCCGGTCGCCCGCGCTTCCTGGCCAGCGTAACGAGCGTGGCCGAAGCACTGACCGCTATGGCGGCGGGCGCCGAGATCATCGATGGCAAGAACCCCGCGGCAGGCGCACTCGGCGCGCTTCCGCACGACACCGTGCGCGCCATCGTCGAGGCGATCGCCGGCAAAGTGCCTGTCAGCGCGACCATCGGCGATCTCGTCCCTCGACCCGAAATCCTCTGTCCCGCCGCCACCGCCATGGCCGCCACCGGCGTCGACCTCGTCAAAATTGGCTTCTTCTCTGGCGGCAACCCGCCCGCAAGCATCGCAGCCCTCGGCACACTGCAGCTCGGCCACGCACGCCTCGTTGGCCTGCTGCTTGCCGACCGCGACCCCGACTTTAACCTTATTCCCGCCATGGCATCCGCCGGTTTCGCCGGCGTCATGCTCGATACCGCCACGAAAGACGGCCGCTCACTGCTGGATGTGATGGCCCCCGGCGACATTGCCCGCTTCGTCGCAGCCGCCCGCTCGGCGGACCTGTTCGTCGGCCTAGCCGGCGCACTCCGTCTGCAGCACATCCCCGCCGTCGCGGCGTTGTCTCCGGATGTCATGGGCTTCCGCGGCGCGTTGTGCGCTGGATCGGTCCGCGAAGGCTCGCTAGAAGAAGAAGCCGTGCGCGCCGTTGCACGCGACCTCTCCGCCCTCGCGCGCTGCCCCTCAGCCCGCCACGCCATCCTTGAGGCCACACCATGACCGACCGCCGCACAGGCGCCGCCACGATGCACGCCGTACCCGCAACGGTCGCCCACACCGACGACAAAATCTTCGTCAAAGACTACGTGAAAGATGCCAATATCGGCATCTACGCTGAAGAAAAGGGCGTTACGCAGCAGATCCGCCTGACGGTGGATGCGTTCCTCGCCCCCGGCGTTGTGTCCACCGTCGATGAAATGGTGGAAGTGCCGTCCTACACCGACATTATCGACGCCATCGATCACCTGATCGACCGCGGCCACATCAATCTCGTCGAAACGCTCGCCGAAGAATTGGCCGCCATGCTGCTCCGCGATCATCGCATCGGCGGCGTGCGTGTCCTCGTCGAGAAGCTGGAACGCGGCCCCATCCGCGGCGTCGAAATCACCCGCACCCGCAACTGATGGCCCAAGGCCTTTTGATCCTGAAGCTCGGCGGCAGTCTGCTGGAAAGCGGCCGGCTGACGGCCGTTTTGGATACCGTCGCCAAGCGCAAGCGGCCGGTCATCGTCGTCCCCGGTGGCGGCAAGTTCGCCGATCAGATCCGGCAAGCGCAAACCCAGAGCGGCTTCGACGACGCCTCTGCTCACCGCCTCGCGCTCTTCGCGATGCATCAGATGGCCAACGTCATCTGCACACGATCGCCCCACTTCGCCCCAGCGGCCTCCAAAGAAGAATTCGGCCTTGCCGGCGTCAATGGCCTCGTCCCCGTCTGGCTGCCATCGACCATGGCCGGTGCCGATCCGACCATCCCCAAATCCTGGGACATGACCTCCGACAGCCTCGCCGCCTGGCTCGCAGCCGAGACCGGCGCCAAGGATGTCGCCCTCGTCAAAACCTGCGCGATCGACCCTGAAGCTACGCTGCACGACCTCACCAGAACCGGCATCGTCGATCCGCTGTTTCAAACCTACGTGGAACGCGCTGGCCTCACATGGTCGGTGATCGGGGAGGGCGATGACGCCCGTTTGACCAGCCTCGTTCAGCCATCCAACGAGCCCAATTGACTTTTTCACCACCCACCCATCGACGCCAGACAACCCCCGTGTTAGGGCCCTCGCCATGAGCAAAGACGTAAAAATACCCCGCTGGGGATGGGCGCTGACCGGCTCCGGACACTTCGTCAAGGAGACGCTCGCCCTCATCAAGCGCCTGCCCGATCTCGATCTCTTCCTGTCGAGCGCGGCCGAAGAAGTCCTGAACATGTACAAGCAGGACCTCGTGCTCGCCGAAGGTTCGCGCATCTATAAAGATCGCACCGCCAGCGCCGCCCCGGTCGGCAACTTCTACTATGGCGTCTACCACACGCTGATCCTTGGTCCCGCGACCTCGAACACGGTGGCCAAGTGCGTCTATGGCATCTCCGACAACCTTGCGACCAACGTCTTCGCGCAGGCCGGCAAGTGCCGCGTCCCCGCCATCGTCTTCGCCTGCGATACCGCGCCCGAGATGGACACCGAAGCCCCCAAGGGGATGGTGAAGGTCTATCCGCGCCGCATCGATCTGGAAAACACAGAGAAGCTCAAATCGTTCGAAGACACGACCGTGGTCGAAACGATCGAAGACTTCGAACGGGCAATCGATGCGCGGCAGAAATGGCTGAACGGCTCCTCTTCCTGACCGGCCATCTGGCCGAGCCCCGCCTTATCGAGACGATCAAGGGGATCGATCTTGAGGAGGGCAGTTGGCATGTCCGCAACATCGGCATCAAGGTCGCCGCCCTGATGACAGACGCGATCATTCGCAACCGTCTGAAAGGCCCCATCGAAGCCGACCGCGTCATTCTCCCCGGCCGCGTCCGCATGGATCTCGACGTGCTGAAAGAGCACTACGGCGTGCCCTTCGTGCGCGGCCCCGACGAACTGATCGACCTGCCAGCCTATCTCGGCAAAGGCGGTAAACCGCCCGACTTGTCCAAACACGACCTGCGCATCTTCGCCGAAATCATCGACGCGCCGGGACTTCCCATCGACGAGATCGTCGCCCGCGCGCTGACCTATGCGGAAAAAGGCGCCGACGTCATCGACATCGGCTGCCAGCCCGACGTTCCCTTCCCGCAATTGGAAGAGATCGTCACGGCGCTCCAGGCCCGCGGGTTGAAAGTCTCCGTCGATAGCGGCGATGTCTCCGAACTCGCACGCGCAGCCAAAGCCGGCGCAGACTACGTACTCTCCCTCGATGAGCATACTCTCGATGCGGTCGCCGGCTCCAACTGCGTCCCCATCCTCGTCCCCAAACCGCACGGCGATTTAGCCTCGCTCCTCCGTGCCATCGACAAGGCCAAGGAAAAGGGCATCCCCCATATCGCCGATCCGATCCTCGATCCGATCCACTTCGGCTTCACCACGTCGATCGAGCGCTACGCCGAACTGCGCCGCCAGCGCCCCGAGACGGAAATCCTCATGGGCACCGGCAATCTAACCGAATTGACCGACGTCGACAGTCAGGGCCTCACCGCAACCCTGCTCGGCATCGCGTCCGAACTGCGCATTCAAAACGTGCTCATCGTGCAGGTCTCGCTCCACACCCGCCGCACCATCGAAGAGCACGACGCCGCTCGCCGCCTCATGTTCCGCGCCCGCGAGGATCAGAGCCTGCCCAAAGGCCTTGGCGGCGGTCTCCTGTCCCTGCACGACCTCGTGCCCTATCCCGCCAAACCCGACGAGATCGCCAAGTGGGCCACCGAAGTCCGCGACAACAATTTCCGCATCGAAGCGGCCGAGGACGGCATCCACATCTACAACCGCGACGGCCACCACGTCGCCACCGACCCCTTCGACCTCTATCCCAAGCTCGGCGTCGAAGCCGACGGCAGCCACGCGTTCTATCTGGGCTACGAACTCGCCAAAGCCGAGATTGCCCGCGCGCTGGGCAAACGCTACGCGCAAGACAATCCCCTCAAATGGGGCATCGCCGCCGACGAGAAGAGCGAAGACCTGATCCGGCATGCGCCGGAAGCGTCCACCGTCACCGCGGCTCGTGAGGCAAAACGCAAAGCACAAAAGGAGAGGCGCGATGCCGAGGATCGTGGAGACGCTCCTGACGACCCTGAACGCCAAGGGTGAAGCGCACATCGCGCCCCTGGGTCTCATTGATGACGAGGGATCGGGATGGATTGTTGCGCCGTTCCGCCCCTCCCGCACGCTCGACAATCTCATGGTCAACCCGTTCGCGGTCGCCAGCCACGTCGACGATGTGCGCATCTTCGCCGGGTGCATCACCGGCCGCCGCGACTGGCCGCTCGTTCCCGCCGACACCGTCAACGGCGTCCGGCTCGAAAGCGCCGTCTCCCACTGGGAGTTGAAGGTTGATCGCCTGACCGATCACGAACAACGGCCGAAATTCCATTGCCAGATCGTGCATTCCGGCTCGCACCGACCCTGGCCCGGCTTCAACCGCGCCCAAGCCGCTGTGCTTGAACTCGCCGTGCTGTCGACGCGCCTCGGCATGCTGCCGCCTGACAAGGTCGAAGCCGAATTGAAATACCTCCAGATCGCCATCGACAAGACGGCCGGCGACCGCGAGCACGAGGCCTGGAGCTGGCTCATGGAGCGCATCGACGCCTGCCGCCGCGGCGACGACAAAGCGACAAAAAAGAACTAAGCGGCCAGCGCCGACGCGCGCTCCCGGTCGAGCAACGCGCGCTTGCGCTCAACGCCCCAGCGGTAGCCCCCAAGCGACCCGTCGCCGCGCACCACGCGATGGCACGGGATCAGCACAGCAATGGGATTGGCCCCGCAGGCGGACGCCACCGCCCGCACGGCCGCCGGAGCGCCGACGGCCCGCGCAACCTCCGTGTAAGTGCGAGTCTCGCCAGCCGGAATCGCGGTCAGCGCTGTCCAAACCCGCCGCTGAAAGCCGGTCCCGCTCAGCGCGAGTGTTCCGTCGAAGCCGCGCGCCGGGCGCTCAATTGCCGCCAGTACGGCATCGAGAGCCAGGGCGCCCCGTTCGATCCGTATCCCAGGGAACCGCGCCCCAAGATCGGCCAACAGCTCCGCTGGATCCTCTCCGATAAGGACCGCCGCGATTCCAGTCTCAATCTCCGCCACCAAAACCTTCCCCAGCGAGAACACACCGACGCCAAATCGCAAAACGGTATCCTGCGTCGTCGATACAAGTTTCATGGCTGCCTCTTGATAAGGGGACTCGCGATTTGCTGAGACTAGCCCCAAGCATTCCGCACGTCACCCGCGCGGCCTTCACAGCGCCACCGGAAGCGGCTATCACGTGCCTGTCGGGCCAGGCCCGGCCCTGCGGACGTAGTTCAATGGTAGAACGGCAGCCTTCCAAGCTGCATACGTGGGTTCGATTCCCATCGTCCGCTCCAATCATTTCCCATGCAATCTAATTTGGTTGTACGCAGGCTTATCCCGCAATCCTGGCGGGTAAGATCGGATTCGGTAGTGGTTGACGGCGCTTAGCAAACACTGTCGCATTCGAGCCACGTCTGCTGAACGTCAGCATACGGCTATTGAGTTCGGCTCGCATACGGATTAATGATACATCAATTATTTTAAGCATTTCGGGGGGCAATCATGAGGCGGTTGGGCATTCATTTGCGGCGGGCGAGTGTGCTCGCCATGTCGTTGACTGCGGGCATCAACTTCGGCGCTCCGACCTTTGCTCTGGCCGATGGCCCAGAGATCTTCGTTATCAATCCCGCTGGCGTCACGATTAACAACGCAGCCAGCATTTCGTCTGATGACATGCCCGCGATCGCTGGCCTTGCGGTCGTTGAATTCGACGAAGAATACGGCCCTGTCCCGTTTTACAATGCAGACGGAACAGTGGGCGGTGGCAACGTTTCAATCACAAACTCCGGCAGTCTGGCCACCACGGCCGTGGCTTTCCCAACACTTGCCGGCCTCTCGCCCGCCGGGTCCGTCACCATCACCAACTCCGGCAGCATTTCCGCCACATCGATCCCTGCCTCCGGGGTTGAAGGAAATGAATACGACGACGAGATCCAAGGCTACGGGATCTTCGCATCGACGGGCTGGCGTGAACATGTCCAACTGTACGATGAAAATGGCGAACCCACCGGCCAATGGGAAGAAGAAGAGACGCCCGGTGGCGCCGTCACAATCACCAACACCGGCCTGATCACCACAGCCGGCAACAATCGCAACTTCGGCATTCTGGCAGAAAGCCTCGAAGGTGATATCACCATCACCAACGGCACCGCCGGTAACAAAACCTCAGCCGCCATCACGCAGACGGGAACGTATAGCTCTGGCGATCGCTACCAGGATGGCGACGGTGCCGCCATCGGCGGGGGCTCCGTACGCGGCAACGTGACCATCACCAACCATGCCAACGTCACCGTTGCAGACAATGCCGCCATCGCCGGTATTTCCGGCAGCCGTGTGAACGACGACCAATTCGACCCCGACGGCGGCGACGTCAAAATCATCAACAATGGCGATTTGAAACTCGGCTACGGCGACGGCGCGCAAGAAGGCGGCAGCAGCAACCTCATCGGCATTCATGCCGGATCCAGCGGTGGCAAAGTCGACATTCAGAACACCGGAAAAATTCAGTCGTCAGGCTATATCGACTCGGCGATCAGCGCCTTCTCCGGTTTCTCAAATTGGGTATGGGACGGGCAGAACTATTCCCCTGTCGTTGAACCTGGCGAGAGCATCACGATCACGAATTCCGGCGAAATCGATATCAAAGGCCGAACATATTCTGAGGTGGCGCGCGGCGAACTCGCCGATGGCACGGGCATCTACGCCGAGGGTATCGGTTCCAACATCGATATTACAAACTCGGGCAAGATCACCGCGGGCTACGGTGCAATCGCCGGCTTCACCAGTAATGGCGGCGATATCACGATCGCCAACACCGGCAGCCTGGCCACGCTCTTGGATGACGCTGAAATGCTCGTCGCTGAGGCGACGGATGGTGGGTCGATCTCCATCACCAACAATGGCGCTCTGAGCTCCACCGCCTCGGGGGTGAATGCCATCCTCGCGCACAGCGAGTTCTACGACGAACGTGATGAAGGTGACTCACAGAATACTCAGTCGGCACAGGCCGCGATCGTCCCAGCCGACACCGTCTCCGTCACAGGCTCCGGCAACATCACGCTCACCGGCGACGACTCGGTTGGCATCGACGTCACCAATAACCACGGCTCGTCCAGTGTCGACTATTCCGGCGACGTGACTGTCTCGGGCGACAACAGCACGGGCATCGTCGCCTCCGGCAACTCGAACGTGTCGATCAAGGTCTCCGGCGACGTGACCGCATCGGGCGAGAACAGCTATGGCATCGTCGCAGCCCCAGATGGCGGCCAAGACGAAGGTGACGCTCCGATTGCTATGTCTGTGGAAGTCGGCGCCGGCTCCAAGGTCCAGGGCGGCACCGGCCCGCGCGAATTCGGCTTCGACGAGACTGAAAGCGGCGACGAAATCCTCAACGGCGCGTCCGGCGTTCTTTTTGTCGGCGGCGATACGAACGAGCTGACCAACAAGGGCACAATCACGGAGCTCAACGGTTTGGCCGTCTCCGTCTTCGAAGGCACGCTGACGTTCACCGAACCAAATTATCAGTGCTACAATGACAATTGTGAATGGACTGTCGAAGAATACAACGTTGAATTCATCGCCGGCGACATGACGCTCAACAACGAGAAGGGCGCATTCATCCTTGGCGACATCGTCTCAGGCTCGGGCGACGACCAGATCGTCAACCGCGGCACCATCGAAGGCGTGATCGATCTCGGCGGCGGCCTGAACTCCTTCGTCAACGAAAAAGACGGCGTGTTCAATGCCCGGGGTGTCTATAGCGACGCTGCTGAAAATACGCTCTTCACCAACGCCGGCATCCTGAACCCCGGCGGCATCGGCGTCGCAAGGGACATCGAAATTGTCGGCAACTTTGTCCAGACCGCCGACGGCCGCTTCGTCGTGGATATCGACGACGAGGGCAAATACACTTCCGACCGCCTCTACATCGACGGTTCGGCCGAATTGGCCGGTGTCATCGTTCCCAACATCGTCTACATCGAATCCGGCGAGCCGGAAGGCGACGAAGGCCTCTATCCAACCAAGGAATATCTCATCGTCTCGGCGGAAGAAGGCGCCTCCGACGAAGGGCTCAGCGTCGTGCCGAAGAACCTCCAGGTCGAGAGCACGCTTGGCTTCGACTTCGCGCTCGACTTCCGCAACGAAACCGACGTTTACCTGCTGGCCACCGCTAAGCCGATCGACAACATCGTCGAAGCCGCCGTCGATAGCGCCATCGCCAGCGGCGCGGCCGGCAGCGCCCAGAACATCGCCTCCGTCGGCACCACGCTGGAAGCCATCGAAGAGCAGGATGTCGCGGCTCTGACCCCCCTCATCGATGCGCTGCGTATCGAAGCGGACAACCCGGCTGAAGCGGCCAAGGCTCTCAACCGACTGATCCCGCAGAACCAAACCGGTCAGACCGCCAACACCGCCAAATCAAACTTAAGCGTCGGCAACACCATGCTGTCATGCGCCGAGCGCGAAGGCGAATACGCCTACACGCGGGAAGGCCAGTGCTACTACGCCAAGATCGGCGCCCGGCGCTTCGACCGCGACGCCACCACCGCTGGCGCCGGCAATGAAGAAACGGGCTACGAAGTCCTGGGTGGCATCCAGGGCGCCCTCTCCGATCAAGTCCGCCTCGGCTTCGCGCTGGGCTACGAGAGCATTTCGTCCGACACGTTCGACACCGCCCAGCGTCTGGCCAAGAGCGACGGCGATCGCTTCAACTTCGGCACCGTCATCAAGAACCAGTGGGGCCCGGTCAACGCCTACCTCAACCTCACCGGCAGCTATACCGATTACGAGCACACACGCTACGTCAATCTCGGCCCCGGCATGGAGACCGCTAAGGGCGATCAGGATGTGTGGTCCGGAACGTCGCGTCTGCGCCTGACTTACCTCAATGAAATGGGGCCCTGGTACTGGAAGCCGATGATCGATCTCGCCGCCACCTATATTGACCTCGGCGGATACACCGAAACCGGGGCCGGCGCCGCCAACCTGCGTATCGCCTCATCCGACGAATGGCTGTTCAGCGTGATGCCGGGCCTGGAAATCGGCGGTCAGACCCGCACTGCCGATGGTACGATCCTGCGCCCCTACGCCCGCGCCGGCGTCATCATCTTCGATGACAACAAGACCGGGGTAGCGGCCAACTTCGCCTCTGCACCGGCAGGCGTCGGTCCGTTCGACGTGACCGGCGAGTTCGATCAGGTCGCCGCGGATGTCGAAGCCGGCCTCTATGTCCTCATGACCTCTGGCGTGAACTTCAAGTTGAACTATGAAGGCCGCTATGGTGAGGACAGCCAGCAGCATGGCGGCAGCGTCAAAGTCACCGCCCCGTACTGAGCAGAACCCTGACGACCTACATAGACCGGCGGCCGCCTCGGCGTCGCCGGTCTCTACTTTTTTGGCCCCCGCAACTTTAAGGCCTCCACGCCCCCCTCCGCGCGCCCTTCTGCGCACCTTGTCCGGCACCACTCAGCCGGGCGGCGGGGCGGTCTCAAGCGATCGGTCCAAATCCCCTCGCACGGGCACGATTTCAGTGCCGCTTAGGGCTTGAACTCGCCATTTGAAGCCACTAGACACACCCCCGAACACGGGCACCGCGCCTCATGGATGCGGGTCCTTGTGCCCCTGAACCAGGAACCGAGGACGAACGCGT
>PERL01000025.1 GCA_002928735.1 Hyphomicrobium sp. | reverse complement strand
ACCCAGCTGGCACTCCGTTCCGCTCCCTCTCCGCAAACAGGATCCCAGCTCGAGCCTGTTCCCTGCCGAATGCGGTGGGATGGAAGGGAGGATAGGGGAGGGGATGAGGGGCGGGGATAAGATTTTTCGTATTTTGCTTTGCAGAGAAAGCGGAAATCAGACGGCTATGAAGTCGCAACATTGCAAGCCGACACGTGAAGTCTGTTCTACGATCAAAAGTGGCCATGTGCGCCATGGCAGTGATGGGCCAGGAGCGACCATTCACATTTCATCGACTGATGCACTGCAGTTCTCATCTGTGCCCCGCTCGATAATCTTGCGTCACAAAGCTGACGTGGAAGTCCCCATTACCGCTGAATCGCCGAAGGACGACCGCAATTCCTCAATAAGTGTGGGCATGAGGGCAGCGTAGCATTTTGCATAAATCGAAACGTGAGTTGCCCGTCCAGAACTACTACGTGCCGTGCATGCCATGACCTCGCCGTTTGCTGCACTGCACTGATCAATGCGATAAGTTGAGCAGGAGTAGCATTGTAAAATGAGTAGTGCGTCTTTCACCGCGTGGTCCGGCACTAAGATCTGAATGCTCGCATAGCGGACCGGGTGCATTTCTGACGACATCAGAAATAGCCTTCCTGCTTCTTTTTTTCCATGGCGCCGACTTCGTCATGATCGATCATGCGCCCGGCCCGCTCTGATATGCGCGCTGTCAAGACTTCCGCGACGAGAGCGGGAAGATCGGCAGCGTCGGAGAGTTCAGCAGCGGTATTCGGCCAGCAGCCAAGCGTTCGGAACCGAACGCGGCGCATCTTCAATTCTTCACCGGGGCGCAAACCAAGCCCTTCACCCTCGGGCACCAGCACCATCCCGTCGCGTTCGATCGTCGGGCGCTCGGATGCAAAATAGAGAGGAACGACATCGAGGTTCTCGCGGAGAATGTAGCGCCAGACGTCCCGTTCGGTCCAATTCGACAGGGGGAACACGCGCACTGATTGTCCGGCGGCCAGACGGCCGTTGAGTAGCGTCCACATTTCCGGTCGCTGGTGCCGCGGATCCCAACGGTGATCGGCGGTGCGAAATGAAAAGACACGTTCTTTGGCCCGGCTTGCTTCTTCGTCCCGCCGCGCGCCGCCGAAGGCTGCATCGAATCCGTGTTCGTCGAGCGCCTGGCGCAACGCTTCGGTCTTCATAACGTTGGTGTATGTCGACGGTGAGAAATCGAACGGGTTGATACCACGGGCCAGTCCCGCTTCGTTGACGTAGACGATAAGTTCGATGTCGTCTTGCGCAGCGATGCGATCCCGGAAGGCGTACATGTCTTTAAACTCCCACGTCGTATCGACATGCAGTAGAGGGAATGGGATTGGCGACGGCCAGAATGCCTTTCGCGCAAGATGCAGGAGCACCGTTGAATCTTTGCCCATCGAATAGAGAAGCACTGGCTTGCGAAACTGTGCGGCAGCCTCGCGCAGGATGTGGATCGATTCCGACTCCAAGACATCGAGATGGGAAAGGCGCGTCGGTTGAGCTTGCATAATGGTTGATCCTATGGGGAGCGGTTTGGGTGGCCGGGCGGCAACTGCCGCCCGGCCTATTGGTCTGTAGAAGTTGGGCGCGGAGAGAATTCAGCTGACGGCCCGCAACGGAACGGCTGCCACCGCCGCCTGCTCGCCCACCCCGGTCCATTGCAGGTTTCCGGTGTATCGCCATGCGATTTGTCCCGCTTCGTTCATCGCGAAGAGAGTGAGCCAGCGGTTGTCGAAGAGGGCCCGGACATTCGGGTGTCTCTGCAGGATGTCGGTCATCGCTTCGCGCGGGGCCTCGATGCACACAGAAAGGCGAACCGGCTCGTGCATGAAGCGCTCGCCATCGTGGACCGACTGCATGGGAAGGCCGACCCTGAGCGCGCCACCGTTGCCCTCTACGACGCCCATGCCGCCGACGACGTTGTGCAGAAGCTTATTGCCGCCGCCGAACGTCTCTGGCGAGACCGTGGAGCCGTAGTACTGCAAACTGATCCAGCTCGCCACCACGACGGGCGCCGTCATGATGAGTTCAAGGACCTTGAAGCCCTTATCCTGCGCCCAAACATAGTCGTGCAGAAACGCCCGTCCTTCCAGACTGAGGCCCTGCGTACGGCCACGGGGGGCGGCCACGAAGGCCTTGCACCCCGCAAGGCCCCACTCTGGACGCACTTCGGCCCAGTCACGGCTCCGGCGGATCACGCTGCGCTCTGCGCTCGCACCGGGCAGACGCAGCATACGCTCGGTACGCGCAAGCGTACTGGCCGACTCCAGCCAGCTCTTGGCCTGTGCGAGGTCCGACGCATGTGCCGGAGACGGCCGGTCCTGATCGTAGAGCGTGACCTCGTCGGTGGTGGTATCGTGCAATGCGCCGACAAAGTGCGTATCGGATGGGATGATGATGCCATGGTCGACCAGTGCCTCGCGCACAGCTCTATCGTTGAGGAGCCCGGCCAGAAGCCGAGCGTTGACCTCGCCAGAATAGCCGCCACAAGCACCGCAATGGAGCGCGCTGGCATGCGGGTTGTTGACGACATTGGCTCCGTGGCCAGCCACGATCACCAGACGCGCGAAGTTTTCTGTCAGCGACATGGCGCGAAGAATCGTTTCCGCAGCCGTTGTGCGCGCCGCCAGATCGAGACCTGGCGCCAACCGGGGCGCAGGATCGTTCGGGGCCTTGTACGCCTTGAGACTGAGTGAGTCGCGAAGCAGCTTCGCCACGTAGACCGGACCCGTCGCCTCGACGAAGGCGAACGACGACACGGCGGCGAGCTTGAAGCGGCCCCAGGCGCGCAAAGAGCGGGCGGCAATACGGGTCTTCTGATCCTCATCGTAATCCGTTGTGTCGCCGGAGCAGCTGGAAACGCCCGCATTGAGAAGGACGGGCAACCGGTGCTCGGGCACGTCGGACGCAAATCGCCGATGCGACGTCGCCACGCCGAAGAAGCCGGCAAAGCCCAGCGTGGTGATGCCGGGGTTGACCGATTCCAGAGCACGCCGGAAGACTTCGGATCGCACGTCGATGCAGAATGCCGCCTGCACGGAAGGGCGGGCGGTTTTCGGCTTGTCGGGCCGCGTCGCCATGGTTCCGACGAGCGCACGTTGCGCGGCAAGCTCGGCTGCCTCCTGCAGGATGACGTCGACCACCTGCGACCGTGTCGGAACCAGCAGGGCCTCATGGGCGTCGCACGCCTCCAACCACGCCGCCTCGACCTGCGCGCGATACTGCACGAACAGCGCTTCTTCCCACACCAGCCGGATGGACAGGAGCTCGACGAGGGTGGTGTCGGTCGATCCTGCAAGCTCGGCTTGCCACAACCGGTAGCGGGCGGCGTGAGCCCATCCACCGAGGGACATCAGCAGGCTGTGGAAGTAGGTCTCCAGAGCAGCGGGCTTCAGCCCCAACGTTGCTGCTGCCCGCACAATGGCGAGGCTGGCGTCGTCTGGGGCATCCGCGACGGTAGAGGCAAAGCCCTTAAGGCCGATAATTTCCGGCGTGAGGTCCTGCGTGGCAAATGTACGCCAAGCTGCAAAGGCGGATTTCGCCCGCGGTGCGGCCCAGAGCGCTTGCCCGTCGTCGAAGTAGGCAGCGGCCCACGCTCCGAGCCGTTCGCTGATAAGGCCCGGCCAGTCAGTGCCGCTGACGCCTGCGGCAAGCTTGGCGACCGTAGGCACGGGGCGCACAAGTTCGCCCGGCTCGGTAGCGGCAGCCTTCAGGGCGGCGACATCACCCGGCCGCAGTTGTGAAGACTGCATGGCAAGCGCTGCGGCTAAGTCATCATCGGTAATCCGACCGGAAGCAATACGCTCGCTGTAGTAGGCGCGAGGCATCGTTACCGGTGTCCCGGATACACGCGCCAACCGCGCTGCAACGTGTGCGAGATCCTCGCCCGTCTGACCGAGGTACGGGTTCACTGCGACAGTCGCCGAAAGCGGCCAAGCGGGGGGAATGGCCCGCACGGCCGCTTCGGCAGCGTCAGACAAGATGCGGCTCTGAAGGGGCGTAATTTGCGACGTGGTGGTCATGGCTTTGCTCCTCTCGGCAAGAGATTTAGACCCGCCGGCTGGTTGACCAGCCTCCGAGCAGTCGATCGACATAGGCATTGGCGTAGAGACCATTGGACAGGTGCACGCGCAGGCTTGCAGCCGCAGGATGGTTGCTCCACAATGGGAAGGCTGACTGGATGAGAGCAACGAACCCAAAGGTCAGAAGCGCGATCACGATCATGGCCCAATCGAGCGGTCCGGCCGGAGGCGTCGCGGGCAGCGTTCCAGCCGTGACGTAGACTGCACCGGTCTGCAGTGCGAAGTAGCCAGCCGCCGCAGCAGCGGAATAGACCACCATGCGCTGCGTCAGTTGCCGCGGCGCGGCGTCCGCCAGCCCTTGCACGAGCAGATACGCCACGCCGAAGATGAGGATGGCGCCAAGTGCCACTGCCTGTGGAGACTTGTCGGCGAAGCCAAAGGTGAGCCCAACAAGCGTATACATGGCGAGCGCAACGGCGAAGGATTTGGCAATCGCCGCGGCGTTGGGCACGGCCACAGGGCCTGGCCGACGGTTCGCGGCAATTAACTCGACCGTCGAGCCCGACGCCAGGAAGGCATGTGCTTTGTAGAGCGAGTGTGCCACGATGTGCAGCAGCGCCAGCGGGAAGAGCGCCAGTCCGCACTGGAAGATCATGAAGCCCATCTGGGCCACGGTCGACCAGGCTAACGATGTCTTGACCGCCGGCTGAGTCAGCATCACGAGCCCACCGAAAAGAGCCGTGAACCCGCCGAGCAAGGCCAGAGCCGCCAGCACGCCGGGCGCCATCAGCATCACGTCGGCGAAGCGGATCAGGATAAAACCGCCTGCGTTGATGATGCCGGCATGCAGCAGTGCGGACACGGGAGTCGGGGCTTCCATCACTTCTGTCAGCCAGCCGTGCAGGGGAAACTGGGCCGACTTAAGAACGGCTGCGAGCGCGATCAGAACGGCGGCACCCATGGCAAACGGCCCACCTTCTCCGGAGCGAGCCGCCGCCAATATACCCGCGATGTCCGTGGTGCCGTAGCCGACAGCCAGGACCAACGCCGCCGCCAGGAGTGAGACGTCTCCCAGGCGGGCCGCGACGAACTTCTTGCGCGCAGCGCGCACCGCTGCAACGCGGTCCGGGTAGAACAAGAGTAACTTGTGCAGGAAGTAACCAGTCGCGATCCACGCCGCAACAAGTTGAACCAGATTTCCAGCGCTCACCACCAGCAGAACGCACGTCAGAGCGGCACACAGAAGCGCGGTGAAGCGGCCTTGCCGCGGTTCGCCATCCATGTATCTGGCGGAGTAACGCACAACGATCCAACCGATGAATGACACGAGCAGCAGCATGACGACGCTGACCATGTCAATTCTGATGGAAAGGCCAATGCCGGGCATTCCGGCCAGGGCGCTCGTCATGGCGCCTTGTTGCGCGAGGAGCCATGCAGCAGCGACCGATCCAGCAACGGCGATCAGCGCTGCCAATTCGGCGAAGATCAAACTGCCGCGGGGTCGCCTTTGCTTACCGGTGGCCGCCACGATCGCGGCCAGGGCCAAGGCCGCAGGCGGAAGGAAGGGAATGAGTGCGTTCCACATCTCTGTCTCCAGGTCTGGATGAGTGATGCGGCTCTGCTACCAGCTTGCCTTTTCTTCTAAAAATACAAATACTAGATAAATTCGTTTGACTTAGTAAAACTATCAGGCATGAGACAAAGCGAAATCAATGAGTTATGACGCCGCCGTTGCGGGCAACATCGGAGCTGCGACAGCCGGTCTCCAGCAATCTTCCGCCAGATGGAGGCTTCATCCGTGCTGACTTTCAATTTTCACCATCTGCGCATCTTCTGGCTCATCACCCAGTCTGGCGGGCTGACTGCCGCGGCCAAACAGTTGAATGTTTCGCCTTCGACGCTGTCCATTCAGCTCAAAGAACTGGAGCAGCGCATCGGCAGTCCGCTGTTCATGCGCGAACGGCGGCAACTCATTCTCACAGAGACCGGTCGCGTGGTTCGCGATCACTGCGAGGTTATCTTCAAAACGGCAAGTGAACTCACGCGCACGCTCAGTCGCAAAACTACGCGACCCGTGCTTTCCATCCGCGTCGGAGCACTGGCCACTCTCTCACGGAACTTTCAGCTCGAATTTCTGCGACCACTGCTCGGCCGATTGGATGTCGAAATAGAGCTGCGCTCGGCATCCTTGCACGATTTGCTGTCAGGGTTGCGCGATCACACGCTCGATATCGTGTTGGCAAATCTCCCGGCTCCCCATGCAGCCGAGACGGGATGGCACAGCACGCTCGTCCACCAACAGGGCGTTAGCGTGATCGGTCGGCCTGAAGATGGCCGAGGCCGCGTGAAGTTTCCGGACGTACTGCGCAAAATGCCCATTATGGTGCCCAGTTCCCAGAGCAACATACGCGTGACGTTCGATCTGCTTATGGCGCAGCATAAGATCGAGCCTCAGATCATTGCGGAAGCCGACGACATGTCGATGCTACGCTTGCTTGCCGGTAGCCGCCAAGCTCTGACGCTCGTGCCGCCTGTGGTCGTGCGTGCCGAACTGAGTTCGGGTCAACTGGTGGAGCGATGCCGCGTTCCGGAATTGCAGGAGCGATTCTACGCCATCACGCGAGAGCGACGCTTCCCCAATCCGCTCGTCCATGAACTGCTCTCTGCGACCCAGCTTCTGTCCAAATCGACGCGCCCACCGCGCTCGCGTAGCCGCGAGCACTGAAACGGAAAAGAGAACTTTCTAAAAATAACCGATCGAAGGTTGGCTTGCGAAAGGTATTCGTCCTCGACGATCCAGGATTGCCCCGGGGGACGGCCCTGTCCCGAAAATGCTCGCATTGTCTGCCAGTTAGCCGATTTGGAAACATCCTTGTTGCAGGTGCTCAGGACCGCTTCGGGTCAGCAGTTGCCATCTGCTTCCGAACCGAACTGTCTGCTTCGCCTTGGAAAGCCGACGCGCGCGCGCCCCGCGTCCTCACCCCGCCCGTTTCGGCATCATGCGGATGAGGGTCGTGTCTTTGAAGACGGCGTGGTGGAGGATGGCGAGGAGGGCGTGGCCGCCCAACAGGACGTAGCCGATTTTGCCGCCGATTTCGTGGAGCTCTTCGAGGCGGCCGGACAGGATTTTGTCGGGGCCGAGGAGGGCTGGGATTTCGAGGCCGTAGAAGATGACCGCGTCGCCTTCGGTGGAGAGCGTGGCCCAGCCGATGAGCGGCATGGCGATGAGGAAGAGGTAGATCGCGGCGTGGCCGGCTTTGGCGGCCATGTGCTGCCAGGGGGCGGGCGCGGGGGTGATGGCGGGGGCGGGTTTGCCGGTGAACTTTATGATCAGGCGGGCGAGGGTTAGCCCTAAGATGGTGAGACCCATCGAGTAGTGGGTCGCCTTCATGAACTCGCGCCCGGGGGTGTTGCGGGGGAAGATCTCGCGGAATTCCATGAAGCAGTAGGCGGCGACCACGAGGATGAGGGTCAGCCAGTGCAGGCGGATCATGGACAGTGAATAGCGGGGGACGGCGGCATGGTCGGTCATCGCTTTGGCCTCAAGTCGGATCGTCGGTCCGGGGGTATCCCCGGGCATGGTTTGACCCTAGCCGGGGGCGGCTGACGGCGGCCTGACGCGGGTCAAAGCACTTATAATCCAAGCAGGTAGGGTGGCGCGCGCCGTTGCAGCGCATTGTCAACCATTTCCCCATATTGTACCTGTTGGCGCAGTTTGGACCCGAGACCTTAGAGGCGATGGCATTTCACGCCCCCCGTACCGGCTTTGTCCGCCGCTCCGCAGCCCTGCTGCGGGGTGCGAACGGCCATGCCGGGACCGGTCTCCTTTCGCTGCTGCTCCTTACCGGCCCCTGAGCCGGTCCTGATCCGTGCGGGCGACGCGCGGCAGGGGCTTAGGGGGAGACGACACGAGAGCCACAGGATCAGCCGCCCCCAAGAGTGCGCAGCGCGCCGCGGGGACCCAAAACTTAAGGACTGCACATCATGACCGCCACGACCGACCGCGTCGTTATTTTCGACACCACCTTGCGCGATGGGGAGCAGTGCCCCGGCGCGACCATGACATATGAAGAAAAGCTCGAAGTGGCCGACTGCCTCGATGCGATGGGCGTCGATATCATCGAGGCGGGGTTTCCGATTGCATCGGAGGGCGACTTCGATGCGGTGAGCGCCATTGCCAAGCGCGTGCAGAATGCGACGATCGCCGGGCTGGCTCGGGCCATCAACGCCGACATCGACCGGGCGGGCGAGGCCGTGCGGCACGCGAAGCGCGGGCGCATCCACACGTTTGTTTCGACGTCGCCGATCCATCTGGAATACCAGATGCGCAAGACGCAGGCGGAAGTGCTGGAGATCATCACGGCGACAGTAGCGCGGGCGCGCAATCTCGTCGACGACGTGGAATGGTCGGCGATGGACGCGACGCGGACGCCGATCGATTATCTGTGCCAGTGCGTGGATGCGGCGATCAAGGCCGGCGCCACGACGATCAACCTGCCGGATACGGTCGGCTACGCGACGCCGCAGGAATACTATGAGATGTTCAAGGCGGTGCGCGAGCGCGTGGCGAACTCCGACAAAGCGGTGTTCTCGACGCATTGCCACAACGATCTGGGCTTGGCTGTGGCGAATTCACTGGCGGCTCTGGGGGCTGGTGCGCGGCAGATCGAATGCACGATCAACGGGATTGGCGAGCGGGCGGGTAACGCGGCGTTGGAAGAGGTCGTGATGGCGATCCGCACGCGCTCGGACGTGCTGCCGTATGAGACGCGGATCGATACGACGATGCTGTCGCGGGCCTCCAAGCTCGTGTCGGCGGTGACGAACTTCCCGGTGCAGTACAACAAGGCGATCGTCGGGCGGAACGCGTTCGCGCACGAGAGCGGCATCCATCAAGACGGGCTGCTCAAGTATCAGCAGACGTACGAGATCATGACGCCGGAATCGGTGGGCGTGGCGAAGACGTCGCTCGTCATGGGCAAGCATTCGGGGCGCAATGCGTTTCGCACCAAGTTGCGGGAGATGGGTTTTGAACTGGGTGAGAATGCGTTCGAGGATGCGTTCAACCGGTTCAAGGCGCTGGCCGACCGGAAGAAGCACATCTACGACGAGGATCTGGAAGCGCTGGTCGATCACGAGATCGCGCATGCGCACGACCGGATGAAGGTTGCCTCGCTGACGGTGATCGCGGGTACTGTCGGGCCGCAGGCAGCGACGCTGACGATGGACATCGACGGCGTGTCAACCACCGTGCAGGCGCAGGGCAACGGGCCGGTCGATGCAACCTTTAACGCGATCAAGATGCTGGTGCCGCATACGGCGCGGCTCGAACTCTATCAGGTGCACGCGGTGACGGAGGGCACGGACGCGCAGGCGGAAGTGTCGGTGCGGCTGGAGGAAGAGGGCCGGGTCGTGACCGGACGCGGGGCCGATACCGATACGATGGTCGCGTCGGCCAAGGCCTATGTGGCGGCGCTGAACAAGCTCATGGTCAAGCGCCAGAAAGTGGCGCAGGCGCAACTCTAGATCGGCGTTTCAATACGCGCGACGGCGGACGGGCGGCCCAGGGCCGCCCGTTTTGCTGTCCGGACTAGAAATTCCTTTTCCGTAACAAGGTTTATGACGGCGTGTGCGATCTGGCGCACACGGTCCCAACGCGCTAGGGATGGGTGAACGCCGGGGATCAGCGAGGGCACTGCCGGTCCCGTTTCGCGTTTCAGCATGGGGATGGGGGCGGCATGGGGTTTGCTCAGCCAACATCTTGTTGTGTGCCGTGCTCCGAAGTGGAGCGGCGGCACCGGTGTCGACCAGAGTACTTGTGAATGCGTTTGCCCACGATCAGCTCCTTCAGCGAAGACATCGCCATCGATCTCGGCACGGTGAATACCATCGTGCACGTGATGGGGCGCGGCGTGGTGATCGACGAGCCATCGGTGGTGGCCGTGCGGACGGGTCCGGGGCACCGGCACGTGCTGGCGGTCGGGCATGAGGCGCACCAGATGCTGGGGCGGACGCCGGGGTCGATCGAGACAATCCGGCCGCTGCGCGATGGCGTGATCGCGGATTTCGTGGCGACGGAAGAGATGCTGCGCCAGTTCATCCGGCGGACGCGGACGACGTTTCTCGGATTGCGGCGGCCGCGCATTCTGATCTGCGTGCCGGCGGGGGCGACGCCGGTGGAGCGGCGCGCGGTTTATGAGACGGCGGTGCAGGCGGGCGGGCGCAAGGTTTACATCGTGGAAGAGCCGGTGGCCGCGGCGCTGGGTGCGGGGTTGCCGATTGACGAACCGGTGGGATCGATGGCGGTCGACATCGGTGGCGGGACGACGGATATCGCGGTTCTCTCTCTAGGTGGCGTGATCGAGGCGCGGTCGCTCAGGATTGCGGGCAACGCGATGGATGAAGCGATTATCCGCTACATCCGGCGCGAGCATCAGTTGCTCATCAGCGAGGCCAATGCGGAGCGGATCAAGATCGAGGCGGGATCGGCGTCGCGGCAGATGAATGGGCTGGCGAGCGAGATCCACATTCGCGGACGCGACCTGCGCAATGGCAAGCCGAAGAGCACCGTTTTGACGCCGCAGCATATCGCCGAAGCGCTGGATGAGCCGGTGGACGCGATGGCGGAATTCATCGAGCGGACGTTGGAGGAATTGCCGCCGGAGGTGTCGAACGACATCTGCGACCGGGGCATTATGCTGACGGGCGGCGGGGCGCTGCTGCACAAGCTCGATCAGGAATTGGCCAAGCGGGTCGGCGTTCCGTTCGTCGTGTCGGATAATCCGCTGCATTGTGTGGTGCGCGGTTCGGCGATGCTGTTGGAAAACATCACAAGGCGGGAACACCTGCTGATCCGGCCGTGAGGTGGAGACGGATTCGGCGTGGTCAATCGTGAAAGCGTCGCATGCGGTATGTGGGTTATGACCAGTTTCGACGGCGCCCGGCGGAGGCGGCGCTCGCGCGTCCGCAAGCCGGCGGACTGCTCATGCCAGTGCTGCTGTTCGTCTCCGTCGCGCTGCTGGTTTTGAGCCGGCTCGATCATGGATATATCGCTGGCGCGCGGGTGGCGATCGCGGAGGCGGTCAGTCCGGTGTTGCGTACGATCATGGTGCCGCTGGAGCCGCTGCGGTCGGCGGGTGCTGCGATCGGGCTTGCTCTTGAACGGGCCGACGATCTCGATCAGTTGGCGAATGAGAACCAGCGTCTGAAAGGGTGGGAGGCGCGCGCGAAGGATCTGGAGCGGCAGCTTGCGGAACTGGGTGCGGTAGCCAAGACGGCGCGGGACCGGGATATGCCGTTCGTGACGGCGCGCGTGATGGCGACGTCGTCGGGGCCGTTCGTGCGCTCGGCGATGATCAATGCGGGCGAAGGCGAGAAGCTCAAGGTGGGCTATCCCGTGTTGGCGGGCGATGGTTTGGCGGCGCGCGTGGCGGCGGTGGGCAGCGGCGTGTCGCGGCTGTTGCTGATCACGGATACGGACAGCCGCATTCCGGTGTTCGTCGGCGCGCAGGCGGCGCGCGCGATCCTGGCTGGTGACAACGGTCCTGTGCCGCGGCTGCTGTTTTTGACGCCCGACGCCAATGTGACAGCGGGCGATGAGGTCGTGACGTCGGGCATCGGCGGGCTGTTTCCGCGCGGCTTGCGCATTGGCACCGTGGCGGGAAGCGGGGACCGGCCGGCCGTATCGGTGCATGCCGATCTCGACCGGCTGGAGTATGTGAGCATTCTTTTTTATGAACCCGAAGCGCGCGATGTGCCGCCGTTGGAGCAGCGGATGCCGCCGCAGGGCGCGGAGGTGGCGCGATGACGACGCTCGCCGGCCGCGTGACGCCTGCCGTTACCGTTTTCATTCTTGCCATCCTGGCTGTGTTGCCTTGGGGTTTGCCGGCGCATGCGCGGTTCGTTCTGCCGTTTCTGCCGGTCGTTGCCATTCACTATTGGTCTTCGCGGCACTTAGAGCGGCTCTCGGCCTGGGTGCCGTTTGCGGCGGGTCTTGTCGTCGATGTGCTGACCAATGGACCGCTGGGTTACTGGCCGCTGATTTATCTTGGCGCCATGATGCTGGGTGCCGATGCACAGCGGATGCCGGGGACGGGGCCGGCCGCGCGCTGGGCCTTGTTTCTAGCGGCGCTCATGGGGCTGGTGATCGCCGCATGGGGCGTGGCTTCGCTCTATCATCTGGAATTTTCCGACTGGCGGCCGTTCGCTTGGGCGTTGTGGATCGGCGCGCTCAGCTATCCGCTGGTGGCTCTTGGGTTGCGCGCGCTTGATCCCGAACCGCAGCGCGCCAGCAATGACCGTCTCGTGCGCGGGGTCTAGGGATGGATCGTCGCGGCGAAAAGAATCTGGGCGAAGATGACGATCTCGACCGCCGCCGCCTGACGCGGCGGGCGATGATCGTTGGCGGCGTGCAGACGGTGGCCTTCGGAGCGATTGCGGCGCGGCTCTATCAGCTGCAAGTGGTCGATGGGCAGCGGCTGCGGGTGCTGGCGGATGGCAATCGCATCAGCGCGCGGCCGCTGCTGCCACGCCGGGGGCGCATTCTCGATCGCAGCGGGCGGGTTTTGGCCTCCAACATCGAGCGCTTTCGCGTCTGGATCCGTCCGGGCGACCGCAGCCGGATGCGGTCGTCGCTGCAGCGGCTGGCGCCGCTGATCGGGCTCAGCACGCGTGATATCGATGGGCTTATCGACAAGGCGGCCGCGCAACCGCGCCATCGTTCGCTGCTCGTGCGGTCGGATGTCGATTTCCAGACCATCGCGCAGATCGGCTTGCGGGCGCCCGAGTTGCCCGGGATTGAAACCGACGTGGCGTTCGACCGGGCCTATGCTTACGGCCTGGCGACGGGGCATGTTGTGGGGCACACCGGCAGCGTCGGCCGGCCGGCGATGGACGACGATCGCTATCTCAAACTGCCCGATGCGCGGGTGGGCAAGATGGGCGTGGAACTGGGATTGGAGAATGATCTCAGCGGCGAGGCGGGCGAAACTCGGTTCGAGATCGATGCGCGCGGCGATACGGTTCGCGTGATAGCCGAGACCGATGCGGTGCCCGGCCGCGATGTCGTTTTGACGATTGATGCGGGGCTGCAGCAGAGGGTGTTGGAGCGGCTGTCGTCCGAGGCACGTGCGGCGGCGGTGGTGCTCGATGTGGAGACCGGCGAGGTGACCGTGATGGCATCGGTGCCCACGTACGACCCCAATGCGCTGACGGTCAACTTCACTGAGGCGGCCTTTGCCGAACTTGAGCGCAATCCGCATAAGCCGCTGGTCAACCGGGCGATCGCCGGGCTCTATCCACCCGGTTCGACGTTCAAGATGGTCACGGCACTGGCGGCACTGGAAGCCGGCGTGATTACGACGCGGGATACGGTGACGTGTAACGGTGCGTTCGCGTTCGCGGGCGAGACGTTCAAGTGCTGGAACCGGGGCGGGCATGGACCGGTCGATTTGGCTGAGGCTATTCGTAAATCGTGCGACGTCTATTTCTACGATCTGGCGGAGCGGCTGGGGGTGGACCGCATCGCGGCAATGGCGAAGACGCTTGGGCTTGGCCAGACGTACTCATGTGGGCTGGGCGGGCAAAAGGATGGTCTCATTCCGACGACGGGCTGGAAGCTTGCAACGAAGGGCGAGCGCTGGCTGAGAGGCGAGACGATTCTAGCGGGGATCGGTCAGGGATATGTTCTGACGACGCCCCTGCAGCTCGCCGTGATGACAGCGCGGCTGGCGACGGGGCGTGCGGTGGTTCCGTCGCTCCTCAGAATGGAGAGCGGGCCGCGCCCGGAGGGATCGATCTTCCCGCCGCTTACCGTTGCGGCGGCGGGGCTTGAGGCGGTGCGGCACGCGATGATTGGCGTGGTACATGCGCCGGATGGGACGGGCAGCAATGCGGCGCTCGATCTTGGTGAGGTGTTGATCGCAGGGAAGACAGGGACGTCGCAGGTGTGGTCCTCGGCGCGCGAGGCGCCGCCGCGCGACGATCGCTACGAGTTGCGCGATCACGCGCTGTTCGTTTCGTTCTTTCCGGCGGCTCAGCCCCGGTATGCTGTGTCGCTCGTAGTGGAACATGGTGGGAGCGGCGGGCAGACGGCGGCGCCTCTGGTGCGCGATATCGCGCGCATGGTGTTGGCGGACGCGGCGCTGGCGGCGGCTGCCGTGGAGCGCGCGCAATGAGACCGATGGCGACGGCTGCTAGTGGTTTGCGCGTTTTGAGCGGATTGCCGCGGACGCATTGGGCCGTGCTTGGCTTGGTCTCGCTGTTGTGCGGCATCGGTGTCGCGACGCTCTATTCGGTCGAAGGCGGCTCGTTTCAGCCGTGGGCGGAGCGGCATGGCCTGAGGTTTTTGGTCGGGCTCGCCTGCATTTTCGTCATGCTCGCGGTTCCAGCAGCTGCTTGGTTGCGGGTGGCCGTGCCGGTCTATTTAGCGGCGCTTGTGCTGCTCATGCTGGTGCCCGTGCTCGGCAGCCAGGTGCTGGGTGCACGGCGTTGGCTCGATCTCGGGGTGATGTCGTTTCAGCCGGGCGAGTTTATGAAGGTGGCCCTCGTGCTGATGCTGGCGGCCTATTACCAATGGCTGCCGCGCGAACGGGTATCCGATCCATTCTGGGTGGCGCTGCCTGTTGTGTTGATCGCAGTGCCAGCGGTGTTCACGCTGCGGCAGCCGGATCTGGGATCGGCGTTGCTCTACGCCAGCACCGGATTCGGGATCATGTTTCTGGCCGGCGTCTCGATGCTCTATTTCGCCGGGGCCGCGGTGCTGTTCGCGGCGGCGTTGCCGCTGATCTGGTCGTCGCTGCATGGATATCAGCGGCGGCGGATCGAGGTGTTTCTCGATCCGGGCCTGGACCCGCTTGGAGCCGGGTATCACATTCAGCAGTCGAAGATCGCGCTGGGTTCGGGTGGGGTCAGCGGCACGGGGTACATGAAGGGCTCGCAGAGCCAGCTTGATTTTCTGCCCGAGAAACACACGGACTTTGTATTCACGATGTTCGCCGAAGAGTGGGGGTTTGCCGGTGCGGTGGGTCTTCTGGCCTTGCAGGCGGCGCTCGTATTGGTGTTGTGGCGGATCATGTTGGCGGCTGGATCGGTGTTTGCGCGGCTGCTTGCAGCGGGTGCCGGTTTGACCATTTTTCTCTATGCGGTGGTGAACGCGGCGATGGTGACGGGGCTCGTTCCGGTGGTGGGCGTGCCGATGCCATTCGTGTCCTATGGGGGCACGTCGATGCTGAGCCTGATGGCGGCGCTCGGGCTTGCCTTGTCGGCGGCGGCCGACCGCGGCTATCAGCGGCGGGCCGGGTTTTGACCGCGCGCAGACGGGATCTCTGAACCCCCTGATGGCCCTCGTATTTTCGGCCATGGGAAATTCGCGCACATAACCTTCGCTGGAGCACTGGACAGGGGCTGGCATGGGTGCTAGATGCTCGCCGGCGGGTCCGGCAACGGACCCCGTTTCGTTCTGGAGCCGTGATCGATGCGTCTCCAGCGGCGAGTGGGTGATTAGCTCAGTTGGTAGAGCAGCTGACTCTTAATCAGCGGGTCCACAGTTCGAGCCTGTGATCACCCACCAAATTTTTCAATTACAACAAATTATTAGATACCGTGGGCGATCCCGGCCCAGAGGTTCTGCGTCGTCATAGGGCTGCCCTAGGGCTGCTTTCCGGCCGCCACCTGTGCTTTTTCGCCTGTGGCACTCGCTGAACGTAAAGCATCAAGCGCGGGGGTGGCTGGCCACCCGTATCCTTCTGGCAATCTGATCTCAAATTCGTGCTTGCATTCCCTCGCCCAGGCCGCGATCCGCTCTTGGTTGGCCGGGCTCGCGAGCCGCAGAAGGTCCGCCACGAGGCCTGCTGCCTCATCGAGCTTGGCGAAGGCGTCCTCTATTGACCTGCGCAGCCGGGCGAAGTCCGTCCTGCCCCATCGCTCGATAGGCTTGTCATCGTCTGCCTTGCTCAAGATGTCGAATGCCTCGGCAACGAGCCGTGCGGGTGTCGAGCGTTCAGAGACGATCAGCAACCGCCAGCCGTCGCACGGCCCCATGTCAACTGGTACATCCTTGTAAACGGGGTGCGCGTCCAGGTACTTTCGCTGCGCAGCCACAGCAGCGCGCCCGGTTGACCGAAAGAGGTTCGGCTGCGCCCTCTCAGCTGCCGCTTCGGTCGCCCTCCGATCAAGCTCCTTGCGGTATGCGATGAGCCGCCCTTGAGAAGACCGGACGCCTTTGGCAAGCATCCGACTGGCCTCACCAAAGCGGTGAGTGAGCGTCTGCCAGACTATGTCGAAGTTTCGCACGTCCAAATTGCGAAGCTCGGTAAGAGCCGCCGGCAACACTTTCCGGATTGCGAGCAAGCGCTGGATCTCAAATTGCCGGTCGCGCTCCGCGTTGAAGTCGCCTTCGATTGCGTCGATCACGGCTTCACCGAAGTCGCGCCGCGCGCAACGCCCGCCAAGCAAGCCTATGCGGCCACCCTCGAACTCAGCGACGAAGCCGTGCCAATGGGGATGGCCGAAGCAGCAGCGAATGTGCGGCTTGTGTCCGGCCTTCTGCCCACCCGGCGGCGTTTCATCATAGTCGTGCAGGATGCGAACGGGGACAGCGCCCTTTTCGATGCGCTCGGTAAGCCCAGGGTAATTTTGCGGCTCCTTGACGCGGAACCGGCGCGCGAGCAATAGCCGGTCGCGCTCTGTGAGTATGTTTTCCATGCCGGTTATAGGATGTCCGGTGGCAACTTCATTTTAGACCACGGAGCGCCTCTAAAATCTTCATCCCCGCGTCCCAGTCCAGCCCTTCGCCTGTGTAGCGGCATTGGTAGAGACCTTGAAGGTTCGAGGGCAGGTCAAGCCCATCTTCGACTACGAGGATAAAGCGCTCACGGCAGTGAATCATCGCAGCACCGATTTCAATGAGGACGTTAGGGTTGATCTGGCGATGGCCCTTGCCATTCTTGTCGGTCAACTCATCCTCAGCACCGACATGTATCACCGCCGCGAAACAGCTGCGCATGTCGTCCATCACCTTCTGCGGCACGGGCTTTGCTGGTGTCTCCTGCTGAACGGAGACGACGGGCTCGAAGCCCCCAAGCACCACTGCTCGCTTGATCTGTTCCATGATTTTGCGGTTCTTCCCGTGCGTGATGAATACACGGTTATTCGTTACCGCAATGGGGGGCGCAGTCGCCGGGGGAGGCGGCGAATCTTCGGCGTCTTCGCGCTCATCGACAGGATCGTCAACTTCAACGGATGGTGTTTCCGTCACCTCAATGAAGCCGCGAGCGTTTACCTCATCGAACTCAAACCGGGTCGGCTGTCCACGGCGGCCAATCACCAAACGGCCGAGGTCCGCGCCCTCTGCGAGCTGGAAGAAACAGATCGCCTGCTGGTTGAGTATGTCATCGTTCTCCGATGCGTCCGAGCGGAAGTGCTGATGCCAATGTGCTGCAACATCGGTTGCAGGCGCTGAAAGTTCCGCACGGTGAATTGCGCGTTCAATGACGGCCATGTAGGCCGGGACTTCGCTCAGGATTTGCCGCAAGAATTGAGCTTTGCGTGCGCCCTTATCTTTAGCAATGCCGCGTCCACGCTCAGTCAGGCGCATCTTGCCGGTGGTGTCGTCGATCAGGTTCCATAACTTGAGCGCGGCGATCTTACGTTGATCAAGAATGCCAGCGTCGAGGACTGCCTTGGCTTCGTTGATGGTGGCGCCAGTGGGCTTGGTGAGTAGATAACCGCAAATGGCTTCAACATCAGCGAGGGTTGCGCGGTGAGCGAGCGACATAAAGGGCTCCCGATTCGTTTTATGCGCCCATGATTAAGCTGCATCGAATAGGATGTCAATTGTGACGCCTATTCTGTCCACATGCATCGTGGCGTTCGGCTTAACCGACCTTTCACCGCGTGCGGTTACAAAAGTTGAATGTCGATCCTCAAAGTCCACGGCATCAAACGCACCCGCGAAAACATCGCGGCGTTGGAGCGTATGGTGCGCCTTGTCCCAGTGCGCGAGCCACGCATTCCCGATGTGGTCTATGACCGGCTTGAACAGCTCGGCAAGGCGATGATCTCTGCCGATGTCACCTTTGAAGAATTGTTGGGTGTGCGCTTTGTAGACGACAATCCTGGCTTTGATTTGCAGCCCTATGAACCGTTGCCCATCACGGCAATCGAAGCTCTTCACGCCTTCTACTGCGAGCAGGCAGGCACGCCGGACGCGAGCATGTCACGCCACAGCGCTCGCGATGCGCGGGGCAAGAAGCAGGACGCACCAGCGCTCCGGTTCGTGACGGAGTGCCTACAGACGCGCAATCCGAAGATCACCATTTCAGCGGTTGAGAAGGCTTGGCGTGGCCGCAAATTGAAGCCCAAGAAAGCGGTTTAGCTGCGGCCAGTCTTGTTGAATTGGTGGGGTCGCCCGGTGGTGCCGATTAGCGGTGCCAGGGGATAGGACGACACACACATGCCCCCCACGATTGATGCGTCGAAGGACTTAATGGCTACAATGGTGCGTGCAGCCGGTGAAGAGGCAGCGAAATGCCTCCAAAACGGTAATCCGGAGGCTGCGCAGGCCGTGCTCCGACAAACCTCGAACTTGATACGAACAATTGTTCGCTTCGAAGACTTTATAGCCCCGTTCTGACGGGCTTCTGAGGATCGAAACATTAAGAGGGCCGGGGATCACTTCCCCGGCCCTTTCTAATTCGGCCCAAGGCGAACCCCAGGCCGATCCGTTACCGCCAGTCCTCGGCCAAATCTGGCGCAAGAGCGAGCACAAAGGCAGCATAGCTGGCGGCGTTGATGAAGTCGGGCAGGGCGCCAGCGTCCCGATGAGGCTTCGTTAGGGCATGGATATAGTCGGCAGTTGAAGCGCCCGGTCGTGCTGCACACCATTGCTGCGCCTGAGACGCGAAGATCGTGTCCTGCAGGCAAAGCCCGATGATGGTGCCCAAGAGGGCGTCTGGATTGCGCCGTGGCGGCCGTGGGGTGTCATCGGCGGCGGATCGTTGGGTCATGCTGCGGTCCTTTTCCGTTTTGCGGCGGCGATCACCACGTCATCCGACTGCGCCCACTTGGTCGTCTTGCCGAAGTATTCCCGCGCGAACTGTTCGCGGGCGGCTTCGATCTTCGTTGCGACCTTTCGAGCGCTCGCGCGGGTTTGGTACGATGAGACGGCGTGGGCTGCCTCGATTGCGTCGTTAAGGCGGTCAGCTTCCTGCCGGGTAATGCCCAACAGGACGCTGGGCACGTACGCCAGCGCACCGGCGATTTCCGGATTAGATCGTGCATCCTGGAGCAGCGTGCTCAGCGGGACCTTCTGCGCCCGATACACCGCGCGGATTTCTTCGGCGTGATGCGAGCGAAGTTTCACGATGTCGTTGCGGATAGCCTTCGAATTTTCGGCCTCCATCGACTTAACGTAGTTGAGCGTCTTTTCAGATGCTGCCAACGCCTTCGTCATTTCGTTGAGAACGAAGTCGTTGAGCTTCGATTTGTCTGTGACTTGGCGCTCAGTTTCCGCGAGGGTGGCCCATGTCGAGTAGAGGGCACCGAGTGCCTGCGCCCCTGATCGTGTCGGTAGGTCATCCCGAACGTCCTTGGTGTAGAGCGACAGCGGGTGGTAATCCGCCGGAGCGCCAGCGACAACCGGCGGAAAGTTCTTCTTCAATTCGTCGAGCATGGTTTGTCCTTTTTAATAGCCGCCGATGGTCCGGCCTACGGGTGATGGGATGCCCATCAATTCGCGTAGAGCCATTCGGAGAGCATCTGCGGCGTGGTCAGGTGCATCCGGGTCGCAGTCGTCAATCTTGAGTCTTCCGCGCTGCAACTCGGGCAGCGTCGCGATCAGGTACTTGCAGCGCTCGTGGATGTAGATGCCGGGGCCTTCGCCGGTCTTCGATGCCTTGAGTAAATTTCGGATTTGCGCCCAACCGCCCACGCGATCCTTCTTGTCGGGTCGCGTCGCGTTAAGGCCCAAGTCGTTCATCACCGAAATGACCGTTTCGCCGTGCAGCCCGCGCTGGTCGTCTTGAATAATTTCGGTGCCGATGTTGACGCCATTTGCGGTGAGCATGTCCGAGACTAGAGCGGCCCACTCGTCAATCGTGCCGTTGGAGCCCAAGTTGAGATCGTCCGCGTCGATGCACGTGTGCCGTTCGTCCACGACAAAGATCGTGCCGCGTTCGTACGGGCCGGTGGGTTCGCGTGTGCGGGCAACCAGTAACGCGCAGCATGGCGCAGACTGACCGAAGTCGGAGCCGACGATGAGCGCCGGACGATGCAGATAAGGCACCTGCCTGATCACGTGGATCGACGGTTCCCATACGTCATCGAACAGGCCACCGGCCGGAGAATCAAAGGTGCCTTCAATCCAGCCCTTGCGCGTAAACTCATCCGACACGGAGCTTTCGAGGCGTCGCCGGTAGACCTGTTGGTCAATCGTCGGGTTGTCGAGATACGTGCTGTTGCACACGACAATAATGTCATCGAACTCGTCCACCCAGGGCCGCCAGTAGCCTTTTGCGGCGTACTGCTTGCGCAGGATGTTATGCAGCGGACCGCCGGGGTTGCCGGTGGCGTGGATGCTCGGCTGGTAGTTGGTTTCGGCCGGCACACGGAGGTTTGACTTGAGCCGGTTGAATAGCTTCCAGCTGGCGAGCGACATGTTGGTGACTTCGTCGGCCGCGAGTTGCGCGATGCTCGTACCTTGGTGTCGCGCATAGGAAGACGGATCGGACAGCTGCGCGAAGACGATGACTGCGCCGTTGGGCAGCTTGATCGTGCCGTCGCTCAGATTGCGGGTTACGCCGGTGCCGAAGGCCGCCGTGGCGATCATGTAGGTAATGTCTGCGATCTGTTGCAGGCCACCGAGCGATTCACGCACGACAAGGCCGCGATAGTGCGGCCCAAGGTCGTTGGCCGTCATGAGAATGTCGAAGACCATGCCCCATGACTTTGCGCCACCACGGCCGCCCAGCTGCCAAATCTGCTGAACGTGGCCGCGATAGGCCAGCACCCGCTTCTGATACGGTGTCGGCTCAATGTTCATGGTCGATCACCTTCGGGTCGAGAAGGGCCGCGAAGTCCTCCTTCGTCATGGGCTGCGCGAACGTCACGTTGACCGTGTTGTTGACGACCTTCGGCTGTGCCTTGCCTTCGATCACGCCAGCATCGTTTTCGAAGCCCGCGCGGCTGCGTGCGAGGAAGATCGTAGACGCCACGACACCGTTGCGGGCCTGGGCCAACAAGAGATCGGTAATTTCGTCGGCCAACAATTCGCGGCCGTATTCGACAAGCTCTTGCACGGAGGCATCGCGCTTCCGCATGTCTTCGAAGGCGTAGCGGGAGATACCCAGCACGTTGCGGGCAATGGCGGCTATCGACATGCCGCCTGCACTCGCCTTGCGAACGGCGTCGCGTCCGGCCTCGGTGATCACATAGGTAGAGCCGCCTTTGACCGGGTCGTGCGTGGTGCGTACGTAGGCGCGATTTGGCCGCCGCTTCCATTTCACAGCCCTATCCGCAGCCCTTTCCGGAGACTGGTCATCGGGAAGCAATTGAATTTCATGGTCTTCTGTGTCGGACACCGGCTTACCTCGAATAAGTCGATGTAGATACTACTCTGTATTCGTCATTTTAGCTAGAGCGGATCAGGGTGATGTGCTGAATCTCCGATGCACAA
>PERL01000024.1 GCA_002928735.1 Hyphomicrobium sp. | reverse complement strand
GCGTTTCTCGGCCTTTACGTCAGTCGCGATTGGCCGAAACAGTGGCGGCTGCGCCTGATTGGTGCGATTGGTCCGCCCCAGGCCTTGGATGGCAGCGTCGGCCTTCCATCCAGCCTCCAGCAGATAGTGAACACGCAGGCGTGTGTTCTTCGCGGAGAGTTCGGCGTGATAGCTGCGCCCGGTGCCGCCCGCATCCGAGAAGACCAGGATGCGCTTGTCGTCGTCCATGAAGGCTTGCGTTTCGGCGAGATTAGCCGAACCGGCGCGGTTCTCGACCACAAGGCAGTCGCCCTTGCGGATAATCCGCCGCGAACGGCCGGTCACTTCGGCGACCATGTCCGTGCCAAAGCGCTGGACGATCTGGTCGAGTGCGCCTTGAACCGGAGCGAGGGACGCGAGCTTTTCGATCAGGCGATCACGCCGCTCGATAGCTTCGCGGCAGTGGACGGGCTGCCCGTCACGATAGACCGGCCGCGACGATAGATTGCCCTCGCTGTCAGTGAACGGCTCAAAGAGCTGAGTCGGGAAGGAGTGCGCCAGATAGTCCAGGACATATTCGCGGGGCGTTATGTCGACCTGCACATCGCCCCAGTCTTCGGTCGAAATCTCGGCGAGCCGCCGTTCCATCAGTGCCTCGCCGGTGGACACGATCTGGATCACCGCGGCATGTCCGGCTTCAAGATCGCGCTCGATCGCGGCAATTAGCGTCGGCGTCTTCATGGCCGTGATGAGATGATTGAAGAAGCGCTGCTTGGCGCTCTCGAACGCGGAACGGGCGGCAGACTTGGCTTGGCCGTTCAGTGTGCCGGTAGCACCCGTGATATTGGCGGCCTGCATCGCCGCGTCGAGATTGTTATGAATGACCTGGAACGCCCCGGCATAGGCGTCGTAGATTCGGATTTGTTCTGGCGTGAGATGATGCTCGACCAGCTCATATTCGACGCCTTCATATGAAAGCGACCGGGCTGCATAGAGGCCCAAGGCTTTCAGATCGCGCGCCAGCACTTCCATCGCAGCGACGCCGCCAGCATCGATCGCTTCAACGAACTCGGCGCGCGTGGCGAAGGGAAAATCCTCACCGCCCCAGAGGCCGAGGCGTTGTGCATAGGCGAGGTTGTGGACGGTCGTCGCACCGGTCGCCGAGACATAAAGGATGCGCGCATCGGGAAGCGCATGTTGCAGGCGCAAGCCGGCACGGCCTTGCTGGGAGGGCGCTTGGTCGCCGCGCTCGCCTTTGCCGCCCGCGGCGTTCTGCATGGCGTGGCTCTCGTCGAAAACGATCACTCCGTTGAAATCGGAGCCCAACCATTCGACGATCTGGCGGACGCGCGAAACCTTGTCCTCGCGTGCATCGGACCGCAGCGTGGCATAGGTGGCGAATAGGATGCCTTGATCCAGGCGGATCGGCGTGCCTTGCCTGAAGCGGGAGAGCGGCGTGATCAGAAGCCGCTCTTGTCCGAGGGCTGACCAGTCCCGTTGAGCGTCCTCGATCAGCTTGTCGGATTTGCTGACCCACACCGCGCGGCGGCGTCCTTTCAACCAGTTGTCGAGGAGGATGCCGGCGGCCTGCCGGCCCTTGCCCGCGCCGGTGCCGTCGCCAAGAAACCAGCCCCGGCGAAAGCGAACGGCGCACTCGACGTCGTCCCGCGCCGCCGAGACGACGTCGAAGGTCTCGTCGACCGACCATGATCCAGCGAGGTGACGGCCGTGGGCCTCGCCGGCATAGATGACGCTTTCGAGTTGGGCGTCGGACAGGAGACCGTCCGCGATGACATTCGGCGGAAGATGCGGCCGGTAATTCGCCTTGGGTGGCGCGACCGAGGCCATGGCAGCGGATTGCACGAGACGTGTCGGGTGCGCCTGCGAGCCGGGAATACGGATCGACTGCAGTCCGTATCCTTCATAGAGCGCTTCGGTGAGGTTTGCGCCTGTCGCGGGCGACCACTCGATGACCTGATAGTCCATTTCGATGGAGGCAGGTTCGCTCGCAAGAATTGCAGACGGACGCGCGGGCACGGCGCGAGGGATCAGTCGAGCCTGCGGAGTGTTCGGTGTGGACGTGCGCCTGGCCGAGGATGGCGCCGCAACGACAGCCCGTGGCGGAACAAGGCGCGTCACCCAATCGAGCAGCATGGCGGGGTCGTTGGCGACGCCGGCGGAAGCCGGAAATGCATGTCCGTCCTTGGCAGGAATGCGGTCGATGACGGTCAGGCGCGTATCCACGCTCGTGCCGTGACGGGTGTAGACGCGGCCGTCGACGGCGGCGCTGAACACCACACGGCCGCGTTCCTGAAGTCGGATGAAGGCGTCACGCCAGGCGGGATTGTCGGGGGAGAGGTTCGCGCCGGTGATGGCGACGAGGCGGCCGCCATCGGCGAGACGGGCGAGCGCCGAGGAGACGTGGCGCAGTGCGGCGTCGGCAACGCGGCCTTCGACATGGGCGGCGACCGAAAAGGGCGGATTCATCAGCACGACGGTCGGGCGCACATCGGCGTCGAGGTGATCGTGGATATGCGCGGCATCGTGCCGGGTCACAGCCGTGTCGGGAAAGAGATGGGCAAGCAGCTCGCACCGTGTTTGCCCGATTTCGTTGAGAACGAGGCCGCCGCCTGCCAGTTCGCCGAGGATGGCGAGCAGGCCCGTTCCGGCAGAAGGTTCCATCACAAGGTCGCCGGGCGTAATGCCGGCGGCACAGGCGGCGGCGAAGCCGAGGCCGATCGGCGTCGAGTACTGCTGAAGCGCTTGGGACTCCTCCGAACGGCGCGTGTGGGTTGGAAGCAGCGCCGCCACCTTCTCCAACATTGGCAGCATGGCGATCTGAGACGCTGCGCGGGCGCGCATGGCCGGGCCGAACTTGCGGAGGAATAGGACGGTCGCCGCCTCGCAGGCGTCATAAGCCGTCTTCCAGTCCCAGGCGCCCGCGGCGTCGGAGCCATTGAAGGTGGAGGTCATGGCGGCGCGAAGGGCCTGTGCGTCGATGCGCCGGCCATGTTCGAGATCGGGAAGGAGCAGGCTGGCCGCCGCGATCAGTGCGGAGCCGGTGTCGGGTCGGGGAACAATCGGCGCGATGGACGGCGCAGCCGCGACGGCGGCCGAGGAAGCAAGAATGGTCATGGAAAAGCCTCGGAGAGCGGGAACGGGACGAACCGCCAGGGCGCTCTCTCTCGACCCCGTCCGGCTCAAACCCGTCCCGGCCGTCCTCTTCCTCTCATGCCGGCGCCGCCGAGCTGGCGCCCGAGGAAGTCTCCGGCGGCAGATAGGCGTCGTAGGGATTGCCTGGCGCGAGATGACCGAAGGGCGTCATGACATAGTCGCCGCTGTCGCGACCTACGGCACACAGAACGTAGCGCGGCTCTCCCGTCGCGGCGTCGGTGCATTCGAGAAGGGCGAGGTCGCCGGAAGCGACGGCGCGCAGCAGCGTGTTGAAGTTGGTGCGGGCGTAGTCAGGAATAGCCATGATGGATCTCCGAAACGAAGAAGCCCGGCTCATTCCTGATCGTTCAGGAGCCGGGCTCGATTGAAGGAATGGGAGAATGCGGGACGGCCGAAGCCGCCCCGCTGGTTGTCGTCATTCCGCCGCGATTGCGTGCGGTTGCGGTTCCTCGGGATTGGAGATCGCCTCATCGCTCTCGTCCCCATTCTCGGTGACTTCGGCGAGGAAAGCCGGGAGTGCGTCGGTCTCGCCCGACGCTTTGTCCGCTGGCGCCCCGACGTCGGTCCTGCGCAGCGGTTCCGGCAGCCAGCCGCTGCCGTCGAGCAGTCGTTCGGCCTCCTTCGCCATCTCCGGCTTCTTGAGATGGTCGATGAGCTGGGCCGAGGCTTCGCCCTTCGCTTCCCGCACGGCATCGAGGATCCGTGCCTTCGGGACTCGACCGAGATAATTCTCGACGGTTGGCCGCCAGCCTGCCGCCACCATGTCGAGATCGACAGCGTGGGCGAGCCGGTCACCATGATCGAGCGCGGCCGGTCGGCGGTTCCACGGTTCCTTCACGACATTGACCGTCAGGGACGCGCAGTGGGCGAAGAGTGCAGCGCGGCTGTCGCCGTCAAACCCCGTCAGTGCATCCCAAAGGGCGCTCGGCTTTTCGGGCAGTTGGCGCATCCATGCATCGTGCCGGGTGTCGATCGCCTTGGCCGGACCTGAGTCCTGCAAACCCGGCGCTTGTGCGCGGAAGCCGGTGCTCTTCGCAGCGATTTCCAGGCATGTGTCAGATGCGTAGGCGTAGAATGCGCCAAGACAGAGCGCGTGAAGCACGGCGACGAAGGCCATGTTCGGATCGTGCGCGAGGGCATCGCGCAGCGCCAGGGTGCGATGGGCCGTAAGTTCCGTCACCAGGCGATCGGAGAGTGGCCGGATCACATCGTCCTCGTCCGGCGTCTCGGCTTCGGTCGCCGGATTGCCGCCGATGGTGATGGTCGTCCGTTGAACGCCGCCTTCGGGACCCCCAACAGCCGGTTGATCGGTGTCATCTCCATCAGGCTCGGCCGTGATCGGCGCCTCATCTTCAGGGCGGACAAACCCGCGCTCGATCTTCAACTTGGCCTCGCCGTCGATGCTGACGAAAACACCGGCGCGGGCGATTTCGGCTGGATCGTAGATCACCGGCCGGTCGCCCTGCGCGGCAAGAGCTGTCTCGATCTCGCCCAGCCGCTGGTCGATCTCATCGGGCAATTCGTCGGCGTCTGCGTATTCCTCCTCCAGCCGGTCCTGCTCGGCCTTGAGAGCATCGAGGTTCGCGCGTTCCGCGTCGGTGAACTCAGGCGTTTCGCCCGAGATCCGACGCAAGCCCGCCGTGTGTCCATAAGGAAAGTCGGCGGCGACGATGATCCACTTCCAGCCCTCAATGCTGAGGGCTTCGGCTTCGTTCTGAAGTCTGGAAGCGACAAGCCGGTCGAGCAAAGCCGGGTCTTGCAGCCAGCCGCCGTCGTCGTGCTGAAAGAGGTCGCGCAGCACGATGCCGCCCGCTGTCTCATAGGCGTCGATGCCGACAAACTGCGCGCGACGGTCGGCCGCCCGGACAGCGCCTTCGGTGAGCTGGCGGCGGATAATATAGGGTTCTTTGTTGTAGGAGTGGCTGAGGCCTTCCCAGACCTGTTCCTGGCGCGCGTGGTCGTTCGTCACCGTGAACGCCATGAGCTGTTCGAGCGTCATGCCATCCTCGGCATAGACGTCGAGGAGTGTTTCCGAGACGGCGGCGAGGCGCAGCCGCTGTTTCACGATCGATCCGTTCACGAAGAAGCGGGCAGCGATGTCCTCTTCGCTGAGCCCCTTGTCGCGCAGGGTCTGGAACGCGCGAAACTGGTCAAGGGGATGTAGCGCGACGCGCTGGACGTTCTCGGCGAGCGAGTCTTCCTCGGCCAGTCCGCCTTCGCGCACCACGCAGGGCACGAGCTGTGTTTTCGTCATCCGCTTCTGCTTCACCAGAAGCTCCAGCGCGCGGAAGCGGCGGCCACCGGCCGGAACTTCGAACCTGCCGGTCTCGGCGCCTTCGGCGTCTAGCACCGGCCGGACATTCAGGCTTTGCAGGAGCGTGCGGCGGGCGATGTCTTCGGCCAGCTCTTCGATGGAAATGCCGGCCTTGATGCGCCGGATGTTGGACTGGCTCAGCACGAGCTTGTTGAAGGGGATATCGCGCGAGGCGCTGAGTGTGATCTTCTGAACGACGGTAGCCATGTCGGTTTCTCCGCGACGGGCGGTCGAAAGCCTCTCTCTCGACCTCCAACCCGTCACGAAAAAACCCGCCTTCCTCTCACTCTTTGGGTCCGTAGACCCCTGAAAGCCGCAGAAGCGGCTTTCAGGAAACACGAGCACAATCGTCACGCAGCGTGTCGCTCGCTGGCTGCCAGATCGATGGCGATGGACTGTGGAGGATCGATCTGGAAAGCGAGGAGATAGTCGGCCGCCTTCGAGGCAGCGCTCGCTGCGCGCACGATGGCACGGTCGTCCTCGCGCAGCACCTCCAGCCAGGAGCCGATGTAGTCGGCGTGGCGCACAGTCGGTTCGATGCCGAGCGACGCGCAGACGAACGCGCCGGCCATTTCGGCGACAAGTTCCTCGCGCGCATAGTTTTTCGAGCCGAAGGAGCCTGAGAGATCACGACCGAGACGGGAGCTGTGGCCGCTGGCGTGGCCAAGTTCGTGGAAGGCCGTGCGGTGCCAGTTTATCGGCTCGAAATATGCCTGCGGAGGCGGCACCTGCACGAAGTCGTGGCTGGAGTTGTAGAAGGCCCGCGCCCCGCCAATGCGGAAGTCTACGCCGGTCGCCGCGATCAGTGCCTCGGCCTGGGGAAGGATCAGCCCCTCCGGCGGCGGAGGTACGGTGGTGGTGATGTCTTCCGGCAGCCCTTCGCATTGGTCGGTGTTGAAAACAGTGAAGCGCTTCAGGAACGGGATTGCACCGGGCTCATCCCCGTCGCGTTCGGCCCGCCGCCGTTCGTCTTCTGGCGTGAAGCGATCAGCATAGACGACGGTCGTGCCGTGTTCGCCCTTGCGGACGTTTCCGCCGATACCGAGCGCCTGGCGGAACGTGAGCCAGCTCTGGCCGGAGAAGCCTCGTTCGATGACCGCGCCCCAGAGGATCAGCACGTTGATCCCGGAATAGCCTCTGCGGGTGGTGGCATTCTTCGGCATGGCGAGCGGCGCCTTCGCCGCCGCCGTCCCCCAGGGCTGGACCCAGGGCACTCGGCCGGCTTCCAATTCGGCAATGATCTTGCCGGTAATCTCTTCGTAAAGGCTCGACCGGTCCTGGCCGGCACGAGCGCGAGCGATATTTCGGGTCATCGCAGTTCTCCGCGACGGGCGCCGCGAGCCTCTCTCGCAACCTCAAACCCGTCACGGCCGACCCGGCCTAACTCTCACTCTCACTAAGGACTGGTGGTCGCAATCCGACACGGTCTATCGGCGCCGGGCGCCAAGACAGCGATCCGCCTCGTCATGGAGTATCGGAAAGTGCCGCCCCCCCTTGGGCGAAGCAGGGGGTGTTGCGGGGTCTCCCCGCTTGAAGGGGTGCCGGAAAACCGCTGCCGGCGGGGGTTGCAGGCAGGGGAAGGCTTTCCCCTACGACCAACCCCAAGGAGCCGATTTGTTTCAGGTTTTCAAGGGGACCACGTTGTGATAAAACCTCTGCTAGTTTTCGAGAAAGCAGAGGAAACATCACTCCCAATGTCGTCCACAAGCGCCCAACGAAGTCGCGCACTCGATCTCTTGAAGACCCGGGGAATGCTCAGGCTGAAGGATTTCGTGGCCGAAGGGATTGGACCGGAAACGCTGTCGCGCCTTATCCGGGAGGAGGCGGTTGTTCGCCCGGCTCGTGGTCTTTACCAGCTTCGGGACACACAGGTCGACACGAGCCATGTGCTTGCTGAAGCCGCCATGCTCGTTCCCAAGGGCATTGTCTGTCTCACCTCGGCACTTCAGTTCCACGAACTCACACTGCAGATGCCCTCGGCCATCTGGATGGCAATCGACCGGACGGCGTGGCGGCCGAAGATCGACTATCCGCGAATCCGGTTTGTGCGCTTCACTGGAGCTGCGCTCACCGAAGGCGTCGTTCGCCATCGGATCGAGGGCATTGAAGTTCCTGTCACAGAACCCGCGCGAACAATCGTCGATTGCTTCCGCTACCGGGCCAAGGTCGGACTCGATGTGGCGATGGAAGGGCTGCGTGAAGGCCTTCGCCGCCGCCGCGTCACCCACGATGACCTCTGGCGGTACGCCCGGAAATCAAGGGTCTGGCCGGTGATGCGCCCCTATGTCGAAGCGATGGCGTCCGATGGCTCGTAAACCCCGCAACATTGGCGCCTCGGTGCGGGGACGACTGCTTGACCGGTCGCGCGCTGAACGGTCGGACTTTCAGATCTTGCTGACGCGCTACGCCCTTGAGCGTCTGCTCTATCGGCTGAGCGTGTCCGAGCATCGCGACCAGTTTATTCTGAAGGGCGCGATGCTCTTTGTGACGTGGATCGCCGATCCGTTCCGGCCGACCCGCGACCTCGACCTCCTCGGTTATGGCGACAATGACGCGGAAGCGATCGCTGGAACATTCCGTTCTATCTGTGCCACGCAGGTTCCCGACGATGGCGTAACATTCGACATCGGCGGCTTGCAGGCCGCGCCAATCCGCGAGGAGGCGGAATATGGTGGCGTCAGAGTTCGCACGACAGCGACAATCGATGGCGCGCGCATTCCGATCCAGGTCGATGTCGGCTTCGGCGACGCTGTAACGCCGGCTCCCGTGGAGATTGATTATCCGACCCTGCTGGACAACCCTGCGCCGCATCTGAGGGCCTATCCTGTCGAAACGGTCGTAGCAGAGAAGTTCGAAGCGCTCACCACACTCGGCATGGCAAACAGCAGGCTCAAGGATTTCTACGATCTATGGCTGATCGCGCAAACCTTCGAGCTTCGTCTGTCAAGCTTGGTTGATGCAGTACAACGCACCTTCGATCGTCGTGGTACTGCACTCCCGCAAGGCGTGCCGGTTGGTCTGACCGATGAATTCGCGGCGGCGTGGGCTTCCCAATGGCGCGCCTTCCTCAGCCGCGAGCGGATGGCGGCTGCGCCTGATGCATTCTTTGCCGTGATTGCCGATCTTCGCAACTTCCTGATGCCTTTGGTCGTCATGTCGAAAGAGGAAGTGTTATGGCCGCCGCGTGGACCGTGGCCGCCGAGAGCAGCGGTTGATGGAGGAGGCCATGGATAAGAAGAAGCACTTCTACCGCGTGGGCACCCATTCAGGTGGCTGGGATGATCTCCCCGTAGACTCCGACGAATTGGACACCCTGATAAATAGTGCTCGAAAGCACATCGAGCCATGGCTTTCCGCAGTTTTCCAAGCGGAGCACCTGAATCTGCTGCTAGGCAGCGGGTTCACCACAGCGGTCGGTACCATCGCGGGTGTAGGGGCCACGGGAATGGCCAAAGTGACATTTGGAACGACGTATGACTTTGCCATCGATACGCATGCCCAGGCTGGGGCGACGGCCATGAAAAGAGGTGCGGCAAACATCGAGGATCAGTTTCGAAGTGCGCTTGCACTGCTTGATGGGTTGGCGGTGATCGACAAGGGAGCAGAAGGGACCCTCAAGGATGCCATAGATGTCCAGATGTCTGGCTTTCTGACGTCACTGTTGAAGACAGAGAGCGGCATTCTCACGGGAATCGACGCGACGTCGAAAGATTCTGCTCAAGGAACTCTTCAATCATTCCTACTGAGTTTTGCGAGCCGCGCTGCGTCTCGCGAACGCTTGCACGTCTTCACAATCAACTACGACCGCCTCATCGAACATGGCTGCGATTTTGCGGGTCTTCGAATCATCGACAGGTTTGTCGGCGCTCTGAATCCGGTCTTCCGGGCGTCGCGCGTTGAAGTTGACGTACACTACAATCCACCCGGAATTCGCGGAGAGCCCCGGTTCATGGAGGGCGTCATTCGCCTGACCAAGCTTCACGGCTCACTGGACTGGTTCTTCGACAAGGCCGAACGGCGGATCTACCGAAAAGGTATCCCATTCGGAGCCCCTGCGGATCATACCGATGTTCCCAAAAAGCCTGTCGATACGGTCATGATCTATCCCAATCCCGCTAAGGACGTCGAAACAACGCAATATCCCTACGCGGAGCTCTTTCGCGATTTCGCAGCCGCAGCTTGTCGACCCAACGCGGTTGTCGTGACCTACGGCTATGGCTTCGGCGACGATCACGTGAACCGAGTGCTGCTCGATATGCTCACGATCCCATCGACCCATTTGGTGATCATGGCCTACTCGGCTGATGATCGCCTCAAAGCATTCATTGAAAAGACGCGAGACGCACAGGTCTCGTTGTTGATTGGCCCACATTTTTCGGATCTTGCAACATTGGTCGCGAACTACCTGCCAAAGCCGGCGCTCGACTACATATCCGGCCGAATGACCGAGCTGTTGAAGCATCGTCCGGGCGACCCTAAAGCCAGCGACCCACTTGCGACATCGCCTTCGGCGTCCTCAACCGGTGCGGTATGAGGTGGTCATGACGACTCCGATCGAACATTTGTCGGGTCTTGTTGTCGGCGTCGTCGAGTCGGTTGCGCCTGACGAAGTCAGGGTGCTTCTTGAGCTGGACGCTCCGCACTCGACGGCGCTGAATACCGGGGTGCCAGCCGGGTTTCCGCGCCTCAATGGATACGTCCTGATTCCAAATGAAGCTGGTGCGACGGTTGCCTACATTACCTGGATCGGGATCGAGCGCTCTCCTTATCCAAAGCGTTCTGGGCTCAAAGACTTCGGCCTGATCGATCTTCCGTTCCCGCTACGGAAAATGTCGCTGTCTCCGGTCGGAACGCTGACATCGCGGCGCGATCGTGCCTCGGGGATGACCAAATATGAACTCTCCCGCGGTGTGCTCGCATTTCCGTCGGTGGGAGATCAGGTGCTTATCCCGACGTCCCCCCAGGTCGAAGCCATCGTGGGCGCGAAGGACGACGACAAGAGAGTCAGAATTGGCTCGTCTCCGATGGCGTCAAATGCAGCCATCATGGTGGACCCTGACAAGCTGTTCGGTCGGCACTTGGCGGTGTTGGGAAACACCGGAAGCGGCAAATCATGCACGGTGGCAGGTCTAATTCGATGGTCTATTGCGGCAGCAGAAAAGGCCATCCAGGACGCCGGTAAGACCGGGGTGCCCAATGCGCGGTTCATCGTCCTCGATCCAAACGGCGAATACGCCAGGGCTTTCGCTGATCGAGGAGACGCGCTGCGGTTGTTTCGCGTACCGCCCGTGGCGGCAGGAGAGCGGCCGCTCGATGTACCCGCGTGGCTCTGGAGCGGGCACGAATGGACCGCTGTCGCTCATGCCCAGCCCGGCGCGCAGCGTCCGCTGCTGATGCAGGGGCTGCGAGAGTTGAAGGCCGGTCAGACGGAGGGTGTGCCGAGAGAGGCGATGATCCGTCGCTACCTTGGTTCCTATTCGACCCGGATATCGGCGATGTTGAACACCGGTACCCAGGCATTTGCAGGAGCTCCGAGGCCGAGATTCGAGTGCGCGCGGCTCCTTGAAACGATCGCGTCGGATTGTTCCCAGTTTGCCGGTGAGGTTCAGGACCCTGCGAGCACGGCGTTAGCAGCCATTGCGGCGACCACGAGCGGTGTCGTCGACAGCCGTCGATCCGGTCAATACTTCAATGATTTCGCGATTGCCGACCTGGAAACGGTTCGGAGCGCGCTTAACGAATTGGCGCTCACGCTTCCGGATATTGGCCACGCAGCGCCCATCAATGAGGATGCCCCACAGTTCTTTGACGTCAACATCCTCGCCGAGCATCTTGAGCGGGTGGCAACCGAGCAAGGAGGAAACCTTGCGGGGTTTATCTCGACACTCGGACTGCGAATTCGCGGAATGCTCGCCGACCAGCGACTTGGCGCCGTAATTGGGCGCGATCCACCGACTTCCTTCGAAGCTTGGCTAAAGGATTACGTGGGCGACGACGGCGCAAGCAACGGACAGATTGCAGTTGTCGACTTATCTCTCGTCCCATCCGAGATCGTCCACATCGTTGTTTCCGTTTTAGCTCGGCTGATCTTCGAATCGCTTCAGAGGTATCGCCGCAGCCATCCGAAGGGCCAGACCTTGCCGACCGTGCTCGTGCTTGAGGAAGCGCACACATTCGTTCGGCGCGGTAAGGACGATGATGGTCCTGCCTCATCTCCAACCCAGCTATGCCGCGAAGTGTTCGAGCGTATCGCCCGAGAGGGGCGTAAGTTCGGGCTTGGGCTCGTGCTTTCGTCGCAGCGCCCATCGGAGCTTTCTCCGACGGTGCTCGCCCAATGCAACACGTTTCTATTGCATCGCATCGTCAACGATGCAGACCAGAATCTCGTGGCGCGCCTGGTCCCCGACAATGTGGGCGGGCTGTTGCGCGAGTTGCCAAGTTTACCGTCCAGGCAGGCTGTTCTCCTCGGCTGGGCAGCGCCGATTCCGGTTCTGGTGGAGGTGGATGAATTGCCCGATGCGCAGCGACCGCAGTCGGCGGATCCAGATTTCTGGAAGGTCTGGACATTGGCCGAAGAGCGGGGCGTCGATTGGGACACGATCTCGAAGGAATGGTCGGGAGCTCCTCCGGCGCACGAACCGGAGGAGTAGAGGCATGCGCTTTATCCACACGGCCGACTGGCAGATTGGCAAACCCTTCAAGCAGTTCGGCGACCGGGAAAGCGTCCTCAGGCAAGCGCGGTTGGTGGCGATCGAGAAAATCGGCGAGCTGGCCGAGCGGGAGGGGGCGGCGCATGTGCTGGTCGCGGGCGACGTCTATGACACAGAAGCGCCGACATCCCGGACGTTGCTTGAACCGCTCGAACGAATGCGGGGTTTCACTAAGGTCTCGTGGCATCTGCTCCCAGGCAATCACGATCCCCATCGCCCAAAGGGTGTTTGGGATCGGGTGCGCGAGAATGGTGTTCCCGCGAATGTACGCCTTCATCTGACAGCCGAGCCGGTCGCGCTCGATTCGTTCGCAACTCTCCTGCCGGCACCGCTTACGCGTAAGAGCGAGGGAGGCGATCTTACCGAATGGATGGATAATGCAGCGACGGCTCCCGGAAGTATCCGCGTCGGAGTCGCGCACGGTTCGGTGGTCGGATTCGGCTCCGGTGGCGAGGCGAACAATCCTGTTGACCCGCGTCGCCCTGAGCGCGCGGGCCTTGGTTACCTTGCTCTTGGCGATTGGCACCGGACCATGCAGGTAGGGCCTGCCATCTGGTACGCCGGTACGCCGGAACCAGACCGGGCTGGCAGTCAGGAAGTCGGCCAGGCACTCGTTGTCGATATTGCCGGCCCAAGTGCACCGGCTATGGTCACACCGAATGTCGTCGGCACTTATCGTTGGCTGACCCGTGAAGAACACCTCTCTGACTCTACTGAGTTGGAGGATCTGGAGGCGCGGCTGCGGGCGTTGCCAGAGCTTTCCAGCACAATATTGCGCCTATTTCTAAAGGGCACGCTTCCGCTCGCCGGTCGCGCCGCGCTCGATCGTAGGCTGTTAGGGCTGACGGCTGCCTTGTTTCACCTCGACGTGGATCAATTAGGGCTGCTGGTCCGTCCCTCCGCCGCCGATCTTGAGGCCATCGATTTTGGTGGCGTCTTGCGCCACGCGGCCGACAAGCTGAGGTCGATGGCCGATGACGACGCTAATGGTCCGGGTGAGAAGCGGCGTGCCGCAGATGCGCTGATCCAGCTTTTTGTCATGGCATCCGACGACGGAGGGGTGAGGCTGTGAAGATCACCAGCATCATCGTCGAAGGCGTTGGCAAGTTTGGTACGCGCAGCGAGATCACAGGCCTCGGCTCAGGCGTAAACATCCTGGCGGCGGGCAACGAAGCAGGCAAATCTACGCTATTCCGAGCCGTCCGCGCGTGCCTCTTCGAACGCCATAACACGAAGAACGAGGTCGTCAGGAATCTTGCGACCGATGGCGTGTCGCTGCCGGTCACAGTTACACTCGGCTTCGAGCACGGAGAGCAATCCTACACAATCACCAAATCCTTCATGAAGAGCCCCGCGGCGAGCCTGATGCGCGGCACCACCGAACTCGCGCGTGGTCGCGAGGCTGACGAAATGGTCTGGGAGTTGCTCGGCATCGCGCCCAGTAGTGGTCGATCGGTCGACGAAGCGGCGTTCGGCATCTTGTGGGTTGAGCAAGGGCAATCTTTCCATGTTCCCGAGCCGTCAGAGGCAGCGACTACAGCTCTCAACACCGCAATTCAAGCGGAGGTTGGCACATTGGTCGGTGGCGAGCGTGCCCGTTCCGTACTGTCCGCGCTTAAAGAAGAACTCGGGCAACTTATTACTGATACCGGCCGTCCAAAGTCGGGTGGCCCATTGGCAGAGGCGACGACTCGGCTCGATGTTCTGCAAGGCGATCTCGCAGACGCGGAGGCGCGGTTGTCCGTTCTCGACGGCCAACTCGTCGAACTTGCCGCGAAGCGGAGTGAGCGAGCTCGGCTCAGTGATCCCGCTCTGGTAAAGGAGATGACGACTGATCTGGAGGCGGCACGACAGGATCTAAAGGCAGGCGAGGGAGTTGCGGCGCTCTTGTCGCAATTCGAGGCCGCCGAGCAGCGTAGTAAGGCAAGTTTTGATCGCGTAGAACGGCACCTTCTTGATCTTCACGAGCGCCGTGCCCGCATTGATGGAGATCGCAAACGCGACGCGGAGCTTCGCGAGGCGTCAACCCCGCTTGACGCCCAGGAGCAGGCCGCACGGGTTGCTATCCGGGTCGCGCGCGGCGAAATCGGCGCGCTGGATGCCCAAGCGGAGGAGGAAGAGGAACAGGAGCGCAATCTCCAGCGCCTTGCAACCGCCGTTGCTCGCGCCGCCGCACGCGAGTCGCTGGCTCGCCAGCAACACGGGTTGGAAGAACTGGAAGAGCGGCTTGTCAGGAATGCAGCCGGTCTCGCCAACAATCACGCTACTACGGCGGTGATGACGTCGTTGGACAATGCTGAGCGCGAGCTTTCGATCCTCACGGCGCGCCTCGAAGCGGCAGCGCCAGAGGTTGCAGTCGAATTGGGAGCGAACGGAGCAGGGTACGTGTCGATCGGCGAGACGACCATTGTAAGCAACGTCGTGCAGGCAGCTATCGATCCGTTAACGATCCGTGTCGGCGACATCGCAACCATTGTCGTTTCGCCCCCCAAGGCGCCGAATAAGACCGATCACAAAAGACGCCAGGAGCTACAGAAGCAACTCTCGAATCTGATCGAGGATGCAGGTGCTGGTAGCGCTGGCGCGCTCCGCGCTACTCGGGCACGGCGCCAAGCGTTGGAAGCGGAGGCGGTTGGCATTCAGGCCGAAATTAGTGCAGTTGGCATAACTGAAAAATCGCCCGCATTGGCGATCGAGAGGATCAAGACCGAGATCGAAAAAGTCGACGCTCTGGTCGCGGAAATTCTTACTCAGGCGAAAATTGATGCCCTACCGACGGCGGAGGACATTGCAGTCCGACAGGACGCTCTGCGGCAGAACCGAGAGAATGCGCGGCGCAAGCGTCAGACACTAGACGGGACAATTGAGGCCCAGAACACGATTCTGTCGAACCTCGCCGATACGCGCGGTAGATTGGTCGGAACGTTGGCTGAGATCCAAAATAGGCTCGATGGCGATCTCACTATTCTGCCCGACGCGGACCGAGCGCGGCTGATTGCTGATGCCAACGCGGCAGTCGCCGTTGCGCGTGATGACTATTGTACCAAAGCTGCAGCGCTCGAAGAGCAGCGCCACAAAGCGCCGCCCCACGAGGAACTGGAGCGTCGGCGCATTCGTGTCGATCGGCTCCAGAACGCACTGGAAAGCCAGAAATCTCGACTTGGATCTCTCGACAAAGATACCGCAAATCTGGAAGGCCAGATTCAGAGTGCCGGCGGTGACGGACTTGGTGAGAAGGTCGAGGCTTTGCGCCAAGAGCGCGATCTCACCCTTCGCGAGGTTGAGAGGCGCAAGGCGCGCGTCGGGGCGCTAGTGCTACTTAAGGAGACCATTGAGGCTTGCTACAAGGAACAGCGCGACCGGTTGCATGCGCCCCTACGCCGCCATCTCCAGCCTTTCTTGAATGATGTTTTCCCGGCAGCTGAACTCGAACTCGGGGATGGTTTCGCTGTTGCGGGAATCAGAAGAAACGGCCCGACCGCAGAGACCTTTGAACGTCTTTCCGCGGGCACTCAGGAACAGATTGCGGTGCTAGTGCGGCTCGCAATGGGCACCATGATCTGCGAGCGCGGGCAGCCGGTACCGATCATTCTCGACGACGCTCTGGTCTTCTCGGATGACGATCGGATTGAGCAGATGTTTGATGCGCTAAACCGGGCAGGGCAGAAACAGCAGGTGATTGTGCTCACCTGTAGGACACGCGCCTTCGCCGCGCTCGGGGGACGGCAGCTATCGATAGTATCGAATGTTGCGAAGCCGACATTGGCCTGAGCCGTACGCATCGACAGTAATGCTCGATCATAAATCCAGAAACCATATTTGTCGCCATGACCGGCAAGAACAACGCGTTACCACTCCCGACGTCGCTCCTCGGGCAACATTTTTTCGTAGGTGTCCGGTTCGGCCTCTTCATCAAACGAGGCAAATGGCGCGGTATCGTCCAGCAGCAGCAGAGAGATAGCGAAATCGTATTGCTCGGCGAACACGGTCATCTCGCGGGCTGGCTCCCTGAACCAGATTCCACTGCCGTGATCGACGCTGGCCCTGCCGTCGACAAAAAGGTCTTGTTTGACAGGAAGCGATGCTGACGGAATTTCGATCGGGCCTGCTGAAGTTCTGAAGAACGCGCCGGTCTTGAGGGCAGCGGTGCTCGAACGCGCCCAGAGAATGTAGCCGTCGCGAGAGACAACCAGCACGGCTCGCTTCTCAGTATAACTGAGCCAGCGAAGTGTCGCAGCGATCAGGGATACGCGGTAACGGTCGGCGCAATGAGAGATCATGTCGAGATCGACCTTCGCCTTTGCTTCGATTTGCCGACGAAAATCATCCAAGGGCATCAGAAAATTGGCGGCAAAAAGATTCGCCTGATGCTCGATCTGGCCATAAGCGGAATCCCACCGCACCACGTCCTGTTCGCCGCAGCGAAAACCATTCGGATGGGCTAAGCGGTGCAGGAGGAAATGGCCGAATTCATGCGCCAGCGTGAAATTGATCCGACCCTTGGAGCTGATGCCCTTGTTGTAGATAATTCCCCACCCCTTGCGCCCGGCTGGGGCACGGAAGAGCGCACCATCAAAATTCGGAAGATGGTCGCCGGCCACGCTGATGATCGGATCATCGGGAAATTTCTGGAGCGTGTACTCTTTGGCCACCATGGCGATATCGATCGGAAACCGCTCCGGCCCGAAAACCGCATTGAGCAGATGCGTGATTTCGAACGCCCAGCGTTCTGGGGTGAACACGCCGGTCATTCATCCTCGCCCATGAGGTCGACCATGCGGCGAATCTTATCCTTGGTGGTCGCGTCCATCTTCCGATATTTCCGGAAGAACGCGGTATCGGTGGCGTCCTCGACCTTCACCGTTTCTGTGGCGTCCATTAAATAGTCGGTGGTAACCCCCAGTACCGCGGCGATTTTGGCCACCTTATCGGCCGACGGCCGAGGTGGGTTCTTGTTCTCCAGTTCCCAGATGTAGCTTTTGCTGGATTCCGCGAGTTCGGCGAGCTTGTCGAGCGTATAACCCTTCGCCTTGCGCAGCTCCCGGATTTTGTCGCCTAGCGGCGTTGACACGTCGTGCACTCCTCCTGAATCGATTGTTCAGAGTAGCGGTATAAACAGTTCTTGACAACGCGCATTTTCTCACCATATCTTGTTCAGAGTAGCAGTATTTTTAATTCACTGAATCCGAAGGAAACCCTGGATATGGCGGTAAAGCGCGGATCTGACACCCATCATGTGGTACCACATGCTGGTGGCGGCTGGGACGTCAAGCGGGGTGGCGCGGCGCGAGCCAGCGGCCACTACGACACCAAGCACGAGGCCGTCGACCAAGGCCGGCAGGTGAGCCGCAACCAGGAAACAGAATTGCGCATCCATAATCGGGATGGGCGCATCGCGCAGAGCGATAGTCACGGGCGGGACCCCAATCCGCCCAAGGGCTGAAACCAAAATCATGCCATCCCGGTGCGGTTTTTAGATGACGGCCTTCCATCTCGGGCGCCGGAACAAGTGGAAGAGTAATCGACGATGCGACACATGGCGGCGGTGCAACCTGACGATCAGAACCTGCCAAAGGGTATCCAGCGGAGTCGTCCTCTCCCCGATGCGAAGCTCGGCGCCCTGTGGGACTCGATCATCCTGGACGAGCGATTGAAGTCGCAACTCCTGTCCCAGGCGATGCTGAACTTCACGCTGCGTGGCAAGGTGGATCGCAGCGTTATCCCCTTGCACGGCGTCATCTTGCTCGTTGGACCGCCCGGCACGGGCAAGACCTCGCTCGCTCGCGGCCTGGCACATCGGACCGCCGAGTCGTTCCAGGGCGGCAAGTTCCGCCTGCTGGAGGTGGAACCGCACATGCTGACCAGTTCGGCGATGGGCAAGACGCAGCGCGCTGTCTCGGATCTTTTTTCGCAGTCGATAGCAGAGGCCGCCGCGGGCGGGCCGACGATCGTGCTGCTAGACGAGGTCGAAACGCTGGCCGCCGACCGGTCGAAAATGAGCCTAGAGGCAAATCCGATCGACATCCATCGCGCAACTGACGCCGTGCTGGTGCAGCTCGACGCGCTCGCCGACCGACATCCGAATCTGCTCTTCATCGCGACGAGCAATTTTCCGCAAGCCGTCGACAGTGCGTTCACCTCGCGCTGCGATCTGGTGATGCAAGTGCCGCTGCCCGACCGCGAGGCGTGCGGTCGTATCCTGAAGGATTGCCTGATCGGGCTCGGCAGAACCTATCCGGCCATTGGCAAACTGCCAGCTGCGCCGCAATTCGAGCGCTGCGCCGCTGAATGCGTCGGCCTGGATGGGCGGACGATCCGGAAGATGGTGGCGAATGCTCTCGCGAGCAGCCCGCAGACTGCGATGAACCCCGGACAGGTCACGATTGAGGATCTGTTCGCCGCCGCGCGGGCCGCCAAGGCGAGCCGGGCTCATGGAGGCAAGGACAAGTGAGCACTGTCGCTAGCCGCACCTTCCGGAGCAATCCGCAGCGTGATGCCCTACAGACCTGGACTGCGATCGTCGACCTGTTGACGCAGGGCAAGACGGGCGCCACCCGGACCGAATTGCTCACCGTGGCCGGCGTCGCGGCAAGCGTCATCGCCGAGCAGGCTCCCAAGGGCACTGCCATCGTCGTCACCTGCGACGGGCCGCGCACTCGCATTTATTGCCTTTATGATGATGACGCCATCGAGGGCTCCGACGCCAATGAAGATGCCCTGGGTTTCGATCCGCTAAAGGGCGATTGGCGCGTGTCGCTCCCCTGTCCGGCGGACGACCTCGCCTGGGTGCAGGGCGCGCTGAAGAAGCATAGCAGTCGCATTACGGCGCGGGACCTCGATGCCGCCGTCTCGGCTGACGAAAGCGCGAGCGCGACGAATGCGCAGACCCTCGTCTTCGATCCGAAAGGGTTCCTTGGGCCATGACGAGCGTCGCCGTCAACACTTACACGCACTCCGTCACCTATGTGGCGGACAACATCTTGAAGAGCTTCAAGGACATCATCCGGCTCAGTGGGCTCGATCCAAGCAATCTTGTCGCGAGTTGGGAAAGCAAGATGCGGGCGCTGCGGACTTGGCTGGATACGGGAGACCTGGAGCGCGTCGTGCTGGAAGTGTTTAACCCCAAGACGGGTGCACTTATCGTCCGTTGGGACATCGACGTCGTCTACAACTGGTCGTCCGGCGACGGCAGCTTTTGGACCGACACCGAGCAGCTCAAATATCACATCCGCAAAGCCGGACTGGCGCCGAGCGACGCCAGCTACGAGATGCTGCTGCATACCAAGCCGGGGCGCCCGGATGTGGAGGGCTGGTCGAAGGGCGCCTATCGCTCGACCGACGGCATGGTGCGGCACAGCCTCGGCTCGACGATCGAGCACAGCGGGCTCGGCGGCAATGCCGCCTATTGGAGGAAGACCTGATGTTGACGGTCGATGAAGCGTTCAGGAAGTTCAAAAGCCGTCTGGAACTGAACGACAAAGAACAGAAGAACGCCTCGGCGCGGCAAACCGAAGTGCGCGATTATCTAGTCACGAAGTTTGCCATCGACCGCAGCTTCCTGACCGGGTCCTATGCCCGCCACACGAAGACGAAGCCGCTCAAGGACATCGATATATTCTTCGTGCTGAAGGAGTCAGAAAAGCACTACCGGTCGAAGGCACCGTCCGTCGTGATCGGCGCCTTCTACGATGCGCTGGTCGAGAAATACGGCAAGGACGCGGTGCGCAAGCAGAGCCGCTCGGTCAATGTCGATTTCGGAGTGGTGATCGACGCCGACGATAACACCGACTATCGGGTGGTTAGCGTTGATGTCGTGCCGGCCTTCGCCGCCGGCGACGACTACGAAATCCCTGACGACGACACCGGGAAATGGATCAAGACCAATCCGGAAATCCATGCGAGCAAGGCGACGGCCGCGCATCAAGCCTTTTCGAATGAATGGAAAGGGCTGGTGCGGATGGTCAAATATTGGAACAGCAACGCGCGACATGGCGAGAAGCCGGTCAAGCCGTCTTTCCTGATCGAGGTCATGGCGCTTCAGTGCCTCTATGGCGACTGGCAAGGCCGGTTCGACTATGAGATCCAGGGCTTTCTCTCGACGTTGGCTGATCGCATCTTCGATGAATGGCCGGACCCTGCTGGTCTTGGTCCCGCCATCAGCAACGGAATGGATGCCGCCCGCAAACAGCGCGCGCGTGATTTGTTGATGGCTGCGAGCCGCGACGCAACTATCGCCATCGACCATGCGCGCTGCGGGCGCAATGGCGAAGCCGTGAAGGCCTGGCGTGCGCTTTTTGGCCCGAAGTTCCCGCTGTCATGACGCGCGGGAGGGATGCAGCGGCAGCGGCGTGCGCGGAGGTTGATCGTGGCTGACTCGGTGATGGCGCGCTGGCACGGCGATAACTACCAGGCACGCATTTTCTGGGAGAATGCGTTCAATCTGCTGCTGCCGCATTCCTGCGTGGTCGAAGTCACGTTTGAGGCGAACGGCCCGAAGGCCTTCGACGACGTCGTGGTCAAATATGATCCGCCGGTGGCTCGGTCAGGTCCCGAGCGTGTCTCCGCCGAGTACCATCAGGTCAAATGGCACGTCCAGACGGGCGGTCGGTTCGGGTATGAGGATTTTGTCGATCCTGACTTCATAGGCGCCCAGACGTTCTCTTTGCTGGAGCGCCTTCAGCAGGCACGCCAGACAGCACCATCATCGGCACGTTTTGCGTTCCTCACTACCTACCGCATCAAGGACGGCGATCCGCTCTCCGAATTGATCTCGGGCCACGATAAGACTCTGCTTATCGAGCGGCTGTTTGACGGCACCACCGACCGGAGCCGCATGGGCAAGGTGCGAAAACGCTGGCGGGATCATCTCAAACTGACGACCAACGACGAGCTCAAGGCGGTCGTGAGTGGCCTGCGCGTGCTCGATGGCCATCGGTCCCTCGAAGAATTGCGGTCCGAGATCAATCTCAAGGCGCAGGTCGTCGGCGTGTTGGCCTGCAACGCTACCGATTCCGATTTTCGCTACGATGAGTTGGCTCGTCAGTTGAAGATTCGGCAGCTCAGCGCTCTGAACCGGGAGACGTTCCTTCAGCTCTGCCGCGACGAGGGGTTGCTGGTCGAACGTACGGCTGAGCCTAATCCCTTTCTGCCGATCGCGATCCGCAGCTTCCTTGGGCCAGCAGCGGATATCGTCGGAGCGGCGCCCGACGACACGCTGCTGCTCACGGATGATTTTCGGCAGCGCTACTTGCAGGAGGATCGCGAGTGGCAGCGGGACATCCGGCCGAAGGTCGAAACCTTTTTGCGAATTGCGGTGCGCAAGTCCGCCAGGCTGCGACTTATTCTGGACGCGCACGCGTCAATCGCATTCCTCGCAGGTGCGGTGCTGGATTTGAAGTCCGGTGTTCAGACGCAGCTTGTCCAGAAGGGCCGCGTGGGGGCGAGAACCTGGCGAGCGGATGATGGATCGGCCGCAAAGGGGGCGTGCTTCGATATCGTCGACGAACTTGTTGGATCTGGGTCTCAGATCGCAATCGCGATCAGTGTCTCACAGTCCGCGGCGGCGCTGGCGCGAGCTTACGTCACGGCGCAACTGCCCGAGGTTGGGAAGCTAATTTCTTTCGCCTTGCCGACCGGGCCAGGTCAACAGAGCGTGGCCGGCGGCGAACACGCCGCTGCTCTCGCCGAACAGATATCCTATCACCTTCGGACGGTTAAGGCGGACGACCCCGATGCGGTGGTACACATTTTCGCGGCGTGTCCGAACAGTCTGTTGTTTTTCGTCGGCCAACACCACCAGGGTATCGCCCCGTGCATCGTCTATGAGTTCGATTTTGACCGCCGGGCTCACAAGACATACCAGCCTTCGTTTGTCATCGACTGATGGTCGCCCATCCTAGCAATTCAGAGCTGGCTTTCGTCAGTGTCTGAACCCCAGATAGGCGAAGGCTCTCGCGATCTGGGTGCAATCGGCGTCGCTCACGCTGCATCCGCGTGCGACCTCGTACCAGGTCGACTGAACCTGCGGTTTCATTGTTTCGACGATACGGCTCGCTTCATCCTTTGACAAAAGGAAGCGCTCGGCAGACTTTTTGGCTATCGGCTCCGCTCAGGTGCGCGAAGATCGGAATTTGTTGATTTCGCGGACCCGTCTACGCTAGTTCCGAGCGGTCTCTGATACGATGGAGCCGTCAGAGTGCACGCCGCGAAAATCGAGGAATAAAGGGAGCAATTTCAAAAGCGTGATTTTCTGACGGTATCTATGACGGTATGGACATTTTTCCGCATAAAAATGTCAAGCGAATTCAAGATGTTATAATCCTCGTAAACAATCGAGTGGGAGTGATTTGGTAGCGTTCGCGGT
>PERL01000023.1 GCA_002928735.1 Hyphomicrobium sp. | reverse complement strand
CAATTCCGGGCGTGGCCTCCAAATTTGCTCAGAAAAATGTGGAGCCGAAACTAGGGCTTCCGTGTTGTGCCTTCCGGGTGGGCTTGTTGCGCATCGCGACCGAAAAGCACTTCTCACCTCAGGACGGTTCTGCTAATCACCCCCGGCGCGCTTCTTTCGCGCCTGTTCCGCGGTAGCTCAGTGGTAGAGCATCCGACTGTTAATCGGACGGTCGTAGGTTCGAGCCCTACCCGCGGAGCCAAATCCCCCTCCCAGTCACACAAAGAAAAATCGCCACTCCAGAGTGAGGAGCGGCGATTTCAAGTTCGTGTTCTTGCTGGCCTTGCAGGGGACCACATCAGGGGGCCAGACCACCCGATGGCGGGGGCGGTGCATCGGGATCGACAATCTGAGCGGCGGCTGCGAAGGGCTGGCCATCGCGATTGTAGATGTCGGTGCGGAAGTGGACCATGCCGTCCTGCTCGGCCCAGGCGGTGATGTAGGCGAAGTAAACGGGGATCGGCCGGGTTAACTGTAGGTCGAGGGGCAAGCCCGCCTCGATGACCGCGTCGACCTGACCGGGATTCTCCCAGCCGGGTTCGAACGATGCGATCCACGAGACCAGCTTGAAGACATCCTGGACGCGGACGCAGCCGGCACTGAAGGCGCGCGCGCGCTGCTCGAACAACGTTTTGAGCGGCGTGTCGTGCATATAAACGCCGTGCTCGTTTTGCATATCGATGCGGACGAGGCCGAGCGCGTTTTGCGGTCCTGGATCCTGCCGAAGTTTGATCTTGGTGGAATCGGCCGTCGTCCAGTCGATGGCGGTTGCGTCGATCTCGGGGCCGTTAAAGTCGTTCATGACGACGCGGATTTTTTCTTTGTCGAGGTATTCCGGCTCCTTCACGAGCCGCGGGAACACATCGAGCTGGGCGACGCTGTCGGGCACCTTCCAATGCGGGAAAAAGTTCAGCGCCTTGATCGTGGCGCGCAACTCGGGCGTCTCACGCTGCTGACGGCCAACGACGACGCGGTGGCGTTGCGCCACCTCATAGCGATCAACGGCTTCGAGCTGGAAGGCCGGCGAATTAACGAGGACGTAGCGCTCTTCGACCGGTTGCTGGAGCAAGGCCAGGATGCGCTGCCGGTTTAGTTCGAGCTGTTGGAGGCGCTCTTCGGCGGAAACGTTCAGCGCGGCAAGCGTCGGTTGATCGACGCGTCCGCTGACGCGCAGACCGTGGCGTTCCTGGAAGCGGCGGACGGCTTCTTCGGTGGTGCTGTCGAAATTGTAGTCTTCGTAACCCGAGCCGGAGCCTTTGAGTTCGCCGGTCGCGCGCAAGCGGCGGCGGACTATCGGCAAGCGCTCATCATCGTCGCCGGGGCGCATCATGCGGTTGCCCGGAATTTTGGGCCAGCCGCCCTTATTTACAATCGCCTGATACTGGACGATCGCCTTGTCGATGAAGGTGACCATCTCTTCGCTGCGATAGGGCACGGTGCCGGGACGCAGGTCGTTGACGACGTCCGGCTTGATTGGCGTGCGCTCGGTCGTCCGCTTGCCGGTGTAGTCGGGCGTGCCGAAACTCTGGATGCCGTCCCACCACGTGTCGGCGAGCGACGGCGCCGGCAGCCATCCAACGGCCGCGGCTGTGATGACTAGAAGTGCCGCGACGCAGCGGATGCGGGCCGAAGGCACGCGGGCTCTGCCTGTGGAGGCCGTGCGCGGCGTGGACGTCACGTCTTGCATTTCCAAATGGTCTTTCCCTCGGCCGGCGCTGTGGGCCTGTCCTTCAAGACACCGCACAGGACCGATTCTGACTGCGATGCAGCATTCGGTCATGGATGTGGCCAAAGGAAGGACGGCGCGCAAGGCATCCACGGCCACACGGCCGCCCGGAAAGTGAATTCGCAACAGAGACATGCGGTTGCTGCGGCGTTGCGTCCCTGCAAGCGAATTGGTCAGAAATGGTCCCAACCTTTGGGTTGCATGGGGCGTTCGCCAGTGAGGGTCGACAGCCGCAGCCCCCGCTGATCGGACATGGTGCCGATGCGGGTCACCTTGAGGGCGATGGCGGAGGCGGCCTCTGCGATTGCGGTTTCGGCAATCGTGGGCGCGGTGAAAAGCAGTTCGTAATCGTCGCCGCCTGAGAGAACGAGGTCCGTCACGTCCGGATGGGAGGCTGCCAGCCGCGCCACGGCGGGAGAAAGTGGAAGGCGCGCGGCATCCACAACGGCGCCAGCGCGGGCAGCCGCGGCGAGGCGGCCGAGATCCTTGGCCAGGCCATCGGACAGGTCCATGGCGGCGGTGGCGTGCTGGTGCAGGATGCCCGCTGCGGCAAGGCGAGGCTCGGGCCGCAGATAGCGCGCGACGAGGCCCGACTTATCGGCGGCGGAGAGTGGCCAGTTTCGCGCATCGGCGTCGTCACGGCGGAGTTTGAGACCGCAGGCGGCGCCACCTAAGGTGCCGGTGACGAAGATTGCGTCGCCGGGCCGCGCGCGATCGCGGGTCAGGCGGATGCCGGTTGGAATTTCGCCGATGGCGGTGATGGTGATCGTCATGGGGCCGGGGCGCTGGTCGGTATCACCGCCGGAGAGAACGATGGCGAAGGCGGCCTGGGCTTCAGCGAGGCCGGACGCAAAGCGCTGCATGAACTCATGTGTGGGGGCTTCGGGAAACGAGAGCGCCATCTGATAGACGCGCGGGACGGCCGCCTTGGCAGCGAGATCGGAGACGTTTACGGCGAGTGCCTTCCAGGCGATGTCTTCGGGCGCATCGTCGGGGAAGAAGTGAACGCCGGCTGCGACGGCATCGGTGGTGACGATGAGTTCCGTCCCCGGCGCGGGCGTGAAGATCGCGCAGTCATCCGCCAGATCAGAGGCGCCGGCATGCGCGCGGGCGAGCGGCGCCAAATAGGTGCGGATCAGATCCTCTTCACTGGCGATTGTCCGCGGCACGGTTTCCTCCGCTCTGCCTTGTCGGACGCGTAGTCTCGTCAGACGCTAGGCCTCGCCGGGTGCGGGGCGTTTGCGGTCGAATTCTTCGGCGCGCAGTTTGCGGCCGAGTTTATCGAGCACGCCGTTGACGACGCGGGGTTCATCTTCATCGAAGAAGGCGTGCGCGACGTTGATGTATTCGTTGATGACGACGCGGCCCGGCACGTCGCGGCGTTCCAACAGTTCGAAAGAGCCGGCTCGGAGAATGGCGCGAAGGATGGCATCGACGCGCACGAGGCGCCAGCCAGCGGCCAGTTGTTCGTGGATCATCGGGTCGACATCGCGCTGGCGGCGGACCACGCCGTGGACGATTTCGGAGAAGAAGGTGGCGTCGGCCTCTTCAAGGTCAGTGGCCGCGTCGTCCTCTTCCAAGGGTGCGGGATCGGCCGGCTTGTTGAAACGCAGGCGCTCGAACTCATCGACGACTTCGGACACATCGGCGCCGGCTAGTTCCATCTGATAGAGCGCCTGAACGGCAGCCATGCGCGCTTTGGAGCGCGGGGTGGCGCCTTTGCTGGCGGATTTCTTCGGGATTGCGGTCATGCGGAGGTCTCTGCGAAATGCTGCTTCAGCGCGATCATGCCGAGGCAGGCGCGCGCCGCATCGCCACCTTTGCCGGACGGCGCGCCGCCGGCCGCACGGGCCAGCGCCTGTTCGCGCGTGTCAACGGTGAGGATGGCGTTGCCTAAGGGGATTGAATAACGGATGGCGGTCTCCATGAGCCAGTGATTGGCATTGTTGCAGACGATATCGTAGTGCGCCGTCTCGCCGCGAATGACGCAGCCGAGCGCGATGGCGCCGTCATACAGCGTGCCCTCGGCGCCGATGGTGCCTGCGGTGACGGCGGCGGCGAGCGCCTGGGGAATTTCCAGTGCACCGGAGACCGTCACGCGATCGGCACGGCAGCCATTTTCGGCAAGGACAGCTTGGGCGCTTTTGAGAAGCTGAGCGTTGATATCGGCGTAATAGGGCGACTCGATGATGAGCACGCGCGCGCCGCGTGCCAGCTTCAAAGAGCCGGAGGCCGTTCGTTCGTCTTCGGAGCGATCTACCATGGGGCTACTCGATCGCCCGGGTTTCGACGATGCGCAACCCGAAGGCTTCGACGCCAATATAGACCTGTTCTGGCGAGTTGGTGAGAAGAACCATGTCGCTGATGCCCAGATCGCGCAAGATCTGCGAACCGATGCCGGTTTCGACTTGGCGGCGGTTAGCGGGCGAGGCGCCGTTGCCGCCCTTGTGGCGGCCGATCCAATCGGAAACGCTCTTGGCGCCGAGGTCGCGGATGAGGACGACGACGCCACGGCCTTCGCGTTCGATGGCGCGCAGCGATTTGGCGATCAGGCTTTCGCCGTCCTTGGCTTCGCCGACGCCGAGGAGGTCGGCGGGGACGTTGACCGCATGTACGCGCACGAGGACGGGATCGGGGCCGCCGACGTTGCCCTTGACGATGGCCAGATGCTCGGTGTGATCGACGGTGGTCGCGTAGACCTTCAGATCAAACGGTCCGCCAAAGGCACTGTCGAAGCGGGTGTCGGCGACGAGCTCGACGAGGCGGTCGTTCTTGAGGCGGTAGGCGATCAGATCTTCGATGGTGCCGATCTTAAGCTTGTGGTGTTTCGCGAAGGTTTCGAGATCGGCCATGCGCGCCATGGTTCCGTCGTCGTTCATGATCTCGCAGATGACGGCGCTCGGGGCCAGGCCGGCGAGTTTGGCCAGATCGACGGAGGCTTCGGTGTGACCGGCGCGGATCAGGACGCCGCCGTCGCGGGCTATCAGTGGAAAGACGTGGCCGGGCGAGACGATATCGTCGGCGCCTTTGGTCGGGTCGATGGCGGTGGAGATGGTGCGAGCGCGATCGTGGGCAGAAATGCCCGTCGAGATACCTTCGCGGGCTTCGATCGATTGCGTAAAGGCGGTGCGGTTGCGCGAGGCGTTGTTGCGCACCATCATTTCCAGGCCGAGAGTTTCGGCGCGCGCGGGCGTCAAAGCAAGGCAGATGAGGCCGCGGCCGTACTTGGCCATAAAGTTGATCGCGTCTGGCGTCGCCATTTGCGCAGCGATGACGAGGTCGCCTTCGTTCTCGCGGTCTTCGGCGTCGACGAGCACGACCATGCGCCCGTTTTGCAGTTCCTCGACGATCTCGTGTGTCGGGGATACGGCGGAGGCGGGTTTCGGCGTCGCGGCGGTCGCTTCCTTGGCGCTCGTTTTCGTTGCGCTCACGGGCGGAACTCCAAAAGCCGCGCGACGTAGCGCGCGAACATATCGACCTCGAGGTTGATGAGGTCGCCCGGCTTTTTGCGCCCCCAGGTGGTGTTGGTCAAGGTGTGTGGGATCAGATTGATTCCGAAGCGATTTTGATTGACTTCGTTGACAGTGAGCGAGGTGCCATCAAGGGCCACGGACCCTTTGGGGGCAATGAAGCGGGCGAGTGCGGGGAGCGCTTCCAGCACAAAGCGGACGCTATCGCCGTCGGGGGCGACGGATTGAATGCGGGCGAGGCCGTCCACGTGACCGGAAACAATGTGGCCGCCCAGTTCGTCGCCGGCCTTGAGCGCGCGTTCGAGATTGATGGCGCGGCCGGGCATCCAATCATTGAGCGTCGTCTTGGAGAGCGTTTCGTTGGACACATCGACGGTGAAGGCGGAGCCCTTTCCGTCGGGGCGCACGGACGTGACCGTGAGGCACACGCCGTCGCAGCAGATCGACGCGCCGAGGTCGATGGTGACCGCTTCGTAGGTCGAACGGATCGCGAAGCGTCCGCCTTCGCGGCCGATGACTTCTCCAATGTCGGTGATGATGCCGGTGAACATGGTGTCCGTTTTTTCCGCAGGACCGGGTGAGCCGGCCGGACCGTTCATGTCGCGCAGGCTCACGCCCGGCGCAAGCGCCACATGGTGTCCGTGCCCACGGGGCGGCAATCGGTCTTGAGAAGCGTTAATCCTCTGAGGTGATGTTGCAGGGCAAAGGCTGCTTTTTCGGCATTCGGCGGGCCTGCCATGAAGAGCGCCACCTCGTCAACGAAGCCGCTTTCGGCAAATGAGCGCCAGACGGCGGGGCCGCCTTCCACGAGGAGGCGCGTGATGCCGCGGGCGGCGAGGGCTTCGAGCACCGTGGCGATGTTTTGATCGGGCAATTCGAGGACGTGCGCGCCGGTGGCGGCGAGGTCGTGATCGGACGGGAGAGCGGTGCCGGCGCGCACGATCAAGACTGGGGTTTGGGTCGCGGTGCTGAACAGTTTCGCGGTTGGATCAAGGGCGGATCGACCAGCCAGGACGACGCGCACGGGCGAGCGGTGGGCGAGGCCCGGCAGGCGGCAGGTGAGGTCCGGGTTGTCGGCGCGCAGCGTTCCAGCACCGATGAGAATGGCATCGGACTCGGCACGCAGGAGGTGGCCGCTGGCGCGGGCTTCGGCGCCCGTGACCCAGCGCGGGGCGGTGCCGTCACCGGGGGCGATGTGGCCGTTCCCATCGGTGGCGATTTTCAGCGCGACGAACGGGCGCTTTTGCGTGATGCGCAGGATGTGACCGAGGGTAAGCCAGCGGGCTTCCGGTTCGAGCACGTTTTCGGTGACGTTGACACCGGCGGTGCGGAGTTTGGCGATGCCTTCACCGGCGGTGCGTGGATCGGGATCGCCGGTGCCGACGACGACGCGCTTCACGCCAGCCGCGACGATGGCGTCGGCGCATGGCGGGGTTTTGCCGAAGTGGGCGCAGGGTTCCAGCGTGACGTAGAGCGTCGCGCCGCGCGCACGAGAGCCGGCGCGGCGGATGGCTTCTGTTTCCGCGTGCGGGCGGCCGCCGGGTTGGGTCCAACCGCGCGCGATGACTTCGCCGGTTGCTTCGTCCGCGATCACGGCGCCGACGGCGGGATTGGGCGCGGCGTTGCCGAGCCCGCGTGCTGCGATGCGCAGTGCAATGCGCATCATGTCGAGATCGAAGGGGGATGGAGCAGCCGTCATTAAGCGACACCTGGCAAGCGTGATCGCGCCCTCTGCCCCCCTCCCTCTTGCGGGGAGAGGCCGGGGGTGGGGGTCCGGCTTGCAATGATGGTTTCGGTCATCACGGGCGACGATCTGACTAAGGCGTTTGCGGCTGCATCACCCCACCCCTAACACCTCCCCGTCAAGGGGAGGGGGATGATTTGTGGCGGGCTGGCGCATTCGCGATCTCGACCCACCCCGTGGAACCTTAGGTCCTCGGGACTCCGGTCTTCACCGGGGCAGGCAAGCCCGAGGATGACACCAGTGGGGTGCCGCCGACCGAAATTGACTGCCGGCAGATTCAGCTGCCGTGGCGTTTGGTGGGGAGGGGGATGACGGTGTCATCGCCAGCGATTTCGCCGAGGACTTCCTGGAAGTCGGCGGCTTCGGTGAAGTCGCGGTAGACGGATGCGAAACGGACGTAGGCGACGGGGTCGAGGCCGCGGAGCGCTTCCATCACGCGTTCGCCGATCATTGAGGAGGGAATTTCCGTTTCGCCGGAGCTTTCGAGCTGGCGGACAATGCCCGACACCATGCGCTCGATACGATCATCGTCGATGGGGCGTTTGCGGGTGGCGATGGTGACGGACTTCATGAGTTTGTCCCGGTCGAACGTGACGCGGCGCCCGGAGCGTTTGAGGACGATCAGTTCGCGCAGTTGCACGCGTTCGAACGTGGTGAAACGGCCGCCGCAATCGGGACATTCGCGGCGGCGGCGGATGGAGGCGTTCTCGTCCGTCGGGCGGCTGTCCTTGACGCTGGTATTTTCGCAGGAGCAGTAGGGGCAGCGCATCGGGGAGAACCTTTGGGCGAGAGAGCTTTATCTACCTGTTTAAGGTGGGCGGAGCTGAGTCGTCCGCGTGCGCGGCAGCGATACCCCCGTTATACACATGCCTCAAAAGCAAAAGCGCCGGACGGGTGGACCGTCCGGCGCTTTCTTCCTTCGTGAGGCTTTCGCGGCTAATTAGCCGTAGAGCGGGAAGCGGCGGCAGAGGGCCGTTGCTTCGTTCTTGATCTTTTCTTCGACGGCGCCGTTGCCCTCTTCGCCGTTCTTGGCGAGACCTTCGAGGACTTCAGCGATCATGCGGCCGACTTCGCGGAACTCAGCGACGCCGAAGCCGCGCGTGGTGCCGGCGGGCGAGCCGAGGCGGATGCCCGAGGTGACCATGGGCTTGGCGGGATCGAAGGGCACGCCGTTCTTGTTGCAGGTGATGTGGGCGCGGCCCAGCGCCTTCTCGGAGATGTTGCCGGTCAGGTTCTTCGGACGCAGATCGACGAGGATGAGGTGGCTGTCGGTGCCGCCGGACACGAGTGCGAAGCCCGAGTTCACGAGCACTTCGCCCATCGCCTTGGCGTTGTCGATTACGTTCTGGATGTAGTTCTTGAAGTCAGGCTGCAGGCATTCACCGAACGCCACGGCCTTGCCGGCGATGACGTGCATCAGCGGGCCGCCCTGGATACCGGGGAAGATCGATGAGTTGAACTTCTTGGCGAGCGCCTCGTCGTTTGTGAGGATGATGCCGCCGCGCGGACCGCGAAGGGTCTTGTGCGTGGTCGACGTGACGACGTGGGCGTGCGGGAACGGGCTGGGATAGAGACCGGCGCCGACGAGGCCGGCGAAGTGGGCCATGTCGACGAGCAGGTAGGCGCCGATTTCGTCGGCGATCGCACGGAACTGGGCGAAGTCGATCTTACGCGGATAGGCCGAGCCGCCGGTGATGATCAGCTTGGGCTTGTGCTCGTGGGCGAGCTTGCGGACTTCATCGAAGTCGATGAGGTGCGTTTCGGGGTGGACGCCGTAATGGACGGCCTTGAACCACTTGCCCGACTGGTTGACCGGGGCGCCGTGGGTCAAGTGACCGCCGGCGGCCAGCGACAGACCCATGATCGTGTCGCCCGGCTGGATCAGAGCGTTGAACACACCCTGGTTGGCCTGCGAGCCCGAGTTCGGCTGAACGTTGGCGAAGCCGCAGTTGAACAGCTTCTTGGCCCGCTCGATGGCGAGTTCTTCCACGATATCAACGTACTGGCAGCCGCCGTAATAGCGCTTGCCGGGATAGCCTTCGGCATACTTGTTGGTCAGAACGCTGCCGGCGGCGTCGAGGACGGCGCGGGAAACGATGTTTTCGGAGGCGATGAGCTCGATTTCATCCTGCTGGCGGCCGAACTCCTTCGCGATCGCGGCGGCGACTTCCGGATCGGTCTCCTCGATGTGAGACTTGAAAAAGCGCTCGGTCGAGCTGGACTGCCCCTTCATATTTAACATGACGTTTCCTCGCTGATTTTGCGGAATTTGGTTGGCGGCGGTTTCGGGTTGCGCGTCGATCCGAAAGGCTGGGACGCCCCTCTTCGACGAAAGTCTTACGTTGGGGAATACCACGTGGTGCACTGGCCCCACAACCGGCCCCCCAAGACGCGACGACACTACGCAGGGATTCCTTGGGCTGAAAACGCCCCCCGGGGTGGGTTGGACCAACCCATTCGGTGAAGTCGGGCCCTTCGGTGAGAGGGGCCGTCCGGGGTCATTCGGCCGCGAGGCGCACAGTTTGGCCGTGGGAGAGCGGGCACGCCGCCCAGAGTTCCGACAACGCATGGACCAGGGCGTCCATTTGGGCGTCCGTGTGCTGTGGCGAGGGTGTGAGGCGGATGCGCTCGGTGCCGCGGGGAACCGTCGGATAGTTGATCGGCTGCGCGTAAATGCCATAGCGGTCGAGCAGGGTATCCGTCACGGCTTTGCAGTGGACGGGATCGCCGACGAGGATCGGGACGATGTGGCTTGGATTGTCCATGACCGGAATTTTGGCGGCCTTCAGCTTGGCCTTGAGGGTCCGGGCGCGCTCCTGATGGCGGGCGCGCTCGATCTGGCTGCCTTTGAGATAGCGGATGGACGCCAGGGCGCCGGCGGCCACGGCAGGGGCAACCGAGGTGGTGAAGATGAAGCCCGCAGCGAACGAGCGAATCGCATCGCAGATGTCGCGCGAGGCGGCGATGTAGCCGCCCATGACGCCGTAGCCCTTGGCAAGCGTGCCGTTGATGATATCGACGCGGTGCATGACGCCGTCGCGCTCAGCGATGCCGCCGCCGCGTGGGCCATAGAGGCCGACGGCGTGGACTTCGTCGAGATACGTCATAGCGCCATATTTATCGGCCAGATCGCAAATGGCGGCGATCGGAGAGATATGGCCATCCATCGAATACACGCTCTCGAAGGCGATGAGCTTGGGCGTCTCGCGCGGGAATTCGGCGAGCTTAGCTTCGAGGTCGGCGATGTCGTTGTGGCGGAAGATGCGCTTGTCGCCGCCGCCGTTGCGGATGCCCGCGATCATCGAGGCGTGGTTCTTCTCGTCGGAGAAGATCACGAGGCCGGGAATCAGTTTTTGAATGGTGGACAGCGTCGCGTCATTGGCGACGTAGGCTGAGGTGAAGAGGAGGGCCGCTTCCTTGCCGTGCAGGTCGGCGATCTCGAGTTCGAGTTCGACGTGGTAGCGCGTGGTGCCGGAGATATTGCGCGTACCGCCGGAACCCGCGCCAGCGACATCGATCGCTTCGTGCATGGCGGCGAGCACGTCCGGGTGCTGGCCCATGCCGAGGTAATCGTTCGAGCACCACACCGTGATCGGGTGGTTCGACGTCTCGGTGTACCGCGTTGCGGAGGGGAAAGCGCCGCGCTGGCGCTTGAGATCGGCGAAGACCCGGTAGCGTCCCTCGGCCTTGATTTGGTCGAGTGCCGCTTTGAATCGCCCGGCATAGTCCATCTGCACGTTTCCTGACCCTATCGGGGCTGTTGTCGCCCGCTTATCTGGCACTTTGCCCCGGCTCCAACTCCCGGATCAACCGCTTTCGTGTCGCGACCTTATGATCCAAGCCGCCTTAGCTGTTGTGACCGGGGTCCCCTGAACCGCGTCTGAACCGCACGCCACCAGACGATCCACGCGTTTCCGACCGCCATGTAGGGATCGGGAACAGTAGTGCCAACGGCTGCGGCCCTTCGCTTAGATCATTTGGGGGGACGGGACTACTTGATCCGGGTCAAACGATGGCCGCCGAAACGAAATGCCGCGCCATGTTGCAGGTCAACGTTACGAGCGGCTGGCTCCTCGCTCGGGAGGAGCATTGGGGCCGGCAATCGTGACCATAAAGGCGGTGTTGGCGCTCAATATGAGGTCGCGGTTTCCGAACCGGAGCGGTCGCGGTCGTAAAGGTCGCGGCGGAATTGAATGACCCCGTCGGGCGTGGCCCAGGCGGTCAAATAGGCGAAATATAGAGGAATTGGCTTTTTCAGTTTGGCATCGATGCGCTCGCCGCCTTCTCGGACGGACGCGATGCGGTTGGCGCTCCAGCCGGGCGTGTCGGCCAGGAGCCAGGCGGCCAGTTGTTCGATGTTGGCGACGCGGATGCAGCCGGAACTGGCGGCGCGGAAATTGCGGCCGAACATGCTCTCCGACGGTGTGTCGTGCATGTAGACCGAGTGGGAATTGTTGAAGTTGATTTTGAGGAAGCCCAGGGGATTATCCTTGCCGGGTTTCTGGCGGTAGGACAGGCCGGCGGGCTGGGCGGACGACCAATTGATTTTTTCCGGATCAACCTTTTTTCCGGCGCCGTCATAAGCGTCGATGCCGAATTTGACGAGGACGTTCTTGCCCTCTTGCTGCATCTCGCGGCCGCGCGGGATCAGATCCTTGGAGATCACCGTCGGCGGCAGCCGCCAGACAGGGTTGAAATTCATTTCATGGATCGTCGTGCGCAGGAGAGGCGTCGGCCGGTCGGGCTTGCCGACGACGCCGGTGTGGCGGGAGACGACCTTGTCGCCCTGGACGGCTTCGACCTGGGCTGCGGGAATGTTGACGGCGACGTATTTCTGCTTGGCGGTGCTGCCTACGTAGTCTTGGAGGCGGGCGAGCGAATTCTTGAGCTGGCGCAGGCGGACATCCGCGGGGACGTTCAAGGCGGCGGCGGTGCGCTCATCCACAATGCCGGTGGGGGTGAGGCCGTTGGTGGCCTGGAAGCGCTTCACGGCGAGGTCGAGATCGGAGCCAAAATATTCAGACTCGTCGCCGCCGGAGGGAAATTCGCCGGAGATGGCGAGGCGGCGCTTGAGGACGGCGACGGCAAAATGCGTCTCGCCGTAGAAGGTTTTGATGGCGGGAACGGTCTCCCAGCCGCCGCTTGCGACAATCTCCTGGTATTTTTTGATCGCGGATTTGGTGGGGGCGACGTTGGCTGGGGACAGCGTGGGGTAGCCGGGCGGCGGGTTCTTTTCCCATTCGCGGACGAACTCGCGGTCGACGGCGCCGGGGCTCGCCGCGCCTGGACCCGAGGGGCCGAATTGAATGCCGTTGTCGAAGGCGGCCGCAGGCAGTGCGTGGATGCATAGGGCCACTGCCAGAGCGGCTAGCCCGCGCCGTGTCGAGACATTGGTGTCGCGGTTTGTCATGGCACCCGCCAGCAACTGTCCCAGAGATCATTCCGGGGCGGACAGTGTGTTATTCGCGGGCGATTGAAAAGCCCCCCGTGCCGAGGCGCGTCCACGGCATACGGGCGAGACTGCATTCGGTGTCCAACGGAGAATGCAAAAAGAAAAGATCGCGGCGTGGGGCGCCGCGATCCTTCATTCAGTTCAAAACGTTCCGGCGGGATTAGAGCCGGTAGAGAATCTGGTGCGACCAGAAGCGCTCCAGGCGCATCAGTGCCTTGTTGAGGTGCTTCAAATCTTCGTTGTCCACGCTGCCGACCGTTTCGATCGAGTTCAGCTGGCGCTGGTAGAGCTTGTTGACCACGTCGCAGACGTCGTGGCCCTTGTCCGTCAGGCTGACGCGCACGCTGCGGCCATCCGTTTCGGACTTCTTGTAGTGAATGTAGCCCATGTCGACGAGCTTCTTCAGGTTGTAGGACACGTTGGAGCCGAGGTAATAGCCACCCCGCTTCAGGTCGCCCGCCGTCAGTTCGCTTTCGCCGATATTGTAAATCAGCAGCGCTTGCACGCTATTGAGATCGGACCCGCCCTGGCGCTGGAATTCATCCTTGATGACATCGAGCAGCAGACGATGCAGCCGTTCGATCAGGCGCAGCGCCTGGAGATATTCGCCCTGGATCGTTTCTTCCGCGACCGCTTGTACTTTTGCGCGGGCACGCGCGTCGATAACAGCACTCATCGCCCAGCCTCTTACCTGTTTGAACGCACACTCCCGGTTTTTTTGTCTCCGGGTTTCAACAGGCAGAATAGCTTCAATAATTAAATCTTACCTGAATAGATATAGTAAAAGAATAGTTCCCGGGGGGCCCATTCAATCATTGTTTATATTGTCTTTCGGCTGCGCTTCGGTTTTTGCGTGCGCACAGGCTAACTATTGAACAGCTTTTCCTAAAAACATTCCTACAAAAACAGCGGTTATGCGCGCATCGCTTGCATCTCGGCGCGGCTCGGCAGGCTGAAGGCTTGGTCCGACAGCGGCGCGAAATAGCGCTCGATGATCTCTGATGTGACGCCTTTCAGCTGTTCGGGCTCCCATTTCGGCGCATTGTCTTTGTCGACAATGAGGGCGCGGACGCCGTCGTAGAAATCATGGTCTTCGAGGAACCGGCAGGCGAGGCGATAATCGGTTTCCAAGACTTGGCGCAGGTCCAGCGATTTGCTGTCGCGGATGTGGCGGAGCGTGATGGCGAGTGAGAGCGGCGAACGTTCGCGTAATTCAGCTGCGACGGCGTGCGCCCATTCGGCATCTTTCCCGGTTTCGGATTGGAGCCTGGACATGATCTCGGGGACGCTTTGGGCGGAGAAGCAACGGCTGATGAGGTCGCGCTTGTCCTGATGCTCGCCGGGGCCCGGATCGGTATGGCGATCATCGAGAAGAGGATCGACGGGCTCAGTGTCGGCGAGACCATCGATAATGGCGGTGTGCTCTGCTGCGGGAATGCAATGGGTGACGAGGCCCAGCGCGTAGGCGTCGGCGCGTCCGATCATGCGGCCGGTGAGGCCGAGATAGACACCCATCGCATCCGGCATGCGGGATAGGGCGTGGCAGACGCCGACATCGGGGAACAGACCGATTTTGGTTTCGGGCATGGCGAAGCGATAGCCCTCGCCCGCAACGCGGTGGGTTCCGTAGAGGGAGACCCCTACCCCGCCTCCCATCACCATGCCGTCGATCAGGGAGACCGTTGGCTTGGAAAAGCATTCGAGCCGCCAGTTGAGTGCATATTCGTCGGCGAAGGCTTGGCGCGCGGCGATCATGCTGGTTCTGCCCAGCGTTGCGACTTCGCGAACGTCGGAGCCGGCGGAGAATGCTTTGGGCGAGGCGGATTGAATGACGACTGCGTAAGTGTTGGGATCGCGGGAGAAAACTGGGAACCAGGAAGCCAACTGGGCGCGCATGGCGATGGTGAGCGCATTCAAGGCGCGCGTGCGCTGCAAAGTGATGAGCGCGAGGGCGCCGTTTTGATTGCAGCTGATGTCTTCGCCTGCGATGGGCTCGATGGACTGGGTCACGCCCGTGTTCTCCACAGATTGTCTTCCGGATGGTGGCGCACGACTGACTTTCCGTACCGTGCGGTTGTGATCCGGACCGCATCGCTATACAGTTTGCGGTGCTCGGAGCAAACCTCCGCGGGGGCGCTTCGTTGGTGTGGCGATTTCGCCATGCGTCTCTGACGTGTTGGCGTTTGTCTTGCGCCGGCTGTCAACGCACTCCAAATCATGAGATTGGCAGATCGCGCTGCTTGATCGCGCGCCCTCACGAGACCGGACGGATGAAGCTTTCTGCAGGCGCAGTTCTGGTGGCCTTGATGATCGCGGCTCAGGCCGCCGATGGAGCTTTGGCTGAAGAGGTCCCGCTGCCGGTCAAAAAGCCCAAGGATGCCAACGGCCAGCCGCTGACTAAATCATCCCCACCGCCGGCCTACGTCAAACCCAAGGGGCAGGGCACTGCTGCAGACAAGGGCCAACCCGAGGTTAAGGACCAACCCGGCGCTGCCGAGGTGAAGGGCGTTTGGCCAAAGACGGTAGACGGCGCGAAGGAAGAGGCTGCGGCTAAAGCCAATCCGCAACCGGTGCCGACGGAGTGGCCGGCGGAGGAGATCGCGGCCGCCCAGGCGATGTGCAAGACGATCTTGGCCAAGATCGATGCCGTGACGATTCCGGAGCCGTCGTTCAGGCAAGGCGAGTGCGGGACGGCCGCACCGGTACGACTGCTGACCATCGGGAAAAATCCTGAAGTTGCGCTGTCGCCGCCGGCGGTCATGACGTGCGGCATGGTGGGGGCGTTGCACACGTGGCTGACGAAGGACCTGCAGCCGTTGGCGAAAAAGACGCTCGGCGCGGACGTGATCAAGATTGAAAACATGAGCGACTATTCGTGCCGCAACGCTTATGGGCGCACGAAGACGAAACTGTCCGAGCATGGGCGTGCCAATGCGCTCGACATCCGCGGCTTCGTGACATCGAAAGGTGAAACAGCGATCGTTTTGACCGGCTGGGGCGAGACGCTGCGCGATATCGCGGCACGCGAACAGGCCTTGAAGCTGGCTGCCGAAAAAGCGGCGGCGGAGGCGGCAAAGATCGCTAGGCCGGCGGTAGCCCCCTCGACCGCCGCTCCGGCCGCGGCGGCGGGCGAGGCTTCCGGTGTGGCCGTGCGCAGCACGATCGCCGATGGGCTCGGCGAGGCGGCGGAGAAACCCGCCTTCGGCGTTGCCCCGCAGCACCTGGGCGGACCGGATCGCAAACCGGAGCCGCCTGCCCGCATGAAAACATTCCTCAAGGGCGCTCACGCCGCCGCGTGCCAGATCTTCGGCACGACGCTTGGTCCTGAAGCCAACAACGCCCACCGCAATCACTTCCACGTCGATATGGCGCCGCGCAAGGTGAAGAAGATCTGCGATTAGTGGCGGGTTCCCGATCGCGTTGACCGTCGTTTGGCCCTCCCCTTGCGCGGGGCGCGGTTCTGCCTATGGTCGGCGGCCAGATCCTCACTGACCAGCAGCAGAGTTCACTCCATGACCGACACTTCTGATCTTTCCGGCGCGCGCGGCGGCTATCCGCATATTCGTCCGCGGCGCAACCGCCGGGCGGCGTGGGCGCGGGCTCTGGTGTCGGAGAATGCGTTGTCGCCGGCTGATCTGATCTGGCCGCTGTTCGTGCTGGAGGGATCGGGCAAGCGCGAGGCGATACCGTCGATGTCGGGGGTTGAGCGGCTGTCGATTGATTTGATTGTCGAGGCTGCGCGCGAGGCCGCTGCGCTTGGCATTCCGGCGGTGGCGCTGTTTCCCTATACGGACCCGAAGTTGCGGACCGACGATGCGCGGGAAGCGTTCAATCCGGAGAACCTCGTTTGCCGGGCGACGCGGGCGATCAAGGCCACGGGCATCGATCTCGGCGTCATCCTCGATGTGGCGCTCGATCCCTACACCAGCCACGGGCATGATGGTCTGGTGCGCGACGGCGTGATCCTCAACGACGAGACGGTTGAAGCGCTCGTGAAGCAATCGCTCAATCAGGTGGCGGCGGGCTGCGATGTGCTGGCGCCGTCGGACATGATGGACGGGCGCATCGGCGCGATACGTTCTGCACTCGAGGCAGCAGGCCATCACGACACGCAGATCATGTCGTATGCGGCGAAGTATGCGAGCGCGTTCTATGGACCGTTCCGGGATGCGGTCGGTTCATCGTCGACGTTAAAGGGCGACAAGCGCACGTATCAGATGGACCCGGCCAATACGGATGAGGCGCTGCGGGAAGTGGCGCTCGACATCGCGGAGGGGGCGGACCTCGTGATGGTGAAGCCGGGGATGCCGTATCTCGATATCGTGCGGCGGGTGTCGGAGACGTTCAAGGTGCCGACGTTCGCGTATCAGGTGTCGGGCGAGTACGCCATGCTGATGGCGGCGGCGGAGCGCGGGTGGCTCGACGGCGATAAGGCGATGATGGAAAGCCTGCTCGCGTTCAAGCGAGCAGGCGCGTCGGGGATCCTGACCTATTTCGCGCCGAAGGTTGCGCGGATGCTCAATTCTCGATGACGCCGCCGAGAACGGTGTTTTCGCGCCAGGTGAACGGCTGGCCTATCAGCGTGCGGTAAAGTTTCGGAAGCGCCGGCAGGACGAAGAGGCCGATGACGCCACCGGCGGCGGCTGCGATGTGGAGCGTGTCGAGGTCGTAGCCGGCAACGTAGAGACCACCGATGGCAGCGAGAATGCCGACGAATGCGGCGGCAAGGCCAATGTAGAAAACCATGAAAAGGGCGTCGGCGGCGATCAGACGATTGTCGGTCATGGCACAGGATCCTTCGGTTGCGCTGGAACGGGGCCGGAGCCATCTCCGGTGTAACCGCACCATTGCAACGCCGAAGGTCCGGCGCTGTTCCAGGTGGAACAGTAGGAATGGGATCAGACCCCTTCTCAGGGGTCTGACCCGGCACTTGGTTCTTTGTTGCCGTCTCAAACGTCATCCTCGGCGGAGTGCGCCTTTCGGCGCGCGTGCGCCGGGGATCCAGCTTGATGTGTGCGGGTGCGCACCGCTGATGTGCGAGTGGGCGGAGTTTTGGTGTCTGTGACTGCTCTTGTGCTGGATCCCCGAACGCCATCGCGATGCTCAGGCGTTCGAGGATGACGAGATGGGTGGGGCTATTCGCTGCGGCGGGTCAGCGACACGGCGTAGGCGCCAGAGCGCGCGGGCAGGATCGTGTCGCCGGGGAAGCCGGCCAGACCCTCGGCCAGATTGTTGGGATCGAAGGTGGTCGCGTCGCACTTGGCGTCGTCATCGCGGCCGGCGATGGCGAGCGTGCCCAGCGCGATTTTCTCGCGGTCGGCTTCCGGCCATTCGGCGGTCGGATCGTCGGTGGGGTCAGCGTCCGTGCCGAGGATCGCGACGAGATTGAACGCGACGGGTCCGGCCTTCAGGCGCTCGTCGAGTTCGGCGGTGAAGAAGCCTTCCTCTTTCGCTTTGGCTTCGTCGTCGGTGAGGCCCAGTTCGCCGGCGGCGGGTTCGAATTTGAATTTGATCGTCTGCTTCTTGCCGTCGGCGGCGGTGGCTTCGAAGGCATGGATGGAATGGTAGGGCAGGCCAGCGTAGCTCGCCGGCACGGGCTTGGCGGCGACCCAGGCGCCCTGCTTGGCAGTCCAAGGGTGGGCTTCGGTGTAGGCCTTCACCTTGGCGGGATCGGGTTTGCCATCGGGGCCGGGGAAGCGTGCTTCGAGGAAGCTGACGACTTCGGCGGGATTGCGCGCAAAAAAGATCGGCACGGTGAGGAAGACGAAATCGGTCGGCGCCTTGCCCTCGGGATCGAAGCGCAGGGCGAGACCGCGGGGGGACTTGGCTTTGTCGGAGGCTTTCGGATTGCCGCCGCCGAACGAGAAGCGGCCAAGCACGGGCACGGGAGCGGCCAGGAACGGGACTTTGGACAGGGCGGGTGCCTCGGCGGTGGGTGTGAAGGTTCCCTTCACGCAGACACCCTTGGCATGGCTGGCGCGGGTCTTGGCGTGTTTGCCAAAGACGCCGTTGAGGCTGTCGACGAGTTTATCGGGGGCGACGTCTTCGGCGTGGGCTGCGCTGGTCATGGCCGCACTCACCATCAGGACCGTGAAGAGACGTTTCATCGCTTTTTTCCTTCGCGAAATTGCAGACGGGAACAGCCTCCGTCGTCGGCCTTCCAACACCGGCCGGCTGCACAGGCAGTTTCATAAGGACTTTATATAACGGAATAACGCCGGCTGTATATAACGGAATAACGCCGGCTGTGCGCTCAGCGGCGTACGCGGCGGCGCGGCAGGTCTTCCGCCGTCGCACCGTCCGGTGTCTCGCTGGTGGCGCCATCGGCGGGGGCCGCGGCGGCAAACGGGTTCTTGGGTTCCTCGCAGCCCGTCAGCCAGACGTCGAACACCGGGTGCTCGACGGCGTTGAGGCCGGGGCTTTCGGCGAACATCCAACCCGAAAAGATCTTCTTTTCCTGACCGTCGAGTTGCACTTCCTGAACTTCGACGAAGGACGTCGTCTTGGGCTGCTCGGTCGGCGGGCGGGAATAGCAGACGCGGGGCGTGACTTTGAGGGCGCCGAACTCGCGTGTTTCATTGAGCGGGACGGTCAGCGTCTTGATGGTGGCGGTGACCTTATCGAGGGCGGAGAACACAGCGACCTTGTTTTCCAGACGTTCTGCGTGCGCGCTCGATATCGTCCCACCGACGACAACGGCGCAGGCCAGAACAGTTTGAGGAAAAAGCGTGCGGGGCGCCATGCCTGACCGGGATCTCACAAGAGCGGCGCGCATTCCACGCGACGCGTTTTCATTGACCTAACACGGATGAACGACGCGGAACATTGGGCACCGATCGTGTCGCAAGCGTGGTGGGGCCGCGGGATTCAATCCGGCTGCCAGGGTTTGTAATCGCCGGTGGCGCGCGGACGGGCGGCGGTGGCGGTCAGGATCGAGCCGGAGGGGCGGTAGGCGCCGGGCGTTCCGGTCGGGTTTGCCTCATGGGCCTTCTGCCAGGGGCGCGGGGTGTAGGTTTCCTGGGTCGGAGGCTCATCCACGGTGTGATGCATCCAGCCGTGCCAGCCGGCCGGGATTTGAGAGGACTCCGACATATTGCGGTACGTCACCCAGCGGCGCGGCTTACCGACCAGGATCTGTGGACCGGACGTCTGCTCATAATAGCGGTTGCCGAACTCGTCTTCGCCAACCAAGCGGCCGTGGCGCCACAGCGTGAAGCGCGTGCCCCACGTATTGCCACCCCACCAGCTGAAGATTTCCGTGAACAGGCCCATCGGTGCCCCTTGGATGGTGTCAGTTTCTCGTCTTGCGTGTAGGACCGGGACGAGGCTCTGTCCAGTGCGCGAAGGACCGCGGCCGAACGGCCACACCCGTGGCAGGACTCGCCGGTAGGAATCGTCTTAGCGTTGCCCGAATTCCGGGGGCTGCCGATAGGTTGATCTGGCAATTCACAAGCGCCCCCTCGACGGGGCAGGCGCACAAAACCCCGGGAATCCTGACGAAGTGCGCTCGTCAATCCCCAAGTTACACACACTACTACATCTAGTGGCTGGTCGCATCTGCTACCCCCAATGGGTCGTGACGGGCTGCCCGAATCGCGCCACCTTCGATCTCAGCCGCCGGTCTTCCAGTCATGCTTCCGGGGCATCTCTTTCCATCACCTGTTCAGGGCCCGTTGGCCTCGTTTTCGAGTTTGCGGATGACCGCTTGCGCCGTGAGGGAACGGTTCGAGATTGGCGCTCCGCGCTGGACTCGCGCGTGCGGTGGATCGTGGATGCCCTGAGACGTGTGCTGGACGCGACGCGGAATGAAATCCGGGTGCTTATGTTTCGCGTGCAGCACCCCCTTTGACCTCATGGGGGAACTAATGAAGATCACGCGCCGATTTACGGAAGCTGGCCAGTCGCCGTACGCAAAAATCGCGTTCCGGCGCGCCACGTCCGAAATCAAGAACCCCGATGGGTCCGTTGTTTTCCGCCTGGACGGCTTCGAGGTGCCTGAGCACTTCAGCCAGGTTGCCGCCGACATTCTGGCGCAGAAGTATTTCCGCAAGGCCGGCGTGCCCAAGGCGCTGCGCAAGATCGAGGAGACGCAGGTTCCCTCGTGGCTGTGGCGCTCGGTGGCGGATGAGAAAGCACTGAAGCATCTGCCGGAGAAGGAGCGCACCACCGGGGAAAGCGACGCGCGGCAGGTCTTCGACCGTCTGGCCGGCACGTGGACGTACTGGGGCTGGAAGGGCGGATACTTCACCACGGAAGAGGATGCGCAGGCGTTCTTCGACGAGCACCGCTACATGCTCGCCATGCAGATGGCCGCGCCGAACTCGCCGCAGTGGTTCAACACGGGCTTGCACTGGGCCTACGGCATCGATGGCCCGGGCCAGGGTCACTATTATGTCGATCACGAAACGGGCGAACTGACGGTGTCGTCGTCGGCTTACGAGCATCCGCAGCCGCATGCGTGCTTCATCCAGTCGGTCGAGGACGATCTCGTCAACGAAAACGGCATTATGGATCTTTGGGTGCGTGAAGCGCGCCTGTTCAAATACGGCTCGGGGACGGGTTCGAACTTCTCGGCTCTGCGCGGGTCGAATGAGCGGCTTTCGGGCGGCGGGCGATCTTCGGGCCTGATGTCGTTCTTGAAGATCGGCGACCGGGCAGCCGGCGCGATCAAGTCGGGCGGCACGACGCGGCGCGCGGCCAAGATGGTCGTCGTCGACGTCGATCATCCCGACATCGAGGAATATATCGACTGGAAGGTCAAGGAAGAGCAGAAGGTCGCCGCCCTCGTGACGGGGTCGAAGATCTGCCAGAAGCGCCTCAAGGCGGTGATGTCGGCGTGCGTGAATTGCGATGCCGACGGCGACGCCTGCTTCGAGCCGATGAAGAACCCGAAACTCAAGGCCGCCATCAAAGAGGCGCGCCGCGATTCTGTGCCGATGAACTACGTGCTGCGCGTCATCCAGTTTGCGCGCCAGGGCTACAAGGACATCGACTTCGCGATCTACGACACCGATTGGGATAGCGAAGCCTACCTCACCGTTTCGGGCCAGAATTCGAACAACTCGGTGCGCGTGACGGACGAATTCCTGAACGCGGTGGAAGCCGACGGCGACTGGAAGCTGACCGCCCGCAAGGACGGCAAGGTCACGAAGACGCTGAAGGCGAAGGATTTGTGGGAATCCATTGGTCACGCCGCATGGGCATCGGCCGATCCGGGCATCCAGTTCCACACCACCATCAACGACTGGCACACCTGCCCGCAGTCGGGGCCCATTCGCGCGTCGAACCCGTGCTCGGAATACATGTTTCTCGACGACACGGCGTGCAACCTCGCCTCCATGAACCTGATGACGTTCCGCCGGGCGGACAAGTCGTTCGACACGGACGCCTACGAGCATGCCTGCCGTTTGTGGACGATCGTGCTCGAAATCTCTGTGACGATGGCGCAGTTCCCGTCGAAGCAGATCGCGCTGCTGTCTTATCGTTACCGGACGCTGGGGCTTGGCTTTGCCAACATCGGCGGGCTTTTGATGGCGTCGGGCATTTCGTATGACTCGGATGAGGGCCGTGCGATTTGTGGCGCGATCTCGGCGATCATGACGGGCGTTTCCTACGCTACGTCGGCGGAAATGGCCAAGGAACTGGGGCCGTTCCCGGGCTATGAGCCGAACAAGGCGGACATGCTGCGCGTGATGCGCAACCACCGCCGCGCGGCTTACGGCGAATCTTCCGGCTATGAAGCGCTCAGCATTGCGCCGGTGCCGCTCGATCACGCCAACTGCCCGGACAAGCGTCTCGTCACGGCCGCCAAGATGGCCTGGGATGAAGCGCTGGCACTCGGCATGGCGCATGGCTACCGCAACGCCCAGTCGACCGTGATCGCGCCGACGGGCACGATTGGTCTCGTCATGGATTGCGATACGACGGGCATCGAACCCGACTTCGCGCTGGTCAAGTTCAAGAAGCTCGCCGGCGGCGGGTACTTCAAGATTATCAACCAGGCGGTGCCGGAAGCGCTGCGCGGACTTGGCTATCGCGAAAGCCAGATCGCGGAGATCGAGGCCTACGCAGTGGGTCACGGCACGCTGCGGCAGGCGCCGGCGATCAACCACACCTCGCTCAAGGCCAAGGGCTTCACGGACGAAATTCTGGAGAAGATCGAGGGCGGGCTTGGCAGCGCGTTCGACATCAAGTTCGTGTTCAACAAGTGGGTGATCGGCGAGGACTTCCTCAAGGACACGCTGAAGATCCCGGCCGACAAGCTCGCTGATCCGGCTTTCGACATCTTCGCTTACCTTGGGTTCTCCAAGCGCGATGTGGAACTGGCCAACGAGCACGTCTGCGGGGCGATGACGCTGGAAGGCGCGCCGCACCTGAAGGCGGAGCATCTGCCGGTGTTCGATTGCGCCAATCCGTGCGGCCGCAAGGGCAAGCGGTATCTGTCGGTGGCGAGCCACATCCACATGATGGCGGCAGCCCAGCCGTTCATCTCGGGGGCGATCTCCAAGACGATCAACATGCCCAACGACGCGACGGTGGAGGACTGCAAGCAGAGCTACATGCTCTCCTGGCGTCTCGCCTTGAAGGCCAACGCGCTCTATCGCGACGGCTCGAAGCTGTCGCAGCCGCTGAACTCGCAGTTGCTCGCCGATGATGCCGATGAGGCGGAAGAGGCGGTCGAGGCACTCGTTGCTTCGCCGATGGCGGCGCGGACGGCTGCTGTGACGGAGCGCATCGTTGAGAAGATCATCGAGCGGGTCGTCTACGTGAAGGAAGAAGAGGCGCGTGAGCGTGAGAAGCTGCCAGCGCGGCGCAAAGGTTACACGCAGAAAGCCGCCGTCGGCGGGCATAAGGTGTATCTGCGCACGGGCGAATACGACGACGGGCGCGTCGGCGAGATCTTCATCGACATGCACAAGGAGGGCGCTGCCTTCCGGTCGCTGATGAACAACTTCGCCATCGCGATCTCTCTCGGCCTGCAGTACGGCGTGCCGCTGGAAGAATACGTGGAGGCCTTCACCTTCACGCGCTTCGAGCC
>PERL01000022.1 GCA_002928735.1 Hyphomicrobium sp. | reverse complement strand
CGGCAGCGTGGTCACGGTGACGAAGTCCACCGTGCCGTCCACATCCGTCCCCGTCAGATCGACCGGGATGTTCGTGTCTTCATTGCCCGACGACATCGACGGCGTCGCCGCCGGCGGATCGTTAACCGCGACAACGGAAATCGTCGAAATCGCCGTGTTCGAGTTCGTGCCAAACGTCGTGTTGCGGACGCTAACTTCGATATTGCGATTGACCGTCGACGGCGTGTCCGTGCTGTTGGAGAATGCGATGGCGCTCAGCGCAGCCTGATAGTTGGCGACGGTGGCCGAACCCGAGAGCGTCACGGTGATTTCGCCAGGGACGCTTGAATCCACCACGGCGGTGATGCCGCTCGGTAGCGAGCCGACCGACAGTACATCGCCAGCCTGCGCATTCGTCAGCGTTACGCTCGCCGAGCCGAGGTTTGCACCGAGAGCAACATTCTGTGTGACGATGCGGTCGGCATCGACCACGGGGATGCCTACGCCGTTTTCGGTGTAGGTCGCTTGATAGGACGTTCCTGCCGCCGCGCTATTGTTGGCATCAAGGTCAAGCGACAAAAGCGAGGTCACACTTGGTGCCGCAAAGACGAAATCACCGTCGCCGTCGTGGCGGAAGTTGGCATTTGAGCTCACGCTAGTGAGCTGATACTCGACCGTCCAGCTGGACACTTCCTGCCAAGTAAATCCAACCATCGAAATCGGTATGGGCGGGTTCTGAGTCTGGTTCTGCGTCCCGCTGACGTTCACGCCCGCAGCGGATGTCGAAGCAACGAGGTTCGTGGGGCTTTCCAGCGTGTATGAGGTTAAGCCGCCGAGCTGCGGCCGTATAATTTCCCGGCTGTTGGGGACACCGCCGCTGCCATCAATATCGGCAATCTGCAGGTTGGGACTTCCAACGGCATAGACCGTTTGGCCCGTGCCCGAAGCAAAAATTTCCCAGGTTACCACCGCTGTCGTACTGGGGTTATTGATCCAGACCGAAAGATCATCTCCAAAGGTATTGAAACTTGCCGTACTTCCCGTCGTCAATGAATTGAGAGTCGCTCTGACGTCAATTGAGGTTCCGCCTATGGTGCCTGCGTTCACCCAAACGGCGGTCAGTCCGGCGACACCTTCCGGCAATCCGGTAACTGCATTGGTTCCAGTAATCCCTGTCACGACTGGCTGCGTGGTTACAGAGATCACGAGCGGCGCCAGCGTGTGGTCCCAATCTGGCGCACTCAGGATACGAGATTCAACACCACCGGTTTGTTGCTCAAGCTCCCAGTCACCGCCAAGAGCCACAGCACCGGTCAAATCGTCGGATGAAGCGATGTCAGCGCCGGTGAGATTGGCCAGTATCGCAGCCGCCTCCGCGCCCGCATTACCCGCGCCAAAGTTGCAACCGTAAACGAGAATATCGGCGCCCTCGGAGAGGTGCGCCTGGAACGAGCCGAGCGCGTCAGCGTACGTCGTCGCCATCGTCTCGGCATTCAGAACCGAGCTGCCGATCTGCAGCGAACCGGCCGTGCCGTGCGAGATGATGTGAATGCCGGTAATGCCATTTTCGCGACTGAGCGCGTCGGCCATCTGCTGCACGCCATCGCGGCTACCGTCGATGAAGACGATCCGAACACCTTCAGGAATCGAACTCACGATTCCAGACAGATCGTTGAGACGCGTATCAATGAACGCGATCTCGCGTCCTTCTGCCGAGAGGTTGTGCGCGGTGACAAGAGCGTTGAGCAAAACCCCAACTTACCCGTCGGTATCCAGCCCCGCTCCGGCTACCCCGCCGTCACGATCAAGTCCGTCCTGCGCTCGCGCCGCCGCGACGATATCCGCCGCTGTGCTTGATGCCTGATCCCACGCGCTAAAGCCGCCGCTCTCCGCAACATCTGAGACGCTGTCCAGCACCTCGTGCCCGAGCGCGGCGTCGAACACATACCTGGGCTCAAGCGCCAAAAGGCGGCTGGGGAGGCTGATCGGACGCGTTTGGATACCGGCGCCAGCAAGCTTCGCGGATGTCTTGTTCACGGATGTGCTCTTGGGTGTGTGTGTGGGGTTTCTCGGACGTCTAACGCAGGACGCAACCAGAGATCGAAAGACAAAGCAGCACTATCCGTGGCGTAGTATTTACAGAACTCCACTCACATCGGTCGATTTCAAATCAAATCGAAAGAACACCCAGACCGCGCGTGGCGCACTTGCGATGTCACGCCGCTACTTGAGCGGCACCAACTCGCGCTGCTCCTGGAACTGCCACCGCAGTCCGATCCGGAAATCATGCGATCGCAAATCGGAAACGGTGAGCGGACCGCCCGTCGCACCGCAAAGACAATCGATCAATGAGGTCGAAGCTGAAACATCACCGCCCAGATCCATGAAGCGGTATCCGACATCAAGGGTGCGGCGCTCGTCCAACTCAATCGATGCACCGGCCATCAACGCCCAAGCGAACTCCGTCGTGTGCTTGGAACCGGCGAACCCAGGATTTGAGATATCGGTCGTCGCGCCGCCAACCAGATCGGTGAAGGTGCCCGTGGTCATTGTCTCGAACCGCGAGAACCGGTTGTGCGCCAGACCGATACCTGCCCCGACGTAGGGCGTAATCGTTCCGTGGATCTTCGGCAGATCGATGTACAGGTTCGCCAGCGCAACGATCGCGGAATACTCGCCGCTGTAAGTGGTGCTGGCCATGACGTCGGTGGTGGGCGTTGTGATCTGCAGAAAATCCTGCGCGTCCACATCAGCATTGAACCGGTATTCGCCCGTCAGGTCGAACCTGACGTTATGTCCAAGCCGCCAGCCAATGCCCGCACCCGCAAGAAAGCTATCGCCGAAGTCTTCCTCGACGAACGAGCCGCCGTTGTTGAGCAGACCATCCTGACGAAATCCGCCGACGCTCTGCGCTGCAAAGCCCAGATCGAGCCGGACGTAGTCCGATCTCAGCGGCCCCGCCCCCTCCGCCAAAGCACCGCTGCTCAATGCAACCGCCAGCAAGCCACAGATCGGCAATTTGAAAGCGTAGGTGGTCATCGCAACAGCCTTAGATTGTGGACACGGAGAGCCCAGAGAATCGAATCACAACCTGAAAGATACATAAAACCGTGTACGGAAGCACGCGGGCGCGCGCCATCAGCGCGAGTAAAGTCCTTGCGGTGCTAATGAATCACAGCACCCTTCTTGACACGCGAATATTGCGCTTATTCGTTGAAATAGATGTCTGTTTTTCAATATCGACAACCCCGAATCACCGCATCGGCAACGAACGTCTGCCAGCAGATAATCAGCGCTATCCCGGCCTCATACCTAAGTTGTACACAGTATTAATACATGTGGTGGAAACGGATTGCAGCATCAACGAGCACAACCTGAGGGAGAACGAAGCGGCCGGCCACGTGGCTCTACGGCAGCGCGGTGACGGGCTTTGCAACTTCGACTCGGTCACCGGGCTTCAAAAGCGCATTTGGGGAAAGCACGACACGATCTTCCAGTGTCAGGCCCGCGCACACTTCGGCTTCCGCCCCCAAATCGCGCCCAACACGGACCTTACGAAACGCGATCTTCTCGTCCGCCCCAACCACCGCCGCAAACTGTTCCCCTTGCCGCACCACCAGCGCGTTCCCTGGCACCAGCACGCAGGGCGTATCCCGCTCCACATCCAGAATGACCTGACCGGAAAGCCCAGCCGGCAGGGAAAAATCACTGTTCGCCATCACGAGCTCTGCGCGCATCGTGCCTGAGGTCTGATCGATGGATCGGGACGTCCGCACCACTTGAGCGTCGAACTGCCGATCCGGGATCTCGGCAAATGTGAACTTTGCCGGCGTCCCCGGCGTCACCTTCAACGCAAACGACTGCGGCACGTCGATCTCGATCCGGAGCTGTTCCAGACGCGCAACGTTGTAGAAGAACGTCCCCGTAGCCCCAAAATCGCCCGTGACCCGGTCTCCGCGCTCAACCTGTCGTTCGATAATCACGCCATCGAACGGCGACCGGATGGTTTGAAACCCCTGCACCTCCTCCAAACGCCGCACCTCGGCTTCAGCCGCAGCCAGATCCGCCTTGGCAATCGCAACATTGGCCGCTCGGTCATCGCGCGCCTGCTCCGGCAAGAACTTTTTCGGCACCAATTCCTGCGCCCGGTCGAGCGTCAATTCCGCCAGCAGCAACCGCGCCTTGACCTGCTCAACCGCCGCCCGCGCGCGATCGAGTTGCTGGCGAATTTCCGGCGCATCGATCACGACGAGCACGTCACCGGCCTTCACCCGGTCGCCGATTTCCCCACGCCGTTCAGACACAACCCCGGTCGCGCGACCTGAAAGACGCGCCTGTTCAATCGGCGCTGTGCGCCCGGATAACGTGAGCCCGAACCGGCTCGCTGCCGCCTTCGGAGCCGCCACCCGAACAGTCCGGATCAAAGCCGCCGCCGGCTTGGCATCGTTGGCCGTGGCCTTGGTTCCCGTGGCCAACATGCCGGCGGCTGACGACGCAATATCGAACTGACGGTCAACGGCAATCGCACCGGCCGCGACACCAAGCAAACCCAAAACTTTCGCAAGCGTCGTCGCCATGGTCATGGTGTTCCTGCAATCTCACGTACTAAACCCGGAGCAACCGTCTGCGCCCCGCCGCCCGCCGCCGCCCCGCGCCGCTTGACCAGCAGCGCAAACAACACCGGCACAAAGGTCAAGGTGGCCACGGTGCCAAAAACCAGCCCCCCGACGACCGCCCGCCCCAGCGGGGCATTCTGCTCGCCACCATCGCCCAGTCCGAGCGCAAGCGGGACAATCCCAACAATCATGGCAATGGCCGTCATCATCACCGGACGCAGACGCGTCTCCGCCGCTTCAATCGCAGCTGTCACCGGATCAGCGCCCGCCAGAAAGCGATCCCGCGCAAAACTCGTCACCAGCACACTATTGGCCGATGCCACGCCGATGACCATGATGAGACCTGTGAGTGCCGGGACAGAGAGTGGTGTCCCCGTGATCCAGAGCGCAAAGAAGGCACCGGCGATGGCAACCGGTTGTGTGCCCATCGCGATCAGCGGCATCACCCACGATTGGAAGTTCACCACCATGATGAGATAGACGAGCACCGCCGCCAGCGCGATGCCGCCAAACATCTCGCCATAGGCCTGCACCATCGATTGCGCTTGCCCACCGACCTCGATCCGGTTGCCCGGCTTCAGCCGTGACTTCACCGCCGCGATCGCCTTGTCGAGATCACCGTAAACCCCGCCGATATCCCGCCCGGCCGCATTCGCCAAAATGGTCGTCGTCGGTTGCAGCATGAACCGGTCGATATTCGCCGGAAGCTGCTTGATCTGCAGCGACGCAATCGACCTCAGTGGCAACGTCGGCCCTCCGGCCGCTGGCTGCACCGGCGTGTTGAGCAATTGCTCCGCAGTTGTCAGCCGCACCGGCGGGGCCACGATTTGCACGCTATAGGAAGCACCGATCGCCGGATCGGCCCAAAAGCTGGGCGAAACTGTCCCCGACGCGCCCAGCGCCGACAGCACTGCGCTTGCCGCGTCCTGTGGCGTCACGCCCAATTGCAACGCCCGCACACGGTCGATGTCGAGAGTATAGGCCGGAAGATTGCGCACCTGCCGCGTCACAACATCCGCAGCACCCGGAATCTTCTTAATTGCTTCCGCCAGATCACGCGCGATTTCCGCGTTGCCGCCCGCATCACGCCCAATCACGCGGACCTCGAAGTCCGCCTGCGCACTTCCAGCCAACGTCTGCGCCGTCGCATCGGCAGGCACGAAATAGAAACTGAGCTTCGGGAATTGCTCGCGCAGCATCCGCCGGATGGCGTCTGTGTACTTCGCCGTCCGACCCAGCCCACCCCTCAGCTGAACGAGTATCTCGCCGTCGAACGAGCCAATCACCCCGCTCTGCACCCAAGCCAGATTGATCGCCTCAGGCGCACCTATGTTTTCCGTGATGAAGGCGATGTCATCCTCAGGAATGATCTCTCGCATCGCGCGCTGCACATCGGCAAACACCGTTGCGGTTTGCTCAAGCCGCGACCCCGGCTCCGCACGCAAATAGACGCGGATCATGCCCGCGTCGGCCTGCGGAAAGAACTCGCGCCCGACATTTAGGGCCGCAAAGCCTCCAACGAACAAAGCGGCGGCCAACCCGGCAACCGGCAAAATCTTGAAGCGGATGAAAAGGCGCAACACCGCCACGAGCAATCGCTCGATCGCCCCAAGACCACGCCCAACGGCACCCGAAACCGCTGGTATGAACCCGCGCGGCGCATGGTGCGGATCGTGTTCGCTGAGCAGCAGGGAGGCGAGCGAAGGCACCAGCGTACGCGACAGGATATAAGACGCCGCCATCGCGAACACGACCGCAAGGCCGAGCGGAATGAAGATAAAGGCCGCCGTTCCGGTCAATAGGAACAGCGGCGAGAAAACGATGCAGATCGCGAGCGTCGATACGAACTCCGGAAACGCGACCTCCTCTGCACTCTTCAGGATAGCCGGCTGCAGCGGCATCCCGTTTTCCAGGTTGCGATTGATGTTCTCGATCTCGACCAGCGCATTATCGACCAGAATACCGATCGCAAGCATGAGCCCGCCAAGCGTCATGAGATTGAATGATTGTCCCGTTAGCCCGAGCCCCGCGACGGAGGCCAAGAGTGCCAAAGGTATCGACGTCAGCACGATCAGCGACGATCGCCAGCTGCCCAGGAAAACCAGCACAACGAAGGCAACGAGACATCCGACGACGATTGCTTCCTTCAGCACGTTGTTGACGGCGTTCTCCACGAAAACCGACTGATCGAACACCGGCTCGATGGTGATCCCCGGCGGCGCCGACGCGCGCAACTCCGGCAGCTTCTCTTTAACTTGCCGCACGATATCGACCGTCGAAGCGTCCCCCAGCTTCAGGATCGCGACGATGACGGCGTTCTGGCCATCGAGCCGCGCAATGTTTGTCTGGATCGCCGCTCCATCCCGGATCGACGCCACATCGCCAACCCGCACGACCCGCCCCTCCACCGACCGCAACGGCAAGTCGGCAAACTGCGAAACCTGCTCCGGGCTTGCATTCGTAGTTATCACGATCTCACGGCTCTCTACCCGCAGCACGCCAGTCGGCAACGTGAGATTCTGCGTGTTGATCGCGCGAGCCACTTCGTTGGCCGAAACGCCGTAGGCCTCAAGCGCTTCCGGCTTCAGATCGATCATCACCTGCCGCGACGCGCCACCATACGGCAGCGTTAGCCGCAACCCCGGAATAGACTGGATTTGCGATCGAAGTTGCAGCCGCCCATAGTCGAACAGCGCGCTCGAGTTCAGCGTGTCCGATGCCAGCACGAGTTGCAGCACCGGAACGCTAGACGGCACGAACGGCACGATGAGAGGCGGCGATGTCCCCGGCGGCATGCGCCGCAGAATAGTCTGGCTGACCGACGTGATCTGCGCGAACGCCGCCGTCACATCCGTTCCCGGCTGAAACGTCACGCGGATGATGGCTACACCCGTCAGCGTCTCCGACCGGACATCGCGGATGTTATCGACGTTGTTAAGAATCGCGATTTCGCCAAACGTCGAAATCTTGGACGCCATCTCCGGCGCATTGAGCCCCGGATACGTCCAGATGAGATTGATCGCCGGTATCTTCACCGCCGGCAGGATATCCGTCGACATCCGCTGCGCCGAAAGGGTTCCGGTCAGCAGCAGCAGGATAGCAAGCACGCCAATGCTGTGCCGATGCGCCAGGGCATACCGAACGATCCACAAGCTGTGAGCCTCCCTCGATCGTCTTAACCGGGCGCACCACCCCCGGGCCGGCAGCCAGGGCGGCGGCCGGCACCGCGCGGTCCGCACCGGTACGGCTAGCGCAAAACCCGTCGCTTAGTTTCAAAATTCATGTGACGTTACCGTGATTTAATCGCCATCCGATCACCGGCTGCGGCCTCCCGCCGCGACGACCGGGCGCAACGGCGATTTGCCTGCACTATAGTCACCGCTGGCCGCGGGCCGGAGGCCCGATGAGAGAATGGATAAACGCCACCCGCGCGAATTGACCTCCCGGCGCGGCGCACCTACGTTGCGCGGCCTGTCGCGGCCGTCACCGGTCAGCACCCCAACCTAAGCCAAAGACCGGAGACCCGGCCAAGCACCGGGCACAACCCTCATATGTCCTTCCACGCCACCCCTGCCCAGCTTGAAGTTTCAGCCGACGTCCGCGCATGGCCGTTTGAAGAGGCCCGCCGCATCGTCGACCGCCTGAAGAAATCTAAGGGCGGCATGGACAAGACTGTGCTGTTCGAGACCGGCTACGGCCCCTCCGGCCTGCCCCACATCGGCACCTTCGGCGAAGTGGCCCGCACCAGCATGGTCCGCCGCGCCTTCGAAACCTTGACCGAAGGCAAGGTCAAAACGCGACTGCTCTGCTTCTCCGACGACATGGACGGCATGCGCAAGGTACCAGACAACGTGCCCAACCAGGACATGCTGCGCGAAAACCTGCACAAGCCGCTGACCCGCGTGCCCGACCCATTCGGCCAATACGAAAGCTTTGGCCACCACAATAACGCGATGCTGCGCCGCTTCCTCGACACCTTCGGTTTCGAATACGAGTTCGCCAGCGCAACCGACTATTACACCTCCGGCAAGTTTGACGAGATCCTGCTCCGCGCCGCCGAGCGCTATCAGAAGATCATGGACATCATGCTGCCCACGCTCGGCGAAGAGCGTCAGGCCACGTACAGCTGTTTCCTTCCGATCTCGCCCAAAACTGGCCGCGTCCTCTACGTGCCGATGAAGGAGGTGAACGCCAAAGCCGGCACCATCACCTTCACCGACGAAGACGGAGAGGACATCACACTCCCCGTCACCGGCGGCCGCGTGAAACTGCAATGGAAGCCCGACTTCGGCGCCCGTTGGGCAGCCCTTGGCGTCGATTTCGAAATGTACGGCAAGGACCACATGTCCAATACGCCGATCTACGACGGCATCTGCAAAGTCCTCGGCGGCACGCCGCCGGAACATTTCGTCTACGAACTCTTCCTCGACGAGAAGGGCGAGAAGATTTCAAAATCCAAGGGCAACGGCCTCACAATCGACGAGTGGCTCACCTACGCCACACCCGAAAGCTTAGCCCTCTTCATGTTCCAGAAGCCGAAGTCGGCCAAGAAGATGCACTTCGACGTCATTCCGCGCGCCGTCGACGACTACCTGCAGTTCCTCGGCGCCTATCCCAACCAGGATCCCAAGGCGCAACTCGAAAATCCCGTTTGGCACATCCACGCCGGCACACCTCCCGCCCAATCGAGCCCGGTCTCATTCGCACTCCTGCGCAATCTGGTCGCCGCCTCGAACGCCGAAAGCAAAGACGTCCTATGGGGCTTTATCCGCCGTCATATGGATGACGCCACCCCGGAAAAGTATCCGCTTCTCGATACGCTCGCCGGTTACGCTGTGCGCTACTATCGCGACTTCGAGTTGGCAAAAAAGTCCTACCGCGCCCCCGACGACGTGGAGCGGGACGCCCTCCAGGCGCTTTCCGATACCTTGGCCAAAGCCCCGCCCGGCGCGACGGCGGAACAGCTGCAAGGCATCGTCTACGACATCGGCCGGTCGATCCCCCGCTATCAGGACCTGAACGCCAAGGGCGCGACACCCGAACGCCCCGGCGTCTCAAACGCCTGGTTTGCCGCCATCTACGAAGTGCTCTTGGGCGAAAGCAAAGGACCGCGCTTCGGCTCATTCATTGCGCTCTATGGCGTCGAGGAAACGCGGGCCCTTATTGCAAAGGCGCTGGCTGGCAAAGCAGGCCAAGCCGCGTAGGCGGGCGGGGCCATTACTCGCCCTTTGCCAAAGGCTGCAGATCGAAACTGACCAACAACAGGTTGATCAGCGACTCGGTCCGCCGTGCGATGGTCTGCGCGGTCCAATCCGCTTCCTTGGCCGCATCCTGCGCCAACAAGAACGGGGAAGCCCGCAGGATCTCGCGCTTCTCATCCCACGAGAGCGTGCCGGCCCTCTGATTGTCGCGCCCCGACAGCAACACCACGTTGCCGAGCTTCTGATGATGCGCCTTACAGCCATCAGGTGTCCGGAAAAGCGTGAGCCACGCTTTGCACCCATGCGGATTGCGCGGCAGAATATGCTCGATGGTCACCTCGTCACGCAGAATGGGACCGGGGTCCGATCCCATCGTGGCACTGATCCGGCGCAACAGACAGCCTGCATAATGCTTGCCCGCGAAGTTCGCGCTGCGCAGATTGGTGATCGCATGGGCCCGCAAAGTGGCGTCGATCTGCAGCTTCGGCATCACCTTCGGCAGCGTCCCGGCCTCGATTTCGTCCAACAGACGCAATAGCCGCGTCTCCTGCACGCCCGGATCAACGCCAGCGATTTTCGATAGCCAGACGAGACACTCGAGTCTGCGTATAAAATCCACCGTGTGTGCCGCGTTCGGCCCCTGCACCTTGAGCCAGAGCAGCAACGCTGGCACCCAGGAGTGCGGCTCGATCCAGGTCATGAAATCCACTGATCGTGCAATCGACATCCGCTCGCCGTCGTCACGCCCGACATAGCCTCGGCGCACATCTTTGAGCCGGTTGGCATACGGAACGAGATGTTCGGCCATGAAGGCCAGACCCTGATTGGCGACTCCGAACCGTTCGACGATCTCCATTTCCACCGGCCGCGCCGATTGCGATTTGCCCCGCCACGACATCGCGCGAATGTGCGACAGCAAGCGAAACATGTCTTCGGGCGTCAGCATGCTCTCGCAGTTCTCCCAAAGCCCCGCTGCCGTGATATGCGCTTCGGCGGGCATAGCGGACAAAATGAGTGACTTGGCCTCGTCCGCATGGCTGAATGCGAGGCGGGTATTTTGCTCTGTATTCAGCATCTCCCAGGCCAGATCGGCATTGTCGACGGTGATCGTCACCAGCCGGCAGCTGCTCAAAATATAGTCTGCGAGCGCGCGGCGGATCTCATCCGTCATCCCAGGCGCCAGAAGTTCCGAGCGGATGCCGTCGCGGTTGTCGACGATGTTTCGCTCGCTCTCCGACAAAGCCTCGCGCGGCACATCCGGATCAAATTCCGTCGATCCCCGGCGCTTGACGATGCTGGCAAAAAGCCGTCCCGGCAATTCCTGGATCGTGAGAAGGTCTTGGGCTTCACCACGAGACGGCCACTGATCCACCGCGATCAGACGGTGCAGCCGCTCGGCACGGCCGGGATCGGCTTCAAGATCGCGCAGAACCGCGAACAATATAGTCAGCGTCACAAGTCTCTGGTGGCCGTCGACGATTTCCACATCGGGCGAGCCTGGCGCCTTCGCCAGCATTAGGCGCCCGAGTGGAAAGAAGCGCCGGCTCGCCTCCCGCTGCATGGCCGATCGGATATCGCAGACGAGCCGCACCGCGTTTTCCGGCTTCCAGGCATACGCACGTTGAAAGCACGCAAGCCGGAACCGATAGCGCCCATCGAGAAGCGCACCAACGGTCAGGACTTCCGCCACGATCGGCTCGGAGGCGTCACCACCCGCCAGCGGCACAGCCCCGCTCTGTTCCGCGCACCCGGGCGCATCGGTCTCGCTTCCGGACTGTTGCTGATCCAGGGGAGGCTGCAAGCGGTTGGCAAATGATGCGCGCGCCCAGAAGCCCCGTGGGGCTTCTTGTGTAGGTCGCTGAGCCAAAGGACGTCCCCTAATACAATATGCTTTTTGTCATTCTAGGCACTCGCCCACAGCCCCTGCAATGAGCCGCAGAGACGGGTCACAAGCTGAGTGTCTATTGATGGTTATGAGTATTCCTCACCGGTCCGTCATCTGCAAGTGCGCCAATCGAGAATCTGTTCTTCAAATTGCATCGGCGTTGTGCCTCACCATTGGCGTGCAAAAGCGAAGCATCGGCGGCGGCAATGCTTGCTCGCCTCCGGCAAGTCGCCTACGTCTCGCAACCGGTTCAGTACCGTCAGGAATTCCATGTCGAACATCGTTTATAAAATTATTGATGAAGCCGCGTGGCGCGACGCCCAGCGACTGGGCGCCTATCGCGGGTCGACGGACGATGTGCGCGACGGCTTCATCCATTTGTCGTTTGCCGATCAGCTCGAAGGCACCGCCGCCCGTCATTTCCATAACCGCGCGGACCTGCTGCTCGTCGCATTTCCAGCCGATGCTCTCGGACCGGAGTTGAAGCATGAAGCCTCCCGCGGTGGCGCGCTGTTTCCACATCTCTATGCCGATTTGCCAACCGCCGCCGCACTCTGGGAAAAACCGATGATCCTCGGCGCTGACGGCGTCCCCCGCGCCACAGGAGACATCGGCTGATGCTCGGAAGTCTTTATGGTCTCGCGCGCGGCGCGCTGTTCACCATGGAACCGGAAGATGCGCACGAATTCACTCTGCGCATGCTCGAGCGCGGACTTTATCCGCGCGACACAACCGGCAACCCTCCTGAACTCGCCGCCAATATATTCGGCCTCAGCTTTCCCAATCCGATTGGCATCGCCGCCGGCTACGACAAGGATGCCCGGGTCCCTGACGCCGTCTTGGGCCTCGGCTGCGGCTTCGCCGAAGTCGGCACGCTCACGCCGCTGCCGCAGCCAGGAAACCCGCGCCCGCGCGTCTTCCGCCTGATTTCCGACAAGGGATTGATCAACCGCCTCGGCTTCAATAACGGCGGTCACGCAGCCGCGCTCGAACGCCTCCGGGCCCGACGCCCCAACGGCATCGTTTGCGTGAACGTCGGGGCCAACAAAGACAGCGTCGACCGGGCTCAAGACTACGTGCGCGGCATTGAAACGTTCTACGAAGTCGCCACAATGTTCACCGTCAACATTTCCTCGCCCAACACACCAGGCCTGCGCGACCTCCAAGCCCCGGCTGCGCTCGACGAACTGATCGGCCGCGTCATGGCCGCCCGCGCTGCATTGATGGCCGCCGGAAAACCCAAGCGCCCCATCATCGTCAAGATCGCGCCCGACATCGCCGAAGACGATATCGGCCCGATCACTGAGCGGCTTCTCGCCCACGCCGTCGATGGCATCGCCGTTTCGAACACGACACTGTCGCGACACGGGTTGCGCGATCCCAAAAAGACCGAAGCTGGCGGCTCGTCGGGCCGGCCCGCCTTTCACCGTTCAACCGTCATGCTCGCCAAAGTCTATCGGGCCACCGGCGGCAAAATTCCGCTGATCGGCATCGGTGGCATCGATAGCGCTGAAACGGCGCTCGCCAAGATCGAAGCCGGCGCCTCGTTGCTGCAGCTCTACACCGGCTTGATCTATCAAGGCCCCGGCCTTATAGGCGACATGAAGCGCGGACTCGCGTTGGCCGTCCGGCGTGCGAGTGCCAGAAATTTATCCGAACTGCGCGGAACCCGGGCCGCCGAATGGGCCACCAAGCCATTCGAGATTTAGGCCCCGCGCCTCAATCCGGCTTCTTCATGATGGCCGCGGCCCGGGCAATCGCCCAGATCGGCACCACGATGATCGCCCCGAGCAGCAAATATTGAATGATCCACTCAATGGCTCCAAAGCCCAGGTCATAGATCGCACCAAGAAGCTCGTTGATCCGGTCGAAGAAGTTGCGCAGGTTGATGCCCAGCGCACTGAGAACCACGCCGACCACGATCGAGATCAACGCCAGCCGGATTACCACCGCGAGCGGGCTGCCCCCAAAAACCGTTCTGCCGTCCATCTCCAAGTCGCTCCTGTGCAATCGACAGCCGCCTGATAGCATAGGGACAGTGCAAGAGCGACCCGTCCCGGGCGCCGCTGCGTACCCGAGTTCCATGGTTCTGAAATCTCAATCGCGCCGAAAATCGCCCCGCCTATCCCAGCCCGCAGGCACTGTCGCCCGGTCGGCACCCGCGTTGCTGCCCGCGCCGCTCTTGCCCGAACCCTTCGCCGGCTGGTTCGCAGCCAAAGGCTGGCAACCGCGCGCCCACCAGTTGGCCCTCGTCGAAAAGGCAGCCGCGCGCCGCTCCACGCTCCTCATTGCCCCCACCGGCGCCGGCAAAACGCTTTCCGGATTCCTGCCGAGCCTCATCTCGCTCACCGCCCGCCGCACACGCGCCAACACCCCTGGCCGCCGCCTGCACACGCTCTACATCTCGCCCCTCAAAGCGCTCGCCGTCGACGTCGCCCGCAATCTCACGGCGCCCATTGCCGAAATGGGCCTGCCCATCAAATGCGAGACGCGCTCCGGCGATACGTCCGCCGCCAAACGCCAGCGCCAGCGCCAATCCCCGCCCGACATCTTAATGACGACGCCGGAGCAATTGGCCCTCCTCCTCAGCCACGAAGACGCCCCCCACCTATTCGGCGCCCTCGACACCGTCATCCTCGACGAATTGCACACGCTCGCCGCCTCCAAGCGCGGCGACCTCCTCGCCCTCGACCTCGCCCGCCTCCGCCGCCTCGCACCCGGCCTCATGTGCATCGGCCTCTCCGCCACCGTCGCCCGCCCCGCCGAACTGCGCGCCTATCTCAATGAGCAAACCTCGCCGTCCGAGTTGATCAGCCTCGCCGACGCCGTCGTCACGCCGCCCGGCGCTGCACCCGACATCACGATCCTCGAACAAGACGACCCCGTTCCTTGGGGAGGCCACTCTGCTCGCTATGCGCTTCAAACCGTTTATGGCGCGATCAAGGCCCACCGCCTTTCGCTCGTGTTCGTCAACACGCGCATGCAGGCCGAACTCGTCTTCCAGGAACTCTGGCGCATCAACGACGACGCATTACCCATCGCGCTCCATCACGGCTCGCTCTCCGCCGAGCAGCGCCGCAAAGTCGAAGCCGCTATGGCCTCGGGCGCCATCAAAGCCGTCGTCGCCACCTCCACCCTCGATCTTGGCATCGACTGGGGCGACGTCGATCTCGTGGTCAATATCGGCGCACCCAAGGGCGCCAGCCGCCTCATTCAACGCGTCGGCCGCGCCAACCACCGCCTCGACGAACCCTCCAAAGCGCTCCTCGTCCCCGCCAACCGCTTCGAAGTCCTCGAATGCCGCGCAGCTCTTGAAGCCGCCGCCGCTGGCGAACAGGATGCCATCGTCGATCGCACCGGAGCGCTCGATGTCCTTTCCCAGCACGTGATGGGAATGGCCTGCTCCGCGCCCTTTAACCCCGATGAACTTTTCGCTGAAGTCCGCTCCGCGCTGCCCTACGCCGGTCTCGACCGCACCACCTTCGATCGCATCCTCGACTTCGTCGCCACAGGCGGCTACGCGCTGCGCGCCTACGACCGCTTCGCCCGCCTGCGCCCCACGGATGACGGCAAAATCCGGCTCGCGCATCCGAGCCTCGCCAACCAGTACCGCCTCAACGTCGGCACCATTGTCGAAAGCCCGATGATCAAGCTGCGCCTCACCCGCGCCCGCTCCAAAAATCGCAATCAACCATCGGGATTCGCCGGCGGCCGTGTGCTGGGCGAGGTGGAAGAATATTTCGTCGAACAATTAGCCCCCGGCGACACCTTCGTCTTCGCCGGCGAAATCCTCCGCTTCGAAGGCATGCAGGAGACGGAAGCCTTCTGCTCCCGCTCCAACGCCACCGATCCCATGATCCCAAGTTACAACGGCGGCAAGTTCCCGCTCTCGACGCACTTGGCCCAGCGCGTCCGCGCCATGATCGCAAATCCAAAATCTTGGGCGAGCCTGCCGCTGCCCGTCGCCGAATGGCTGACGCTCCAGCAAGAAAAATCGGCCATCCCCGGCCGCGATGAAGTGCTCATCGAAACCTTCCGCCAGGGTACCCGCCACCACATGGTGCTCTACCCCTTCGAAGGCCGCCTCGCCCACCAGACGCTCGGCATGCTGATCACCCGCCGGCTCGACCGCTGGGGCGCCAAGCCGCTCGGTTTCGTCGCCAACGATTATGGCCTCTCCGTCTGGGCCGCCGCCGACCTCTCAACCATGATCGCCTCCGGCCGCATCGATCTGGGAAAGCTCCTTGAGGAAGACCTCCTCGGCGACGATCTCGACGCCTGGCTTGCCGAAAGCCTCCTAATGAAGCGCACGTTTCGCTACTGCGCCGTCATCGCCGGCTTGATCGAACGCCGCCATCCCGGCCGCGAGAAATCCGGCCGCCAGGTCACGATGTCCACAGATCTCGTCTACGACGTCTTGAGAAAACACGAGCCCGGGCACATCCTGCTGGAAGCTGCCTGGAACGATGCCGCGTCGGGTCTCCTCGATCTTCGCCGCCTCGGTCAGTTCCTCGGCCGCATCAAAGGCCGAATCAGGCATCAACCCTTAGACCGCGTGTCGCCGCTCTCCGTGCCGATCCTTCTCGAAATCGGCAAGGAACCGGTTGCCCGCTTCGCCCGCGAGGATCTACTTCGCGAAGCCGCCGAAGACCTCATCCGCGCCGCAACCACAAACGATCAGCCGCAACCGCTGCTAAAGACGACGACGGGGGAAAAGAAAACACATGGCGATCCTCGCCCTCAAGCCCGAGCGCCTCGACGCCGGCGAATTCAATGATCAGCCGGTCTCCATCTGCGGCAAGGCTTTCCGCGCCGATTATTCCGGCGCGCTCTATTGGCCCGCCGAGGACGCGCTTATCGTCGCCGACCTCCATTTGGAGAAGGGCTCCTCCTTCGCCGCGAAAGGCATCATGCTTCCGCCCTACGACACGCGCGAAACGCTGACTCGCCTCGCCGAAGCCATGGATCGCTTCAACCCGCAGACGATCATCGCACTTGGCGACAGCCTGCACGATGCCGCTGGCGCCTCCCGCCTGACACCTGAAGACCGTGAAAGCCTGAAGATCCTTCAAGACGACCGCGAATGGATCTGGATCACCGGCAACCACGACCCCAAGATCGCCCGCGAATTGGGCGGCCACGTGCTCGACAACCTCACCGTCGAAGGCCTCACCTTCCGGCATGAGCCCTCTAACGGCCGCGTTACCCACGAGATCGCAGCCCACCTTCACCCGGCAGCCAAACTCTCGCTACACGGCTATAGCTTCCGCCGCCCCTGCTTCGTCAGCAATGGCCTCCGCCTCGTCATGCCCGCCTTCGGCACCTACGCCGGCGGCCTCAATATTCTGGATGACGCGTTCGACCCGCTCTTCGGCTCCGACGGCATGTCGGTCTGGATGCTTGGCCAAGAAGGGCTTTATCCGGTGGCCCCACGCTTGCTGCGCCCCGACTGAGAAACCACGATTTAAGTGCCCCGCCGCCGGAATGCAGCCGACGCAATCAAACCCGTCGCCAGCGCCAGCAAAACCGCGGCAATGCCATACAAAAACGGACGCTCAAACGCGAACGCGTAAAGCCAGCGTTCAATACCTTCGCGCTCTAGAACCACCCGCGCTTGATATTTGCTGAGCAACTTCCCCTCGTGAAAGAGGAACACGCGTGCCGTCAGCGGTCCAACCGGCACCGTCGCCGGCAAGGCGATCGTCGCCCGGAACAGACTGCGCCCGGTGAAAATGACGCCATAGTCCGCCCGCTTAAACAGATCGGCCGACTGCTTCAGCCGCCGCACGGCATCCTTGAAGGCAATGAGATCCTCGCTCGACACGCGCACTGCCGAATCCGCCGCCGCCGACATCCGAACGGCTTCCAGCCCCAACCCGTTGTCGTCAAGCAGCGCCGCGTCCGCGAATTCTTCCAACGGCCGCGTCGACGCCACGGCGTAGTAGCTCGGCACGGCATTGAAGTTGAAGGTCGCCGTATTCACCCACAGGCCGGCAACGCGCCCCTTCTTGCGCACCATCAGAGGCTCAGGCGCACCCTCGATCACCACGGCCACATCGTAAAAGCCCGACTCCGCGCTCGGCTGCCGGCTGTTTTCGATCGCACCAAACACGAGGATTTCGGCCCCCGAATACCCCGAGGTGATTGCAATAGTCCGCGTCGAGACATCCGCTTCCACGCGCTCTGGCGCCGAAGTCGACATTGGCTGCTGCGGCACCGCTGCCGGCCGCGGCTTCGCTTTCTTGGCAGCCTGCGCGACCACGGCGCCATCCGCTGCCATCACGGGCGCGACGACGGCGATCGCCACCAGTGACATCACGCAAAGGGCCACCGCGCGCATCATGGGGCACCCGCCGGCTGCGCAAGAGAATAGAGTTCCGCCGGCGTCACCACCAGATCCCAGCCCAAGCGCACGCAGACCAGAAGCACGATTCCCGCAAGCAGCAGCCGCAATTGCTCACCCTTCAATTGGCTCCCGGCAGACGCCCCCAATTGCGCGCCAATCACCCCGCCCACCATCAGAATGGCAGCCAGCACAAGATCGACCGATGAGATGGTTCCAGCATGCAAAATGGTCGCCGCCGCCGCCACGAAGACCGTTTGAAAAAGAGACGTCCCGACCACGACATTCGTTGGCACGCGCAACAGGTAAATCAGCGCCGGCACCATCACGAACCCACCGCCGACACCCATGATCGCCGCTAGGAACCCGACAAATGCACCGATCAGCAGCGGTGGAATGGCACTGATATAGAGCTTCGACCGGTGGAACCGCATCTTCAGCGGCAGCCCATGCACCCAGCTATGCTCGCCCCGCCCCCGGGAGGAGGCAGCCACGCCGGAACGCGCTTTCCAGACCGTCTGCACGCTCTCGATGAGCATCAGCGTGCCGATAACGCCGAGGAACAGCACATAGCAGAGCGCGAGGAACAGTTCGAACTGCCCCGCTTGCCGGAGAATGCGCACGATCTCGACACCGATGAGTGTCCCAACGACACCCCCCGCCAGAAGTACCGATCCAAGCTTGATGTCGACATTGTTGCGGTTGTACTGCGCCAGCGCCCCTGAAACCGATGAGGCGACGAGCTGCGCCGTCGATGTGCCCACGGCCACGGGCGCCGGCACACCGGTAAACACCAAAAGCGGGGTGATCAGAAAGCCGCCGCCCACGCCGAACAGTCCCGACAGAAATCCCACCGCCGCACCCATGCCGAGCAGCACCAGCACGCTCTCGGACATTTCAGCGATCGGAAGATAGATGTTCATGGGACGTGAAGGCTCATGCGCAAAAAGGGGGCCGGCCGGCGGAGCGGGGCGGTCCCCGAACGTAAAGGAGCCGGAAGGCACATGCCACCGGCTCCTGTCATCATGCTAACCCGCTAAGGCCCAGGCGTGGCGATAATGCCGCGCTGCAAACCCACCTCAACCGTCCTGCCGCTTTTTCCAGTCCTCGCCAGCCACCCGCGCATCGTTGACGAGCGCTTCGCTGCGCTTGGGCTGAAACAGCGCGATGTCCGATTCCAGACCAAGCCGTTCATCGGCGCTGAATTCGGATTTGAGGGCATCCCGGCGGCGCAGGGCCTCCTTATCGCCAGCGCGTCCGGCCAGAGCGTACCACTTGAAGGCCTTCTTCATATCCTTCGCCACGCCCAGTCCGTTTTCATACAGCACAGCCAGATTGTATTGGCTGTCAGCCAAACCGTATTCGGCCGCACCTTCGAACCACCGGGCCGCCGAGACATAATCGGGCGTTCCCGCCGTCCGGCCGGCATTCAGCACTGCAAGGTTGTGCATGGCCTTAACATGGCCCTGTTCCGCCGCACGCTGGTACCACATCTGAGCCCGCGCCAAGTCTGCCTTTACGCCAAGTCCGCGCTCATAGAGCGTACCAAGCCGGTACTGCGCCTGCGCAAACCCCTGCGAGGCCGATTTCTGATACCAGATGATCGCCTCATGAAAATTCTGCGCCGTGCCCTTGCCTTCCGCCAGACGCGCTCCGACTTCGAACGCTGCCGATGGATCGCCGTTCGCGGCAGCCAAACGCAGCGACAGCGGGCCAACCGTTGCCGGCGGCAACGACAGTTGAGAGTACGTCTTACCTGAAGCCGTCATCGGCACGTCGATGTTTTCGCCCGGCAATGCGGCAACCGACAGCGATGCCGGCATGGCAGCAACCGTGCTCATGTCGTCCGCCGTTGCGGCAATATGCGAAACGGCGTGCTTGGCCACTTCTTCCGGCATCAGGTCAGAGGGCTTCAACTGCGAGGCCGTCGAACCCAGGCGCGACGACAGCGCCGCGAAGTTCTGCTGTGACTGCAGTTGGACCAGTTCTTGCGCGCTCGGCTGGCGGCCGCTGTCCTGCAAGATGATGCCGCTCGGCGCCCGGCCTTCCACCTGCGGACCACGCGGAGCCTCCCGCCGGTTCTCCAGAACCTCGCCGCCATCCATCACTTCATCGCCGGCACCGCCCAGCGCATCTTCATTCATCTGCGGACCGGACACAGCCGCGCCAGCAGGTGGTGCTTCGGGCGCCGGGACCGGCACAGGAACGCTTGCCGCCTCATCCGCCGGAACTTCGAAACCAGCAGCGGCGTCATTCGCGGGCGGGACGCTGTCGGTGCCGGACGCAGCCGGAATATCGATCTCGGCGTCTTCGGCCGGCGCACTGTCAACCGCCACCTCGGGCGCAGCAGGCACGGCTTTTGACGGCGAGATCTCCGTCACACCGCCACGATCGGCAGAAACAGGCGCGCTTTGACGCTTGGCAAACAAGGCAGCCCCACTGACCGCGATAACGAGGCACAGCGCGAGCGCCGTTAGTCGCTGGCGGCGCGACGACCCGGCCATGGAAACGTCCGGTGACTTGGCCGTGGCGGCTACGGGGCGCGGAATGCTTCCAGCAGAGCGGCTAGCAGTGGGAGCGGCAGCAGCGACCGCAGCTGCACTTTCGGCGGCAGCGGCCTGCGCCCTCAGCTTGCCTCGCTGCGCATCGGCGATAAAATCCTGACGCAGCTTGTCGATTGTCGACGTTGCAGCGGGCGGGGCGACGGCCTCGGCAGCCGCTGTAATGGGCGGCGGCATGGTCGCATTTGCAGCGAACGGCGGGAGAGCCGGAGCAACATCATCAGAAGAGTGGTGCGTCCCGTACGGCGGCATGTGAGAAACCGGTTCCGTCGGCTCCGGCGCACCAAAGTCTTGAATGGGAGCGCCCGCCATCATCTCCGGTGCCATCGGCACGTGTCCGGCTTCAAGAGCGTCGATCCGGTCAAGAACGCGGATCATCGCCTGCTGCACCGTATCGAGCATCGCAAATGTCTGCTCGTCGGAGTGCCGCCGGTCATGGATCATGCTGCGCAGCAAAGATCCCAGTTCGTCAATGCGCGGATCGCCGGCCGCAGTCATACCCGAGGCAAATCGCTGTGCGACTTCTTCGGCCGTCGAATGGGCCAAGGTCTTCAGATCGGGCAGCATCGCATCGGCTGCAACAGCGCTGGCCGACGGCGCGAAGTCGGACGACAAATGGTCGATGACGGCATGCAATTGCTGCTCGATGCCATCCAGCCGGCCGAGCTGCTGCTCCGTCTGTTCCAGATGGGCGGCGAGATCCTGAATTTGACCTTCCAGAATGCGCAGGCTTTCCAAGTCGGTCCGCGTGGCCACATCGCCGAGCACCGACCCCATGCGCTCTTCGAAAGCATCAAAGCGATGTCCCAAGCTGTCGGCGCTGAAATCGCCTCTGAACTCAGCGAGAGACTGCTCCAAACGCACCGCGATGTCCGAGAGCCGCCGGTCGAGCCAGTCGCGGTCAAGGCCGTTCATCAAAGCGTCACCAGCCTGCGGCGCGGCGGAGAAAACATGCAGCGGATCGGCGGCGGCCGGCATCACCGGCATGTCCGGCAATTCGGCCTGCGGCGGCACTGCCTCGGGTTGCTGCGACCGGGGCGAGGTGCGCACGAGCGCCGCGTCGCTCTCTTCATAGATCCGTGTCAGGGCTTCAGCATCGTTGCGGTCCCATCCCGCGCTCTCGCCATCATCGTCGCCGACGACATCGAACGGATCGATGTTTCCTAGGCTATGCGCCCGGTTGGAAAGTCCATCAGAACTTGTGGCAGACCGCAGCACCGCCGGCCCGTCCTGATTGGGCACCAAGCCCATCTCATCCAATGCATCGATCCGCTGCGCCAGATCGGCCAACCCACTTTCAATCCGCTCGTAAGCCGGCGCTGCGCTGGCTGGTACCGTGCCGCGCACATCCTCGGCCTCCCGACTCAACACGGCCAAGCGGTCGCGAAGCTCCTGCAAAAGACCGGTGTGGCGCTGATCGGCCTCGTCGATCTGCGTGGATATGGTTCTCAGCAGCGACCAGAGTTCCGAAGGCACGCCCGGATCGCGCGTCTCCGCGCTGCCTTCGAAATCCTGATTCCCCGGTTCCGTTCTCGACATATGGCGTGTCCTTCGGGTCGCGCGCGGCGACTGCTAGGCCCGGGACGGTCGAAATCGTTCGGAAATTGGAAGATCCGGATGATCGCGCCGTGCGGGGAAATGGCATGGATGGCTTTCACGCGGCACGGGAGAACAGCCCCTCGCGTCGAAGGTCTCAGCCGCCAGTAAACGGCGAGTTAAATTGTGTTCGATTTTGCAAAAAGCCCCGGTTCCACGGGGTCTTCGCCGGTCGCAGACCGGCTGTGCCGGCGCCATCTGCCGCCCGGGACCTCAAATCCCCGAGGTGATTCGGCGCAACGGCTCAGACGGAACCGGCTCGGAAGACCGGCAAACCGGCCAGCATTCGGTCCCGGATGAGATCGCCCTCGGGCCATTCGTTGGAGGTATCTTCGGGCTCTTCAAAGACGTCTTCGACCAGCAACGCCCGCATGTTACCCAGGTCGTCGCTGGCCACGATCCCTTTCACGTCGCCAACCACGAGGATCTCGTGATCGCAATCGATGAGCCCCGCCGTGCTCAGACTTCCGCCGACCAGAAAAGCGCCATTGTCGCCGTCGCAGACCGTCAAACCCGCGACGTCCACGGAACCCAGAACAACGATGCCGGAAGCGGCCTTGATCAAATCCCCCGCTTTAAGGTTCCCGGCGATAAGAAGAGACGGTCCGCTTTCGACATCAGAATTGTAGATGCGCCCCGTTACGGTCAAATCACCGACCGCAACGATGCAGCTAAAACCGTGTGTAAACGGCTCGGCATCGCTCTCCAAAATGAGATCGTCTTCGATCAGGGTGCCGGGAGGCAGAACCAGCGCGGTCTTCTCGGGATGATCGACCAGGATTTGCTCGATCCAATCCCGGAACGGGCCGCACCCCTCCAGATCGGCAGCCGCAATGCGCTGACAAAAATCCCGCACCACCTGGTCGAGCGCCATGGGAGTTCCCAGATTTTCTAGACTTGTCATGCGCCTAACCCGTCCGTCCAACCGACCCGACCTGATTCGGCAAACCTTAACAAACGCAAACGTCAGCGGCGAGACGTGGCGATCGAGGGGTCGCCAAAAACAAGTACGGCGGCCCGCGAGGACCGCCGCACAGAGAAAACCGCTTGAGCGGAAACGACGTCAGATGACGTCGATTTCAGCCGGCAGGTACGACGTCACTTCGAGGCCGACTTCCTGCTCGCGAACGGCGGGCTTGGTCCAGGTCTTCATGGTGTTTTCCTCCAATTGCCTCACCGAAACTCCCTCGGTGAGGTGATGTGTATATAGGCAAGACCTGCCATAACTTCAAATCGCAAACGCGTGAGAATTCAATCAGAGTGTCTTATCGTCGGTTGTTCACCGGCTGATAAGCCGGACAGGAGTTTGCGGCTTCCAGAACACTCTAGATTCCAGCCCCGGCCCCCGCCAAAAAGAAAACGCGGCGGCTGCCTTGGGCAACCACCGCGCTTCAGAATTCTCTAGGCGAGTCCGACGTTTAGATAACGTCGATTTCCGCCGGCAG
>PERL01000021.1 GCA_002928735.1 Hyphomicrobium sp. | reverse complement strand
GCCGGCGTTGCCGCCGTTGACGAGCGCGGTGATTTCGTCGGTATGCCAGGGACCATTTTCAGATGTGTAGGGCTGGTTGGTGCCGGGACGGAAACTGATGCCCTGTGGGTTGCGATGACCGTAGGTATAGACCCGCTTGTCGAAGCCTTCCGGCGGCTTGTTGTCCGGAGCGGCCTTGCCGTCGCGGTCGATACGCAGCACCTTGCCGCCGATCTTGGTTGGAGATTGCGGCACCTCACCGTTGTGCGTGTCGCCCGTCGTCACATAGAGGAAGCCGTCGCCCGGATTGAAGCGCAGACGTCCACCGTTATGCGCGCCGGGGCCGCCGAACGGATGATCAGAGGCCTTGGGCTTGTAGGGAATGTCGTCGACGATATCTGTTCGTCCCGACACCTTCGAGAAGTCGTCGCTGACCTTGAGCCGCAACACGCGGTTCGATCCCGGCGCTGCCATCAATGACGTGGAGTACACGTAGATCTGGCGGTTCTTTTCGAAGTCGGGATCGGCCGCGACGCCCTGCATGCCGGCCTGGCCTTCGCAGAAGAGGTCTGCTGCGGTATCGGCGTAGCCCTTGCTGTCCTTCATGCCGAGCAGCGCATTGACCTTACCGTCTCTTGTGCGAACGGACAGGCCTTTGCACTTCTCGGTGAAAAACATCGTGCCGTCCGGCAGGAACGCCATGTCCCAAGGGTTTTCGAGCTTTTCCAAGACCACGGTGTGGGAGAGGACAGGAACATCGGGGGCGGTTTCGGCCGCCGAGATACCGGCCCATGTTCCAGTGGCGAGAATTGCAACAGATAGACCCAAACTCGATCGGTACTGCATTTTTAGACTTCCTCCCTGTGCCCGCTTTGCGGGTTCTTTGACACCAACGATGACGGGCAAACGCCTGCCCTCGAAGCACGAGGGCAGTTCGGGAATCGATGTCCTGCACTGCATTGGCTGGCGCGCCCCATCGCTTCATCGCAGGCGCTATGATTCACTTGAAATGTTATAGCGTTACGACTTGGGGTAATATGTGGGTGTTGAAGCCCGCGTCTCAATGGGAAAAAGCCCCGACTGGTATTCATAAGATTTACCGCTGGTATTCACGATCTCCCCAGAAGGCCGATCATCAGAGTCCGTTCGCGATCGCCGATTCTGCGGCATCGCTGTCGCTGAGGGCGATTGGATGCGAGGGGCACAACTGTTGCTGCGGTCCCGCTCGGCGTCGCCCGCCTTTGGGCGCGTACCGATCCCGCGGTCATGCCACGGTCAGGAACGGAATGGCTCTCATGCAGTTGAATAGAAAAGCGGCAGACCGTGCCGAGAAAAGTTCCTTGTGCGGTGCGGGGTCTTGGGGGACACTTGTCGCTACGACGAGTCGATGATGCAGCCGTTCACCCATCCGCAGGAGCCGGGATGTGACGCGCAGGTTCGCCAGTCTCCGAGTTCTCGCGGCGCTGATGCTGCCGATGGGTGGAGGTTTGGCGCACGGGGATGACCGCCCGGCCGCGACCGGTTTGAACGAGATTTTCCGAACCCATGACTTGGCTATCCTTGGCGATGTGAAGCACGGCGTGCCGGCGCGGGTGGGGTTCTTTGCGTCCGAAGAGCTGTTTGCGGCGATGGCGGCGGAGGGTGTGCGCCATGTGGCCATCGAGATGCCGCGGGTGCTCGGGCGGCAGGCGATGGGGGTTGAGACGGAGGCCGATGTGGAGGCCTTCGCGCAGGATATCATTCGCTCGCAGCGGTGGCATTTCGTCGATCCGGATCATCCCAATGAAGAGAGTTCGGTGACGCAGCATCGCGTTGCCAGCGCGCTCGGGCGGCAGGTGTTGCTGGCGCGGCGGTATGGGATCAACCCGATATTCTATGATTTCAACAATCCGCTTGGCGGGTTTCGCACGATCAATGATCCCGTTTACCGGTGCCTCGCCGATCTCTCGACGATGACGTGGGTGCGCTATGGGCTCGATGAAAAGGTGACGAAGGCGGATCGCGACGCGGCGATAATGCGCGAGCGGTTTTCGCACGATGATGAGTTGGCGCAGTACATCGAGGCGGCGGTGACGCGGGGCGGCGGGGGCAAGCTGGTTGTCATTCCGGGTTATGCGCACGCGGTGTTGCCGGGCGGATTGGCGGAGCGGCTGGAGCAGCGGCTCAGACGGCAGGCTGCGGTGGTGGGCGTGTTCACAGACGGCGGCGAAGAGGGTCAGTTCGTCGATTTCCTGGCAGAGCAGGCGCAGCTTCTACAGGTGGATCTCTCGCGGGCGCCGCAGTTCCGGTATCGGATCTCGACGGGAACGATCGAGCGCGAGGTGGAGCCGCAGCGTTATGCGGGGCTCGACTATGCGCGCCAGCGGCGCATGCCACCGGTGTGCCAGCAGATCGCGGGCGTGGATTAGGCCCAGCTCGTTTCATTCAAGAAGTTGAAACGGAAAACGGCTCCATCCGGGGGGATGGAGCCGTTTTCCTTTGTATCGCGCCGCAGACGGGAGCCAGAAGGCGCGATTTAGTGGATCAGTCGAACTTGTAGGTGAAGCCGCCCATGATCGTGCGGCCCTGACCGGGCTTGATGCCTTCATCGATGTCGGTGATGTAGAACTCGTCCGTGATATTGGTGCCTGTTACGAACAAGGTCAGATCATCGGTGACGCGAAAGTTAGAGCGTGCCGAGAGCAGCCAGACATCTTCCACGAAGCCCGATTCCACTTCGCCATCATCGATCTCGTATTCAAACGAGTTCTCGGTGTCGGAGAAGAAGTCGCCACGGTACGTTGCCGTGATGCTGGCGTCCCAGATGCTCTTGTAAGCCAGGCCCAGAGTGAGGTTGGCGTACGAGCGGGGGACTTCCGGGATGCGGTTGCCCGAAATGTCATCGCCATCGTCGCTGCGTCCGCGGTCGATCCGGCCGTCTGCGTAGGTGTAGACGGCTTCACCGAACAGGTTCCAATCACCGCCCGTGATGGGCTGGCTATCGGCGCGGATGCCGAACTCAACGCCGTCGATCTTCACCTGATCCACGGCACCGAAGATGTTGACGCCATCGGCATTGTTGGGAGCTTTGACCTGATAGTTTTCGATGGTGCTGTGGAAGTAAGCAACATCGAAGGAAAGGCCCTTGAAAGCCGTGGACCGGACGCCAACGGTGAAGTTGTCGCCGCGTTCATCCGGTAGCGGGAATGCGGGGCCACGCGTGATTTGCGGCGTGATGCCCTGGTGATACCCGCCGTAAAGTGTCGTGCGGGGAGCAAATTCCCAAGCCACACCGACCATCGGCAAAACCACGTCATGATCTGAAGTGGTCAGGCCCTCCTGCTGAGGTTCCTCGGGGCGGATCGAGAAGCGCTCGATGTCGTAGCTTTCGAAGCGAACGCCGGGAGTCACCGTCAGGGTCTTGGTGACGTGAATGGCTGTCTGGATGAAGGCCGAGAATGCATCGGCTTCCGTTGTCTGCAGTCGGGAACGGTCTTCGTTGAATTCCGGGAGTCTCGTGAAAATATCGCAGCGACCCTTGGTATCGTCATCGAGCACCTGATTTTCAGTGCCAACTGCGTTGCAGTTGCGGAATTCGTGGCGCTCGTACTTCACGCCCGCCTGGATGTCGTGCGTCATGCCGCCGAACAAGGGCAGCTCGGCAAACTCGGCGCGCGATTCCGCGCCGTAGAACTTGTAGGCGCGTTCGCGGCCACGCATGAAGAATGAAGCTTCGTCGAAGTCGCCGCGATCCGCGTTGACGAAGTAGCGATTGCGCTCATTGTCTGAGTAGAAGGCACGCGACGTGATAGTGATCGTGTCGCTGACGTAGTAGTTGTGCGTCGCCTGAATGCGGTAGAGGTCGGCGTTGAATGTCGACAGACCGGCGAGGAAGGCGCTGCCGTCAAAGAAGTACAGGCTGCCGGACTTGTTGTTGCCGTTGGCGAAGAACTCCTGCAGCGCGGTGTCTTCGTCGTTGGGGACGAAGTTGATTTCGTCGTACTTATCGCGTTGGCGGAAGTAGCCGCCGCTGATCTTGAGATCTTGGTTGTCACCCTTGACGCCAATCGCGCCATAGAAGTCGTTGTAGCGCAGTTCTTCGCTATCCCAGGCGCCCCCTGTTTCAGCACCCGAGTACGACGCAACGACGCCCCAGTTGTCGAATGTCTGGCGCGTGTGAATGTGCCGGAAGTTGTTGACGTCCTTATCCGACCCTTCTGTATAGCCGATCGCGCCCTTCATGACGGTTTCGTTGGCACCGAACGGTGAAAGATTGCGGAAGTTGACGACGCCGTGATTGGTCAGCGGGCCATAGCTCACCACGGGACCGCGGATGACTTCGATGCTTTCAACGCGTTCCGTCGGGGGCGTATAGTGCGTCGAGGCATCGAGATATGTTGAATAGTTGAGCGGCAGCCCGTCCTCCATGACGAGGACCTTGCGCGAGCGCCGGGGCGGTGCACCGCGAATGCCGATGCCGCCGTGGCGGCCTAAGCCGTCGTCGTTCACGGTGACGACGCCGGGCACTCGCGCCAGAGCGTCATGGTTCGTGATGGGACGCTGCTCGACGATCTCGCTGCCGCCGACGCGCGTCGCGCCGCTGGTGACATTCTGGAGGTCGTCGGGGAGAGCTTGGGTCGGATCCGCTGGCGGGAGGTTGCCAAATTGGGCTCGACGTGCAGCGCCAGTGGCACCACTGGCACCGTAGGGCGAATTGGCCAGGATTTGCGCAGGCTCGGAGATTTCCGCGATCGGTTCGTCGAACTGCGGCGGCTGCGGGGCCGGCTCGGCGGGCTGCGGCGCGGGGGCGGCCTGCTGCTGAGGCTTCGGCTTAGCAGCGGCGGGCTTGGGTTTCGGCTTGGGTTGTGCGGCGGGTGCCTGCTGCTGCTGGACTTCGACGTCGGGCAGCGTGTCGGCGGGCGGTGGTGCAGTCTCCTGTGACCAGGCCGCCGGTGCGTACGCGACGACGGCAATGGCAAGCCAGCTTGAGTGCGTTCTAAGTTTCATTCTTGTCGTTCCCCCGTCCCGTGGTTACGTGTCTGCCGCTTACGCGGTGGATCGGGGCTGGGGCAGATTTGCGCGCATAAGACAGCTCGTTCGATGCAACAGGTGTTGCGCCGTTGCGTCTGGCCGTTGCGCGGCCAGTGGCTGTTTTGATGCTAGGTCCGCAGAGTCCGACCCAGTCCCTCCGATGTGACGAGGGTCGGCAAAGGCGGTACGGGCGTAAACTCGTAAGTTTCAGTCGGGTTTTAGGAAACCTTCCTGAAACGGGGCGTTTGGGAAGTGTTCGCGTTGCGATTTGAGCACATCTGAGCTGCGATCTTCATCACACGCCTTTGCTTTCGGCGGAGTCAGCGGGCGGCAACGGGAATCGAGGCTGTGAGATTTGTACCGCCGTTTGGGCCGGGTGAAATCGTGATCTGACCCCCAAGTGCGGCGATGCGTTCGCGCATGCCGCGCAGGCCGAATCCGCTCTCGGGAGGATGCGAAATTCCATCGCCGTTGTCGTGCACACTGATTGCAATGCGCGGTGGCGTGTCGCTGGACGTGGTGACGCCGGCGGTGATCTCGGTGGCGCGCGCGTGGCGATAGGCGTTCATCAAGGATTCTTGGACGACGCGATAGACGGTTAAACTGGCGGTGGGGTCGAGCTGGTCGATGTCGCCTTCAATGTGAAGGGACAGCGCCGTTTCGGGCTGGTGGCTGCGCCATGTTTCGGCGAGGGCGGTGATGGCGCGGGAGAGGCCCAGTTCGGCGAGGCCGGCTGGGCTCAATCGCTGGAGGACGCGGCGGTTGGTTTGCTGGAGGACATTGGTGCGGTCTATCATCGTTTGCACGTCGGCCTTGATGCGGGCCGGATCGATCTGGCCTTTCGCGATCTGTCCGGCCAATGCCGCGCCGGACGCGCGCAGCGAAAAGAGGTGGGGGCCCAACTCGTCATGCAACTCGCGGGCAATCTCGCGGCGTTCCTCGTCCTGGACGCGGACGATGGCGGTGGAGAGGCGGCGGTTTTCGTCGCGGGCGCGGCTCAGGGCGGCGGCGAGTGAATTAATGTGCGCGCAGATGCCGGCGATTTCGGGGGAGCCTCCGGCGGGGACGTCGACATCGTAGTCGCCGCTTTCCAAATGCGTGATCGCATCGTGGAGTTTGTCGATGGGTTGGAGGGATGAGCGGATCAACCATGATGTGACGGCGAAGGCGAAGACGGAAAAGACCGAGCCGTAGAGGGCGATGCGGCCAATGGTTTCCCAAACCTCGCGCATTTCATCGCTGCCATCGCCGGTGATGATGATCGTGCCGAGATCGCGGTCCTTCACCTTGACGGGGACGCGGATCACAGGCGGTTCACCGGATCGCACCCAGGAGGGGATCGTCGCGCCGGGCTTGCGATCGGCCGGAATTACGTTGCCGCGCTCTGGCATGTGGGCGGCGAGGGTGACTTTGACGTGGCGTTGATTCTTGAGGCCGGCGACGAGGCCGACGAGTGCCTCTTCCGGATACGGCGACAATTCGAGCGCTTCGATCGATGAGCGTACGACCCCTTCCGTCACGCGCACGCTGCTCACAATTTCATTCTGAAGGCGGGGGCCTGCATCGAGGAGAAGAGCGCCGACCATGGACGCGATCGCCAGTGCGAGCACGAGGCCGAGAGCGAGGTTGAGGCGAAGTTTCAGCGGCATGTTTGCTCAATTTACCCGGTTTGGAACGCTAAGTTTCCCAGTTCATCACGTGCGCATTCTCAATCTTGACGTTCAACCCGTGGCATAGATACGGACTAGAAACGCAGAATGTCCCGGAGGAATTGGAATTGAAAGTCCTGGTCGTCGAAGATCACTCGATCGTCATTGCGGGCTGTCGTGCCATGTTCGCCGACAACCCGCAGGTGCAGCTGCTGGCGGCGCGGACGGTGGAGGAAGGGCGCCGGATGCAGGTGACCGAGCAGCCCGATGTGACTGTGGTCGATATCAATCTGCCGGACGGATCGGGGCTCGATCTGGCGCGCGATCTCTCGACGGGTGGCGCGAAGGTCATCGTCTTTACGATGAGCGATGCGCCGGTTCTGGCGATGCAGGCGATCGAGAGCGGCGCGCAAGGTTATGTCAGCAAAAGCGGCGATCCGGAGGAGTTGCGTGAGGCCGTGTATGCGGTGCAGTCGGGGCGGCGGTGGTTGCCGACGGCCTTGTTGCAGGAGGTGGCCCTGTTGCGGGTGGACCGCTCGCGGCGGGCGCTGATGCTGAGCGACCGGCAGATTCAAATTTTGAAGTCGTTGGTGCGCGGCAAGAGCATGGCGGAAATCGCGGACGAATTGGACGTTTGCTACAAGACGGTAGCGACGGACTGCGCGGCCATGCGCACGAAACTCAACGCGCGGACGTCATCGGAGATGGTTCGGGTGGCGGCGGAGATGAAGATCGTCTGACGCGACACTCTTGTGCCACGTTGGAGCCGTCGCTTGGTTGCCAAGCGGCGGCTGTTTCGTTTTTACGGATATTGCGGCCGGGATTTCATCCCACCACCCCTTCTTGTTTTGGATATCTGCGCGTGGCTTTATGCCCTTCAAATGCTTAGATATTTTCAAGTTTTCGTGAGTGGGAAGGTCCCTGCGGCAGATTGGGCGTTTGTCCCGTCGCTCTCCGACTTTCGCACACCTAGCGTCGGCCGCGTCATGACAGACGGGTTTGCGCGGGCAACGACGCCATCGCGCTTCCTCTCCGGCTCCGGACCCTCGGGCGATCCTTCCGTCATGACAGCTTACGGCTTTCGCACGCGACACACCGGCTGCGCGGTGAGCGCAAAGCGGGAGCCGAACAAAAGAGGAGACGCAGATGAAGGTAAGGAATTTGGCTTTCGCCGTGGGCCTTTTGGCTTCGGCGGTGGGCCTCTCGGGAGCGGCGCTTGCAAACGCCGAAATCGAGAAGCGCTCGCAAGATCACAACTGGTGGAGCGTGCCGGGGCAGAACAACAAGCTGCACCGCCATAGCCAGTTGAAGGACATCAATACCGGCAACGTCGCGAAGCTGCAGTATGCCTGGTCGCAGTCGACTGGCGCGCTGCGCGGTCATGAAGGCCAGCCGGTGGTCGTCGAACACGGCGGCAAGCCGATGATGTACTTCTCTTCCGGTTGCCCGGAAATGTCGAAGTGCAACATCGTTCAGGCCCTCGACCTTTCGGACCCGGACAATCCCGTCCAGATCTGGAACTACGTCAAGAAAACGGACCGTGATGAATCGGCCGTGCCGCGCGCTTGCTGCGACACCGTCCATCGCGGCGTCAACTATGTTGCCGGCAAGATCGTCTATCACACGCTCGACGGCTTTGTGATTGCGCTCGACGCGTCCACGGGCAAGGAAGTCTGGGTCGTCAAGCACGCCTACCCGGAAAAGGGCGAAACCATCACGGGCCCGGTGCTCGTGGCTGAGAACCTCGTGATCGCCGGCTTCGGCGGCGACGAGTTCGCGGCTCGCGGCCGCCTGACCGCCTATGACCTGGAAACGGGCAAGGAAGTCTGGAAGTGCCATTCGACGGGTTCGGACAAGGACGTCTGCCTGACGCCTGAGTCGAACAAGGCCAACCCGCACTTCGGAACAGCTGGTACCGACATCGGCATCAAGAGCTATCCGAGCCGCGAAGGCCAGGCCGAGCATCCGGAAGGCGAATGGAAGATCGGCGGCGGCGCTTACTGGGCTTGGGGTTCTTACGATCCCGAACTCAAGATGGTGTTCTGGTCGACGGGCAACCCCGGCCACTGGTCGCCGTCTTATCGCTGCGGCTACAAGGGCGCCGACCTGACGCACGAGAAGTGCAACGACGGTACCTGGGACAACAAGTGGTCGATGACCACGTTCGCTCGCAAGGTCGATACCGGTGAAGTGGTCTGGGCCTACCAGATGACGCCGTTCGACCAGTGGGACTATGACGGCGTGAACGAGAACATCCTCGTCGATGACCTCGATGTCGATGGCAAGAAGTACAAGGCTCTCGTGCACTTCGACCGTAACGGCTTCTCTTACGTCCATGACCGCACGAACGGTTCTCTGCTGCGCGCCAGCAAGTTCGTGACGGTGGACTGGGCCGAGAAGGTCGACCTGAAGACCGGCCGTCCGATCAAGGTGAAGGAGCACTCTCCTTTCGCCGTGGGCGTCAACACGCCGGCTTGCCCCTCCGCCATGGGCGGCAAGGACCAGCAGCCCTGCTCCGTCGATCCGAAGGAGCCGAGCAAGTTCTACTGCCCAACCAACAACTGGTGCATGGAGGACGAGCCGCAGGAGCGTTCTCACACGCAGCAGGGCACGGTTTACGTGTTCGCCAACGTGTACATGTATCCTGAGAAGCCTGGCATCGCGGGTAAGATCAAGAAGTTCGACGTCGTGACCGGCAAGGCCGACTGGGAAATTCCGGATCCGTATCCGAACTGGTCGGGCACCATGGTCACCGACGGCGGCCTGATGTTCTACGGCTCGAAGAGCGGCCACTTCCGCGCTGTCGACCGCAACTCGGGCAAGGTGCTGTGGAGCAAGAAGCTTGGCTCGGGCATCATCGGCAACCCGATCACCTATAAGGTGAAGGGCAAGCAGTATGTGTCGATCTTCGCCGGTCTCGGCGGCTGGATCGGCATCCCTGTGACGGCCGGTCTGGACATGGACGACAAGTTCGGCGCCATCGGTGCCACGGCCATGGCCAAGGCTACGGGTCTGGACAAGATCCCGCAGGGCGGCGAGCTCTACACATTCCGTATCGGTGACTAATTAGCCGGCACGATTCTGTCGCCCGGCGCTCCTTGCGAGTGCCGGGCGATGCTCGTTTCAGCACGGGCCACAGCCTAAAATTCGCTCCATCGGGAAAGCGTCCCGTAGGCGTCAGGCGGTCCGTGCGCTAGATCGCGATCAGCAACGTTATACCGTTCTCAGAATGGGGAAGTTCATGAGTTCAGTTCGCTGGGCCGCGCGCGCCGTCATCGCCGCTGCTGCGCTTGCCGTGACTGCCGGACAGAGCCTCGCAGACAAAACGCTGCGCGCGTACACGAAAGACAAGGGCTTCGATGACCTGACACACGCTGAACATACGGCTGCGAAAGCCGAGGCGCGCAACCGCAAGATCAAGCGTCTGCGCGTGTGCGCCGATCCCGGCAACATGCCGCAATCGAACGACAAGCGCGAAGGCTATCAGAACAAGATCATTGAAATCATCGCCGCCGATTTGGGCGCGACGGTCGACTACTTTTGGCGCCCGTATCACGAGCGCGGGCTGACGCGCGAAACGTTCCAGAACGACGAGTGCGATATTCTGCTCGACATGCCGGTTGAGCTTCAATCGCTTCTGACGACGGAGCCGATGTATAGAACGACCTACGTTCTGGCCTACCGCAACGATCGCAACTATGCATTTGAGAACCTCGATGATCCGAAGCTGAAAGCTCTGCGGGTCGGCGTGTTCCAGCATTCTGGAATTCGCGAAGCGCTGGTGCGGCGCGGGTACGGCAACCTTGATCTGCATGTCATCGCTTACAACACGGACATGGTCGAAGAGAACCAGCCGTGGAAGCAGGTGGACAAGGTGATCAAGGGGGACCTGGATGTAGCGGCGGTCTGGGGACCATTTGCCGGATGGCTGCCGAAAATGAAGAGTGCACCGATCACCATTCAGCCGGTGAACATGTGGGAAGATCAGGTGCCCTTGGAGTTCGATCTCGCCATCGGGATGCTGCGCAATAACGTGCTGCTCAAATACATGATCGATTGGTCTCTGACACGGAAGGCCAAGGAGATCGAAGCGGTGCTTAAGGATTATGGTGTGCCGTTGGTTCGGTGCAGCAAGTGCGCGGTTGACGGCGACATTCCTTCCAACGGCGCGATCTATAAGCGGCTCCGAAACGTTTCGCAGGACCGGTTCCTGAAGGAAGCGCCGCCGATGCCCTTGTCGGCGGATGCGACGCCCGATCAGCGCGTGACGACGGAGCGGCTTGAGGCGTGGCTGGCGGAAGGCGCGGATCTCAATCTGGAACTGGCGAACGCGGTCAACGCGAACTCTGAGGAGCGCGTGCGGCTGCTGATCGAGAAGGGCGCGGATGTGAATGCGCGCGACAATCAGGGCTATGCGCCGGTGCACAACGCGGCGCGTAACCGGTATGCGCATCTGGTCACTTTGCTGGTCGAGAGGGGCGCGGACGTGAATGCGCGCGACAGCGACGGCTTCAATGCCCTGCTGCATGCGATCAACCGCAATCATGTGCCGACAATCGAGGCGATTGCGCGGGCCGGCGGTGATTTGGAACTGGCCACGCCGCAGGGGATCACGCCTCTGACGTGGGCGATCGGCGACGGTAAGTTCTTTGCGGCCAAGGCGCTCATCGATCTTGGGGCGAAGGTGGACAGCGCGTCGGGCAAGGAGGGTGTCAGCCCGTTGATGACGGCTGCAACGCAGATCCCGCCGAAGAGCCGGACGAGCGCGCTGACGCTCGGGCCGCCGCCGAACGAGCTGGCCTTGGACATCATCGCCAAAGGCGCGAACGTCAATCAAGTGTCGAAGGACGGGGTGACGGCTTTGATGGTGGCCGCGGGGCATAACAATACGGCGATGATCGGATTGCTGTTGAAGGCGGGTGCCGATCCGACGCTCAAGAATTCCGAAGGACTAACGGCGTCGAAGATCGCGGAGCGGGCTCAGTTCGACAACGTCGTGGGTGCTTTGAAGCTGCTCGGGAAAGACTCCGGTGCTGGAGGTGCAAACAATTCCGGCGTTCCCGGGGAGGGGACAGTTCAGAATTGAGGCTGTACGCAACTTGGCACAGTCGTGCGACGGCGCGCGGAGCGCTGTCCTCGCGCGAGTGGCTTCCCCCGGAGATTGGATTGATGACGTCTCGAATTCTCGCGCCTGCTCTTGCCTGTCTGACGGTGATGCTCGGCCAACCGGCCGTTGCGACGACGGTCTTTGTCAGCAACGAGAAGGACAATACGATCACGGTTCTCGACGGTGACACACTGAAAGTGATTAAGAGCATCGAAACGGGGATGCGGCCGCGGGGAATCATGCTCTCGCCGGACTACAAGGTACTGTTCGTCTGTGTCGGTGACGACAACCGGCTGGATGTGATCGATACGGAGAAGCTGGAAGTTGTCCGCACGCTTCCCTCGGGCCCCGACCCGGAACTGCTGGACGTCGATCCATCGGGCGAGCGGATTTACGTCGCCAACGAGGACGACGGCATGGTGACGGTGCTGCAGGCCAAGGACGGGAAGGTGCTGGCGGAGATCGGCGTTGGCATTGAGCCGGAAGGCATGGGTGTGAGCCCTGACAACCGCGTGACGGTGGCGACATCTGAAGCGACGAGCATGGCGCACGTGATCGACAACAAGACGCTCAAGGTGCTGGCCAATATCCTCGTTGATACGCGTCCGCGGGTGGCGGAATGGACACCGGATGGCAAGAACGTGTGGGTGTCGTCGGAGATCGGTGGCACGGTGTCGGTGATCGACGGCACGACGTTTGAGATCACGAAGAAGTTCGGATTCGAGATCAACGGGGTCGACCCCGATCTCATCCAGCCGATCGGGGTGCAGTTTACGCTCGACGGCAAGAAGGCGTTTGTGGCGCTCAGCCACGCGAACCGCGTCGCGGTGGTCGATACGGCGACGTATGAGGTCGAAAAGTACATCATCCTGGGGCAGCGGCCGTGGCACCTGGCGATGCATCCGAACGGTAAGAAGCTTTATGTTGCGAACGGGCTGACGAACGACATGACAATCATCGATGTCGCAAGCCTGACGCCGGAAATCTCGGTGCCCGTCGGGCGGTTGCCCTGGGGCGTCGCGGTGAAGCCGTAACGCGGTGCAGCCTCGCGTTGCGAACTATATAAAGAAATGAGAGTGAGAGGAACGCTATGAAGACGAAGGTGATTGCCGCCGCGGCGGTACTTGCGGTTTGCGCGACGGCCGCTGTTGCGGCGAGCGGAATTTCTGTTCGGCAGACGGCCAAAGTGACCGGCACGAATACGGACATCTGGGCGAAGATTGGCGGCTTTTGCGCGATCAAGGATTGGCATCCGGCGCTGGCTGGCTGCGAGGAAAGCAAGGAAGGCGATGCGACGTTCCGCACCCTCACCTTGAAGGACGGCGGCAAGATCAAAGAGAAGCTGACCGGCACGACGGAGACGGGCTACACCTATCAGATCGTCGACGGTCCGTTGCCGGTGAAGGATTACTCGGCCTCGTTCTCGGCGCGCGCCGACAACGATGAGCCGGGCAAGGCCATCGTCGTCTGGAGCGCAAGTTTCGCGGCCAAGGGCAAGCCGGATTCGGAGGCGCGCGGCGTCATCGAGGGCATCTTCAAGGACGGTTTGAAGTCGATTGCGGATGGCGCAGCGAAGTAGAGCGCGAGCGATTGGTGCTGTTTGGAAAGAGGACACCGCAAGCGCGGTGTCCTCTTTCCCATTCTGGGTGCCGCGAGACGAATTCCCGCTTTGTGCGGGATGAAATCCCGATATCGCGGTTAGGTGTAGAGTAGCCCTGGCGGATGGGCCTGGACTGGTGCTCCTTGGCGCGGTCGCTTGTGGCGACATTAGAAAAGCAAGACGGAGAGCTTATGTCTGCGAGAATAATAATCCGCACTTTGGTTATGGCAACCGGCGCCGCCTTGTTGTCAGCAAGCCCTGTCCTGGCGGAAGATACACTGCCTTCGCGCAAGGCCGGGATGTGGGAAATCAAGACGAGCATGGACGAGGGGCGGGGGCCGCGCGAGCAGTCGATGAAGCTGTGCATCGACGCCGAGATGGAGGCAAATACCGTGAAGGCAAGTCTCGCAGAGCACAAGCAGAACTGCGAAAAGTACGAGATCAAGAGGGACGGCGGAAGGACTGTCGTGAATATGGTCTGCACGTTCAATGGCCGCCATGTGGAGAGCCTTACCGAAATGGAGGGTGACTTCTCCAAGTCGTTTAACATCAAGATTTCGAGCACGACGGCCGACACCCGCGAGTCGACGCAGCAGACCATCACGGTCAAGCGGATCATACTCCAGGATGGTACATATCTCGGCGAGAGCTGCGGGGAGCTTCGCGGCGGAGAGGCGCTTGCGGCCGACGGCACTAAAGTTATGGTGCAGTAGGGCGCTGGGTTGAATTGGTCCGGCGGGCCGATCTCAGCGTTTGACTGGAAAGCACGGCGGGGCAATTCTTGCCGTCTATCCCATTCGTAGGCGAACAATGAGGTTCTCGTTCCGCATCGCTCTCGCTGCGTTGTTTGCGGTTTTTACTGCCGCCGGTGACGCGCGTGCGGGCTGGAACGAGCAGACGCAGGCCGAAGCGGAAGCTTACATCGCGCGTTTCATGCGGCCATCGGGCAAGCCGCAAACCGCGTCGGCTCTCAGCGTGGCCATCGGGGTCGATGGTGCGATGGTGTGGGGCCGCGGGCTGGGAGAAGAGGCGCCCGGCCGGCCGGCCTCGGTCAACACGGTGTACCGGATTGGGTCGATCACCAAGCAGTTTACGGCGGGTGCGATCCTGCGCTTGCAGGAATTGAATGCGATGGGGGGCGCTGGGGCCTCGGTCTTGCGGCTGGCGCGGCCAGTCGCCGACTACATCGACGGTGTTGACGGGTGGACGGCGAAGGGACAGCTGCCGGTCACGATCCGCAGCCTCTTAAACATGACATCCAATTTGCCTAATTTCACGCGGCGTCCACCCGAGGGGCTTGATCCTTGGGGGACGGTGGCATCGGGGGATTTGCTGGCGGCGCTGAAGGCGTTCAAGCCACGGGGATGGCCGGGGTCGTTTGAATACTCGAACACGAGCTACTTCATTCTATCCGAGGTCGCCGGACATCTCCGGCTCCCCGATGGGCGGGAGACAGGTGGGCTGCACGCGTTCCTGCGCAGTGAACTTTTTGCGCGGGCCGGATTGACGGAGACGGGCTTTGCCGGTGACCGGGATCTGGAGGTGCGGTTGCCGTTAGCAGCCTATACACGCAAACCGGTATTCTCGTCGCCCGATTGGCTGCGCGGGAGCGCCGATATGCTTTCGTCTGCGGCCGATCTCTACCGTTGGAATGCAGCGTTGCTCGGCGGGCGGGTAATCAGCTCTGCGTCACTTTCTGAGATGTTGCGGGAAGGAGGGCGGGTGACGCCGACGACCTACTACGGCATGGGTTGGTTCATCGCGCCTCAAGGAGCGTGGACGCATTACAGCCACACGGGGTCTGTGGCCGGGTACACATCGTGCAATGCAATTGCGCGATCGAACGACGGGAGGCGCTGGATCTCGGTGACGCTGTTGTCGAACTCGGATGGTGTCGAGGGTCTAGAACAACTCGCCGACGATATCCTCAGTCTCATCGAACGAGACTGACGGGACAGGCCGCCGCGGGTTTTGCCGCAAAGCGCCGAAGTAGGTTGGGCGGGCGGGATGTGAGATCGGGGCAGCCCAGAGTTTTGGCCAATGCGGCGATGAGTTCGTCCACAGTTTCTGGGCTTTCGTAGAAGCCGCCGGTTGATTCTGCCAGACAGCGCATGTCGAGTAGGCCGGCGCCGCCGGTCCAGCTGAAGTCTGTCATGCGGTAGCCGATGACATGAACGGTGAGGCCTGCGGCTTCGGCTTTCAATTCTTTGGCGAGTTTACAGGGATTGCCGCCGCAGGTTTCTTCACCATCGGTCAGGAGAACGATGACACCCGGCTTCGTCCGGTAGTCGAGGGCTTCGGCGGCGAGGCGCACGGCGTCGGTGAGGGGCGTGCGGCCGGCGGGATTGATGGCATCGACGGCGGCTATGATGGTGGCGGCTGCGTTCTCCATCGGCCGAACATTCAGTTCGATGTTGTCGCAGCGATCGTAGGGGCCGGGGCCGTAAGTGACGAGGCCGAGGCGGCGATTGGGGGTGACGTTGGGCAAGACTTTGTCGAGCGCGCCGCGCACTTTGTCGATGCGTGTGACGACGCTGCCGAAGTCGAAGCGTTCGTTGCCGGCCATCGAGCCGGAACCGTCGAACACAAGCATGGCGTCGCTGTCGCACTGCGGCGGGGATGATTGATTGGGCTCGGGGCCGGCTGCCGACGCTGCTGTTGCGAATATGATAGTGAGCGCGGTGGCGCAGAGGGCTGACTGGACCTGGCGGCACATAGGCAGTTGTTTGAACATCGACGGAGTCCGATCGCTTTTGACGATGCGCTTCTTCAGTGGGCGCACCTGCGAACGATACGCGCGATCATGATCCCGGATCACCTTCCGCGCCGCCGAAGCGGGTGCCGTCATTGTCGGTGCCGGTGACTACCAGCGGCGCATCATCGGCGGCGGCGTAGATGAAACGGAGATTGGGATCTTCGGAGAGGGAAATGCCGCCGCTTACGGTCATCAGTAGTTTTCCGCCGCGCTTGATTTCCAATTTGTCGACGAAGCGGGCTGGCGTGTAGTTGCCCGTCTTTGGGTTCATCTGCAGGCCGGTGAAATTGGGGTGGCGCACCATCACGACGCCTTCGCGCCACGCGGGATCATGGACGCTGGAGCGATTGGCCTTCACTCGGACCTTGCCGAGACTGGCGAGCGCTTCGTCGGCGTCCTTGGAGGGGAGGGCGGAGCAGCCGCCGGCGCCGGCGACGAACTTCGCGATCATGTGCAGCTTGCCGTCGGAGGTCTCGAGGATGGCGCGTATTTTGGAAAAGCTGTCGACTCGAATCCGCGTGGCAAGTACGCGCCCGCCGACGGCGGGGCCGTCGCGGAAGGCGTCTCCGAAACCGACGGTTGCTGCGATGGGAGCGGGATTGCGGTCGATTATGAGTGTGAGGGACTTGGCTGTTGCCGCCGTGGCCGCCGGTAGGTGGATGGAGATTGGGACGAGGGCGGCGTCGGCGGCTTGGGCGGGGGCATAGAGCGCGAAGGGGGCTGCTGTTTCGCTGATTGCGCGGGTGCCGAAGACCGTTTCCTTGATGCTGGGCCATGGATCTGAATCGGCCGCAGACATGGGTGTCGACGCAACGGCGCACAGCCAGAGTGTGGCGAGGCAACGGACGACGGCGTGGCGCATCGGGGCGTTCTCCACTTCAGGGATTTATGCCGCCAATTGGGTAACCGGGGACAATCGGGACATCACTCCCTTTCGCCGCGCGATGTGGCCCGATAAAAGCGACCGCGGGAATGTAACATTTTCGGAATGGGGTACGTGAAGGAAATGGCGGCTAATCCGGTTCGGATTGACGGGTGGTTTTTTATTTGTGCCGTTTTCCCGTCTTTGTTGGGAATGAGTCCCGAATCTTCCCGGGCGGAACCGGTACTTCCGCCGCCAGGTTCTGCAACCACGTTCCACGACTGCCCTGCGGATCAAGGGTGTCCGGCGATGGTGGTCATTCCAGGCAGCGGTCAACCGGTTCGGCTTGGTGCGCCAATGAGTGAGGCCGGCCGGATCGATAACGAGGTTGAGCATGAGCGGACCATCGCGGGCTTCGCCATCGGAGCGACTGAGGTGTCGGTGGCGCAATACCGGCGCTGCGTGGATGAGGGTGGATGCCGTCCGCCGGAGTGGCTGGAGCCGGGTGGTGAGCACAATATCGAGACGGGTCGCGGGGTTTACTACAAGAACCTCGGCACGGCCGTGACGGCTTCAGATGCCCCGGTCGTGGGCGTCAGTTTTGCCGATGCTACGGCCTTTTCTGAATGGTTGTCGAAGAAGACGGGCAAGCCGTACCGGCTGCCCTCCGAGGCGGAGTGGGAATATGCGGCGCGGGCGGGAACGACTACCGCCTATTGGTGGGGGAACGAGGCCGATGCGCCGGATGGGAGCGCGCGTGGGAATTGCCGGGGATGTGGGACGGCGGATCGCCAGCTGGCACCGGACCCGGTCTCGGCGTTCGCTCCGAATGCGTGGGGGCTCTATAACGTTCACGGCAATGTCTGGGAGTGGGTTGCGGACTATTACTGTAACGACCAGTCGTCCGGACCGAAAGACGGCTCGCCGCGCGCGGCTGACGACTGTCCGGTCCGCGATGCGCCCAATTTGCGGGTCTTCCGGGGCGGATCGGCTTTTTACACTCCGGACAAAATGCGGTCGGGGTCGCGACTGAGAAATTTTCCCGATTTCCGCAATTTCAGTTTGGGATTTCGGATCGCGCGGGACCTTTAGATTTTCAGAATTATCACAATTGCGAGATTGGGTTGCTTAATCAGGCAACGATCATTGATGGGAAAAGTCCCCTGCGCTATGGGAACGTTATACTGTAGCGCAAAACTCCGGGACGCTCCGCGTGTCACTTCGGCTGCAACTCTTTGGAATGATTACGCTCGTGCTGCTGGGCACGCTGATTGTGGGTGCATTGCTGACCTACCGGCATGCGCTGGACAAGATCGACACGGAGATGCAGGCGGCGATCGCTGTGGGATCGCGGATCGCGCACAACGCCGTCGATGACGTCGAGGAAGTCGTCAATCCGCGCCGCCGTCTGGAGTTGCTGGCGGCGGATTTCGATGGCGACCGGCATCTGCGCGCGATCTTGTTGGAGCCGGGCGGAGCTATCCCTGCGGTCTCCAAGCTGGCGCCACCTGAAACGCCGGCACCCGACTGGCTGCTCAAGCTGCTGGCGCGCGATCCGCTCACAGCAACGGTGCCGCTGCCAAGCATTTTTTCAAATTATGGTGCGATCCGGCTGGAAACGGATTCGCGCAACGAGATCTCCGAGGTCTGGCAGGACGTCCAACTGTACTTCGCCATTTTAGGTATTTTTTGCCTGTCGTCGTTTCTGGTGACGCTGACCATTCTGGCGCGCGGGCTGGCGCCATTGCGCCGCTTGACGGCGGCGTTCGAGGTCATCGGGAGTGAAAGCGAAGTGCCGGCTGTGCCGGAAGGACCGCAGGAGTTGCGCGCGGTGACAACGGGGTTCAACCGGATGGTGGCGCGCCTCAAAGAAACGGAGGCCAAAAATCGCGCTCTTCGCGTGCAACTCGATACAGTGCAGGAAGAAGAGCGCGGGGAACTTGCGCGCAATTTGCACGATGAGGTGAGCCCGCTGTTGTTCTGCATTGGCGTCGATGCGCGCGCGCTGGAGCGGGTTGGCGAGAGTCATCAGTTGACCGACGCGGTCGATCAGGCGCGCGCCATCCAACAGGCGGTGAAGAGTCTCAAGGCCAATGTGAAGAGCCTGCTTGGAAATCTGCGGCCGACGGGACAACACGCGCTGGGTTTGCATGGTGCGGTCGACGATCTCGTGGCGTTTTGGACGCAACGGCATCCGGAGCTGACGGTCGACATCGATATTCCTCAAACCAGCTTCGGACCGCGGATCGATGCTGCTTTGCAGGCCATCATCGGGGAAAGTGTGAGCAATGCGATGAAGCATGCAAAGCCGCATCATCTCAAGATCAAGATTGCGACGGCCGGGCGGACCATGCGGCTTGAAGTCAGCGACGATGGCGGCGGGTTCCGCAAAGTCCGCTCGATCGATGGCGGGTATGGAATTCTCGGCATGAAGGAGCGCGCGCAGAACCTGGCTGGCTCCTTGACTGTCGCCGAGTTACCGGGGGGAGGCGGCGTTACGGTCCGTGCGTCTATCCCGCTCGTCCAGCCCTCACCGGCGGAGTTGGATGCCGCAGCAGAGGCAATTGCATCATGAAAATACTCATTGTCGACGATCACGCCGTCCTCAGGGAGGGCGTGCGCAGGCTCTTGAGCTCCATTCCCGGAGCGGAGATCTTCGAGGCGTCTACGGGACATGAAGCTTTGGCGATGTTTCGCAAGACGCAGCCTTCGGTGACGGTGCTTGATGTCAACCTCAATGGGTCGAGCGGACTGGAGCTGCTGCAGCGGCTCAAGGCGGAGTCAAAGACGGCGCGCATCGTGATGTTCACGATGCATTCGGAACCAAGTTATGCTGCGCGTGCCATCCGCGCCGGTGCGATGGGATATGTGAGCAAGAGTGCCGATTCCGACGAGCTTGTTGCGGCCGTCCGGAAGGTTGCTGCGGGAGAAAACTATCTCGACCGCGATCTTGCCAGCGTGTTGGCGTTTACACCGGCGCAGTCGGCCGATCCGTTCAGCACCCTGTCGAACCGTGAAGTTGAGATCATGCGGCTTTTGGGGGAGGGAAAAAGTCTTCGCCAAATCGCCGGGACATTTGGCATTGCTTATAAGACGGTGGCGAATTCCTGTAGCCGTTTGAAAACGAAACTGGGACTTGAGCGTACAGCCGATCTCATTCGCGTTGCGCTTGAAAATCAGAAGAAGTGATTGGCGCATTCTTTCGGCGTCCTCACATTTATGGACTTTGCGATGACGTGTGATCACAAGGCTGTGACAATGGCTGACTGGCAGCGATAACGGGAAATGATCCTGTGTTCAGGTGATCCGAAAGTGCCTAAGCATCAATGGCTTGCATAACTGCGCCGGACATCGTGATAACCTCCTCCTTGGTTTTTACGGTGCCCGGCAATTTTTTTATTCGGTTGTCGATCGGTTCATCGCATTCGCGAATACGTTATATTGCATCGGTGCGCTTTTTAGAAACGCTGTTTCTGTCGCGTTTAGCGGCGCCCTTTATGGTTCTTGGGCTGTTCCGTTTCCCTATTGTCGGAAAAAAACCTTGGGACGGGCACCCGAGAAAAATGGGAAATCGTCCCATCGCCGCCAAGCAAACATAGATTGAAAGTGCAACGCCCGGAAACCCTGCGGCGGACGCGCACGCGCATCTTGTGCGCATCGGTCAGCAGCGGACTTGGGACTTGGGTTTGTAACGGTATCTCATTGCACCGTTGCCATTCAGGGGAGGCCGGAGGCGGGACGATCCGGCTCTGGTGCGCGGGCGGCAATTCGTTAGCCGTTGGGCGCGAACAACAAGGAGAGGAAGCGCGAATGATTTATAGGAAAGCTCTGACACTGGCCGGCGCCCTTGCGGTTGCCGCGATCGGTGCCTCGGGCTCGGCTCTCGCCAACGCAGAGGTCGAGAAGCGAGCCGCGAACCCCAACGAGTGGGGTGCCCCCGGGAAGGATAATAAACTGACCCGTCACTCCGATCTCAAGGACATCAATACGGGGAACGTGAACAAGTTGCAGTTTGCCTGGTCGCAGTCGACCGGCGCGCTGCGTGGCCATGAAGGTCAGCCCGTTGTGATCGAGGACGTCGGCGGCAAGCCGATGATGTTCTTCGTGTCGGGCTGCCCCGAAATGTCGAAGTGCAACATCGTGCAGGGTCTCGATCTGTCGGATCCGGATCGTCCTTATCAGATCTGGAACTACGTCAAGCAGACGGACCGCGACGAGTCGGCTGTTCCGCGAGCTTGCTGTGACACGGTCAACCGTGGCCCGGCCTATGCAGACGGGAAGGTCGTATTCGCGACGCTCGACGGCTTCGTGATCGCGCTCGATGCGGCCACCGGCAAGGAAGCCTGGGTCGTCAAGCATGCGTTCCCGGACAAGGGCGAAACGATCACCAACGCTCCGTTGATCGCTGAGAACCTTGTGATCGTGGGCTTCGGCGGCGACGAGTTCGCAGCTCGCGGCCGCGTCACGGCCTACAACCTCGCCGACGGCAAGGAAGTGTGGAAGTGCCATTCGACCGGTTCTGACAAGGACGTCTGCCTGACCGGCGACACAAACAAGGCCAACCCGCACTACGGCACCGCCGGCCAGGATCTCGGCATCAAGACGCATGTCGGTGAAGATTGGAAAATCGGCGGCGGTGCTGCTTGGGGCTGGTTCAGCTACGACAGCGAACTGAAGATGGTCTATTACTCTACTGGCAACCCCGGTCTGTGGTCGCCGTCTTACCGTTGCGCAAAGAAGACGCACGATGAGTGCAACACGGGCGAGTTCGACAACAAGTGGTCGATGACCATTTTCGCCCGAAAGGTCGATACCGGTGAAGCGGTCTGGGCCTACCAGATGACGCCGTTCGACCAGTGGGACTACGACGGCGTGAACGAGAACACCCTTGTCGACATGAAGGTCGACGGCAAGGATCGCAAGGCTCTCGTGCATTTCGATCGCAATGGCTTTGCCTACGTCATGGACCGTGTGGACGGCACGCTGCTGCGCGCACACAAGTATGTGACCGTGGATTGGGCAGAAAAGGTCGACCTGAAGACGGGCCGCCCGGTAAAGGTGCAAAAGCATTCGCCGCTGGAATTGGGCCGTAACGTTCCGGCCTGCCCATCGGCGATGGGCGGCAAGGACCAGCAGCCCTGCGCGATGGACCCCAAGGAACCGACCAAGGCTTACTGCCCGACCAACAACTGGTGCATGGAACTCGAACCGCAAGAGCGCAGCCACACGCAGCAGGGCACGGTGTACGTGTTCGCTAACGTGTACATGTTCCCGGAAAAGCCGGGCGTGACGGGTAAGCTCAAAAAGTTCGACGTTCTGACGGGCGAGACCGACTGGGAAGTTCCGGATCAGTACCCGAACTGGGGCGGCACGCTGGTGACCGACGGTGGGCTCGTATTCTACGGCTCGCTCGGCGGTGACTTCCGCGCTGTCGACCGCAAGTCGGGCAAGGTTCTGTGGAGCCGCAAGTTGGGCTCGGGCATGATTGCGAACCCGATCACGTACAAAATTAAGGGCAAGCAGTATGTCTCGATCCTGACCGGCATCGGTGGCTGGATCGGCGTTCCCGTGACCGCAGGTCTCGATCTCAACGACAAGTTCGGTGCGATCGGTGCCACGGCCATGACGAAGGCCGCCAACCTCGACAAGATCCCGCAGGATGGCTCGCTCTACACCTTCCGCGTGATGGAGTAATCGCGCGGCTGTCCGGCCCAGGCTGGAACAGACAGGTTTGCGGCGCCCGGGGCGGCAACGTCCCGGGCGCCGATCTCAACGATAAGAAACAAGCAAGCGCGGCTTTCGGCTTTGCTGGATGACCGCTGTCGGGGAAGCGTTCGAGCGTGTCCATCAAAAGGATTCTGGCTGGGCTTGCCGTTGTTGCGGGCTCGGCTTTTGCCTCGGTTCCTGCTGGGGCTGCTGGCGACGAAGCCGTCAGCGAAGCGCTGCGCAATGCGTTCATGCGGCTCGACAATCAATTGCCGCTGACGGCTGCCGATCATACGGCGCTGAAGAAGGCGGCGGCGGAACGTGTGGTGTCGTCGCTTCGCGTGTGTGGCGATCCAGGTAATCTGCCGCTTTCCGATATCAACCGGGCGGGCTTCCAGAACAAAGTCATTGAACTTGTTGCAAAGGAAGTGGGCGCTGAGGTCAATTATTTCTGGCGGCCGTATCTGATGCGTGGCATCACGCGGCAGACGTTTGATACCAACGACTGTGATCTGCTGCTCGATATGCCGGCGACGGGGTTCGAGGGGATCATCACGACCAACCCGGTTTATAAGACGACGTATGTGCTCGCCTACCGGAGTGATCGCGGGATTGAGATCGACAGTCTCGACGATCCGGATCTGAAAACTCTCAAGATCGGCGTGTTTCAGACCTCCGGTCTGCGTACGGCGCTGACACGGCGGGGGATTATTTCGAATGTGTCGCTGCATGTTCTCAGCCACAACGCGGATTTGAAGCCGGAAAACCAGCCGTATCAGCAGGTGCAGAAGGTCATCGACGGGCAGTTGGACGTGGCGGGTGTTTGGGGCCCGTTTGCGGGTTGGCTCAAGACGATGAAGGGGGCGCCGCTCACGATCGTGCCGACGAACATGTGGGAAGAGGATATTCCACAAGAGTTCGAGTTGGCCATCGGCCTCAGGCGCGTTGATTGGGTATTGAAATACAAGCTCGATCTGGCGCTTGAAGCGCGGCGGGTGGAGATCGAGACAATTTTGCGCGACTACGGCGTGCCTTTGGTGAAGTGCAGCAAATGCGCCGTATCAGGCGATTTGCCGGCGCATGGCGCTTACAACAAAGTGCGCGTTCTGTCGGACGCTCCGTCGGATCCCACGAAGAAGGCCAAAGATCAGATTGTCGATCAGGCGCGGCTCGACGCATGGCTGGCTGAGGGGGCGGACGTCAATCAGGAGTTTGCCAACGCGGTTTTGGCCGGCGACGTGGCGCGGATGACGTTTCTCGTCAGTAAGGGAGCCGATGTCAATCGCCGGGATAAACAGGGCTATCCGGCCCTGAATAACGCCGCGCGGCGCAAGGATGAGGATGTCGTCAAGGCGCTCATCGGGTTGAAGGCGGATGTGTTGGCGCGCGATCAGGACGGGTACACGGCGCTCGATCACGCGGTGCTGCGCAACTTTGGACCGGGCATTGCTGCACTTGCGGCGGCGGGGGCCGATCTTGATGCTCGCAATCCCGAGGGTTTCACGCCGCTGTCCATCGCTATCATCGAAGATCAGTTCAAAGCTGCCATGGCGCTGATTGCTGCCGGGGCGCCGGTGGAGTCGGCGGTCGGTGATGCGGGTTTGACGCCGCTGATGCTGGCGTCCGGAAAGGACGGCCGGCGGTTGACGCTTGGGGCTGGCATCTCGCGTGTGGAGAAGATCGATCCGAAGGAGCCCGACCCTTTGATGATCACGCGCGCGCTCATCGACAAAGGTGCCAACGTGAACGCGGTCAGCAAGTCCGGCGTGACGGCGCTTATTCTTGCTGCGGCGCACAACAATGCTCCGATCGTGGGGGTTCTAGCGGAAGCGGGAGCCGATCGGAATTTCCGCAATCGCAACGGGAAAACGGCCTCTGACATAGCTCAGCAGAATGGCAATACTGCCGTCGTTAGTCTGCTGCGGCTCCTCGATCAGGCGACCAGCAATTGAGGACGCCATGATGCGCACTGTGCCGCTTTTCCGACCGCTGAAACTGCGACGCATTCCCGACCTTCCGGCGCAAGTTGTGTGTTCGGTGACGAGTGGGCGGACGGTTTCCGGCCCGGCGATGTGGCGCGCATCGGGCGGACTTTTGAGCGAGAGGACGTCTCTCACGCATTAGCCGGACTTCAAAACAATAGAGCCGTCCGCACCGATCCGGCGTGAACCAGGGCGGCCATGTAGGCAGGAAACTGAGACCTTGAAACGGGGATTTGAAATGAAAGACGTGATGCCTTCGCGCCGGCTGTTGACAATGGCGGCGATGGTTTTGATGACGATGGTTGCTCCGATGGCCTATGCCGCCGACGAGCCTGCGAAGCCGGCGGATGCCGCTGCTCCGGCGGCCGCGCCGGTGCAGCCTGCGCCCGCTGCATCGACTGTTGCGCCGTCCGGTGAAACGCGCACACCGCTGGAACTGGTCAACGCGGTGGAGAAAGGAAAGCTCAAGAACCCCTATACGGGCAACCCTGATGCGATTGCAGAGGGCAAGAAGCTTTATCTCGGCAACAGCTGCAACGGTTGCCATGGCGGCGGAGGTGGCGGGGGGATGTGCCCGTCGCTGACGAACGAGACGTGGGTCTACGGCAGCGATGACGATACGCTGTTCCGTCTGATCACGCTGGGCAGCGTTAATCTCAAGGGCCAGCAGGGTTACGCGGCGATCGCCAAGGAAACGGTGACCGGTCCGATGCCGCCGTATCAGGACATCATCAAGGATACGGACAAGCTGTGGAAGATCATCACGTATGTCCGCAGCGTGTTCAACGGACGGCCTGAGAAGAAGAACTGGTAGTGGCGATGTGCGAGCGGGCGCCGTGCCGTTCCGCTCGCCCGCCTTTGCATTTATGTCTTGGGCGCACGGCGGCGTTCGAGACGATTTGATCGAACGATCGTCTGGAGAAGATGTTGAGTCATTTCTGGGATCGCGTTAGCCGCGTCCGTCATTCTGCCCTCGTGCGGGCGGTCTTGGCATCACTCGCCATCATTGCTTCTGCACCGGTTGGGGCCGAGCCAGCGCCCGTGGACCCGGTTGAGATCAAGGTCGAAGCCCGGATGCACTATCTAAGTAAGCTCTACAAAGAGCCGCCGCCGCTGTCGCTGCTCGATAAGATATTGACGGACGAGGGCGTGCAGGGCGCTCGCGTCGCCATCAAAGAAAACAATATGACGGGCCGGCTCATCGGCCATCGCCATGAACTGGTCGAACATCGCATTCCCGAAAACGCGGATGTGGTGGCGAAGGCCAAGGAGATCGCGGCGGGCGGTGCCGACCTCATTATCCTCGATCTCGAGTTGACCGATCTGCTGGCGGTCGCCGACTTGCCTGAGATGGCGGACAAAGTGCTGCTCAATATCCGGCTCAGCGACGACGACCTGCGGATGGAGCAGTGCCGGCAGAACTTGTTTCATTTGCCGCCGAGTTGGGCGATGCGGGCTGATGCACTGGCGCAATATCTGGTCTGGAAGAAGTGGACGAACTGGTTCTTGATTGCCGGAAAGGGGACCAAGGACCAGCAGTATGCGGCGGCGATTAAGCGATCAGCGACCAAGTTTGGCGCGAAAATCGTCGAGGAGAAGGAATACAAGTACGAGGCGGGATCGCGGCGCGTCGATAGCGGGCATCAGCAAATCCAAACTCAGATGCCGCTTCTGACGCAGACGCGTGCTGACTACGACGTGATCTTTGCAGCGGATGCGGAAGAGGCGTTTGGCGACTACCTGATGTACCGCACGTTTATTCCGCGTCCGGTAGTGGGCTCGCAGGGGCTCGTTGCGGTCGGCTGGCACCGCTCGTTCGAGCAATACGCCGGGACGCAGATGCAGAACCGGTTCGAGCGGGCGGCCAATCGCGCGATGACGGAGCGGGATTACTACGGCTGGCTTGCGGTGCGTGTGTTCGGCGAGGCCGTTCTTCGGACCAATGCTTCGGATGCGAAGACACTGAAGGCGTATCTGCTGTCGAAGGAGTTCGGCGTGGCGGGGTTCAAGGGCCAAGGGCTCACGTTCCGAGCCTGGGATCAACAAATGCGGCAGCCGATCCTGATTTCAGGTCCACGCGCACTTGTCTCCATCTCGCCGCAAGAGGGCTTCCTGCACAAATATTTCACAACCGACACGATGGGTTTCGATAAGCCCGAAACCAAGTGCCGGTTCGTCCGCAACTGATCTTGAGAGGCCGCGTTGTCATGCTTCGAACTACACTTGTCTGTGCCGCCCTGTTTCCAATCTTTGCGCCGGCTGAGGCCGCGACGTTGTTCGTCTCGAATGAGAAGGACAATACCGTCACGGTGATCGACGGCGAGAGCCTAAAAGTAATCAAGACGATTGCGACGGGGGCCCGGCCGCGCGGCATGATACTGACTCCCGACAATAAGAAACTCATTGTGTGTGCGGGCGACGACAACCGGCTGGATATCATCGATACGACGACGTTGGAGGTGGAGCGGTCGCTCGATTCAGGACCCGATCCGGAACTTCTCGATATCGACAGCAAAGGGGACCGCATCTACGTCGCCAACGAGGACGACGGGATGGTGACGGTGCTGCAGTTCGCCGACGGGAAGGTGCTGGCGGAGATTCCGGTCGGTGTCGAGCCAGAAGGGATGGCGGTGAGCCCGGATGACCGGATCACGGTGGCGACGTCCGAGCAGACCAGTATGGCGCATATTATCGACAATGCGACGCTTAAGGTCGTGGCCAATGTGCTGGTCGATGTGCGGCCGCGGGTGGCGGAGTTCACTAAGGATGGGTCGGTGGTCTGGGTGTCGGCGGAGATCGGCGGAACGGTGTCCGTGATCGATGCCAAGAGCTACAAGACGGTGAAGAAGTTTGGCTTTGAGATTCCCGGGGTACGGCCGGAGGTGATCCAGCCGATGGGCATCCGCTTCTCGAATGACGGTAAGCTCGCGTTCATTGCGCTCAGCACGGCGAACCGCGTGGCCGTGGTGGATACTGCCACGTACGAGGTAAAGGACTACATTCTCGTCGGGCAGCGGCCGTGGCATCTCACTATGAATGAGCAAGGCACGAAGCTTTATGTCGTCAACGGGCTCACCAACGACATGACGGTGGTCGACGTGGCCAGCTTGAAGCCTGAGACATCGGTTCCGGTCGGCCGCTTGCCGTGGGGCGTGATGGTGAAGCCGTAGACGGGGTGCCATGCGCGTCTGTTCAGCGTTGAGGACAGGAAGTTTTGCCGCGTTCCTGGTCTGTGCCGTTGCCCTGTTCGGTGCCGCTGTGGCGTTCAATGCCGCTGTTGCGATGGCGCAGACGCGGCTGCCAACTGATGCAGCGCTGCGCTCCGGCATGTCGGACATCCGGGCGGCCGTCATCGATCATCACACTCTGATAACCCATCGGCGTTTGCCCGTCGCGATGGCGCAGAAATTCAAGACACGGGTGACTCATACGATCACGGCGATCCGGACGACGACGGGCGTTCCCGCTGACGTGCGTGCGGCTCTCGATCCGCTGCTCGAGACGATCGATGCTAGTGCCGGGATCATTGGTATTGGTGGCGACAGTGTTGGGCAAGTGGATGCGCTTTTTGCCTTGACGAAGGCGCTGGAGACGTATGGCAGGACGTTTGATGACCCGGATTGGAAGCCCATCCAGGAACGCTGAGGAGGCCTCACATGCACTGTTTTCCGATGTCGTTGAGCCTTGCGGCTGCGGGTCTGTGGGCCCTCTCGCACGGGTTGCCGGCTGTTGCGCAGGATGTGCCGCCAGCGGTAGTCGCGGAGGAGAAGGCTGCGCCGGCACCAGCGGCGACCGCGAAGTATCCCACGCCGCCGCATGTCGAATTGACGGGCCACACGGCGGACCTTTGGGGGGCAACATTCAGTCCCGACGGCAAGCGGGCTGTGACGATCTCGTCGGATAAGACGGCACGCATCTGGGATGTCGCGACGGGGGCGACGGTGCTCACGCTGTCGGGCCACGACGAGGCCGTGCGCACGGCCGCATTCAGCCCAGATGGACTGGTGCTTGCCACAGCATGCCGCAACGGCAAGGCGAAGCTTTGGAATACTGCGTCGGCCGCGTTGATTGCGGATCTCGAAGGCCATCCTGAAATGGTGGAGAGCATCGCCTTCAGTCCGGATGGGACAAAGGTGGTGACGTCGTCGCGCGATGCCACCGCGCGGGTTTGGGATGGGAAGACGGGTGCGCTCATCGCTACGCTGTCGGGGCATACGGAATGGTTGTCAGGAGCGGAGTTTTCGCCCGATGGCAAGAAGGTCGTGACGTCATCCAGCGACAAGACGGCGAAGGTTTGGGATGCAGCGACCGGCAAGCACGAATTGACGCTGGAGGGGCACGACGGCTTGGTCACCAGCGTGATCTTCAGTCCCGACGGGTCGCACATTGCAACGTCCTCGTCGGACAAGACGGCGCGGATCTGGACGGCGGCTGATGGCAAGAGCGTCGTCAGTGTGGCCGGGCACACGCGCGCGGCGCTGCGGGTTGCCTTCAGCGGAGACGGCAAGCGGTTCGTGACATCGTCGAGCGATAAGACATTGAAGGTTTGGGACGCGCAGAGCGGTGCGTTGCTGGCGACCATGCAAGGCGTGCACAAGCGGCTGATCCCGCGCGTGATGTTTTCTCCCGACGGGCGGTTCGTGGCATCGGCGTCGCATGACAAGACGGCGGCGGTCTGGGATGCGGTGACGGGGGAAGCGCTTGCGATCCTCAAGGGGCACACCAAGGAAGTGGATCAGGCGCAATTCAGTCCGGATGGGACGAAGGTGCTGACGGCGTCGTTCGATCGGACGGCGCGGATCTGGGATATCTCGTCGTTCGCCGGCGGGGCGGCAAAGCCCTGAGGTTGGGCAAACCAAATTGTGAAAAAGTCCTGCCATCTGGTGAGAGACCCGCAGCGTACGCGTTCTGTTGACTTTGACCGTCGCCGAAAGGGAGCCGAATGCTTCGTTCCGCATTGGACATCGCTGCTGTGGCAGCTTTTGCTTTTCTGCTGGCGGGTTGGTCCGAGCGGGCGGTGGCTCAGTTGCGGCTGGGCACGCCTGAAACCATCGAGATGATCGATCAAGTGACGGGCAATCCGGAAAAAGGATGCGGGCTCAGAGCGGATTACCAATTTACCGATAGTGTCATTCGGGTCGAGATGCTGGCGAGCAGGGCAGAGAAGGGCGTCAACTTCGCCATACAGGCGTATTCGCCGCAATCCGTGACGCCGTCGATGCAGGACATCTGGCTGAAGACGCCGACCTATTTCACGGTTGGGATGTTTTCGATCGGGCGCATCAATGCAAAGGGCTTCATCGAAGCCAAGGGAAGGTTCGAGACAGAAGCCGCGAAGACGGTTTTCAGGGAGCTCTCTGAAGGCCGGGCGGAGATCTCGCTCGTGTTCGAGGGCATGCTGCCGTATTCGCGCGTGCCCGTTGCATTGCCCAAACCCATGCCGGCGCAGGTGGCAGAGGCGTTCGTGGCGTGCGGCGCCAATCTGACCGAGTGAAAGGAGTCACTATTTTTTTTAAGTGGGACGATTAGGTAGTGCAATGGGATCAAAGGCCCATGAGGTCCGGGCTGGGGCGCTCGCAACGCACCCTAGTGTCGGGTTACAGGCCACCCCAGCCATCACCACCCGCTGAACCATTGACATGAGGTGTGGGACGCGGTCAGCATCGCGTTACCGACGGTCGAAGCAACTCAAACATCGGACATCATCGGCAAACGCGTTCGTGTCTTCACGCCGGATGAGGCGACTTTCGTAAATGGAATTGAACATCCGGTTGTCATGAGTTTTCGAGGACCAAGTCCCGGCCAAGCTGTGTGGTGGTGCGTGTGGTGTCGACGAGCTTCAGGAAATGTCAAAAGTCTCAGCTTTTTGCACTTCGGCACATCGGCCAACCACACCCAAAACGTACTTTTTTCAGATGGTTAAATGTTCTTGCCTAAGCGGGGCTCGTGTGTCTCTTAATCAGCGGGTCCTAGGTTCGAGCCCTAGTGCGTCCACCAAACTTCTCAATGACTTAGGTGCAAATATACACCCCTTCGAAGGGGCTGTCGAGGGCCACGTAATCGCCACGTAATCAACGTGTTTCGTAGGCTGGCGTAGTGGCTTGATTTTCGATGTGCGGGAGGAGGTTTCCTCCCTGGTCGAAGCCGCTGTGCGTCTTCTTCACACCCACCTCAGCGGGGACACCCCACAACGCCCCGAAACGAGGAGCGGGGCTGGCGACGCGCTCGGTCCCGTGCGCCGTTCCGGCGCACTCCTGCGGGCGCGGCGTTTCACCACAAGGGCCCCGCACGCACTCTGAACCGGCGGACATGAAACGAAGCGCAGGCT
>PERL01000020.1 GCA_002928735.1 Hyphomicrobium sp. | reverse complement strand
CCGCGTTCGGGCCGTGGCAGACGTGGCACTCGGCATGATAGCGGCGCCAGCCCGAATAGGTCATCCAGTCGACCTTCTTGACCGCGTCGGTGTTATCCGAGCCGCGTTCGATGTTGTACGTCGGCGAGCCGTCGGGGAGAACCCAGCGGCCGGCCTCCCATTTCTTGCCCTCTTGAGCGGCCTTATGAAGTGCCGGATCGGGCAGCGCGCTTGTGGCCCCTTCTGTCTTCGCCGTCGGAATAGGAGGCGCCTCGGCAGGCGCATCGGCAAAGGCGGCACCAGCAGACAACGTCATCACGCCAGCAGCGATCATTCCAAACCCAAGGCTCTTCACTCGTTTCCCCATTTTTTCTCGATCGAATCCGATCGGTTGTGAACCTCTGAGAAAGGCCTGTTTGTTTGGGCTCTCAGAGCGCTTTGCTTGCAAAACCCTGGGTGTCAGGGTTGAGCCAACTGATACATCGGCGGGCGGCGCCCACTCCAGTACCGATACCGCTGTTTGCAAGCCGTGCGACAATACGCACGGAGACTTAGATGAGCGACATGCGCCCGGCGCTTACGAAGAAGGCCGGCGCGGTGTTCCCGCGCCGGCCCCCTATGTCAAGTCAACTTCTACCGATTAGGGCAGCGAGTAGACCGTGAGCGTGCCACCGAGGTCGGTGTAGGACTTCAGACCGGCATAGTTGCCGACTGCGCCCAGACCGTCCGTCGGCTTGTCGAGGCCAGCGGCGAGACCGATGCCAGCCCAGCCACCGACGCCCGAGTAGAGGCCGATGTACTGCTTGCCACCAAGCGCGTAGCTGAACACGTTACCGATCGAACCCGACGGCAGACGGTGCTTGAAGAGTTCAGCGCCATCCTTAGCGTCGCGGCACTTCAGGTAGCCGTCCAGCGTACCGTGGCAGGCGAGGCCGCCAGCGGTCGTGAGGACGCCCGACCAGACCGAGAAGGGCTCGTCATGCTGGTGAACGATCTTGCCAGCAGCGCCATCCCAGATCGTGAAGTGACCCGTGTTCGTCTTGCCTTCCGGCGGGAACATGGAGAGCGTGGCGCCCACGTAGGGCTGACCAGGCGTGTACGAAACCTTGAAGGGTTCGTAGTCCATGCACACGTTGTTGACGGGCACGTAGAACAGGTTCGTCTGCGGCGAGTATGCAGCAGGCTGCTGGTCCTTGAAGCCAAGGGCAGCGGGGCAGATGTTCTTCGTGTTCACGTCAGCGCCCTGAACGAACGTCGACTTGGCGTCGAGAACGAGCGGACGGCCGTAGGTCGGCGACGACTTGTCGAGGTCAACCTTCGAGGCCCAGTTCAGATCTTCGTCGTAGGGCTGAGCAACGAGCGGCTCGCCGGTGAGGCGGTCGATCGTGTAAGCGAAGCCGTTACGGTCGAAGTGCGTCAGAACCTTACGGTCAGCGCCGCCGATCTTCTGCGTGGTGAGGATCGACTCGTTCACGCCGTCGTAGTCCCACTCATCGAACGGGGTCATCTGGTATGCCCAGGCGGCCACGCCGGTGTCGGGGTTACGAGCGAAAATCGTCATCGACCACTTCTGGTCGATACGCTTGCCGTCCGGTCCGGCGCGCTGTGCCGGGTTCCAGGTCGAGGGGTTGCCGGTGCCGTAGTAGAAGAGGTTGGCTTCCGGATCGTAGGAGTAGAAGCCCCAGGTCGAACCGCCACCGATCTTCCACTGGTCGCCAGTCCACGTCTTGAGCGACGAGTCCTTGCCAACCGGCTTGCCGAGCGAGAGGGTCTTTTCCGGGTCGACGAGGATGTCGGCGTCCGGGCCCATGGAGTAAGCGCGCCACAGCTTCTTGCCGTCGGCGAGCGAGTAGGCCGTCACGTGGCAGCGAACGCCGAACTCAGCGCCCGAGGTACCCATCACGACCTTGTCGCCCATGATGAGAACGTTGCCGGTGTAGGTTTCACCCTTCTTGGGATCGCCGTTGACCTGCTTCCACTTTTCCTTGCCGGTCTTCGCGTCGAGCGCGACGATCGTCGTGTCGGCGAGGCCCATGATCAGCGTGTCGCCAGCGATGGTCGGACCGCGGTTCACAGTATCGCAGCACATCACGGGGATGACCGACGGATCCTGCTTGGGCTCGTACTTCCAGAGGATCTTCGGCTCAACCGGGTTTTCCAGGCTCAGCTTGAAGACCTTGTTCGGGAACGCCGAGTGGACGTACATCTCGTTGCCGATCACCAGCGGCGAGCCCTCGTGACCGCGCAGAACGCCGGTCGAGAACTGCCAAGCAACCTTCAAGTCCTTGACGTTCGACGTGTTGATCTGGTCAAGACGAGAGTAACGCCAACCCTCGTAGTTGCCCATCTGGACAGCCCAGTTGTTCGGATCTGCGATCGCCTTCTTGACGTCGTCGTTCGCCCAGACAGGCGAAGCCGCCGCCGAGGCGAGCAGACCAATAGCGAGTGCACTTTTGCGCATCGCGCTTCCTCCTTGAGGTTCTTGCCACGCTTGCATGATGATCAGCCTCGGTTTGCTCCGAGCAGGCTACCAGCAGGGATTATTCCCCTTGTCCGGTTCCTGCACTGACGGGAAACGCTCCTCCGAACGTTTCCTCCGGGTCTCATCACCGCGCGGCATCTAGACACTTTGTCGTGAGGTCCGCAAGCCAATCCGTGAGGTCGCTTTTTATGTGACACCCCACCGTTCTCGGGGTGGCGCCATTTTCTTTGATTATTTTCATGTCCTTACGATTGCGGTGCTGCTCATGCTGCAGCGCACGTAAAGTTGAAACACGTTGGCCGCAGGCGTTTTGTCTATTGATTTTGTATTCTGAATGTGGATAATTTATGCCCCCCTAGTGCGGAAAATCTCGTTAGATGCTAGCGCGTGCTCAATATATTTTATATTGAATTCAAACGCTTGCGATGCCTTCCCGGAGCAAATTTCGCATGTTTCCCGGACGATCCCGACGATCCGCGGGAGATTCTGGAATTGCCGCGCCAGGGCCCGCATATATACCTGGAAGCTATGTCGGCCCTCGCCAACGCAGGTGTCTTGATGACCATGAACCGCCGGACGTGCCTTGCTGCTGGCCTCGCTCTGGCCGCCACGCCGATCCTGCGCGTTGTGCCCGCTGGAGCGGCGGGCGGTTTTGCGGTCGAGGTGGCGCCAGGGGTCTTCGTACACCGGGGGCAGCACGCGGTGTTCACGCCTGCCAATCAGGGCGACATCTCCAACCCGGGCTTCGTTGTCGGACGTGATGCGGTGGCCGTCATCGACACCGGTGGCTCGCCGATCGTCGGGCGCGCTTTAAAGGCGGCGGTGACGGCCGTCACAGACGTTCCGATCCGGTTCGTGATCAATACCCACATGCATCCGGATCATGTGTTCGGCAACGTGGCATTCGCAGCCGAGGGCTTGACGTTCGTGGGACATCACAAAATGGAGCGCGGATTGTTGGCGCGGGCGGACCGCTATCTCGCGATCAACAAAGAGCTGTTGGGCGCGGCGGCGTTCGAGGGCACGAAGATCTTGCCGCCGACGATGCAAGTCGCCGCGACCGAGACGCTGGATTTGGGCGGGCGGACGCTGGAACTCACCGCGCAACCGACGGCGCATACGGACAACGATCTGACCGTCACCGACAGCGCGACTGGTACTGTCTTCATGGGCGATCTGCTTTTTGTGGAGCACATTCCAACCATCGACGGTTCGATCAAGGGTTGGATGGCGCTGCTGGACCGGTTCGGTCAGACCCCGCCTGCGCGGGTGGTGCCGGGGCATGGACCAGCCGCGCTGACCTGGGCGGACGCGGCGACCCCTCTGCAGCGGTATCTCACGACGGTGGCGACCGACGTGCGGGCGCTGATCAAACAGGGCCGGACGTTAGCGGAAGCCACGGAAAGTGCCGGGGCCTCGGAAAAGGATGCGTGGCAGCTGTTTGACGAGTATCATAAGCGCAATGTTTCGGCGGCGTTTGCCGAGTTGGAGTGGGAGTAGGACCACCAGACTTTCCGATCACGACCAACAAACAAGACGACAAAAGTCGTTTGGAGAACCCGAGATGCAAGTCCATCGCCTCACCTGGAAAGCCTCATTTGCAGCGGCGGCTCTCGCCATCGTTGCAGTTGGAGCATCGCCCGTGACTGCCGCCGAGCCGGCATCGGGGAACGCGCTGATCGAAGCGGATCTGTGGCCAACGCTGCAGAAGGATATCTTCGGCGCCAAGGTGCCGGCGGAAAATGCTTCCGTGGTGACGATTGAAGCGCCGCCGCGCGCAGATGATGCCGCGCTCGTGCCCGTCACGGTGCGCATCCCCGCGGATGCCGCCAAGCGGGTCACCCGGATGACGCTGATCGTGGATAAAAACCCGGCGCCAGTGGTGGCGGAGTTCGCCTATGGGCCGGCAGCGGGTGAGGGCGAGCGGGTGCTGTCGACGCGGGTGCGCGTGGACATGTATTCCAACGTGCGCGCGGTCGTTGAAACCGACGACGGCAAATTGCACATGGCGACGAAGTTCGTGAAGGCGGCGGGTGGCTGCTCGGCGCCGGCGCTCAAGGATACGGACGCGGCGCTGGCCGATGCGGGACGCATGATCGTGAAGACGCTCGAGACAACTGACGCCGCAGCCGGGCTGCGCCAGGGCCAGCTGATGATCAAGCATCCGCAGTACTCGGGTCTGCAGCTCAATCAGGCGACGGGGTTCTACATTCCGGCGCGGTTCGTTCGCGAGATCGACGTTAAGCGCGGCAACGACCTCGTGTTTAAAATGACGGGTGGGATTTCGATTTCTGAGGATCCCAACTTCCGCTTTACGTATGCCGCTGGCAGCGACGAAACGCTGGACGTGACGGCGACCGACACCGAAGGCAAAGTCTTCACCGGCCGCACGGGGCCGAAGGGGTCTTAAGGCCGCAAAGCTTGTTCACGCAAAAAGGGGCGCAGCCTTCAGGACTGCGCCCCTTTTTATTTTTCAACATCATTGCGTCAGAAGCAACGCAACTCGCCCTCGATCTGAGCTTGCTTCAACTGGGTGATGATGGCTTGCGATTCCGGACGGTTGAACTGGGCGACGCTTTCACCGCCCCGCTGGCGGATCGACATGATCGTTTCGGCCTCTTCATACACCTTGAAAGGTAGAATGGACGCGATCACGTCGATCGAACATGCGCAGCGTTCCAGGGCGAGCCGGGTGTTGCCATTGACCTGCATGCATCCGAAGACATAGTCGGCGCGGTTGAAGGTCGGGTAGTCGTTGGCTGTGTCGGCATCGATATCCTGAGCAAAGGCAGTGGAAAGCCCCATGCCCAGTGCTGCGACCGCGGGTACTGCCAACCTGATGAGTTTGCGCATCACGATGCCTCCGATTATTTGGCTTCGACGAGGCTAAGGCGGTCGCTGAGCTTGCCAGTGCCGGCTTGGGTGCTCAGGAAATCCGCGTTCATTTCATAGAAGTAGCCGGGAATGTCCTTGCTCATGACGAACGAGAATTTGGAATTCTCATAACCCTGCATCTTGTGCTTGTTGGGATCATTGACGAAGGGCTCGATGGTCACCTTCTTGGCGTCGATCGTCTTGCCGCCGAACTCCACCTTGACGTCTTCCAGCTTAGGCTTTTCGACGAACGCTTCTTTCATGCGCCCCTTCAGGTAGGGCTGCTTGCCGCCGGCCACCGTACGGAAATTTTCGACGGACTTGTCGAGGAACCAGATGAACACGGGGTTGATGGTGAGACCGTCGTAGTTCTGCACAGGGCGCTGACGCTCGCCCGTGAACACAGTCACGTCGAGGACGCGCTGGCCTTCGGCATTGACGTCGGTAACGGCGATTTTGACGTCGTCGGTGAACGGCTTGCCCATCAGCTTTTCGTCCGAGACCGTGTGCTCGAACTTGTAGGCGACGCCGGTGCCCTTGGGCACGAGATCGAGATGGCGGGATTTGAAGATCAGATCGGCGGCCTCGTACTGATCGGCGGCTGCGGGGCCAGCCGCGAACGGGACGGCAATTGCCAGGGCGAGAGCGGGAACCAATCCACGCACGATGCGCAACATTCTCGAATTCCTCCGTTGATCCCGCGGGCCTTTGTGGCGCTCGTCGTCAGCCTTGCGGCCAGCGTGGCGTGCCCTGCGGGTAGATCATAGCTCGTGGCACCCGGCCGGGTGCCATCCAAGCCGGACCATTAGCAAATGCCCAGCGCGGCGGCAGGGATAAATTCTCCAGATTGCAAAGATTTAAGGTTGGATCGTTGGAAAGGCTCCCGGCGCCAACGGGTTAGCGTAGGAATTTGCCGAAGGCGCGGGGCCCCTCTCCGACCGGTATGCGGGCGACGACGGTGAGGGTCGCCACGTCGATCTTTTCCAACGTATTGGCGTCCCAGCAGGCGACCCAGATGGCGGTGCCGGTGGGGTCGGCCTCGATGCCTTCGGGGAAGCTGCCGACGCGGATCGTCTTGATGGGGCTCAGTGACGTGGCGTCGATGACGGAGACGCTTTCGGCGTGCTGGTTGGTGACGAACAGCGCGTTGCCGGCGCGGGCGACGGCGTAGGGACGCAGGCCGACGGGCACGTCTTGCAGTTGAGTTCGGGCTTTCAGGTCGAGGACGGTCATCGAATTTGAGGCGACGTTGGCCGTGTAGGCGCGCCCAGCTGCGTCATCGATCGTGACGCCGAAGGGGCGTTCGCCGGTCGGCATGGTTGCGGTTACTTTGAAGGTGGCCGCGTCGATGATGGAGACTTGGTTGCTGTCGCGATCGGCGGTGAGGATGTTTGACCCATCGGCGGTGACGGCGACGCCCGACGGGGACTGGCCGGTGGCGACGGTGGCGGTGATGGCGAGCGTTAACGGATCGACTGCGTAGAGGCGGTGTTCGTACCAGTCGGCGACATAGATCACGCCGGACTGTGGATTGACCGCGATGCCGAGGGGGCCTTGGCCGATGTTAGCGCGTTTCAGTACTTTTTGCGTCACGGTGTCGACGGAGACAATTTCGCGGCTGTCCGGAGCGGCGACGTAGGCGCGCGATCCGTCCGGCGACAGGGCAATGCCGGCGGGCTTACCGCCGATGGTGATTTCGGCGGTCTGCTTGCCAGCGCCGAGATCGACGACGGAGAGACTGTTGCCGAGTTGATTGGTGACATAGGCGTTTTTGGCGGTCGTGCCCTCCCCTGCCCGCGCGGCCCCCAGGTGTAGCGCGAAGGCAAGGGCTACAAGACTGGCCACGGCCGCGGCGGCCCAGCGCCCGTTCTGCCGGAATGACTGATTTGCAGCGCGCGCGGTGGGGGGCATGCGTGTCCTTAGCTTCCGCTTTCGATCTTGGCTTTCAAGGCTTCGAGGCCGGCGCGCTGGAACGCGGTGACGGCATCGACGGCGGCCTTATCGGAGAGTTCCGGCGGAGGGTTGTTGTTCACATAACCACGATAGAACGCGCCCTTCCATTCAAGCTTGGTTTTATCGCCATCCGGAGTGACGGTAAAATAGGACGAATAGCCGGAAACCGGCAGCATCTTCAGATCCACATCGACAGTCATGTACGAGATGTATTTGCGATCCGGCTCATAGGCCATCAGCTTGTCGGTGACGACGCCGCCCTTTTTGAAGGTGAGACTGCGCTTCGTCTTTTCCACTTCCATGCCGTCATTCGCCTCGCTCTTGGCGATGTCGGGGTGCCAGGTGAAGTCCTTGTAGTTGCTGATGACGGCCCAGACCTTATCTGCCGGGGCATTGATCTCAATGGTTTCGACCACCTTTTGCCGCGACGGACCGTGGGCGTGCGCGGCCGCGAACGGCAGCAGTGCGAACAAAACGGTAAAGGCTTTCACGAGTTTCTGCATGGCGGTCGTTTCTCCTCAGCACCGTGGCGGCGCATCGCAAATGGCAGCGGCGCGGACGGTTACGGGGAGGAGTGCCCGGGGGAAAGAGGCTAAGTTCCCGATCTGCATGGCGGAAATGAAAACGGCCCGGCGGGAGCCGGGCCGTTGAAAATCGATACGTCAAATTTAGCCTCAGCCGCCTTCGAACTTCTTCTTCAGGGCGCCTAGGCCGCCCTCGACGATCTCGCTCACAGCCTTGACGGCGGCTTCGTCGGAGAGTTCCGGCGGGGGATCGTTGTTCACGAAGCCGCGATAGAAGGCGGCGCGCCACTCGACGATGGTCTTTTCGCCGGTGCCGGAGACGTTCAGCTGGGCGGAGTAGTTGGTGACCGGCAGCACCTTCACGTCGACGTCGGTGATCTCGTAGGCGAGGCCCCGCTCTTCAGCCGAGTACTTCGTCAGCTTCTCGTTGATGACGCCGCCCGATTGGAGCGTCAGCTTACGGGTTGCGCCAACATCATTGCCGCCCGTGCCTTCCGTCTTCGCAACTGCGGGATGCCAGCTCATATCCTGGAAGTTGCCGACCGCGGCCCAAACCTTGTCCACCGGCGCGTTGATCTCGATTTTCGAGACCACCTTCTGGCGCGACGGGCCATGCGCCTCTGCCGCCACCGGTGCCAGCGCCCAAAGCGCCACCATTAAGGATGCCACCACTCTCACGATCAAGTCTCCTCCAGAGCTTCGTTTTTTCGCCGGCCCGAGCAGGTCCGCGGGCGGGCACCATAGTGAGGGGCAATTGTGAGTGCAATTGGGTGGCTGCACCGTGTAGCGGGGGCCCGCGCGATTTCGCCGCCCGGTGGATCGGGCTGAACGGGGCCATCGCTGTTGTCAGGGACCATGCTCCCATGCTTTTGTGCGCCTCCAACTAAAGAACGAGCCCCAATCCATGAGCGCTTCCCAAGCGGGTGCACCTTCAGCACCGGCCTCCGCTGCACAAACCCATGCCCACGTCACCTGTCCGTTCTGCGGATTGCGCTGCGATGACCTGGAGATTGCCCGTTCGGGCCAGGCGCTGACCGTCACGCGCAACGGCTGCGACAAGGCGAAGGCCGGGTTCGAGCGGCCTTTGACGGCGACGCAGCCCCGAGTTGGCGGAAAGACGGTTTCGCTGGGTGAGGCCATCGCGGCGGCCGTGGCGTTGATCAAGAAGGCCAAGCTTCCGGCTTATGGCGGGCTCGCGACAGACGTGGACGGGATGCGCGCAATCATGTCGATTGCGGACAAGTCGCGGGGCGTCGTCGACCATGCCTTCAGCGAAGCGCAGGGCCGCAACATCAAGGTGCTGCAGACCAGCGGGTACTTCATGACCACGCTGACTGAAGCGCGTAACCGAGCCGATCTCTTTATCATCGCCAGCGACGTTCACCGCTTTCACCCGCGCTTCTTCGAGCGCATCGTGTGTAACGAAAAGTCGATGTTCGCCGACGATCCGCCGAAGCGGACGGTGGTGTTCCTCGGCGAGGGATACGACACTTCGGCGGCGACGGGTACGCGCATCGGCGATGTGGTGACAATCAATTGCCCGAAGCACCGCATCGGCGAAGTGGTGTCCGCGCTGCGCACGTTGAAAAAGGGTGCGCCGCTGCCGGCGGATACGATCGCGGGCGTCGCGAAGGCGCAGATCGAAGACCTGCTTGCGCGTTGCCATAAGGCTGAGTACGGCGTCATCGTCTGGGTGCCGCCGGGTCTCGATTTCCCCAACGCCGATCTCACCGTCCATCAGATCTGCGAGTTCGTGAAAGACCTGAACGTGACGCAGCGCTTTGCCGGTTTGTCGCTCGGCGGCAACGAGGGTGCCAGCACAGCGGCGTCGGTCTGTGCGTGGCAGTCGGGGTATCCGCTGCGCGTCAGCTTCGAGACCGGCGCGCCGCACTACGATCCTGAAATGTACGCCATTCCGGCTCTGATCGCGTCTAAGCAGACGGATTGCCTCGTTTGGCTATCGAGCTTCACGGCGGATCTGGCGCCGCCTGCCACCGACATTGCGACCGTGGTTCTGGGCTCACACGACTTGAAGCTTGCGCGCGAACCGGAGGTTTTTATTCCCGTCGGCACGCCTGGCATCGATCACCGCGGACAGCTCGTGCGCTGCGACAGCGTCGTGTCGCTGCCGTTGCGCGATCTGGGCCGCGATGCGGGCCTGGCGCGCACCGTTGACGTTCTCGCCGCCATCGAAGCTGCTCTTTAGTTCTCTCGAAAGACAATCGACCCATGCTGATCAAGTTCACCGGCGGTAAGATCTACGATCCCGCGAACGGCGTCGACGGGCAGATCCGGGACATTTACGTGCGCGACGGTCGCGTCGTAACGCCGGCCGCCACTGACCGCGTGCATCAGGAATTCAACCTTGGCGGCAAGGTCGTCATGGCGGGCGGCATCGATCCGCATTCGCATATCGGCGGCGGCAAGGTGACCATCGCGCGCATGATGCTGCCGGAAGATCACCGGGGCCACGAGGTGGCGCGCGGAGATCTCACGCGCGCGGGCTGCGGACATGCGGTGCCTTCGACGCTGACGGCGGGCTACCGCTACGCGGAGATGGGCTACACGGCCGCCTTCGAGCCGGCGATGCTGCCGGCGAACGCGCGCCAGGCGCACATGGAAATGGCCGACACGCCCATGATCGACAAGGGCGCGTTCGTGATGCTCGGGTCGGACGATTACTTCCTGCGGTTGCTGGCCAAAGGCGGGCACAAGGAAGAGATCAAGGATTACATCGCCTGGAGCATGCATGCGGCGCAGGCGCTCGCCGTAAAGGTCGTGAACCCGGGCGGCATCTCGGCGTTCAAGTTCAACCAGCGAAAGCTCGATCTCGACGAGAAGCATTCCTTCTATGGCGTGACGCCGCGCGACATCATTCTGACGCTTGGGCGTTCGCTGCAAGAACTGGGCGTGCCGCATCCGATCCACATTCACGGCTGCAACCTCGGTGTGCCCGGCAACAAGGAGACGACCGTCAACACGATCCGCGCCGCCGAGGGCACGCCGATCCACCTGACGCACATTCAGTTCCACAGCTACGGCACCGAAGGCGACATGAAGTTTTCGTCGGGTGCGGCGGAGATCGCGGAACTCATCAATCAGCACAAGAACGTATCGATCGATATCGGGCAGATTTTGTTCGGGCAGACGTGCACGGCGTCCGGCGACTCGATGCGCCAGTATGGCAATACGAAGAGCGCGCACCCGAAAAAGTGGGTGGTGATGGACATCGAGTGCGACGCGGGTTGCGGCGTCGTTCCGATGAAATATCGCGACAAGAGCTTCGTGAATGCGCTGCAGTGGGCGATCGGGCTTGAGATGTTCCTGCTCGTCAACGATCCCTGGCGCATCTTCCTCACGACGGATCATCCCAACGGCGCGCCGTTTACGACCTATCCGCATCTCATCCGGCTACTCATGGACAAGACCTTCCGTAACGAGATGCTGCGGCGCATTCATCCAGGTGCGCAGGCTGCCTCAATCCTGGGTTCGATCACGCGCGAGTACACGCTCTATGAAATCGCAATCATGACGCGGGCGGGACCGGCGAAGTCGCTGGGTCTGAAGGATCGCGGTCATCTCGGCGTCGGGGCGTGTGCCGACATCACGGTTTATGAGGACAACCCGGATCGGGAGGCGATGTTCACAACGCCGGCGTTCGTGTTCAAGAACGGCGAGATGATCGTGCGCAACGGGAAGATCGTGAAGGTCGTAACGGGCGACACGCATGTTGTTCGGCCGGAATACGATCGCAAGCGCGTCGAGAAGCCGTTGAAGGACTATTTTGAAACCTACCACACGGTGCAGATGGAGAACTTCCGTCTCTCCGACGAAGAGATCACCGCGCCCGGCTGCGGACATGCACCGGGGACGTGCGGCTGCCTCGTCGTCCATCCGACCGGGGCACGCAAATGACGGGCAGCCAGAAAATGAAGGTCAACGGCGTCGCCATCGACGACACATTCGCCGAAGCGTTCGGGATGAGCGGTACGGCCCTCATCATCACCGCGGACAGCCAGAAGTGGGCCAACATCGCGGCCCAGACCATGACGGGCTTTGGCACATCGGTGATCGGCTGCGGTGCGGAATGCGGGATCGATTACGAAGTGCCCGCGTCGGAGACGCCCGACGGGCGGCCCGGCGTGCGCGTGCTCATTTTCGGATTCTCGCCGGACGCCATTCTGCCTCAGCTTAAAAATCGTGTCGGACAGTGCGTTCTGACGAGCCCGGGATCGGCTTGCTACAACGGTCTTGAGAGCGCGCAACGTTTGGCACTGTCGGCCGGTCCGCGCTTTTTCGGCGACGGCTGGCAGCAGTCGAAGCGGTTCGGCGGGCGCCGGTTCTGGCGCGTGCCGGTGATGGACGGGGAATTCACCATCGAGGACACCGTCGGGGTCACGACGGATGCGGTCGGCGGCGGTAATCTTTTGATCCTTGGGCGCGATCGCGTGGGGCTTTTGGAAACGGCGGAAGCTGCGGTGGCTGCCATCAATAAGCTTCCGGACGTGATCACGCCGTTCCCCGGCGGCATCGTGCGCTCGGGCTCGAAGGTCGGCTCGAAATACAAGGGCGCGGTCGCCTCAACCAACAACGCGTTCTGTCCGACGCTGCGCGGCACGACTAAATCCGAACTCGATGCGGACACCATCGCCGTGCTCGAAATCGTCATCGACGGTTTGACGTCGAAGGCGGTCTCGGATGCCATGCGCGTGGGTCTCCAGGCCGTCACCGACATCGGCGCTTCAAAGGGCGTGACTCGCGTTTCGGCCGGAAATTACGGCGGCAAACTCGGTCAGCATCATTATCACCTGAAGGATTACGTCGCATGAGCGGGCTCAGGCTGCGTTTGAAATCGGCCCCCGTGGGGCGTCTCGATCTGTCCTGCCTGCAGCCGCCTGTGCTGACGGCCGAGACGGCGGCCAACGTCGCGCGAATGCCGTTTGAAGGCGGGTCGGTTGGCGATCTTTTTGAGGTCTCGGCCATTGGCGATGCGGATACGCTGGTTCTCACCGGCACGACGGCCGCGTGCGACGGGATCGGCGATCATCTGAAGTCGGGCACTATCGTCGTCGAAGGTGATGTGGGCTCGTATGCCGGCCGGTTCATGAAGGGCGGGCGGCTGGATATCAAAGGATCGGCTGGGAACTACCTCGGATCTGGCATGAAGGGCGGGTTGATCACGGTCGCGGGATCGGCTGGCAATTTCGTAGGCGCGATGACGCCGGGCGAGAAGTTTGGCATGGCCGGCGGCGTGATCCGCGTCGGCGGCGATATTGGCGAGCGGGCCGGCGACCGGATGCGGCGCGGCACCATCGTCGTCAAAGGCAAGACCGGTGCAATGGCCGGTTCGCGCATGGCGGGCGGCACGATCTGGGCCGAGGGCGGGTTTGGCCCGGCGGCTGGCACACTGATGCGGCGCGGCACGCTGATTGGTCCGAAGGCCGAGCAGATGCTCGACACGTTCGCAGACTGTGGCGAGCACGACATGGTTTTTCTGCGTCTGATCAGCCGGTTCGTGGCGGCGGAACTCGGGCCGCTGGCGCCGGCCGCCTTACCGGCACGGGTCCGGCGCTATGCGGGCGATCTGGCAACGATCGGCAAGGGCGAGTTGCTGCTTACAGGCTGAGGTTGGCTTTCCCGGCCATCTTTCCGAAGTTGCTGATCCGGGCCTAGAGTGCGGGCGTAGATCAACATACGCTGGGCTGCGGGAACCGCTGCTCGGCCTCGGGCGTCTTGCCCGCAACAAGAAAACCGGGAGACATCCGCCCCATGCTGACGATCGTGATCTCAGCCTGCCTCGTTGCAGATCCCAAGAGCTGCAAAGACTACACGCTGCCCGTCGATGGCGACATGGACACGGTCCAGTGTGCGCTGATCGCGCCGCCGTTCCTCGCCAATTGGCAGGAGACGCATCCGCAGTGGACCGTGAAGCGCTGGAAGTGCCAGCCGACGACGATGAACGATACTTGATCGCGGCGGACGACTTTCACATCGAGACCTGAGCGGGGCGGGCTGTTTCAGTCCGCCTTTGCGTATTTGGACGGCGGTGGGATGCCGCTGATTTCGATGACGAACTTCTGGCGGATCGCGTTGCCAAAGTCAGCGAAACCTTTGGCTGGGAGCACGAAGGCGCCGGTGCCGCCGACGACATAATCGCGGTACCAGCCTTCGAGCGTTGGGCCGTCACCTTCGAGGATGGGAAGGCCGTTGATGATGACGCCGGAGGCGACGAGTTCATCGCGCACCACGTCGACCGGCTCCTCCCGATTGCAGTTGTCTTTGCCGTCGCCCGAAACGTCGACCACGATGCGGGTCGCTTGAGCCGGGATCTGCGTGACGACCTTGTCGGCGATCATGCGCATCATGCCGGACATACAGGTGAACTCGCCCTCTTCGCGCGGGAGCTTGCGCACCTGCGCCGCCAAGGCGAGGGCCTCTTCCTTGGAGCCGATCTTGGTCCACGGGACCATGATCTTGGGCTTATCTGCCCACATAACGAGCGACAGGAGAATGCTGCCGCGGCCGCCGGTTAGGATCGCTTCGATGACGGCCTCATCTTCGAGCGCCTTGGCGATGCCTTCGAGCTGGAGTTGATAGCGGGTGGCGTCGACGGAATTGGAAACGTCGACGGAGATGACAAGCGCAGTGTCGACTTCGGGCAAGTCCTGAGCCGGGACCACCGCCGGAACGAATGCCGTCAGCGCCATGACGACAAGTGCGGCCCAGCAGCGTGCGCGGGCTTTCAGCGGCGTGACGAGGGGCATGCGATGCTCTTCCACCCAGATGACCGGCGCTGTTTTATCTCAGCGCTCTTTCCAGGTTGAGAGCTAGGCCTAAACCCTTGGCGCTTTCAAGGCCCTTGACCTGCCTCAAGTCCGCATCGGCGAGATCGGCACCGGCGAAATCCACACCTGTGACGTCGGCCCCCGTGAAATCGACGCGGCTGAGGTCGGTTCGGGTGAGGCGGGCGCCGGACAGGTTGGCGCCGGCAAATGAGGCCATGGCGAGGGAGGCGTCATCGAAGTTGGCACCGGCCAGTGTGGCGCCATCGAAGCGGCAGCCGCGGCAGAAGTTGCGCGGGAGAAAGGAGATGTCGGCACGGGGCTCGTGGGGCGAAAAGTCGAGGCCGGAGAGGTCGGCGCCTTTAAAGGACGTGCCATCGATGCGGCCGGTCAGACGGACGCCGCGCAGATTGGCGTTGTCGAACACGGGGGCTTCGCGCCAATCGCTGCGCAGATCGGAGTAGATCGTCGGGCGCATCAGGGTTGCGCCTTCGAGGTTGGCTCCGGCGAAATTCGCGAACGTCAGGACCGTGCGGTCGAGGCGGGCGCCGGCGAGGTCTGTTTTGGCGAGATTGGCCTTGGTGAGATCGGTGCCGAAAACGTCGGACCGCGTGAGGCGGGCCCCTTTGAAGTCGAGTTCGGAGAGGTCGAGGTGTTTGAGGCCGCGGCCGGAGAAGTCGACGCTGGCGCCGGCCGGCTTGGCGTTGAACAGGGCTGCGGTGATCTCGCCGGCCGTGGTGTCGTTGGTAAGGCCCTCGGCGGCCCGAATCTCCATGGTCGTCACGTCGGGATGGGGTTCGACGGGCTTCAGGAGTTGGCCCGGCAATTTCATGGTGGGCGTGACAAGGGCGGGCTCGGCGGCCCCGGCGGACACCGTGGAAAGGACAAGACTGGTACCTATCAGCAAAGCGCGGATGCGCCGTCCGCCGCCATTCCGATCCCGTAACCGCTGCATCGCTTCTCGCGGCCTGACGACCCGCGCCCCTCGATGTTGACCCGTTAAAGTCACAACGGGTCAGGGCCGGGGGTGGATCACAGGACCGTCACACTGTCCCCGGCTCAATTCAGTTTGATCGAGCCGAATAGGCGAACGCTGGCGCCGGGGAGGAGGACGTCTTCGCGGCGCTTGAAGGAGGCATGGTTCAGGATTTCGTCGTCGGCGAGGTTTTCACCCTTGAGGCCGATCGTCATTTCCTGGGGGACCCCCGCTAAGCCGGTCATGCGCGCCGTGTAGCTCAATTCGGCGGAGACGAGCGTGTAACCCGGGGTTGCGATCTCTTCGAATTCGGCAGCGAAGCGGTCCTGGTCGAAGGCGTGGAGGACGCCGGCGCGGGCGAACCAGTTGAGGTCGCGATAGTAGAGGCCACCCCCGAGACGGTGGGGCGGGATGCGAGGAACCTTGTCGCCGTTGGAGAACTCGGCATTCACAAAGTCATACTGGCCTTCGATGCCCCAAACGCCGTTCCAGATTGGAGATACGTCATATTGGGCCGCGATTTCCACGCCGTAGAAGCGGGCATCGCGCTGATCGAAGAGGACTTGATCCAACGGCTCGTCACCCGGCCCTATCGGGCCGCCGCAAGAAGCGAGGTCTTCAAGACATTCGACGCCGGTGAGGCCTTTGAAAATGAACCCGTCGAAGCGCGTGTAGTAAGCCGTCGCATCGTAGCGGAAGGCGCCGGTTGCCTTTCTGAGACCGGCTTCGACCGTGATTGCCTTTTCGACATCGAGATCGGGGTTGCCGATTTCGAACGTTCCGGTCGCTTCATGCACGCCGGCGGAAAACAGTTCACCGGCATCGGGCGCGCGTTCGACATATTGGCCGTTGAGAGAGACGACGTGCGCGCCGGGCAGTTTGTAGAGGCCGCCGAGGCTGACGCTGACAGGGGTGAAATCGCGCTTAAGGCCAACCAGCGTGTCGCCGGCATTCAGCGGATCGAGACGGCCAGAGCCATTGACCTCGGTGTGTTCAATCCGGGCGGCGGCCTGGAGGGTCAGCCGATCGGTGACGTCGAGTTCTTCGAAGATAAACGCGGCAACGCTATCGGTTTCGGCGGGGGCGAGCAGACTATCGCCGCCTTCCAAATTGCGTCCTTCGATCTCGCGGTTGAAAGCTTGCGCTCCAATCGCGCCGCGCAGGGTGCCGAGTGAGGTGACGAGCGGTAAATGCTGGGCTTCGATGCGGCCTTCCCATTCCTCATTGGTGAAGAGATTGCCGACTTCGAAACCCGCGCCTTCGTTGATGTTTTCGGTGTGCTTGTAGTCGGACGCCCCGAACCACACGCGGAACGCCTCAACGCCGAAATCTTTTACGCGCCACTCGCCTTTGACCTGGAGCTTATCCTGCTCGAGATCGATGCGCGGGCTCACTTCGGCGGCTTCTTCGCCCGGGATGCCGTACAGGCTTTCGATGCGCGAGATCGAGACGCCGAGGAAGCCGGACAGGCCGACCATCGAGATGCCCAGCGCGCCACCCTCGCTATCGACGAAGGTGTTGAGTTGGCGGCCGCGCGGGGTGTCGTAATCATCGGCGCGGCGCTTGAAGCCATCGGCGTGCACGGCAATGCCGCTCGCTCCTGCGGTGGCGCGGAAGGAGCCGTCGCGGCCGTCATCGACGGAGGAGATGCCGCCGCGAATTTCGCCGGAGAAGCCACCGTTGGGAATCGCAGACGGAATGCGATCGTTTTCCACGGCCACCACGCCGCCGATGGCCTGGCTGCCGTAGCGCAGCGTTGCGGGGCCGCGTACCACTTCGACGCGCGAGGCGGAGGACGGATCGATGGGAACGGCGTGGTCTTCGGAGAGGGCTGCGACGTCGCCGCTGCCGATGCCGTTTTCCTGGACGCGGACGCGATAGGTATCCAGACCGCGAATGATGGGCCGGTTGGAGCCGGCAGCGAACGTGGTACCGGAAATGCCGGGTTTGGTTTGCAGCGTTTCAGTGAGTGTCGATCCGCGGGTCGCCTCGATCTCGCGTTCGGTGGTGACGGTGACGGGCACGAAGGCGTCATCGACGACGAGCAGCGTGCCGGGCAATTGATCGCCCAGCGCTTGCGGCGTGACGGTTTCTTCCGCCGGGCCCACGGGTTCGGGCTCAGCCGAAATGGATGCTTGAGAGGCCGGGGCAGGTTCGGGCGCGGCCTGTTGCTGCGGCTCGGGCTTCTTCTTGGCGACCTTCTTGGGTTTGGCCACGGGACTTGGGGCGGTGACTACGACCTCGGGAAGTTCGACAGCGGCGGCGTTCTGGGCGGCCGCGGGGCCGCTCTGGACCGCCGACACTGTCGCGACCGCCGCAGCCGTCAGAAACAGGCGCGCGCGGGGGGCCAACCGTTCCTTTTCGCGCAGCGGTGGTCCCACTCTCAAACTGATCATCGCGAACTACCCGGATGTTATACTATCTCATCCGAGAGAAGCGGATATTATCCGCTTAGGCAAGCGGTCTTGGCGACCGGTCCCATCAACGGCTCATCGGTTGCGGCTTGGCGGCCACACCCGGCACGCGCGACGGGGAGGTTTAGGCGATGGACGAGGTCTGGGTGCAGCGGGCGCAGGTGCCGCGCAGTTCGAGCGTCATCTGACGCAGGGTGAAGCGCGCGTTGGCCGCCCAGTCGGAGAGCGCCTTCAGGGCTTTTGGCTCGTCGAACTCATCGACGCCACCGCAGCGGTCGCAGATCGCAAAGACGGCTGAGCCTTTGTGGATGGCGTGGCTGCAGGCGACGAAAGCGTTGAGGCTTTCAAGGCGATGGGCGGCGCCCGACGCAATCAAGCGGTCGAGTGAGCGGTAGACGGTCTGCGGGGCCAGCGTCGCCTTATCCCGCAGACTGTCAATGATTTCGTAGGCGCTTACAGGCCGGCCAGCGTCCCGGAGGGCATCCGAGATCAGACGGTCTTGCTCCCCTGATGGGCGGCGTTTGACGGGCTTCTTGGTCACGCCGTTCTTGTCCGGTATCGGGGCGGCGTTCGCAAGGCAAAGTTGAGCTGTTTTCCTCACGGGCCGGTTTTCCTCAGGGGGGATGCACGCGTGGGCCGATTGCCGTTTGCCGACCTGCGAGAACTGTCCCTGCCGCGATCGGGTCTTCCGCACCCGGCTTGACAGTGTGGCCTCACCTTTGTAGCGGATATTATAACATCCGGATAAATTGGAGGCCAATCCATGGACGACACCGTTGCCCGTCATCTTGATCAGCAGTCCGCGGCTGCGGACAAGCGTCTGCCCGTGACCGTGCTGTCGGGGTTTCTCGGGGCTGGCAAGACGACGTTGCTCAACCATGTGCTCAACAACCGCGAGGGTTTGCGCGTCGCGGTGATTGTTAACGACATGAGCGAGGTGAACATCGACGCGGAGCTCGTGGAGCGCGGCGGGGCGGACCTGAAGCGCACAGAGGAGACGCTCGTTGAAATGTCGAACGGGTGCATCTGCTGCACGCTGCGCGACGATCTTTTGAAGGAAGTGCGGCGGCTCGCGGCCGAGGGCCGGTTTGATTATCTGCTGATCGAGTCCACGGGCATCGCGGAGCCGCTGCCGGTCGCCACAACTTTCGAATTCCGCGACGAAGAGGGTGTGAGCCTGTCGGATGTGGCGCGGCTCGACACGATGGTGACTGTGGTCGATACGGCGCATCTCCTGAAAGACTATTCCTCGCATGATTTTCTGAAAGACCGCGGCGAGGCGGCAGGCGATGCCGACGAGCGGCCGCTGGTGCAATTGCTGGTCGATCAGATCGAGTTCGCCGACGTCATCATTTTGAACAAGACCGACATCGCCACGCCGGCCGAACGCGAGGCGGCGCGCGCGATCGTGCGGTCGCTCAATTCGGGAGCACGCATCATCGAGACGAGCCACGCCAAGGTCGATCCCCGTTCGATCCTGGACACGGGGCTCTTTGACTTTGACACCGCGCACCGGCACCCGACTTGGTACAAAGAACTGAACGGCTTCAAGGATCATCAGCCGGAGACGGCGGAGTATGGGATTTCGAGCTTCGTTTACCGGGCGCGGGGGCCTTTCGAGCCCGCGAAGCTGCATACCTTCTTCTCCAAATCCTGGCCGGGCGTGATCCGCGCCAAGGGGTTTTTCTGGCTCGCCACGCGTCCGCAGTGGGTGGGAGAACTGGCGCAGGCGGGCGCGCTCGTCCGGCATGAGGCGATCGGGTATTGGTGGGCTGCCGTGCCGAAGTCGAACTGGCCGGCGGACGATAGCCTCGTGAAGCGGATCAACAAGACTTGGCACGAGCTCTGGGGTGACCGGCGGCAGGAGATCGTGTTCATCGGCACGCGCGAGATGGACCAGGCAGCGATCAAGGCCGAGTTGGATGCCTGCCTGCTGGCGCTGCCCAAAACCGGCACCGTGGACACGAAAGCGTGGGCGAACTTGCCTGATCCGTTTCCCGAGTGGCGGCGCGAGGCAGCGTAGGCGGCGAAGTGGGGCCGCCCTGGGATTTTATGCCCTCGCGGCTCTACGCGCCTCACTTCCGCCAGCCAAAAGTGTCCCAATACACCGCTGCCAAGCGGGGTCATGTGTTACGCCCTGTTGAGCGGGCCGGCGGGCATCCAACCGTCATCGCACCGGGCCTGCCCCGGTCTGGTGCGGAGTTGGAAGTCGGCGCCGGATCGGCTATCGAAAGCGCTGAAATCTTGCAGGCCACCGGGACACAGTATGGCAGATCAACATTCTATGGGGCGGTCCCGCGTGGGCCGTTCTCAGAGCCGGCTCCACGTGGCGCTTGCCGTCGTTGCCGGGGTGATGGCGCTTTACTCCGGGGCTGAGGCGAGGGAACCGCGTCCGCAGCGCGCGGTGGAAATGATCGCCGAGCGCGATACTGGCGATCCGATCATGGCCGTCGTTTCCATCAAGGGCCAAAACGTCACCTTTTATGATGCCGACGGCTGGATGCTGCGCGCGCCCGTCTCTACGGGGATGAAGGGACGGGAGACGCCGGCCGGTGTTTTCACGGTTCTCGAAAAGAGGGCGGACCACCGCTCGAACCTCTACGACGACGCCGAGATGCCGCACATGCAGCGTCTGACATGGAACGGGATTGCCATGCACGGCGGCGTTCTGCCGGGCCGCCCGGCTTCGAAGGGTTGCGTGCGCTTGCCCTACGGCTTCGCCAGCGACCTGTTTGGACGAACAGAGCTTGGGATGAGGGTTGTCATCTCGCCGGACGATACCGCTCCAGTCGAGATTTCTCACACGGCTCTCTTGGCGCCGAACGCGGCAACGGCTGCGGCAACGCCGGAGCGCGCCGAGATGCTTGAAGACGAGGCCGCGGCGGCCGCCGCTGCCGCAAGCGAGGCGAAGAAAGGCGCTAAAGCCGCGGCGCGGGCGGCGGCACCGATTGCTGCATCACTGAAGTCCCTTGAGCGGCGAAAGAAGGCCGCCGATGCCGAGCTTGTTGCCGCTGAGAAGGCGCTGGCTGCGGCTAAGACAGAGAAGGCCGTGGCGCGTGCCGAAGAGCGCAAGGCCAAGGCTGTGACGAAAGCCGCAGACGCTCTTGCGCGGCTGGAGAAAGCGCAAGCCGAGGGGCAGGCCAAAATCGATGCGGCGGCCGCAGCGAAAGAGGCTGTCAAATCGGCAACTGACAAGATGAACGAAACCGAGAAGGCTGCGAGCGACGCCAAGCTCGCCTTGCAGCCGGTGTCGATCTTCATTAGCCGCGCGACGCAGAAAGTCTATGTGCGCCGGAACACGCGTAAGCCGTGGCCGGATGGCGGCGAGGTTTACGACGCGACGATCGAAGCTCCAATTGAGATCCGCGATCCTGACCGGCCGATCGGCACGCATGTTTTCACGGCGATGGCGTCATCGGGATCGGCACTCCGCTGGACCGCGGTCACGATCGACAATGGGGACGATGCCAACAGCGCGCTCGACCGCATCACCATTCCGCAGGATGTTCTCGACCGGATTGCTGCGGGCGCCCGGCCACGCGCGTCGATCATCATCTCGGACGAGCCATTGAGCCGGGAGACGAACTATCGGACGGAATTTGTCGCCGTTTTGAGCAATCAGCCCCAAGGTGGCTTCAAGACGCGCCGGCCGACTCCGCCGCCGGTCAGTAGCCCAGTCATCAGCAGTAATTCCTGGGGTGGCGGGGGTGGTTTCTTCGGGTTCGGCTACCTCGATGAACCGCCGCCCAGTCGCAAGCAACTCAAGGTCCGGCCGGCCCCGCGCAAGACCTACACGAAGCAAGGGTGGTGGTAGAGACGTACCCTCGGGCGGTCTTTGCGAGATCCCGCTTAAGTTGCATGCGCCACGGTCAGATTTTGCTTTGCCGGACGGGTTGGGCGGCGAGCGTTGCCTTGGGGGGCGTTTCAGGGTAGTAACCGCGCCATCTCAAGCAACCGCGTGAGACGCTGCCCGGCACCCTTGGAGGCCGGCTTGCGGCTTTTTCTATTTGGAGATCCCGTCATGGCTTCTGAGATCATCGCTCTCAAGGCCACGGCGCGCCCGCGTGCAGGCAAGGGGGCCGCACGTCAAGCTCGCCGTGAAGGAAACGTACCCGCCGTGATTTACGGCGACAACCAGACACCCGAAACGATCGCGATCGAATACAACGAACTGTGGAAGCAGATCCTCAAGGGTCATTTCACGGCGTCGGTGTTCGATGTCGATATCGCCGGCAAAGGCAAGATCCGCGTGATCCCGCGCGATGTCCAGGTCGATCCGGTCAAGGACTTCCCCATTCACGTCGACTTCCTGCGCGTGGGCAAGGACGGCATCATCCGCGTCGCCGTGCCGGTCAAGTTCGTCAACGACACGCTGTCGCCCGGTTTGAAGCGTGGCGGCATTCTCAACATCGTGCGCCACGAAGTAGAAGTGTTCTGCCCATACGATCGCATTCCGGCGGCATTCGAGATCAATCTTGAAGGCACCGAGATCGGCACGTCGATCCATATCTCGTCGGTCGATTTGCCCGAGGGCGTCACTCCGGTGATTGCAAACCGCGACTTCACGATCGCCACCATTGCCGGCGTTCGGAAGGAAGAAGAAGCGGCGGCGGATGCGGCTCCGGCTGCGGGCGCGGCTCCGGCTGCTGCGGCCAAGGGCGCGGCACCTGCTGCTGCGGCCAAGGGTGCAGCTCCGGCTGCAGGCGGCAAGGCTCCGGCGGCTGGCGGCAAGGCTGCTCCGGCTGCACCGGCTGCCAAGAAGAAGTAATACGACATGGCCGGCGCGCGCCTATAGGTCCGCGCCGGCCGTTTATCTTGACGCGGGGCGAGTGGCGCCATGAAGCTCTTCGTGGGGCTCGGCAATCCGGGCGAAAAGTACGCGAAGAACCGGCACAACATCGGCTTTATGGCCGTGGACCGCATCGCGGGTGCACACGGCTTCGGTCCCTGGAAAAAGAAGTTCAAGGGTTATGCCGCCGACGGCGAGATCGGCGGCGAAAAGGTGCTTCTGTTGAAGCCCGAGACCTACATGAACGAGAGCGGCCAGAGCGTTGGCGAGGCCGCACGGTTTTTGAAAATCTCCGAAGGCGACGTGATCGTCTTTCACGACGAACTCGATCTACTCCCCGGCCGGATCAAGGTGAAAACCGGCGGTGGCAATGCCGGGCACAACGGCTTGCGTTCCATCTCGGCGCATTTTGGCAACGAGACGGTGCGCGTGCGGCTCGGCATTGGGCATCCGGGATCGAAAGATGCGGTATCGCATTTCGTGTTGAGCGATTTTGCCAAGGCCGATCAGCAATGGTTGCCGGATTTATTGGATGCGGTCGCGAAAGCAGCGCCGCATCTGGCCATGGGCGACGCGGCGCGGTTCCAGACGGATATCGCGCGCTTCTTGCAGCACGGCGACGAGGGTGGCGGGGAAAAGGACAAGCCCACCAAGAGCGATGGCGGGGCGCGTTCTCAGCGCCCGGCGCCATCGGGCGGGCCGCCGGGGGAGCGGCAATCGAAGCGGGCAGGCGCGCTCGCCGACAACCTCGCGAAGTGGCTGGCGGGGCGCAAGCCGAAGGACTGAGATGACCCGCTCGCGGATTGCTGTGTTTGTAGAAACACTGCATCAGCGCCGGCCGGCATTTTCCCTCCTCCTCTTGTCACGCTGACACGCTAAAACTTGGGGCACAGTTGAAATGGGGGAATGCCATGACCGATGACATGTCGCAGGACGGTGACGGGCAATCCAAGACGCGGCGGCGCGCCATGGCCGCCTATCGCTGGAGCGACCGGTTTCAATGGCTGTCGTCGTGGTTCAAGACGCCGGCTGAAGTGGGCTTTGCCACTGCATCGGCTGCGGTCGTTGGAACCGTGACCGGCATGACGCTGCTTGATGCCATCGAGACGCAGGCCAATCGCGCGCTCACCCCCGTGGTCCAGGAGCAGTCGCGCACAACGCAGAACTCCACCATCATTGAGATCATCGGCTACGACAAGGCTGGTCGGCGGGGCGTGTTCGAGGTCGTCGTGCTGAACAAGGATTTCATGTGGGTGCACGCGAGCGCGGATGAACTGGAGCGGCAGGGCAAGAAGATCCCTGCCGCTTCCGTCGCTGACATCGTGCTCGATGGCGATGCGCGTGTGTCGCTGGCGGAGGCGCGCGAGATTATCGCCGTTGGCACGGCGTCCCAGGAGGGGCAGGCGGCGGCGGAGCATCAGAGGGCGTTACAGAGGGCCCAGCGCACGGCTCAAATCGCCAGCGGGCCGGCGCCAGAATGGGTCCCGGTCTATACGCTGAACCTCGGGCAATACCGCGATCCGTGCGCGGCCTGCGAGACGACGGGAACCAGCTGGCAGCGGCCGTTCATCTTCATCTCGGTCCGCGACCTGCAGGACGGCACAGTGATGGCGGAAGCCCTCGCCGACGCCATGACGGGAAAGGATAACCTTCCTAGCCCGGCCAGCTACTCCGCGTTCGAACTGGCGAAGATCCGTTAGGCGGCAGCGGGCAACCGATTGCCGGGCCGTCCCCTTTGGCGTTCTGGGCCCTCGAGTCTCTGGGCGCCCCCGAGTCTCTGCCCCCCGCGTCGCCATCCCCGGTTGATCCGGAACGCTGCCCGTTGTAGCCCAACGAAAACAATTCAAGGACAACTGAGATCATGGGCTTCAAGCTCGGCATCGTCGGCCTGCCGAACGTCGGAAAATCGACGCTCTTTAACGCGCTGACGCAGACGGCGGCTGCGGAGGCAGCGAACTATCCTTTCTGCACCATCGAGCCCAATGTGGGCGAGGTTGGTGTGCCCGATCCGCGGCTTGACACGCTGGCAAAAATCGCAGGGTCGCAGCAGATCATTCCGACGCGCCTGACGTTCGTCGATATCGCGGGTTTGGTGCGCGGCGCGTCGAAGGGCGAGGGGCTTGGCAACAAATTCCTGTCGCACATTCGCGAAGTCGATGCGGTGGCGTACGTGCTGCGCTGCTTTGAAGACGACGACATCACGCATGTCGAGAACCGGGTCGATCCGCTGGCGGATGCGGACGTGGTCGAGACGGAATTGATGCTGGCCGATCTGGAGAGCCTGGAAAAGCGCATCGGACCGATCGAGAAGAAGGCGAAGGCTGGCGACAAGGACTCCAAAGCGCAGTTTGCGCTGATGGAGAAGATCCTCATCCCGCTGCGCGAGGGCAAGCCGGCACGGACGGCTCCGGTCACGGCGGAGGAGATGCCGGCGTTTCGTGCGCTGCAGCTGCTAACCGCGAAGCCGATCGTTTACGTCTGCAACGTTGAAGAAGCGTCTGCGGCCTCGGGAAATGCCTTTTCAAAGAAGGTAGAAGAGCGGGCCAAGGCGGAGGGCGCGGTGTCGGTCGTCATCTCTGCCAAAATCGAAGCAGAGTTCGCGGGGCTGCCCGACGAGGATCGCACGGAGTTTCTTGCCTCCATGGGTCTTGAAGAGCCGGGGCTCAACCGTCTCATTCGCGCGGGCTATTCGCTGCTCGACCTGGTGACGTACTTCACCGTCGGGCCGAAGGAAGCGCGCGCGTGGACGATCACGCGCGGCACGAAGGCGCCTCAGGCCGCCGGCGTCATCCACACGGATTTCGAGAAGGGCTTCATTCGTTCCGAAACCATCGGCTACGACGACTATGTAACGGGCAATGGGGAAGCGGGCGCTAAGGAAGCCGGCAAAATGCGGCTCGAAGGAAAGGAATACGTCGTCAAAGACGGCGACGTTCTGCACTTTCGGTTCGCCAACTAGAGAAACGTCGAGGGAGAAGCCCCATGTCCGATACGCCGCCTGACCGCCTTTCGGTCGATCCGTCCAGCCCGTACCACGACGAAGCCGTTCTGGCGCGCGAGGTGGGCATCAAGTTCAACGGCGTAGAGAAGACCAACGTCGAGGAATACTGTGTCAGCGAAGGCTGGATCAAGGTCGCGGCCGGCAAGGCGAAAGACCGGTTCGGCAAGGCGCTGACGATCAAGCTCAAAGGGACCGTCGAGCCTTATTACAAGGGGCCGGCTGCGGGCTGATCACCCATGGCAGGGCGGCGGACTTTCACTTAAGGCCGCCACCGGCTAACGTTCGGCCCTGTTCCATGATGTGCGGAGAGGTTGCCTGTGACCGAAGGGCGTTTCTGGATCGTGGTCAACACGCATCCGCACAAAGAAGCGGTGGCTGCGGCCAATCTTGAGAACCAGGGCTTTCATTCCTATTGTCCGGTCGTACGCCGGCGGGTACGGCATGCGCGCATGACGCGGGAGGTCTTGCGCCCGCTCTTTCCGGGGTATGTCTTCGTCGACACGAGCGCGTCGCCGCGTCTGTGGCGGCCGGTTCTTTCAACCGTCGGCGTGCGGGCGCTGGTGCTCAGTGGGGACCAGCCGAGCCGGCTCGACGGCCGTTTCGTGGAGGCGCTACGCGCACGCGAAGTGGATGGTGCGGTCGCGGCCACGCTGCCGCTGTACCAGACTGGTCAGAAAATTCAGATCGAGCAGGGGCCGTTCGACGGCACGGTCGCGACCATCATTGATTTGGACGAGAAGGACCGCCTGATCGTTCTGATGGATATCCTCAACCGTCCTGTGCGCGTTCATATCGATGCGCGGCACGTGTCGCCGGCTTGATCCGCACTCACCGCCGGCTTGGGGGCGGGGTCAGATGCTCCTTCATGTAGGTCTTCAATCCGCGAATGGCCGGCACTGGCTTGAAGTCGGATAAGATCATGGCACGCACGAAGACGCCATCGAGATAGGTCGAGATGAACGTCGCCGTCTGGGACGCATCGATTTTCGCGAAAGCGCCGGAGGCAACTCCGCTTTCCAAGGCCGAGAGAAGAACCTCGCGTTCATCGTCGTAGAAGGTGCGGATGGCGCGGTCGATGCTGGCCTTGCGCTCGGCGGTCGAGACGTAGTCGATCGAGAGCTTAATGAGCTTGGCGATGGAATCGTAGGCGCGGATATGGGTGTCGATCCAGGCGAAGATCAAGCCGGCGGGATCCTCCGCGGCAGCGCGTGACAAGCGGAATGACTCGAAGGCCTGTTGGATAGCCAATTGGAGGGCTCGGCGGTAGAGCTCCTCCTTGTTATCGAAGTAATAGAAAATCAGAGCCTGATTGAACCCTGTCGCTTTCGCGATATCGACGGTTCTGACGGAAGAGAAGTTTTTGGCGGCGAACAGATCGAGTGCTGCGTTAAGAATTGCTGCTTCGGCTTCGACGGGCAGGCTTCCTGACTTTGGGCGCCCGACGCTATGCGGTCTCTTTGCCATCTCTGCTCAACCTTCAGGCGCTCTGCTCGCACGATTGTTCGAAACATGTGCACAACCTCTGTACTTTGACCTTTTCGAACGAAATTAATTGGGCAATTAATTACGCGCAACGCAGTGTTCGCGCAAGTACCAACTTGCCCGGCGTCAAAACGAACGAGGTTTCAGAGATGGATGCTTCCTACGATCCCGCGACCAAAGAACTGTCAGAACGGCTCAAAGCCGAAGGCGTGAAGTACATGTTCGCCAGCTACGTCGATCTTCACGGCGTATCGAAAGGCAAGGTGGTGCCCATCGATCATCTGGGGCGCATGATGAGCGGTTCAGAACTGTGCACGGGGGCGGCACTCGACGGCGTGCCTCAGGATGTATCCGACGAAGAAGTGGCCTCGCATCCCGATCCAAGCTCTGCGACTGTTCTGCCGTGGCGCCAGGATACGGCGTGGTTTGCCTCCGATCTGTGGCTCAAGGGTGCGCCGTTCGACGCCTGCAGCCGCAATATCCTGAAGCGCACGCTCGCGAAGGCCGCGGACATGGGCTTCACGTTCAACCTCGGCATGGAGGCGGAATTTTTCGTTCTCAAGGACGATGCGGCCGATCCGCTCGGATATGCCCCCGTTTCAGACCGCAAACATCTCGCCAAGCCCGCCTACGATGTGGCGCGGATGCTCGACAACATGGATTGGATGAATGAACTCGTCACGGCCATGAACGATCTGGGCTGGGATGTCTACTCGTTCGATCATGAGGATGGTATCGGGCAGTTTGAGGTTGATTTCCGCTACTTCGATGCGCTTTCAATGTCGGACCGCTACGTCTTCTTCCGCATGATGGCGCACGAGATCGCGCGCAAGCACGGGGCGTTTGCCACCTTCATGCCGAAGCCCTACGTGGATCGTGCGGGGTCGGGCGCGCATTTCAACATGTCGCTGGCCGATATCAAGACGGGCAAAAATCTGTTTGCAGATGCGAGCGATCCTCGCGGCTGCGGCTTGTCGAAGCTCGGGTATCAGTTCATCGCCGGCGTTCTTGCTCACTTGCCGGCAATCTGCGCGGTGGTGGCGCCGACGGTCAATAGCTACAAGCGCCTCGTTCTCAAGGGCTCCATGTCGGGCTTTACCTGGGCGCCGATCTGGGGCTGCTATGGGAACAACAATCGCACTAACACGCTGCGGATCCCACTCGGCGGCGGGCGCGTCGAACTGCGCGCGGCGGACAGTTCCTGCAATCCGTATCTGGGTGCGGCGCTTGTGCTGGCGGCGGGCCTGGAAGGAATCGCTGCAGGCGCGGACCCTGGCGATCCCCACACCGAGAACATGTATCTGAAGTCGCCGGAGGAGCTTTCGGCACTCGGCATCAAGCGCCTGCCGCAGACGCTCGGCGATGCACTCGAAGCGTTTGCCGCCGATCCGTTGGCGAAAACGGTCTTTGGCGAGGGGATGTTTGGCGCTTGGCTCGACTACAAGAGCGAGGAGTGGATCAGTTACCTCAATCACGTTTCCGACTGGGAACGGTCGCGTTACCTGAAGTTTTTCTAGGGCGAGTGCGGCGGCCGCGGCCTGGAGCTGCGGCCGCCATCGATCATACGATCACGGGCTTGCGGCCAATGCTGTAGTAGGTGAAGCCGCGGCGGCGCATGTCTTCGGGCTTATAGATATTGCGCATGTCGATGATGATCGGCGCCTTTAACAGTGACTTAATGCGATCTAGATCGAGGGCGCGGAACTGCTCCCATTCGGTGACAAGACATAGTGCATCGGCGCCAGCGATGCACGAGTACGCATCGGGCGTGTACTCCACGCCGGTCAGTTCGGCTTTTGCCTGCTCGACGCCTTTGGGGTCATAGGCTTTGATATGGGCGCCGTTGTCCTGGAGGTAGCGGATCACGGCAATTGAGGGTGCATCGCGCATGTCGTCGGTGTTGGGCTTGAAAGTGAGACCCAGGACGGCGATGGTTTTACCGCGCACGCTGCCGCCGCAGGCGGCCATCACCTTGCGGGCGACGCCGCGCTTTCTCTGATCGTTCACGGAGATGACGCTTTCGACGAGGCGGAGGGGAACGCCGAAATCCTGAGCGGTCTTGGCCAGTGCGTTGGTGTCTTTGGGAAAGCAGGAGCCGCCATAACCCGGGCCGGCATGGAGGAATTTACCGCCGATGCGATTATCGAGGCCGATGCCGCGGGCCACATCCTGGACGTTGACGCCCACTTCCTCGCATAAATCCGCAATCTCGTTGATGAAGGTGATTTTGGTCGCCAGGAAGGCGTTCGACGCGTACTTGATGAGTTCAGCGGCGCGGCGCTCGGTGAACATCAGCGGGGCCTGATTGATGAAGAGTGGTGCGTAGAGATCAGACATCGTCTGACGCGCCTTGTCGTCTGTTATGCCGATGACAATCCGGTCCGGGCGCTTGAAGTCTTCGATAGCTGCGCCTTCCCGCAGAAACTCCGGATTGGAGGCGACCGAGATCTCCGCGTCGGGACGGACCTCGCGAATAATGCGTTCGATCTCGTCGCCGGTTCCGACCGGGACGGTCGACTTGGTGCAGACAACCGTGAAACCATTCAGAGCGCCGGCAATGTCGCGGGCGGCCTGGAAGACATAGGCCAGGTCGGCGTGATTGTCGCCGCGCCGCGAGGGTGTTCCGACCGCAATGAAGACGATATCGGCGTTGGCGACGGCCTCCTTCAGTTCCGTGGTGAACGAGAGGCGTCCATCGCGCACGTTATTCGAGACGAGGACATCGAGACCGGGTTCGTAAATGGGAATCACGCCATTCTGGAGGGCCGCCACTTTCGCTGCGTCCTTGTCGATGCACGTGACCGTATGACCGAAGTCCGCAAAGCAAGTGCCAGACACAAGTCCGACGTAACCTGACCCGATCATTGCTACGCGCATTTGTGCCCCGCTGACGCTAAGCTTTTCCTAACGTCGAGATGTGGCCGGGGTCAATGGCATAGACGGTGGCGCTTCAGGCAATCGTCACCACCGATTGATTGTAGGCGACGCGCCGCCCCCCACGTTGCCGGAGTAGCCGCGGATGGGGGAGGGTCGGGCATGGCCCACGATCGATACGCTTATAGTGACGACCAAAGTGTCGTCACTACAACCATCGGGCCACGGCGGGTGGAATTACTGATCGGACTAGAGCGTCCACGCCGGTTGTCGGACGAGACCAAGATCGCGATCATGGCCGAGGCGCTGGCCGCCGGTGTCGTCGCCTTCGGCGAGCTAGTTGCCGAGACCTGGTCAGTTGATTTCGAACTCGATGACGGTGGCCTGCCCGGTATGGGCTCGCGCCGACTGAAGCCGCACCAAGTTCCCAAATTTCAATCGGTCCAACTTGAATCAATCAAGTGGCTTGCAGCGCTAGAACAGGTCGAGCATGGCAGAGAACCAGAGACGGCCGTTTGTTATCGATCCGGAAACCTGTGATGATTTGCAGGAGGGCTAGGGCATCGGAGGGACGCAGCGGCCTCCATGCATATATAGGTGGCTGTCGCCCAATGATGCCCACAGACGCAAGGTTGACACATCCCGTGCGGGACGATGCCATTGGATTGCCACCTCCTGATGCCAAAGAGGCTTTTCGGATGTTGTTGGAACGTATCGACTTTCGCAGCCCTGATCGTGCTCCGAGATCATTCAAGGCCAATTCGCTCGGTTGCCCCAGACACGCCCACACCACAAGCGCGGACTGACCGAAGAGGCAGATCGGACATCGTAGCTGCCAACCCCGACATTATGGAAAGGGCTACTGCACGGCGGCGTTGAGGAGCGTCGTGTCCCGCCGTTCTGCCGGAAGTCGCGGTAGTTGAAGTTGGCTGGGGGCCGACTTCGTTTGCTTCGACTATTCC
>PERL01000019.1 GCA_002928735.1 Hyphomicrobium sp. | reverse complement strand
CTGGTCGGCTGGCTACGTCCTGCACATCGAGGCCATCTCGTCGGATTCGCTGACGATTAACGCTGATCGACCTGTCGGTCCTGCTGCTCTCGTCGGTACGACGAGCGGCGTCCAGACGCTACAATCTTACTGGTTCGTCAAGTCTGACCAACTCGGCAAGTTGGGCGTCGGCAAGCAGTCGCAGGCGTCTGACAACACCGCAATCCTCGTCGACGGTTCGGGCTCGCTCGTTCCCGCCAACTGGGTCGCGTACGACGTCAACTCGTTCGCAATCCGGACCGGTAACGGCGGCAACAGCGGCCTCGTTTGGGGCGGCGGCTACTGCGGTGGCCAGGGCGGCGCATGGGGCGACTGCAACGGCCTGACGCGCAACGTCGTCCGTTACGACTCCCCCACGTTCGGTGGCTTCTCGGTCAGCGCCTCTTGGGGTGAAGACGACATGTGGGATGTTGCTGGTCGCTACGCTGGCGAGCACCATGGCTTTAAGCTGGCAGTTGCTGCGGCTTACAACGAGTGGACGGATCAGGTGCAGACGGGCGTTAACGCCGGTTTGGGGCAGAGTGGCGACAACGAGTACTTCCAGCTTGGCGTTTATGTTCAGCACGTTGCTACCGGTCTCTTTGCCCTTTACAACTATGGGCATAACGAGATCGATAACGTGGCCAGCGTCTTCCCGAACGACACGTCTGGCGAGTCCGATACCCACTACATCAAGGCGGGTCTTCGGACGAAGTTCAACCACCTCGGCGCGACGGTGTTCTACGGCGAGTACCTGAACGCTCAGGGCGAGGACGCCCTGTCCCAGGCTGACCTCGCGGTTGCTGGCAACCCGTTTCTCACGGAAGACGAGACCGAAGTTTGGGGTCTCGGTGTCGTGCAGGAGGTTGATGCTGCTGCCATGTCGGTTTGGGTCAAGTACCGTCATCTGTCGATTGAAACCAATGATGATGCGGCCTTTGCTGGTGCTGGCGGTCTGGAAGATTTCCAGTACGTCGGCGTCGGTGGTCTGATCAACTTCTAATCTGATCAGAGCTCCCATCTGGTTGAGGGCTGCCCGGAAACGGGCGGCCCTTTTCCGTTTTGAGATAATGGGGTCAGACCCCTTCTCAGGAGGCTGACCCCGATCTAAGATTTTGCAATGCTCACCAAGTTTTTCTCAGAGTTGCGTTCGGCCCGGCTGCCGGTCTCCGTGAAGGAATATCTGGCGCTGTTGGAGGCCATGGATGCGGGTTGCGCCAACGGCAAAGTCGAGGATTTCTATTATTTGGCGCGGCTCACGCTCATTAAGGACGAGCGGCACTTCGACAAATTCGATCAAGTGTTCGGGCATGTGTTCAAGGGCCTCGACCTGATGAGCGAGGCGATCGAGGCCGACATTCCCGACGAGTGGCTGCGGGCGGTGGCCGCGCTCTATCTCACCGACGAAGAGAAAGCCAAGATCGAGGAACTGGGAGGCTGGGAGAAAATTATGGAGACGCTGCGCGAGCGTCTTCTGGAACAGAAGGAGCGGCACCAAGGCGGCAACAAGTGGATCGGGACAGGCGGCACGTCTCCGTTCGGGGCGTATGGCTATAACCCGGCCGGCATTCGCATCGGGCAGCATGAAAGCCGGCACCAGCGCGCGATCAAGGTTTGGGACAAGCGCGAGTTCAAAGATCTCGCGGGCGATGTTGAATTGGGCACGCGGAATATCAAGGTGGCGCTGCGGCGGCTCCGGCAATTCGCGCGCTCGGGTGCGGCGGATGAATTCGATCTGGCCGGCACCATTCGCGGCACGGCGGAGAAGGGTCACCTCGACATTCACATGCGGCCCGAGCGGCGCAATGCGGTGAAGGTTTTGATGTTCTTCGATGTGGGCGGGTCGATGGACTGGCACATCAAGGGCGTCGAGGAGTTGTTCTCAGCCGCGCGCAGCGAATTCAAGCATCTCGAATACTACTACTTTCACAACTGCCTCTATGAGCGGGTGTGGCGGGACAATGCGCGGCGCTACACGGAGACGATCCCGACCTGGGATGTGCTGCACACTTATCCGTCCGATTACAAGCTGATCTTCGTCGGCGATGCGTCCATGAGCCCCTACGAGATCACGCATCCGGGTGGTTCGGTGGAGCACATGAACGAGGAGGCTGGGCATATCTGGATGAACCGGGCGCTGACCAGCTACCCCAATGCCGTGTGGCTCAATCCCCTCCCCGACCAGCACTGGAGTTGGACGCCGTCCATCGGTATCATGCAGCGGCTGATGGGGGGGCGGATGTATCCGCTCACGCTGGAGGGGTTGGAGACGGCCATCCGGACACTGCTGCGTTAAGGAAATTGCCTTGTCCCCGCCGCAATTCGGGTGCGCGGTTGACGGGCGGGGACCGGATCGCTTCCATGACGGGGTGATCCAGAGATTCGGGGCTTGGAAAATGACGGGGCATCGGTTCGTCGCGCTTGGCGCGGTGCTGCTTTTGGGTGGCTGTTCCAGTTCATCCGGGATGTCGACCGGTTCGCTGTTCGGCGGCGGGCAGCAGAACGCTGCGGCTCCGGCTGCGGTTGCGGCCAATCCGGCGGGCGATCCCACCACGCGGGCCTTCCAGGTCGGATCAACGTCTGCACGCGCCGTGAAATGCGGCTATAACTTCGATCCGGTGAAGCTTAAGACGACGTTCTTGTCCAGCGAAGCAGCGGCCGTTTCGGCGGCGGATATCCCGCGGGTCGAGAAGGTGTACGACACGGCCTATAACGGGGTCGCGAAGGCCGTTGCCGGCCAGCCCGGATACTGCACGCCCGACAAGACCGCCGACATCAAGGCAAATCTGACCCGGCATCTGGCGGGCGATTACACGCCGGCGCAGGTGAAGAAGCAGCCGGAAGAGCCCGGTTGGTTCTCGAATTGGGGTGGAGCTGGTACGGATTCGGGACCGAAATTCGGGACCGGCGACTGGTGGGAGAAGCAGACCGAAGCGATGGGCGGCTAAAGCGTTCGTCCGGCGCTGTTAAGACTTCCTTTGCCGACTTTTTGCAACGGCGGCCGCTTAGCGGGCCGCCGTTTGCGTTGCTGGCACCCGCCTTGCTCCCATGGGATCATCGCACGGCAATTTTTACCGGGGCCCCCGTCCATGACCGTCATGCCGCTGACTTCGTCCTCGTTTGAGACGGCCAGTCTCCCCGGCCTGCAGCGCGCTGTGCCGGTCCGGCACACGCGCCCCGTCCCGATTGCCGGCGCACAGGTGCGGGTGGAGCCCGTTGCTCTTCAGTTGATCGACGATCGCTCGGGATTCAACGCGCTCGAGGCGGAATGGACCGCCCTGTTCGAGCGGGCCGGGCGGCCGGAGCAGGTGTTCCAGTCCTTTGGCTGGCTCTGGCACTGGTGCAATCATTTCTTAGCGCCGCGGGGGGCAAAACCGACCTTGGCCATCGTGACCGGGCATCGGGACGGGCGTTTGGTGCTGGTCTGCCCGTTTGTGGTGACGCGGGCGGGCGGCCTCAACACCCTGTCGTTTATGGGTGATCCCGTGAGCCAGTACGGCGACGTGATCGTCGAGGATGGTCTGGAGGCCGCGCGCGATATCAGTGCGGCGTTCGACTTTGTTCTGGAGCAGGCCGCCATCGATCTGGTGCATTTGCGCAAGGTGCGGGCAGACGCGGCGATCGCGCCTTTGCTCAGGGCGCGCGGCGCGGGCTTCACCGACGTGCAACAGGCGCCCTACGTCGCGTTCGAAGGAACGAGCGACTATGCGGCGTTCGAACAGCGCTACGCGAAGGCAGCGCGCAAGAATCGCAAGCGCCAAATGCGCCGATTGCAGGAGACGGGCGAAACGTGGTTTCAGCGGTTCGCGGCGGGTCCAGCGGCCAGTGATGCGGCGAGCGCGGCTTTGCGGTTGAAGCGGGATTGGTTGCGGCAGCGTGGGCTCGTCTCGCCGGCGGTGGCGGATGTGCGCACGGAAGGATTTTTCCGCGATTGCGCTTCGGGACGCGGTCCGGCATCGGGCATCGAAATCGGCGCTGTGGTGTCCGGCGGCTCCATCGCGGCGATCGAAATTGGGATCCAGTGCAAAAATCGCGTCGCGCTCCACCTCATCGCGTACGATCCGCGCTTCGAGAAGACTGGGGCGGGGGCGCTGCTGATGGAAGACAGCATCCGGCGGGCCTGCCAGCAGGGCAAGGCGGCACTCGATCTTCTGGCGCCGGGGGCTGCTTACAAGTTCGAGTGGGCCGACCGGTCGGTGGACGTGGGTGATTGCGCGTTCGGGCTAAGCCGCGCCGGCAAGGTTTATGCGTCGCTCTATCTCGCGCGGCTACGGCCGGCGGCCAAGGCGATGCTTGAGCATCTTCCCAAGGCCGTGCGCCGGCACATCGCGACGTTCGCGGGGTTGGCGCTTCTGCTGACGCAGCGCGGCGAAGTTATTTGACGCCGAGCTTCTTTTGCAGGCTCGACGACGAGGTCGTGTATTGGAACACGACCTTCTTGTCGGGATAGACGATTTTTTGTGCGGCCTGCGCCATCAGCGCGGCTTCGTGGAAGCCGGATAGAATGAGCTTGAGCTTGCCGGGATAGGTATTGATATCGCCGATGGCGAAGATGCCTTTTTCGCTCGTCTCGAATTTCTCGGTGTCAACGGGGATTAGGTTTTCGTTGAGGTTGATGCCCCAATCGGCGATGGGCCCGAGCTTCATGGTGAGCCCGAAAAACGGCAGCATGGCATCGACTGCGATTTTCTCTTCGCCCGCCGACGTTTTGACGGTCACCGTTTGAAGCGTTCCCGCGTCGCCATCGAGGCCGGTCATCTGTCCGATCATCAGGCGGACTTTGCCTTCATCGACGAGGCGGCGCATTTCATTCACGGAATGGGGCGCGCCACGGAAGTCATCGCGGCGGTGCAGCAGCGTGAGGCTCCGGGCAAGGGGCTGCAGGTTGAGCGTCCAGTCGAGCGCGCTGTCGCCGCCACCGACGACGAGAACATCCTTGCCGCGAAAATCTTCCATTCGGCGGACTGAATAGAAGACCGAAGTTCCCTCATAGGCTTCGATGCCATCGAGCGGCGGGCGCTTGGGTGTAAAAGAGCCGCCGCCTGCTGCGATGACGACGACCTTGGCGAGGAACTGTTTGCCGGCATCGGTGGTCATCAAGAAGCGGCCGCCGGGCTCGCGCGCGAGGGCGTCGATGCGTTCGCCAAAGTGGAAGACGGGATTGAACGGCTTGATCTGCTCCAGCAGCCGGTCGGTCAATTCCTGGCCGGTGACGATGGGGAGGGCTGGCACATCGTAGATGGGCTTTTCTGGGTAGAGTTCGGAACACTGGCCGCCGGGTTTGCCGAGGATATCGACGACGTGGCACTTCAGATCGAGAAGTCCCAGTTCGAAGACGGCAAACAGACCGCAAGGCCCGGCGCCGATGATGACCACATCGGTTTCGATGGGGCCGGCGCCTGCGGCGGGTTCCACTGCGTTCATCAGCGCTGTTACCTTCCGATCGGTCTTTAAGAGCTCAGAACTGCTTGGCGGGGACGCGCAGCACGAGGCCATCGAGGGCAGCCGTGACCTTAATCTGGCAGCACAGCCGGCTTTCCTCACGCACGTCGAAGGCGAAGTCGAGCATATCCTCTTCCATGTCTGAAGGGGCGCCCGTCTTCTCGCGCCAGCCGGCGTCGACATAGACGTGGCATGTGGCGCAGGCGCAGGCACCGCCGCATTCGGCATCAATGCCGGGGACGTCCGCCATCTTGGCGGCTTCCATGACGGTGAGCCCTTCTTCCGCCGTCACCGTTTGGGCGGTGCCGTCGGGCTGGATGAACGTAATCTTGACCATCTCGCCTCTGCTCTGTGCCAGTCGCGTTTGGGGGCGGCTCGATGTGTTGCCCCGGTATGTCGTGCTGGAGCGCACTGCCGCCGTTGGGCCAAGGCCTTAGACGGAGGCAGATGCGAATTCAAGGCGCAATGGGCGCGCAGCGGGAAGCGGCTTGCCGGTTCGTTAGCGGCGCAGCGTCTGCGGGGCTGCGAGGGCCGAAATGTAGCCGACGGCCTCACTAACAGCGCATTCACACGACACGAGGACGGCCTGCTTGCCAGACGTGTCGCCGATGACGTCGGATATGCGCTCGGCATCAACCGCTGCGGCGGCCACGCGCCAAGCTCCCACGGTGCGGGCGGATCCTTTCAAGGTGTGGGCCGCCATCTTCCAATCCTTGGGGGTGGCGGCCGCCTGCAGACTGGCCAGGGTGCGGGGCAATTCGCTGGCAAAGAGGTCGAGGACTTCGCGTTCGAGTTGTAGGTCACCCATCGTGTAGCGGCGGAGATGGGCATGGTCAATGGCCGCAGGCTGGCCGGCCGCCACGACCATGCCGGGCGTCAAATCGCTCTGCAGCATTTCCGGATTGTCGAGCATTGCCGCGCTCCCGCACGAAGCCACCTCATTAGGATCGGGATCGTGGCAGCATGGTCTCTAAACAGAGCTAAAGGGTTGGCGCGTTCTGTTATGACAGTGAACAAAGACTTGCCGCATTGCCACGGATTGTCAGGGTACCTTCATTTGGCCCTAAAACCGGGCTATCGGCCGCTGTTACCACGTTGACGGATTACACGCATTCAGTGGTGCGCGACCCTCAATTCGGATTTGAGGGTCGGGCTTTACTTGAGCTATCAGTGACGGTGGGGCTGCGCCGCCGGGCGCACGGGGACATATCGGGACGATGGCGCAAGACAACAAAGCTTCGCGAGAGCCGCCGGGTTTGCCGGTGCCGCCCCCGCTGTCGCCGTCCGCGTCCGAGCCGCTTCCTTCCGGCGGGCCGCCCGCCGCTTTGCCACCCCCGCTCCCGTCGCCCCCGAAGCCTGAAGGTAAAGGACGCCGGTCGAAGGCCGCCGTGGCCGTGCCGCCCTCGCCTCCGCCCGCCCCTGACATGGATACCGATAGCGGCGAGACCACGCAACGGCGTGCGGCGCGCCGGCGGCCAGCCGGTCCGCCGCGTGGGCAAGTGGCTGCGAACGATGACGTCCCGTCGATCGGCGGGTTGATTTACGCGCTCGATCAGAAGCCCGACGGAACGCCATTCCGTTACGCCATGTACGCGAGCATCGGATGGGGCCTGCTCACGGCCGTATTCGGCTGGATGATTTTCTCGGCCAAGGTCGCCGAGGGTCAGGGCTTCGGGGCGATCCTCTCCGATCCCTCGACGTTCCTGCTGTTCGCGGCGCTCGTCGTACCGGTCGCGGTGATGTGGTTCCTTGCTCTCCTGGCGTGGCGCGCGGAAGAATTACGGCTGAGGTCATCGACCATGACCGAAGTGGCCATCCGCCTGGCCGAACCCGATCGCATGGCGGAGCAGTCGATCGCCTCACTCGGACAAGCGGTGCGGCGGCAGGTTTCGTTCATGAACGATGCCGTCTCGCGCGCACTGGGACGGGCGGGCGAACTTGAAGCACTGGTCCACAACGAAGTGGCTGCGCTGGAACGCTCCTACGAAGAGAACGAGCGCAAGATCCGCGGGCTTATTCAGGAGTTGTCGGGCGAGCGGGGCGCGCTACTTGGCACATCAGAGCGGGTGACCGATACGCTGCGGTCGCTGGGAACGGAAATTCCCCAGCTGATCGACCGTTTGTCGAACCAGCAGATCAAGCTCGCGACCATCATTCAGAACGCGGGTGAAAACCTCACGTCGCTCGAAAGTGCCGTTGGCGCCAGCGCCGACCGGCTGGAGACGACACTCGGGCAGCGCACCGAGGAAATGAACGCGGTGCTCGTCGGCTATACGTCGGCGCTGGCGGATGCGCTGAGTTCGCGGACCGAGACCATTCAAAACGCGTTCCAGGATTACCTGGACAATCTCAACACCTCCCTCGACGGCCGGACGCAGAACTTGCAGACCGTGTTCGAGGAGTACGCACGGGCTCTCGACAGCTCGCTCGCCAATCGGGCGCAGATCCTCGACACGCAGCTCATCGAACGCACACGCGCACTCGACAATGCCTTCAGCGAGCGCTTGATGCTGTTTGATCAGTCGATCCAACGCTCGACGCAGGCGATCGATTATGCCGTTTCGGAACGGTCGGAAGCGCTGACCTCGGCGCTCGAGAACCACGCGCGGGTGTTCAGCGACACGATCCAGCGCCAGACGCACGATCTCGACGAGCAACTCGTCGCCGGGATCAGTGCCGTGCGGCGGTCGTCCGAGAACATTACCAAGCAGTCGCTCAAGGCGATCGAGGGGCTGGCGAGCCAGTCGGAAATGCTGCGCAACGTTTCTGAAAACCTGCTCGGCCAGATCAACTCGGTAACGAACCGGTTCGAGAACCAAGGCCAGACCATCATGCGGGCGGCCAACGCGCTGGAGTCGGTCAACTTCAAGATCGACAACACGCTGCAGACGCGTCATGCGGCGCTGTCGCAGACGTTGGACAATCTCTCAGGCAAAGCGGAAGAATTCGGCCGCTTCGTACAGGGCTATTCGTCGACGATCGAGGGGTCGCTGTCGGAGGCCGAGCTGAAGGCGCGTTCGACGGCGGAAGAGATCCGGCTGCAGGCGGAGGCGACGCGGCGCAATGCGCTGGCCGATCTGGAACGCTTGAAATTAGAGACGGACGCGGAGAGCGGGCGCCGTCTCGACGAATTGCGCAACCGCTTCGCCACCGTGTCATCCAGCGTCACGCGCGATCTCGATTCGCTCTCCTCGCGCGTCGATCAAACCGCCGACGAGGTGCGTCAGCGGGCGGCCCGGACGGCTGCGGAAATCGCCAGCGAGCAGGCCCGACTCAAGGATCAGCTGGATCAGTTGCCGCTCGCCACGCGCGACAGCGCCGATCAGATGCGTCGCGCCCTGTCGGACCAATTGAAAGCGCTCGATACGCTGGCCAATCTCACGCAGCGCACGATGCAGGCTCGCGACGTGGCGCGTCCTGTCGGATCACCGCCCCCGCCGATGGCATCTTTGCCACCGCCCGCCGCGCCTTACATCGCGCCGGCGCCTGCCCAGCCGCCGTCTCAGCAGCAGCCGGCGCCACAACAGCCGGCCTTGTCGCAACTCTCGCGTCCGGCACCGGGCGAGAATGGCCGGGAAGGTTGGTCGCTTGGCGATTTGCTGGCGCGTGCGTCGCGCGATGAAGAGCAAGGTGGCGGGGCGCCGCGATCTGCTCCCCCACCGCTGGCACCGCCGCCGCAGATGCAGCGGCAGGCTTCGTTCCGGCTCGATATCGATGTTGTCTCCCGCGCGCTCGATCAGGCGACGACATCGGCGCTGTGGTCGCGCATCAACGCCGGGCACCGAAACGTGCTTTCGCGCGGGCTTTATTCGGCGGAAGGGCGGCAAGCTTTCGACGACATCACGCGCGCGCTGCCCAACGATGCCAATTTGAAGGCGACGCTGTCGCGCTACCTGGAAGACTTCGAGCGCGTGCGCCGCGACCTCGATCAGCGCGATCCGTCGGGACGGTCGTCGCAGATCCATTTGATGTCGGATTCCGGCCGCGTTTATTTGTTCCTTGCTCATGCCACGGGCCGGTTGTCCTGACCGATTGGCTGAGGTTCGGGATCCTTTCTCATGACTGATCGCACGATCCGCGTGGCCATCGAATCCTGGTCTCTTGCGCAGCCGTTCGTGATTGCGCGCGGGGCCAAGACGGAGGCGCGCGTTGTGGTCGTCACCCTAAGCCAGGGGGGCGTCGACGGCCGCGGCGAGTGCGTTCCCTATGCGCGCTATGGCGAAACGGCGGAGGCCACAGCTGCGGCGATCGAAGCGGCGGGGGCACCGGCCTCGCATGGTGATCTGGCGCGCCTCTTGCCGCCCGGTGCGGCGCGTAATGCGCTCGACTGCGCGCTGTTCGATCTAGAGGCCAAGCTGGCGGGCGTGCCGGTGGCGCAATTGATGAAGCGGCCCGAGCCGGGCGCGCGCGAAACCTGCTTCACGCTCAGTCTCGATACGCCGGAGGCGATGGCGGAGGCAGCGCGGCGGGTGCCGCATCTCAAGCTTTTGAAACTGAAGCTGGGTGGGGCTGGGGACGACGCGCGGATGCGCATGGTGCGCGCGGCGCGTCCGGATGCGCGGCTTGTCGGCGATGCCAATGAAGCTTGGACTCTTGCGATGCTCGATCCGCTTTTGGCGGTGGCGGCCGACTGCGGCTTTGAGACGATCGAGCAGCCGTTGCCGGCCGAAGACGATGGTGCGCTCGGCACGCGCGACCGGCCGCTGCCCATTTGCGCGGATGAGAGCGCGCATGTGGCGTCCGACATCACCGCGCTGGTCGACCGCTACGATGCGGTCAACATCAAGCTCGACAAGGCAGGCGGTCTCACGGAAGCACTCGCCATGGCGGATGCGGCGCGAGCGGCGGGGCTCGACATCATGGCGGGGTCGATGGTGTCAACGTCGCTGGGTGTGGCGCCGGCCATGCTGGTGGCGCAGTACGCGCGGTGGGTCGATCTCGACGGGCCCTTGCTGCTGGCCAAAGACCGCCAGCCCGGCATCGTCATCCGCGACGGGATCATCGAGCCGGCGCAGCGGGCGTTGTGGGGCTAGGGCTTTACAGTGTGCCCTGGTTCCAGCGGGCGCGAATGACGAGGGCGGCGGCGAGAGACGCGGCGGCGAGGCCGGCCATCGACGCGTACGCGCCACCCTTATATGCATTGAAGAGCGGTCCCGACGCCCAGGTTGCGATGCCCATGGCAACGCCGGATGCAAACGTCGCGTAGAGCGCTTGGACTGTTCCGGAGACATCGTCGGGAACGGCGCGGGCGACGAAGAGGATCGCGCCCAAGTGCGTCGCGCCGTAGGTCAGCGCGTGCAGGAGCTGCAGGGGGACGAGGAGTGCGAGTGGCGGATCGAGCGTCATCACCGCCCAGCGCAGGATTGCGGCCGCCGCGCCGATGGCGAGCAGCGTATCGGGTTTCAAATGGCGAAAGCGAGAGCCGGCGACGGCAAACAGCGCGACTTCGGCCAGTACGCCGATTGCCCACAGCGCGCCGACCCACGCGCCAGATATGCCCTGGTCGCGCATGTGGAGCGCGCCGAAAGTGTAGAACATGGCATGCGAGGCCTGAACGGCGCTGGCGGCGATCAGGAACGCGAGGAACACCGGCATTCGGAGAAGGCGGAGAACCTCGCGGGTGACGCTGCGAGGCGGGGTTGAAGCTGCGGCCGTGTCGATGGGGGCTGCGGGCGCGTGCGGCAGGGCGTGTGCGGCGGCGACGGTGAGAAAGGTTCCGGCGATCATGACCCATAGGGCGGCTTCCGATCCGCTGCGGTCGATCAGAGCGCCGACGATGAGGCCAACGACCACGAACGAGAGCGAGCCCCAGAGCCGCATGCGGCCATAGTCAAGGGCGTACAGGCGCACGCCCTTGACGGCGATGGCTTCGACGAGGGGCATCATGGTGGCGGCGGCGAGGGAGAGCGGTGCGGCGATGAGCAGGATCGGCCAGAAACCGGTCATGCCGCCGAGTGCAAGGCTGGCGGCCAACGCGGCCCAGGCGGAGGCGATGATAAACAGCCGGTGCGCGCCCAGGCGATCGGCGAAGATGGCGACGGTGGGCGTGACGGCGAGGCGGAGGATGAAGGGGACGGCCATGACGATGGCGACTTCGTTGGCGTCGAGCCCGCGACCGTCGAGCCAGACCGGCAGGAACGGGATCAGGACGCCGTAGATGACGAACATGGCGGCGAAATAGAGCGCGATGCGCTGGCCGTAGTCCGCGCCGGGATCGGGCAAGCGATGGGTTATGGGGGTGGGCTTGTCCGTCACGTTTGGTCGCCGGCCTTGTTCAAAGCGCGTCCAAGCAAAAGGGCCGGCGCGCGGCCGGCCCTCTCTAGCTTAATTTCATGCCCGGCTGGAAGCCCGACGGTTTAGAGCTTCGAGCGAATGCCGATGGAGATAATGTCGACGGCACTGTCGGTGCTGCCGGTGAAGACGGGGGCCGGACCTCCGGAGGGGTGGCGAGAGAAGTCGCCCTCCTCCACGAAAATGTGGGTATAGGCGGCGTCCACCTTCGCGTCTTTCAGAAGACCCATGAAGTCGCCCAGTTCGTAACTGGCGCCGGCGCTCAGCCAATAGCGGTCATTGTCGGGCAACTGAACGAGACGTTGGGAGGGTTCGCGGATCGGCGAGATTTCGTAACCGAAGCCGGTGCGTAGCGTGAGCTTGTCGCTGTAGTCGTATTCACCGCCCACCGCGAAATACCAGCCATCCTCCCATTGAAAATCAAGTGCTGCTGGAGGGGGCAAGCCCTGAATCGGGATCACACCCAATCGGCTCCAATTGGTCCACTCGACCGTTGCGTGCGCGCGAATACCGGGGGCAAGGTCCTGGCGGATGCCAAGCGTTAGCTTCTCGGGCAATTCGATATCGGCGGCAATTGATGGATTGAACCCCGGCGCGGTGAATTCGCCGTCCACATCGTGCCGTATGGACGAACGGAAGCCGAGGCCGATGGAGGTTCCGGCTGCGGGTGTGAGGTTAATGCCAAGGGTATACCCAACGCCGATGTCATCACCTTCCAGGTTTGTTGTAACGGCATTTCCTAGTGTTCCTGGTATTCCGCCCGAAGCTTTAAAGGCTTTGAGTTCCAAATATTGAACTTGGACACCCGCACCGATTTGGACGCCTGGTGCAATCTGATAGGCAACCGTGGGCACCGCATTGATGCTGAACACTTTCGATGTGCGGCCCAACAGATCGCCCGCCCAAGAGAAGCTGTCTGGCTTCGTCGTCAAACCGAATTGCGAATTCATGCTGATAGCGAAAACAAGATCGTCGCTGAAGCGATACGCGGCGTAGCTGGCGGGCACGAGTGCGTCGCGGCCAACGTCAACGGATGGATCGCCATTGATCGGAATGCCGCCGCTAATTGACTCCACCGTCACTTCCGCGCGCGGGATGATGAGCGAGTAGCTAGAATCGATGGTGATGCCGTCGCTGACGTAGCCGGCGGCGGCGGGGTTCCAGAACATGGAGGACAGCGCCGTGCCGCCTGCTGCGGCGCCGGCGAAGGACATGCCCTGGAAAAGGGCCGATTGCTCGCGGACGTCGAAGCCGCCGGCCAGCGCCGGGGCTGCGGTGGCTGCCATGGCCAGCGCTGATACGCAGAGCGCGCGCCCCGTCCGCTTCAGTTTTGATGCTGCTCGCATACGTTGACCCCCGTAACTTTTCCGGTTGACCGGTTTTGAGGGCAGTTAAGCGACTGGACGCCGCAGCCACAACTGCGGCGTGCCCGTTTTCACAGCACAACCAGCGGTTTTTGCAGTGCAGTGTGGCGAGGAAGCGACTTGTACAGAACGGAGGCTAATATGGCCTCAAAAACGAGAAAACCGGCCCGGATGGCCCGGACCGGTTTTCATGTTGAGCCTGCGGCAGCGTCCCTGATCGCTTCGCGGCTCTCCCCCCAACGTGACAGCTCCCCCGAGATCACGTTTCGGGATCAAAGTTGCAGAAAGCTGGGGCAGTCGCAAGGGACCGCACGCCGACTGGGCACACCGAAATGTCTCATGATGCGAATTGATCACACTGGGCCGACAGCACTGTTCGGGATTCAAGCCGGGAAACGGAGCGTGTGAAGGTGATCGACGGGGCCGTTGCCCTTGCCGACTTGGAGCGTGCGGCCCGCATCGAGGGCTTGGGAGAGGTAGTCCTTGGCGCGCTGGACGGCGAGGTCGAGGCGGGTTTCGCCCTTGGCCAGTTCGGCGGTGATGGCGGCGGAGAGCGTGCAGCCGGTGCCGTGGGTGTTGGGCGTGTCGATGCGTGGGGCGGCGTGATGGGAGATGCCAGAGGCTGATACCAGAACATCGACGGCCATATCGCCCATCGCGTGGCCGCCTTTAACGAGGGCGGCGTGGGCGCCCTGTTCGACGAGGCGAATGGCCTGGGCTTCCATCTCTTCGACCGATGTGGCTGGCGGCACGCCGAGGAGCTTGGCGGCTTCGTGCAGGTTGGGCGTGATCAGGGTCGCGAGCGGGATCAGCAGATTGCGCACGGCGGCAATCGCATCGGGGGCGAGCAGCACGTCGCCGCTCGTCGCGACCATGACGGGATCGACGACGACGGGGCCGAACTCATATTTCTGAAGGATGGAGACGACGGTGGCGACGGTGACGGCATCGCCGAGCATGCCGGTCTTGGCTGCGGTCACGTCGATGTCGGCGGCGAGCGTTTCGGCTTGCAGGGCAATGAAGTCAGGCGGCACTGCATGGATGCCGGTGACGGCTTGCGTGTTCTGCGCGGTGAGCGCGGTGATGACCGTTGTGCCATAGACGCCAAGCGCTGAGAACGTTTTGAGGTCAGCCTGGATGCCGGCGCCGCCGGATGGATCGGACCCGGCGATCGACAGCGCGATCGGCGTTTTAGGGAGCGGGGTCGTCATTCGAGCCTCCTTGATCAGGGGCTGGGGCGCTGGTTCATGATTTCACGCTGGAGATCGGTAGGGGTGAACTTTTCTTCCAACGTCGTCAGGCCTGGGAATGTTTCGATCATCCACTGGCCAAAGGCGTTGATGGAGAAGCCGTCGAAGATATTCAGGAAAGCGATGCCGGTGAGCACGAGCAGCGCGCCCATGATTTTCTCCATGAGGCCCAAGTGCCGCTTGAAGCGGTTCATGAAGGAGAGGAACGGGCGAATGGCGACGGCTGCTAGCACGAAGGGAACGCCGAGGCCGAGCGAGTAAACTGCAAGCAAACGCACACCGGCGCCGAGACTGTCGGCGTTGGCGGCGAGCGCCAAAACGGTGGCGAGGATCGGACCGATGCAGGGCGTCCAGCCGAATGCGAAGGCGAGGCCCATGACGTAGGCTCCGGCGAAGCTGGCACCGTCGACTTCGGTATGAACGCGCTTTTCGGAGTAAAGCAACGGAATGCGCAGGGCGCCCAAGAAGTGGAGGCCGAAGAGAATGATGACGGTGCCGGCGACGTAGCCCAATTGGGCGCGGTATTCCTGCACGAACTGGCCGAGCGCAGAGGCGGTTGCGCCCAGCGCGATGAAGACGGTGGTGAAGCCCAGCACGAAAAACATCGACGCGATGACAACGCGGCGCCAGACGCGGGTCTCGAGCCCCTTCTCCGCCGTGAGCCCGTCAATCGTCGTGCCGCCGATGTAGCCGAGGTAAGGTGGGACGAGCGGCAGCACGCACGGCGACAGGAAGCTGACGAGTCCTGCCAGCGCGACACCGGGGTAGAGATGGGCTTCGGCGAACATCCGGGTTCCGACTTTCGGGTTGAGGTCGTGAGGTGAGCTAGGCCCTCAGGCGGGCTGGCGCAACCACGATTGTACATCGCCACGCCAGCGGGCGATTTCGAGACCGGCTTCGGCAAGCCCCGCCACCAGGGCATCGGCCCCCAGCGACGCCAGCGGGCGCTGCTCGTAGCCGTGCGCGACCAGGATCGAGGGGCAACCGGCTGCTCGGGCCGCGTCAATGTCCGTATGGCTGTCGCCGACCATGACCGTCTCGGCCGGCGAGCTGCCTAGGTTCGTGCATACTGTACGCAGGCAGGCGGCGTCCGGTTTGAGGGGCTGGCCGGGAGCGGCGCCCCAGATCACGGAAAAAAATGCCGCGAGGTCGAGGCGGGTGAGGATCAGATCCGTCAGGTGTTGGGGTTTGTTGGTGCAGATCGCGAGCGGGAGGCCGGCGTCGCGCAGTTCGATCAGCAGTTCGCGGGCACCGGGATAGAGGCGCGTTCGCGTGACGGGTTCGGCGTCGTAGTGGGCAAGGAAGTCCGCATGCACACGGTCGATTTTGGCGTCAGGAGTTGCATCGCCTAGCGCGCGGGCGACGAGTTCGCGGGCGCCGCCGCCCACGAGTTTGGCGACACCGTTTTCCGTGAGCGGTGATCGTCCTTCAGCGGCGAGGCAGAGGTTCAGCGCCGCGGCGATGTCGGGAACGCTGTCGATCAGCGTGCCATCGAGATCGAAGACGACGGCGCGGATCGGTGTCACCGCGCGAGCGCCGCCACGCCCGGCAGCTCGTTGCCTTCCAGCCATTCGAGGAAGGCGCCACCGGCGGTCGAGACGTAGGAGAAATCACTGGTGACGCCGGCTGCATTGAGCGCCGCTACCGTGTCGCCGCCGCCGGCGATGGAGAGGAGTGACCCGGCTTTGGTCAGCATGGCCGTCTCGCGGGCGAGCGTGAAGGTGCCTTCGCCGAAGGGCGCGATTTCAAACGCACCCATGGGTCCGTTCCAAAGCAGTGTGCGGCACTGGCGGAGGTGGGCGGTCATGTTGGCGACGGAGGCGGGGCCGATGTCGAGGATCATGGCGTCGGCGGGGACGTTGGTAACGCTCACGGTTTCCGAAGCGGCACCCGCTTTGAATTCGCGGGCGATGACGGCGTCGGTGGGCAGGAGAACATCGCAACCGCGCGCTTTGGCTGCGGCCATGATCTCACGCGCGATATCGTGGAAGTCGGGTTCGGACAGCGATTTGCCGACATCGAGGCCCTGGGCCTGCAGGAAGGTGTTGGCCATGCCGCCGCCAATGATCAACTTGTCGACCTTGGCGACGAGATTTTTCAGGATCGGGATTTTGCTGGAGACTTTTGCACCGCCGACGACAGCCGCGGTGGGACGCTGCGGCACTTCGAGGGCGGCTTTGAGCGCGTTGATTTCTTCCATCATCAGCGGGCCGGCATAGGACGGCAGATGATGCGTCAGGCCTTCGGTGGAGGCGTGCGCGCGGTGGGCGGCGGAGAACGCGTCATTGACGAAGATGTCGCCCAGTTCTGCCAGCGCCGCGGTGAAGGCGGGGTCGTTCTTTTCCTCGCCTTTGTGGAAGCGGGTGTTTTCCAGAACGCAGATGTCGCCGGGCTTCATGGCATCGACGATCGTATGCGCGTGCTGGCCGATACAGTCGCCAGCGAGCGAGACGTGACGGCGCAAGAGGCCGCCCAACGCGGCGGCGACGGGGGCTAGAGAATTCTCTTTATCGGGTCCGGCTTTCGGGCGGCCGAAATGGGATAGCACGATCACTTTCGCCCCGCGTGCGGAGAGCGCTTGCAGGCCGGGGACGACGCGTTCCAGGCGTGTGGCATCTGTGACGACGCCGTCCTTGGCCGGGACGTTAAGATCGGCGCGGTAGAGCACGCGCTTGCCCGAGACATCGATGCCGTCGGTCGTTTTCAGTTTGTCGAGGTTCATTGTGCTTTTTCCGTGAGCCGCTTCCGGCTCCCCTGCGGGGCGCCGGCCGGAAGCTGCGTTGGTCTGATCTAGGCCTTGAGGCTCGCCTTGGCGGCGTCCGCCACCTTGGCGGCGGTGATGCCGAAGTGTTCGTAGAGTTTCTTGGCAGGAGCCGAGGCGCCGAAGCCGCTCATGCCAATGAAGGTGTCGCCAGGGCGCAGCCACTCGTGCCAGCCCTGGGCGATCGCTGCTTCGACGGCGATGCGGGGGGTGTGGCCGAGCACCCTGTCCTTGTAGGCGCCGGGCTGTTCGCGAAAGAGTTCGAAGGAGGGCATCGAGACAACGGCGGCGTTGATACCGTCTTTTGCCAGGAGGCTTGCAGCTTCCACCGCAATGGCGACCTCGGAGCCGGTGGCGAGGATCGTCACGTCGCGCTTGTCGCCGCCGCTGACGACATAGGCGCCCTTGGCGGAGAGGTTTTCTTCGACCGCTCCAGCGCGCAGCTTGGTTGGTACGGCGTCGCGGGTCAGCGCCATGACGGTGGGGCGATTGTTGGAGCACAGCGCGATGTGCCAAGCTTCCGCCGTTTCGATGGCGTCGGCGGGGCGCAACACTTGCAGGCCAGGGATGGCGCGCAGTGCGGCCAGATGCTCGACGGGCTGATGCGTGGGGCCGTCTTCGCCGACGCCGATCGAGTCATGCGTCATGACGTAGATCGAGCGGATGCCCATGAGAGCCGAGAGGCGGATGGACGGGCGGCAATAGTCGGTGAAGACGAGGAACGTCGCGCCGAAGGGAATGAGTCCGCCGTGCAGCGCGATGCCGTTCATGGCAGCCGCCATGGCGTGTTCGCGGACGCCGAAGTGGACGTAGTTGCCGTCGTACTGGCCGGGCGAGACGGGTTTGTAGTGCGAGGTCTTGGTGCCGTTGGAGGGCGTCAGATCGGCGGAGCCGCCAACGAGTTGCGGGATGGCCGGGATCAGATGTTCCAGCGTCATCTGCGACCAGACGCGGGAGGCGCGTTTGGCGGGGTCGGCTTCGAACTGTTTCTTGGCAGCTTCGATCGCCGCAACGAGTGCCTTATCGTCGACGTGGAGGTCCGGCTCGCAGCAGCTGCCGGCGGCCTTGCGCCATTTCGTTCCTAACTGATGACCCTTGGCGCCGACGGCGTGCCAGGCGGCGAGAATATCGGCGGGAATTTCGAAGGGCGGGGCGGTCCAGCCCAGCGCTTGGCGCGTGCGCTCGATTTCTTCCGCGCCCAGTGGGCTGCCGTGGGTGTCCTTGGTGCCTTGCTTGGTGGGTGCGCCGTAGCCGATGATGGTGCGGGCGGCAATGAGCCAGGGCTTGGACGGATCGGCTTTGGCCTTTTTGATCGCTTCAGAGATGGCCGCATGGTCGTGGCCGTCGATGGCAATTGTGTTCCAGCCCGAGGCTTCGAAGCGCTTCAGCTGATCGTCGGAGACGGACAGGTTGGTCGGACCGTCGATGGAGATCGAGTTATCGTCCCAGAAGACGATGAGCTTGCCGAGCTTCAGGTGGCCGGCGAGCGAAATCGCTTCATGGCTGATGCCTTCCATGAGGCAGCCGTCGCCTGCGATGACATACGTATGGTGATTGACGAGGTCGGCGCCTTGGCGTGCGGCGAGCATGCGTTCGGCGAGTGCCATGCCGACGGCGTTGGCAATCCCCTGACCTAGCGGACCCGTGGTCGTCTCGATGCCGGCGGCGTGGCCGAATTCGGGATGGCCGGCCGTCTTGGAGCCGAGTTGGCGGAAGTTTTTCAGTTCCTCGATCGTCATGCCGGGATAGCCGGTGAGATAGAGGAGCGAATAGAGCAGCATCGACCCGTGACCGGCGGAGAGCACGAAGCGGTCGCGGTTGGGCCAAGCCGGATCGGTCGGGTCGAAGCGGAGGTGCTCGGAGAAGAGGACGGTGGCCACGTCGGCCATGCCCATCGGCATGCCGGGATGGCCGGAGTTCGCCTTCTGCACCGCATCCATGGACAGCACACGGATGGCGTCCGCCATCTGCTTGGTGCTGACCGCCGTCTTCGTATCCGCCATTCGCCCACGTCCCCTAGGTCTCGGCCGTGGGACACATTTTCCCGCCGGCGGGGCAGGTTTAGCGGCGGGAGGCGGGCGCGTCTACGGGCCCGGGACCAGCATTAGGTGCAAAAAGGGCGCCCCAGTTCCCCAGGGCGCCCCCATCTGTCGGAAGATTTGGCTTCTCTTCGTAAGATTGCGAGGGCCGATCCCTGCCGGACCGGCCCCCGCGATGACAGTATAACGTGAGCCGGTGCTTTGTGGACCTACCCCCGCGTCATTATGGTATGAGAACGCGATTGATGACGTGAATGACACCATTGGAGGCGCCCACGTCGGCGGTGACCACGCGGGCGCCATTGACCGTCACGCCGCCGTGCTTGCGGACCGTGACCGACTTGCCGGCCAGCGTCTTCACGTGGCTGCGGCCCGGCTTGATGTCGGCGGCTTCAATTTCACCGGCGACGACGTGATACTTCAAGAGGCGGGCAAGCTTGTGCTTGTTCTCGGGCTTCAAGAGCGAGGCCACCGTGCCCTTCGGCAGCTTGGCGAAGGCGGCGTCGGTGGGTGCGAACACGGTCAGCGGGCCCTTGCTCTTCAGGGCGGGCACGAGACCGGCGGCCTTGGCGGCCGTCAGCAGCGTTTTGAACTGACCGGCGCTCTTGGCCGTCTCGACGATGTTGGCTGCACTGGCGGATGCCGCCGACAGCGCAAGCACCGCAGCAGCGGCGATGAGTTTGACGAACTTCATTGGGGAGACCTCTTGTTTGATGGCCCACACTGCGCAGGCGCGTGTGGGGCTGCTGGCCCACACTCGTCTTGCGGGTGTGGGGGGGACACAACGAGGCTTCGAACGTGGCGCGTGGGGATGATGGATCGGAGATGAAGAAGAATTAAAGGGGGCGCGAGCGCCATAGTTTTGACACGCGGGGCGGGGTGCGCGCGGGCGAGTTTGATGCACCATCGCGCTCGACCCACCGCTGTCATCCCGGGGCTTGTTCCCGGGACCCATCGCGCGACAGGTACAGATATTGCGCTAATCCTCCCCCTTGACGACAAACCGGCCGACGGCAAAGCCGACGAGTGCAATAATCGCACTCAGCCCGCCGATGTAACGCACCCAATGCCCCAGTGACTTTGCCGCCTCTTCGGACAACGCGCCAAACAAGCCCGCACAAATGACGAGGGCAAACCCACCCGCAATCCAATATGGGTCGTAGAAAAGATCATGTTGGTCCATGGCGGACCGGGAATGCTTGGCGAGTGCCACGCCGAGCAGCGCCGGCAAAATCAAAGCGACCGCCATCATCATCAACTCAATCATGGCGTGCCACCCTGCTTCGCAGCCCGCTCCTGATTGAGCTTGAACAGCCGCTCCAAAATCTCATCGTCGGAGAGATCGGCGGGCCAGCCGTAGGCGGCGGCGACCGCTGCATCTAAATCCTTGTGCGCCATGTCGAGCCACGCGGGCCGCTCGTTGTAGAGATTGGTGAGCGTGCGCTTCTTGAGGATGGCCGCCGCCGCGTCGTCCACCGGCAGAATGCGATCCGGATACCCCGGCACGACCTCCGGCACGCGCTGCACGAGATCGGGTGGATTGAGCCAGGCCTCCCGCAACTCGTTCAACCGCGCCGCCGCCTTGGCAATCGCGATCGCGCGCGGATCGTTTGCGTAATCCGCCGCCGGGATATTCGGCGTGAGGCCCTCGGGAAAGGGGAAGGTTTCGAAGCAGGTGGTGGGTGTGTAGCGGGGGCGGTCTTCCAACGACGTGCCCAAACGCAAAGACCAAAGACGGTGCGATTTGGACTGCAGCACACCAAACGAAGTATCATCATCTCGGGTGAACACGACTAAGTTTTTATCCGGCACTACACTCGTCGGCAGCCAGGCAAAAACACGATGTTTGGCGACCTCAGGTGTCACTAACATGCGCGAGCAAGACTTAAGTCGAGAAAATAGCGCCGGAGCACGGCGAGCTAACAGCCACCAACGGTTCTTCTCACCGGAAGCCCGACTGTTTTGTCGCTCCGGATGAACGAATTGCTTCGCATGACCGAAAGGCTTTTCAAACAACGCTGCCTCTGACTCAACCAATTCTCCGAAGTTGATAATCCATTTGTCATTCCATCGTTGGACAACGTGCGCCCCGTTGAACCAAGGACGCAGAACGCTCTCGTTTCCCAGGCCATTTGGATTCCGTGGCGATAGTATCCAGTTGCGCGCAGTCTCGCCCTCAATGTCGAACGCGCCTTTCTTCGATATACCGTTCGACGCTACTGCGAGATTCGACGACAGAACATCGGCGCGGCCAGCATCTACGTCACTGGTCAAGTCAGAAAAAATTCGCGCGACAGGCTTGCCGTCCAAGAAAACATCATTCTCTTCACCGCGTTCGAAGCAAACTATTGAGACGCGAACTGCTGCACCGTCAACGGTCCAAGGCTCGTCACTCCAAACGGCATAAAAGCGAGCTACTTTCGCCACTCCACTGAGGGCCGACTTGTTAGCACCACCACGAATTGAATTAGTTGCTACAAACCCACAAAGATCTGTTCGCGAGGCAGACAAATGATCCGCCGCCTTGGCGAACCAATAGCAGACAAAATCGGCGCCGCCTGCCAACCGATCGTCAAAAACGCCTCGAAGTCTCCCAACGTAATCAGCCCCCATTGCTGAAATCATCTTCTTGTCACCCAAAAACGGCGGGTTCCCAATAATCACATCCGCCTCGGGCCATTCGGCTTCTGTACCGTCCGGGTTGAGCAGCGCATCGCGGCACTCGATAGTCTCCAGCGACTTCAGGATCGGGTTCTTCGAAACACCGAAGCCCTTCTCGCGCATCCACTGGATTTCACCGATCCACACCGAAACGCGCGCTAACTCCGCCGCAAACGGGTTGATCTCGATGCCCTTCACGCACTCCGGCCCGACGCTTGGCACAAACATGCCGACCGGCACGTCGTACTCGCGTGAGATCTCTTCAAACTCGAAGTTCGTCCGAAGTTCGATGTTCTTCAGCTCTTTCAGCGCAACATAGAGAAAATTGCCGGAGCCGCACGCCGGGTCGAGCACACGGAAGTTCTTCAGCCGTTCTATCCACTCATCCATCAAGCGCCGGGCTTCGCGCTTGGCTGCTTCTTCCACCTGCCGCCGGCCCTGATAGAAACGGGTGGGGTCAGCCTTGCCCGTAGGTCGCGCCTCCTTGGCTTCCTTGGCCTTTGCAAACTGGGCTTCTATCTGCCCCCGCACCTCCGCCCACTCGCGCAACAGCGGTTCGATGATCACCGGCCGCACGATCATCATGATCTTCTCGGCGTCGTATAGTGCGCACCCAACTGCGAGCGCTTCGATGGGTCCAGCCCGCGCTCGAACAGCGTGCCCATGATCGAGGGGTTGATCTCGGCCCAATTCTGTTGGGCAGCGTCGAGCGCGACACGAATGTCAACTTCGGACAGGGGGAGCGCCGTGCCGTCTTCAAAAAGTCCACCATTGAACCACTCGATGGCCTGATAGCCCACCATGCCGTCGCGCTCGGCCATGGCCTTGAAGAGCTGTTCGGCATTGCGCACGAACTGCTTAGGCTCGTGGAGACTTGCTTCCAGCATCTGCTGGAACATTTTCTTCGGCAGCAGGTCCACATCTTCCGCAAACATGCAGAAGACCATCCGGTTGACGAAGTGCGCGACCTTTTCGGGATCGTGCCCCATCTCGCGCAGATTCTGCGCGATGCGGACAAACTTTTCGGCGACCTCTTCTGTCGTGGCGTTGGCCGAACGCCGAGGCTTCAATTCTGGCAGTGTCGTTTCGTCGAACGCCCACTTGAGCTTCTGCCGAAGCCGCACATCGGCCAATTCATCAATCTCGAGCACGTGCTTTTCCTGGACCATGTTGGTCCAGTTCGTGTGCAATTCGATCCTGCGCATGTCGGATACAATGAGAAGCGGCGGATTTTCGAGATCGCTGGCGTAGAGCTTGAGTTGCTTCAGCGCCTCGCCAAGATTCTTTCCGGGGCTTTTATACTCCCAGGCAAAGCAGCCCTTCTTCCAGACATCCGCATATCCGGCGCCACCACCGGACTTATCGACGTTCACCTCGAAGCCGTAGCCATCGGCCCGCGTCGTCTTCGGCTTTGGCACGTCGAGAACGTCGCACAGCTCCAGAAAATGCTGCTTTGCCCCCTGTGCTTCATTGAGATCGGAATTCTTCCACTTCGTAATAAACTCTTCCGCGCGCATCCTGCCCCGCCCACCCTAAAATCTGCACCCGAAACTAGAACACTGCCGCCGTCCCTGCCACCCCCGCCGGGTTCGAGACTGTTGAACCATGGGTGCTCTGGACACCGGCCTGCGCCGGGGCAGGCAAGCCCGAGGATGACATTTGGGGGTGGGCGCGCGTCGGGATGACGGGGGAGAGAGAGGCGCGCGCTACTCCGCTGCCTTCGCCTTTGCTGCTGCGGCTGCCGTTTCTTTCGCGTCTTCTTCGAAAAGGTTTTCGAGTGTGGCGGCGTCGGAGCGGGCTTTGGCCTGCATCTTTTCCATGTCGGTGTAATGTTTGTAGTCTTCGGCGAGGCGGCGTTCGTCGTGGGCGCGGAAGGTTTTGACGGTGCGTTCGGCTTCGCGGTCGGTGTCGCCCAGACCTTTTAGAAGTTGCTTGGTTGTTTCGAGCGCTGAGAGGAAGGTTTCGCGCTGGACGCGGGCGACGCCGAGATCGAGGTAGCGGTGCGCGTGGTTGCGATTGCGGGCGCGGGCGTAGATGGGCACCTTCGGCCACGTCGACGTCACGAACTCGGCAATGCGCAGCGACGCCTCCACGTCGTCGATGGCGAGCACGAGGGCACGCGCGTCGCCGACTTTGGCGGCTTCCAGAATGTCGGGGCGGGAGGCGTCGCCGAAGAAGGCTTCAGACCCAAATTTTTTGACGAGTTCGACTTGCTCGGCGTCGATGTCGAGGGCGGTGAAGGGGATTTTTCGCGCGCGCAGGATGCGGGCGACGATCTGACCGTAGCGGCCGAAGCCGGCGATGACGACGTGGCCGGTGCTTTCGGGGAGCGCATCGTAGGCTTGCGTCGCGGGCGTCTTGCGCGTCAGGCGGCTGTCGATGAGTAGCAGGAAGGGTGTCGCGATCATCGAGACGGTGACGACGAGGACGAGGAGTGATTGCGTGTCCTTGGTCAGCACACCGGCGCTGAAGCCTGCCGCAAAGAGCACGAAGGCGAATTCGCCGCCTTGGCTCAAGGACAGGCCGAGGCGGCGCGCACCGCGGCTGTTCAGTCCCTGCCAGCGGCCGAGGCCATATAGAACAATCGCTTTCACCGCGACGAGAATGGCGGCGAAGATCACAACTTCGCGCCAACTGGCGACGAGCAGGTCGAGATCGAGCGACATGCCAATTGCTGTGAAGAAGAGGCCAAGCAGAAGGCCCTCAAAGGGCTGGATGTCGGCTTCGAGCTGATGGCGGTAGGAGCTTTCTGCCAACAGCGCGCCGGCGATGAAGGCGCCCAGTGAGGCTGTGACGCCGGCCCACTGCATGATGGCGGCTGCCGTGACGACCGTGAGGAGGGCCGCGGCCGTCATGGCTTCGCGGACGCGGGTCTGAGCGACGAGGCGAATAAAGACGTCGAGGGTCAACCACCCAATTCCGGCGACGGCCGCGATTACGCCGATGGTTTTAGCGGCGGCAAAAAGATCGAGTTGCGGCGCGTCGGCAACGAAGGCGACGGCGAACAGCGGAGCCAGAGCGATGAGGGGAATGGCCGCGAGGTCCTGAAATAGCAGGACGGCGAATCCCAATCGTCCATGTTTGGTGGCAAGTTCGCCGTTCTCTTCCATCACCTGCAAGGCAAAGGCTGTGGACGAAAGTGCAAGGGCGAGGCCCATGAACAAGGCGCTCTTCCAAGGCAACGCAAAGCCAAGCGCGATGGCCGTCAGCAGAATGGCCGTGATGGCAACCTGTGCGCCGCCCAGACCAAAGATCGCGCCGCGCATGGACCAGAGACGCAAAGGGCGCAATTCGAGGCCGATCAGGAAGAGCAGGAGCACCACGCCAAATTCGGCCAAATGCAGGATTTCTTTGGCTTCGCCGGTGGAAAAGAGCCCGCCCAGGCCAAAGGGGCCGACGATGGCGCCGGCGGCCAGATAGCCGAGCACCGTGCCGATCCCTAGCGTGCGGGCGATGGGGGCGGCGATCGCTGCGGCTGCGAGCAGAACCGCAATTGAGCTCAGTTGTACGTCCTGCATCGGGTGTCCTGGCGGGGGCCGGCTGATCCGGTTTCATGAAGCCGCCGTAAGTTTGGCATCGGAAGCGAGGTTAAGCTATGGTTCAGGTTCTGGAGAGCGCGCGTGCCAGCCGGCACCCGTATCCCGTCAAGATACCGAGGGCCATGTCCGACCTCCTGCAGAAAGTTGCTCAAAGCCGGGATGTCGAGGCATTCCGCAAGCTGTTCGAGCTCTACGGCCCCCGCGTCAAATCCTACATGATGCGGCAGGGGGCTGACGCGACGACGGCCGAAGACCTCGCGCAGGAGACGCTCCTGACCGTCTGGCGTAAAGCGCAGCTTTACTCCGACGAGAAGGGGAGCGCGACGACATGGATTTTCACGATCGCGCGCAACCTGCGCATCGACCGTTTGCGGCGCGAGGTCTCCTGGCAGCCCTTGCCGGAGGATCGCGACGAGGAAGCTTCCGACGGGCCGAGCCCGGAAGAGGAAGTCACGGAGCGCGAACGGCGCGACAAAGTGAGGGCGGTGCTCGCAACCTTGCCGCCGGATCAGTCCGAAGTCGTGACCCTGTCGTACGTAGAAGGGCTGTCACACAGTGAAATTGCGGAGCGGCTCGGATTGCCGCTGGGTACGGTGAAGTCGCGTATGAGGCTGGCGTACCAGAAGGTGAAAGAAGCCGTCGAGGACATTCGTTAAAACCATGAAGATCACCCACCACCTTGATGACGCGACCCTCATGAGCTGTGCTGCCGGCAGTCAGCCGGAGGCGCTGGCCGCCGTCGTGTCGTCCCACCTCGCGGTGTGCCCACGCTGCCGTGCGGAGCTGAAGCAGCATGCGCTGATCGGCGAAGCTTTGTTCGAGGGGCTTAAGCCTGAACCGGTGACGCGGGACGCGCCCGTCGTTGCGTTCCGGGCTGGCGAGGCGACAGCTGACGAAGCGGAAGCCTGCGAGATGCCGGCCGCTCTGCATGCGGCTCTCAACGGCCGCTTCGATGAGGTTCCGTGGCGCCGCGCCGCGCCCGGCGTCTGGCATTATCCGATCCCGCTTTCGTCGGGTGCGAAGGGCGATCTTCGCTTGTTGAAGGTGGCGCCCGGCACGAAGCTGCCGGAGCATGGGCATGGCGGTTCGGAACTGACGTTGATCCTCGATGGATCGTATTCAGATGAGTACGGCACGTTCCGGCGCGGTGACGTGGCGGATCTGGGCGACGATGCCGAGCACCGGCCCATTGCCGATCCGGTCCATGGCTGCATCTGCTTGGCGGCGTCCGATGAGAAGCCGCGCTTCACAGGCATGATCGCCCGTTTGTTGCAGCCGCTTGCGGGGCTGTAAGTCCCGTCCATCTTCGTTTTTGAAAGCCACCGGCTCCGGCTGGTGGCTTTTTTATTGTCTACTCGACCGCGCCGTCGCGTTTGGCTCGTTTACAAAACGCTTACCATTAAGATCTTGTTTACCTCTCTTTCGGCAAAGTGAATGGGTTCGGACGGGCTTCGAATCTGGCACGATGCAGATGTCTCGTTTCGCGTCTTGGACGTCTCTTCCGTCTCGTTCCGCCCAAGCGAGGTCTGACCCCATGTCCATCGACAGCATCCTGCGAGCCATCGGCGCACTTGCGTGCGCTTATACCTTCGGCTTGCTTGTGACGGTCACGAGCACAGCTGCACTCAATGCCGCTGTTCACGTGCCCGCCGCCCACTCATTTGCCAGCCATCATCTCGCGACCCCTTCCGCTTCCGAGGATTTCGCCTACTCCCGCGTCATCCACACGGCGGCGCTCTTTATCGCCGGCGAATAGTCCGGCCACGCCTGTACGTAGCGCCGGAGGTTCGGCCCGGCGCCGCGATTTGTCTCCCACAACTTCGGTTATCGCATCGGTGACGCGCGCTGATCCCTCAGGATCGCGCGCGTTTCTGTTTTTTGACGACGGCGTCGATGTCCATCAACTCGCGCACGAGGCTTTCGAAGTCAGCCAGTGGCACCATGTTGGGTCCATCGGACGGAGCGCGGTCGGGGGCTTCGTGGGTTTCGAGGAAGAGACCCGCGACGCCAACCGCGACGGCGGCGCGCGCAAGCACGGGCACAAAGCGGCGATCGCCGCCCGAACTCGTCCCCTGCCCGCCCGGCTGTTGCACGGAATGGGTGGCGTCGAAAATCACCGGTGCGCCGGTCTCCGCCATGATCGGGAGTGAACGCATATCGGCGACGAGCGTGTTGTAGCCGAAGGAGGCGCCGCGCTCGGTGAGGAGGATATTCGGATTGCCGCTACCAACGACTTTGGCGACGGCGTTCTTCATGTCCCAGGGCGCGAGAAACTGGCCCTTCTTGATTTTCACGACGCGTCCGGTTTGCGCGGCGGCGATGAGCAGATCGGTCTGGCGGCAGAGAAAAGCTGGGATTTGGAGAACGTCCACGACGGGGGCGACCAGGGCGCAATGGCCGACCTCATGCACGTCTGTGACGACGGGTAGGCCTAATGTTTCGCGTATTTCGGCAAAGACAGGGAGTGCCGCGTCGAGGCCGATGCCGCGTTTGCCCGATAGCGACGTGCGGTTGGCCTTGTCGTAGGACGACTTGTAGACGAGGCCGATGCCGAGGCGCGTTGCGATCTCCTTCAGCGCGGAGGCCATTTCGAGCGCATGCTGGCGGCTTTCCATCTGGCAGGGACCCGCCAGAATCGCGATCGGCGCATCATTGGAAAACGTCACCTGGCCGGCATGGACGACGGCTGCGGGGGAGAGTGTGTCGGGCTTGTTCATGGGACGCTTATAGCGTGGGAACACGGCTGGTTAACAGCCGGCGTGAGCGTGCGCGTGTCGTCAATATGTGGGAAATTTCCGGGGGGCTTGCGGAACGGGAGGGGAACAGCTAGGGTACGTTCGTGATTTGTCCAAAGAGGCGTGCCCGCCGCGGCGTCCCGCGGCCTCGAACCCGGAGCACCTGATTCAGCCATGCTGACACAGAAACAAAAAGAGCTTTTGCTGTTCATCCACGCCCGGATGCAGGACGAAGGGGTTCCGCCCTCTTTTGACGAAATGCGCGATGCACTTGATCTGAAATCGAAGTCCGGCATTCACCGTCTGATCACGGCGCTGGTTGAGCGCGGGTTCATCCGCCGGCTTCCGCACCGGGCGCGGGCCATTGAGGTCATCAAGCTGCCAGAGAATTCGGCCCCGACGGTGGCCGCATCGGCGCCGGAGCCGCCGCGACGCGGTTTCCAGCCGAGTGTGATCGAGGGCGACAAGCGATCGCCGGAGCCAACGCCCTCCTACTTCGCGGATGCGCGCACTGTTTCGGTGCCTCTGATGGGCCGGATCGCGGCGGGCGTACCGATCAGCGCCATCCAGAACCATTCCAACGACATTGCCTGCCCGCCCGACATGCTGGGGTCAGGGGAGCATTATGCGCTCGAAGTGAAGGGCGACTCGATGATCGAAGCCGGCATTCACGACGGCGACACGGTGATCATCCGGCGCTGCCATTCGGCCGACAACGGCGACATTGTCGTGGCGCTGGTTGAGCAGGAAGAAGCGACGCTCAAGCGGCTGCGCAAGAAGGGTTCGACGATTGCTCTGGAAGCCGCGAACCCGGCTTTCGAGACGCGCATCTTCCGGCCGGATCAGGTCGATATTCAGGGCCGGCTCGTGGGGCTCATCCGCAAGTATTGAGGGGCTCAAGGTCCCTCATCTTCGATTTCGGGGCGGAGCTCCGGCGGTTCGTCAATGACGGCGGCATCGGAGTCTGGCTGCTTGCTCGCCGTGGTCAGATCCGCGGGTGACCGCGGCGGAGTGCCGGGCGCTGGCTGCGGTTCGCTCCTGGTGCGGGGCTGGCGCGGCGGTGGCGGTGTCGACCATGGGCGCAGGCCGCGCGCGTCGGCGACGGTTTCAATGCGATAGGTTCCATCGGGCTCGCGGGTCATGGCGACGGTTCCCGTTCGGCGCAACGTCTGGCGGTCGTAGATGTGGGGGGCGTTGCATGCCACCGGCCGCTCGCCGTTGACGATTAGAATTTTGGCACGGGTGCAGTCGTCGGCGAGGCTTGCGGGATTGCGCGACAGCGCGATGGTCGCGCCGTGTGCCTCAGTCACGCAGCCTGACGGATCGCAGCGAAAGCTGGACGATTTGCGGAGTTCCTTGGGGTCGCGCGCATCGCCGTCGCGTTCGAGCCAGCGCTTCAACTCAAAGGTTGAGGGTCGTTCTGCGTGGGCTGCTAGCCGGCCTTGGGCGTCGCGCACGGCTAGGATCGCACCTTCGCGGCCGATGAGGATGTCGGGTTTGGCGGCAGCGGGTGCCCAGGCGAGGCCAGCGGCGATGAGGGGGAGACCGGCCAACCGCCAGCGTCTTTGCCAAAGGACGAGCCAGAGCCCGCCGGCGAGTGCGAGCGCAAAAGCCAACGTTGGTATTTCTGGAATGTGGGTGACAGCGCCGGGAAGGGCTGCGACCTCGCGGGCGACCCAGCCCATGGCATCGATCCCGTGCCCCATGATCCAGAGCGGCGCTGCTTCAAGTCCGAAGGGCAGCGCGACGAGCGTGGCGAGTGCTGCCGGCATCACAACCAGATTGCAGACTGGGACCGCGATCAGGTTGGCGAGCGGCGCATAATGCTGCATGGCGTGAAAGTGGTAGACCGACAGCGGCGTGACGGCGAGGCCGGCTATGAGGGTCGAAAACAGAATGCCGCCCAGGAAGAGCGCGCAGCGCATAACGGGCCCCGGCGTTACTCCGTTGCGGGCCATGCGGCCACGGATGGCTTCATAGGACGCCACGAGGGCCGCGACGGCTGCGAACGACATTTGGAAGCCGACATCAAGCAGGTTGTTGGGCGCGATGGCGAGGATGATGAGGGCGGCGATGGCGACGTTGCGCATGGCGATGGCCGGACGGCCGAGGATGACGGCTAAAAAGAACACCACCATCATGATGGCTGCGCGCAGCGTTGCGGCCGAGCCGCCTGAGATCGCGAAATAGAGGACCGCGCCGATGGCGCCGCCGGCGGCGGCCCATTTCTTGATCGGCTGCGTGAGCGCGAGGGCCGGGATGGCCGCCAGGCCGAAGCGCAGGATTGCAAAAACCGCACCGGCCATGATGACCATGTGCAAACCGGAGATGGAGAGGATGTGAATCAGGCCGCTGTCGCGGTAAGCGTCGGTCGTATCTTGCGAGATGCCGCCGCGTTCTCCCGTGATAAGGGCGGCCGCCATCGCGCCACGTTCGCCGGGGAGGGCTGCTTCGATTCGGCGGCCGATGGTTTGGCGCAGGTCCTCGATGGATGCGCGCAGGCGAAGGGCGAGATTGGGTTCGGGTGCGACGGTGGCCGTCACCTTCTCGGGCGGCTTCAAGGCGTAGCCGACAGCGCCGATGCGCTCAAAGTATGCCGAGCGGGCGAAATCGAAGCCACCGGGCAGGGCCGGGATCGACGGCGGCGAGACGGTGGCTGTGAGTTTCAAGACGTCGCCGGGAGCGACATCTCCGGCCGGCGCCATGACCCGAATGCGCGCGCGGGCGGGCAACCTCTCAGGTTCGACATCCGACATCGAGATCAGGCTGAGGGTCAGGCGTTCGCCGCGTTTGGCGTGCGGTTCGCGGCGTTCGAGCACGCCGGTGAGTTCGACGGCCCGCAACGACCGGTCGAGGACGGGGGCTCCGACCCAGGCCGTTCGCATCTTGGCGGCGGCAAAGCCGAGGCCGGCGACGACGAGGGCGGCGGCGGCGATGCGGGCCAAGCCGCCGGGGCGGGCGAAGACCATGAGCGCGAGCCCCACGACCAGTGGCAGGACTGCGGCGGCCGGGGCCGGTTCGGATACAACGGCGAAGTAGCACCAGATGCCGAGACCGAAAAAGACAGGCAGCCAGTTGACGAAGCGCGGCCGTTCCTCGGCAAGATTGGCGGTTAGCGCCTCGTGCAGGGGCCGAAACAGACGTCTTGCCGTCCGCCGCAGCGGGCCACCCCCACGGGCGGCGGCAAGCGCGCCAGCGCCGTGGCCAACCCCGCCGTGTGGACCGCCCGCGGCCTCGTTCCCGCCCTGCGACATCACCCTTTAACCGCCCGCAATGCGTGTGCTACAGGGGTGCATCATCCCACAGTTCCCCAACAAACGAAGACGCTCATGAGCACAACGACTGAGAGCGGCAAACCCGTTGTCCGGTTTGCGCCCTCCCCCACCGGCTACCTGCATATCGGCGGCGGCCGCACGGCGCTGTTCAATTGGCTCTATGCCAAGGGACGCGGCGGGCGGTTTCTGCTGCGCATCGAGGATACCGACCGGGAACGCAACAATCCGGCGGCGGTGGCGGCGATCCTCGATGGATTGACCTGGCTGGAACTCGACTGGGAGGGTGAGCCCGTCTCGCAGTTCGCGCAGGCGCCCCGGCATCGGGAGGTGGCGGAAGCGCTGCTGGCATCTGGGAACGCTTACAAGTGCTATCTGACGGCGGCGGAACTCGATGAGATGCGCAAAGCGGCGGAAGCAGAAAAGCGTCCGCTGACCATTCGTTCGCCGTGGCGCGACCGCGATCCAGCCGAAGCACCGGCCGGCGTGCCGCACACGATCCGGCTCAAGGCCCCGCGCGAGGGCGAGACGGTTGTGGACGATCGTTGCCAAGGCCGCGTGACGTTCGCCAACAAGGATCTCGACGATCTCATCATCCTGCGTTCGGACGGCAACCCGACCTACAATCTCGCCGTGGTCGTCGACGATCACGACATGGGGATCACACACGTCGTGCGCGGGGTTGACCATCTCACCAACGCGGCGCGGCAGACGCAGATTTACAACGCCATGGGCTGGCGCGTTCCCGTGTGGGCGCACGTGCCGCTTATTCACGGAGCAGACGGGGCGAAGCTGTCGAAGCGGCACGGCGCGCAGGGCGTCGAGGAATACCGCTCGATGGGCTATCTGCCCGTCGCGTTGCGCAACTATCTCGTGCGGCTCGGCTGGAGCCATGGCGATGATGAGATCATGTCGACGGAGCAGTTGATCCAGTGGTTCGACATCGACGACATCAACAAGAGCGCGTCGCGGTTCGACTTCAAGAAGCTCGACGACCTCAACGCGCATTACATCCGCCAGTCGGATGATGCCGAACTTGTGCGGCGCGTGCGCGACATGCTTCCGCATCTGGATTTCGTGGCACTCGCCGTCATCACGCCGGATCCGAAGGCGCCGCCGCGTTCGGATATCGCGCTCGCCCGCGAGGTCGCGTCCGTGTTGCCGGATGTTCAGACCGGAGCGGATTTAGCGCAGCGGTTCGAAGCGAAGGGCTGGGACCGGTTCGCGGCGGCGATCCCATCGCTGAAGGAGCGGGCCAAGACGCTGGCCGATCTCGTCTCAGGAGCGCTCTATCTTGTCGCAGAGCGGCCCTTGAAGCTGGATGAAAAGGCGGCAAAGCTGATCGATGCTGAGGCAAAGAGCCTGATCGGCGGGCTTCTCCCGCAGCTTGAGGCCGCTTCCGCTTGGACGGCGGCTGATCTGGAAGCTGCGGTGCGGACGCATGCGGAGACGACGGGGGCGAAACTCGGAAAAGTCGCGCAGCCATTGCGCGCGGCGCTGACCGGACGGACCGTTTCGCCGCCGGTGTTCGACGTCATGGCCGTGCTCGGCCGCGACGAGGCCATTGCCCGGCTGAAAGACCACATGTCTTAAGGATGTAGGGGCCGTGTGAGCCTTAATTCCAGGCAGCGGTTTGTTCTTAGGCAGCATTGGCCAATCGTGTGCACCCGCGATATGATGTTGCGCAGTGCACCATTGTAGACCGCAAGCATAGGCTGGGTCGGCCAACGCGGTCCCGGGTGAAGGAGAGACGATCCATGACGTACCAGGAACAGCCCCCCACCGCCGAAGCGAGCGGAGAGAGCGCGACGCTGACCTATCAGGGCAAGCCGACCGAGTTTCCTCTGCGCCACGGCTCCATCGGCCCGTCGGTCATGGACATCGGAAAGTTGTATAAGGACACCGGCTGTTTTTCTTACGATCCGGGGTTCACCTCGACGGCCAATTGCGCCTCGAAGATCACCTTTATCGACGGCGACAAGGGCGAGTTGCTCTATCGCGGCTACCCGATCGAACAGATCGCCGAGCACTCGAACTTCCTGGCGACGTGCTACCTTCTGCTCAACGGTGAACTGCCGACGAACGAGCAGTTCCGCGAATTCCGGCGCACCATCTCGAACCACACGATGGTGCACGAGCAGATGACGCGGTTCTACACCGGGTTCCGCCGTGACGCGCATCCGATGGCGGTCATGGTCGGCGTTGTCGGCGCGCTGTCGGCGTTCTATCACGACTCGACCGACATCAATAATCCCGAGCACCGGCGCGTTGCGACCAACCGGATGATCGCCAAGATGCCGACGATTGCGGCGATGGCGTACAAGTACTCCATCGGTCACCCGTTCATCTACCCGCGCAACGATCTCGACTACACGTCGAACTTCCTGCAGATGTGCTTTGCGGTGCCGTGCGAGCCCTACATCGTTAATCCGGTGGTGGCCCGCGCGCTCGACCGCATCTTCATCCTGCATGCCGATCACGAACAGAACGCGTCGACTTCAACGGTGCGGCTTGCCGGTTCGTCGGGCGCCAATCCGTTCGCGTGCATTGCATCAGGCATCGCGTGTTTGTGGGGTCCGGCGCATGGCGGGGCCAACGAAGCAGCGCTCACCATGCTGCAGGAGATCGGCACGGTCGAACGCATTCCGGAGTATATCGCCAAGGCGAAGGATAAGTCGTCCGGCTTCCGGCTCATGGGCTTCGGGCACCGGGTCTACAAGAACTACGATCCGCGCGCGAAAGTGATGCAGAAGACCTGTCACGAGGTGCTGGATGCGCTCGACAAGCGCGACGATCCGCTCCTCAGGGTGGCGATGGAATTGGAAAAGATCGCACTGCAGGACGAGTATTTCGTCTCCAAGAAGCTCTATCCTAACATCGACTTTTATTCGGGTATTACGCTGCGGGCGATCGGGTTCCCGGTTGAAATGTTCACGGTGCTCTTCGCCGTGGCGCGCACCGTCGGCTGGATCGCGCAGTGGCGCGAGATGATCGAAGATCCCGAACAGCGCATCGGCCGGCCGCGGCAGCTCTATGTCGGCCCGCCACGCCGCGAATTCCCGCTTTAGCCTGAGCCCCCGCCCCTCACCGGGCGGGGGTGCTGCTTTAAGGTTACAACGGGGGCGAATTACACGCCGCGGCCATGGCTGCGCTTCTCCCGCAGGATGGGGACCGGCTAGATTGCACCCGTTGTTGTGCGGGGGTGATCGTGATGCGTCGGTTCGGGTTTGCGTTTCTATCTTTTTGGGCTGTCAGCGGTCCGGCTGCGGCGGATTCGATCTTCGATAATCTCAACGTCATCCGCATGTCGCCGCCTTTAGCGTATTACACGCCGGGCACGATTGCGCGCGGGCATCTCGACAAGCGCACGTATCAGCGCACCGGCGACCGGCTGCTCAAGGTGAACATGGTGCGCTGCCGCGCCAAGTTCGACGAGGACGGATTTAGCCAGGCGCTCGAGGGCGCGGCCTTCACCTCGCACGATCAGAAGTCGTTCGGGCTTTCGGCTGGCTGGGCGAACATTCTCAATGCGTCGTTCAAGGGCCAATACGTGACGGGTGTGAACCTCACCTTCACGGGCACTGTCTATGAGTATGACGAGAGCAAGCTCGTGCAACTGCGCAAGCGCTGCCTGGGTTCGGCCAACCCGAAGGGCGACACGAACCGCAATCAATTCCAGATCGTGCGCCTCGCGGTCGGCCGGTTCGAATACGCGCTGCAATTCGCGGGGGATGCCTCGGCGGGGCTGAAAGCCGACATTGTCAACAAATTCGCGGGCGAACTTGGCGTCAACGGCGGCGTCGATAAGCGCGGCACGGTGACGATCCCGAACGGCGCCATGGCGCTGCCGCTCTGGCGCGACGCGTGGTAGGCGCGTGCCGGATTTCGCCCAAGCCTTTCTGACATTCGTTGCCGAGAACCGCGCCATGTTCGACGCGGCCGAAGCGCTGAGCGCCATCGTCAATCTACTCGGCTGGACGCTCGGCGGTTTTCTGATCTGGCGGGCGTGGCGGGCGAACGCCATTCGCAGCGTCAACGTGGGGCCGCTGCGGTTTCAGTTGCAGGAAGAGGCCATGACGGCGGCGGCGACCGCGGCGCGCGACTGGCAGGCGAAGACCGGGGATGGCGGGGTCGACATGGGCCGGCTGCGCGCGACGGTGGAACGGGCCTTCGATCCGCAAATGACCAATCACTTGATCGGGCGGTCCATCCTGTGGGTGGACGACAACCCGGCGAACAACGAACTGGCCATGCGGGCGCTGCGCAAACTGATGCTCGACGTGGTGCAGGTGACGAGCACGGAGGCGGCGCTGGCGTCCGTGCAGGGGCGCATGTTCGATCTCGTCATTTCCGACATGGGCCGGGGCACGAATAATCGGGCGGGATACGAGTTGCTCGCGGCACTGCGCGGGGCGGGCAATCCGATCCCATTTTTCATCTTCTCCAGTGACGACCGGCCGGAGTTCCGGACGGAGGCCAAGCGGGCCGGCGCGCAACTCTCCACCAACGACATGCTGGAGTTGATTGACTGCACCGTCGCGACCTTGGGGCGGGCGCGATAGCGCAATCTTGACACGCGCGCGGTCCCGCACACTTGGTCCGCGCGCGTAGCGCGACGCGAAACGGCCCCGGATTGCTCCAGGGCCGCGCGCGCTTTTGTGGGAAAAGGGGGGGAAGCTCCGAATGCTTAGTAGCAGTGCTGCTGCAGCGTCCAGGCGACGACCTTCATGCGGCCGTTGATCGTCTTGTGAACCGGGATGCGGACGTAGCTGCAATAGTAGTCGCCGGCGCGGCCTTCGTAGCCGTGCATGGGCTTCTTCGACACGTACGTCTGGGAGAAATATTCCTTGCCGCGGCCACCGGCTTCGGCGGGAAGTGCGCCGAACGCACCGGCGGTCAGAGCCAGGATCAGGGCGGCGGGCTTGGAGATGGACTTGAACATCGGCGTATCCTCTTTCCGTTGCTGGCCGCTCAGGGCCGGTTCACTTCGATGAGGACAGGTATAGGGGAGGTGCGGCCGCCGCGCTGTCACGGGGGGAACAGGGGGGCGGGATCTGTAATTTTGGGAGGGCGGCATTAGGCCGTCCCATGCGCGTTCAGCTTTTTCTCTCCAATATCGGGGTCTGATCGACCTCTTCGTATCCGGCCAGATCGATCAATCCGCGGCGGTCATGGATGACGACGCGACGGTCCTGGAACGTCAGCAATTTGACTTCCCTTAACTCGCGCAGCACACGATTGACGTGAATGGCGCTGAGGCCCAGTGCGTCAGCCAGGATGTATTGGTTCAGGGGGCATTCAAATTCCGTTTCGCTGCCCAGCCCGACCAATCGCAGACGATCGCTCAATTCCAAAAAGAAATGCGCCGTGCGCTCGATGGCGGTCCGCCGCCCAATGCTGGCCAAATGCTCGACGGTGATCGCCTCATCGCGCGATGTCGCCCAAAGAATTGCCGATCCGAGATGGGGAAACTGGTCAAAGATCTCGAGGATTCGCGCGACTTCAAAGCGGCTCACCTGAGCGTCCGTTATCGTCGTGAACCCATGGTCCGATGTGCGTAGGAGAACGCTTCGCAATCCGACGCAATCGCCTGGAACCGGAAAAGCGATCACCTGCCGGCTGCCGTCCTGCAGGTCTTTGAAACTGCAACCCCAGCCTTGCTGCAGAATATAAGCTACGTGAGTGCTTTCACCCTGCCGGGTCAATTCATGACCGCTTTTAACCAACATCGGCGATTGTTGAATCTCACTCAAGCATCGCTTTTCCTCCTCCGACAAGCGGACGAACGTACTGAGTTTGCGCTCTAGAAAGCCGCCGGTTTCAGGCATTTATCCAGTCCACTACTGAAGCCCGCTGCGAGCATTTAGCTCATTTTTTATGAGGGTCGCTAGCCTGAGTTAGCACACCGCTATCCACAAGATCATAGTATTCGACTGTCGTTGAGGCGGAGGTCCGTCTTGCGTCCGCGAGGTACAGGTGAATGACGCATTCCATCGACACATCGAATTCTGCGTCCGGTCTTGCTGCTTTGTCGATCTGCGAGTCGCTGCTGCTGGCGTTGGGCGATCTTCGGATCATCAGTGAAAAGGATGCCATTGATGTGATCACGGACGCCGCCACCGCCCATCGAAGTGCCGGTGAAACATCGGAACACGTTGCGCTGCATCGGGAGGCGGCGGCCATTCTCGACCGGATCATCGCAGGCGGAAATTCCGTCCGCCGTTCCAGACCAGTACGGTGATGGGGTCGACGGTCTAACTTTGGTAGTCGCAGTATTTGGGTGGGAGTTCGCTATGTTTAGCTACAAGCCGTCGGTCGAACGAGGGAGTTATGCTGAGGACTTCAGGAGTTCGAACCCACCGGCTAACGGTCAGCTTCCATTCGCGCGTAGCGCCGGCGCGAAAGCAACTGTCGACATGGATGAACTTCAGCACCGCATGAAGAACATGCTGTCGGTCATCCAGGCCCTATCGCGCCAGACGATGATCCATTGCGCGACGAAGGAACAGTTTGATCAGCGGTTCGCCGCCCGGTTTTCGTCCTACTGCCAATCCATCGACCGGCTAATCGCCAATAACTGGCGGGGCCTTGAAATACATGAGCTCATCCACACTCAATTAGCGGCGATTGCCGGCGGAACGGAAAATTCCTTCGACGGGCCGGAGTTGAACATGTCGACCCATGCCGCACATTGGATCGGTCTTGCCATTCATGAGCTTGCTACCAATGCCCTCAAGTATGGGGCACTCTCGGTTCCGCGGGGCCGGGTGCATATCGCGTGGACCGTCGTACCGGCTGCTGGCGGAGACCGGTTTCAGCTGCAATGGCGTGAGGCCGACGGACCTCCCGTGACGCCGCCCGAACGGCGCGGGTTCGGCGGACGGTTGGTTCAGGAACTCATCGCGTCCGCTGTTTCCGGGAAGGTGACCCACGACTTTCAGACGGCGGGCGTCATCTGGACACTGGACGCTCCGACGGCTGTGATGTTGGACCGGCGCGGAGACGACTAAGGGAGGGGGCGAGGCAGCGGGCCTTGAGTTGTGCGCACGTTGCGAGAAAAGTTTGCGCACTTATCCCCGCCCCCACTGCCATCCGCTACACTCCCCGCATCTCCGTCCCTCATTGAAGGGGGCGTCGCTTAAGAGGCGTCTTGTGACGTGGGGCGGGGTGCAGAGTTGCTGACGGAGGGTGACGCATTC
>PERL01000018.1 GCA_002928735.1 Hyphomicrobium sp. | reverse complement strand
TTCATAATGGTGTCCTCCAAAGACAGCGTTTCCACTTTTCGTTTTTTGGTCTTGCGTTCGAAAGCCCCTCCCGAGGGCCTTCCTTCCTGATCCAGGTCTCCCGCCCGGGTCATTCGGGAAATCGGCTTCGCGCCAATCTCGATTGGTTCTAAGAACACGATTGCCGCACCTCCATCAAGTCACTTGGGGTCACGAAAGCGTGTGATCTAACAAAACTTTAGCTGGCGATAAGGCAAGCTTTGCTTGGGGTCAAATGAGGTGCGCACGGGAGGGCAGGCTGCGGGCGGATGGGCTGGCAGAATGCGCGAGCTATTCGCAAAAACGAACCCAAATTAGGCCTATAGACGAAATATAATGCTCTATTCGTGGTCAAAATCTTTTCACTTGAAGCATGATTTTGCTGTGTTATCTTCTTTCATCTTGGTTGCAATGATGCGGCGCGCGGGTTGGCGCGGCCGTGGCCGTTAATTCAGGCTGGATTTCTGGCAGGGACCGTCGCAGGACACACCTTCAGTAGAGGGCGTCCAAGCGGCAGCGCCTGCCGTAAACATCGCCTCGGAGAGGTTCGCATGACGGGTTCGCATGCGGCGGGCGCACCAGCGCCGGGCCGTGTTCAATTGATCGGTTGCGGTCCGGGCGATCCGGATCTCCTGACCGTGCGGGCCGTGCAGCGGATCGCTGCGGCCGACGTGCTCGTCGTGGACCGCTTAGTGGGCGAGGGCGTGCTGGGGCATGCGCGGGCGGATGCCGTGATTATCTCCGTCGGCAAGGAAGCCGGTGGGCCATCCACATCGCAGGCTGAGATTAACCGCATTCTGGTGCGCGAGGCGCTCAAGGGACACGTCGTGGCGCGGCTCAAGGGCGGCGACGGCTTCGTGTTCGGGCGCGCTGCGGAAGAGATCGCGGCGGTGCGGGCTGCCGGCATCGACATCGAAATCGTGCCTGGGATCACGGCGGCGCATGCGTGCGCGGCCAGCATTGCGCTGCCGCTGACGTTGCGCGAAAGCGTGCGCCAGTTTTCGCTGGTGACGGGCGCAACGGCGGACGGCGATATCGATCTCGACTGGACGGCGCTGGCGGCACCGGGACAGGCGTTCGCGATTTACATGGGCGTGCGCACTGCGCGCACATTGCGCCAGAAGCTGATCGCTGCGGGGGCGCCGCCGTCGTTGCCGATCGTGGTGGTTGAGAACGGCACGCGCGCAAACGAAATCGCAGTGGCCACGACGCTCAGCGATCTCATCGACGCCATCGCCGCATTCGCTATCACCGGGCCGGCCATCATCTTCGGTGGGCTCGCATGGGGCGATGCCAACCTAACCATTCCGGACAAGGTGCACGTGTACCGCGCGCCGTCCGACCGTGTGGGTGAGGCCGCGCATGCGCCGTCCGCCCCCGACGCCCTCTAAAGGAGAGAGATCTCGTGGCCCTGCCTCCCTTGCCTAAGAACGCGCCTTTCAGCGCTGAAGACTTGGCGTTTCTCAATCAACTCGTGCAGCGCTCGACGCCGTTGCAGCGCAGTTGGCTCTCCGGATTTCTGGCTGGTCTGGATGCGGCGCAAGGTGGTGCGGGGGCGGCGGCTGCCGTGCAGGCGGTGGCGCAGCGCCCGCGTGTGCCGCTGACGATCTTGTACGGCAGCGAGAGCGGCAATGCCGAAGCGCTCGCTTACAAGGCAAAGAAGCTCGCCGGGAAACTCAACTGTGATGCCAAGGTCGTCGATATGGGCGACATCGACGTGGCGGCGCTGGCCAAGTCGAAGAACCTTGCAGTTTACATCTCGACCTGGGGCGAGGGTGATCCCCCGCAACGCGCCGTCGACTTCTATAAGGATCTGATGAGCGATGCCGCGCCGCGTCTCGATGGTGTGAAGTATGCGGTGCTGGCGCTGGGCGACACGGCATATGTGAATTTCTGCGAGACGGGCAAGAAGATCGACGCGCGTTTGACTGAACTCGGCGCAACGCGCATTCACGATCGCATCGATCTCGATCTGGATTTCGCCAAGCAGGCGGCGGCGTGGACGGATCAGATGTTGGAGAAGTTTTCTCCCGCTGTCGAAGCGCCTTCGGCGACGGTGGTGCATGTCGATTTCAAGGGTGTTGCCGCCGACGATGAGCCGGCCGAGCCGCTTTACACCGCGGAAGATCCGGCGGAAGCGGAAGTGTCGGCGCTTGTGAATCTCAACGGTTCTGGGTCGACGCGGGAGACTTATCACGTCGAATTGGCGGTCGAGGCAGATGGGTTCACTTATGAACCCGGTGCTGCAATCGGCGTGTTGCCGGAGAATGATCCGGCGTTGGCGGCCGAAGTTGCGCGCGCTGTCGGGCTCGACGGTGATGCCTCGCTCGTCTTGAAGATCGCGAAGGGTTACGACATCACGACGCTGTCGCGGGCGACGGTGGATGCTTACGCGAAGCTCACGGGCCGTAAGGATGTCGCGACGCTCACGGACGCCGAGGCGCTGGCAAAGTTTTCGGCCGACCGGCAGTTGGTCGATCTGCTGGCGACGTATCCGGAGAAGCTGACGGCGGAGCAGCTGCTCGGGCTTTTGCGGCCGTTGCCGGGACGGCTTTATTCGGTGGCGTCCAGCATCAAGGCGCATCCGGGTGAGGCGCATCTGCTCGTCGGCGCGGTGCGCTGGGAGAGCCACGGGCGCAAGCGTGGCGGCGTGGCGTCGACATATTTCGCCGACCGGCGCAAGGTGGGCGACAAGGTTCGCATCTACGTTAAGCCGAACCGGCATTACGCCCTGCCTGCCGACGGCAACCGGCCGATCATCATGATTGGTGCGGGAACGGGGGTTGCGCCCTATCGCGGGTTCATTGAGGAGCGCGTTGAGACGGGGGCTTCCGGCAAGAGCTGGTTGTTCTTCGGCGAGCGCAATTATACAAACGACTTCCTCTATCAGCTGGAATGGCAGGAACATCTGGCGTCGGGCGCGCTGACGAAGATCGACGTGGCGTTCTCGCGCGATCAGCCGGAGAAGATCTACGTGCAGCATCGACTGTGGGAGCAACGCCAGGACATCCTGGCGTGGCTCGACGAGGGCGCGCATCTTTACGTTTGCGGAGATGAAAAGGGCATGGCGAAGGACGTGGACAACACGCTTGTCAAAATCCTCGCCGAGCCGCTGAAGGGCGACGAAGAGGCGGGCCGGGCGAAGCTGAAGGAGCTGACCAAGGCCGGGCGCTATCAGCGGGATGTATATTGAGATTGCAGGAGTAGGTGTGGCGACGCGCTGAACAAGCGGCTGCCCCTCACCCTGACCCTCTCCCCGCGCGCGGGGAGAGGGGGAAGAGATTCCGGAGAGAGCAATGACCGAACGCGCCAAGAACGAGATCGTCAAAGAGAAGAGCCGCTTGTTGCGCGGCGGGATCGCGGAAGGTCTGACGCATGTCGAGACCGGGGCGATCGACGAAGACGATACGATGCTGTTGAAGTTCCACGGGTCCTACATGCAGGACGACCGGGACGTGCGCGCGGAGCGGACGAAGAAGAAGCTGGAAAAGGCGTTTTCGTTCATGATCCGGCTGCGGCTGCCGGGCGGGGTGGTGACGCCGGAACAGTGGCTGAAGCTCGACGACATCGCCGGCACGTATGCGAACGGCACGCTGCGGCTGACGACGCGGGCGACGTTTCAGTATCACGGTGTGATTAAGTCAAACCTGAAGCGGACGATGCAGGCTATCAACGCGGCGTGCATCGACACGATTGCGGCTTGCGGAGACGTGAACCGCAACGTGATGTCGGCGTCGCATCCGTTTTTGTCGAAGGTTCACAAGGAAGCTGAAAAGCTTGCGATCGCATTCAGCGATCATTTGTTGCCGCGCACGGGCGCCTATCACGAGATCTGGCTGGACGATCAGAAGGTGATCGATACGTCGCCTGCGACGCCGGAAAGCGAGCCGATCTATGGGCCGCTCTATCTGCCGCGCAAGTTCAAGACCGTGATCGCGGTGCCGCCGGATAACGACGTCGATATTTTTGCGCATTGCTTGGGCTACATCGCCATCGTCGAGAAGGGCGAGGTCGTGGGCTGGAACGTGACGGTCGGCGGCGGCATGGGCATGACCCACGGGGAGACGGATACGTTTCCGCGCACGGCCGACATGATGGGCTTCTGCACGCCGGATCAGGCCATCGATGTGGGTGAGAAGGTCGTCACGGTTCAGCGCGACTGGGGCAACCGGGCGGTGCGCAAAAATGCGCGGCTCAAGTACACGGTGGAGCGGGTCGGGATCGACGCGTTCCGGGCGGAGGTGGAGAAGCGGTGCGGGTTCAAGCTCGGTGCGCCGCGGCCTTACGCGTTCACATCTACGGGCGATCCGATCGGATGGCGGCAGACGCTCGATGGAAAGCCGGCGGATAAGAAGTGGCATCTGACGCTTTATGTCGAGAACGGGCGCGTGAAGGATACCGCCACGGTGAAGATGCGGACCGCTCTGCGGGAGATCGCGCAAGGCGGTGGCGTCGATTTCGTCGTGACCTCGAACCAGAACCTCGTCATCGCCAATGTGACGGCGAAGATGAAGCCGAAGATCGAGGCGCTGCTTGAGAAGTATGGCGTGACGATCGGGACGTCGTCGGGCCTCAGGCGCAATGCGATGGCGTGCGTGGCGCTGCCGACGTGTGCGCTGGCACTCGCCGAGAGCGAGCGTTTCCTGCCGGGTCTCGTTACGGATCTGGAAGACATTCTGGATAAGGCGGGCTTGCGTGAGGAGGATATCGTCATCCGCATGACCGGGTGCCCTAATGGGTGCGCGCGACCGTATCTGGCGGAGATCGGGTTCGTGGGGCGGGCGCCGGGGCTTTATAATTTGTACCTAGGCGCGGCGTTCGATGGGACGCGCCTGTCGAAGATCTATGCGCAGGATGTGAACCGGGAGCAGATCCTGGCGCTCTTGGAGCCGATCATCAAGCGGTATGCAAAAGAGCGGACTGCGGCTGAGCACTTCGGCAACTTCGTCGTGCGGGTCGGGATCGTGGCCGCGACGACGGCGGGGAATAATTTCCACGAGAACGTGGTGCTGGCGAAGGTTTGAATTGGGCGAATGGGGTCAAAGCAGGGGTCTGACCCCGAATTCCCCTCGCGTCATCCTCGGCCAAGCGCGCCACAGGCGCGTGCCGGCCGGGGATCCAGCGCTAAGCTCAGCGCCGCAGCCGCACACACTTGTTGTCAGTGTCTTCGACAGTTCTTGCGCTGGATCCCCGAACAGCGGTCGCTGCGCTCCCTCGTTCGAGGATGACGGTGGAGCAGGTTCGCGTCGTGATGACGTTCCGGGATTGGGTTGCGCGCTACAAACTCGCGTTCATTTTGCGGATGCGGTTGGCGAGGGTGGCCATGATGTGGAGCGCGAACTCGGGCGTTTCCTGCACGAGAGCCAGAAACTGGGCGCGGCTCAATTCGAGGACTTCGGTGGGCTCCATGGCGATAGCGGCGGCGCTGCGCGGGGCCTGATCGATCAGCGCCATTTCGCCGAAGACGCCGCCGGGGCCGACATTCTCCAGGACCGTGCCGTAGGTGACGATCTGGATGCGGCCGGTGCGCACGATATAGAGATGGGTTGCGGGGTCGTCCTGCTTGAAGATTTTTTCGCCAGCATCGAACGCATGCGATGTGGCGCCGACTTCCACAAGATTCGAATATTCAATCATGGCACCCGTCTCCATTCGCGAGGCGGAGTGTAGGCCCGGCGACGGCCGGTCGCAAGGTTGGGGCCTTTAACGGGTGAGGAGCGTGTAGGCGGCGAAGAGCAGAACGGCTGCGAGGCCGATGCGGAGCGTCCAGTCAGGCAATTTGCCGGTGAGGCGCGAGCCGATCAGGATGCCCGGGATTGAGCCGCAGAGGAGGGCAATCAACAGTGTGACGTCGATGTGACCCATGCCGGCGTGGCCGAGGCCGGCGACGAACGTCAGCGGGACGGCGTGAACGATGTCGGTGCCGACAACGCGGCGGGCCAGCATGTAAGGGTAAAGGCCGGTGAGGGCTGCGACGCCGATGGCGCCCGCGCCCACGGACGTGAGGGCGACCGCGGCGCCCAGTATCAGTCCAAAAACTAGCGTGGGCAGACGGCGAACGGGCGTTTCGGTGATGGGGTCATCAAAGCCCTGGGGTTGCCAGCGTTTGAGGACGGGGAAGAGGATGATCGCGGCGGCACTGACGATCAGGGTGAGGGCAAGGCCTCGTTTGACATACCAGGCCACGAGTTCGGTGTTAGGTTCAACAATGTAGAGCCAGAGGAGGACGGTGGCGGCACCGGGCAGGCTGCCGGCGGCGAGCCAGCCGAGGATCGGCCAATCGACGTTGGACAAGCGCTGGTGGCGCCAGGCGGCGCTGGCTTTTGTGATGGCGGCGAAGAGGAGATCGGTGCCCACGGCAATCGCGGGGGAGACGCCGACGCCGGAGATGAGGAGCGGGGTGGTGAGCGAGCCCGCGCCGACGCCCGTGATGCCGATCAGGAACCCGATGACGAAACCGCCACCGAGGATCAGGCCGAGCGAATTGGCGATCAGAACGTCCATGCGCTCGTGTGCTCAGCCTAGGGACGTAATAATCGTGCGCAAGCTCAACAGCATGATGACGATGCCGACGATGATCATCAAGATTTTGGGCGGTAGGTGTTTGGCAGCCAGGGCGGCGAAGGGGGCGGCAATGATGCCGCCGATCACGAGGCCCAGGATCGTCGGCCACAACTCGAGGCCGATGGTGAGGATGAAGGTCGCCGAGATTGTCAGCGTGACGAAGAATTCCGCCATGCTGACGGAGCCGATGGTGTAGCGCGGGTGATTGCCTTGTCCCAGCAAAGTGGAGGTGACAATCGGGCCCCAGCCGCCGCCGCCGATGGCGTCGACGAATCCGCCTGCTAATCCGAGTGGGGCCACGTTGTTGGGGGGCTCGTCCACGAACGAATGCTTTCGGTGCACGGCCTTATAGATGATGAAAATGCCGATCAGCAGAAGATAGCCGCTGATGAAGGGTTTGATGGCCTCACCGGGGATGTTGGTCAGGACGTAGGCGCCGACCGCGCCGCCAATCGCACCGGGCACGGCGAGGCGCCAGATGAGTCGCCTGTCGACGTTGCCAAGTTTCCAGTGCGCCATCCCGGAGGCGCCGGTGGTGAACGTCTCAGCAGCATGAACGCACGCACTCGCTGTTGCCGGCGGGACGCCAAAGCTCAGCAACACGGAGGTCGACATGACGCCGTAGGCCATACCGATGGCGCCGTCGACCATCTGGGCGATGAAGCCGACGAGGATATAAAACAGGATGTCTTCTGTCATGAGTTATACGCTCGCGGCCCTTAGCGTTCCGCGATCTCAGCGGACAAATTCAGGAGTGTTAGATCACATAGTCCGGCAGGCTTTCAACCTCGACGGCGACGCCGGCGGAGCGGAGGAGGAGCGCCACTTCGTTGGAGCGGCGGCGGAATTCGGCTTCGCCTTCCGGCGTGTTGGGAATGTCCGAACATAGACCGCGCGTGAGCATGGCGCGCGTCAGGAGGAATACGTTGTCCTGCTGCTGAATGTCGGGGCTTGCGGCCGTGACGGTGCCGCCGGCGATCGTAGCGCCGGTGATGGCGTCAACGAGCATGAAGGAGCCCGTTTCCTGGGCTTCGACGAAGCGGTCGATCGCGGTGGCGCGGCCGAGGGCAACATTCGCAATCGCGATGTCATTGACTTTGCACGCGGTGGCGGGATGGACAGCGAGGCTCTCCAGATCGAGTAGCGACTTGATCTCGATGTTCGTCACGGGGACCAGATCGGTGGCGGTGCGGACGAGGTAGCTACCCTTTTTGTCGAAGGGTGTCTCGGAGAGCCAGACGAAGCGGGCTTCCAATGTGCGCGCGACCACTGGGGCGGCCTCGGGGGCGGCGAGAACGGAGCCGCGTGAGACGTCGAGATCGATATCGAGCTGAATGGCCACGGCTTGGCCTTGGACCGCTTCCTGATAATCGCGGTCCATGGTGGCGATGCGCTGCACTTTCGCGGTGCGGCGGCTGACGGGATCCAGCACCGTGTCGCCCACGCGGATGGTACCCGACGAGATGGTGCCGGCTAGGCCGCGGAAATCGGCGCGGGTGTCGCGGAGAACTGTTTGAACGGGCATGCGGAAGGCGCCGACGGGCTCGGTGCCGCGGCTTGGGATTTCTTCGAGGTGTTCCAAAAGCGATGGGCCCTTGTACCAGGGCATGTGCTTGGAGCGTTCGGCGACATTGTCGCCGGAGACGGCGGCCACCGGAATGGCGACGGCCTCGCGGAAGCCGAAGCGCCACATGAGGGTGCGGAAGTCATGTTCGATCTGGCGGAACTTCGCTTCCGACCAGTCGACGAGGTCCATTTTATTGACCGCGAGGATGACGCGCTTGAGGCCGACGAGGTCGAGAATGGCGGCGTGGCGGCGGGTCTGCGTTTTGATGCCGTGGCGGGCGTCGATGAGCATGATGGCGACGTCGGCGTGCGAGGCCCCCGATGCCATGTTGCGCGTATACTGCTCGTGGCCGGGGCTGTCGATGACGACGAGGCGGCGCGTCTTGGTGTCGAAGTAGCGCCAGGCGATGTCGATGGTGATGCCCTGTTCGCGTTCGGCGACCAGGCCGTCCATCAGAAGAGAGAAATCGGGGTTGCCGCCGTCGACCTTGCGGCCGCGTTCAAGCGTGGCGCGCTGGTCGTCGAAAAGATCGGTGGCGTCCCAGAGCAGGCGGCCGATGAGAGTGGATTTTCCGTCGTCGACGGAGCCGCACGTCAAGACGCGCAGCATGCCGGACAGTTCGGGGGCGACGTCTGCGACGGCGCCGGCTGCGGGTTGGACGAGCGGGGTCACGTTGGAATCCTTGAGGGCCGGTTGCGCGGTCATCAGAAGTAACCTTCCTGCTTCTTCTTCTCCATGGCGCCGACCTGATCGTGGTCGATGAGGCGGCCGGAGCGTTCGGAGGTGCGGGCGCCGAGCGTCTCGGCGACGGCGTCCTCCAGTGTGGTGGCGGTGGATTCGACGGCGGCGGTCAGTGGCCAGCAGCCGAGCGTGCGGAAACGAATGGAGCGCATGACGGGCACTTCGCCAGGCTTTAGCGGAAAGCGGTTATCATCGTACATGAGGATCTGGCCGTCGCGCTCGATGGTGGGGCGCTCCTTGGCAAGGTACAGCGGCACGACGTCGAGTTTTTCGCGCAGGATGTAGCGCCAGATATCGCGCTCGGTCCAATTGGAGAGCGGGAAAATGCGGGCGGTTTCGCCGGCGCCGAGGCGGCCATTCAAAAGCCGCCACATCTCCGGGCGCTGGCGGCGCGGGTCCCAGCGGTGGCCTTCGGCGCGAAAAGAGAAGACGCGTTCCTTGGCGCGGCTTGCTTCTTCGTCGCGCCGGGCGCCGCCGAAGGCGCCGTCGAAGCCGTATTGGTCGAGGCCGGCTTTTAGCGGCACGGTCTTCATGATGTCGGTGTAGACGGACGGCGCATAGTCGTAGGGGTTCATGCCCTTGGCGATAGCATCGTGGTTCGTCATCTCGATGAGGTCGAGATCGAATTCCTTCACCCAATGATCGCGGAAGGCGATCATTTCCTTGAACTTCCACGTGGTGTTCACGTGGAGGACGGGAAACGGCAGCTTGCCCGGCCAAAATGCTTTGCGGGCAAGATGCAGGAGTACGGTGGAGTCTTTGCCGATCGAATAAAGCAGCACGGGCTTGCGAAACTGGGCTGCGGCTTCACGGAAGATGTGGATGCTCTCGGATTCGAGCAGATCGAGATGGGTGAATTGCGCGGTCATGCTGCAGCGTCCTTCTTAGGGCGATTGTGGAGCCCACATTCCTTGCCGTCCTCGTTTTCCCACCACCAGCGGCCGGCGCGGATGTCTTCGCCGGGTCGGATGGCGCGCGTGCACGGCTGGCAACCGATGGACGGGAAGCCTTGGGCGTGCAGCGGATTGACCGGCACATTGTTGGCGGCGACGTAGGCTTCGAGCGTTTCAAGCGACCAGTCGGCGATGGGGTTCAGTTTGACGAGGTTCTGGTTGGCATCCCAAACGGCAAAGGGCACGTGCGCGCGGCCGGCCGACTGCTCGCGGCGCAGGCCAGTGATCCAGCCGTTGGCGCCGGCGAGCGCCTTGTTGAGCGGGCGCACCTTGCGGATGTCGCAGCAGGCCTTGCGGTTTTCGATGGCGTGGCGGAAGCCCATGATGCCGTCGCGGGCGACGAGGGCTTCGACCTCTTGGGCGTCGGGAAACGTGATGCGGATGCGGCGGCCGTAGCGCGCTTCGGTGGCTTCCAAGGTGTCGAGTGTTTCGGGGAAGTGGCGGCCGGTATCCAAGGTGAAGACGTCGAAGGGGAGGTCGGCTGTCGCGATGGCGGCGAAGACAGCCTGATCTTCGATGCCGAGCGACGTCGAGAAAGCGATGCGGCCAGGGATGTGGTCAGCGATCAGGCGGAGGCGCGCGGACAGGTCCGGCTCGGCGGCCAAGGCAGCATCAAGTGCCGCCGCCACGGCGGGGCCTTCGAACGTGAGCGGCTGGCTCGCAGACCCGGTGGGCTGCGGGATGGCTGAGGAACGTGTCATGTGGCCTCCGGAATGGAGGGAAGTTAAGCGAAACCAATCCGGAAATGAAGGGGTGCTTAGAAAAAAGAACGGAATGCTTTGCCGATGGGGCGCAAAGGGAGAATAATTTTGCCCATTGACCTGTCTGCGCAATGGCGTGCCGGGCGGGTCGGGGCGGGCTGTCGCAGGGGGCAGTGGCAGGACGTGCGCTGTGGGTGCACTGACGCGCGCGCCTTGCGCTGGATCACCGTCCGGCACGCGCCTGAAGGAGGCGCGCTTGGACGAGGATGACGTTTGGGGGTGGGTGAATGGAGAGCGGATTCAGGTGGCGTCGAGCCAAGCGATGACGCCGTGCGCGGCGGCGGTGCCGGTGGCGAGGGTGGCTTGGAGGAGGTAGCCGCCGGTGGGGGCGTCCCAGTCGAGCATCTCGCCGGCGACGAAGGTGCCGGGGCGGGCGCGCAGCATCAGGTTGTCGTCGAGATCGTCGAACGCGACGCCGCCAGCGGTGGAGATGGCGCGGTCGAGGCCGGAGGTGCCTATGACTGTGAGCGGCAGCGCTTTGATGAGGCGGGCCAGATCATCGGGGCTGTTGGGCAGGTCGCGAGAGGCTTCACGCAGGAGACCGATAGCGGCAGGCGAGAGCTTGAGGCACTTGCGTAACCAGTTCGCAACGGAGTCCTTGCCGCGCGGACGGCGCAGGCGGTTGGCAATGATGTCGTGGGGTTCGTCGGGTTTCAGGTCGAGCACGATGTTGGCCCAGCCGCCGCCGTGCGTGCGCGCGGCGATGGTGGAGGAAAGCGCATAGACCGCGCCGCCTTCAAGGCCTTGGCGCGTGATGACGGCTTCGCCGCGCTGGGTGTCGCCTTCGAAGGTGACCGCGAGGCGCTTTATGGGTTCGCCCGCGTAGCGCGTTCTGAAGTGGTCGCTCCAGCCGATGAGAAGGCCGCAGTTGGAGGCGACGAGCGGCGTGACAGTTATGCCCGATTTCACGAGTGTTTCGCGCCATGCGCCATCGGAGCCGAGGCGCGGCCAGCTGGCGCCGCCAAGGGCGAGGATGGTCGCGTCGCAGGCGATGGGTGCAGGCGGCGCGCCGTTGTTGCTAATCAGTGGTTGGCCGTCGTCGCTCCATCCGGTCCAAGTGTGGCGCAATTTGATTTCGACGCCGTGGGCATCTAAGCGGCGCAGCCACGCGCGCAGGAGAGGCGAGGCTTTCATGGCTTTAGGGAAGATGCGTCCGCTCGATCCGGCGAAGGTTTCCTGGCCGAGGCCTTCGGCCCAGGCGACGACATCCACGGGCGGGTGGGCTTCAATGTAGCGGGTGAGATTGGCAGCGCTCGCACCGTAGCGCGGCAGGAAGGTTTCGAGCGCTTCGGAGTGGGTGAGATTGAGGCCACCGCGGCCGGCCATCAAGAATTTGCGCGCCGGCGAGGGCATGCGTTCGAAGATGGTGACGCGCAGACCGTTTGCGCTCAGCGTTTCGGCGGCGGCGAGGCCAGCGGGGCCCGCGCCGATGATGGCGACGTGTTTCAAAGTGGGGGTGGCCTTTTTTGGTCAGGTGAGGCGCGCAGCCTTACCACGTTCCCGTGTTGGGCATCGATGTCCAGGGTTCAGCAGGGGGCAAGGCGGCGCCTTTCTGCAGCAACTCGACGGAGACAAGGTCCGGGGAGCGGACGAAGGCCATGCGGCCGTCGCGGGGCGGCCGGGCAATGGTGACTCCTCCCGTCTGCAACCTCTGGCAGGTGGCGTAGATGTCGTCGACCTCGAAGGCGAGGTGGCCGAAGTTGCGGGCCGATCCGTACACTTCGGGATCCCAGTTGTGGGTCAGTTCAATCAACGGGGCCATTTCGGTGCCGGCGCGGGGCTGGTCGGCGGGGGCGGCTAAGAAGATGAGCGTAAAGCGGCCGATGGGGTTGTCGATGCGGCGGACTTCTTGGAGACCGAGCAGATCGCAATAGAAGCGTAAACTCGTCGCCACGTCGCTGATGCGAACCATAGTGTGCAGGAAGCGCATGGAGGTTCCTTCGCCCGGTGTGGGTTGGATGTGTTGCGGAATTGCCACCCGTCAATTACCGGTTTGGCAGATTGTGGCCCGGCTGCTGTGCATAACCTTTGGACAGGATCGATGCAAAGTCTCTGCGGAGGATGCGAAGCCGAAGGTGCAAATGGTGCTCCTATCAGGCGAATCACAGACCGCCGATTCGATGGAAAAATGTGGATTGATCAGCGTCCATTTTTGCGGCGTGCGTCGTTCAGAAGACTATGCCCAGGAAAGTCGCGATCTGGGACTGATTTTAAAAAAGGCCATTTTTTCAGAGTGTTGTGGTTTGTGTGTTGCTGTGAAAAACAGCACATTTCCGCCGGCGGCAAAAAAATGGGGGTAGCGGCGCAGGCTGAGGGTGGTTAATTGACGGTGCCGGATTTGGAGCGGTCGCGCTGTAGAGGGCAGCGATCGTTTTCATTGTCCGGGGCGTCGAGAGGGGCGCTGCAGTATTTTGAGCACAAGTAAGCGGGGTAACGCACATGGGGGACTACAAGGGACCCTCGTCGACAGGTGTCGACGGGACGACGACCGGGGAGGGCGCGGGGCCCGAGGACGGCGTCGAGGTTCTCGAGATCGCGGGGACCATTAAGTGGTTCGACGTGTCCAAGGGCTACGGTTTTATTGTGCCGGATGATGGGCACCAGGATGTCCTTCTCCACGTGACTTGCCTCAGGGCCGGCGGGTACCAGACGGCCTATGAAGGCGCCCGGGTCCATTGCCAGGTGCTCAAGCGCCCGAAGGGTATGCAAGCCTTCCACATCCTGTCGATGGATGAAAGCACGGCTATCCATCCGTCGTTGCTTCCACAGCGGACGCACGTTCAGGTTGTGGCTGAGAGCGACTGGGAGCGGGCTTCCGTCAAGTGGTTCAACCGGGTGCGGGGCTTCGGCTTCCTGACGCGCGGGGACGGTACGCCGGACATTTTCTGCCACATGGAGACGCTAAGACGGTTCGGTTTCACCGAACTGCGTCCCGGGCAGACACTCATGGTCCGCTGGGGCTATGGTTCCAAGGGCGTGATGGCGGCCGAGTTGCGGCCGGACGGACCGACACAGGGCGTGCCGCCGTCCCCGCATTGATGGGATGAGGCATGACTAAGAAACGACATTCGGTGAGGGCTGCCCTAGGGGCGGCCCTTACTTTTTGGGGCGGGGCGTATGGTGCCGCCATTGGGACGGCGGAATCGAGCGATGCAGAACCGGCCGCACGGCGGACGGAAAAGCTGGAGATCGTCTCGGCCGCCGGGGTCGTCGCGTTTGACGTGGAGATTGCCGATACGCCGGCCCGGCAGGCAATGGGTCTGATGTACCGCACCGAATTGCCTGAGCGGACGGGCATGCTGTTTCCCTATTCAGCGCCGCGTGAAATCACGATGTGGATGCGCAACACATACATTCCGTTGGATATGGTGTTCATTCGCGCCGACGGGACCGTGCATCGCATTGCTGAAATGACCGAACCGCACTCGGAAGAGATCGTGGCGTCGCAGGGGCCGGTGACGGCGGTATTGGAAATCGCCGGCGGGGCTGCGCGCAGGCTGGGTTTAAAGCCCGGCGACAAGGTTCAGCACCCGCATTTTGGAACGGCAGCGGCGCGTTAAGTGTCTATCCGGGCGGTGCGGTGCGGCAGTGCTTGACCCGGGCGAGCCGAAGCGGCAGACAGTGGGCGATCGGGGCGTAGCTCAGCCTGGTAGAGCATCTGCTTTGGGAGCAGAGGGTCGTGGGTTCAAATCCTGTCGCCCCGACCACTTTTTCTTAGACGTCAACGAACGGGGCGAACCATGGCCGTCCGCATCTACATGCCTGCCAAGACCGCGATGCAATCTGGCGAAGGCCGCACGCGGGAGTGGATCCTCGAGCATGAGCCCAACGCGCCGCGCCAGATCGATCCGCTCATGGGCTGGACGTCGTCGACGGATACGCGTCAGCAGGTCAAGCTCTCCTTCGCGACCAAGGAGGAGGCCATCCAGTACGCGACGCGCAATGGCCTCGCTTACACCGTGATCGAGCCGACGCCGCGTAAGCCGCTGCGCAAGGCCTATGCCGACAACTTCAAGTTTGGCCGGTCGTATAATTGGACCCATTAACGGACGGGGCGCTGCCGCCCGGGCTTTGACGCTCGCGTCCGGACCGTGTAGCCAAACTGAGACGCGCCCGTAGCTCAGCTGGATAGAGCACTCGCCTTCTAAGCGAGCGGCCGCTGGTTCGAATCCAGCCGGGCGCGCCATCTTTGAACTCTACCAAATAATGGGTGGCGGACGAGGTTTGCGCTGGCAGCGATTTGGTTGCATGGGTCGGCGCCAGTTGCTTACTCTGATGCCTCTTCGTGAGAGCGGGGCTCTAAGCTGACCAGTTTGCGGCGGTGGGACAGTCGTTCATCAAACTGCATCCTTCCTCGATGAGCGATGATCCATGCGTCCACCTTTTCAGCTCACGGTCCTTCGATCACACAGCGGCAGGGGCCTTTTCACAAAAGAGCGCATACCCAAGGGTTCGTTTGTCATCGAATACGTCGGTCGCCCCGCCACAGCCAAACAGATGCGGGACAATCGAGGGAAGTACCTGTTCTGGACGAGCGATACGACGATGATCGACGGAAATGTTCCGGAGAACATCGCTCGCTTCATCAACCACTCGTGCGCTCCCAACTGCGAGGTGAGGCTCCATCGCCGTCGTCTTCACGTCTTCGCCATCCGTACAATCCAGCCAGGCGAAGAGCTTTCCTACGATTATGGAGACGAATATTTCGAGCTCCATCTGGCAGGGTTCTGCCGCTGTGCAAAGTGTGACGGCGCCCGGTCCTGAGCGAGCGCTAAGCATCAGCAAGGCTACGCAACGGTGGCGCTAGGCGGCGATCACTTCGTCCGTCCAAACGCGGAATGATAAAAGAGTGTTCGGGCCAAATGTGGTCGTAATCGCGACATCGGCTGCGTCGCGGCCGCGCGCAATCAAAACGCGCCCGATGCGCGGTGTGTTGTTTCTGGGATCAAACGTATGCCACTGGTCGCCGAGATAGACCTCGATCCAGGCCGCGAAGTCGCCGGGGGGATAGGGCGGTGCTGTGCCGACGTCGCCCAAGTAACCGGTACAATAGCGGGCGGGGATGTTTAGGGCGCGGCAGAATGCGATTGCCAAATGGGCGTAGTCCCTGCAGACGCCCTTGCGCTCCTCATAAGCTTGCGACGCTGATCGCGTCACACGCGCATGTTCGTAGCCGAACGCGATGTGGTGATGGACAAAGTCGCAGATCGCCTGCACCCGGGCCCATCCAGTTGCCGCGCCGCCGAAATGCTTCCAAGCCAGATCGAGCATGCGGTCGCTGTCGCAGAACCGGCTCGCGAGAAGAAACACGAGCGTTTCCTCGGGCAGTTTTTCAACGGCAACCTGCGCCGCATCCGGCATTTGCCGATCGGGTAGACCGCTGTCATTGATTATGGAATTGGCGGTAATCGTCATCTCGCCGGCGGGGGCGACGAGACGGCTGCACCAGTTGCCAAAGCCGTCTCGATAGCCGTCGATGGGAACGGATGGCGTCAGGATCGCGTGATCCGGTGTAAGCAAATCCGAGACCCGCGAATGGTGCACATTCAGCATCAGGATCATGGGGGTTGGCTGGGGAAACTCGTAGTGGAGCTCGTAGCCGACCTGTAGTTTCATAACGTCCGACTTTCGATTTGCGCGCGTCTGCTTTCATGCTCTGGCAAGCGAAAATTCCTAAACAAGCGGCTCAGGATTGATTTTCAAACCGCGATCTAAAATCACCTTTGCAAAGCCCGCATCCAGTTCGGCCTCAGTCAGATTTGGAAACTTACGTTGGAGCGCTGTCACCAAATTCGCATCCTGGTGGCCGAGCGTGATCAACCGGTCGAGTTCACTCGATACCGCATTTGCTTGTGTCATTTCGCACATTCCCTGACAGACTGCTGGCCCACAGACCTCCGTGTAACCCGCGCCGCCTTAGCCTGCTAAAAGCGGATAGGACACGGTGCGTGGCCTCGTCGGTTGGTTGGCGCGGCGAACGTGGAAGTCGCAGTAGGGATGACCGTCGACCTTTTGCTTGCCGCAAAAATGGAAGTCCGCGTTTTGCGGATCGCCGATGGGCCAGCGGCAGTCATGCGCCATCAGCGTTTCGATCGACTTTCTCTGTTCGAGCGGGATGACCGGCTCCGGCAGCGGGGCGGGCATTGTCGGCTTTCGAACTGGGAACATGAAACGAACTTTCATTGGCACATATGCCGCGCATGATTGCGGGCACGAGAAATAGCGGCGGGTTGTTTTGGGCGCGTGGCACGACGTGTGCGTTACGACCACCAGAGTCGCTGAAGGCGCTGAAGCTTAGCCAATCACCTTAGCACTTATGGGCCATGGGTGCTAAGAGATTGGTCGCAGATCAAGCTGCCGGAGGCGTAATTCTTGATGAATCTTGAGCACTTTGGCTGGAGTCCCCTGCGCGGCGACGCTTTTGCTGAATATGCCGCGGACGGCTTCGTGCCGGGGCGTGTCGTCAGTGAGCACCGTAGCCATTTTCAAGTTGTCACGACCGCCGGGGAGGTTTCAGCCGAACTTTCAGGACGTCTGCGCAACGAGGCCACCCTGCGGTCCGATCTTCCCGCAGTGGGAGACTTCGTTGCCTTGCGCCCCGCGTTGGCAGACGGGCCAGCCCGGATAGAAGCCCTCCTGCCGCGCACGAGCGCCCTCATTCGCAAAGCATCGGGAGAAGACCGGCCGCAAGTGTTAGCGGCGAATATTGATTTCGTTTTCATCGTCACTGCCCCCGACGGTGATTTCAATCCGGCGCGTCTGGAACGTTTGCTCGCGCTCGTGGGCGATAGCGGGGCCGCTCCCGTCGTCATCTTGAACAAAGCGGATCTGGCCGATGATGTGGGGATATTCACCGGACAGATAGCGGCACTTGCAAACGGCGTCCCGGTGCACGTCATCAGTGCACGCTCGCGGGAAGGCCTCGACGCATTTGAACATTACTTCAGTAAGAACCAGACCGTTGGGCTGATCGGTTCGTCGGGAGTTGGAAAATCAACTTTGACCAACATGCTGCTGGGTCACGATGCGCAGGCCACCCAGCCGGTCCGCTTGCACGATAGTCGCGGCCGGCACACGACGACGCATCGGCAACTCTTCCAGCGCGCAGGTGGAGGATGCATCATCGATACTCCCGGCATGCGTTCCGTTGAAAGCTGGATACGGCTGGACGTTGACGCCAGGGAAGAGGCTAGCCCACGGAAACCGGACAGAGCGACTCGTAAACCCGAAACCAAACAGAAATGGCGCGATCGCCGTCGAAGCGAAGACGCCGAAACGTAAGCTCGGGGAGGGTGTGGTGGGACTGGGACTTTCGTCACTGACCCTGGGTCTGTAGGGGCGTAACGGGCAGTGCGGTTTATTCTGCTACTGTTCTGCACTGGAGGCTCACGTCGTGGCAAACTTCAAGTTGGCCGCTTTGATCTGTGTTTCGATCGTGGCGCTGCATGCGGCGCCGGGCGCGCGCGGGGCCGAGACCGCAGCCGCGCCTGAGGGAGCGGCCCAGGTGGCGCTCGTGGCCGAATTGCGCGAGATCGACGATCTCAAATCCGTGTTGGCGACGGTACGAAGCAAGAAAGTCGTCGAGGCGCGCGTGCGCACTCCCGGAACGGTTGCCACGCTGGCTGTCAACGAGGGTGATCTTGTGACAGCCGGAAAGGTGCTCGGCACGGTGGTCGATCCCAAGATCGCGCTGAGGCTCAAGGCATCGGACGCGCAGATCGTGGCGATCCAATCGCGGGTCGCCACCGCCAAGGCGGAACTCGACCGGACGGCGGAACTGTTGCGGCGCGGCGTGGCACCCCAAGCACGGCTTGATCAAGCGACAACCGCGTTCGATGTCGCGACCAACGATCTCAAATCCGCGCGCTCGGAGCGGGACGTGATTTTGAAGGAGGCGGAAGAGGGCGAAGTGCTGGCGCCTGCGGATGGGCGCATTCTCCGAGTGCCGGTGACGGAAGGCAGCGTGGTGATGGCGGGTGAGAGCATCGCCACCATCGCGGCGAATGCCTATTTACTGCGGCTTGAGGTGCCCGAGCGCCACGCCCGGCATATGCGCGCTGGCGATGCGCTGCAGGTGGGCCCGCGCGGTTTGCCGGCTAGCGGTGGGCCGGGTGCCGAGGGGCGGATTGCACTCGTTTATCCAGAGATCCAGTCGGGCCGGGTGATCGCAGACGCGGATGTCGCCGGGCTCGGGGACTACTACGTCGGCGAGCGGACGCTCGTTTGGATCTCGGCGGGCAAGCGGTCTGCGATCGCGCTGCCGGCGGGGCTGACCTTCAAGCGCTTCGGGCTCGATTATGTGCGCATGCTGGGCGAGGACGGCCGGCCGATCGATGTGGTGGTGCAGTTGGGGCAAACGGTGCCCGGGGCTGCCAACACGGATGTTGAAATCCTGTCCGGCGTGAAGGCCGGTGACCGCATCGTGCAGCCATGATGACTGAGCGCCCCGATACAACGGTTAGCCTGGGGCTTTCGGGCCGGCTGACCAAAGCCTTCATCAATTCCACGCTGACGCCGCTGTTTCTTCTGGCGGCGCTGGCGCTCGGGCTTTTGGCTTTGTTTGCGCTGCCGCGCGAAGAGGAGCCGCAGATTTCCGTGCCGATGGTCGACATCATGGTGCGCGCGGACGGGCTCAAGGCGGAAGATGCGGTGCGGCTGGTATCTGAGCCGCTGGAGACGATCGTCAAAGCGATCAACGGAGTCGAGCACGTCTACTCGAACACGACGGATGACCGCGCGGTGGTGACGGCACGGTTTCTGGTCGGCACGACGGCGGACGAGGCGATTGTCCGCGTGCATGAGAAGATTAGGGGCAATCTCGACCGTATTCCGATCGGGATCCCAGAGCCGTTGATCGTCGGGCGTGGCATCGACGACGTCGCCATCCTGACGCTGACCTTGGCGCCGAAGCCGGAAGCGGCGGGGCGTTGGCAGGATAATGCGCTCTATCACATGGCGGAAAACCTGCAGATCGAACTCGCCAAGCTCGATGATGTTGGCCTTAGTTTTATTGCCGGCGGGCGGCCGGATCAGATCCGGGTGGAACCCGATCCGGAGAAGCTTTCGCTTTTTGGCGTGACGCTGCAGCAGTTGGTCAACAAAGTGCAGCAGGCGAACCGCTCGTTTCTGGCGGGTCATATTCGCGACCAGGGCCGCACCGTGTCGGTGTCGGCGGGGCAGACGCTGTCGGGGGTGCCCGATATCGGTTTGCTGGTGATGGGCACGCGCGACGGACGGCCTGTCTATGTGCGCGATGTTGCCAACGTGGTGGTGGGTGCCAAGCCTCTTGAGCGCCGGGCGTGGCACTTCCGCAAGGCTGACGATGGGACGCTGACGCGGGTTCCAGCCGTGACGGTGGCGCTGGCGAAGCGCGCGGGGGCCAATGCGGTTGTCATATCCGAGCGGGTTAAGGAACGACTTGAGGATCTGAAGGGTCGCCTCATCCCCGATGACATCGAGGTGATCGTCACGCGCGACTACGGAGAGACGGCCAACGAGAAGGCGGACGAGCTGCTCTATCATCTGGGGCTTGCAACCGTTTCGATCGTCCTGCTCGTCGGTTTTGCGATTGGATGGCGCGAGGCGGGCGTCGTGGCCGTCGTCATACCTGTGACGATCCTTCTGACACTCTTCGCATCCTGGATGATGGGCTACACGATCAACCGCGTGAGCTTGTTCGCGCTCATCTTTTCGATCGGTATTCTGGTCGACGATGCGATCGTGGTGATCGAAAACATCGCGCGGCATTGGGCAATGAAGGATGGGCGGAGCCGGGTGGATGCAGCGATCGAGGCGGTGGCGGAGGTCGGCAATCCGACGATCGTGGCGACGCTGACGGTTGTGGCGGCGCTGCTGCCGATGCTGTTCGTCTCCGGTCTGATGGGCCCGTACATGAGCCCCATTCCGGCGAATGCGTCTTCCGCAATGATCCTGTCGTTCTTCGTGGCGGTGACCGTGACGCCTTGGCTGATGCTGCGGTTTGGCGGCGCGGGGCATGGGGCTGGTGCGGGACACGGCGAAGCGCCATCGATGCTCAGTGCGCTCTATGACTGGGTGGCGCGGCCGATCCTTGCGACACGGCGGCGGGCGTGGCTGTTTCTCGTGCTCGTGGGTCTGGCGACGCTGTTGTCGATGGGGCTCGTTGCGGCAAAGCTGGTGACGGTGAAGCTGCTGCCATTCGACAACAAATCCGAGTTGCAGGTTGTCGTGGACTTGCCGCGCGGGGCGACACTGGAAGAGACCGACCGCGTCTTAAGCGATGCGGCGCAGCGGTTGGCTGATCTGGACGAACTAGCGTCGATCCAGGGGTATGTGGGGACGGCCGCGCCGTTCAACTTCAATGGTCTCGTGCGGCATGCGTATTTGCGCAGCGAGCCGCAGCAGGGCGAGTTGCAACTTAATCTGACACCGAAGCACGATCGGCAGCGGACGAGCCATGCGATTGCGATCGATGTGCGCGAGCGGCTGAAGTCACTCGCGTTGCCGGATAAGTCGGCGGTGAAGATTGTGGAAGTGCCGCCGGGGCCGCCAGTGCTCGCGACGCTGTTGGCGGAGGTCTATGGTCCGGATGCGGAGACGCGGCGCGCTGTGGCGTCGCAATTGCGCGAGATCTTCCGGTCGGTGCCCTACATCGTCGATGACGATGACAGCTTCGGGGTGCAGGGCGTGCGCCAGCGGATCGTGATCGCGCAGGATCAGCTCGAATTTTACAAGGTCGACGAGCGGGATGTGTACGACACCGTGCAGGCGTATCTCGGCGGTGTTCCGGTCGGCTATTCGCATCGGGGCGGTGGGCGGCATCCGGTGGAGATTGCCGTGCAGTTGCCCAAGAGTGGGCTGGCTTTGACGGAGCGGGCGCTGTCGACGCCGGTGCCGGCGAATGCACTGCCGGGCGAGCGCTCGATCGTGCAGTTGGGCGATGTGGTGCGGATCGAGGAGGGGAAGGCGTCGTATCCGATCTTCCGGCACAATGGGCAGCCGGCCGAGATGGTGATGGCGGAATTGGCGGGTGCGTTCGAAGCGCCGATCTACGGGATGCTGGCGGTGAACGAGAAGATCGCCGCGCACAACTGGGGTGCGCTTGGCACGCCTGAGATCCGGTTTCATGGGCAGCCGCTGGATACGTCGAAGCCGTCGCTTCTGTGGGATGGCGAGTGGGAGGTGACGTATGTGACCTTCCGGGACATGGGGGCGGCGTTCGCTGTGGCGCTCTTGGGCATCTACATTCTTGTTGTGGCGCAGTTCGGATCGCTGAAGCTGCCACTTGTCGTGCTGACGCCGGTACCGTTGACGTTGATCGGCATCATGATCGGGCATTGGATCTTTGGGGCGCCGTTCAGCGCGACATCGATGATCGGGTTTATTGCGCTGGCCGGCATTATCGTGCGCAACTCGATCCTACTGATCGATTTTATCCGGCACGCGCCGGACCGGGAGCGGCCGTTGCGTGAGATCCTGCTGGAGGCGGGTGCGGTGCGGTTCAAGCCAATCCTTCTGACGGCACTTGCGGCTATGATCGGCGCGGCGGTGATCTTGTTCGATCCGATTTTTCAGGGGCTCGCGATTTCGCTGTTGTTCGGCCTGATGTCGTCGACGCTGCTCACCGTGCTGGTGATCCCGGCGATCTATGTCGTGCTGCGCGATGCGGACAAGCCGGCGGCGGCTGAGTCGTAACAGCCGGTCAGGCCGCGGGCTTGAGAACCAGATTTGCGGGGGCGTCGAGTTCCCAAATCAGGCCATCCGGCTGGTAGCGCATATCGACGGTGGCGCCCAGGCTGTAGGGGGCCATATTCATGAGGACGGAATGACCGAAGCCGCGGCGTACCGGCTGGCTGACGGTGGGTCCGCGGTGTTCCTGCCAGCGGAGATGGACGCGGGGGCCACTTCCGGTTTCGTTGATCGTCAGCGTAATGGTGATTGCGCCTTCAGTAGAGGACAGCGCACCGTACTTTGCAGCGTTGGTGACGAGTTCGTGGAGGGCTAATCCGATGGCCTGTGCGGCGTCGGCGGTCAGTTCGGCTTTTTCGGCGACGAGCGTGATGCGCGTCCCGAAGAGATCGGAGAAATGAGCTAACTGAGTGTGGACGAGGGCGCTGAAATCGACGCTGTGCCACTTTGAACTGACGAGGAGATCGTGGCTGGCGGCTAGGCTTTTGAGGCGCTGGTCAAACACGCCGATGAATTGCTCCGGATTACAATAACGCGCGGTCTGGAGGGCGACGGCCTGGACGACGGCTAAGAGATTCTTGGCGCGGTGGTGGAGTTCGGACGATAGAAGCCGGTCGCGCTCCTCGGCCTGCTTGAGTTCGGTGATGTCGGTGATGACACCATAGGAGCGCATGGGACGGCCTTGTGCGTCGACTGCGGTACGGCCGCGGGCGGAGACCCAGCGAATGTTGCCGTGCCGGTCGATCATGCGGTTTTCGTTGGCGACCTCGCTTTCAGCCTGTAGGGACTGGAGGAAGTTGCGGGTGACCCTGTCGCGATCATCGGGATGCATGTGGCGCGACCAGGTCTCGAACCCTGGGGCGATTTCGCCGGGCTCATAGCCGATCATGCGATAGGACTGATCGTTCCAGACATCGTCCCCTGTGCGCAGATCGAGGTCCCAGACTGCCATGCCGGCGGCTTCGAGCGCGAGGCGTAAGCGTTCTTCGCTGGCGGCGAGGCTTTTCTCAATGGCTTTGCGCTCGGTGACGTCCTGGATTACGCCGAAGGCGCCGATGATTTTTCCAGTCGCATCGATTTCCGGCTCCGAGCGCTCGTGCATCCAGCGTTCGCCGCCATCGACGGTGAAGCGGTATTCGACATCGTAGGCCTGTCCTCGCGCGACGCTTTGGCGGGCTTCGCCGACGAACGCGCGGTCGTCTTCGTGGACCATCGCGAGCAAGCTGGCGTAATCGAGGCGCGCATCGGGCGTTTGACCCAGAAGGTCGAAGGTTTGTGACGTTCCCTTCAATTCGTTAGCGGCGAAATCCATGCGCCAGCTTGCGACGCGGGCGACGGCTTGGGCGCGTTTGAGATGGTCCTTGTTCTCGCGCAGGCTGCGCTCGGCGGCGACATCTTCGGTAAAAATCGTAATGCCGCCGATTTGACCGTCGCTGTGGCGCCAGGGGTGAATTTCCCAACGGTCCCAGCGGGTCTGGCCATTGGGGAGGCGGATTTCGGCGTCGGTTTGCGAGTGTAATGATAGCCCGGCGAAGCCCTGATCGTGGAAACTGCGGAATTCAGGCGGAAGATTTGGAAAGACGTCGTAGTGGCAGCGGCCAATGAGGTCGATGTCGCCGAGGCCATAATATTGGTGCCAGCGGCGGCTGGCGGCGAGATAGCGCATTTCGCGGTCGAACATGGCGATGGCGACGGGAGCCTGATCGATGAATAGCCTCAGGTGAGCGTCGCGCTCTTGTCTCTGTTGGGCGACGAGAATGCGCCGCTGTGTCGTGATCAAGAGTTCGATGAGAGCAGAGAGTAAGGTTGCCGTGGCGGCGAACGTGGCGGCGATCGTGGCGTCATGGATGTCGCGGATTGGAAAGAAGATGCTGTGAGTGGTGACAAGAGCGGCGATTGTGGCAGCGGCGCAGCCGGCGGGGCCAATTAAAACTGCCGCCAAAACGACGGCGACGTGGAAGGGGACGTATGTGGATCGGCCGCTCAAGTCAGAAAAGAAGGCTATGCGTGCCCATGCAGCCAGAAAGACGAGGAGAAGCGCGATGGCGATGCGCTGCACAAGGTGCAGCCGGCGGATCGCGAAGAGTGGCGACAGAAGATCGAGCAGGTTTCGATGTGCCGCGGCTTGCGGATTTGCGGACGGTGTTGTCGCTGCCGGATCAGTTCCCGTCATCGAGATCGAGATCGGCGGTGTGAGCGGGGGCTGGCGTGCGCGCGCTGGTGGGTTCGGCGCGGTCTTTGATCTTGCGGCGGATGCTGGGCGCGATGTCGACGAGGTCGATGAATTGATCGGCCTGACGGCGCAGGTCGTCGGCGACGGCTGCGCCGTTGTTGGCGAGTGTGGAAACAATGCTCACGCGTTTGCCGCGGCGTTGGAGAGTGGCGACAAGGTGGCAATAGGCGCTATCGCTGGAGAACAGAACGACATGGTCGGCCGTTTGTGAAAACTCCAAGGCATCAACGGCCAGTTCAACGCGCATGTTCGTGTTCATGTGTTGGCGCCCATCGGGGGCAATGCGGACTTTGGCCGGTTTGGTGACGAGGGTGAAGCCGTTGTATTCCAACCAATCGACCAGCGGCTTAATGGTGGCGTGCTGGTCCTGAACAACGACGGTTGTGTAATAGAACGCGCGCACGAGGTGTGTGCGGTCCTGGAAAAAGCTCTTCAATTTCTTGAAGTCGATATCGAAACCGGTTGAGCGGGCTATGCCGTGCAGGTCGGGTCCGTCGATGAAGACGATGGTTTTTTCGGTGGGATAAAAGTTCACTAGCAAACCCCTTTTATCGAAACTTCAGCGTGCCGTCGCGCCGGGCGCAAATCTTTGCAGCAAATCGAACAGTTGGGCTTGATCGATCGGCTTATGCAGCAATGCAACCGCGTGCTCCCCGCAGTTGGTTGGGAGGGCGCGGTAGGCCGTAAGAATGGCGAATGGTACGCCGTGAGCCTGCAACGTATCCACCAACGGATCGGAGAAGGAGTCTTGCAAGTTCATATCGACGAGGGCGAAATCGATTTTCGATTTGGCCGCGAGCGAGATGGCGGTGCCGGTCGACGGCGTGGGCCCAATGATCTGGGCACCGCGTTCTTCGAGAAGTACAGCCAGGGTATCGGCCAGCAGCCAATCGTCTTCGGCAATGAGAATGGACATGCCGTGCAATGGCCTTGCGCCGGCAGCGAGTTCGGTTCTGGATGTCATCGGATCGCCCGTGAAGCAGGAAGTGTGACGCTTTTTTAGCATGCGGATCGCGCATGTCGTGCACAAAAGAGCCGCAGTGAGAAGACCCGCGTAAAGCCTGTGGCGATCTTGGCGTATGGGCAACGCTGAGCACTATTCAAGATTTAGTTGGCAAACAATGACAGTAGGCCGCCACTGGCGGGGGCCTTGTATGGCGTCATGGCGCTGGCCAGTTCCGTATAAAGCTGCGGCACCCAGTGAGGTTGGGTGGGGTCGGGTGCCGGCAAAGCGTTCTTGCGCAAGTCGGTCGGTGCGATGACGAGTTTGATGTTTTTCAGCCCCGTTTCGGCGGCGAGGACGAAAAGTTCTTCGGCGGCCGCATCGCCAATGGCGAGGCAGCCGGTTGATGCGGCCTTGCCGTGGATCATGATGTCGCCGCCCAAATCCTTGCGGCCATCGCGTTCGCCCATGCGGCGGTCGAAGGCATTGGGATAGTTGACGCGCAGGGCGACGTGAAAGCGGCTATTGGGGTTGAGGAACGAAATCCCGTAGATGCCTTCCGGGACCTGTTTGTCGCCGCGGCGGAGTTTGGGGCCAGTGATGCCGCTGGCGGCTAAAACCGGATAGCGGTGAATGAAGGTCCAGGAGCCGCCGGCGGGGCGTGCGTGCAGTTCGAGGACCTTTTCATCCTTGATGGCGACGAGAGCCAATTCGGCGGGGCGCCAGGGCGCCTTGGCGGCGACGAACTTGGCATGCAGGCGCTCCTGGGCAGTGGGCCCGATTTGGCGCAGGCGCTCGGTAAGCGAAGCGGGCTTTTGGGGGAGGCCCGGCACGTTTTGCCACGGTAACCTCGGGGCGGCCTCGCTGGGCAGGCGGACGAGGCTCGGCGGGGCGACGGCGACAGTGGTTTCAGATGCCCAAGTTTCTGGGTTTTCGGCGGCTGTATGATCTTCGGCGAGAGCCGCGACCAACTCGTGGGTGGCGTGCAGGGGCACAAAGCCGAAACGATCGGCGGGCGCGGGTTGGCTACCGAGATCGAAGATGTCGCCGTAACCCAGGCTGGATTTCAATCGTGGGGGCGTGATCGACGATGTTTGTACCGGGATCGACCGGATGATTGCGGCGGGCTGTTGAGCCGCGGCCGTTACCTCAGCCGGGCGGAGCAGGGTCACGGCCGTGCCGCTCGCTGCCGCGGCAGCAAGACAGAGCGCGGCAAGGATTTGGTGTTCACTGAGACGCATGCGTGGTCCTGATCGAACGCGGTGCCCGAGGTAAGGGACGATCAACGCATGACTGATTCGGTCGCCGAGGCGCAGCGTGCTGCGGGTGATTCGCAAGAATTATCCCTCAGCATCATGGCGGCGGGCGGGCAGAACTGGGCTTTGCGCGGCCTCTGACTTTCACGCGCGGGTTTTGCCGGAAACGAAAATAGCCCCTGTGTAACCGCTGCGGACTTCCTTTGGGCTGATGCCGATGGGCGTGATGGCGATGGTGGCGAGGCGCGACTTGAGCGCGTTTTGGATTTGTTTGGCATCGAGTTTGACGGCCGGGTAGCGGCGTCCGGAGACGGCGTATCCGGACGAGCCGGCGAGGAAGGCTGCGGCGATGATCCCGCCGGGCCGCACGGTGGCGAGGAATGCGCCGAGCGCACTTTCGAACTCGGCCGGACAAGAGGTGATCGACTCGGCGCAGAAAAACATCGTGGCCGCGTCGTAAGCATGGCGGGGGAGGTCGAAAATGGAGCCGCGCACGATGCGTACGCGCTGGGTGAGGAGAGGCAGGGGATCGTGGGGAAGCAGCGGGCTCATGCCATCGCTGTCGCTGCTGTGGGCCGCTTTCACCTGACGCCAGAAGTGCTGCCACTGGGGTCTCAGCGGCGGCGATGTGATCTCGTTATGAAGCCAGCGGAGATTGGGCGCTGCATATTCCCAGGCGGTGAGCCGGGTGGCGACCGGGAGGGCTGCGAGTAGCGGAATGAGGCTTGGTCCGGTGCCCACATCGATGATGTCGAGGTCGCGGCCAGGGTTTGTTTGCGCGGCGCGGAGTGCGCGGGCGGCGAGATAGGTCAAGGTGTCGTCGTCGGGGTGAGGCTCGCCGTAGTAGTGCTGGAAATAAGCTTCGGGGTCGAACTCCTGCCATGGGGCTTCGTCGGTGCCGGGCAAGGTTTTGAGTGCGTGGCTCATGCGGACTTCCCCTTTTTGTTTGCCGCCCCCGCGGCGTCGGCCGCGGCTATTCGGCGGCGGCGATGTGTGCCTGTTCCAGTCCATGGCGTGGGACGGGCGTGTAGGACGCGATGAAGGTTTCGAGAGCTGCGCGCGGCATGGGCTTGGCAAAGTAATAGCCCTGCATTTCAGAGCAGCCGAAAGCGGTCATGGACTGTGCTTCGGTTTCGACCTCGACGCCTTCGGCAACAATCTGCATGCCTAATCCGCTGCCGAGCGAGATCACGGATTGTACGATGGTGCGGAAGTTTGCCGAGCGCGACAGGCCGCTGACAAAGGAGCGGTCGATCTTGATTTTGTCGAAGTGGAAATTGCACAGGTAGGCAAGGCTGGAATAGCCGGTGCCGAAATCGTCGAGCGCCATGCGGAAGCCGAGATTGCGGATGCCATCGAGAGCATTGTGCGTGCGGTCGCCGGCATCCATGAGGACGCCTTCGGTGATTTCCAGAACGAAGCGTTTGGGATCGATTTTGTACTCCGCCGTCATTCGCTCCAGGATGGCGACGATATCGGACTGGCGAAACTGCAATGGCGAGAGGTTGACGGAGACCTCCAAGTGCGGCCAGGCGTGCCAATCGCGCATGGCACGGGCAAGCACGCGTTCGCCGAGCGCGGGCATGAGGCCGGCCTGTTCGGCGATGGGAATGAAGATTGCGGGGGAGATGAAGCCGCGTTTGGAATCGTTCCAGCGGGCGAGGGCTTCGACACCGACGATGGCGGTGGTGTCGCAACTGACGATGGGTTGATAGGCGACTTCGATGGCGTCGTTGGCGATGGCGGCTTGCAAGTCCATTTCGATGGCACGGCGCTGTTCGACCTGCTCGGCCATGTTGGCGCTGAAGACGATGGTGCGGTTGCGGCCGGCGTTCTTGGCTTCGTAGAGGGCGATGTCGGCGTGACGCATCACTTCATCGACGGTGCGGCCGTGATCGGGAGCAATGGCGATACCGACGGAGGCCGTGACCGTGACTGGTTGCCCTTCGATTTCGATGGGCGCGAGCAGCGCGCGAGCAATGCGGGATGCTAGTATTTTGGGAGCGTCGGGATCGGCTGAGAGCCAGAGGATGGCAAACTCGTCGCCGCCGTAGCGCGCAATGAAATCTCCGGAGCGAACGTGAGACCGGAGCCGCTCAGCGACCTGTTGGATGAGGCTGTCGCCAGCGGAGTGGCCGAGGGTGTCGTTGACGTCCTTGAAGCGGTCTACGTCCATGTAGGCCACGATGGCGGTTTGCCCCTTGCCGGTGGGATCGATGCGGGAGAGCACGCATTCGAGGTTCTCGGCGAAGTGGACGCGGTTGGGTAGGCCGGAGAGGGCGTCGTGTTTGGCGGCGTAGCGCGATTGCTTTTCGGCTTGGGCCAAATGTGTGGACGTGGAGCGCAGCCGCTGCAGCATGGCGTGGGCCTGGGTCGCCGCTAACAGGAAGCCGATCGCCACGAGGGGCAATATCACCGATGTCAGAGTGCGGCCCGGCTGTTCGGTCTTCCAGTTCACGACGCCGGCAATCTGACCGTCGTCGGTTTCAAGCGGCATGGAAGCATAGCCGGAGGCCGTCACGGGCTTGGCTGAAAACGTCAGATCGTCGAGCAGAAGCATGCGCCCCTGCTCCTTGAGATAGGCTTCGTCGATCAGTCTGATGCTCACGAGCAGATGGGGTTGACCGTCCTTCATGAGGGTCATGTCGACGTTGGGCATGATGGTGAGGGCGGTGACGACCGCGGGAAAACCATCGACCACCAGGAGATGACCGGCCCAGCGGGCCTTTGCCGCGGCGGATCCGATGGTGCGGTAGTGTCCTTGATCGATCCCGAAAAGGTCGGGCCGCTGACGAAGAGAGCGGCCCTTCAATTGGCGGACTTCGGCGACGATGGGAGCGATAACGGAGCGATAGCGCTCGACATCGGTTGGGGTTCGGCGCGCGCCACCGGAATACATGAAGAGCGGGTTGTTCTGCGGATCGAGGATGATGACGACGTCGTGGCCGTAGGTCTCGCTCAGGAAGATGCCGAATTCGCTGTCGAGAAATTCGGGGCTCGGATCGGGGCGGGTGATGGTGGTGTAGGCCTCATCCCACCAGGCGACGCTTTTTTGCTCGTTCAAGGTGCGCAGAATGGAGCGGTTCATCGCGTTGCCGAGAAGCGCTTCCTCCCGTGCGGTGGCGCTGCTGTTGGCCGTCCAGCCGGCAAATAGGATCACGGATAGGAGAATAACGCCTGCCAGCGTGATGCCGATGGCGGTGAGGTTCATCAGGCGGCGCAGGTCGCCTTCCCGGGTACTTAGAGCATTGTCGGGCATGTCCGGATCCTCCTGGGTCCCGATCCAATACCCGTTAAAGTTGAATAATGTCTTTCGAGCAAGTGGCAATCGCTTCCGACCCAGCTCGGAAGGTTCACCAATAACAATCAGAAAAAACGAGATAAAATTTTGATTCTCGGCCGTCTGCGGGTCATCACCTTGAATCTGAGCACAACCTAAGGTATATCTGTTTACGCTTTTTTAACCAAGTGCGGGTGGGCCGCCATTCGCCGCTAGAGAGGATCCCATGTCACGTTTTGTGGTGCGCACGCGTGCCGATTGCCCAGACTTGAAGAAAGCGGCGAGTGCCATCGAACAGGCCGCGTGGAACGACTTGGGGTACCTGAATTACACCCGGCCCCACTATGAAATGTATGCCCGCCTCCTGGAGACCTACGCCGACTATCAACTGTGCCTTGTGGACGAGGAGCGCGGTTATCCGGTTGCGGTGGCCAATTGTGTGCCGCTCTCGTGCCGCGGCGTTGAAGGTTTGCCGCCTGAGGGGTGGGATTGGGTGGTCGAGACGGCGGCCACGCGTGGCGCCGACGAAGAAGCCGATACGCTGGGGGCGCTGGCGATTTCCGTGCCGGCCATCTATCGCGAGAAGGGCTATGCGCGGCTGATGATCCGCGAACTTCTGGCGCTGGCCGAGCGCAAGGGATTGAAGGGGTTGGTGGCACCCGTGCGGCCGTCGCTTAAAGCGCGGCATCCGTTCGTCGCGATCGAGGATTACGTCACGTGGACCGATGACAGGGGCCGCCCCTACGATCCTTGGATTCGAAGTCATTTGGCCTCGGGTGGCCGATTGGTTGGCCCATGCGTGCGCTCGATGGTGGTCGAGGAGCCCGTGGGTTTCTGGGAAAATTGGACGGAGCAGCGGTTCGAGCGCTCTGGCTCCTATGAGGTCGCGGGCGGGCTCGTGCCACTGGAGATCGATCTTGAAAGGCAACGCGGGCGCTATGCCGAACCCAACGTGTGGGTCGCCTACACGGTCGGTTCCGCCTGATCCCTTGTAAGAACGTCAGGTCGACTGCGTTCTTGCATTGACACCGCTGTCCCGCCGACATTCGGTGTCCCAGTTCGTGGGGCGCGGAAGGGAAGGGGCGGCGGTGTTTCTATTTGGCAGTGAACGAGGTGGCGGGCCTTCGAGGCAGCCGCAGGGATTGCGGACGCTGTTCTTTGCCGAGATGTGGGAGCGCTTTTCCTACTACGGGATGCGGGCGATCCTTGTTCTGTTCATGGTGACGCCAGCCGAGCAGGGCGGCCTTGGGTTTACGACGGCTGAAGCGGCTGTCGTCTATGGCAACTACACGATGGCCGTCTACATGCTGGCGATCCCGGGCGGGTTCATCGCCGATCGCTGGTTGGGCGCGACGCGGGCGGTGCTGATCGGCGGCGTGATCATCGCGCTGGGACATTTCACACTCGCATTTCACGGTGCGGCAACGTTTTATATCGGTCTTGCCCTCGTGGCGCTGGGAACGGGGTTGTTCAAGCCAAGTATCTCGGCATTGGTCGGCAGCCTCTATGCGCGCGATGACGAGCGGCGGGATGCGGGATTTTCGATCTTCTACATGGGCATCAACATCGGTGCGTTTTTGGCGCCGCTGGTGACGGGCTATCTCGCGCAGGGGCTCGGCTTCAAGGCGGGGTTGGCGGCTGCGGGCTTCGATGCGGGATCGAGTTGGCATTTTGGGTTTGCGGCGGCCGGGATCGGCATGGCGATCGGGCTGGCGATTTTTGTCCGGCAGACGGGGCTCTTCGAGGCGGCGGAGGCGGCATCGCGGATTGGGGATGGCGATGATAGTGATGCGCCGCACGATGCAACCGCGTGGCGGGATACGATTGCGATTGTCGTGGGGACCGGCGTGCTGGCGGCCATGATGGTGGTTTCGGATTGGCCGGGCTACGCATGGTTGCGAACCATGGTGCTGTCGGCGCCGCTCCTTCTCATCGTGTGGTTTGCGACGCGCCCAGAGGTGGAGCAGCGGCGCATCGCGGCAATCCTGGTTTTCTTTCTCGCCGCCATGATTTTCTGGGCGATCTTTGAACAGGCCGGGCTTTCGATCGCGCTTTTTGCAGACCGGCTGACGCTGAATGAGGTGGCGGGGCGGAGTTTTCCATCGGCTTGGTATTTGGCGCTGAACTCGCTGTTCGTCATTCTGCTGGCGCCGCTGTTTGCAGCCCTATGGCTACGAATGGGCGGGTCGCAGCCATCGAGCCCAGTGAAGTTCGCGCTCGGTCTCGGGTTTCTGGCGTCGTCGTTTCTGCTGATGGTGCCCGCCGCGCTGCTGACGGCTGCAGGGAAGGTCAGTCCGCTGTGGCTGGTGGGTCTTTATTTCCTGCAGACGGTCGGCGAACTGCTGCTCAGTCCGGTTGGGCTCAGCACGATGACGAAGCTGGCGCCGGTGCGCGCGACGGGCTTGGTGCTCGGCATCTGGTTTCTGGGCAGCGCGTTCGGCAATAAACTGGCGGGGGTTCTGGGAGCGAAGTTTCAGTCGACGGACGCGGAAGCGCTGTCGCAGTTCTTTCTGGAGCAGGCGGTCTTCGTTGGTGTCGCGGCGCTCGTGCTGCTGGCGATGACGCCGCTGATTAAAAAGTGGATGGGCGGCGTGCGCTAATCAGGACGCGGCGCGCAGACGTGCGAAACCTTCGTCCAAATCGGCGATGAGATCGCTGACATTTTCCAATCCGGCGTGGAAGCGTAACGCCGGGCCTTCGGGTTGCCAGCGGGTGGCCGTGCGGTAGCTGGTGCAGTCGAAGGGGATGACGAGACTTTCGTATCCGCCCCAGGAATAGCCCATGCCGAAGAGCTTGAGGCCATTGAGGAAGGCTGCAAGCGCGGGCTTCTGGATGGGCTTCAGGATGATGGAAAAGAGGCCGGTGGCGCCTTTATGATCGCGCTTCCAGAGGGCGTGGCCGGGGTCTGAGGATAGGCCTGGGTGAAGGACGCGGGCGACTTCGGGTCGCGCGCGGAGCCATTCAGCGAGAAGCAGGCCGGTCTCCTGGTGACGGGCGAGGCGGACGTCGAGCGTGCGCAGTCCGCGCAAGCCGAGGAAGGTTTCTTCCGAGCCGGGGCAGACGCCGAGCGTGCCGGCTGCGCGTTCGATGTGTTTGGCCGCGCGGGCGTTTGATGTGATGAAGCCAAGCAAGGCGTCGGCGTGGCCGACGAGATATTTGGTGCCAGCTTCGATGACGACATCGGCGCCGAGTGCGAGCGGCTGACAATAGAGCGGGCTCGACCAGGTGTTGTCAGCCAGGACCCAGATATCCTTTGCGTGCGCGGCCTCGGCGATGGCTGGAAGATCCTGCATTTCGAAGGTCTGCGAGCCGGGGCTCTCGACATAGACGAGGCGCGTGTTGGGCCGGAAAAGAGCAGCGATGCCGGCGCCGATCAGCGGATCATAATATTGCGTCTCAACGCCGAGGCGGCGCAGGAGATAATCGCAGAATTGGCGCGTCGGCTCATAGACCGTATCGGCGACGAGGATGTGATCGCCGGCTTCGGCGAAAGCGAGGAGGGCTGTCGTGACGGCCTGATAACCGGATGCGGTGAGCTTGGTGGCGGCGCCGCCTGCCAATGCCGTCAGTGCGTCTTGGAGTGCTGTAACGGTCGGTGTGCCGCGGCGGCCATAGGTGTAAGGCTGCGTTTTGGCTTCGAGGCTCTCGAGTGTCGGATAAAGGACCGTTGAACCGCGATAGACAGGCGGGTTGACGAAGCCATGATGGGCGAAAGGGTCGCGGCCGAGATGGACGACCTCGGTCGCAGGGGCGCGATGGGCGGGGTCTTGGTCGTCCGTTTTGCCCATCCGTCAGTCTCCCTCGCAGCGGGATTGCCCAATACGTTGCCGGTGTGGCCGTGCAATCGCCAATTGCGCCGTGTGAAGCAACTCTGCCCGGCGGTCAAGCCCTTGACCGGGCGGTGACGTTCGGGCTTGTCTGTTGACTTCACAGACACCGTTCAGCATGCGCGCTGGCTGTGTCTGTCCCGTGTGCGCCGGTCATCGCTCAGGCTGGGCGCGCCGGGGTGGATTTGGTTCGCGTACCCAAGTGCTAAGGAACTGACACTGCAATGATAGCGTGGACGCAGGTCAGGCGGCGGGTCGGAACGTTCTTCGTGATCGTGGTTGGCCTTCTTTGGCCGGGAATGGCCAGCGTTGCGGCGGCGGGCGTGCTCCAGTCGGTGCGGGATCGCGGGCATCTCGTGTGCGGTGTGTCGGAACGGATGCCGGGGCTTTCGGCAGTCGACAAGTCCGGCCGCTGGAGCGGGCTTGAAATTGAATTCTGCGGAGCGGTGGCCGCGGCTGTCTTTGGGACACGTGAGAAAGTCAAATTCCGGCCGGTGACTGCGGGCGAGGGGCCGCGCGCACTGGCTGCGGGAGATATCGATATCCTGCTCGGCGGTACGGTATGGACGCTCTCGCGCGAGGCGGATCTGGGTATGCGCTCAGCAGGTGTGCTGTTTCATGATGGCCAGGGCCTGCTCGTGCCGCGATCATTCGGCGTATCGAGCGTTCTGGAATTGTCCGGGGCATCGATCTGCGTGCAAAAGGGAACGACCGCCGTCACCGCGGTCGGTGCGTTTTTTGCGGCGCGCAATATGCGGTTTCAAGTGGCTGCATTCGACTCCTGGGCTGAGGCGGTGAAGGCTTATAAAGAGGGGACCTGTACGCTGTTGACGGGCGATCTGCCGTCGCTCGCCGATGAGCGCAGCCGCATGGCCGCACCAGCGGAGCATCTGTTGATGCCGGAGCTCGTTCAGCATGAACCCACCGGGCCGTTCGTCCGGCAGGGCGACGATCCATGGTTGACGCTGGTGCGCTGGACATTGCTGGCGCTTATCGAAGCGGAGCAGGCCGATTTGACTCGCGCGTCCGTGTCAGACAGCGAGCGGTTGGCCGATCCGCGCGTTCAACGGTTTCTTGGCAAAGAGGCAGCGCTGGGCGCTAACCTGGGTCTGGCGCCGAACTGGACCGAACGGGTCGTGTCTGAAATCGGAAACTATGGGGAGGCGTTCAACCGGACATTGGGGGAGGGATCGCGCTTGAAGCTTCCGCGCGGGGCGAATGCGTTATGGACCAACGGCGGGCTGATGGCCGCGCCGCAGTTTCGCTAGAGTGATGTTGAACGACGGATTGGACGCTGCTTGGAACGTGCATAGGGGGAGTGGGGCTCTGAAGCGATGGATATCCGCGTTTCATTGGACGGCGCAGCGGGGCTGCTGCTCGTCAGCGTGCCATGGCTGCTGTTGTTGCTCGTCGCGTGGTGGGGGCGTGGCCGGCGTGCGGTGCGAACCGAACATCCGGAGCGGGATGCCGGTCGCCCAGCTCCTGAAGCTAAACCGCTCGGCATCATGACGGCATCCGCATCCGAGCAGATGGGATTATCCGGCGCGGGTGGCGACGTGCCCGAGCCGTCGCTGCATTCTGCTGGCGTTGAAAGTGCGCCGGTTCTTTCGCTGCAGGAGCAGGAGGACACACTGCGGATGGCGGTGGAGGCGGCGAAGTCGGCGCGGGATGATCCGCAGTTGGCGCGCAGCAGTGTCGAATTGGGGCGGCTGTTGCTGGCGCGGTCGGCGCGTCCGCAGGCCTCGGTGCTGCTGCAGGGTGCCGTGATGGCGGCAGGGCGGGCGAAGTTACCCGTGGTGCATGCGGAAGCGCGGATCGAACTGGCGGAAATTGCGCTCGCCGAGGGTGATCTGACGTCGGCGTGCGAGCATTGGCAGATGGCCAAGCTGATGTTTCATGAGATGGGGCGGCGATCCGATCAGGACCGGATGGCTAATCTGATGCGCGTGCACCGATGCCCGACGGATTGGATCCTGACGAACTTCTGACTTGGCGGCTTGAGCCTATTGGGCGACGAGTTCGACTTCTGCCTTCTGGCCGTCCTGCACGGTGAAATCGCGGCGGAAGGCCCGCTTTTGATTGCGGGCGATGACCGTGTAGGTGCCGGGCGCAAGGGTATGGGCAGGCAGCGCGCCGACGCTCTCCTTCACGACGGCGCCCTGGGGCGTTTGAATGGTCCATTGCGTATCAGGCAGGGCTTCACCGCCACTGCGTTCGACCAGCTTGAAGGATACTTTTGCGGACGTGTGCTGGATTTGCGCTTCGGTCAATTTGCCGGCTTCGACGGTGACATCGCTGCGGACGATGGCGTTGGCATCGCCGTAGGTCGATACGATATGATAGATGCCGGCGTTCAAGCGGACGACGAGGCCGGGCTTGGTGTCTTGCAGGACAACGCGGCGTTCGTCGGTCTGGTCGCGGTCGGTCATGATGGCATAGGTCACGGAACCTTGCGGGGCTGGCTTGCCGCCGAGCATGGCCGTAACGCGCAAGCCTCCGGCGTTGAGAACGAACTTTTCCACTTTCGGTTCGGGAACCTGAGTCTCATCGACGGCGATCTTGCGCGTGAGGTGGGCGCGGCCGAACGCAGCGTTGACGATATAGGTGCCGGGCTTCAGCGACAGCATGGGACTTGGTACGCGTTCGGTGAGGATCAGTTTGCCACGGCGGTCGGCGACGCTGGTGTCTTCATAGACGCGCCAGACGATGCCTTGCTCGATCCGCTGGCCGTCGTCGGTCAATAGGGCGACGAACTGGACGGGCTTTTCGCCGGCCTTGACCGCTTCGCTTTCACCGGCGCGAGGGACCACGGTTGTGTTGCCGTCTGGCGGTGGACCGGCGGGCGCAGGGGGGGCGGTGAGGTCCCAACCTTCGAGCGGGGAACCCGGTGGGGCCACTTGGGCAGCGCTGGGCAGGGCAGTGGCCACCGACAGCGTGAGTATAGCCACAGCCAACACTCCGCGGCGTCTGCCGGCGTGGAGCCGGGAGCCGTGACCGACGGGTAGCCAGGGCGTGTTGGACGGGTGTGCCATTCGTTTGGTGTGGTTTCCTTGTCGTTCAATCCGGGGCAAGCGTGGTCGAAGTGTGGCAGGGCCCGCGGCTTCCCCAAATGAGCGGTGGCCTAAGGTGTCGCGATATCCACTGTTATGGCAGGGCCGGGTTTGATGCTGACAGGTATCTCGCCGCTGCCGCCTTCGACTTCGATCACGTACTCACCGGGGGCGACGACAGCTTTGAAGCCATCGCCCGTGCGGGAACGCCAGACGACGCGGCCCGAGGTGTCGCGCATGGCCGCCTGGGCGGTGGCGCTGGCGATGCCCGCGATCGTGACCTCCACGGCCTGGAGCTTGAGATCGGCAGTCATGGCGCCGCCTGCTGCGAGGTCGACGGTCTGTTCGGCGCGAATGTTGGACATGCCCACTTGTGCTTCGACCCGATAGCGGCCGGCTGAGAGAATGAAAGTGGGAACAGCGGCCGTGCTCTGACCGACGAGCCGCTTTGCGGCGCCGGTGTCGAACACGCGCGTGACCGTGGCGCGGCCCGATTGGGCGGCTGCTTGTGGAACAGCGGGTTTGACCGTCAGTTGCCCCACGCCCAGGACAAGTGTGCGTTTTACGATATCGCCCGATGAGATGGCCAGCTGATCGCGGAATTCGGCCGCGCCATGGCGCGCGGTGATGTAGTAGGTGCCGGCCTGCAGGGTGAATGTGGCCAGCGATGCCGTGGAGCGGGCGACTTCGCGGCGGCCTTCGGGGGCCGCCGGATCGTCGGCGGACACGAGATAGAGCACGCGCTCGAGCGGCGGTCCGCCGTCGAATGCCGTGGCCGACAATTCCAGGCGGCCCGTGTCGAGGACGAGATCGGCACGAGCAGTTGAACCGGCTGCGATATCGACGTTTTGAACAGTGCGGGCGAGACCGTCGGCGACTTCGACGGCGTACTTGCCGGCGGGAACCATCAAGCCGGCGGTGGCTTCGCGGCCGAGCCACAACACTGAGGCCGGGCTGGTGCCGTCGGCGCTGAGCGCGGAAATCGTCATGACGGGGGCGGTGAGTTGGTCGCCCTGGCGGCTGGCGGTGGCGGTGACGTCCAGACGTCCGCCGTCGAGCGTGACGCGTTTGACCGTGGGTCCGTCGTCGCCGACGTCAATTTCAAGCGTCCGCTGAATCAGTCCGTAGCTGACGGCGACGTTGTAGCGGCCGGGATCGACAGTCTCGTTGATTTCGCGGCTCTTGCGCTCGACGAGCGGGGGGGCGTCGGGCGCGGCACCGGCCTTGGTGATGCGCCATGACATGGCGGCGGCGATCGGTTCGCTGCCGTCGCGGAGCGCCGCGGAAAGGCGGAGACCGGGCGGACCTTTCGCGGCGGCAGGAGCAGCGGTTGCGGGAACGGGTGCTGCAACGGCTGCGGGATCGAGGCCGGCGGTGGTGAAGATGTCGCCAAGCGCGGTGGCGATGTTGGCTTGGTTTTCGGCGTCGAACTGGAGGCCTTTGGTGGTTGCGGCGAGACATTTCATGCGGTCGCGCTCGGGCTTTGACAGGCCGAGGCTCAGAACGTGGACTTTGAGTGCGGGATTGGTTTTGGCGATATCATTCGCGGCGGCGCAAACGTCCTGGCTGCAGTTGTCGGCATTGTCGTGGATAAGGACGATGTGGCCGGCCGCGCCCGCGCCGATGGCTTTTGCACCTTCGCGGATCGCGGCGGTGAGGGGGCCTTTGCCTTTGGGATTCAATTGCTCAAGGGCGGAGATGGCGGCCTCCGAGCCGCCAGCTTCGATGGGGGTGATGATTTCGACATCGCTGCAATCGCCTTTGCGGCGCTGGCCGAATGAGCCAAGGCCAATGCGCGACTGAGAGGGCGCGGCGAGCAGGCGTTCGCGGAGGAGATCGCGAACCCCATAGAGCTTGGCGTTTTCGTCGCCCTCCATTTTGCCCCACATGGAACCGGAGCCGTCGACGATGATGAGGACGGGTGGGGCCGTTTCGGCGGCGGCGCGGTGCGGCGCGAGCGCAAGCGCCAGCCCAAGCGTCAGGGCCGTCAGCAGCAGATAGAGGCGTCGAACAAAAGCCACGCAAGGATCTCCCGGTTTTGAGCCGTGGACGGATGCCGAAACGCCGGCGGCGCATAGATCCAATTGTACCAGAGGGCGGGTTGGGATAGCGAGAGGGACGATGTGGGCCATGTCAAGGCCCTGCAACTTAAGCCAATTGAGATGTGACCGATGCCGGACAATGCCACGATTACCCTGCTGAAGACCCGCCGCTCCGTGAAGCCGGATCTATTGGCCCTTCCAGCGCCGTCGGCAGAGGAATTGGAAACGATCCTGACGATCGCGTCGCGGGTGCCGGATCATAAGAAGTTAGCGCCGTGGCGGTTTGTGATCATCGAAGGTGCGGCGCGGGCGAAACTCGGCGAACTCGCGGCAGAGGCGTGCAAGCGCGAAGAGGCGGAGCCGCCGTCGCATGTGCGGCTCGACACGGAGCGGAAGCGTTTTCTCAGGGCGCCGCTTGTGATCGCGGTGGTGTCGCGGGTGAAGGAGACGCGGGGCGCGCCGGAGTGGGAGCAGATCCTGTCCGCCGGGGCGGCGTGCATGAACCTGTGCGTCGCAGCGAATGCGCTGGGTTACGGCACAACGTGGATCACGGAGTGGATTTCGTATTCGAAGACTTTCGGTGACGGCTTCGGGCTTGCCGCGAACGAGCGCATTGCGGGCTTCGTGCATATCGGAACCGCGACGCAGAAGCCCGACGAGCGCGAACGGCCGGCGCTGGCGGATGTTGTGACGCGTTGGGGGGCTTAGGTGGTGAGAGCGGCGGACATTGAAGAGGGCATACCTCAAACGGCGGTCTCGTTTTGATCGGCACAATGTTGCTTGGCTTTTAGCGGGTGGCCAGCAGGGCGACGATTGTCAGCGCGAGAACGAGGCACATACTCTTCCAGAACAGCAGCGGATTGCGTTCTGAAAGCGGCCTGAAGGCGGGGCGCTTATAGGTGGCGCTGGGCTGGCTCAAATCGGTGACGAACTCCGAGAGCGCTTCATGGCGAGCGGCAGGATCGATGCTGACGGCTTTGCGCAGCGCGGCATCCATCCATTCGGGCACGTTGGGGGCATTCTCCCGGGCCGATGTGTAGATCAGAGCTGCCTGCGCCTTTGGCGTCTTGGCACGGGCGACCCCGTCGCCGTAGGGCAGCCAGCCGGCCACCATTTCGTAGGCAACGACACCGAGTGAATAGAGATCGGATTTGAAGGTGCCTGGTTTGCCCAGAAAGTACTCCGGGGCTGCGTATTGAAATGTTCCGAGCACGTCACCGGCGTCGATGGCGGGAACGGCTTCAGCGACGCCGGCCACGCGGACCGATCCCAGATCTATAATTTTCACCGTGCCTGTTTTGTCGATCATGATGTTTTCGGGCCGGATATCTTGATGCAACATCTCCTTGCGTTGAAAGGCGCGCAGGCCCTTGGCGATTTGGTCAACGATGGCGCGCACGGTCGCGAGATTGGGATGGGGGTTGTCGTTCATCCATTGGCGCAGAGTTTGTCCCTCGATCAACTCGCAGACCGTGTAGAGGCTGTTGCGCTCGCCATGCGGGCGGACCGCGCGGACGACGTGGGGTGAGTTCAGCCGGCGCGCGACCCATTCTTCCATCGCCAAGCGGCGGCGCGCGTCGGGATTGTCCCGCAGGCCGGGTGCAAGAACCTTGAGGGCCACGTGCTCGCCGCTTTCGGTGTCGATGGCGACATAGACTTCGCTGCGGTCCGTGACGTGGATTTCTCGCACCACGCGAAAGCCATCGATGTCACATGGGATCTGCGGGACTTCGGCCGCCTTGAGCTGATCGAGGCCGAGGAGAACATCGTGCGCGCTTTCGGCGGGCACGCTGTCGACCCGGACGATTTGGACGGTCAGATTGTCGTCGCTGCCGTTGGCCAGTGCGCGGGTGACGATGTCGCGCGCGGCGGCATCGAGATCGCCGGCCGCAGAGATGATCGCGGCCATCTCGCGTGGATTGAGATGCTCGTGCACGCCGTCCGTGCTCAAGACGAAGACGTCGCCGGCGTTGAGATCGGTGGTGAGATAGTCGATGTCTACATCGGGTTCGACGCCGACGGCGCGATTGAGATAGCTTTCTGTGCTGGAGACCTCCACGCGGTGGTCTCGTGTCAGTGGCTCAAGGCTGTCGCCGGCCAACTGACAGATGCGGCTGTCGCCGATATGAAAGATGTGCGCCGCTCGGCCTTTGAGGATGAGTGCGCTGAGGGTGCAGACGTAACCCATGTGACCGTGTAGTGCGTTGCGGCGGCTTTCGGCATAGAGCCAGGCATTGGCAGCGCGGATGACGCGTTCGCCTGCGGTCTTAGCGGTCCACGCGTCGGAGGCGCAGTAGTAGTCGGTCAGTAGGCTTTTGACCGCGATTTCCGCGGCGATCTGGCTGACTTTGCTGGATGAGATGCCGTCAGCGATTGCAACTGCGATGCCTTTCAAGGCAAGTTCGGATCCGTCTGGGACAAGAGCCCCATGGAAATCCTGGTTGATGGGTTTGGGGCCGGCCTCGGACCATTGGCCGATGGTGACTGCGAGTTGATTCGGAGATGACATCGGCATGCACTTCCGTCACGGGGCGGCGGGTGAGAATGTGCAGTGTGACAGGGTGCGGGCGTTCGTCAATGTTGGCCGCTCACGTCGGTCCTGGACCGATTGAAATTTAGGCAATGAGCATGAACCAAGACGTCAAACCGAGCGCTGGAGTAACGATCTACGTCGATGCCGACGCATGTCCCGTCAAGGCAGAGGCGGTGCGCGTTGCCGACCGGCATGGTCTGACCATCTATATGGTGTCCAACAGTTGGATGCGCCTGGACGACAATCCCCTTATTCAGCGCGTGGTTGTCGCCGAGGGTCCGGACGCGGCGGACGATTGGATTGCCGAGCGGGCGGGTGCCTCCGATGTTGTGGTGACCGCAGACATTTTGCTGGCGGCACGATGCCTCAAGGCTGGAGCCCGGTGTCTTGGTCCGACTGGAAAGCCGTTCACTGATGCCAACATCGGCGCGGCGGTTGCGATGCGCGATCTGCAACGGCATTTGCGCGAGACCGGAGAGAGCCGGGGCTTCAACGCCGCATTCACGCCGCGTGATCGCTCCCGGTTTTTGGAAGCGATGGAGCAGGTAATTCAAGCGCTCAAGCGTGAACTTCCGTTGTGAAGACTGACGGGAAGCTGAGCTGCCACTGCAGCCCGGCTGGGTCGTACTTCACCTTCGCCGTACCCCTCAATTTCTTGGCGGCAATTGTTTCGATGATTGTGCGGCCGAAGCCATTGCGTGCCGGCGGCAGGACTTCAGGCCCGTTCTCTTCGATCCACTCGATTAAGATCTGTCCGTTGTGCGTCGACCAACGCAGCGTCACTGAACCCTCGGGCCGTGACCACGCGCCGTACTTTGTCGCGTTTGTCGCCAATTCATGGAAGGCGAGAGCCAAGATTTCTGCGACATCCCCTGAGATCGTTACGTGATCGCCTGCCGCGATCACACGGCGAGGAAATGGTGCCAATGTCTTGGCGACGAGTTCGTTGAGATCAAGGGTGTCCCACTGCCGATTGACGAGAAGATCGACTGACGCTGCCAGTGCGCTCAGCCGGCCGTACAGCTTGTCTTGGAATTCATCGACGGAGGACATCCCGGACGCCGACTGCCGCGCGATCGCCTGAATGATGGACAGCTGATTTTTGAGGCGGTGCGCCAGTTCTGACATCAGGAGTACCTGATGCTGTTGGGCGCTGATGCGATCGGTTATGTCGCTGACAATGGAGATGAAGTGGAGTGGGCGGCCGGCAGTGTCTTTCTGCAAAGCCACGGTAAGGGCGGCCCATAGGATGCTACCATCGCCGCGCAGGTAGCGCTTGTCGAATTTGTAACTGTCGATGTCGCCTGCGATGAGACGCGTGACCAGATCGAGGTCCCCTTGCAGATCGTCGGGGTGGGTGATGTCCTGAAATGTCTTTGCCGTCAGTTGGTCCCGGCTGTAGCCCAGCAACTCACACAGGCGATCATTCACCTCCAGCCAGCCTCCATCGAGACTGACAAGCGCTACGCCTGAGTTTGCGTTGTCGAATATGCCTCTGAATTTCTGCTCGCTGGCGCGCAATTCGGCTTCGGCCAATTTGCGCGCGGTGAGGTCGAGACCAGATGGGATCAAATGGGTGATGCGGCCGGTCTCGTCGCGCCGCGGTACGATTTGAAAGTCGATCCACATCAGCTGGCCGCCCGCCATGCGGACCTGAACGTCGTAGCGGACAATTTCTCCCTGCCGGGCGCGTTCGAGGGCTGCCTGGAGGTTTCTGCGTACCTCATCATCGTAGGACCACCAGTAGCAGTCCCAGAACTTGCGGCCGATCACGTCCTCGCGCTGGAGACCTCCGGCTTGCAAGGCAAGCGCATTCGCTTCCAATAAGGTCCCGTCGATCGCGAGCAGGCCAATGAAGGCGAGGCTGCCGTCGATGATTTGGCGAAGACTGACGTCCGTGGGGTCGGGGGATGTGTCTTGCATCTGTCACTCAACCAAGCCTGACGGCGGGCAGACCATAGTATTTACAAGCCCGTCAGACCCCTGACAAACGGCATGGTGTTGTTTGCTAAACGTCTGGGCGCGGAAATCAATATGCTCGGTGGGATCAGATGCGCGCGTACCAGCGCTCAAGGCTGCTATTCAGATTGAATGTAAAGTGCGCGTCAGAATCTGAACTGTTCGGCGATAACGCGTTCGTCGAGGGAGTGACCGGGGTCGAAGAGCATGAAGAGGTCGATGTGCCGTGCCTGTTCGATTTCCACGCGAACGACGTTGCGGGTTTCGATGTGATCGGCGACCGCGCTGACGGGACGCTTTTCGTGTTCTCGCACGGTGATGGTGATGCGGGCGTTGTCGGGGAGCAGGGCGCCGCGCCAGCGCCGCGGACGGAATGGGCTGATGGGTGTGAGTGCTAAGAGCTTGGCGTCGAGCGGCAAGATGGGGCCGTGGGCCGACAGGTTATACGCGGTTGAGCCTGCGGGGGTGGCAACAAGGACGCCATCGCAGATGAGTTCTTCGAGGCGCTGCGTGCCGTCGACGGAGATGGAGAGTTTTGCCGCCTGATGGATCTGGCGGAAGAGCGAGACCTCGTTGATGGCGAGGCCTTTCGTTGCTTTGCCGTGGATGTCGGTGGCGACCATAGAGAGGGGATGGACGCGGGTGACCTGCGCGGCCGCGAGGCGCTGGCGCAGATCGTCTGCGCTGTATTCGTTCATGAGAAAGCCGACCGAGCCGCGGTTCATGCCGTAGATCGGAATGCGGTCGTTCATGTAGCGGTGGAGGGTCTGCAGCATGAGGCCGTCGCCGCCAAGGGCAACGATTACTTCGGCGTTGGCCGGCTTGGCGTCGCCATAGCGCGAGGTCAGGTTTTCGAGTGCCGCGCGGGCCTCGGGCACGTCGCTCGACACGAAGGCGATGCGGTCGTAGGGGTTCGACGGTTTGCTCATGCGGGCAGGGGGCTCGCTCTCAGGCAGGGTTTGGCGCTATCGGTAAGGGTAGCACGGGAGCGGTTGCCCAACGGTGACCGCCGCCAAGCCCGGGGAGGCTCGCTCAGTTGGACGCTCACGACAAGCCCGTTCTCGTTTATGCGACCTATCCGGATGTGGAGACGGCGGAGGCCGGCGGCCGGGCGCTCGTCGCGGAGGGGTTGGCGGCTTGCGTTAATATTTTGCCGGGAATGGTCTCGATCTACCGCTGGGAGGGGCAGATCGAGCGCGGGCAGGAGTGCGTGATGATCATCAAGACGCGCGCTGCTTTGGCGGAGCGTGCGATCGCGGCGGCGCAGGCGCGGCACCCTTATACAACTCCGGCGTTCGTGGTGCTGACGGTGGAGGGTGGACTGGCGCCGTATCTTGATTGGATCGTCGCCAGTACTTGCCAGGATTGATGGCCGACTTACATCCGTCCGAGGGGGTGAAGGAAGAGCATCTGCACCGTACGCTGCGAGCTGTAGCGGCGCTTGACGGGTTTCGGGCGCGCCGGCGCAGCCCAGTTCCGTCTGACTTTCGTGACGCGGCGGGGTGCCGGCGGCGCTTTGATGATCGGGCCGGCGGAGTCGTCTTGCGGCGTCAGGGCCGCGAACTTGGGCTCGCGGCCGGTGGGCGCGCGGACAGGTGCTCGCCAGGGAAGGGCCTCTTCGACGGGTGCCGCGGTGACAGCTTGGGGTGCACCGCCGGTCGAAACCGGCCCGCCGATGGACATGCGGCCAGGAAGGGGCTCTGTGCGTACGCTCGCGATCGCCGCTGGCGGTGAAGTGTTCGGCTCGGAGGTGCGCGCGGTTGGTGTCTCGGGGTGCGCAGAATCAGCGACGACCGTGCGGGCAACGCAGCGGCCGCCTTCACTGACTTCGTTGCCGCTGCACGTGGGACCACAGACGGCGTCCGTCTGCCCCTTGATGAGCGACAGAAGGAACACGTCGGGTTCCGTGGTGGGTAACTGTGCGTTGACGCGGGCCATGAAGGTTGTCATCGCGCTGCGCGATCGATCACCCCAGGAGCCATCGAGGCGGCCGGAATAGCAGCCGACACGCTTGAGTTCGGCTTGGATCTCGCGGGCAAGACGGCGTTGAATGTCCGCGCCAGATGTTTGCCCAATAGATGTTGTGGACGGGGTGGCGATCGTGACGGTGGCGAGGGCTGCCGTGTCGGTGGGGGGCGCGCCGGCCGGCGGGGAAGAAGCGGATGGTATTGTGGCCGTAGCAGCAGCCGGCGAGGCAATGGGGCGGCGCAGATCCGGCAGTTCGGCTGGAACGGTGTCGGGCTCGAGGATTGTTGCGCGCGCCACGATCCGGGTCATGGCGGCCATCTGTTCTTCGCGATCAGAAGGCGAGGGGGCAAACTCGCCGGCGAGGAACGCTAAGCCGCCGCCGAGGATCAAAACGCTCAATATCCGTTGCATCGGGGCCAACTCCCACTCGGGCCGTACATGAACTCAGGGCCTGACTCTGCGGGCTCGGTTGAGGGTCCGGGTCTCAGTTCTTGGGTCCGGCGCGGCATTCGCCCGAACCACAACCAGCGCGCGAAGCGCCCTCGCGGTTGATCTGTGAACCCGCCTCTAACGAGGCGGCAATGATTAACGCGATCTTAACGTACCTTCAGAGCGGCCGAAAGGTCTCTTTTGACAGTAAGTCTTTGTTTGACTTCGCATGTTGCTCGCGTGCCGGGTCATTGGGCGAGTTAAGCCTCTGAGGTCCGTTGCCGGAGCGTGCGTGTACGCTGGTTTGGAGCAAGTTATCGACAGGCGCAGGGCGGACCTGGGGATATCCTTTGAATAAGTCTGAGGACGCCTGTGGACGGTCTGAGTGCCATCAGCTGTGTCGCGATGGCCACCGCCGCGGCCGCGTTTTTGGCGGCTTGGCTCTACGGTTCTGATTCCCTTAACAAAAGATTTCGAATCACATAGCCTCCCACGCTGAGGGGAGTGTGTCGCGTACGACACTTGTTTGCTTCAGCCCTTCGTTCTTGATTTCCACCGGCTGGCTCTTAGCGGCAGTTCGGCCTGTGAACAAGGCGAGGATAAGGTTGAAGGTCCAGCAGGTCTCGAGGCTGTTTCCGCCATTCTAGCTGTCCGCGCCGGGTTCCATTTGGGGATGGGCCTAGCTGCTCAAACGGGCAGATCTGATGACGGTAAGGGGCTCGTGTCAGGTGGGCTGGCTTCCGTGGACCCTCAACGGACAACAAGAAAAACGAGCCGGGACGAAGGGGGGTAAACCTGCGTCCGACTGGCTCCGTGCAATGGAGAGGGCTATGCGACACCTCATGGGTGTACTCGGCGTTCTCGCAGCAGGCGTTCTACTCGCCGTGTCCGCTGCGATGAACTGGCGTTTCGGCTATCAACTCGGCAAAACCGAGCTCGACGGCTTGATCTACGGCTCGGCATCAGCCGCCGCAGACTGTCTGAAGGCGCTGGTTCCGTTCTTTTTCTTCGCCGCTATCAGAAATAAGATGTGGTCGCAGGCTGCTGCGGCTGCGGTGGTCGGTATCGTGATGACCGCCTACTCGCTCACGTCGGCGCTCGGCCACGCGGCCTTGAATCGTCTGGACACCACCGGCCAGCGTGCCGTTGAGGCTCAGACCTACAAGGATCTGCGTGCGGACCTTGCGCGGTCGCAAGAGCAGCTCGGATGGGTGCCGCAGCACCGTCCGGTGGGCGTCGTGCAAAGCGACCTCGACAATGCCCAGAACCAGCGCCCGTGGGCCTGGACGAAGGGTTGCACGGACGTGACGGGCAAGCAGGGGCGCGACTTCTGCCAGTCCTATCACGGTTTGACTGCTGAACTGGCTGCCGGCCGCGAAGCTGAAAAGCTTTCGGTTCGCATCAGCGAGTTGTCGGGCAAGCTGTCCTCTGCTTCAGGTTCGGCCGTGATGGCCGAGGCTGATCCGCAGGCGGCCGTGCTGGCAAAACTTTCGGGTTTCAGCATCGACACGATCCAGATCGCGATGACCGTGTTCATCGCTCTGCTTCTCGAAGTCGGCTCATGCTTTGGCATGTACGTCGCCTTCAGCCAGTGGCGCATGTATGACGATATGGCTCCGGCCGCACCCGTCATGGCAGCGATCGCCACGCCTGTGATCACCGCTGCGGCAGCGGTGGCGGCCCCCGTCCGTGAGACGGCGCCCGCGCAGATTTCTGCAAAGCCGCGTTCCGGCGCCAACGACAACAAAACGGCACCGGCCACTCAGCGTATCGTACCCATGGCTCCCGAAACCGATGTGGAGCGCTTCTACAAGGAGAGTGTCCAAACGCAGGACGGTTCCAGCATGACGGCAACCGAACTGTACGAAGAGTATTGCGCATGGTGTGAAGAGAAGGAGAAGGAACCGCTCGCACTGCCAACCTTTGGACGTGAGTTTGGTGATCTGGGAGTTCAGAAGGCCAAGCTTGGTGGAAGAGTTCGTTACATCGGCATCGCTCTGAAGGGCGCAAGGGACCTTGAGGAGGATAAGAAGCTGACCGCCTTCAAGGACAAGGCGGCCTAGAAGATAGGCTAAGGCAAGGGCCGCGAAAGCGGCCCTTTTCATTTCCGACGCGGGCTCAGCGCATGCTGGGCCCTTTTTTTTTGCATTTCGGGCCCGATCATGGTTGCCAAAAGGTAAACAATCTTATTCGAACGGATATGTACTCAATCAATATCATTTTCAGCAGCAATTCTTCTTTCATCCGTTCAACGCGAGTTGCGAACAATTCGAACAATCTAAGTATCAATTAGGGAATATGAGCGGAGCAAAGTGCATCCACATTCCAAGAAGTGGGAGCACTCAAATGTCACTGAAACTTCTCCAGATGAAGAGCGATGAAAGCGGAAACGTCGCCGTACTGTTTTCGCTGATGATGCTGCCGGTCGTCGGCGGCGTTGGCCTGGCGGTCGATCACGCTCGTGCGCACCGTCTGCAGACTCAGCTGCAGATCGTTGCCGATGCGGCGACCTCGGCTGGTCTCAGCGAGTACCGTCAGACGGGCGATGTCACCAAGGGGCAGGAGCGCCTGCTCAAGTACATCGATGACGGCCTGGAAAAGGACGGCATGATCCGCGCCCGTGAAGAAAACGGCAACGGCGCCAACGCAGGCGATGCACACGTCGTCTATGTCGACGGCTCCGTGATCGATCCGGCGACCTCGTCGGTTCGCCCGGTTCTGCGCACGACGATCGACACGCCCTTCATGAGCCTTTTGGGCACTGAAGAGCTTGAAGTTGAAGTTTACACCAAGGGCGCGGTTGCTTCGAACAGCGAGTCGGGCACCAAGGACCTCGAAGTGTCGCTGATGCTCGACGTCTCTGGTTCGATGGACTGGAACGACGCGAACGGCAACCGCAAGATGGACTCGATGAAGGATGCCGCGAAGGACTTCCTCGACATCATCATGCCGCAAGACCTGGCGGTCGATAACCGCCGCGTGGGTATCGTGCCCTTCTCTGAGCGCGTGAACGTTGGGTCGTATGCGCCCGCTGCGACGGGGTTTGCTCCGACCATTCAGGTGCAGACAGGCACGACCCCGATCTATGGCTTTTCCACATCGAGCTTCTCGTGGATGTCGCTCAGCAACTGCGGCAACCGCGTGCGGGAAACTACTCAGTTTGCCAGCTACTCGAGCAGCCAGGCACGGTCGTATTGCCAGTCGAACTTCCAGCGTAGCGGCACGAGCTATCGTACGCCGGCGCTCGTCCAGACCGGGTCGACTCCTATTATGGCGACTCGTCATCTGCGCACGTGCGTGACGGAACGCCAGGGTGTGGAGCGGTACACGGATGCGGCACCGGCTTCGGGCAAGTATGTTGGTGTCCATTCACCGGGTTCGAGCAATAGCTCGCAGTACAGCTCGTCGCAGAACAACTGCAGCCTTCCGGAAATCAAGACGCTGACCACTGACAAGGAAATGCTCAAGACCCATATCGAGAACTTTGGCACGTACAACGGCACGGCTGGTCACGTCGGCACAGCCTGGAGCTACTACATGCTCTCGCCGGAGTGGAACCGGTTCTGGAGCGAAGGCCACATGGACGTCGCCGAGTACAACAATACCAATGTCATCAAGGCTGCGGTGCTCATGACGGACGGCCAGTATAACTCGAACTGGGCTAACATCAGCTCGTCGGATCAGGCTATCGGCATCTGCAACGAGATGAAGGCGAAGGGTATCATCGTGTACACGATCGGCTTCGACATGAGCACGGACAACAACGATCCTGCTCGTCAGACGCTGATCTCCTGCGCCTCGCCCGGCAAGTACTACTTCCCCTACAACGGTGAAGCCCTGCGCGAAGCCTTCGAAGAAATTGGCGACTCGCTCGTCACGATCGTGACCCGGTCGACGGATGACGACACGGTGCTGATCTCGGAATAAGGCTCTACACTCTCCTCCTTGGATGTGGCGGCGGCGCTTCGAAAGAAGCGCCGCCGTCTTTTTATGTCCGGTCCTAAGCGGTGGGTGGGCGGTCGGCCATACCGGCTATTTTGAGAGCAAAGGCGAAGTCGCGGGCGGTTTCCTTCAAGCGCTCGAAGCGGCCCGACGCGCCGCCATGGCCGGCGCCCATGTTGATCTTCAAAAGGAGCAGCTTGTCGCCGGTGTTGAGGCGGCGCAGTTTCGCGACCCATTTGGCCGGTTCCCAATAGGTCACGCGCGGATCGGTGAGGCCGCCGGTGGCGAGGATGTGGGGATAGGCCTTTGCCGTCACGTTGTCATAGGGCGAGTAGGCGCGGATGGTGGCGAAGTCATCGGGGCGTTCGATGGGATTGCCCCATTCGGGCCATTCCGGCGGCGTCAGCGGTAGATCCTTGTCGAGCATCGTATTGAGCACATCGACAAAGGGAACGTCGGCGATGATTCCGAGGAAGAGATCGGGCGCGATGTTGGCGACCGCACCCATAAGCATGCCGCCCGCCGATCCGCCGTTGGCGACGATGCGGCCGCGCGACGTGAGCCCTTCGCTGACGAGGAGTTCGCCGGCGGCGATGAAATCGGTGAAGGTGTTCGGCTTCTTCTTGGCCTTGCCGTCCTTATACCAGCGATACCCCTTGTCCTTACCGCCGCGGATGTGGGCGATCGCGAAGATGAAACCGCGGTCGACGAGGGAGAGGCGGCCGGTGGAGAAGGACGCCGGCATCGAGATGCCATAGGCGCCGTAGCCGTAAAGGAAAGCAGGAGCTGTGCCGTCGAGCGGGGTCGATTTGCGATAGAGCAGCGACACGGGGACGCGTTCGCCGTCGGGTGCGATGGCAAAGAGGCGGCGCGTGACGTAGTCGGCCGGGTTATGGCCGGAGGGGATCTCCTGGCGTTTGCGCATGATGCGGGTGCGGGTTGCCATGTCGTAATCGTAGGTTTCGGCGGGTGTCGTCATGGACGAATACGTAAAGCGGAGGTTCGCAGTATCGAATTCATAGCCGCCGGCCATGCCGAGGGAATACGCCTCCTCGGCGAAAGCTATCGGGTGCTCGGCACCATCCGCGATGCGGCGGACCACGATGCGGGGCAGGCCATCTTCGCGTTCCAGACGCGCGATGTGGTGCTGGGTGACGGACACTTCGATGATCAGGCGGCCGGTTCGGTGGGGGACGATCTCCTTCCAGTTCTCAATCCCGGGCGTTGCGACCGGCGTTTCGACGATACGAAAATCTTCCGCGTCCTCTGAGTTCGTCGTGATGATGAAGCGGTCGCCATGGTGTTCGACGTCGTATTCGTGGCCCGTCGTGCGGGGCGCGATGATCCGTGGCTGAGCTTTGGGATCGTTGGCGTCAAGCGTGTGGAATTCGCTCGTTTGATGATCGTGCGCGTTAATCAGCACGAAGGCACGCGATTGCGTACGGCCGAGAGCCAGGAAGAAGCTTTCGTCGGCTTCTTCATAGACGCATTCGTCGGCTGCGAGGGGCGTGCCGATGGTGTGGCGCCAGACGGCGCGGGGGCGATGATTGGCGTCGACGCGGATGTAGTAGAGCGTGCGGCTGTCGTTGGCCCAGGCGACGTCGCCGCGCGTGTCGGGGATTTCGTCGGGCAGGTTCTGTCCGGTTGCCAGATCGCGGATACGGATGGTGTAGAGTTCGGAGCCTTTGTCGTCGGTGGAGAACGCGACGAGGGCGTGATCGGGGCTGTGGCTGGCGGCGCCCAGATCCCAATAGGTTTTGCCGGATGCTTCGGCGTTGCCGTCGATGAGAATGGCTTCATCGCCACCGGCGCGGGGGCGGCGGCAGAGGCGGGGGTATTGGCCGCCTGCGGTGAAGCTGGAGAAATACTCCCACGGCCCGTCGGGGGTTGGCACCGTGCGGTCGTCGGGTTTCAGACGGGCCTTCATTTCCTGAAAGAGCGTCTGCTGCAGGTCTTCGGTGTCGGCGAGGGCGGCCGTGGCGTAGGCGTTTTCGGCTTCCAAGTAGGCGCGGATTTCGGGATCAAGCGCTGATGGATCGCGCATGACCTCCTGCCAGTTCCCGGCGCGCAGCCAGTGGAAGGGATCGTGCAGGGTGACGCCGTGCCAGGACGTGAGGTGGGATTTCTCAGGCGCGAGCGGCGGGGGCAAAGGCGTCACGGGGACCTCACGATGGGGTTGGGGAGGGGGTGTCCTAGCGCCTTCAATCCAACATGGCCAGATAACCTGGGCCAGATGACCTGGGCCAGATGACCTGGGATGGCGATGCTGCAACCGGCCGGGATGGAAACGGAAAATTATGGAGATCGGGCAAGATTAGCGAAGAGAAAGAACTGTTGTTCCTGTGAGTAGGATACCAATTTCTTGACTTGAATACTTGGCGACGTCAGTTTTTCTCAAGAAACGATCCGCGGTGAGGGCAGCACATGGAAGAGCAAAACCAACCGGGGCTGGTGGAGTTGACGGCGCGCATCGTCTCGGCGTTCGTTAGCAAAAATACGCTTAGCGCCAGTGACTTACCGCAACTGATCAGTGATACCCATGCCGCGTTGAGCCGTGTGACGGGGGGAGCGCCGCCGCCGGAGCGGGACGAGATCAAGCCCAAGGTGCCGGTAAAACGATCGGTGATGCCTGATCACATCGTCTGCCTGGAAGACGGCAAGAAGTTCAAGTCGCTGAAGCGGCATCTGCGGACCCACTACAACCTGTCACCGGACGAGTACCGGGAGAAGTGGGGTCTGCCGCCGGACTATCCGATGGTGGCGCCGAACTATGCGCGCGCACGTTCGGATCTGGCCAAGAAGATGGGTTTGGGGACGCGCAAGGAGCGGGACTAGCCCGTGCTGCTGCCGCGCACTCGGCCCGATAGAGAGTCAGCAGCTGGGCATGACGTGACAGGTCATAGGTCCAGTGACCGGCCAGACCACGTTGGCGCTCGGCTCTGAGCGCGCGGCGCAGCAGCAGCAAGATGCGGCGATGCCCGGCGGGGCTGTGATCGGCGATTTCGTGCGGCCATAGGGGGAGCAGCCTCAGCAGGTCGCGGGAGCGTGTCTCGCCTGTGCGATCCGGCGGTGACTTGCGATGCTGCGGCATAGCCAAGGTGCGCTCCCGTTGATGTGGCGGGTCCAGTGTCGCGGCATTGGGAGGCGCGGGGATAACCTCGGGGACCGGCAAAGATTTCCATTTATCCCCGCCGTTCACCGCCAGCCTATCAATGAGGGGGCGTCGATCCGGCTTGCGCATAGTGTGGGTGCATCGACCTGCTGGGAGTGAGGCGTGATGATGCAACAATCCGAGCGCAAACCGACCGCGCTGCCGCCGGCTATCATTTTTTTAAATGGATTGGCTGGAGAGACGGTGCCGCCCGATCCCGTGCGCGGGATGATCGAGGCCACCATCGGGCAGGTGTTTAACATTCTCTTGGAAGATTTAGGTTCCACGAACCGGGGGCCGGCGCGGGTGGCGTTAGCGCGGCAGGTGGCGATGTATCTCACGCATGTCGCGTGCGGGTTGACGTTGACCGATGTGGGACGGCTGTTCGCCCGTGACCGTACGACGGTGGCCCATGCCTGCGCAGTGGTCGAAGATCTGCGGGACGATGCGAAATTCGATCGCGTCCTCGAACTGGTGGAAATGATCGTGACGTTCCAGTTGCAGGCGCGCGAACCGCGGAGTGCGGCATGACGGATCGGGGTGGGGACGGCGGGGAGGTCATGACGGCGCATCTCAGTTTTGGATCGATGCTGCGCAAGCTAGGCCAGCGGCGGAGTGTGCTTGTTGCGCCAGGTGCTGCGATGGCACAGGATCGAATGGCGCTGATGCGTGCCGGGGAAGCATATGGCACCGTGGTGCGCGCTGATTTCGACAAGGCGCGGCGGCTGGGCCTGGTTGAAGCCATCCCTGGTGCGGCCGGCTGGAGGCTCTCAGCGAAAGGGCGGGTCGCGGTGCGGCGGCTCACATGCAGCGACCACGATCGCGCGGCATCGTCGGATGCGTGTCCTGCCGCCGGCCAGCCCGGGCAAAACCTCGACGAGAGTCCGCTGGCCTGGCTGCGGCGGCGGCGCGGCAAGGATGGTGTGGCGCTGATCAGCGACATGCAGTTCATGGCGGGGGAACGGCTGCGGGCAGATTTCACGTTCGCGCAATTGGGGCCGCGCGTCACAGCGAACTGGGATGCGGCGCTCGGTGCGTCGGGTGGACGGCGTAGCGGACCTGGTGGCGGGGTGGAGATCGCCGATCATGTGATGGGGGCGCGGGTGCGGGTGGCGGCTGCGCTGAAGGCGGTCGGACCGGAACTCGCTGGTATTCTCCTCGACGTGTGCTGCTTTCTGAAGGGCATCGAGGATACTGAGCGCAGCGTGGGCTGGCCGCAGCGATCTGGCAAAGTGGTATTGCAGTTGGCCCTATCGGCACTGGCGCGGCATTACGGGATGGGTGAAACGCGCCCGCAGGGGACATCGCAGCCGCTGCACTGGGGGACGGCCGACTTCCGTCCATCGATCAACGGCGCGGAACAGGCCGATCAGCCAGTGGCGGATTGAGCGGCGGCTTCCTTGGCTTCGGCGCGGATGCGCGAGACCATGGAGGCGAGACCGTTCGATCGCTGCGGCGTCAGGTGGTCCTTGAGGCCGAGCTCGGCGAAATCCTGAAGGGCGTCGTGGGCTGCGATTTCGTCGGCGGGGCGGTCCTGGTAGATTTCGAGCAGGATCGCAACGAGGCCGCGCACGATGTGGGCGTCGCTATCGCCGTCGATATGCATGATCGGCGCTTTGCCACCCGGCCGCGGGGTGAGCTTCGTCACGAGCCAGACCTGGCTGGCGCAGCCGCGCACTTTGTTTGCGTCGATCTTGTCGGCGTCGGGCAATCCCGGCAGCGCGCGGCCCAGTTCGATGACGTAGCGATAGCGGTCTTCCCAGTCGTCGACGAGGGAGAAGTTGTCCTTGAGTTCGGCGAACGACATGGGGCTCCTGACAGATGGGCGCGCCGGGCGCCGCTCTCTCAGGACTTAATCGCTCTCTTGGCAGGGGGCAAGCTGCTGCGGCGATCGTGCGGTCGCAGTGGGCAGAATCTCAGCGTTCACGCGGTTGATCGCCCGCGCGCCAGCGCGGTTCGAGATCTCGCTCAGTCAACGTTCCGCGATCTGAAAGAGACGAGGTTTCGGCGGGCGCCTGGTTCGCTGCCAGATCCATGCTGGCCTTGAAGACGTGGGTCATGGCCACGTCGTAGGCGACACCGGCTGCGAATTCGGCCTTGGCCTTGAAGACATCCCAGGCGGCGGCAGCGGTCTCGCAGGATTTGGCGTTGCGGTCGCAGTAGGTGATCGTCCAATGGGCGGCGTCGACGGCGGCTTGCTGCAACCGCTCCTGCTGCGCCCGGTCGGACGGCAGGAGCGCGATGACCGCGCCGACAACAATGACTGTGCGTAGCAACGCCATAGTCTGTTTCTACCCAATGACGGCTTCACCGTCTTTGATGAGCCTCAACACTCACGCTAGCGTATTTCATTCAACGAACAGCGAGGATGTGCGGCTGCATTTGAGATGCATTTGACCGGCATTTGCATGCCTGTGGTGAGGGATCGTTTACCCACAGCCGGGCGGTTAACGAGGTGTTAACGCGGGACGGCGATACTTGGCTTCCAGCACAGCTGCTCAAAAGGAATGTCCGGCCGCATGTCTGCACGCGTTTCCAGAATGGCGATGTCGCTGTTTGGCCTGCTATCGGCCGGCATGGCGCTCAACATGACCGTGATGCAGCCCTCGTCGCAGCATGACGCGCTGGCGCATGAGGGCGTGTGGGGCGCTGTGAAGGAAACAGCCGCGCTTTCTGCCCCCGAAATCGATACCGCCGGTGGCGCGCCGTCTCAGGCGCCGGCTTTCTCCGCAACGGGTCCGGTAGCGGGCGGGTCGTCGCCGGTCACACCCGGAATCGTGCAACGCATCGTGGTGTCGCCGCCAGGCGCCGATCCACGCGAGATGACGCGAGAGATCCAAACGCTTTTGGCTGGGAAAAGTTATGAAACGGGCGGACAGGACGGGATTGCCGGTCCCGTGACGCAGGCGGCCATTCTGGCCTACGAAATCGACAATGGGCTGCCGTTGACGGCAGAGCCGAGCGACGCGCTGTTGCAGATGATGAAGGAGGGGCGGCGGGGGCCCGCGACCAACGCGTCGCTGGCGCCGGGACCGAAGGCGGACGCGCTCATTCGCTCGGTCCAGGGTTCGCTTGCCAAACTCGGCTATACTGTGGGCCGCGCCGATGGACGGCTGGGTGAAGCGACGATCGCGGCGATCCGCGCATTTGAGAAGCAGCAGGGGATGGCCGATACCGGTCGGATCTCGGGCGATCTGGTCGTGCGGCTGACGCGGCTTAGTGCAACGGCACGCACGGCTGACAAGCGATAGAGTGCGGTGGTGACTCCGGCGTTCCGCCAGCATTAAACCGCGCCAGCGCGGCAGCGCACACGTAAAGGTCTGACATGCGGCTCAAAGCCGGACTCTGGATCAAAGCCTATATCCGCCGTCTGGCTGGCGAGGGGATCATGGCTGTCGTGATGCGGCATGGCGACGACGATGCGGGTGCAATCTTCGTGCGTGTGAATCGTCTGGATGGCACGTCGCTGTTGTTCGGGCCGGCTCCGGCGGGACTCGACGAGTCGCAAACCGACCGTCCGATGATGGCTCTGTTCGACGGCAAGCCTGCCGCCGACGATGTGATCGATGCCTATCTCGCGCGGCAACGCGACTTCGACTCCGATTTGTGGATCGTGGACGTGGAGGCGCGCGACGGTCGCCACTTGCTCGACGATTGGGTGATGCACCCTCTGCGATGACGAACGGCGCGCGCGTGTTGCGCCATTAACACTTCGTTAACCGCTGCAATCGAGATAATGATTTTGCGCGATTCGAACGGTTACGGACGGATGGCGGTTGCGATGGCGTTCAAGCCTTCGCGTTTCAATCGGGAGACAAACCATGAGCAACGTGCTCGCGTTTCGTCCCGCGTCTGCCGGAGGACCGGCATCGTCCCGCCCCGCGTCAGCAGCGGCGGAGATCGTCATATTTCCAGGCGTCCGTTATGAGCGCCGGGTTGAGGATGTTGCACCGGAACCTGAACCGCAGCGGGGCGGAGGTCATGATGCACGGCGGCGGTCGAAGCGGCGGTAGTGCTTTCGGCTTACGGATTGCGTTGCTGCATGCCGCACGTGGCCGCGCTGAGTTCGGCTTCATTGCGCGCTCGATAGGCGTAGCCGGCATCGGGGGCGCGCAGAACCGCGAGGCCGCGCAGCGCTTGGACGCGAAGCTGGTTTTGGCGCGGCGACCGCTGGCCTTGCGCTTCAGGCGTCAACCCCATGAAGCGATCATCATCGGGAACGAGAAGAAGCGAGACGGCGGTGGGCCGGTCGGGACGGCCGACCGCGGTGTAGATCGCCAAGCCGTTCTTATCATACAGCGTCAGTGTCCATCCCGGTGCCGGGAGCGAGGCGGTCAGTGCCACGGGGCTTTGGCGCGTGTCGAACAAGCACATGGCGATGCGGGTATCGGGGGCCATGTACGGCAACGGCTGGGCTTCGGGCGTCACAGGTGGGAAGACCACCATCGTGTTGGCCTTCAGGGCCGGTGCGAGACGATCCCAAGCTGAGGACACGGCGAGGCTCGGGGCGGTGAAGACGGTGGCAATGTGAAGGACGGCGATGGCGAACACGGCCGCGATGATGAGGCGCACATCAATACGGCGGAGTTGCGCGAGGAGCTTTTTCATCGGCAACTCTTAGGCGTGATCTGCGGAACGCGTTGGGCGGCGTCAACGGGTTCAGCGCCCGTGCCGAGGGCGACGGACAGATCGATGAGCGTGAAGACCACGCTCAAGTTACCGGCGCCGCTGGTCGGCAGCCAGTTGCCGCCGCCGGCTGAACGGGAGAGAAGCGCAACAAAGCGGCCATCGGGGGAGATGGCTGCGGTGTCGCTGGTGAAGACGTGACGCGCAGCCGCGTTCTGGATGAGGCGTCCATCGGCATCGAACACGGCGAGGCTCCACCATGATGCCGCCGGTGGCGACACGGTGATCTCGTAGTCGCATGACGAATGCAGCGTGTCGCCCGCACCGTCAGACCGGGCGACCCAAGTTTCCGCGATGTCGGCGGGCAGCGGGAGCGCGCCGATACGGGCATGGTGGGCGCGGGTGTATGGATCGGCGTCGGGGCGCGCTGTGGCCGTCCACATGACCCACGGCCCGGAGGTGAGCGTGGTGAGGCTGGAGCCGCCATCCATCATCATGTACGCGCTGGAAAAGCCGCCCGTCAGCACGACAAGGATGAACAGCGCCCAATCCGTGACGAGGCGCATCAGGACTGCGATGCGCTTTTTGACCTGATAGCGCCAGAAGCGTGTGCCACGCAGTTTGGTCAACCAGGAACGGCCGGTCGCGGGCGTGTGGGATAGAAGGCGATTTGGCAGGGGAATGCGGGCGGTGGCCTGGCGGGTGCCCTCGATGAAAGTTCGGATCATTGGACCGACCCGCTGGCACGCGGTCCGGTTTCGGCGGTTCGGCCGGGGACGGGATTGGGGAGGGCGGCGCGATTGCCGGGTCGTGTCGCGGGCGGCGCCGGCGTCTCAGTCCCTGCGGGCTTGGCTTCAAGTCCGGCCGCCTTGCGCAGATCCTCTGCCATCTCCCGCAGAATGGAGCGGGCGGCATCGGGCAACTTACGCGAGGCTTTGGCTGCGGCTTCGGCTTCGCCGGTCAATTGTGCGGCCAGCGCTGGATCCGTGCGGCGCAATTCTGCGATCCGCTCCTGCTCGGCCAATTGGAAGGGATGCGGATCGAGGCCGGGCAGGGTCGGGATGTTCATGTCGCGATGGGCGACCGCCATGAAATCATGCCAAATCGGGGCAGCGATCTGGCCGCCCGTATTGCCATGCGCCATCGGGCGGTTGTCGTCGTTGCCGAGCCAGACGGAGGCGACGTAGCGGCCGGTATGCCCGACGAACCAGATGTCGTTGGGGCCAGATGACGTGCCCGTTTTGCCCGCCGAGTGCGTGAATTCAAGACCGGCGCGCTGGGCGGTGCCGTCGGTGACGACCTTATTCATCATCCAGTTCATTCCGGCGGCGACTTCCGGTTTCACGATCTGAGGCGGAGCGGGTTCGTCGCGCTCGCGGCTGTAGATCAGCTCTCCCTTGGAGTTATAGAGTTCGGTGACGGCAAAGGGCAGCGCACGCTTGCCGCCGTTGGCAAAGGTGGCAAAGCCGCCGGTGTGTTCCAGCGGGGTGATGCCATAGTCGCCGAGCGCCATGGAGCATGATTTGCGGATGCCTTTGATGCCGAGGCGCTGGGTGAGTTCGATGACATTTTCGCGGCCGACGGCGAATGACAATTCGGCGGCGACCGTGTTGAGCGATTTGGCGAGTGCCATCCACAAGGGCATGCGGGCGCCCGAGCCGCCACCGCCGCCGTAGTTTGAAGGGCTCCAGCGGCCGCAGGAGCGGGATGCGTCACGGACGCTCGTCGTCGGCTTATAGCCGCGTTCGAGGGCTGCCGCGTACACATAGACCTTGAAGGACGATCCAGGCTGACGGCGCGCGGAGGTCGCGCGGTTGAACTGGCTTTCGCCGTAGTCGGGGCCGCCGACCATGGCGCGGACGGCGCCGTCCGTTTCCATCGCAACGAGAGCACCCGAATTGAGCCTCAGGCTGCGGCCACGTTGGCGGATGAAGGGGACAATGGCGTCGTCGGCTGCCTTTTGAAGCGACAGATCGATGGTGGTGCGCGCGGTCAGGACGTACTGGCCTTTGCCCTCGGCGAGCTTCTGGACCTCTTCGAAGGCGTAATCGAGAAACCAATCGGGACTATCGGTGACGCGGGTGTCGACGATCTTGGCCGGGTTGAGGCGGGCTTCATGGACTTCGGCGGCGCTGTAGAAGCCGGCTTCGACGAGGTTTTGCAGGACTTCGTTGGTGCGGGCGCGGGCGGCGGGCAAATTGATGTGGGGGGCGTATTTGGTGGGGGCTTTATAGAGGCCGCCCAGCAGGGCTGCTTCGGCGAGGGTGACGTCGCGGACGGACTTGTTGAAGTAAAATTGAGATGCAGCTTCGACACCAAATGCACCACCGCCCATGTAGGCGCGATCGAGGTACATCTTCAGGATCTCGCGCTTTGTGAAGCGGCTCTCGAGCAAGAAGGAGAGGAACAGTTCCTTGATCTTGCGCTGAAGTGAGCGTTCGGACGACAGGAAAAGGTTTTTGGCCAACTGCTGGGTGAGGGAGGAGCCGCCCTGGACGACATCGTTGGCGCGCAGGTTTTCAGCCAGCGCGCGGACGGTGCCGAGGACGTCGATGCCGTAGTGTTCGAAAAAGCGGCGGTCTTCGGTCGCCATCGTTGCCTTGATGACGCTTTCTGGAATCTCCTCCAGCGGAACGGCGTCGTTGTGCAGGATGCCGCGCTTGCCGATTTCGTTGCCGTCCTTGTCGAGGAACTTGACGCTGTACTGACCGGTGAGAAAGCGGCCCTCGTCGAATTCATTGAAGGCGGGGATGGCGAGTGCGAACAGCACGACGAAGCCGCCGGCGCCGAGGGTCAGGCTTTCGGAAGCCAGTTCGTTGAGAAGGCGTTTCCAGCCGGTGAGTTGAAAACGGGCAAAGAATGTCTGGCCGGCGTTCCACGCGTCGCGGATGCGGGAGCCGGTCTCAGACAGCGTCGAATCGATCTTGGCGTCGAGCCCCATGAGGTTCGACAGCTTGTCGCGTCCGCCTTGCTTGAAAAACCAGTCGCTCAAACCTGTCCGCCTCGCTTATGACAGTCGCAGCCGGGGATCGATGATCCTCGCATTCAGTGGCCGCGCGGCCTTCTATCCGGACGATCCTGTGGCCACCCGGGGCCACACCACCTGCGCGCGGTCCCGATTAGGGGCAGGGTGAAATGGCTAAGATGGGGCAGGACCGGCGGAATCGGTCGCCAGCCAAGGATGCAGATTTAGCACCTCTTAGCCCTCGGGCGCGAGGGGGAGTTCAGCGCGCGGCCACGGTTCAGTCGGCGGATGCGGCCGAGGGGAAACCTTTCTGGGAAACGAAGACCTTAGAGGCGATGACTGCGGCGGAGTGGGAAGCGCTGTGCGACGGATGCGGGCGCTGCTGCCTGAACAAGCTCGAGGATGAGGACACCGGCGAGATCGTGTTGACCCGCCTGGCTTGCGCATTGCTCGACATCGGGCAGTGCCGGTGTTCGGACTATCCGAACCGTTTCGCGAAGATGCCGGACTGCATCAATCTCACACCAGAGAAGGTGCGATCGCTCACGTGGCTGCCGGCGACGTGCGGGTATCGCCGGGTGAAGGAGGGCCGGGGGTTGGCGTGGTGGCATCCGCTCGTGTCGGGTGATCCGGAGACGGTGCATCAGGCGGGGATTTCCGTTCGCGGTTTTGCGCGGTCGGAAAAGGGCGTGAAGGAGCACAACTTCGTCCGCTATATCATCTCGGACTTCGACGACGACGCGTGAGCGGACGCCTTACACGACCAGGAAGTTCGCCGCCGTGAGCGTTCCGGAGAAGCCGGCGGGGTCGAGAGTGGCAAACTGGACTGCGGCGGCCGATCCCGTGCCGTCGCGGTCATAGATGAGCGCTCCGGTCGCTTCGTTGAAGATGATGCGGTCGGACGCGTCAGCAGCGGCTGTCCCATAGACGAAGGCCGAAGCGGTCAAAGCGCCGGCGGTGGTCAGCGCGGTGAAAACGGCGTTCTCCAGATGGATCTTGTCGGAGGCCGCATCGAAGTCGCGAAGGGTATCGACGTTGGTCGCGCCGAGTGTGGATTTGAAGACGAAGGCATCAGCGCCCGCGCCGCCGAAGATCTGGTCGTTGCCAAGTCCGCCGTC
>PERL01000017.1 GCA_002928735.1 Hyphomicrobium sp. | reverse complement strand
AGGGGGTGTGCGAAGCGTGCAGCTTGGTGATGAGGTGAGACAAGACGTTGACACACGCAAAGGCAAGGCCGACGGCGGCCCGTCAGGGATGGGAGACGATGACGTGACGCTAAGGCCGAACGTGATGCCACCGTCATAGCCTTGCCCTCGTAAAGGGATGGCTGATTGGAATCGAATAGACATGCGGACGGGGCGCCGGCCGACGGCCTTCGACACACTGACGTCGCGACCAACGAGGCGAACCGCTCTCTGGTCACGCATCGGGCAACCCGGTCGAACGGCTTTGGCCGCGAACCACAGCCCCCGGGCGTAAAAACCCCCCGGTGTTTGTTTCGACAAGGCGTCAGCACGCCCACCCATGAGCACACATCAGCGCCCGAATGCCGTCGCGACCGCGCGCTGGATGTTCGCGGGATACCGCCGCCCGATGCCCGTGATGGAGACGCGGCGGAAATCCTCGTAGAAGAAAAACCGCTTGTCGAGTTGCGCGCTCTCGCTGAACGAGAACATCAGGTGCAATCGCCCGCCCTGCCCGACGAAGATACCCTTGCCGCGAATGACCCGCAGCGCGCGCTTTGGCACTTTCTTGTCGAGTTCGCGCGCCCAAGGCGTCTTGCCGCGCGCGTGCAGCTTGACGCGCGCCCGGTTTGGAATCGCCAGCGTACCCGAATGCGTCTTGCCGCCGCCGGTCGCGTGTCTGGCGAGGTCGGCCTTGCCGAGCGCATCGAACACGCCCGCCGACAGCTTCGCCTTGGACGAATTCTCGACGCGGATCGACGCCCGCGCTAGCCCGCGATTGCGGACTGTAAAGGCGCTCTCCCACGTCGGCCCGATGATACGCGGGCGCACGTCCTTGTGCATCGTGTCGTTGAGCGTGCGCGAAATCGCGTACGGCAACTGATCGCGCGCGAAAATGCCCATCTGATGGGCCTTTTTCGTGAACTCGCGCATATCAAGGTGGACGGTCGTCATCACATCCCCGGAGCCGTCTTCGCGGGCAAGGCCGCTAGCTTGTCAATGGCTGACTGTATGTCGTCGGCCGCCTGGATCAGGCCGGGAACGGGGCTCGGAAAACAAAAATCCGGAGGCTTGTGGGCCACCGGACGCAATTTCACGCGAGCATAGTGAGTCGAATGCCTTAAATTCGGGATTCGTGCAACTGCCTTTGAGAGAAAATTGCGAGATAGATCAGGCTGTGTCATTTCTGCGACGCGCGGGGCGGCGGTTCCTCGCTTGCTCTGTCCGCGTCGCCCAACGGCAATTCGCAGGCCAGTTCCTCGCCTTGCACTCGTCACAGCCACCGCAAGAGTAGTGCCCATCGTTGTCAATGCGATCGATGCTCAGATCATCGGCGGGCGGCGCTCCCATGTCAGCGACAAACCGCGCGAAAGAATTCCGCCAGCCTTCGCACACCGTGATCCCGCGCCCCGCATATCCTTCACGGCCATCCGTTTCGCCGATGCCGCAGCGCGCCAGGATGCCAAGCCACGTTGCCTTCAACTCCGGATGACGCTGCGGCTCATGGATGCCCCCAGCGCATCCGCACAACTCACCCGCGCCGAGCAGTAGCTCCCCACGCTTGACGGTCAGCCGCCTCCGGCACGTCTGACATTCCGCGACAACGGCCGCGGCGCCTTCAATGGGCTGCGCCATGCCGACGATCTTCAAACCTTCGACCACGAGCCCCGCGAGGTTCTTCTGCCGGGGCTGACCACATCCGCACGATGTGACGGCCCCGGTTTCCAGATGCCGCCCCCGCACGACGATTTCGCCGCCGCACTCACATCGGCAACGCATTAGCTTGTAACGGCCACGCGCCGGAGCCCGGGCGATGACCGTCAATTTGGCGTAGCGGGTGGGCAGTGACGTCACGGCTGATGGAAACCAGCAGCGGCAAGCATGATCGCGAACGCGATCGGCACAGCCAATTCGCCGAGGGTGTCGCCTGCTTTTGACAGTATCGCCCGCCCACGTTTGAGCATCGTCCGAGCCTCGGCCCGCACATCCCGCACCGGAAGCGGCCCCTCAAAATCATCGTTCGCGGCGTTCATGACGTCAGTCCTTTCATCCTTGCGACCACATCCATCACTTCCGGCCGCTCACGAAAAAGCGCGAGCAGCGTGGCAACCGGCTCAGATGGTGGATGACCATTGCGCCACTTCTGAACCGCCATCGGTGAGACGCCTAAAAGCCGCGCGATCTCAGCTTGAGACCGTCCGGTTTGCTGTACGAGAGCGAATGCTTGTTTGCCTGTCATAGCGCGAGTTATATGCCAAGTCAGCAAAAAGTGCAACTGAGTTTATTGCAGCGATTGACAGCCATATAACTCTGTTATACATTCTGATCATCGGACGCCCAGCGCCTGATACAAAGCGGCCCCGGTTCGGTGCGTCAACACCGGCCGAGGCCTGATCGAAACCCCTATTACGGCTAGGAGCCTCGACTATGTTCACCGCTACCACCCCCAGCGCTCATGCGCCACCCCTGCCCGCGCGCGCGGCTGTTGAAACCGTCCGCGTCGGGTCCGCCGGTCTCTCGGCATCTTACTACGCCATGCTCGGCCTCACCGTGCATCCCTTGGCCGCCGTCGGCTTGGGGCTCATCGCGGGCGCGGCCGACTACATCAAATCCAACGCGCTCGGCACCGTCATCGATGGACCGGGCGTCATGCGACGCCTGATCGCCGTGCCGCTGTTCCTCGTGCTGTTCGTTGCCTCCATGATCGCGGTCGACGGCGTGCTGCTGAAACTGCGCGATGCCCTCGTTTCCGGCCCGGCGAACACGATTTCCGACCACGACCGCGCCACGGCCGCCCACAAAGCCGCCGTCGACGAGATCGCCCGCCTCGGCACGGTGCGCACGCCCGACGCCATCCGCGCCGACATGGATGCCGCCCCGGTCTCGCGCACGGTATTCCGCCGCACGAACGACTGCACCGACATCACGAAGGAGGAGAGCTTCACCGCGTGCAAGCCGATCCTCAACCTGCGCCAGGAAATGGCCTCGGCCATCCGCAAGCGCGAACTCGAAGCCGCCCGCGACAAGGCAGCGGCCCGGATCGAGACGTTGGGCCCGCGCCCGTCGTCGGCTGATCCCCAGGCCGAAGCGGTGGCCAACGCGGCGGGGGTGAGCGTATCGACCGCCGCGTGGATCCTGATCGCCATCGTCGGCTTCGCGATCGAGCTGGCGGCGTGCTTCGGGATGTACGTCCTCAGCGCACCCGCCCGACGCAACACGGTTGCGGCGGGTGCGCCAACAAAAAACGACACGGCTCAGGCCTCGCTTGTCATCGAGAAGTGGGACGCGCCGGCCCCGACACCGCCGACCGGTGGCGGCAAGACCCGCAAGGCAAAGCTGAAACCCGCCCCGGCCTCAAACGTCCTGGCGTTCCCGCATCCCGTCGTGTCAGCGCTTCAATCCGCCGGCGGGACGGTGGCCAGCAACCAGCAACTCGCGACGCTGATGGGTGTCACGGAAGGCGAAGCCTCCAAGCGCGTCGAGGAAGTCCGCCACCTCCTCGACCTCCGCCGCGAAGGCAAGCGCATCGTGATCAGCCTGCGCGGGGCGGCGTAACCTAGGATTTTCCTAGGTTTCAAGCCGAAGCGGGGATTCCCGTTTCGGCTCAATATCGGAATTCCGATATCGGCCAACCATCGACCCCGGCAGTGCCCAGCGCTGCCGGGGTTTTTCATGCCGCCGTGTCGATCTTGCGGGTTTCAACGAAGCCGGGTTGGGCGAGCCGCACGGGGCCTAGCCATCCGCTCAAGGATCGCGCCGGACGCGACCGAACCCACTTCAGGAAGCGGCCCTTCGATTTCCAGCGCATGATGATGTCCTCGGATTCGAAGCCGTTGGGAAAAGCGAAAGGATTGCGCCTAGCAAAAGCAGTAACCCTCTCCAACACGTCATCAGCCGGATCTTCAACGATCACGACGACGAAATCCAGCATTGGGATTTTCGGTATTCTCCCAAGACGACGGCCATTCGCATCGTGGATGTAACCACGCCGGACCGTATTGATGAACGGGTTCGAGACACGCACCGCCGCATAAGTCGTCATCAGACCCTCCCTAGCCCAGCGCTGCCGGGGTTTTTTATTCCACCTTGTAGCCGAGCCGCTCGGCCGTGTTGCGAAAGATTGCCTCCACCTGCGGCGACACGTTGAACCGCTCGCAGGCCGCGCGGATGTGCATGTGGCTGTCCCCACCGCGCTCGCTGGCCGCCTTCCAGTCGAAGAACATCTCGATCAAGTCGAACAGGTCCATCCCGTCCACGCCGTTCGCATAGTGCTCGGGATGGTGGCTGTTGTTCGCGTAGTGATGCGCGAGCATCGGGCCGAGCATACCGGTCCGCCGCTTGTACTCCTCCGAACCGTACGGTGCCGGTCCTTCGGCGCTGATAACGTCCTGCATCCGCTGCAACGGCTCTAGCTCGACACGCTCCAGCTTAGATAAATCGTGACGCCCAGCGCGCCGGATCATTTCACAGGCCGCCTCGCCCAGCAATACCGAGACCCGTTGCATGTGCGTGCGCGTGACCAACTCTGCTTTCGTCGTATCCATCCCCTCACCCTCCCTCATGTCGGCGCCGTCGACATGTCCGCCGCGACGTGTCGACGTTTCAGCTTTTCGGCGCCATAATGGCCGCATGAAAAGGCGCGCGACCCATCCCGGCGAAATCTTGCTCCACGAGTTCTTAATCCCGCACGGGATGGAACCAGATGATCTCGCGTCGATAATCGGCGACACCACAAAGGCCGAAAAACTGCTCTCCGGTCAGGCCCCCGTCACGCCTGACATTGCCGCCACACTCGCTCAGCGCTTCAGCACCACGCCAGAGTTCTGGCTCAACCTTCAGCGCCGCCACGATGAAACAAACTTTTGACGTGCTCTAGAGCACGAGCCATGGACGCCTCGACGTCGTGGTGCAGCCGACCGCCATGCACGGTCATTGCCGCCACAAGTTCGTGATGAGACCACTCCATTCTCGAAATGATTTGGCTTGCCACCAGCTGACACTTCGGCTCATTCAAAGCCGGATGGTTGGGAGGCAGATCGGTCCCGAAAAATGGGCTAGGAGGCTGGTCATCACTCCGCTGCATCGAGCATCCTCTGATTTAGCGCGCCTCATTTCGCCAATGGTCCGGTGTAAGCCCATCGATTTCAGCTTCATCTGGTATGATGAATTTTTTCAACGTCTTACTGCGTCTATATAAATTCCATGAGTGGATAGTAGCAATGCGAACGTCATCACGACGAAGAGGATTTTTTCCGCCATTCTTTTTTTGGTCACTGTTTACACGCTCTCTTAACAACAAAGCAGGATCGCCTCTGCCGAGCAAGGGATAGCCCGTGTGTAAGGTTTCGATAAATCGGTCGACGGCTGGCCCCTCATCCAAAAACTCTGTCGCAATGAAGTGAATAGCGCCAGCAAGTGGCCGTGGGATAGGGCCATTGAAATGGCACACCTTTTTTGTTGATTTTTGAACCTGATCATAAGTTGCGACAAAATTGGTAATTTCAGACTTAGACCTAGCTCTGTTTCTGAAGGATCTGTCACGTAAATCAAGAATCTGACCAATGACAGCGGCCAATAAATGAGAATTTTGATAGCCGTTGACCTTAAGAGTATCTCCCGCGTCTCTTTTTTTGCCGCTGTCCATGTTGTCCATGGCTGTGTCGTCGAGGCCCGTAACGACAAGGGTACGAAAACTTTTTCCGGTTTTCACGCAAGCCATCAGCCGATGCTGGCCATCGAGAAGCCGACCTGACTTAGAAAATTTGATCGCCTCCCCGGTAACAGACCATTCGCCATTATTCAGGTCGCGGATGTACCGATCGAGCGTGATGCGAGAAATGGCTCTATTGTTGCTATTGTACTCGAGAAGTTCTCTCGCAGCATCTGGAGTGATCGTCACGAATTCGGCCTTCTCAATACTTGTCGGCTTCATGTGCATATTCATTCCGTCCCCCTCGTCGTTGAGTTGCGCATCCCTAAAAACAATTTATTTACCCGTTTGCTCCGCGTTGCAAGTGTGGCGCTTGCTCAAATTGCGTGTGTTTTCTGGGCAATAGCGCAATGTGCTACTCTGTACTGGCCTGTACCATTGTGTATCTACGTGCATCCCCGTTTATCCCCGTCCCGCTGTGCACCTCATGCTTCCTCATTTCGCCTCAGCCGTGATCGCGTAGTTTCTCCACAGATTTCACTTCCCCTTGCGCACGTAGGTCACCGTCACGCGGCGCTCGATACCCAGCGCGGCACAGAGCTTTTCGGACGGCTCTTTCTTGCCGGTCAGCACGGCGGAGACGAACGTGACGGAGAACGCATGCCGCTCCGCCCAGGTCGACGTGTTGATGCCGAGCCGCTTCATGTCTGCCCGCAACGCCGCCCGCACCTCGTCGGCGGTCAGGATGACGGGTTCGTTCGTGTTCGCGAGGGCGGCCCGCCGCGCCTCCTCTTTCTCGATCAGCCGTTCCAGTTGCGATGTCATCCCCCTTCACCCCTCCCCCTCGAAAAGCGGCAACGGCTGCGTTGCCATGATCGTCTTGGTCAGCTTCGGCGGCTTCGGCAACATCCACGCCGCCGGCTGCGGCACGATTCCGTAGTCGGCGGGCTGCCATTTGAAGTAGCCCAGCGCGCCGACCGCAGGGATGAACCGGCACGGCCGCGGATCGCGCAGCACTAGGCCGCGCGGCCCGAAAAACCAAGGGCTGTCGCTGTCGCTCACCACGTCAACGACCTCGACGCTGCCGATGATGCCGCCGCGAAAAAGCGCGGTGGGGCCGGGGCAGGTGTAGCCGAGCCCGTCGATGAATTCGCGCGCCTCCCAGTATTCGGCCTTGGTCATGCCCTTCGCCGCGTGGATCGCGATCCGCCCGCGTTGCCGCAGTCCGTGGTTGACCGCCTGCCAGGACCGGTTCTCGATATCCTTGTCGGCGTGAATGATCGCCCATGCCCACGGCTGGCGGACGGAAAGCGCGGTGTCTGGTAAGTCGTGCAGCATCCCCATCCCCCTACTTCCTCATCGCCCGTTCCACCGCGATGTCGATCACGTCTTCCCAGCGCCGCGGCGCCTTCGGTCCGTTGTAGATCTCGCGCGCGAGCCGCATGACCTTGTCGACGAAGCGCGAGCACTCCGCGTCGTCGAACACGACGATGCCCTGGCGGCGCGCGATCTCGTGCAGCTCGCCGACGAAGGTGTCGAGGTGCAGGTTCGGCCCAAGGTCGAACCAGCCCTTCTTGAGATCGTAGGGCCCGCCGTGCGTGTCGGCCTCGGCTTTCATGTAGGCGGCGATAGCATCGGCGTAGAGATCGCGGTGCATCTCCGAGACGCACCACAACCGGTACATCGCGCGCGCTTCGAGATCCGGGAACGCGCCCTTCGCCAGGTTCTGCGAGACGGTGTCTTTCCATGACGCGGTGCGCGCCAACGAGAACGGCCAGATGGCGCGGTTGTGGCCCATGCGGGTCACAATCTCGCCTTCCGGGTTGTATTTCGTGTAGGAGGTCGGGCCCTCATACCCGACGAGAACGGCGGCCTCCATGCCGATCCGCTTCAGGGCGTCGTGCTTGTCCGCCGGCCACGTCTCCGGCTTCAAACGCCAGTCTTTGGGCGGGAGTTCGATTTCGACCATCGCCGTTACAGCACCCATCACGGGCTCCCCCGGTTTTTTATGGCCTCACACGCTGGTCGCGCTCCGGCCGGGGCGCGCTCTCGCGCGGTTCGCCTTGCTCCACGGCCTATGGCCGAAGAGCCAAGGGCGAACGGACGGCCCGCAGGCCCGCGCGCGGGCCGAGGACTGTCCGCCCCGAGTGGAGCGCGCGCAGCACCGCATTGCGGTGCGAGCAACGGCGCGTGAACGGAATCGCTCATCCCTTACCCCCTGCTTTCGATGCGATGCCGGCGGTTCGCGTCGCGAACAGCCTGCAGTTGTTCCTCCGCCGCGATCCCCCCCGCCGTCTTGCCGCCGTTGGCGACGCGGGCGAGTTCGGTCAGCGCCGCCGCGTGGCGTTTGCGGGCGCCCTCGTGCGTCAGGCCCAGCGCATCGCCGATCGCGCGCCAGGTGAGCGGCGGCTCGGCGGCGCGCATCTTCAAGACGGCCTTGAACGGCGGATCGAGCGCGCGCCACCACGCAAAAGCGATCATCATGTCGTCCTTGTCCTTGCCGGTGGCGCTGGCGCGGATGATCAGGCTCTCCGTCGCATCCGCGCGGCCTTCGGTGCCGGATTTCGTCATCGATGAGAGCAGATCGGAGAACGTGCGATCCCCGGGCCCGGCGAATGTCTCGCACCGCTCGGCGATGAAGGCGCGCATGAGCCGGCCTTCCGCCTCGCGCTCGGTGATCGCGCCGGGATCTGAGTAGCTGATCAGCGACGCATCCAGCCACCATTGCGGGTCGCGCATGTTCGCCCGCGCTTGCTCGCGTCCATTCTCGGCGGCGAAGCTGCCGCGCTGCGCGTCGGCTCGATCCGCTTCCATTTCCCGCGCCAGGTCCGCGGCCTCTGCTTCCTCGACGGCGGCGAATGTCGTCCGCGACGACCACATCCGCGATGCCATGTGCGGCCCGGTCAGCGGTTCGGGCAGCGCCGCCTTCCACAGATCCGGTTTTTCCGGACGCCACGCCTCCGGTTCCGGCCCCCAGCGCGACGCCTCGCCCGCCGGCGGCATGGCCACGGGCTTCTTGTCGACGAACGCCACCCACCCCCGCCGGCCGGACTTATCCGCCCAGCGCGCCGCCCGGAACTCGCGCCCGTTCCATCCCACAATGACCGGCACACCCACGCCGGGGCAGTCGATCGTCAGCGGATACCATGTCGGCTCTGTCACGCTTTGCCCCCCGGCGCTTGCCGCCCCACACCTGTCATTCTCGGGCGTGTCCCGAGAACCCATTCCGCCGCTCGTTGCTGGCCTTTGCGATGAGCGCCGCCAGCGGCATTTCCTCCACCGCGACGCCATCCTCCGTCTCAGTCACCACGCACGCCAGCCGCGTCGGCCCGTCATCGAGCGCGGGATCGGGCGGCGACAGCCGGAACGGCGCCTCCCGCTCCGCCCGCGTCAGTGTCTCGTCGACGTGCGCGTGTTTCATGGTTGCCCCCGCGCGATCGTTCCCAGCCCCGCCGCGCGCCGCTCTTCGGACCACGCACGAATGTCGCCGGCGGCTTCCGTGCGTCCGATCTCCTCGCCCACCGCGACCGCGATGCGCAGGATGAAGCTGAGGCTCAGACATGCCGCCAGCGCCAGCCCGTACCCGCTGAGGCCGAGATGGGTGACGAACGACATGAACACCCACCACAGCAGCACCGTCACCACGACACCGGCCAAGATTTTCCATTTGATGTGTTTCATGCGTCAAACCTCCCGGGCTTGCCGCCGCGCTTCGGCTTCTTCTCCTCCGGCATCTCGCCGCCCTCGGCGCGCACACGTTCCTGCGCGTCTTCGAGCGTCACCGGCAGACCCGCGCCCCGGCGGTAGGTGTCGAGCACAAGTTCCAACTCGAGCTGCGACGCCTGGTACGACGCGCCCTTGCGCATCTCCTTCACCACCTGGTTGAAGGCCTTCATGTCGTAGCCTTCGAGCTTGGCCTCGCCCTTGATCTCCTTCGCCCGCTCCTGCAGGTCGGCGATGTCATCGAGCACGCCGGCGAGCTCCTGCGCGCGGCCCTTCAAGTCGGCGTTGGCATTGCCGCCGATCGGGATCACGTTGTCCTTGTTCATTGCGCGGCCTCGCCAGCGTCAGAGTGAGTGTCAGCGGTTTCCGGAACGGAGGCCTCGATCACCATGCTGTCGATCGCGGCGATGAGTTCATCCAACTCCTCGATCGTCGCACAGTCGGTGATCAGCGCCGCCGCCATGCCGATCCGGGCGGCGTTGCGCGGCAACCGCGTCGCATCCGCAAAGCCGTCGAAGATCTTCTCCGCCGCCTCCGCCATCACCTGCGAGTGCGCCAGAAACGCCGCTTCGAGCGCCGGGTCGGTGCCGGTGTCGGTTGCTGGCGTGGCCGTGGTGTTCGTCGTCATTTTGTGCCCCTCTTGATTTCAAAACATGCTGGCTTGTTCGTGCTCCGGCTCACGCGCCGGCGGCGGCTTCGGCGGCCGGGCCGCCAAATGCGATTTGCCCTGCAGGTAGAGTTCCGCGAGCTGGCGAATGCGCGTCGCGTCCTGGTTTTGCTCGGCCGGCGCCGACAACGGATCGACGATGCCCTGCGACTGCGAGGATTTGAGACCGAGCACGCCCATGATCGCCGGGTCGCTGCCGTTCTCGCTGACGAGGTAGATCGCGTCGACTTGGTGCTCTTGCCCTGGCCGATCGAGACGCGCGACGCACTGCTCGTGCACCTTCGGTGACCAATCCAATTCGCCGAACACGATCGTGCGGCACCGCTGCTGCAGCCCATCGAGACCAGCGCCGGAACGCAGGCTCATGATCATCAGGTTCGATGCGCCGTCGGTGAACGCCTTGACCGTGCGCGCCTTCTTCGCCGGACTTTCCGAGCCCGTGTAGAGCACCGGGTTGAACGCCGCCAATTCCCGCAGCCACACGTCGTAGACATCGCGATGCCAGCCGCAGAGCAACACCGGCTGACCGGCGGCGAGCAAGATCTTCACGAACGCCGCGACGTGCCGCGCCTTGGCCATGCCGGTCGCGTGCCGCAGCCGCATATCGAATTCGCGCGCCGCCTGTCCGCGCTCAGTGAACGACCCGCCGATCACCTGGCGCGCCAGCGCCGCCATCATCGCGGCCTCGTCGTCGAGCTTGTCGGCGTCGGCATCAATCGTGTGGATGATCGTGTTCGGGAACTTGCGCTCATGCCCGACGTCGGAGCGGGTCCGGCGCAGCGCCAGATGGTTCTCGCGCAGGAACGTGCCCAGCGCGGCGGGGTCCTTCACCACCCATTTGCCGCCCGGGCCCGACGTGCACCATTCGCGCACGAAGTCCCACCAATCGCCGAGGCAGCCCTCTTCGAGGAAGTCGCAGATGCGCCAGATTTCCTCGCCGTAGTTGTAGATCGGGGTGCCGGAGAGGCCGAGGACCATGCGCGCCTGACGGGCGAACGCGAGTGCGGCCTGACCCTTCGCTGTCGCCGCGCCCGAGCGCAACTCCTGGATCTCGTCGAACACGACCGACTTGAAGCCGCTGGTCTCCGCGTAATCGATCCACCCCGACAGCTTCGAGTACGGGCAGATCACCACATCGGCCGGCGGCAGCTCGTAGGGCTTGGTCTTCTTGACGATGTGCGTGCGCAGCTCGGTGAACTCGGCGATCTTCTCCGCCCACTGGCCGGGCAGATGCGTCTGCGGCACGATCAACGCGGGCAGGAAGTCGGGCGCGACCACCGTGGCGATATCCGACACGGTCTTGCCGAGCCCCATCTCGTCCATCAGCAACAGCCGTCCCGTGCGCCGCGCCATTTCAGCGGCCTGGACCTGATAGCCGTAGGGTTTCTGGTTGCCGCGGAACCCCGTCACCGCCGGCGGCGACCAGGCCTGCGAGAGGATCGCGCCCAGTTCCATCTGGCCAACCTCGAACAGCGTCTTGCGCTCCGCCATCCGCCCGGCGTCGGGTTCGCTGATCCGCATCGGGTAGCGCGACAAGAACCACGCGAGATCCGCATCGAGCTGCGGCCCGCCGGTCAGCACGAACGGCGTCCGCGCGGTCTTCGAGATGCGCGGGAAGACCTGCTTCAAGCGGATCGCGACGTGCGGCTCGATCTCGATAATGCGCCACGCGCTGCCGTCGTATTCGATGCGGCCGTAGGTACGGTTGTGATTGAGCAGCGGTGCCGTCATAGCCACGCCCTCGAGAGATCGAATTCAGCGACGGGCTTGCCATTCATTAGCCCGACAACGCCGACGGGCTTCGCTGTCACGAGGATCAGGCCTTCAACCTGGTCCAGGCCGGCATAGCGGCGGAGCTGCCGCCGGATCGCCTCCGGCTGGCCCTTGAGTTTGACTTCGACGGCCGTTCCCTTCCAGCCAAGCCCGACCATGAAGTCCACAACGTCGCCGGGTCCCAGCTTGACCTCCCGCTTGAAGCTGATGAGCCTCCCGACGTAGAAATCGCGGAGCGCCTTCTCGATGTCTTCCTGGCAGCGCTTCTCATCCTCAAGCGGAAACCGCTTGCCCCTGAGCGCCGCCATCACTTCGCGCATTTCCGGTGTCATGCCGCGCCTCAAATCATCGTCTCGGCCAGACCCGGCACCGTTTCGGGTGCGAAGGTCCGGCGGTCTGTCGGCTTCGTCAGTTTTTCGCGGCAGCCGGGCGGGATCCACGCGAACTGCGTCGGACCGTCATGCACGCGATCCCAAACGACCCAGGCGTAACTCGTCGCCGTCGACGCATCCGGGTCCCAGCGCCCCTTCACCATCGGCACGCGCTCGACGAACATCGCGACCACCGCCGGGGGGATCTTCGAGAACAGCTCCTCGTACCGCCCGACGCCTTCCAGCCACGAAGATCGCACGAGAAGGGCAACCCCGCGCTGCGCCTCGCGCACGCCGCGGCGCGCGAAGGCCTCGGCCTCGTTGAACGGCGGGTTCGTGATGATCCAGTCGGGCGCAACCGGGCCCGGCCAGCGCGCCATGTCGTCAACAAGGCCGACGCGCTCAGCGGTGAAGCTCCAAATCTGGTAGCCGCGCCCGTAGTCCCACACGTCGGAGGCGTGCACCTTGGCGAAGCTCTCGCGCAGCACATCGGCCATGTGCCCAGCGCCGGCAGCCGGTTCCCAAACCGAGATGAGGCACGCGCTGCGCGGCTTGATGATGTGCTCGATCAGCGCCCGCGTCGCCCACGGCGGCGTCGGAAAAAAGTCGAGACTGTCCGGCGGCTCGCGCCGCTGCTGCATCACAGCCAGCCCGCCGCGCGGCTTGATGACGTTCGCCGTTTCCTTTGTGCCTCGTCTGCTCATCCACCCCTCCGCTTCGCCCACACCGCCGCGTCCATCGCCGCCTTGATCGTGACAAACTGCGCGCCGATCTCGCGGCCGTCGAACACCGCGCGCCACAGCCGCTCCGCGCGGACGCCGTTCTCGCGCTGCGCGTCGGTGGGAAATCGGATCGCGCCGGCCGTGACAGCCATCCGGCCGCTCTGATCCCGCCAGACGAACGCATCGCCCTCGACAAAGCAGCGGAACACCACCCCGGCATGCTCGAAGGTGTTTGCGCTCACGCTGCTTGTCGCAGCTCCGCGCGGGGCGGCGCTCGCGCCGTTCGCCGTCGGCTCGCGGCCTTCGGCCGGTGCGACTTGTTTCGCGAGAGCGGTCATGCGCGAACCTCGTCTTTTGACTTGCGGTGTTTCGCGAGTGCGGCGGCGGGGTCGGCGAAGTGCGCGGCGAGTGTCGCCTCGTCGCCGGTCACGGCTGCGATCGCGGTCTCGAAGAGCGCGGCCGAAGACGGCGCCTTGCAACGCGCGCGCCCCTCGCGCAGCGCCGCCAGGATGATCGCGTCGCGCATCGTATCGGCAGTAGCCGCCGCCGACGGCGGCGCGGCAGGCTTTGGAAACAGCTTCGCCAGCCGCGCCTCGATCTGCGGGCCGAGCCCATGCGCGACGCACGAGCGGATCAGCTCCTCGGCGGCATCGAGCAGCGCGTTGCGCGGATCGTCGCGCTCCTCCGGCTCGTGAAGCGGCTTAGTGGCGGCGGCGGTCATGCGGCACCTCCGGCGTGGGTTGCGGCGTGTCCCGGCGGAAAGTCGGCGGGGGCTTGCCAGGCGTCGTATTTCGAGGCGAGTTTGGCGCGGACCGGATCATGCGACCGCCAGTGATCCATCCACGCCGACCACTGCGGCGAGCCACGGCGGATGACGATCATTGCCCCGGCGGTGCGCGCCACGTTGAGCTGCTGGCGCACGTCGGCGCTGGTGACCTTTTTCGGCTGATCGGTAAGCCGCTTCACGGCGGCGGTCAGCGCAGGCGTCGGCAAATCCTGCGCGAGCCCGGCCCACTCGGCGAGCGTGGCCCCCTGATCATCGCCGAGCGACAACCGCTTGTCGGAGGCCAGCAACGGCACGACGAAGTTTTCGACCCCGTTGCGGTTGCGGCCAGCCCCTCGAAGATCGGCGATCCACTTCGCCTTGCGATCAATCTTCGCCTGCTTCCCCCCGGCACGGGGGGTTAGGGGGGAAGGTTCAAGTGAGAGTTCAAGTGAAGGTTCATTAGGCCTGGACACCTGTTGTCCAGGGGGTATGGACACCTGTTGTCCACGGGGTATGGACAGATTGTCCACACCCTCCCCCCCCTGGCCAACTTGTCCAGGGGGGGGAGTTTCGTCGCCTCCATCGGGTTCCGATCCGGCAGGCGGTTCATCATCGGAGAGATCGTCGTCGCGGTAGCGCTTCGCGCGCTTCGGCTTGGCAACGCCGCCGCCTTGACGCAGGCCACGCACCCAATCGACATAGCCGACAAGCGTGAACAGGTTCGACGTACGCTCGCCACCCTCAGCGAACCGTTCGGAGATCGTGATAAACCCGTCAGCAACCAGCTGCTTGATGTGGCGGCGGATCGTGCGCGCGCTGCACTTGGCCATCTCCGATAGCGCGCGCTGGCTCGGGTAGCAGGTGCCGTTATCCCAGTCGGCGTGCCGCGCGATCGCGACGAGAACGAGCTGGCTTTGCGCGTTGCCCGTGTCCTGCAAATCGGCCCATGTCAGCGGTTCAAATTTCACGTCCGTCGCCCGTCTTTTTTGTCTATCGCGCGGGCAAGCCGTTGACGAACGCGGCGAAGCATGAGAGCTTCATCCCCGTCGATCGCCGCCCGCGATCCTCATTCAATCAAGGCCTCGGAGTTCGCGCTCCGGGGCCTTGTCCGTTTCAGTCAGCCGCGAACGAGCCGGCGCGCGGGAGCGCGTCGAGAATCGACGGCTGCGGTTCACCGGCCCAGTCCGGATCGGGCGACGCGTCGAACAACCGCTCGGCCGCCTTCACGTCGTCCTCGAAATCGTCGTTGGCGCCGGCGAGCTGGTCGATGCCCTCACCGTCATCGGGCGAAGCCCGCGAGCCGTCGTGCAGGATGCACGCCTTCGGCATGACGGCGACCGGCGCGAGCGCCGCCCCGCCGGAGCCGCCCTTGGCGGCGTGAGGCATACCAAGCGCGCTTCCGGCGATCGCGAGCGCGGCCTCGAACGCCTCGGTCACGCCGCCCGTTTCCGGATCGACGAGACCCGCCTCTGTCAGCACGTCGATGGTGTCGACCTGCAGGTCGACGATGGTCAGTTGCGGCGTGGCGGAGACCATCGTTTTCCAGTGCTCGGACAGCACGTCGCTTGCCAGCAAGAGAAGCCGGGCCACATCGCGCGGCAACCGAACGTAGTCAGGCCCGTCGGTTTCCGGAGATACGGTTTCCGGAAAAGATGCCGCCTCGCCGAGAGCAGGATAGCCGCGCGGCTTGCCGGAAAACGAAACAGTATCACCCGGCAAGACATCGTTAACGTTTTCCCGGACGAGCCGCCCGGCAATCGATTGGGCCCCGGTTTCCATCACGCGACCTCCTCGGTTTCCCCGTCGCCGTCATCGTCGTCCGGCTCCACCGCGTTGTAGTCGGCGATGAGCTTGGCGGCATGCGCGTCGGCCGCTGCTTTGTGCTCGGGGGCGAACCAGCCGTAGCCCGTCACGTACGGCGTAAGATCGCACTCCTGCGTCTTCGGGTCGCGAACCAGGACGGCGATCCCCTTATCGCCCCACGGCATCGACCCGACGCATTCCTTTACGACGGTGTCGTCACCGTTGTCAGACACGGCCCACCAGCCCTTCAAATCAATCGTCATCCTCGTCCCCCTTGCGGCGCGCCCGCGCCGGTTGCGATCTCAGTCCCCACTCACCAACTCAAGCGACTTTTCTCCGCTTCACGCCCTGCACCTCATGCGGTTGCACGAGGATCGTCTTACGCCGCCCGGTCACCGGGTCGGTGGTCACCGCCTCGACGGGGGCGATCTCGAACAGCGTGTAGGTCGTCGGCCGCACGGGCGAACCGCCGGGCGTGCGGACGACGCGGCCGTGGCGATCCTTCAACCGTTCGCCGCGTGCGGCGCGGATGCGGGGATGCTTCTTGATGTTGGCCTTGAACGTGTCGGCGGCGAGCGGGGCAATGCTGCGCGTCGCGGCCCAATTCAGATATTCGGACCACCAGATTTCGTGGCTGTAGGTGCCCTGGCGCGGATCGCGCGGCTGCGGCGGGCGGGCGTAACCTTCCGCCGTCATGTGATCAAGGAATTCGCGCACCTGTTCGGGCGCGTTGATGTAGATCGTGGCGCGCAGCCGGCGGGCGGGAGAGAGGTCCTGCGATGGGTCGGGCTTGGGCGCTTCAATGGCCATTTCGGACGCGGCGAACCGCCCCGCATCCGCGGACTCGTCCACCGGCGTGCCGTGCGCCGCGGTCGGGACTCGCGTTTGCAGCGCCAGGACTCCGGGCGATGAGCGCGCGGTCCGGCGCGACCACAAAAACCGGGTCGCCTCGGTCGCGAGAAGCGTTCCCAGAGCGGTCAATCCGGCGATGGTCAGCGGGTCGGTCAACGGTTGATCCCTGTCGGATGGCTTGGACTCTCGGCATTTGCCCTTGCGGGTCTCGGTTTCCCGGCGGGCGGGCCAGCGTTTAAATCCGCCACCCCGCCGCCGGGTCCCCGTGGAGATCCCTCAATGGCAAGACACGCAAACGCTACTGACTGGAAGGACGCTAAGACCTGCGCTGCCGCAGGGTGAGGATGACGAACACGGCGGACGGCATTGCCCAACGACGCCCGCCAGCTACCGACTCCGAGGGGTGACGCGGACAGACCCCCTCTCGTTTCGTCACACTCACGCTACGGCCCCGAAACTCACCGGCTGGTGGCAAGAGGGGGCAATTCCTCGGACGGTTGATCAACACCGTCATTGCGTTGGTCAGCGTCCCCGGATGGTCAGCCCCGCAACGGGCCTCACCGGTTGAACACACACGCCGGAGCGTGAGGTTTAAGCCGACACTCGATTGCCCCCTCGCGGCACCCGCCGCGATACTCACTGACGCCATGCAATTTGCGCTACTGTCGGGGCCTCAACAGGAGACCGCCGATGAGTGAACCCGTCGACAACGCAACGCTACAAGCCGTCATCTCCGCCCAGGGTGGGATGCTGGCGATGATCCTTGATGTCCTGATGCAGAACGGCCTGCTTTCGGACGAAGTGTTAAGCGAGCGGATCGCAGCGATTTACGACCTGACGGCGGAGGAAAGCCCTCTCGCAGCGGAAATTTTGCAGCAACAGATCGGAGATCTGCGAGGAAAGCATCGACGCTCCCCGTAGCCGTCTGGCCGAGACCGGCGGCGAACGACAACAAAGCCCGATCCCCGAATGACAACCCGCTCATGCCGCGACCTCCGGTGTGTGTGTCAGACCAGCCGCACCCAGCGCGTCATCGGCGTCAGGGTTCGACGGCTCCCCGCCGCCCCCGCCGTTGTCGTCATCGATCGGCGTCACAACCGTTTCACCGTCGCCGTAAAAGTCGTTTGGCGTCACGTCGCCGCCCGTCTCAGTCCGGATCAGATCCATGGTCACCTTGCCCGGCACGCGCTCGCCGCTGACGTACCGCGACACGGCGGAGTGCGACCGGTGAATGCGCCGGCCGAAATCTTCCAACGTGATGTTTTCGCGCTTAAGCCAGTCGCCGAGCTTCATGTGCCAGACCCCTTCTGAGTCGCACCAATCTGTGCCCGTTCGGCACAAATTGTCAACCGCCTGATTGTGCCACTCTGGCGCTTTCGATAGGATAGCCGCCCGTGCCTAATCGGAGGATGCGCGAGAATCGGGTCAAAGAACTGAGGAAATCCCACGGGTTGACCGTGGAGGAGCTGGCGGAAAAAGCCGGTATTTCCCACCCGTATCTGTCGCGCATCGAGAACCGCAAACGCGGGCTCAACCTCCCCATGGCCGAGCGAATCGCAACCGCATTGGGGGAACATGTGAGCGCAGTCTTGGGAATTGAAGGAAACTCGATCGCCCCGCAGAAGCCAACGGCGCGGGGGTTGAGCGAAGACGCCGAACCCTACGTCGCGCAGCCGGGAGATTTCATCCCAACCATTGGGCGGCGTGATGACAACGTCACCCGCTGGCGCATCAAATCGAACGCGCTTGATCTGGCCGGCATCCGCGTCGGCGCCATCGTGTTCGTCGACATCTCGGCGGAGGCCGTCGAAAATGTCCAACCGCTCGACCGCGTGATTGCGCAAATCTACACGGACGACGTGTTCGGTGGCGCCACAACCGTGGTGCGCCAGTTCGTGCCGCCGTCGCTGTTGATCACGAACTCGAGCGAGCGCAACGAAATTCCGCTCGATATCGAGAAGGGCGAGGCCTACATCAAAGGCGTCATTCGCGGCGAATTTACACCGCTCCGGGGGTGATCAGCCGGACGGAGTTTCGATCTTACACCTCTCGATCAGTCCACCCAGCGCCTTCGTTGTTCCGGTCGGACTGAACGACTTCGAGTGGTAGATTTTGCCCATGAATTCTAGCCCGAACGCAACGCGCTTTTTCGCGTTCCTCGCGGCGAAGATCACGTCGACGACCTCGGGCTCGAACGTGATTGCGGTGAGCTTTCCCGTCGTCGCATTCTTTTCAACCTCGGTCCCGATCGTCACGCGCGGCTGATCGTCAACAACGATGACGATGCTTGGGGGCATGCGCTGCATCAATTCGACAGATGATGACTCAGCGGTCTCGGGTGTCATGTAGACGAAGCTCGGCGGCTTGCCCTCGCGGCATCGAAAGCCAGCCATGTAGCCGCCCCACTCGGCCGACAAGGCCATGTGCAAATCACCCTCGAAGGCATCGTCCTCCTTGGTGATCACCCACTGCGCCTGCGCGGCGCCAGCCCAAAGCAGCGAGAAAAAAACTGCCAACACCTGCCGCATCCAAACCCCCTGAAAAACAAATGCTCTGAGCACGTTAAACCGGCTTCGCGCGTCCGTCAAAGCCCTACGTATTCGCACTCGCCGCCAAAGTGGCACAAATTAACCTTGACGGCTTGTGCCTGTTTGGCACATCCTCCGATTCAGTTCCCGCGTCGCCATCGCCAACTGAACCGGAGCTTCCGATCATGACCGACCTGCACCAGACGCCTGCGATGCCTAGGGTGCCGGCGCTATTTCCCGGGGATGATCTGCGGTTGCCGCGGCTGGTGTCGGACTTGGTCAGACGCCTGCGTAAGGCGGTGGACCGGCAGCCCTGTTCACGTGTTTCTCAATTTCGCTCATCAGGCGAGCGCTCTCAGCTTCGAGCGTCACGGAATCGAATGCCTCTTCTGTCGCCAGCTGATCGAACCAGCTGCGGACGTCGCGTGAAACCATGCGCCAGATGTCGAGCGTGGGGTCGGCCGTGTGTCGATCGACATAACGCAACGACACCGACATCACGACCAAAGCTTCCAGCAACATCAGTCGAACGCGGATTTGCTCCGCTGCCTTCGCGTCCATCGGGTGGTCCTTTCTGTGGATGAGGATCGCTCGCGCCGGAGGCGGCGGCTACCGCCTCCGGCACCCCATCAGCCTAGTGCGAGTCGCGTGACGCCGCGTTCCCAGCAACTTCAATCAGGACCTCTTGCCATGACCACCGCCGACGCGCCGACCGCCACCATCCATCCGCTGCCCACCGCCGGGCGCGGCCTGAACCCCATCGAATACCGCAAGATCCGCGACGAGCTGCCGAAGGCGACCGACGCGCAGTTGATCGACAGCCTCGGCCTCATCGCGCGTGAGCTGCGCGACCGCGGCCTCGTCTCCGTCGTCGCCGACACCGCGCACGAGGTCGTGCTCGAATCCCAGCCCGCCCACGCGCTGGCCGCCACCGCCGCCGCGCTCGACACGCGCCACAACCTTGGAGGTCTGGCGTGATGGTGGAGTTATTGCCTCACGCCGCCGCGGGCGGCTCCGGCGGGGCGGCGCTCGCGCCGGTCGCCATTGGCTCGCGGCCTGCGGCCGATAGCGCGACCGTAACGATTACGTTGACGGTCGAGCAGTTCCGCAGGGTTCGAAACGCCTTCGCCAAGTCGGACGCCGTGCTGCGCCGCCTCGACCATGTGCGCAGCCATCCCCTTTCCGGTGCGGCCCGGGAAGCGCGGTCTGAGATCGGGGCGGCCGTCGCTCATCTCGACCGCGCCCTGCCGCCCACGCCACACCGGCCTGCAGAGTGTGGCGGCAAAGGTGCCGTCGAGGTTGTCACCGGCATTACGGCCGAAGGCCGCGAGCCGTCGTGCGGAACGCACGCTTTCAGCGTGACGGCGAACGGCGAAGCCGCCCCGGCCGGAGCGCGACACGACACCGGCTTGCCGAGTGTCGGCAAGCAAGGGGCGCGTGAGGCCACAACGCCGCGTGAGGTGACAAATGACCCGGCGTGAAACCGACGGCGACGCGATGGCGGCTTGGACGGATGAGCAGCGTGCGAAAGAGCGCGAGGCCGCCGAGAAGAAGGCCAAACGCCGCGTCGTGATGACGGCGGGCGAGCTGGCGCTGCTGCACAACGCGCTGAAAGACGCCGACGATTTCGCCCAGCGCCACACGAACGTCAAAGAACACGGCGTGCGCACGGCCGCAATCAACATCGTCGCGCGCGACAAGCCGCTTCTGGCGAAGCTGCGCGCGAAAATTCCGGAATACGTCCCCGAATAGCGTGAGGGCAGGGGACGTGAGGGGGCCGGGGCCGCCGGCGGGGTGTCGATCGATGGGCCGGGGGGTTCATCGAGGTACGCAGGCGGCTCCGGCAGACCCGGAGAACAACGACCGGCCGCAAGGCCGTGGAGCAATGCGAACCGCGCGAGAGCGCGCCCACACCGAGCGGCGGCAAGCCGCGCGAGTGACAAGAGAGGGCGGACGTGAAGATCAACGACCAATTCGACGCCATCATGGCGCTGCCAATCGGCGGGGCAATCATCGCCTGCGCGCTTGGATTCTTTTTTCTGCTCGGCAGCGTGATGCGTCACGTCATCGAGCGCCGCGCGATGCTCCGCGATCTAGCCGACCGGATGCCGGGGCGTTCCGATGTCTGAATTGGCGAAGCTTCCGATCGACGATCTCGTGCGCGCCGCAGAGCGCGAACTTGCCATGCGCGAGCGGGTCTACCCGAATTGGGTCAAGGGCGGGCGCATGCCAGCAGAAAAGGCCGCGCACGAAATCAAGGCCATGCGCCAGATCGCCGACGTGCTCGCCATCTTTCAGAAATTTGAGGTGCCGCTGCGCGATTGCATCCGCCAGCGCCTCGCCGATTTGAAGGAATTTGAACGGCACCCTGCCGTCGAAAACATCCGCGACGCCTTCCCCGACGCAGAACTCATCATCCACGACCTGCCGACTTGCGGCGAAACAAAAGAGGCCCATTCATGAGTGCGATCCTGGACGAGATCAAGCAGGCTATCATCCCATTCAGCGCGCTCCGCGCCTCTGACGAGATCAACGCCCGGCCGCTGACAAAGGAAGGCATCGACGCGCTCGCCGCCTCGATCCTGGCCAAGGGCATCATCCAGCCGCTCGCCGTGCGCCCGTCCGACGACGGCAAATACTACGAGCTGATCGACGGCCGCCGCCGGCACGCCGCGCTCGCCAAGCTGGTCAAGGACAAGCGGCTGCCGAAGGGCCATCCCGTCCCGGTCATCATCCGCAACGAGGACGACGAACAGGCGCTCGAATCCTCGCTGATCGCCAACACCGTGCGCCTGCCGATGCACCCGGTCGACCAGCACGTCGTGTTCGCCAAACTCGCCGGCGAAGGCGCGTCCGACGCCGACATCGCCGCCCGCTTCGGCATCAGCGAGCGCACCGTGCGCCAGCAGAAAGCACTCGGCCGCCTGGCGCCTGCGATCCGCGAGGCGTGGAAGAAAGAGAAGATCAGCCCTGAGGTCGCCCGGGCCTTCGCCGAACACGGCGACACGAGCGTGCAGGAAGCGCTGTTCGAGAAGTTGAAAAAGCAGGGCCCGTGGGCTCTGTCGGAACACAACATCCGCCGCGAGTTCGGCGTCAAGCGCGTGCCCGCCGCGTCGTGCGAAGAATTCTTGCTTGTCGGCGAGGACGCCTACCTCGCTGCCGGCGGCACGCTGACGGACTCGCTGTTCGAGGAGGACCGCTTTGTCGACGATCTGCCGCTGGCCAAAAAGCTGGCGCGTGAGCGGCTGCAGGCCGAATGCGAGCGCTTGAAGTCGGAAGGATGGGTGTGGGCCAAGGTCTCGCTCGATGACGACGATCCGCGCGAGTGGGACTTTGACTCGATCCGCGAGGAGGTCGCACACGACGAAACGTCGGCTAGTTATACCGCCGAAGAGCGCGCACGCGGCGGCTGCCTCGTCGGCATCGACTTGACGCGCTCGAACCCACCGTTCGCCGAGATTGCAATCGCATACGGCTTCCTCGTGCGCGACGGCGAAGACGGGGACGAAGGCGAGGACGACCTGCTGCCGATCCGCAGCGTTATCGGAGACGATGACGACGAGGACGCCGAACCTGACGCGGACGACGCCTCGCCCCTCAGCGACGACCCGTTCAAAATCTCCGGCGCACTCATGCAGGCGATCACCGAAGCCAAGACCCGCGCCGCATCAGAAGCACTGACGGCCGATCCAAAGATCGCCCAGATCATCATCACCGCCGCCCTGCTATCGCGCTACATCGCGCCGTCGAATGTCAGCAACAACGGCTTTCCGGAGCTGCGGCGCGAGCGGTTCGACTCTTTCGCCGAAGGCCTCGCCGCGCTGCTCAAGATGAACACCGACGCCGTCGAAGTTCTGTTTGCCGAAGCCGTCGCCTCGACGCTCGATTTGCGCGAGAGCGTCTGGCAATTCAAATCGCGCGACAGCGGCATCGACACGCTGATCGCCGCACTGCCGGGCCGATGGTATCTGAGCGCGATGCGCCGCCACTTCCTGGCCGCCGATTACTTCAAGCGCGCGACGAAGGAAACCGCACTCGCGGCCATCGCGGAAATCAAGGAAGCCGGCCACGGCGGCAACCTCGCCCCCATCGACGAGCTCGCCGCCATGAAGAAAGCCGACCTCGCGCAAGCCGCCGCCGAGGCCGCACTCGCCTGCGGCTGGCTCCCACCCCAACTCCGCCACCCCGACTACACGCTCAACGCAACCGCGACCAACAGCGAGGCCGCATGACCGCGAAATCCTTCATCGTTTGCGGCTGGTACACGCCGGACTATGCGTGTTGGTGGGACAAGCTCCGCCCGACACTCAAGGCCGTCGGCGCGCCGCATGACTTCGTCGAAGTTACCAAAGCTGCAGGAGGGTGGGAGCGAAACACGATGCGCAAGCCGGCGCAGATCGCCGCCGCGTTTGATCGCCACCCGGAAAAGACCGTAATTTTCATAGACGTGGACTGCACAGTGCTGTCCCCGCTCGATGAACTTGCCGGCATCAGCGGCGACATCGGCGTCTACATCCGCACGCGATTCCGCTCCAACGGCGAACCGAAACTGGGGCCGCGATCCGGCACGATGGTTTTTCAGCCGACGATTGGCGCGCGGAGATTTGTCGAGGCCTGGATCGCCGAGGGCCGCAACGCCGCCAAATACGGTGTCGACCAGGACAGTCTCGCCGTCGCGCTCGGTCGCGTGCCGGGGCTGTCTGTGACGACGCTCGGCGTCGAGTGGTGCGCCGTGCCGGCCGACAACTGCGACAGCCCGAAAATCCTGCACGACAGCGCCAGCCGCGACAGCAAGACTGGTCGCCTCGCGCGCGCGGTGTCCTTTTTGAGCGGCCGGAGGCTCGTGGCATGAGCGCCTTTATTCTGACCGCCGAGATCCGCTCAACGACCGACAGAGGTCTGGCGATTTACCAGGGCGAGACGCACGACGTCGTCGACGAGCGCACCGGCGAGATCATCGCGCGCGATCACTTCGTTTGGCTGCCGAAAAAGCTGACGACGATCCTCCGCGAATGGCGCGACCGTGACAACCGGCGCATGGCCGAAATTGAAATCCCCGAATGGCTGGCCAAGGAAAAGGAGCTGATCTGATGAGCAACCGAACCATGATCGTCTACCGCCAGAACCAGCCACGCCTCGGCGGCGCCGAGAAGCAGCTCGACTACGCGCCCGTGAACTACAAGCCGGGCGCCACCGGCCGCCGCGTCATCGCGCACGTTCAAGCCGAAATCGACAAACGCCGCGCCGAAGGCACCGAGCGCCGCCGCAACGCCGTCGCCCAGCGCCTCGCCGAGATCCAAGCCGCAGAGGCCGCGCGCCAGAACAAGCGGAGGCGGTGATGACAAAGCTGATCCCGCTTGGCGGCACAATGCAAGTCGTCGACATGACGACCGGTCGCGTTGAGGAAAAACCGTCCGGAATGATGTTGCTGCCGGCAGCGCCCGGCAAATGTCCGACCTGCGCGGTTGACCACCCACCTGATCAGCCACACAACCGCGACAGCCTGTTTTATCAGATGCGCTTTCACGGCGAACACGGCCGCTGGCCAGTCTGGTCCGATGCGTTAGCGCATTGCGCCGAGCCATTGCGCGCAGCGTGGGAACGGGAGTTGCGCAATCGCGGGGTATGGAAAGAGCCAGAGTTTCCCGCGCCACCAAAGCACGAGACGCCTGTTCCGGCCGACGCCTTGCTGCAGCCCGGCGCCGAACTCAACGTACAGGACCCGGATGGCGGGCCAGACCGACCCGGCAAAATCCTGGCCGTCGTGCCGAAAGGCGTTCCAGTCGAGCATGCCATTGCGGATCAGAACGGCCAGCCGAGGCCATGCGCCTATACGCTCAACCGCAAGCGCTCGACACTCTACGTCATTGAAGTCACGAACGATGACGGGACAACCTCCCGCGCGATTGTTCCACAGCGCCACTTCGCCAAGGGCCTAACAAACGCACAGCCGCGTGAGGATGCGACATGACCGCCCCCGCCCTCCTCACCATCGCCGACTGTCTCCCGCGCCTGCCCGTCGCGATGAGCGAGCGCACGTTCCGGCAGATTGTGCGCAAGTCCGGGTTCTATATGGAACACCGCCGCCAGCTCATGCTAACCGAGGACGACTTCCGCGCCGTATTGGAGACGCTGCGCCCATGCTCAAACTTGTCCGGCGAACCGACAGCAACCACTGGCACATTCGCGGCACGCTCCGCGGCGTCCGAGTCCGCGAGAGCACGGGCACGGATTCGCGACCTCACGCGGAAGCCGTCCTCGCCCGCCGCCAGCAGGAAATCCTCGACCGCGCCACGTTCGGCGAAGCCCGCACCGCCACCTTCGCCGAGGCCGTGAACCTCTATCTCGACCTCGGCGGCGACGCGCGCTACCTGATGCCGCTCGTCGATCGATGGGGAACGTGGCGCCTAGCCGCGATTACGCCGCTCGAAATCGCCCGCGCCGGCCGCGAAATCTACCCCGGCCGCAAAGCCTCTACCCTTGACCGCCAGCTTTACACGCCCGTCATCTCCGTCTTGAACGACGCCGCGCACGCCGGATTATGCGCTCCGCCGAAGATCCGCCGCCCGAAGATTGAGACGCGGCGCGTCGAGGCGAGCGACGATGCGACGATCGACGCAATCCTCGCCGCCACCGGCAAGATCGAGTGGAAACCCGGCTCGAAGGGTGAGGCGCGCATGATCGCGGCGCGGGCCAGGCTGCGCGCGCTGGTCCTGATGATGACGTTGACCGGCTGCCGCGTGGCCGAGGCCATCGCCGTCCGCGCGCGCGACGTGAACCTCGACGCCACCCCGCCCGACGTTCTCTTTCGCGACACGAAGAACGGCGACGCCCGCCGCGCCGTCATGCCGCCAGAGCTGGCCGCCGCGATCCGCGCTCTGCCCGCCATCGACACGGACGAGCCGCTGCTCGGATACGCCAGCCGCTACACGGCCGCCCGCGCGATCCGCCGCGCCGCCGATGCCGCGGGCGTGCCGCCGGTCGGCCCACACCGCATCGGCCGCCACACGTTCGCGGCCCGCCTCCTGAACAACGGCGCGACGCTCAAAGACACGAAAGAGGCCGGCGGCTGGAAAACGCTCTCCGTCGTCGACCGCAACTACGGCCACCTCGAACGCTCCCGCGTCGAGACCGCCGTTCTCGCCGCCGCTGACACAAGATTGACACGGCCACCGACCGCGCCCAGCGCTAAGGTTATAGACTTCAAAGGCAAAAAGTGATGCTACCTAAAAATTCACACGGGTGGGGTCGCAGGTTCAATCCCTGCACCGCCCACCATGCGGTCGACCAGCGATCGCCATACAAGGAACTGTCCGCGTCTCGTTGGCGCCGGTGTAAACTCCGGCCGCGTAGGTGGCAGATTGGTTCGCCCGTCCCTATCTCTTACTTCACCGTGCGATCCCAACCCCGGACTTGGTAGGATAAACCGATGACGCAGGGTCCGACGCGACAGCGTCCTAATGTTTCGCCGGCACCGTGCTGCGGCACGGCTGCGCAGGACAAGGCCGTTCGCAAAGTTTTTGCACCGGGGCGGGAGACGGTGATCGATCCGGTGTGCGGGATGTCGGTCGATCCGCTGACGGCCAAGCACAGTTATGCGCATGGCGACCGGACCGTCTATTTTTGCAGCGCGCGGTGTCGCGAGCGGTTTGCGGCCGATCCAGATGCTTTCTTAAATCCCAAGCCAAAGCCTGCTGCGGCAGCGCCCGTGAAACCCGGCGCGATCTATACTTGCCCGATGGATCCGGAGATCCGTCAGGTGGGACCCGGCACGTGTCCAATCTGCGGCATGGCGCTGGAGCCGGAGGACGTTTCGGTCGAGAGCGGACCCAATCCGGAACTTGCCGACATGACGCGGCGGTTCTGGATCGGGCTTGCGCTGGCGCTGCCGGTGTTCGTTCTGGAGATGGGCGGACATCTGTTCGGGCTCACGCACCGGCTTGGACACGTCACGTCGAATTGGCTGCAGCTGGTGCTCGCAACGCCGGTTGTGCTGTGGGCCGGATGGCCGTTTTTCGAGCGCGGCTGGGCGTCGATCCGGACGGGCAACTTGAACATGTTCACGCTCGTCGCGATGGGGACGGGCGTGGCGTGGCTTTACAGTGTTGTGGCCACGGTGGCGCCGGGGATGTTTCCAGCCTCCATGCGCGGGGCGGATGGCGCGGTGCCCGTGTACTTCGAGGCGGCGGCGGTGATCACGGTGCTGGTGCTGCTCGGGCAGGTGCTGGAATTGCGCGCACGGGAAAAGACGAGTGGCGCGATCAAGGCGCTTTTGGATCTTTCTCCGAAGACGGCGCGGCGCGTACGGCGCGACGGCAGTGATGAGGATGTCGCGCTTGATGTGGTGATGGCTGGTGACCTGTTGCGCGTGCGGCCGGGCGAGCGCGTACCGGTGGACGGCGCGATTGCCGAAGGGCGCAGCGCGATTGATCAGTCGATGGTGACGGGCGAATCCTTGCCGGTGACGAAGGGGACCGGGGACGCGGTGATCGGTGGCACGATCAATCAGTCGGGTAGCTTTGTGATGCGTGCGGAAAAGGTTGGGCGCGCGACCATGCTCGCCCAGATCGTGCAGATGGTGGCACAGGCCCAGCGCAGCCGGGCGCCAATCCAGCGGCTGGCGGATCAGGTGTCAGGTTGGTTTGTGCCGGCGGTCATCGCGGTGGCGCTGCTGGCATTTGCGGCGTGGGCCATGTTCGGGCCGGAGCCGCGGTTCACCTTCGGGCTGATTGCTGCGGTGTCGGTGCTCATCATTGCGTGTCCGTGCGCTTTGGGGCTGGCGACACCGATGGCGATCATGGTGGGTGTCGGACGGGGCGCGCAATCGGGCGTACTGATCCGGAACGCGGAAGCGCTGGAGCGGATGGAGCGCGTCGACACGCTGGTGATCGACAAGACCGGGACACTGACGGAGGGCAAGCCCAGCGTGGTGGCGATCCGGACGGCGCCGGAGTTTGACGGCGGCGACGTGCTGCGGCTGGCGGCCGCTCTGGAGCGATCGAGCGAGCATCCTCTTGCGGCGGCCATCGTGCGGCATGCTGAGGGGCAGGGTGTAGCGCTGGTGACGGCGGAGAATTTTCAGTCGCCGGCGGGTAAGGGCGTCATGGGTCGCGTCGATGGCCGCGAACTGATCATTGGCAATCAGCGGATCATGGCGGATTCGGGCGTTGAGACCGCGGCGCTGGAGGCCGAGGCGGATGCCTTGCGCGCCGACGGGGCGACAGCGATCTTCGTTGCCATCGACGGTCAGGCCGCCGCCGTGATCGCGATTGCCGATCCGATCAAAGCAACGACGGCGGAGGCGATCAAAGCGCTGCAGGACGCCGGCATCAAAATCGTGATGCTGACAGGGGACAATCGCACGACAGCTTTGGCGGTAGCGCGGCGGCTTGGCATTGCCGACGTCGAGGCCGACGTATTGCCCGGCGCTAAGGCCGACATCGTCAAGCGGTTGCGGGATGAGGGCCGCGTGGTGGCAATGGCTGGCGACGGCGTCAACGATGCACCAGCGCTGGCAGCGGCCGATGTTGGTATTGCGATGGGCACGGGCACTGATGTTGCCATGGAGAGTGCGGGGGTGACGCTGCTGAGCGGCGATCTCGCCGGCCTTGTGCGAGCGCGGCAATTGTCGGTCGCCACGATGCGGAATATTCGCCAGAACCTGTTCTTTGCCTTCGCTTATAACGCAGCTGGCGTGCCGATTGCAGCGGGCGTGCTCTATCCGTCTCTGGGGCTGACGCTGTCGCCGATGATTGCGGCGGCTGCGATGGCGCTGTCGTCGGTCAGCGTCATCGGGAATGCGCTGCGGCTCAATGCGGTGAAGCTGTAATGGACGTTCGGGCCTCTAATCGAGACGAGCGGCGACTTTACGGATGTAGGACGCGTAATCCGACTTGCCGAGGCGGTCGAGCCAGGGGCTCATTTTGGCGAGCGTCGTGAAACCCTGGCGGAGCGCGATTTCTTCCGGGCAACAGATCTTGAGGCTCTGGCGCTGTTCGAGTGTGGCGACGAATTCCCCGGCGGCGAGCAGGCTATCGAATGTTCCGGTATCGAGCCACGCGAAGCCGCGGCCCATCTTTATGACGTTCAGCTTGCCGGCGTCCAGATACGCTTGATTGACGCTCGTGATTTCGAGTTCGCCGCGTGCCGACGGTTTGATGTCGCGAGCGATGCGCACGACGTCATTGTCGTAGAAATAGAGACCCGTGACGGCGTAATTCGATCTGGGTGCCGCCGGCTTTTCTTCGATGGAGGTGGCGCGGCCTGCCGCATCGAAGGCGACGACGCCGTAGCGCTCGGGGTCAGCGACTTCATAGGCGAAGACGCTGGCGCCGGTTTTCTGTGCGACGGCCTGGGACAGCAATTCGGGCAGGCCGTGGCCGTGGAAAATGTTGTCCCCAAGGACCAGGGCCGCGGGATCATTGCCGAGGAAGTCCGCGCCGATGATGAAGGCTTGGGCGAGGCCGTCTGGGCTGGGCTGGACGGCATAGGAGATGGCGATGCCGAGGGGAGCACCGTCGCCGAGGAGGTGCTGGAATAGGGGTTGGTCGTGAGGTGTCGTAATGATCAGGATATCTCGAATGCCGGCCAGCATGAGGACCGACAGCGGATAGTAGATCATGGGCTTGTCGTAGACGGGCAAGAGTTGCTTGGACACCGCATAGGTCAGCGGATAAAGGCGCGTGCCGCTGCCGCCCGCCAGGATAATGCCTTTGGTGCCCATCAGTGGTTGCCCATCAGTATTTGCCCATCGCCGTTGTCCGCCGCCCAACCAGAGGAATGCCCCATACCCGTTTTGACATGGATTGGTCTCTAGGCGGTAAACCGCGGTGGCGAAGCGCCGCCAAACGTCAACCGAAAAGGAACTTTCCGGCGGCGATCAGCAGGACCACTCCGAGCAAGCGTTGAAGTGTGGATGTCGAGATTAGCCGTGTTCCGATTTGGGTGCCGATAAGAGCCCCGGCCATGGCCGCTGCAACGAAGAACGGCAATTCAGAAGGCAATTTTTGAATGGCGGCGACGTTGCCCGCGAGTGCCGCGATCGAATTGAGCAAGATGAAAGGAGCCGTGAGACCGGATGCTTGGCGCGCGCCCGCCCAGCCCAAAAGCAAGAGGAGGGGTGTGAGGAAAATTCCGCCGCCTGTGCCAGTCAATCCGGAGAGAAGTCCAACAAAAGCACCTGTCAGCAGCCCGGCCGGCCACGGGACGTTGGTTTCAATGGGTGTGGCCGTGTCCTCAGCCTTGGGCTGCCATAGAAATCGGACTGCGGCTGCGAGGAGGACAAGACCGACAAGCAGACGATACTGCTGGGTCGTCAACTGGTAGGCACCACCGATGAATGCTGCTGGAACGGACGCCACCACCAAAGGCAGAAGAGATTTCCAGGCGAGCGTGCGGCCATTCTCTGTCCATCGCGCAGTTGAGAGGCCGGCAACCAGGATGTTGAGCGTCAGGGCTGTAGGCTTCATCACATCGGGCGCGAGCCCCATGATGGCCATTGCAGCAATGTAACCGGAGGCGCCCGCGTGTCCGACCGACGTATAGAGCGTCGCGGCTGCCAAGAAGAGAATGCATAAAAGAAAAAGCTCGACGCCGGTCATCGGTCCATACTGTTTGAGGCGGTCAACTTCGATATAGCGGTCTGGAAATATCGATTAGCAAATTCATGCGGGCTCTGGCTACCGGAATGTTGTCGGGCTTTGGTATGCGAGCAGTTAAACCGAACTGCGCGGCTTCGATTTTGGCTTGGTGCGCGGGATCGAGGTTTTGGCGAGGTGAGCTTCGAGAAAGCCGACCGGTTTGGCGAACACAGTGAGCGCCTTGTCTTCCATGGCGCGGTACTCTTCGACGACACGCAGGCCAAACGGTGTGACCGTCGCGGAGCCGCCGCCTTTGCCGCCGTGCTGGCGCTCGATCAGGGGCTCGCGGAACATGGCGCTGAATCCGTCGATCAGATACCACGCGCGCTTATATGACATGCCCATCGCCTGCGCAGCTTTGGCGATGGAGCCGTGGCGGCAGATGAGTTCGAGCAGTTCGATGCGGCCGTGGCCGATATAATTCTCGCCATCGAAGTCGATGCGCAGACGGATCCGGGTCATGGCTGGTCGGTTTCCTTTCCGCGTTGATCCATACAGGCGCGAAACGGGGGCAGCCAAGTTCAATTGTCGGGTGGCGGCTAGCTGGCGGCGCGTCCCGGCGCGCGCAGGAAGGGTTCGCGGGTCTTGGGCGCGGGTGTTGACAAGGGCTGCCGACGCGTCTGTTGGACGTCGCGGCGCAGTTGGCGCAGCTCGTATTCGCAGCCGGCAATCATCTGCTCGGGCGAGCGGGGCGATGTATCATGTGCCGGTGCCGCCTGTTCGGGCGCCGAGGCGGACGGAGATTTGCGAATGCGAGCGAGCATGTTGAATACGGCGGCCATGGCGGAGTCCTCATGTGACGGACCTGAGCACAAGCCGTGGCGTGATTCGGAGGCGTCGCCCTGGTTGTGGGGCCGTACAGCTGTGGAGAGGAGCGTTGAAACGCTTATGCCGTGAAGTTGATGGCTCAGCGCTGTCCTGCGGCGCGGGACATCTGATCGGCGCCGTAGAGGGACAACATCGGCTCGTCATCGAGAATGACTTCATCGTAGCGGCCGTAGCCGTTGAAGTCGCCGGCGATGGCGCGGCCATAGGCGCCGACGCTGCCGATCTCGATGTAATCGCCCTCCTTGATCCCGGCGGGCAGGACGAAGGGGCCCTTCATGTAATCGATGCTGTCGCAGGTTGGCCCCCACAGCGCGAAAGCTTCGGTCCCCTCGCCTTTGGCCGGTGTGCGCGAAACGAGTTGCGCCGGGAAAACCCAATTCAAGTGCGCGGCGTCGAAGAGGACGCCATAGCCGCCATCGTTGATGAAGAGGTCGGTGCCACGGCGGGCTTCGACGCGCACGATGACGCTTTCGGCTTCGGCGACGAGCGCGCGGCCGGGTTCGCACATCAGGCGCACGTCTTCGCGGACCGGCAGCTTCTCGACCCCTTCTCGGATGGCGGTCATGAAGCTCGAAAGCGGCGCGGGCGTCATGCCCGGATAAAGCGCAGGGAACCCGCCGCCGACATCGAGCCGGTCAACGACCACACCAGCCTGACCGATCAGCTTACCGACTTCGGCCAACGCGAACGTGTAGGCGTCCGGCGTCATGGTTTGCGAACCGACGTGGAAAGTGACGCCCAGTTCGGACGCAGCCTGGCGCGCCTTGACCAGCAGGCGCGCGGCAGCGTCGCCAGAGATGCCGAACTTGCGCTCGAGCGGAACGGCGGAATTCATCGGCGGTACGACGATGCGCACAAAGAGCACGAGGTCGTCGGCGGGACCGGCGGGGCCACGCGTTTCATCGACGATCTTCTTCAGTTCGTCTTCGCTATCCAGCGAGAACGAGCGGATGCCGTGGACGTTGTAGGCCTTGGCGATCGCCTGACGCGACTTCACGGGATGCATGAAATGCAGGTGGGCGTTCGGGATCGTGGAGGCGTCTTCCAATTCGGGCGTGGACGCCACGTCGAAATGGCGGATGCCGGCGCCGTAGAGGGCACCGATCATGAAGACGGAGGAATTGGCCTTGTACGCGTAAGCCACGTCGCCGGGGAAGTTCTGCAGAAACCAGCGAGCGGCGCGCGCAGCGGCATGCGGGCGCGAGGCCAGCACGGGGCGTTCGGGCTGCTTGGCGGCGACAAGGGCGGCGGCGGATGGGAAGCGTTCCATCACGGGCGGGACCTCCAGCGAGATAAAACCAGAAGCGCGGTGCGAGACATCCCGCCGTGCGTTAGCGGGGAAATAGGGCCTCTCGCCCTCCATGTAAAGGGCTTTGGCCGTCATAGGGTTGTCAATATGATTGCGCCATCCGACGACTCTTGGATTGCGCCATCCGACACGCCTGCGGCGCGCCGGCCGGATGGCGCGGGGCGAGTGGCGGACGGCGGGGGAAGAGTGGCGGATGGTGAGGCGTCAGGTCATCGCGGAGGAAACGGAGGCGCGGCGGCCGTAAACGATGCTGGCGCGGTCTTCGAACGCTTGGGCGAATTTCCGGAATGCCGTGTCGAAGACGGCGCCCATGATCACGGCGAGGAGGGGCGAGGAGAACTCGTAGTCGATGGCGAAGCGGATTTCACTTGCCGCGTCGCCAACGGGTGCGAAGTGCCAGACGTTTTCAAGATGGCGGAACGGGCCGCTCTTGTGGCGCACCACGATCTTTCGCGCGGCGGGATCGAGGGTGACGCTGGTGGTGAATGTCTCGCGAATGGCTTTGTAGCCGATGCCCATCGTGGCGGTGATCAGGCCAGTGCCATCGTCGCGCTGTTCACGGCTGTGAACGACGAGGCTTTCGCAGAGCGGCACGAAAAGAGGATACTTTTCAACGTCGGCCACGAGGGCGAACATCTCATCGGCCGTGAAGGGTATCGTGCGGACGTTTTCGAAGCGAGGCACCCGGTTCTCCGGAGGTTGGAGCGAGCGCCGATCGCTCCGTCAGCGGGCGATGATGCGCGCGATGATGATGACCAGGATCGCGCCAACGGTGGAGACGATGATCTGGTCACCCAGTGGAAAGCCGGTCGTGAACGGCAGTGTCAACAGCCCGGCCTGGATCAATACGCCGGCCAGGAAGGCGCCGATGATACCGACGACCAGGTTGCGGATCAAACCCCCGCCGCCGAGCAGAAGCCCCGCCAGCCAACCGGCGACGAGGCCGTTGATGACCATAATGACCCAGGGGTTCTGCAGGTATTCCATCGTGACGTTTCCGGTTGGCTAGGCTGGCGGCCTTCAGGCTACGTGGCAGCGGGCGCCGAGATATTGATTGAGGATCCGGTTGTAGGCCTCGGCGTCGGCCTTATCTTTGGGCGACAGCTTGCGGCCGGCGCTAAGCGCCTCGACCTTAGGCTGCACTCCGCGGGCGAGCAGGCGATCAAGCTGGCCACGCAGGGATTGGCATGTTTCGCCAACCGGAAGCGGCTTCGCGCCCGGGTCACCCGATCCCGACCCGCCAGCACAGCCAGCCAAGCCCAGAACAAAGCCCGCAGCCACTATTGCTCGCGCGCGACGAACCCCACTGCCCCCTGCCCTCGTCACCATGCTCCTCCGGACCATCCCCACTCACCGCGCCTGATGCGGCCATTCTGTTTACCGTGTCTCACAGTCGGCTCAGGTCTCGCAACCCCCTGGTTCCGATGGCTGACCGATTGTGACCCGTATGCTGCACACTGTCCCGCGTTCCGCGGAATGAGTGGCGGCCGTTCGTGGGCAAATCATGGCCGGTGCGGTAGTGCCAGTTCAAGGTTTCGCTATCTTTTGAGCCGCTGCGGTCGTCGGCGTCGCCTTGGGTTTGTCAACCGCTGCCGTTTGGGCGGCCGGGACGACCGCCGCTTGGGCTGCGGGTACGGCGGTCGTGGGGGCCGGCCGGACAGAGGCCGTGGTCAGCGGCACGGCACACTTGGCCTGGAATTCAGCGTTGGCCTTGTCGAGTTCTGTGACCTTGGCGAGGGTTTCCCGCTTGACGGTGACCGTTTTGGACTTGCCGGTCGAGGCCTTCTCGACGCGCTCGACGACGCCTTCCCGGCGCAGGGCATCAATCCGGGCCGTCAGGGCGACACAGGCCGGATCAGGCTTCGGGGCGGCGGTCGCGACTGGAGCGGTGGTGCCCAGAGAGGCCGTGGACAACAGGCCTGTCGAGCCATCGGCGCACGCCGCCAGCGACAGCGTTGCAAATGCAGCGGCGGTCAATTTGGTGAAGTTGGCTGTCATGCGGATCCCCCGTCGGTCGCGCTGAGTCGCGAAAATTTCCCTTCAGCCTTCTAGGCGCGGGCAAGAACCGGGGGGAAGCTAACGGGGCAATTGAACGGTTGATGACTTTGCGTTTGCCGCAGATTTCTGTGGATCAGCACGTGTGCGTCACGATTTGTCCGAACGATTGTTGCGGCGCTGCTTGGCTTGGTTGATGTGCCACGACGTGTAGTGCAGCGCGATATCCAAGAGCCGGATGATGATGACGAGCGGCAGCGTGACGATGTTAATCAGCATGATCAGCGGCGCAGCCCAATGACGCCAGTTGAGCGTCGTCTCACCGCGCGGACCGTAGAAAAAAAGTGGCTTTTCGGGTTTGTCGGATCGCGGCTTTGGCGGTTCGCGGCGGCGCGGAGACGATAGGTCGGCGACGACGATGCGGCGGGGTTCGCTTGGTCGGTCGGGTGGGGGCATCCGGGTCATGGCGCACATGCCAGAGTAATGGCGCGGCCGCAGGCGGCAATTTCGTCGCGAACGGCATTCTCGATGGCACTGGCTTCGGTTTCGGTGATGCGGCCGGACGACACGATCTGATGGCGGTAAAGAGCAATGGGATCGGGACTGTCGCGACGAGCGGCGGGCCGGCGGCCTGGGTCGCGTGCATGGCCGGCATAGGGCGGTGTCAGAAGCATCAGACCAACGTGCGTTTCACCCGCGGCGAGTGCATCGCGCGCGGCTGCTAGGGCGTCCGAGATGGAGTCAAGATGGGTTCCGTCGCATTCGCGAAAGGGCATACCGGCCAGCAGAGGCGACGTATCGGGCCGGCGGTCGGATGGGACCATCAGAATGGCGAGGATTTTAGCTCGCGAGGGGTCGACAAAGGGGGCGAGTTCACTCGCGCCGGTGGCGAGCACGATGGAGGCGCCGGCGCGGCCCGCTGCCGGAACAAGCGCGGGCTCTGGCCGGTTGAGAACGGACACGTCCTCCCCGGGTCGGCGCAGGAGTGCGATCGGGGCGCCAGCCGCATCGTTGGATCCGGCGAGGCGTTGAAAAACTGTGAGTGGTGATGCGCTAAGCGCCAGTTCCAGACCCGGCAGCGCGCTCAGCGATAACAGAACGTCGGTGGGTTGGAGTACATCGACGAGGGCAGCGATGGCTCCTTCCTGGCCGTAGCCAAGAGGGCAGGGCACTGCAATGGTGCCCATGGCATAAAGCATGCCCGCCTTTTCTTCGAAGCGGCGTAGACGCAGCATCGTGGTGTACAGCGCGCGCTCTCTGTCGGCCGTCGTGCTCGCGACGGAGGCTTGGCATGTGGCGGTGGTCACGGCACGTTTCCTTTTCCGGCGTGTGTTTTGGCCGGAATCTTCCATACGATACTGCGACAGCCCGCCGCAGATCGCAAGCCGGGGTATCCAAATTGTCGTTACGCTCTCGCGGTTCGGTCGTCGGCGGCAGTCATATTTTCCACATCGTAATGTTCCCAGGTGGCCGATTGTGGACCTTCCCCGTAGCACATGCGTTCCTTCACCTCATGGCTCTCCGGCATGTCGCCGGAGCCGGCGGGGCCACTTTTTTGATGGAAGACTTCGTGCGCACGAACCCAACCTCGACATTGACGGTGAGGGATTATGCTGATGCCACGCGTCCCGACAGTCTGAAAGGATTGTCGGATGAAAAGTTCGCGCTTGCTTTAGAGGATGCCGACCGCCGTGGAATGGCCCTTGCGCGGCGGCTTGGCGTCGATCGGTCGGACCGGCGCTTGCCGGTTTACATCTGGGCGATCGTTTTCGGCGAAAAGGCGGTTTGAGCGTGTGCGGTCAGCGGCTCATGATCACGCGATCAGCCGGATGAACATAGCCCAGCACGTCGCGCGCCAGTTCTTCGACGAGATCAGGATCGGGCTTTTCTGGGGTTAGCAGCGCCACGTCATGGCGGAGGCGGGCGCGCACAGTCTCGAGACTGCGGATCTCGAATTCGACGAGATCCGTCCGCTCGACTAGCGCTGAGCGCGCCTCGAGACCATGCCGTCCGTGAATTGCGTGATGGGAGAAGTAGGCCGTCGCGCACAGGCTTGAAAGCAGCACAAAAACCTGTCGGACCCTCGATCGCCAATCATACATCGGTTGTACGCGATACCGTTGGTGTTCGTGGCTACGCAGCATATGAAAACCGGGAACACGTGTGTTGTAGGCCGCGACCACTTAAGGGCAGGTAAAGCTGCGTACGATTTTTTGACGCCGGCTGAATTCGGCGGGCAGCGATGATGTCCGTCAGTATTACTTTCAAGCGCTGCTGGCACGCGATCTTGTCGACATGGCAGGTCATCTCCATGTCCGTCTCAGTTCGACCGGGGGAGGATCTCGCCGTGACATGGAAATCGCTGCTCGTCCATTTGAAGCCGCACACTGAAAACAGTGCCGCGTTGGCTTCGGCGCTATCGGTGGCAAAGACTTTCGAAGCGTCGTTGACCGGCCTTTACGCCATGCGCGAGTTGGCCATGCTGAAGCTCGTGATCGGGCCGGACAGCGCGGCTGCGCGGGAAGCGGAGGCCCGGGATGCGCCGCTTGTCCGGGCGACCCAAGACCAGTTTCTCAAGGCCTGCGCGGACGCTGGCGTCGCCGGGTCGTTCGAAGTTGCAGAAGGAAATTCGAACGAACTTCTCTGTTTGGCGGGTCGCGTGCATGACGCGCTCTTTGTCGACGCGGGCGGTAGTCTGGATGGGCGCGGCGGAGACCTCGTGGAGGAATGCGCTATTACGGCCGGAACTCCGACAATCATCGTGCCGCAGACGGGGGCTAAGCTTTTCGGCAAATGCATCGTCGTTGCCTGGAACCATAGTCGCCAATCCGCTGCAGCGGTCCACGCCGCGTTGCCGCTGATTGAGCGCGCCGAGAACGTTATCGTCCTGCTGGGACAGCAGCGCGATGCTCTGCCCAGCGTGACCCGGCGTCCCCGGGCCGACATCGAAGACTATCTGCGGCGCCACAACCCGAATGTACGTGTGTCGCCGTTTGAGGAACGCGACAGTTCAAGCCTGCAGACGGCGGCGCTGGCCGCAGGCGGCGATCTGCTCGTCATGGGTGCATATGGCCGTTCGGCGTGGCGGGAATTCCTGTTTGGCGGAGCAACGCGTGCGGTCGTCAACGACTTGCGGCTGCCGGTGCTGATGGCGCACTAGCTCCGCCAAAACCTCTGGAGAGCTACGCCACCTTCGCCTTGAGGATCGATTTACCGGCGTAGTGCGCGACGGGGCCCAACTCGCCTTCGATGCGGATCAGCTGGTTGTATTTGGCGAGACGATCCGAGCGCGACAGCGAGCCGGTTTTGATCTGGCCGCAGTTGGTGGCGACGGCTAGGTCGGCGATGGTCGAATCTTCTGTTTCGCCCGAGCGATGGGACATGACGGCGGTGTAGCCGGCGCGCTGTGCCATGCTGACGGCTTCGAGTGTTTCGGTCAGAGAGCCGATCTGGTTGACCTTCACCAGGATTGAGTTGGCGATGCCCTTCGAGATGCCTTCCGAGAGGCGCTTGGTGTTGGTGACGAAAAGATCGTCACCTACGAGTTGGCACTTGCCGCCGATGAGTTCGGTCAGCGCCTTCCAGCCGGCCCAGTCGTCTTCGGCCATGCCGTCTTCGATGGAAATGATCGGATAGCGCGCGACAAGGTCAGCTAAGAACTTGGCATTGCCGTCGCTGTCGAGCGACTTGCCCTCGCCTTCCATGACGTATTTGCCGCCCTTGTAGTATTCGGTCGAGGCGCAATCGAGGGCGAGCATGACATCATCGCCCGGCTTATACCCGGCCTTCTCGATGGCCTTCATAATGAACCCCAGCGCGTCATCGGCGCTCTTCAGATTGGGGGCGAAGCCACCCTCGTCACCGATGCCGGTGTTGTGGCCTGCGTCCTGGAGCGACTTCTTCAGCGTGTGGAAAATTTCCGCGCCGACACGCACAGCATCCGCGATCGATCCGGCGGCGACGGGCATGATCATAAACTCTTGGATGTCGATGGGGTTGTCGGCGTGGGCGCCGCCGTTGACGATATTCATCATCGGGACGGGGAGGACGTGGGCGTTGGCGCCGCCGACGTAGCGGTAGAGGGAGAGGTTGGAGGCGGAGGCGGCGGCCTTGGCGACGGCCATGGAGACGCCGAGGATGGCGTTGGCGCCGAGGCGGGCCTTGTTGGGGGTGCCGTCGAGCTGAATGAGGGCGGTGTCGATGCCGCGCTGGTCTTCGGCGTCCATGCCGATGATGGCGTCGGCGATCTCGCCGTTGACGGCGCCGACGGCCTTCTGAACGCCTTTACCGTGATAGCGGGACTTATCCCCGTCACGCAATTCGATCGCTTCGTGCGCGCCGGTGGAGGCGCCGGAAGGAACAGCGGCGCGGCCCATGGAGCCATCTTCGAGCATGACATCCACTTCGACGGTCGGGTTGCCGCGGCTATCGAGGATTTCGCGGCCGAGGATGTCGACGATGGCAGTCATGGTATGTTCCTATTCTCATGATCGAGGCCGGTGGACATCCAAGTCCAATCCCCCTCGCGTGAATCTGCGCCGGGTTGTAGCCTTCCGATGTGACGACTGCAAAGCCCCCGAGGGCGACATTGCCCTACCCGGACGGGCAGTGACGCCTCACTCCCGCCCGCGCGACTTGCACCAAAGTTGAAGGAGATGACCGACGTGACCGCCGCCCCCTCCGCGCTCGTCTTGTTCTCCGGCGGTCAGGATTCGACGGTCTGCCTCGCATGGGCGTTGCAGCGATATCAGCACGTCGAGACGGTCGGCTTCCAGTACGGGCAGAGGCATGAGGTGGAACTCGCCCAGCGCGGGATCATTCGCGACGAGATCGCAAAGCTCGGCGATTGGGGCGCTCGGCTTGGACCCGATACGATGATTGCGTTGCCGGAACTGGGTCGGCTTTCTGAAACCGCGCTGACGCGCGACCGCGAGATCGCATTCGAAGTGAACGGGCTGCCGAACACGTTCGTGCCCGGACGCAATCTTTTGTTTCTCACCTATGCGGCGGCACTCGCCTACCGCCGCGGTATCCACACGCTCGTCGGCGGCATGTGCGAGACGGACTATTCCGGCTATCCCGATTGCCGGCAGGCGACGATGACGGCGATGCAGGACGCACTCTCGCGCGGTCTTGATTATCCGCTCGCCATTGAGACGCCGCTGATGTTCGTCGACAAAGCCGGGACGTGGGCGATGGCCGAGACACTGGGCGGCGCGGCGCTGACCGACATCGTGATCGCGCATTCGCACACGTGCTATCTCGGCGACCGGACCCACAAGCATGCCTGGGGTTACGGCTGCGGCGCGTGCCCGGCCTGCCAATTGCGCGCCAAGGGATACTTGCAGTGGCGAGGGCTTCACGCGCTCTAGGCGCGACGGCCGAAGGCGGATGATCCGCCGCGGACAACTGTGGAGGCGCGCATCGGCGAGGACGTCCTTGGTCCGCCGGCCGGCGCCATGCGGGTCTCGGCCGTGGTCATCCAGTCCGCGGCCACTTCCGCTGCCCCCTTGGCTTCGCCGACCTGATCATCGGGCAACAGGTAGCGGCGCGCCACGCGGAGGACGAACACAGACGCGGCGGCCAAGAGGAGCGTCCAAAGCGCGCTCCCAAAGTTGCCATGATCGCCGCTGCTTTCTTTGGCCGACTGCCCGCCGTTTGCGAAGTGACCCCGGCGCTTTGGCGGCTCAGGTAATTTTTCGATGCCGGCAATCTGCATGATGGCCGTCAGCTGTTCGGGCGACACGGTCAGATAGTCATGGTCTGAGCCGATGTAGCCGACCCATTCGCCATCCGTCTCACCCAGAAATCGCCAGCCGAGATCGACGTAGGAGCCATCTTCGCGCTGGAAATCGGCGACGTTGGGAAGATCGGCGACTTTTACAACCTCGATCGGCTTTTTCGTCGATGATCCCAACGCGACACCGGGAATGACGATCGGCAAAGAGGTCCCGTTGCGGTTTTTCTCCGCTTTGGGCGCCTTTTTTGATGTGAAGCCCCAGGATCCGCCGATGCGGCGCTTGGCCTCCGCGTTGTCGAGCGGTGCGCTGAGTGCCACTGCAGCAATGACGAGGAGCGTCGATGTTTTTGAGACTAACTTGATCATCAGCGGGCACCGGACAAGAAGCCGAATAGTCCGGGAGCGGGGCGCACGACTGTGCCCTTCTTTTTGTTGTCGGATTTTTTGACTGCTGCCTTCACGGCGGCTGGCGAATAGTCGTTCGCAGCTGCGGCCTGGGTGGCAATCGGCTTAGCTGGCGCGGTGGCTTTCGAGGATGAGAAGAGATCCGATAGCGCGCGTTGAATCATTCCGGTTGCGCTTTGCGCTGCGTCCAACGTCGCTCGAGTGATGCGATATCGAATGTACATCATGAAGAAGATGCCCAGCAGGATTGGGATGAAACCGAGGAGATCGATCCCGTTGGATGCGGGCGGCGCTGGCGCTGGTTTTTCTCGCGGCGTGACGGCGGGCGGCACGGGTGGGAGCGCCAGCGGCTGCAGGTCATCTTTCAAAAGGCCGGCGATGTGGTCAGAGCTGAACGGCAGATTTTCGGCGTCAGAACCGAGTTGATCAACCCACTCGGCACCCTTGCCGGCCGCCGGTTGCCGGTCGAAATCGCCAAAGGCTTTCTCGATGTTGCGCAGCGACTCGCTGACTGCGAGATCGATCTCTTCAGCGGCAGGCGGGGCGGTCGCTGGTTCACCGCCCGTCGTGACGGCGCGCGGCGCGGGCGGTAGCGGGAGCGACTTCAGCTGAGCTTCCTTCAAGATGCCGGCGATCTGTTCCGCGCTGAGCGGCAGATATTCGGCGTCAGACCCGATATGGCCAACCCATTCGCCATTATGACCGGCCGTTTGACGCCAGCCGAGATCGACGAAGGTTGTTTCGTTGAACCTTAGCGTTTCGCTGTCGGGCAGATCGAGAACCTTGACGACGGCGGGCTGTTTGGACTGGCTGGCCTGCCCCTGATCTTTGCTCAGGCGGCGCACCATTTCGTCGTGGGTGGCTTTTCTTTCGGCTGAGCGCGCAGCCTCTTGCACCGTGCTAACCGCCGTCATGTTCGTGAACATGAGAGGGGTCGTCACGACGCTGATCACATTCAGCGCCACGAAGGCCAGCACGACATTCTTGACTGTGAGGTTTTGCACGGTTCCGGCCCACCATCCGACTGACAGGCCGTATACACCGCGTCTGGTTAGTTTCAGCCTACGAGGCATGGTCAACAAAGCGTAAATGCGCCGCCGATGTGCCGCGCGGAACCGACAGCGGGTGCCAAATGCCCGACGATACGCGTATCCCAATCAAGGGAGCGTGCCATGCTTTCAGTCTGCCAGAGCCCTCTCCGCCACCTGATTCACACGGCCGCCGCGCTTGCGGTTCTGGCCTCGCTCTTGCCGTTCAATGGCGAATTGCCGGAAGCACCGGCGGGTGTACGCACTGCATTCGAGCTCATTGATAAACGCGGGATCGTTCACTCCTTCACTGCGAACGGACTAAAGTTGGTGTCGCGGTCGTAGTGGTCTTCCTGCTCGGCCTTCTTGAGTGCCGTGACGATGCGGGTCGTGATGGGCAGGAAGGCGATTTCGACACCCGTCTTGGCAATGAACTGCGAAACAACCAAGGTCAGCACCAATTCGTTGGGCATGATGCCGGAATTCCAGAACGCGAGGGGATAGAAGATCGCGCTGTCGACCGCTTCGCCTGCGACCGTGGAGGCGACGAAGCGCGTGCGCATATAGCGGCCGGCGGTGGCGACCTTCATCTTGGCCAACACATAGGAATTGACGAATTCACCGCAGAAGTAGGCGATCATGGAGGCGCCCGCGATGCGCCAGGTGTTGCCGAAGGCGATTTCATACACCTTCTGATTTTCCCAAGTGGGGGCGGGCGGCAGCGCCACGATGACGGCAGCCATGATGGCGGCGAAGATGAGGGCCGCGAACCCCGTCCAGATGACGCGGCGGGCGCGGGAATATCCGTAAACCTCGGTGAGAATATCGCCGAAGATGTAGGAGATGGGGAAGAAGAGGACGCCGGCGCCGAAGGTTACGGCACCTAAAAGTGGCAGGTCGATTTGGGCAGCTTTGGCCGGTCCGATCAGATTGGAACAGACGAGGACGACCACGAAGGCGACCATGACGAGGTCGAAGTATTTGTAGGTGCGCGCTTGCGGCTGCATGTAGCCCCCTCGTCTGCTTGACACTGTGCCCGGTCTCGCTACGTGTGAGCGCATGTATCAGGTCAAGGAAATCTTCTACACGCTGCAGGGCGAGGGCGCGAACGCGGGCACGCCGGCCGTGTTCTGCCGTTTTGCTGGCTGCAATTTATGGTCGGGGCGGGAAGAGGACCGGGCGACGGCGAAGTGCCGCTTTTGCGATACGGATTTCGTCGGGACGGACGGGCCCGGCGGCGGCAAGTTCGAGACTGCGGATGCACTGGCGCGGGCCTGCCGCACGGCGGTGACGGCATCGTATGGACCGGCGATGGTCGTGTTGACCGGCGGGGAGCCCATGTTGCAGGTCGATCAGGACCTCATCGATGCGCTGCACGGACGCGGGTTTTCGATCGCGATCGAGACCAATGGGACGCTGGCGGTGCCGGACGGGATCGACTGGGTCTGCGTCAGCCCGAAGGCCGGGCAACCGCTGGTGCAGCTGTGGGGGGATGAGTTGAAGCTCGTCTATCCGCAGGCGGGGATCGACCCGGCGCAGTATCAGCTGCTGGAATTCGAACACCGCTTCCTGCAGCCGATGGACGGTCCGGATCAAGCCGCCAATACGCTGGCGGCCATTGCCTACTGCAAAGCCAATCCGCCCTGGCGGCTGTCGGTCCAGACCCACAAAGTTCTCGGCATCCCCTGATATCCGCCCCTGCCGGCCACCCATTTACCGTGGCGACGGGTCCCCTTGCATGTGCGGCTCGTGGCCTCTATTCCCCTTCCCCCATGCGCATCTATCGCGATTTTCTGTTCGAGGCGGCCCACTTCCTGCCGTCCGCGCCTCCGGGCCATCCGAATTCCCGCATCCACGGGCATTCGTTCCGGGCGCGTGTCTGGATCCACGGCGAGCCGAATGCGGAGACAGGCGTCGTGTTCCATTTCGACGATCTCTCGGCAGCGCTGACGGATTGTCAGGATGCGCTCGACCACCGGATGCTCAACGAGGTTGAGGGACTCTCGGCGCCGACGCTGGAGCGGATCGCCATGTGGATCTGGGAGCGGATCGACAATCGCGTACCGGGGCTTTCGCAAATCGAAGTGCATCGCGACAGCTGCCACGAGGGTGTCATCTATAATGGTCCGCACAGACTGGCGCGGGCGGCGGAGTAGAACATGGGACGCGAAGCGCCGCCGGTGACGCAGCTTGGCCAACAGACGCCGCTGCCGGAGAGCCCGGAGACGGCCGTTCTAGAACGTGTGCCGAACCCGCATCCCGATAGCCTTTATGTGGCGCGCTTCACGCAGCCGGAATTCACGTCGCTTTGCCCGGTGACGGGACAGCCCGATTTCGCGCATCTCGTCATCGACTATGTGCCGCGCGATTATCTCGTGGAGAGCAAGTCGTTGAAGCTGTACCTCGGTGCGTTCCGCAATCACGGCGCATTCCATGAGGACTGCACGGTGGCGATCGGCAAACGGATTGCCGACCTTCTCAATCCGCATTTCCTGCGCATCGGCGGCTACTGGTATCCGCGCGGTGGCATGCCGATCGATGTGTTCTGGCAGCGGGGCGAGTTGCCGGCGGGCGTGTGGCTGCCGGATCAGGGTGTCGCGAGCTATCGCGGACGGGGGTGATATGCGGATCGGGCTCTTGGTGTTGATGATGTTGGTTGCAGTGCGCGCCGCATTTGCTGGCGAGCCGCCACTTCCGGCCGATTGCACCGAGGCGATGTCGACGATGGAGATGAATGCGTGCGCGGGGGCGGAATTCGAAAAGGCGGATGCGGAGCTGAACCGCGTCTACAAGGATGCGATTGCCTCGATTCCGGAAATGGCGACGGACGAACAGCCGTTCGATAAGGCCTCATGGGAAGAGGCGCTGAGGGCTTCGCAACGGGCGTGGATAGCCTTTCGCGATGCGGAATGTGAGGATCACGTCGAGAAGTTCTGGGCCGGCGGCTCGGGCCGCACCGTCGAGATCATCGGCTGCAAAACGGAGAAGACCGAGCAGCGGACGAAAGAGCTGAAACAGCGCTACGAGATCGAGTAACACGCGGGGCTTATGCTCTAAGGCATCCCTCTTGCGGACACTTTTCGGCCATTGGAATCAGGCGATTTCGATGCCAAGGGGCGGACTGCATGACGACACGAGGGACCATCCATGAGCGCACTGCCGCAGAACGTCCACGAGCTTCTCACCCGGCTCAATGAAACCTCGCGCAACGAGCTTGATCTCGTGCGCGACTTGTCGGAAGCGATACGCCGCGCTGACGATCAGTTGCTGAAGGAAGTGCGCAGCGTGTCGATGCTGCATGAGTTGCGGCGCGAGGCGATCGTCAACGAACTGCAGCATCTGGCGCAGCGCTTGTGCGCGCTTCCGGCTCGCGAGGCGCATCGCGAAACGCTTGCTGCCATCGACGCACCGTCACATGCGGTCCAGAGCCAAGTGCCGCCCGCTGCAGCAGAAGCGTCGGCGCCTGAGGGCGAGGTCGAGGAGGCCGTCATTACGGTGGAATCGCCTGCAGTCGGGCGGGCCGGCGATTGGCGGCAGGCGGCGCAGCGGATCGATGCGGAGTTGGCGCAGTATTTCAATGGGCCGGGTCCGCGGCACTGACAGGAACCGGGCGGATGGCCGGGCGTTTAACTCGCACACACTCTTAGCGAGGAGATGCTCATGACCCGGACGCCCATTCCCGCGACCAATCCTGAAAATCCAGGCGGTGAAACGCCGGCCGTTGATCCGCGCCGTGATGAGGTCGACAAGATCGCGCCGCCGGCGCCGGGTGTCGGCCGGCCGCTCGAGGCGCCGGTCGATCCCAACCGGAAGCCGGACCGCGCGCCCGGTCCGCAGCCGGCGCGCGAGGAGTCATAGCCGCGCGATCCGCCACGGTGACCAAACCGGCGGCCTGGGGCATGAGGATCGTTCAACCCCGCCCCAGGCCGCTTTTGCATGTCCGCCCGTCACCATTTTCTCGGCATTGTTTTCGCCGCTCTGGGAGCGGCATTTTTTTCGACCAAGGCGATCTTTATCAAGCTCGCTTATCAGGAGCAGGCGGACGCGGCGTTGATGCTGGCGTATCGCATGATTTTTTCGTTGCCGGTGTTTGTGGCGATCGGGGTGTGGGCCTTAGCGCAGCGGCGGGCGCGGGGTGAGCCTTCGCCCTTGCCGGCAGATTATGCGCGGGCATCGTTCGTCGGCTTTCTGGGTTATTACGTGGCGTCGCAATTCGATTTCGCGGGGCTCATGTTCATTACAGCCCAGCTGGAGCGGCTGGTTCTGTTCACCTATCCGCTGTTCGTCATGTTCTTCGGTGCGGCGCTATATGGCGAGCAGATACGTGCGTCGGGGTTGGCGGCGGCGGGCGTGACCTACACGGGGCTCGGGATCGTGTTCGCGATCGATCTGCCGGAGGGTGGGCGCGATACGGTGATCGGGACGCTGCTCGTTCTAGGGGCTGCCGTTTCGTTCGCGCTGCATCAGATCTATGCCAAGCGATTCATGGGGCCGATGGGGAGTGCGCTGTTCACGGCGGTGGCGCTGGCGTCTGCTAGCGTGTTTTGTATCGCGCATCAGGTTGTGGTGAGCGGTGGATCGTTTGCGGCGAGCCCGCGGTTTTTATGGCTGTCGGCGGGTTGCGCGATTATCGCAACCGTGCTGCCGACGTTTCTGATCAACGCGGGGCTCGCGCGGATTTCGAGCGCGGCGGTGTCGATGATTTCGACGGTATCGCCAGTGGTGACGATTGCGCTTGCCGTTTGGATTTTAGGCGAGCCGTTCACGTGGGTCGACGCGATCGGCTCGGCGCTCGTGTTTGCGGGAGTCGGGCTCTATGCGTGGGGTGAGAACCGCAAGCCGCCGGTCGCGGACGTGACCTAGGCTGTTGGCGGGAGCCGACGGGCCAGCGTGCGCGTGTCCGGCCGGAAGCACGTCTCGCGCGCGCCGAACCAGCCGATGCGGTTGCGCTGGACCCAATCGTACAGCCGGTCTCCAATGATGTTGGGAACGAGGCGGCCGGGTGCGGCGAGCCAGCGCCACGGCGCTGGCATCGTGAGGGCGGCTGCGAGAACGCCTTGCCACTTCACGTGAGGGATCCCGCCGCTGAGCACCATGAAGGTGTCGAAGCGGTCTGCATCGAGGCCGTAGTGACGATAGAGCGCCTGCGGCACCGGCTCTTGAATGGCGGCGAAGCGCGAGGTGCCATTTGGATCGCGGGCGAGCATGAACTGCACGCCGGACGAACACAGCACACAGTGCCCGTCGAAAATGATGAGCGGTTCACCGTCGTCGAAGGCCGGCACTGCCGGATCGGACCGATAACTGTAGGGTTGATGGGGCATCATCGTGTGTCCAGCTATCGATCGGGATGGTGACGGTTTCCCGGCAGCGCCTTGGCTATGTTGGGCGGGTAAGGACCACGCTGCGCAGTCTTACGTACCGGGAGCGGCTGAAACCTGGCCGCGGTGGCTCCGTATAGCCAATTGAGGCCCCGGTGCCTCCCATTGGTTTACAGGAGAAAACGTCCATGAACGCTCTTAAAGTTACCGCTGCTGCTGCCCTCGCCGGGTTGGCGCTTGCCTTTTCGGCGCCCGTGATTGCGATGGAGCAGAAGGCCACCTACGAGATGGCCATGTTCGACAAGGCGCAGGCCGACAACCAGCACATCGTGGTCGAAGTCTTCAAGAAGGGCTGCCCGACGTGCGCGGCGCAGCAGCCGGGCCTCAAAGCTGCGAAAGAAAAGTTCCCGAAGGCCACGTTTGTGACGGTCGATTTCCAGGGTGATGCGGCACCTGTCGAGCGCTTCAAGGCCGTGAAGCAGAGCACGATCATCGTTTACAAGGGCGCGCAGGAAGTGGCGCGGATCGTGGGCGAGACGGATGCCGATGCGATCGTCGCGGCCATCGGCAAGGGCGCTTAAGCGCACCGGCAGCGGCGCGGCTTTGATTGCGCCGCTGTCTCCTCCCTCCCCACTTGAGACCCTGTCATGACCAATTTTCTGATCGCCTATCTCGCGGGCGTGGTGACGATTTTGTCGCCGTGCATTCTGCCGCTCTTGCCCATCGTGCTGGGCGGCGCGCTGTCGTCGCATAAGTATGGCCCTTATGCTCTGGCGGCGGGGCTCGTGATTGCATTCACGGGGTTTGGATTGCTGGTGGCGACCGCTGGGTTTGCGATTGGCTTGACGCCGCAGGTGCTGAACCATATTGCGGCCGTCTTGATGATCGGGCTTGGTGCGATTCTGCTGTCGGCGTCGTTGCAGCAGCGGTTTGCGATTGCCGCATCGGTGGCAACGGGCGGATTGCAGACGCGGGTTTCCAATTATTCGCCAGACGGGTTGAGTGGACAGTTTGCGCTCGGTGCGATCCTCGGCGCGGTGTGGACGCCGTGTGTCGGCCCGACGTTGGGGGCTGCGATTGCGCTGGCCGCGCAGGGGCAGTCGATCGGGTATGCGGCGACCGTGATGTTTGCTTTCGCGCTTGGAACCGTGACGCCGTTGCTTGGGATCATGTTGGTTTCGCGCGACGCCTTTATGAAAAACCGTGGCGCGCTGATGACGGCGAACCGCTGGCTGAAGCCGGCGCTCGGCGGGTTGCTGATCGTGCTCGGCATCGCGTTTCTCACCGGGCTGATGTCGGATTGGGAAGCGTTCGTGCTGGAGCGGATGCCCGAGGGGTTGGTGCGGTTTATTTATGGGCTATGAGGCGGTCGTGACCGCGGGGTTCACGTCAGACGTAAAGCCGTGATAGCGTGATCGCTCAATGAGCAAGGAGCGACAATGAGCGATCGGATCATCATGCGCATCGGTGAAAGCCTCGTGGCCGGCGGACCGCCCGGAACGGCGGCCGAACCGGAAGTGGCGATTGGCGAAATGGACGGGCCGATGGGGACGGCGTTCGCCAACCTGCTCGGCAATCAGGTGGTTGGCCACTCACGCGTGCTGGCGCTGCTCAACACCGACGTGATGGTGCGGCCGCCGACGATTTGCGTGTCCAAGGTCTCGGTCGATAACGAGCGCTACACGAGCATCCTCATGGGCACGGTTCAGTATGCGACCGCCATGGGTGTGCTCGACAGCGTGCGTTCGGGCGTGATCCCGCGCGACAAAGCCAACGATCTGGGCATCATCGTTTCGGTGTGGCTCAATCCGTCGGTGGCGACCGACGATAAGCTCGATCATAAAATCCTCTTCGAGATCCACCGCAAGGCGACCACACTGGCCATCACCAAGGCCATGCGCTCCGAGCCCTCCATCGACTGGCTGCTCGAGAACCAGGACAAGGTCATTCACAAGTATTTCGAGAAGGGCTTGAAGGGTGAGATTTAGGGGGGGCACGAACCTCGTCCATCCGCGAACGTCATCCCGGCGCAGGCCGGGATCCGTGCAACGGGCCACACAACGACAGTTCATTTTGGCGAGTCGATATCCGCATCTCCGAATGCGATCTCGCCCGTCGTTGGATCGAACAGATTGCGCCAATTCGGGTTCATCTGCTCGATGAGCCGCACTTTCCACGCACGATTCCACCGCTTCAGCGCCTTCTCTCGTCCAATGGCAGCGTCCATCGTCTCGTGCATCTCGTAGTACACGAGCATCTTGATGGCGTGCTTCTTCGTGAAACCATCGAACAGTCCCTGCACGTGGGTGGACATCCTTTGCGCCAAAGCGCTCGTCACGCCGACGTAGAATGTGCCGTGAGGGCGGTTGACGAGGATGTAGACGCAGGGCCTCTTCATGGCACAACGATAGCATGAGGCTAACTTGCACGGGTCCCGGCCTTCGCCGGGATGACGGGGTTGGGGGGAGCGGTGGCGCTGCGGTGAGACACACGCTGTTGCGCGATGGGTCCTCGGGACCCCTGCCTGCGACGGGGCAGGCAAGGCCCGGGATGACAGATGTGGGGTGGCGAGGGTGGTGGCACACCCTCAAACGTCATCCCCGCGAAGGCGGGGATCCGCGCAAGGTTGCGGTTTAGTTGATTGATTGAAGCTTGCACGGGTCCCGGCCTTCGCCGGGATGACAGCGGTGGGTATGCCCTCCCAAAACTGACGAAGTGAAACTACTATTCATGCATTGCCGACTGATGCCAGACAGCGCGACTATCCGACCGGATTAATTTTGCACCCCTTCCAAAGAAAGGCGGCGTTTCGATCGCAACTTTCAATCCAGGGCTCCCAAATGACTTGCACCCCCAAAATGACTGAACTTAGCTCTGAATGAAATCGCAAACTCTTGCGGAGTAAATTATCAACGGCTTCACACTTTGGGAACGGTATCGGCGACCCTCTCTTAACCTCCCGCCGTGTCTGCTCGATCAGGTGCGCAATGTGCTTGTGGCGAAAATTTTCTAGTGCCTCTTTCTCTGGACACACTTCTTGAGCGCGAATTTCGTTGATCAATTCGGCCAGCTTGTTCATTGCTTGATTTGCGACACGAGCGCTCTTGTCAGTTGCGATCTTCTCCAAAGCAACATCAGATAGCCCACCCAAATTTCGCCAATTATCGCGCATGCGTGCCCGGCAAGACGAATGTATGATTTCGCTGACCTCAGGGCGAGAAATCAACGAAACCACAGCCGGGAAACTGTTTGAAAGTGACTCTTCTGTCTTCTGCGGCTTTTCCCATAGGGCTAGCAAGCGAATGATGACACTTTCAAATAGTGCCTGCTGAAAAGAGTTGAAGGCATGAGCGGCGCAACTTCGCCCCACTTGTTCCGCTAGTAGGGGAGAAAACATAACAATGTCGACCGTCGATTTGATGCTGCAGATGATTGAAAGAGCGTCCGCGATGGCCTCCAGCTGACGCTTCAATAGATCTTCGGCGTGCATAGAAGATTGACCTCTAGCCCCGCAAATCTGGCGGGGTGGATTCGTCCTTCAGGGTGGCGATGGCGTCGGGGAGGGATAGGACTGTTTGCTCTTGGCTGCCGAGGCGGCGGATGGAGACGTTGCGGCTCTCGGCGTCGCGCAAGCCCACGGCTAGGATCACGGGGACTTTGGCGAGGGAGTGTTCGCGGACTTTGTAGCCGATCTTTTCGTTGCGCAGATCAGGTTCAACGCGCAGGCCGGCGGCTTTCAAGGCGTTGACCACTTCGTGCGCGTAGGGGTCGGCTTCGCTCGTTATGGTGGCGACGACGACTTGCAGGGGCGCGAGCCAGAGCGGGAAGTGGCCGGCGAAGTTTTCGATGAGGATGCCGGTGAAGCGTTCGAGCGAACCGAACATGGCGCGGTGGATCATCACCGGCGTTTTCTTGTCCGAGTTCTCGTCGATGTAGAATGCGCCTAGGCGGCCGGCCAGATTGAAATCCACCTGCGTGGTGCCGCACTGCCATTCGCGGCCGATGGCGTCTTTGAGCGTGTATTCAAGTTTGGGGCCGTAGAACGCGCCTTCGCCCGGCTGGAGTTCGGTGCGGATGCGGCCGTTGGAGCGGCGCTTCACTTCGTCCAGCACGTCGCCCAGCGCTTTTTCAGCCTTGTCCCACAGTTCATCGGCGCCGACGCGCTTTTCAGGCCGCGTGGAGAGCTTGATGTGGATGTCTTCGAAGCCGAAGTCTTTGTAGATCGCGAGCATCAGATCGTTGATCTTGAGGCATTCCTCCATGATCTGATTTTCGGTGATGAAGATGTGCGCGTCGTCTTGCGTGAAGTGGCGCACGCGCAGCATGCCGTGCAGCGCGCCGGAGGGTTCGTAGCGGTGGACCTTGCCGAATTCGGCGATCTTCAGCGGCAAGTCGCGGTAGCTCTTGAGGCCGTGCTTGTAGATCTGCACGTGGCCGGGGCAGTTCATCGGCTTGCAGCAGAACACGCGCTCGTCGGGGAGCGTGGTCGTAAACATGTTCTCGCCGTAGTTCTCCCAGTGGCCGGAGAGCTCCCAGAAGTGCTTCTCCATCATGTCGGGGGAGTTCACTTCCATGTAGCCGGCGCGTTGTTGGGCGCGGCGCATGTAGGCAATGAGAGTCTGGAAGAGCGTCCAGCCCTTGGGGTGCCAGAAGACTGAGCCGGGTGCTTCTTCCTGGAAGTGGAAGAGGTCCATTTCACGTCCGAGTTTGCGGTGGTCGCGCTTTTCGGCTTCTTCGAGCTGATGCAGGTAGGCTTTCAATTCGTCTTCGGTGGCCCAGGCGGTGCCGTAGATGCGCTGGAGCTGGGGACGTGTGGAATCCCCGCGCCAGTAGGCGCCGGCGAATTTCATCAGCTTGAACGCCTTGCCGATGGCGCCGGTGGAGGTCATGTGCGGGCCGCGGCATAGGTCGAACCAGGTGCCTTGGCGGTAAATCTTCAAGTCCTGGCCTTCGGGGATGGCGTCGACGAGTTCGACCTTGAAGCCCTCGCCCATCTTGGCAAACGTGTCCTTCGCCTTGTCGCGCGACCAGACTTCCTTGGTGAAGGGCTGGTTCTTGGCGATGATCTCGGCCATCTTTTTTTCGATCTTCGCAATGTCCTCGGGGAGGAAGGGTTCGGCTTTGGCGAAGTCGTAATAGAAGCCGTTGTCGATCACGGGGCCGATGGTGACCTGAGTGCCGGGCCAGAGGGCTTGGACGGCTTCGGCCATCACGTGGGCGGCGTCGTGCCGGATCAGCTCAAGTGCTGCGGGATCGGTGCGCGAGACGAAGTTGATTGTCGCGTCGGATTGGATGGGGTCGGCCAAGTCGGTCAAGACGCCGTCGAGTTGCATGGCGACGGTGCGCTTGGCGAGCGAGGGGGAGATGGATTTGGCGACGTCGAGGCCGGTGGTGCCTTTGGCGACGGACCGCTCAGCGCCGTCGGGGAACGTCAAAGTGACGTTGGTCATCTCGCTCTCCTGTTGCTCACTCGCCGCATACGGGTGCGGCGTAAGACGATGTGGAGCGTGTCATGCCGCCGGGGGACGGGAGATGTCAAGATCGCAGAGGCCGTTTCCTGCCGGCGTCGGCAGGGGGCGGGCGGATTTGCGGGGGCGCTGCCGGCCCGATCGATAAAAATTTATCGAGTTCCCGCCGGCTTCCTTCACCATTGGCCGCTAGTTTGGGGCTTGCTGATGCGCGCTCCTTTGGTTGCGCCGGCACAGTTGGGGATCACGCATGCAAGCGCCGAAGTTACTCATTCGTAAGGGGATGGTCGTCGTGCAGGGCCGGAACCGGCCGTGCATCCAGGTGCTGGCGATTGTTGATCCGGCTTTGAAGACGAAGCTTGAGGATTTGTTCGCGTCGGAAAATCTCTTCAAGCGATCGGCCTATTCGAACGGCTTTCCCGCCTCCATGCCGCAGCCGACGGGGCCTTTGGCGCCGCATGTGGCCGCGCTCCTGAAGAGCGATGCCTGCCCGGAAATCACGGTGAAGACGATGTTGCAGGGCCAGCTGCTGCAAGCCAGTTCGGTGTGGGAGATGAAGGCGTTCGAGTACGTCGCGCAGCGCGCGTTCGACTCGCTCGTCGACTTCTGCGCGACGGTGGTGGAACTGGGCCGCGAGACGGTCTATGCGCCGCCGGAAGCCGAACGGTTCGCAACCCTCGAAATGCCGGCCGCCCCCGTGGTGCCGGCGATTGAGGCCGTGCCGACGGCGGCTTAAGGCGCCTTTTGCGGCTCTTGGCGTGGACGGTTGACGCGCCGCCAGCGGCCGTAGCGCCAAGGTGTCAATGGGTGGCGCTCGGCGGTGAGGTCCGGCACCGGATCGTAGCCATGGGTGCCCCAGGGATGGCAACGGGCAATCCGTGAGACCATCAGCCAGAAGCCCTTCCAAGCGCCGTTTTTGTCGATGGCTTCAAGTGCGTACTCCGAGCAAGAGGGTGCGTGGCGGCACTCCATGCCGATCCACGGGCGGAGCGTCGCCCGGTAAAGGTGGACCGGAGCTTTGAGCAGCGCTTTGGCCAACGGCGCCACGGCGATCAACCGGCGCTACGCAGCGGGGCAGCCGTGCCCGACTGCGCGACGCCCTCGTCAGCGGCGAGTGCGCGCTCGATGGCGTCGAAGATCAGCAGGGTGGAGGCGTGGCGGTGGCGGTACTCGCGGACCGGCTCCAGCAGGGCCAGATCGGACCAGCGGCCCGTGGGGGCAGGACCGTTCTCTTTCAGCATGCGGCGCATGGTGGCGGCCACATCGCGGAATTCGGCGACCGGGGTGCCGATGATCTCGCGGCCAACGATCGAGGCTGCGGCTTGGCCGAGGAGGCACGCCTTGACGATCTGGGCAAAGCCCGTGATCACGTCGTGGGCAGGGTCGAGCGTCAGGCTGACTGCGACCGTAGATCCGCACAGCTTCGAATGGGCCTCCCCGTGCAGGGCAGGAGACGGCAGTTCCCCGGTGTGGGGAATGGCGGCGGCCAGTTCGAGAATTTTCAAGTTGTAGATGTCGTCAAGGTCAGCCATTCGGTCTCCGTCGCGGTTGGCGCCATTGGCGAACCGGTCTCCATGTATATATAGGCGCATTCGAACTGGACGGCACCATGCCCAAACCGACGCCCTCTGACGCCCCGGCCGACGACCTTGAGCAGGGATCGACCCTGATGCCGCGCTTTGACCGCGACGGCCTCATTGCGGCTGTCGCGACGGATGCGGCGACGGGCGACGTCTTGATGCTTGCCTGGATGAACGCGGACGCGCTTCGCCTCACCGTCGATACGGGGATCGCGCACTTCTGGAGCCGCTCGCGATCCAAGATTTGGAAGAAGGGCGAGGAAAGCGGCAACCTCTTGCGGATCGCGGAAATGCGCGTCGACTGCGATCAAGATGCGATCTGGATGAAGGTTCGCGTGGAGGGGGCGGGCGTCGCCTGCCATACGGGTGCGCGATCGTGCTTTTACCGGATTGTGCCGGTGGGTGAATCGGGTTCCGCGCGTTTGACGCGCGGGTCTTAGCGCGCATTGCGCAATGCAGCACGAAAATACGCATTGCAGCAACCGCAGGTTTTTCGCGAAACGAACCATTTCGTAACGTGGCGCAGTAATCATTTTACCAATCTTCTAGGGCGCTCTTAATGTCCTCCTGGCACCCTGGGTGATGCATTCTTGGCAGCGAGCGGCACGGGCATTGCTTCCCGGCTGACTTCCGCAAGCGGTCGGAGCACTCAGATGGCGGGCGCAAAAATCGGTTTGGCATTGGGTGGCGGCGCGGCGCGCGGCTGGGCACACATCGGTGTGATCCGCGCACTTGCGGCGGCCGGCATCAAGCCCGACATCATCGTGGGCACGTCCATTGGCGCAGTCGTTGGCGGCTGCCATCTCGCCGGGCAACTCGACGATCTGGAAGATTTTGCGCGCAGCCTGACGAAGCGGCGCGTGTTCGGGTATCTCGATTTCAATCTCGCCGGAACGGGGTTGATTTCGGGACAGAAGCTGTGCGAGCGGCTGGAGCGCCATCTGGGCGACCGGCGCATCGAGGATCTCGACCGGCGCTTCACGGCGGTTGCGACCGAGATCGGATCGGGACACGAAGTCTGGCTGTCGCGCGGGCGGTTGGCGGATGCGATCCGCGCTTCTTACGCGCTGCCGGGTATCTTCAAGCCGGTGAAAATCGACGGCCGCTGGCTCTTCGATGGCGCACTCGTCAATCCCATTCCGGTTTCGGTGTGCCGGGCGCTCGGCGCGCGCTACGTCATCGCTGTCAATCTCAACTATGATATTTCGAGCCGTTCGGCGGCGGCCAACGCCATCGTCAATCAGGTCGAGCACGAGGAAGCCGCGGCGCCCCAAGCCCCGGCCGAGAGCGAAAAATCGGGTGTGGGCGCACGCTGGCTTTTGACGCGGCAATTGTTCGGGCGGGGCGACGATGCTCCGGGAATCTCAACCGTGATGGTCGATGCCCTCAACATCGTGCAGGACCGGATTGCGCGCTCGCGGCTCGCGGGTGATCCGCCGGATTCACTGATCAGCCCGCGCCTGCATGGGATTGGTTTGTTCGACTTTCACCGCGCGGAGGATGCCATCGCGCGCGGCGAGGCAGCTGCGCGGCGGGAGGCGGAGGATATTGCGCGGGAACTGAAGCTGCGCCGCGATGTGGACGACAGGCTGCACGCCCACGCGTCATAACGGCAAAGGCCGGCGCGAGAGCGGCCGGCCTTTCGATTTCGGACACCAGGACGTCATGCATCAAGAGGCTGTTCTCCGCCGGCTCACCGGCGAGCGCCATCGCATGCATCAAACTGCCGTCAGCCCGTCGCGAGATAGCCGCGCATGGCAGAGACTTCCATTTCCACGGTCGCGACATGGTTTTTGACGACGTCGCCGATGGAGATGATACCGACCAGCGATCCATCTTCGACGACGGGTAAGTGGCGGAAGCGGCCCGTGGTCATGATTTCCATGGTCTCGTCGACGAGGCTGGTCTCGGAGCAGGTGATGACATCGCGCGTCATGAAGCGGGATGCCGGCATCTCAAGAGCGGATACGCCGCGCTCGGCGATGGCGCGGATGACGTCGCGCTCGGAAATGATGCCATCGACGGCGCCGTTATCACCGACCACCACAACCGCGCCGATTTTGCGAGCGGCAAGTTTGGTGGCAACTTCCTGCAACGTCGTGTCGGGCCGTGCGGTCGTAACGGAGCGGCCCTTCGCCTTCAATATGGTCGCAACATTCATTGTGTCTCTCCCGACTGGTGCCGTTTTCTGACTCAGACACTTCTCAGGCGGGCACGCTGGAGATCACACGTGACGGGGACTTGGATGTCCCTCAGTCCTGCCGATGCTCCGGCGCTGCCATCCTTTTGCTTCTGGCCAATGCGACGCTCTCATTCGATAGCAGTGATGTTGATCCAAGTTGTCGCATGATTCAAGCGTCAATCGCCGCGGAATTCGGGGACATCTTCATGACGCGGCGCAATATCAAATAGGCCGAATAACAATAATCCGGTGAGATATCCGCCGACGTGCGCTTCCCACGCGATTGCAGAATTTGCGTTGATGTCGCCAAAACCCACCATTGCAGCGAGATTCATGGCGATGAACGACGCCGTCACCACCTGAAGGCGGCGGTCTTGCAGTGCAACAGAAAGGCCTTTGAGCGGAATACTACGTGGGTCTTGATTCAGGCGGCGCAAACCGCCGCGATTATCCATAGCGCTGAAAAAGTAGCGCATAACGCCGCCCATCAATCCGGCAATCGCGCCCGACGCACCGATCATCGGCGCCAGTAGCCCGGGATTGAGCGCAATAAATGCAGCGGCACCTGCCAGCCCGCAGACGATGAAAAACGCAAATAGCCGCACAGCGCCGATCCGCTTTTCCAGCGCGCCCGCGAACGCGAGCAGCCCTGCGCCATTGAAGGCCAGGTGCATGGCGTCGGCGTGGACGAACATGTGCGTGATGAACTGCGTATAGACGGCGGTGACGCCGCCGGGCAGTTCCGCCGCATAACCGCTAAGGCGGGCAGGTATCAACGCCATGAGAAGCACGAAGGCCGTGTCGGCGTCTTCGTCCAGCAGCATCCGGTAGGCCATGACGGCCAGCATGATGGCGAGCAGCGCCATCACCATCGGGGGTATGTTGAATATGGGCTCGCGTGCCTCGGGCGCGGGGGGAAACGCGGCACCCTCGTGGTCATCGCCGTGCGTGCCGCCGTCGACCGGTGCGTGCCGTTCGCCCTGTTCGTTGCTCAAATGACCCCTCCTCGTCGCCGAGTAGCGCCACCGGCAGGCTCAACGACAGGGGTTACGATGACGGGAGCGAGGCTTCGCGGCAACCCCCTTCAATCGGCTCCGCGGCGGCGGTTGGGCGCGGTTTACGACAGGGTGCGACCGACTGAGCCACTCCTAACGGTGGCATGGAAGCTGCGATGAAGCGCTGGAACCCGGCCGCCGCACCCCGGCCCGCACGCTTTACAAGCCCGTTCTGCACCGGACGTGGCCCGCTCGATGGTCAGAATGAAACACAAGACGACCCAAGCAATCTATTCGTACTGGAACGGGCTGCGAGGCTGCCGGATGGCGCCGCACCGGTTCGAGATCGAGCCGGCCAGCATCGGCGATGCACTGCCCGATACGTTCATTTTGGAACGCAAGGACGACGGGACGTTCCCGTTCCGATTGGCCGGCACGCGGCTGTGCGATCTCTTCAAGAGAGAATTCCGGGGACACAACTTTCTAAATGGCTGGTCGGGCGATGGCGGACCGACATTGCGCCAGCGGCTCAACACGGTCTCGGTGCAAGGCGGGGTTATCGTTGTCGTCGCCGACGGAGAAACGGCGTCGGGCCGGTCGGTTCTGACGGAACTCCTCATCCTGCCCTTGGTGCATGGGCCCGTATGCGCGGACCGGTTTCTGGGTGTTCTCAGCCTCCTCGAGGCTCCGGCATGGCTCGACTACGACCCGCTCGAGACCCTGCACTTGCGCAGCGAACATATCATCTGGCCGGACGGTCAGCCTCTCCTAGGGGCCGGCGCCGTCGATGACCGCCAGAGCCCCTTTCTGCCGCGCGTGCGGCACGCTCGCATCGTGCGTTCCAACCGCCGCCAATTCCGCGTCTTCCAGGGCGGATTAAGCGAGGCAGGCGACACTCAGGGTTCCAAGACTTAAATGGGGTCTTAGACCGCTCAAAGCCCGCAGGGCCTCCCAGACCATCGACGCGCTGCAAACTGTGTCCCAGTTTAAGGGGCGCTTTAGGCGTTCATTAAGGCCCTGCCCCTCATAGTCAACGCGAGACGGCCCGGATCCGAACACGCACGGCGTGTTTCATCGGCTTCTGGTCCAGTACACAACGCAGGTTGGCTATCGGGCTTTAGTGAATGTCGAATGCCCTTCACACGCTTAAGGAACTGGCGGTTCTGGGCGCCCATCCGGCGACGGATCAGCGGCGGCACCGGCGCGTCGCCTTGCCGTTGCTCGGGCGATTCATGCGCGCCAACCGGCACGAATATCCCTGCAAATTGAACGATATCTCCGTTGGCGGCGCGGCCATTAACTCGCCCGTCGAAGTGGAGGCGGGGGAACGGATCGTCGTCTATTTCGATCATCTTGGCGGGCTCGAAGGCCATGTCGTCCGCCTGTTCGAGGGCGGCTTTGCGATGCAGTTCAAGGCGACCGCGCACAAGCGTGAAAAGCTTGCCGCGCAATTGACCTGGCTCATCAATCGCGACGTTTTGAGCGGCGCAGACCAGCGCCGGCATGAGCGAATTCCGGTGGAAGAGCGAACCCAATCGGTTGTGCTCGACAGCGGTGAAACGCTGGCCTGCCAGGTTGTCGATGTTTCGATTTCCGGTGCCTCGCTCAACATGACCGAGCGGCCGCCGGTGGGAACCAAATTGATGCTGGGCCGGCTCAGGGGGCGTGTCGTGCGCCACCATGAGCAGGGGATCGGCGTCCAGTTCATCGACATCCAGGAACCTGAGGCGTTGCGCCGGCATTTTACGTGACGGCGTGAGCATAAGGCCCGAACGGGCGAGACGGGGAATGGGACGCAAGACGACAAAGCGGAAAGTCTGGGCGGCAGATAGATAAAAGTTTGATCAAATGCCGGGCTTCACGTTCAGGGGACAACGAGAATTTTACGCTAGAGTAGCGCAGTCAGTACGGGGTTGTGTCATGAAGTGCGTTGCAGTCATCGCCGCTGGTGCCGCATTCGGCGCCGCTCTCGCCACCCAAGCCGTGGCCGAGCCCAAGCCCAGGCCCGCCATGTTCGAGCGCACCGCGTTCATGCGCGTGTTTGGGTCGTCGCAGCCGCCCTACGGTTTTGTGCGGTTCTGCGAGCAAAATCCGCAGTATTGCGTTCAGCGCGGGACGGGTGGACGCTTCGAGGCGACCCCGGAGAGCCTGAGCGATCTCGACGAAGTCAACCGCATCGTGAACCGTTCGGTCGAGCCGGCAACGGATGCGGAGATCTATGGCATCAGTGAATACTGGACGCTGCCCGGTGAAAAAGGCGACTGCGAAGATTATGCGCTGCTGAAGCAGAAAATTCTGATCGGGCGCGGATGGCCGTCCAGCTCGCTGTTGCTCACGGTGGTGCGCGACGAGAAGGGCGAAGGCCATGCCGTGCTGACGGCACGGACGAGCCAGGGCGATTTCGTGCTCGACAACAAGAGCGACGACGTGCGGCTGTGGGCGCGCTCGAGCTATCAGTTCGTGATGCGCCAGTCGTATCTGGATCCGAAGGTCTGGGTGTCGCTCGATCCGCAGGACGCAGGCGCACCTGCATCGCTTGCCGGTGTGCAGGACGGCCACTGAGACGGGCTAGCCGCCGTTTGAATTTTATCGGGCCGGGTGCTGTGTCAGCATCCGGCTCTTTGCATTTATGATTGAACGGCTAGGCCAGCGGCGTAGCGCTTCCAATTGGCAACGTAGCGGCCGGCGCTGCCTTTGAGGCGCTCGCTCTCTTCGGGAGAGAGTTCGCGCACGACCTTGCCGGGCGAGCCAAGGATCATGGAGCGGGGGGGAAACTCCTTGCCTTCGGTGATGAGTGTGTTGGCGCCGACGAGGGATCCGGCACCAATTTTGGCGCCATTCAGCACGATGGAGCCGATGCCGATGAGGCTGCCGTCGCCGATGGTGCAGCCGTGCAGCATGACCATGTGGCCGATGGTGCAATCCTCGCCGATGGTGAGGGGGAAGCCGGGGTCGGTGTGGAGGACGCAGCCGTCTTGCACATTGGAGCGGGCGCCGACCTTGATCAGCTCATTGTCGCCGCGCAGGACGGCGCCGAACCAGACGCTGGCGTCATCGCACAGTTCAACTTTGCCCAATGCGACGGCGTTGGGCGCAACCCAGGCGCGACCGTCGCCGGGCGTGATGACGCGAGCTTCGCCCAGACGGTAGATCATCGGCGTTCCCCTGCCCTCTTCGCGCGCTCAGGCTTCTTCAAGGTCGACGTCGAGGATGGCCATCTGGAACTGATAGGAGACCTCGCCGTCTTCGTCTTCGCGGAAGAGGACGGCAACAAAGTCGTCGCCGATATAGACCTCGGCGCTATCGTCCTTCTTGGGACGCGGGCGAATGGTCAGGTTCTTGGTACCGAACGTCTTGCGCAGGAACGCTTCGACCTTCGCGATTTCTTCTTTCTTCACTGCACGTCTCCGATTGTCTCAAAGGATAGGCGGCAGGCTCACAGCATGCCGTAGTCGTCGGGCCCGAGGTTTTCGGGCGCCAGCATCTGATCCATGGTGCGGGCGGGTTCGGCGCAGCCGACACGGCCCACGACGCGGGCCGGCACGCCGGCCACCGTCATGTTGGGCGGCACATCTTGCAGAACGACGCTGCCGGCGGCGACGAGCGCGCAGTTGCCGACATGGATGTTGCCGAGGATTTTTGCGCCCGCTCCGATGAGCACGCCGGCGCCGATCTTGGGATGGCGGTCGCCCGTGGCCTTACCGCTGCCGCCCAGCGTGACGGCATGCAGGAACGAGCAGTTGTCGCCCACGACGGCTGTTTCTCCGACGACGAAGCCGGTGGCGTGGTCGAGCATGATGCCGCGTCCAAAGCGGGCAGCGGGATGGATGTCGGTCGTGAAGATCTTCGAGGACTGGCTCTGGAGATAGAGCGCGAAGTCCTTGCGGCCCTGGCGCCAGAGTTCGTGGGCAAAGCGATGCGTCACGAGCGCGTGGAAGCCTTTGAAAAAGAGCAGCGGCTCAAGATAGCGGTTGCAGGCGGGGTCGCGGTCGAGCACGGCTGCCAGATCGGCGCGGATCGATTGCGACAGGCTCGGCTGGCTATCGAGCACGTCCTGGAAGGTCTGCAGGATGAGACCCGCATCGACGTCGGAATGGTTGAGGCGCTGCGCCACGCGGTGCGCGATGGCATCTTCCAGGCGCGAATGGTTGACGACGGTGGCGAAGATGAAGCCCGTGAGAGCGGGTTCGGCGGCCATGGCCGCCTGGGCCTCGTTCAAGACCTGATCCCAGACGGGATCGCCGGACGCGCCAGAGGCCGCCGGCTTCGACTTCGGCTTCACGCCGCCGCGGGGCGGTGCGCCTTCGGCTTTATCTGGTCGGGACACGGACATGGGAAACTGCGTCCTTGCGGTTCGGGGCCTCCGGGCCGGCCGGAGGTGCGGCGCCCGGATGGGACCCCGGGCAGGCCGAACCGGGTATCTGCCGAGCGCGTGAGCGTCAATCTAAACCTCCGGCGGAGCGAAGGGAATTGAGAACGCGCCGGGGCGGCGGTTCATGTTGCAGGGCGTACTAGAAGCGCGTGCGGACTTCGCGACGAGTGGCGGCGTTTGCCGGGCCTGCGTTCTGGGCCATAGATGCCGGATCACCTCCGCTCGCGCTGACAAGGATATGCCATGGCCGATGAGAAGACCCCGGAACTACGGCTGGAGCGGGACGGCGGGCTTGCCGTGCTCGTTGTCGATAATCCGGCGCGGCTTAATGCGCTGACGTCGTCGATGTGGGCTGCGATCCCGCGCCTTATCGGCGAGGCGGAGGCCGACCGAAACGTGCGGGTGATCGTGCTCAAGGGCGCAGGCGGCAAGGCATTCTCGGCCGGAGCCGATATTTCCGAATTCGACAGGGCGCGGACGGGCGATGCGGCGAAGGCTTACGATGCACTCAATCATGCGGCGTTCGAAGCGCTGCTGGGGGCAACCAAGCCGACGGTCGCGATGATCGAAGGCTTTTGCCTGGGCGGTGGGCTTGGCATCGCGGCGTGTTGCGATCTCAGACTTGCCAACGAGGCGGCGACGTTCGCGATCCCGGCCGCGAAATTGGGTTTGGGCTACCATCCCCGTTGGGTGCGCACGCTGCTGACACTGGCACCGGCGGCAGCGGTGAAAGAATTGCTGTTCACCGGACGGCGGTTCACGGCCAGCGAGGCACTGGCAATGGGCCTCATCAATCGCGTGTATCCTTCCGGGGTGCTCGAGGGCGAAATGCGCACGCTCGCCGAGACGATTGCCGGCAATGCGCCGTTGACGATCCGCGCGGCGAAGGCTGCCATCGACGAATTCACATTGAAGCCGGAGACGGCAGACATCGAGCGACTGGAAGCGCTCGTGAAGGCCTGCTTCGACAGTGCGGATTATGCGGAAGGGCGAAAGGCATTTGCCGAGAAGCGCAAGCCGCAGTTCAAGGGGCAGTGACGTGAGGTTCGCTCCGGGCGTTAGCTTTCTAGTCATTGCATTGCTCGCCGGTTCGGCACAGGCGTCGGACCGTTCCCAATTGCGGGATCGCTGCTGGTCGCCCGCACTGTTGTCGGGAACGCTGGATGAGAAAAAAATCAGCAAAGGGATTCGCACGTTCGATGCGCCCCTGCCCGCGATGACGTTGGCGCCGTTTGCGCCCGTTCCAAAAGAGTGGCGCGGGGCTATCCGCCGGGTGAAGCTGCCGCCGGGCAAGAAGCTCGTCGCGCTCACGTTCGACATGTGCGAAACGCCGGGGCAAGTGACGGGATACGATGCGGCGCTGGTCGATTATCTGCGCTCGAATGGGATCAGGGCCACCTTCTTTTCCGGCGGCAAGTGGATGCGCTCGCATGCCGAGCGGACGCAACAGTTGATGGCCGACCCGCTCTTTGAGATGGCCAATCACGCCGAAGCGCACCGCAATCTCCGGCTTCTCACCGGCAATGCTCTGATCGAGGAAATCGAGGGCCCGCAGCGCTCTTATGAAGTGCAACGCGCAGCGCTCGGTGCGCGGGCGTGCGTGAAAGGCGATGCCAGCTTTGCATCGATCCCGCCGCGCATGGGGCTGTTTCGCTTTCCGTTCGGGGCGTGCAACCAAGCCGCGCTCGATGCGGTGAATGACGCGGGATTGCTGGCCATTCAATGGGATTTGTCGACGGGGGATCCCGTGCCGGCGCAGTCGGCGCAGGCAATTGCCGACGCCATGCTGCGCGCCAAGCCCGGCGCCATCATCATCGGGCACAGCAACGGCCGCGGGTTCAACACCGCGGAGGCGCTGGCGATCGCCATTCCGCAGATGAAGGCGAAGGGATACGATTTCGTCACCGTCTCGGAGCTTCTCGCCCAAGGAACGCCAGAAATCTCCGCCACGTGCTACGACACGCGGCCGGGAGACACGGACAAGTACGACACGTTCTTCAAGCCGCGTCCGGCCCAAGTTGAGCATAAGCCTGCGGAGAAGACGGATGAGTCAATCGCCCCTGCCCGTTGAACGCTACGAGACCGACTTTTTCGGAGATGGGACGGGCGCGTTGACATTGCGTCCCCTGCCGCCGGGCGAGCCGCAAAAACTCGGGCCGCTCTTTGCAGCGATCGATCCATGGGCGCGGCTTGGCTATCCGGCGGATGCGCTGACGGCGTATTTCGGCACGCTGGAGAAGAGCGCGCCGCGTTACGCGATCATGGCTGGCAACGAGGTGGCCGGTGCGGCAGGCGTGCGGTTGAATTGGCTGCGCGGGCCCTACGTGCAGTTTCTCGGTATTCTGCCGCAATACCAGAAGCGCAAGCTCGGCCAGATGTTCCTTGGTTGGCTGGCGCAAGAAGCCAAGCGGCATGGCGAGAAGAACGTCTGGGTATTGGCGTCCACATTCAACGAGGATGCGCTGCGATTTTATGCGGCGAACGGGTTTGAGCGGACGGGCGAGATCGCCGACCTGGTGGCGCCGGGAACGGCGGAAGTGCTCCTCCGGCGGCGGCTTTAGCGCGCGCGGTTGGTTTCAGTCCCCTCATCACGAAAATTCGTTGCGGCACTGCGAAGGGGACGCTCGCCGCGCTGACGCGACGCGGCCGGGGGAGGTTGCCGACTTCGATTGCGTCTGAGTTGCGGGCTGCCAATGGCCTCGAATGGCAGTCTTTCGGCCGGTTCGGCGCGCGACGTCCGGCTGTCACCCACACGGGACGGCTTTGCGCTTCCGTTTTGATCCTACGCAGTTTCGCGGATGGGCCGATGCACCAGCACGGTGCAGTGCAAAAACGTTTTCAGTTGCGTGCCGGGGAATTGGATCATTAACTTCCCGAAAGACAGACCTCGCCGTCTGAAGAAGAAAAAGAAGCGGTGGTTTTGGAACAAGCGGATTGAACCGCACGTTCTGATCTAACGGCCAACGTCTAGGGAGGCACTATGGGCATCGCGACACAGCTCAATATCCTGGCGGCTTGCACGTCGTTTGCGTTTATCGCGGCCATCTGCTTGGGCTACGTCTGACGCGCGATCAACGCGCACAGCCGCAAGCATGACGACGCCCAAAGAAAAGCGCGGGAAGCCCTCTTCCCGCGCTTTTTATTTAATCAGCCGCTTTGAGTGCGATCAACGCTTGGCAAAGTATCCCAGAACGGCGCCGATGAGGACGGCCCAGCGATCGGGCACCTTGCTCCAGGGAATGTCGGGCACGAGTGGTGGCACGAACGTCCAGACTAGAGCGAAGATGAGCGCGAGAATGAGGGACGACGTCAGTACATGCGTCGAGGGTATGCTTACGTCTTTGACGATCTGGGATGCGACGACGCCGATCAAGAAGATGATGACGCAGACGACGACGGCGTAGACGAAAAGCGAGAGATCACCGCGGATTGGGATGTAGCCCATCGCGATGTTTCCAAGAAAGTAGCCGCCCGCAATCTGCATGAGCAGCAGCACCAATCGTCCCAGCATGTGGTTCCCCCGTGTTGCACGCGCGGACGGCGCCGAAGCCCCGAGTCATCCGCGTTCCCGGGAGGACGCTAGCACGGGGTTTGTGACGGGCAAACAATGGTGCCTGCCCGTCGCCTGAAGAAACCGCTTTTCGTCGCCGGAGAAGAGACGGCTACGCCACTTTCGCGCGGGCCGCCGTGGGATCGTAGTTGAGGACAGGGGCGAGCCAGCGCTCGCATTCTTCCACGGTCCACTTTTTGCGGGCGGCATAGTCCTCGACCTGGTCGCGTTCTACCTTGCCGACACCGAAGTAGTGGCTTTCGGGGTGGGCGAAGTAGAGGCCGGAGACGGACGCGCCCGGCCACATGGCGTAGCTCTCGGTGAGCTTGATGCCGGCGTTGCGCGGCACGTCCATCAGCGTCCAGAGCGTGGCCTTTTCGGTGTGATCGGGCTGGGCGGGATAGCCGGGGGCGGGGCGGATGCCGTGGTATTTTTCGAGGATCAATTCGTCGGGGGTGAATTTCTCCGACTTGGCGTAGCCCCACAGTTCCTTGCGGACGCGTTCGTGCATGCGTTCGGCAAAGGCTTCGGCGAAGCGGTCGGACAGCGCTTTGACGAGGATGCGGCCGTAGTCGTCGGTTTCCTTGATGTATTTGGCGAGCGACTCTTCCTCGCCGATGCCGGTGGTGACGGCGAAGCCGCCGATGTAGTCCTTGAGGCCCGTTTCTTTGGGCGCAATGAAGTCCGCGAGCGCGGTGTGGGCGCGGTCACGGGCCGGATCGCGGGCGATTTGCTGGCGCAGCGTGTGGAGCATTGCCATCTTCATGATGCGCGGTTCGCCGGAATAAACCTCGATGTCGTCGCCGACGCTGTTGGCCGGCCAGAAGCCGACGACGCCGTTGGCGGTGATCCACTTCTCCTTGACCATCCGCTGCAGCATTTCCTGCGCGTCGTCGAAGAGCTTCCTGGCTTCGGCGCCGACCTTGTTGTCGGAGAGGATCTGCGGATAGCGGCCGGCGAGTTCCCAGGTCTGGAAGAATGGCGTCCAATCGATGTAGGGGACGAGTTCGGCCAGATCATAATTGGAGTATGCGCGCGGGCCCATGAAGGTGGGCTTGGGCGGGTTGTAGAGTTTCCAGTCGATCTTGAACGGGTTTGAGCGCGCGGCCGTCAGCGGGATGCGGTTTTTCTTGGCCTCGTTGGCGAGGTGGGCTTCGCGGACCTTTTTGTATTCGGCTTTGGTGGTGGCGACGAAGCCTTCCTTCTCGGTATCGGAGAGCAGGTTGGAGACGACGCCGACGGCGCGGCTGGCGTCGAGCACGTAGAGGGCCTGGCCGCGCGTGTAATTGGGCGCGATCTTCACCGCCGTGTGGACGCGGCTCGTGGTGGCGCCGCCGATGAGGAGCGGGATGTCAAAACCCTGGCGTTCCATTTCGGCCGCGACGAAGCACATTTCATCGAGCGAGGGCGTGATGAGACCGGAGAGGCCGATGATGTCGACATTCTCTTTCTTCGCCGTCTCAAGGATCTTTGCAGCCGGCACCATGACGCCAAGATCGATGACCTCGTAGTTATTGCACTGGAGGACGACGCCGACGATGTTCTTGCCGATGTCGTGCACGTCGCCTTTGACGGTGGCCATGAGGATCTTGCCGGCGGCGGGCTGGGATTCCAGGCCGGACAGCTTCTTTTCTTCTTCGAGATAGGGTTGCAGATAGGCGACGGCCTGCTTCATGACGCGCGCGGATTTGACGACCTGCGGCAGGAACATTTTGCCGGCGCCGAAGAGATCGCCGACGACGTTCATGCCGGCCATCAGCGGGCCTTCGATGACGTGCAGCGGCTTGTCCGCCTGCTGGCGGGCTTCTTCGGTATCGAGTTCAATGAAGTCGGTGATGCCGTGGACGAGGGAGTGCGTGAGGCGATCTTCGACGGGGGCGTCGCGCCACTTCAAGTCCTTCTCGACCTTCTTGGCGCCATCTCCCTTGTAGCGGGGGGCGGCTTCGAGCAGGCGATCCGTGGCGTCGTCGCGGCGGTTGAGCACCACGTCTTCGCAGAGTTCGCGCAGTTCGGCTGGGATGTCGTCATAGACGGCGAGCTGGCCGGCGTTGACGATGCCCATGTCCATGCCCGCCTGGATGGCGTGGTAGAGGAACACGGAGTGCATGGCCTCGCGAACAGGTTCGTTGCCGCGGAAGGAGAACGAGAGGTTCGACACGCCGCCCGAGATATGGACGAGCGGCATCTTTTCTTTGATTTGGCGCGTGGCTTCGATGAAGGCGATGCCGTAGCCGTTGTGTTCCTCGATGCCGGTGGCGACCGCGAAGATGTTGGGATCGAAGATGATGTCTTCGGGCGGGAAGCCGACGGTTTCGGTGAGGAGCTTGTAGGCGCGTTCGCAGATGGCGACCTTGCGCTCGGTGGTGTCGGCTTGGCCTTGCTCGTCGAAGGCCATGACGACGACGGCTGCGCCATAACGCAGCACCTTGCGCGCCTGTTCGAGGAACGGGCCCTCGCCTTCCTTCATGGAGATCGAGTTGACGAT
>PERL01000016.1 GCA_002928735.1 Hyphomicrobium sp. | reverse complement strand
ACGATCGGCGACAGCACCGGCAGCAGCGAGGGAACGATCATTTCCTTGATCGCAGCCTTGGTCAGAATGTCGACCGCGGTCGCATAGTCCGGTTTCTCGGTGCCCTTCATGATGCCGGGCTTGGCTTTGAACTGACGCCGCACTTCTTCCACGATCGAACCCGCCGCGCGGCCAACGGCCGTCATGGCGATGCCGCCGAAGAGATACGGGATCAAGCCGCCGAGCAACAAACCGACGACGACGTACGGGTTGTCGAGACCGAAGTTGATCTCCACGCCCTTGAAGAACTGATACGCCGTCGAGCCGTCCTTGTTGGCCTCCGAGATGAAGTATTGGAGGTCGTAGTTGTAGGCCGCAAACAGCACCAGCGCGCCCAGGCCCGCCGAACCGATGGCGTAACCCTTGGTCACGGCCTTGGTCGTGTTGCCAACCGCGTCAAGCGCGTCCGTCGAGCGGCGGACTTCCTTGGGCAGACCCGCCATTTCGGCGATGCCGCCCGCGTTGTCCGTCACCGGGCCGAAGGCGTCGAGCGCCACCACCACACCGGCGAGACCGAGCATGGTCGTCGTGGCGATCGCGGTGCCGAACAAGCCGGCGAGGTTATAGGTCGACAAGATGCCCGCCACGATCACGATCGTCGGCAGAGCGGTGGCTTCGAGCGAGATGGCCAGACCCTGGATCACGTTCGTGCCATGGCCCGTCACCGATGCCTGGCTGATCGAGCGCACGGGGCGATAGCCGATGCCCGTGTAGTACTCGGTAATCCAGATGATGAGGCCCGTCACGCCGAGGCCGACGAGACCGCACAGCATCAGATTCATGCCCGTGATGTCCACGCCCTTGGCATTGCCGACGAGTTCATACCCGCCGAGCACATACTGGGTCGCCACCCACAGACCGCCGACCGACAACACCGCCGAGGCGATGAAGCCCTTGTAGAGGGCGCCCATGATCGAGCCGTTCGGCCCGAGCTTCACGAAGTACATGCCGATAATCGAGGTCACGATGCATGCAGCGCAAATGGCCAGCGGATAGACCATCAGAGCGAGCAGGTTCGGCTGACCGGCAAACAGGATCGCCGCCAGAACCATCGTGGCGACAACCGTCACCGCGTAGGTTTCGAACAAGTCGGCCGCCATACCGGCGCAATCCCCGACGTTGTCGCCAACGTTGTCGGCAATCGTGGCCGGGTTGCGGGGATCATCTTCCGGAATGCCCGCTTCCACCTTACCGACGAGGTCGCCGCCGACGTCCGCACCCTTGGTGAAGATGCCGCCGCCCAGACGCGCGAAGATCGAGATCAGCGAAGCGCCAAAGCCCAGCGCGACAAGCGCGTCGATGACGTTGCGGCTGGCCGGCTCATAGCCGAGGTATTCCGTCAGGATGAAGAAGTAGACGGCCACGCCCAGAAGGGCCAGACCGGCAACCAGCATGCCCGTCACGGCACCGGCCTTGAAGGCGATGTCGAGACCGGCAGCCAGCGACTGGGTCGCCGCCTGCGCCGTGCGCACGTTGGCGCGCACCGACACGTTCATGCCGATGTAGCCGGCCAGACCCGACAGCACTGCGCCGATGAGGAAGCCGATCGCAACCGCGGCACCCAGCAGCACCCAGGCGAGCGCGAAGATCACGACGCCAACCATGCCGATGGTCTTGTATTGCCGGTCGAGATAGGCCTGCGCGCCTTCGCGCACGGCGGCTGCAATTTCCTGCATGCGGGCGTTGCCCGCGTCGGCAGCCATCACGTTGCGGATCGTCACGGCGGCGTAAACGCACGCCAGAAGTCCGCAGGCGATGATCGCCCAAAGAATTTCCGTCATTAGTGTTTCTCCCCTTCGGCGGTCAGCCGATGACGTTCCGAAAGTGCGTGCCGGACGCGAACCGCGCCCGGGCCTCCCCCGGCATTTTTTGAGTCTTCGGAGGGCTCGCCCCCCGAGTCGCGGCCGGACCATGCCAAAAGTGACGCGCCGGTGCAACTGAGGCACAGGCGTTAATCGGCCGACTTAAGTCGCAAATCCCGCTCATTTTTTGAGGATTTCCAAACTCCCCCCGTTCGAAGGACGGCCAAGGTTGCTATAGGGATGCCAGAGCGGCCATGACAGTCCCTGTCGGGCGGCACATCGCGATGCCTGTCCACGAAGGAGAAGACGGTGAACATCCTGGAAATTCTGACGGCGGGTCAAGGCGGCCAGATCGTCGGCAACCTCGCCCAGAGCTTTGGGCTCGACCGCAAGCAGGCCGCCAGCGTTCTGTCTGCCGTGGTCCCTGAACTGACCCGCAACATGGAGCGCCAGTCGTTCAACCGCGGCGGCATCGCCGATCTCGTCTCAGCCCTCGGCAAGGCCGACTACGAAAAGGCGCTCGCCCCCAACGCGCCATTGACTTCCCCCGGCATTACGGACGCCGGCATTGAGGTCCTCGACACCGTTCTCTGGTCCAAGGACCGCAGCCGCTCGGTCGCCCACCGCGCCGCCCGCGACACCGGCGTCGATGAAAATGTCATCAAACAGATGCTCCCCGCGATTGCCGCGATCCTCATGGGTGGCATCGACAGCAAAGCCCGCGGCGCACTCGAAACCATCGGCAGCGAAGTTGGTGTTCCCGTCGCCAAAGCCGCTGACCTCGATGTCGGCGACCAGCGGCCGCTCCCCGTTCCCGGCGACCGCCCCCGCAGCATCGGCCGCGCGAATAACCCCTATGGCGACCTGTCCGACATCATCCGCCGCGGCGGCAAAAGCTTGCCCGGCGGCATCGAAGCCCCCCGCGCGCCATCCGGCGGCAACGGCGGCCGCGTCACGCTTCCCCCAAGCGGCGGCAGCCTCGACACCATCATCCGCGATGTGTTGGGCGGCATCGCCGGCTTCCAGTCCAAGGGGGTCCTCGGCTGGATTATCCGGTATTTTCTCGTACGCTGGGGCTGGAACTTCATCCAATCCATCCTCCGCCGCCTATTTACCGGCCGCTAGACGATTCAACCTGCGCAAAAATAAAAAGAGCCGGAGCGTGGGCAGCGCTCCGGCTCTTATCGGTGTGTGTCAGCCCATCGGGCCGTTATTTTTGGTCTGTGTGATCGTCTGATCGTCAGAGAGAGATTGAAAAAGCGGGCGAGAGAGAAGAGAGGCACGTGAAGGAAAGAGTTAGGTCTTACCGGCAGGGCCGGCCTTCGATGGAGCAACTCACGCCGCCACCACCTGTATTCGAGCACGAGACGTTCCGGCTGTTCGCTTTTTGAAAGCGCGCCCAGTCGGTGCCGTATTCCAGAGCCGTGAAGCTCTGCCAGGATCCCACCGCATCGGCCATCGCTGCCTTCTTAGTTGACCCGACACCACTTCCGTAGTGCCAGTGATCAACTTGGCAGAGCTTCCGGCCTTCACGGCGCAAATCGTGGATCGATCCGGCCAACCCGTTGTCGTCGGCCACCGCCGGAAGCCCGGCAGCCGCCAACAATCCACAGGCTGACATTAGAATGGCGAAGGTTTTCAACATCGTATCGCCACCCCTCCGAAATCGGTGGAAAAATCTCAGTTCGAATCCAACCGTGACAGATTCACCCCTCCGCTTCGAGCCCTCCCAAGCAGACTTTTGAAAAATGACACCGCCGCTGCAAACCTGCAACACGAGTTGCATCTGCCTTTAATTTAAACAGCTCCCTGCCCTGCAATCGGCTACTTGACCGCGATCACGCCGATCTCGACCAGCATCCGCGGATCGACCAGCTTGGCCTCCACGGTTGCCCGCGCCGGCGCATCCTTGCCGCCCATCCACGCCGACCAGGCTTCATTGACGGCCTCGCGATGGCGCACGTCGGCCAACCACAAGTTGGCGAACACGACCTTCGACTTCGACGTCCCCGCCAGCGCCAGCAACCGGTCGATCTCGGCCAGCACTTCCGCGGCCTGCGCTTTCGCATCCGCATCGAGCTTCGAAGGCACAATGCCGGCGGTGAAAACGAAACCATTGGCCTCCACAGCCTTGGAGTAAACCGCTGTGGCCTCGTGACGAACGATCTGCATGGACGTGAAACTCCTCGCAAAAAAAAGTGGCCCGGCACCCCTGTGCCGGCCACGTGCGGGAGCGTCTTTAACAGGCCATCACGAAGAGAACCAGCCGCCGCACACTGGCTTGGCCAGAGTGTGGGACATCATAAGAGCCCCACACCGGCCTGCCGAGTGTGGGCTGTTTGAGTAGCCCCACACCGGCCTGCCGAGTGTGGGCTGTTTGAGTAGCCCCACACCGGCCTGCCCAGTGTGGGCTGTTTGAGTAGCCCCACACCGGCCTGCCCAGTGTGGGCTGTTTGAGAAGCCCCACACGCGCCTGCGCAGTGTGGGCCCTACAATAACGGTTCTTCAGCAATCCGCTGTCCGTCCGCCTCCAAGCCCTTCAGCGCCACTTTGCCATCGCGGCCAACCGCCAGCACCGCCACGATGCGTTTCTCCAGCACCTGCTTCTCCAGCACCCGCCCCTGCCCTTGCGGCACGTAGAACCGCTCGATGCCGAACCGCAGCCGCCCAACAGTCGGCTGCGGCGACGCCTGCCCCCGCCACGCGCGGTCGACGATCGCCTTCAGCACCACCTCGCCGCTGCCCTGCGTCTCAGGCTGCTCCGCTGTCACGCCGGCGAGCGTCCAATCCGACGGCCCCTGCTCCTTCAGCAGTGCATAAACCGTATCGCCCGTGCGTGCGCCCTCCGGCAGAGCGATATCCGCCCCCGACGTGAACCCGTACCCGAGCGTCACATAATCGCCGCGGAAGATATCGCGCGGATCGACCGGCACGACCGCCGCCTTGATCTCCCTCCCGTTCGCCAACAGCGACACGCGATCCCACACCATCCAGCCGATCACGAGGCTCTGCACACCGGCCACCACGGCCAACGCCCTCCACATCGACGATCTCACACCACCTGTCATGACACCACCTCTTGTGCCTCACGCCGCGCGTGCAGCCGGTAAGCAAAATACGCAAGCCCCGCGACCACGAAACCAGCCGACAAGAAAAACACCGACGAGCCCATCAGCGATCCCACCGTCTTTCCGTAAATCCAAAGGATCTGCAGCGAGAAGCCAAGATACCCAAGCCACAGCGCACGCCGGTCATCCGCTGTTAGCCCCCACCACACAGCAGCCAGCGTCAGCGCAAGAGCCAGCACCGCGAGCACCAGGAAAGCGCTCAGGCTGGGATTTTTGAAGAACTGCAGCGCAAAGAGGCCCGAGAATGTAATGAAGAAGCCGTACAGAATGCCGCCTCTCCAAACCGCCGCCAGCCCTGGACGAAGCACAAGACCCAAAGCCGACAGCGCGCCGATCACCACGCCGATGAGTGTCACGGTCTCGAACCCGCCCACCGCGTGATGGATCTGCCCGTATGTCAGAATGAAACCGGTGAGCGCGAGACCCGACAAGTGCACGCCCGGCTCCCAGCGCTGCCAATAGAACGCCGCTGAGACGAGCGCCCACGGAACCAGATACGGCCAATAGACGGCATCGCGTTGCCCCGTCTCCCACAGGCCCCACACCGAGAACAGCACGAGCGCAAACGCCAGCGCCGGATTGGACCGGATCAGCGCGCCCGCAAGCAACGTACCTGCCGCCCACACGAGCACCACGTCCGGCGCGTTGCCATCCATGTGGTACATCTGCGAAACCAGCATGATGTCGGCGCCAAAGATCGCGCACCCGGCCAGCACCGCCGCGTGTCCGAAGGTGTCCAGCCCGCGCCGGAACATCGCCGCGGCCAGCACGTACGCTGCACACAGCAACCCGGTCAGCAACCCAAGCCGGAACACGCGCGACATGTCCTGCCAGTTCGCCGCCACGAAACTCATGACCGCGAAACCGATCAGCACCGCCGCCAGAATCGCGAGTGCGCCGGGCAATCCAATGCCGCGCCCCCGCGAGGCCACGTCGGCCCGGATCGCCCGGGCGCCGGCCTCGTCGATCCACCCGGCCGCGCGCCACCGCTCCAAATCTTTGGCGACCTTCTGCTGATAACCCCACATCGACCGCTCCTGGCCATTCGCTGTAATCGTCCAGACCCTAGGGCCCAATTGTGAATGAACTATGTTCAAGTATACGCCTGAAAGCAGCGATTGGCAAATCGAATGGTGAGTGCCCCAACAGAAAGGGCGCGGCACCGCAGCGCCACGCCCTCGCATTTTTGTCTGATCTTCTAAGTGCTTACGGCGTCGGAGCCGGTGCCGGAGCAGGCTCGGCCGCAGGAGCCGGAGCCGGTTCAGCAGCAGGTGCCGGGGCCGGTTCAGCAGCCGGAGCCGGTGCCGGTTCCGCCGCAGGCGCCGGAGCAGGTTCAGGCGCGGCAGCCGGAGCCGGCGTCTCAGTGGTCGGAACCGGTGCAGTCGGCAAACCGCCCGTCAAAACGAAAGCGAGAATGGCGGCCGCAACGGCCAGAAGGATGAGTGTAAGGGCACGGCCCATCGTCGGTCTCCAGTGATGTTTATGAAACCCGAATGTCTGTCACATCGTTGTCTTAAGTGATCTCCCGCAACTTGGCCAGCAAATGTGCGCAGCCCTGAGCGCAAGGGCCCACCGATTCATGGCATCTCGACGGCGGGTTGCGAACCAGCCCATACTCCCTCAGAGAACCGTCGACAGGAGCACAAGCCCATGGACCTCGACGCCGTACTCCTGGCGCGCATCCAATTCGCCTTTACCGTCTCCTTCCACATCATTTTTCCTAGTTTCACAATTGGCCTTGCCGCCTTCATCGCCACGCTGCTCGTGCGCTGGCGCATCACCGGCGAAGAACGCTTCCAGCGCCTCGCCAAATTCTGGACCAAGATATTCGCCGTCAGCTTCGCCATGGGCGTCGTCTCCGGCATCGTGCTGTCCTACCAGTTCGGCACCAACTGGGCCGGCTTCTCAAAGGTCACCGGCAACGTGCTCGGCCCGTTGATCGGCTACGAAGTTCTGACTGCCTTCTTCCTTGAAGCCTCCTTCCTCGGCATCATGCTGTTTGGCTGGAACCGCGTGTCGCCCAACCTGCATGTGCTGTCCGCCGTCCTCGTTGCCATCGGCACGTCGCTCTCCGCCTTCTGGATACTCGCAGCTAACAGCTGGATGCACACGCCTGCCGGCCATGAGATCCGCGACGGTATCGCCTACCCGCTCGACTGGTTCGCGATCATCTTCAACCCGAGCTTCCCTTACCGCTTCGCTCACATGTTCACCGCTGCCTACCTCACGACCTCCATCGTCGTGCTCGCCGTCGGCGCCCGCTATCTCGTCCAGAAGCGCTTCGAGGAAGACGCCCGCACCATGGTCCGCATGGGCCTCGGCATGGTCGCGATTCTGGCACCGTTTCAACTCGTCATCGGCGACCTGCACGGCCTCAACACGAAAGAGTATCAACCCGCCAAACTTGCCGCGATGGAAGCACACTGGAATTCCAACGAACCTGCCGACTTCATTCTCTTCGCGCTCCCCAACAAGGAGCAGAACGGCAATGACTACGAAATCAAGGTCCCCATTCCCGGCCTCGCGTCCTTCGTCATCACGCACGATTTCGCCGGCACCTTCAAAGGCCTCAACGACTTCAAGCCCGAAGACCGCCCACCCATCGCTCCCGTATTCTTCGCCTTCCGCGTCATGGTCGGCCTTGGAATGTTGATGATCCTGATGGGCGCTGTCGGCGCTTATTTCTGGGTTCGCGGCACGCTGTTCCAATCAAACGGCTACTTCAAACTGATGCAACACACTTGGCCCATGGGCTTCATCGCCATTCTCGCCGGCTGGTGGGTGACGGAAACCGGCCGCCAGCCCTGGCTCGCCACCGGCATCTTGCGCACCTACGACGCCGTCTCACCCGCGATCACGTTCAACGCCGTGCTCACGACGCTGATCCTCTTCGTGATCGTTTACACGGCGGTCTTCTCGATGGGCATCTACTACATCAACCGCCTGATCGACAAAGGCCCGGCGGGCGCCGCCAAGGAGCCGCCACGCGGCCAGCCCACGCGCCCCCTCTCCGCTGCCGAAGACGCCACGCGTGAAGCCATCATCGGAGCCAACTGACATGGTCGAAATGGCAAGCGGCGAAGCGATGGCCACATGGCTGCCCATCATCTGGATCGGCCTCTTGGGCGCGGCTGTCGCGCTCTACGTCGTGCTCGATGGCTTCGATCTCGGCATCGGCATCCTCTTCCCCTTCTCGCCCGAGGAACAGGATCGCGACGTGATGATGAACTCCGTCGCCCCCTTCTGGGATGGCAACGAAACCTGGCTCATTCTCGGCGGCGGCGGTTTGTTCGTCGCCTTCCCGATGGCCTACGGCATCATCATGTCGGGCTTCTACCTGCCGGTCATCATCATGCTGCTGGCCCTCGTCTTCCGCGGCGTCGCCTTCGAATACCGTTGGGTCTCCAAACCCAATCACCGCTGGTGGGACATCGCCTTTGCCGGCGGCTCCATCACCGCCGCCTTCATGCAAGGCATCATCCTCGGCGGCCTCTTGCATGGCCTCCCCGTCAAAGATGGCCACTTCGCCGGCGGTATGCTCGATTGGCTGCAACCCTTCCCGCTCTTTGTCGGCTTCGCGACCGTCGCCGGCTACGCGCTGCTCGGCACTACGTGGCTCATCATGCGCACTGAAGGCGAGGTGGCGGCCCAAGCGCGGGAACAGGCGCCCAAACTTCTCCTCGCCGTCCTCGCTGCCATGACCATTGTCAGTCTCTGGACGCCGCTTTCCGAACCGCGCATCTGGGATCGTTGGTTCACGCTGCCCAATCTCTTCTACCTCGCGCCGATCCCGCTGCTGACCGCGCTCGCAGCCTTCACCGTCTGGCGCGGCCTCGCCAATCATCACGACAACGCGCCCTTCTTCGGCACCGTCGCACTCTTTCTGCTGGGCTTCGCCGGCCTCGCGATCTCGACGCTGCCCTATCTCGTGCCGCCCACCATCACCATCTGGGATGCCGCCGCGGCGCCCTCGTCCCAACTCTTCATGTTGATCGGAACGGTCGCTTTGCTGCCGATGATCCTCGGCTACACCGCGTTCGTCTACTGGACCTTCCGCGGCAAAGTAAAACCCGGCGAAGGCTACCACTGACCCTCCCTCTCCGTCATAACCGGGCGCGACCCGGCCATCCCCCCCTCATCCTCGTTCCAGCGCGTTCAACGCGCGAAGAACGGGGTACCAGTGCAAGAGTCGTCGCGGACACCGGCCAAAAAGAAAAACCCCGGGATCTCTCCCGGGGCTGGCTCGTCACATAACGCTGAACTCCACTTACGCCGAATACATGTGCGGCACCGGTAACGGCGGCGCGCCATCGGCGCACCCCGCATTGGCAATGCCCTCAAGTCCGCACGGCTCGCTGGTCGACGCCTCGGCTTCGACGGTCACCCGGAAAATCTTCTTGTCCTCCGGGATGACACAAGCCGGCCCGGGATTAACGCCACTCAGAAAGGCGACATTGTTCATACCAATCGCTCCTTCACAGGTTGATCGGCCCTCGGATCACAAAACGTCGTTACGGCCCGTTTGTTCCGTGCCCTCGCGGACGGAATTGACCCGCTCCCCGGCCCATGGGATAGGCTCGCTCCCATGACAAACCCCACCCCCATCCACGTCATCGGCGGCGGTCTTGCCGGCTCGGAAGCAGCCTTCCAGATCGCATCTGCCGGCGTCCCCGCCGTGCTGCATGAAATGCGCCCTCAGCGTATGACCGAAGCGCACAAGACGGACGGCCTCGCCGAACTCGTCTGCTCCAATTCCTTCCGCTCCGACGAATGGGAAACCAACGCCGTCGGCCTGCTGCACGAGGAAATGCGCCGCGCCAACTCCCTCATCATGGCAGCCGGCGACAAGACCAAACTGCCCGCTGGCGGTGCACTCGCCGTCGACCGCGACGCATTCTCCGCCGAAGTAACCGCACGTCTCGAAGCCCATCCCCTCATCACCATTTCACGCGAAGAAGTAGCCGGCCTCCCGCCGCCCGAATGGGACAACGTCATCGTCGCCACCGGCCCGCTCACCTCGCCCGCGCTCAGCAGCGCCATCGCGTCCCTCACCGGCGAAACCGAACTCGCCTTCTTCGATGCTATCGCCCCCGTCATTCACTTCGACTCCATCGACACCACCATCGCCTGGCGCGCGTCGCGCTACGACAAGGTCGGCCCCGCCGGCACCGGTGCCGACTACCTCAACTGCCCGATGACCAAGGCCGAATACGAAGCCTTCATCGATGCGCTGCTCGCCGCCGAAAAAACCGTCTTCAAGGAGTGGGAAGCCAACACGCCCTACTTCGACGGCTGCCTCCCCGTCGAAGTCATGGCCGAGCGCGGCCGCGAAACGCTCCGCTTCGGCCCCATGAAGCCGGTCGGCCTCGACGATCCCCGCACCGGCCGCTGGCCCCACGCCGTCGTCCAACTCCGGCAAGACAACGCGCTCGGCACGCTCTGGAACATGGTCGGCTTCCAAACCAAGATGAAGCACGCCGAACAAGTCCGCGTCCTGCGCATGATCCCCGGCCTGCAAAACGCCGAATTCGCCCGCCTCGGCGGCCTCCACCGCAACACCTATCTCAACTCGCCCAAGGTCCTCGACCGGGCACTCCGCTTGCATGCCCTCCCCCGCCTGCGCTTCGCCGGCCAGATCACCGGCGTCGAGGGCTATGTCGAAAGCGCCGCCATCGGCCTCCTCGCCGGACGCTTCGCAGCCAGCGACCGCCTGGGCACAACCGCCGTCCCGCCGCCCGCGACCACCGCCCTCGGCGCCCTCCTGGACCACATCACCGGCGGCCACCTTGTCTCCGACGAGACCACACCCTCCGCCCCCCGCTCATTCCAGCCCATGAACATCAACTACGGACTTCTCCCACCCCTCGACGATGCGCCGCTCACCACCCCCGATGGCAAACGCCTCAAAGGCCCCGAACGCGGGCTGGCCAAAAAGAAACTCCAGTCCCGCCGCGCGCTGGCCGACCTCGCCCTCTGGCTCCACCCCCAAAGCGCCGCCGCCGAGTAACGCGCCATCCGAGTATTGTGCACCGCACCACAAAAAGTGTTGATCCGGATCGACCAAAGGACAACTGGAAGGGCTATGGTGGAGTGGCTATAGCAAGGCCAGCACTACCAAAAGCCAGGCGCCCATTCAGCGGAACGGGCCCAGCCACAAAAAACGGCCAACCAAAACCAAACCGCCGAGGAGGAACCCCCCCATGCTTCAGCAAGCGCTGAACGAACTCGCCCAGCAGATCCGCATCCGCGCGAAATACGACAACTACATCGGCGGCAGCTGGATCCCCCCGGCCAAGGGCCAGTACTTCACCAACATCACGCCCATCACCGGCAAGCCGCTGTGTGAGGTCGCCCGCTCCACCGCCGAGGACATCGAAACCGCCCTCGACGCCGCCCACGTCGTCAAAGAAAAGTGGGGCCGCACGTCGCCGACCGAGCGCTCGATGATCCTCCTCAAGATCGCCGACCGCATGGAGCAGAACCTGAAGCTCCTGGCGCTCGCCGAAACGCTCGACAACGGCAAGCCGATCCGCGAAACCACCGCCGCCGACGTTCCCCTCGCCATCGACCACTTCCGCTACTACGCCGGCTGCATCCGCGCCCAGGAAGGCTCGATCTCCGAAATCGACCATGACACGGTCGCCTATCACTTCCATGAACCGCTCGGCGTCGTCGGCCAGATCATCCCCTGGAACTTCCCGCTCCTCATGGCCTGCTGGAAGCTCGCCCCCGCGCTCGCCGCCGGCAACTGCATCGTCCTGAAGCCCGCCGAACAGACGCCCATGAGCGTCATGGTTCTGATGGACCTCATCGGCGACCTGCTGCCCCCCGGTGTGCTCAACGTCGTCAACGGCTTCGGCGTCGAAGCCGGCAAGCCGCTCGCCCAGAACAAGCGCATTTCCAAGATCGCATTCACGGGCGAGACGTCCACGGGCCGCCTCATCCTCCAGTACGCCTCGGAAAACATCATCCCCTCCACCGTCGAACTCGGCGGCAAGTCGCCCAACATCTTCTTCGCCGACGTGGCCGACAAGGATGACGCCTTCTTCGACAAGTGCATGGAAGGCTTCGCGATGTTCGCCCTCAACCAGGGCGAAGTCTGCACCTGCCCCTCGCGCGCCCTCGTGCATGAATCCATCTATGACCGCTTCATGGAGCGCGCCATCGCCCGCGTGAACGCGATCAAGGCCGGCCACCCGCTCGATCCCACGACCATGATCGGCGCCCAGGCCTCCAACGACCAGATGGAAAAGATCCTGGCCTACATCGACATCGGCAAGCAGGAAGGCGCCCAGTGCCTCGCCGGCGGCGAACGCAACCGCCTCGAGGGCGAACTGGCCGACGGCTTCTACGTCAAGCCGACCATCATGGCCGGCCACAACAAGATGCGCATCTTCCAGGAAGAGATCTTCGGGCCCGTCGTCTCGGTCACGAAGTTCAAGGACGATGACGAAGCCCTCGCCATCGCCAACGACACGATGTTCGGCCTCGGCTCGGGCGTGTGGACCCGCGACGGCACGCGCGCCTACCGCTTCGGACGCGCCATCCAGGCCGGCCGCGTGTGGACGAACTGCTACCACCTCTACCCGGCCCACGCCGCGTTCGGTGGCTACAAGCAGTCCGGCATCGGCCGCGAAACGCACAAGATGATGCTCGACCACTATCAGCAGACCAAGAACATGCTGGTCAGCTACAGCCCCAACGCCCTCGGCTTCTTCTAAGCCTCAGGCGTCGAGTTCAACGAAGAAGGCCCGGTCGCAAGACCGGGCCTTTTTTGTTGGAAGCGGGTATTGCGTTATCCAGCGCGCAATCGACTAAAAAGCTGAAGCTGGGAAAACCGAGCAGCACTTATGGTGCCACTCACAATTATCTGTCAGGATACTGTGGATTCCGCGGAGGATTAGAAGTGACTAAACATAGTATTTTTTCGACGTTCATTTTCGCCCTGACGGCGTTCGGCGTCGCGGGGTCAATCGGCGCTCAAGCCCAAGGTGTCTCATGCCGCACCGATTCTTTTGGCACAACTCGCTGCGACAACGGACAGACCTTCAGAACGGATTCATTCGGCACAACGCGCGACAACAACGGCAATTCTTGGAGGACCGATTCATTCGGAACAACTAGGGGCAGCGACGGCACGACCTACCGGACGGACTCTTTCGGCACCACACGAGATGATCACGGAAACTCCTGGCGAACAGACTCGTTCGGCAACACGCGTGGAAGCAACGGAACCACCTGCCGAACAGATTCTTTCGGTACGACACGCTGCAACTGACCGCGACCATGCCTCGAAGCATCAGTCTAGTCTCTGCTCAGTGCCAGCGGCCCAAAGGCCCGGTCGAACAACCGGGCCATTATTTTGACTCGGCGAGCACTTTACGAGCACTTCGGACTCGTCTAATTGTTAAGAACATAACATGAACAAATGCGTTTGATACATGCTGATTAGGAGCCGGTTCCGTGGCCAATAGCACAAAGAAATTTTTTACGGATCCCCAGCGCGTAACGTCGGCAATTAAGACCAAGATTGTGGTCGAGTACTTCAAGAGTTGGGCGAGCATTCTGTGGGGCGTCGTCAAGAGCAACAATCGACCGCATCTCCGGTACGTCGACCTCTTCGCGGGCACGGGAAAGATCGACGGTGTAAAATCAACGCCGCTCCTAATAATGGAGCACGTCATTTCGAAGCCGGAGTTGGCTGAAAGCGTCGGTGCGCTGCTGAACGATCTCAACTCGGACCACATCAAGCAGCTGGAAGAGAACCTGAAAGCACTACCGGGCTACGAGACGCTGAAAAGGCCACCGCGGACGCGTACGGGTCCAGTTGACGAAAAGCTCGTCGACATATTCACGAAGAGCAACAACGTCCCATCGTTCAGCTTCATCGATCCTTTCGGCTACAAGGGGCTTACACTGCCACTGGTCAAGGCGCTGGTGAGCGGCTTCGGGTCCGACTTGGTGTTGTTCTTCAGCTTCGATAGCATCAACCGAGCCGTGTCGAACAAATTGGTGAAAGAGCACATGAACGCCCTTTTCGGGCAGAAGCGGGCCGAGCGGCTTCACGCCGTCGCTAAAGGCATGCGGCCGGATGAGCGCGAAGAGTTGCTAATTGAAGCATTCATCGAGGCAGTCACAGAAGACCTAGGCTATGAGTATGTCATTCCATACGTCTTCGAGAAAGAAGATAAGGATCGCACGTCGCACTACCTTATCTTCATCTCCAAACACAGCCGCGGCTTCAATATTATGAAAGACATTATGTATAAGGAGAGCCAGGATAAAACTCAGGGCATCGCGAAGTTCGGATACGTCCGACAGGTGAACGCTGAAAAGACTCCACTGTTGCACCTTATGAACACGCCGCTTTCGGATTTCGGGAGGCAACTCTGCGCTGACTACGCGGGGCGTTCACTCTCTCGCAAGGCTCTGCGGGACGATTTTGATAAACACTATCCGCGTAATCGGTTCGTCAACAAGAACTGGAGAGACGTTCTCTCGGAGCTTGAGCAGGAAGGAAAAATTACATGTAAGCCGCCGCGTTTAGAGCGGAAGGTACAAAAAGGTGAGGTCACTTTCGGAGAGAATACTGTAGTGACCTTTCCTGCTGAGGAGAAGAAGTGATGGCGACCAACTCACGAATCGAGTGGACCGAAGCGACCTGGAACCCGGTCGCCGGCTGCACCATCCTCTCACCTGGATGTACGAACTGCTATGCCATGCGTATGGCAGCGCGCCTTGCTGTTATGGGACAAGACAAATACGCTGGCACGACAAGGAAGACCGGCGGACGCCCTAAATGGAACGGCATCGTCAAAATAGACCCTTCTTCGCTCGATGCGCCGAGACACTGGAAAAAGGGACGCCTTATATTTGTGAATTCCATGTCGGACTTATTCCACGACTCGGTGCCGCTCGCCTTCATTAAGAAAGTCTTCTCAGTGATGGAAGACACGCCTCAGCACACATACCAGGTGCTGACCAAGCGAGCCGAGCGTCTTGAAGAGTTATCGAAGCAGCTACCTTGGCCAACCAACGTATGGATGGGCGTTTCTGTCGAGAGCGCTGACTATATTTATCGCATAGACCATTTGAGGCGCACGAAGGCAAAGACGAAATTTCTGAGCTTAGAGCCACTACTTGGTCCGCTCGATGACTTGAACCTTTCGGGCATTCATTGGGCCATAGCCGGCGGCGAAAGTGGTCCCGGTGCTCGGCCTATGCCGATTGAGTGGGTGCGATCAATCCGCGACCAGTGCATTGAGGCGGAGGTCGCCTTCCACTTCAAGCAGTGGGGCGGGAAGAACAAAAAGAAGGCTGGCCGCATTCTGGATGGCCGCACCTGGAACGAGTGGCCGAGTACCCCGAGACGTGCGAGATCGAAGAAGCCAGCATCATTGCGAACCGCTTTGTAAATCGGCATTACATCCCCGACCCGGACGGCCACCCCCCCCAACAAAAAAGCCCGGTCTCTCAACCGGGCTTCTTCAAATCTAACTTACTCTCACCCCACCGTCCCTCACACCGCCCGTCTCGCCGCCGTGTCGATCTGCGCGGCAAGCGCCGGCGCAATCCGCAACCGCCCGGCCAAATCGGCGAGGAAATTCTGCTCGGCCGGGGTGTCGGGGTCGATGGCTATGCGCGCGGCCGTATAAACCTCGATCGCCTCCGTCTCCGAGCGCACGCCGTCTGCCAGGATCGCCGCCGTCGCGGGCGACTGGATTTCGCGCGTCAGGAACGCTTCCGCTTCCCGGTCCGCGCCCGACTGGCGGAACGTGGACAGGATCTTCTCGCTCTCCCGCTCGTCGATACGCCCGTCGGCCGCCGACGCCGCGATCATCGCGCGCAAGATGCGCACCGCCGTGTCGTTGCTCATGGCCTGCGGCTCAAAGCCGGTGCCCGCGGGCGCCGCCGCGACGGGGCCGCCGGTCGCGATCATCGGCTGGCCGGATTTGTAATTCTGATACGCCTTGTAGGCGAGACCGCCGATCAGCGCCGCCGCGCCGAGCTGCACCGCGTCGCCGGCGAATTCGCGGCCCGTCTTGGTGCCGAGCAGCAATCCGCCGAGGCCGCCGAGCACCGCGCCCGTCGCCAGCTGGTTATTCGAGACCATCGACGTCACGCGGCTGACGATGTCCTCCGGCGCCTGTCCCGAGACGCGCGTCACAGCCCCGCGCGCGGCGTTGGTAAGGCCGCTGTCGTTGGACGCATCGCGCACACCCTGCGTCGCCTGTCCGAGCACGCCGGTCAGCGTGTCGACGAGCCCGCCAGCGCCACCTTGTCCGCCGCCCTGCGTAACGCGGGTGAGCATATCAGCCAGACCACCACCTAATCCACCGCCGCCCGGTCCGTCGGGGGCAGCTCCGCCCTGCGGGCCGACGCTGCGCGTGATCTGATCAAGAAGGGCCTTGGCATCGAACATGTCGATCGTCTCCGTTGTTCATTGTCGACCGGTGAGGTGGTAACGCGCGGGCCGAACCACAAGGCCCGCACAAGCGCGGAGCCCACCCCCCACGATCGAACAGGTCCAAGCCCCATATCCGCCCTTGGCACCCGGGCCGCCGGTCCCTATGTTCGCCCGGATACACCCCCAACGATGGAGCCCCAATGTCGAGCCCCACACTTCGGTCGCTCTTGCAGTTGCCGTCCGAGCCAGCCCCCCTCTCCAAGTCGGCGCTGATCCTGATCGACTGCCAGCAGACCTACCGCGAAGGCATCATGCAGTTGGAAGGCGTTGAACCGGCACTCGCCGAGTGCGCCACGCTGCTGGCCCGCGCGCGCGCCGCCGGCACGCCCGTCATACACATTCAGCACGACGCCGGCCCCGGCTCGCCCTACGACGTCACCGCCCCCATCGGCCAGATTGCCGACACGGTGGCGCCCCAGGCCGGCGAAAAGGTCATCACCAAAAAGCTGCCGTCGTCCTTCGAAGGCACCGACCTCGATGCCGAACTGAAGCGCCTCGGCGTCACCGATCTGGTGCTCGCCGGCTTCATGACGCATGTGTGCGTCAACTCCACCGCGCGCGCGGCCTTCAACCACGGCTACCGTCCAACCGTCGTTGCCGCCGGCACCGCCACGCGCTCCATCCCCGATCCCACCGGCGGAGATGTGCCGGCCGCAGCGCTCCACACCGCGTCGCTGGCCGCTCTGTCCGACATCTTCGCCATCGTCGTTCCCGACCAGACCAAGGTGCCCTCATGACCGAACCCGTCCTGCGCGTCACCGTCACCGACGAAGCGCTCGCCATGATCCGCAAGATCGAAGCGATGCACGGGCCGCTGATGTTCCACCAGTCCGGCGGCTGCTGCGACGGCTCCGCGCCCATGTGCTACCCGCGCCATGATTTCAAAGTCGGCGCGCAGGATGTGTTCCTCGGCGAGATCGGCGGCCATCCGTTCTATATGGGCCGCCAGCAGTTCGAGTATTGGCAGGACACGCATCTCATCATCGATGTCGTCCCTGGCCGCGGCTCGGGCTTCTCGCTCGAAGCGCCCGAAGGCGTGCGCTTCCTGACGCGCAGCCGCGTCTATACGGAGGCCGAGTTCGAAGTGCTGGGCCGCATGGGTCCGCCGCCGACGGGTGTCGATCGCCCAGCAGCGTGAGATGAGCTGCGTGATCCGGCTTTTGCTGCTTAAAGTTTGAGCAAAGCGCTGGCGCTCGCGTCAGCGCTTTGTCGTGTGTGGGGAAAAGTCCCTGCAATAACAGCGGCGTTGACTCTGGCATGGTCGCTGCAATGCACCATGCATAATGCATCTAGGGTTCCGGCCGTGCGGGTGTCAGCGCGGTGCCTGGTCCAAGAGATGCGCTCCCGGTTGCAGCGCGCGTTCAGCGCCGCCTCCGGAGCCACGGCGGGACAAAAGCCCGGGAGACCTGTACCGCGAGAAGCTTCGGCTTTCGGACGGACGGCCTCCGCGACGCGCTTTTCTGCCCAGCGCTTTTCAGGCCCCCCGTCCGATCTTCGTTGCCCTCCGGTTGAATGCCAACGGTGGTGACAAGGAGATCCCCATGACGATCAGCCGTTCTTCCAAAATGAGCTTTGGCCTCGCGGCGCTCGCCGCGTGTGCGCTGCCCTTCGCGACACCCGCGTCCGCCGAGCCGAAGAAAGAATTCAACGTCTGCTGGACGATCTACGCCGGCTGGATGCCCTGGGGCTATGCCTCCGACACGGGCATCATCAAGAAGTGGGCCGACAAGTACGGCATCAAGATTAACGTCACCCAGGTCGGCGACTACGTCGAGTGCATCAACCAGTTCACCGCCGGCAAATTCGACGCCGCCACCTCCACCACCATGGACGCCCTCGCCATCCCCTCAGTTGGTGGCGTCGACACCACCGTTTTGATCGCCGGCGACTACTCCAACGGCAACGACGGCCTCATCCTCAAAGGCAAAACCAAACTCGAAGATATCAAAGGCCAGAAGGTCAACCTCCTGGAACTGTCTGTTTCGCATTACTTTTTAGCCCGCGCGCTCGGCACCGTCGGCCTCACCGAAAAAGACATCACCATCGTCAACACCACCGACGCCGACTGGGTCTCCGCCTACAAAACCGGCGACGTCTCCGCCATCGTTGCGTGGAACCCGATGCTCGCCGACATCGACGCCGAGAAGGATGCGAACCTCGTCATCACATCGACGTCCTTCCCCGGCGAAATCGTTGACGCGCTCATCACCAACACCGCGCTGATCAAGGAGAACCCCGACTTCGCCAAAGCGCTCACAGGCGCGTGGTTCGAGGTCGTCGCCCTCACGGTCGAACAGAGCGACAAGGGCAAGGCCGCGCGCGAAGCGATGGGCAAGGCCTCGGGCACCGATCTCGCCGGCTTCGACGCACAGCTCGCCACCACGAAGCTGTTCACGACGCCGAAGGAAGCCGTCGAGTTCATCGTCGACCCGAAGGACAAGGAGCGCTTCGACTACGTGCGTAAGTTCTCCTTTGAAAAGGGCCTCTTCGGACAGGGCGCCAAGAGCGTCGACGACATCGGCATCGAGTTCGCCGATGGCTCGATACTGGGCGCGAAGGACAACATCAAGCTCCGCTTCACCGCCGAGTTCAAGAAGATGGCAGCCGAAGGCAAGCTCTAAGCATCACGATCCGGCGCGGAGCCAAAAGCTCCGCGCCGGTCTCCCTCCCCATCGCACGACGCATGAGGTCCGCCATGCCCTCCAATTTCACTTCACTCCCCATCGTCGATATCAGCGGTCTCTATTCCGCCGACTGGAAGGCGCGCCAAGCCGTCGCCGATGCAATCGGCGCAGCGTCCCGCGACTCCGGCTTCCTCTATATTGTCGGCCACCCGATCAAACCGGAAACGCGCGAACGCCTCCTCGCCGCCACGAAAACCTTCTTCGCCCGTTCCACCGAAGAAAAAATGAAGGCCTACATCGGCCTCTCCCAATCACACTCGGGCTACGTGCCGCCCGGCGAAGAGGTGTTCTACGGCCAGAAGCCCGACCGCAAGGAAGCCTTCGACGTCTCACTCGATGTGCCCGAAGACGATCCCGACGTCCTATCCGGCAAGACGCCGATGTTGGGCCCCGTGCAATGGCCAGACGACGCCGAATTCAAGGCCGCCGTCAGCGCCTACTACACCGACGTCGCAGCCCTCGCCCGCACCCTCTTCCGCGGCTTCGCGCTCGCCCTCGAACTCCCCGAAACCTACTTCGAAAACTTCCTCAAAAAACCGCCGAGCCAGCTCCGCCTGATCCACTACCCCTACGCACCCGAGGCTCCCGCTGACGAACCCGGCATCGGCGCCCACACCGACTACGAGTGCTTCACCATTCTCTGGCCGACAGCGCCGGGGCTCGAAGTCATGAATGGCGCCGGCGAATGGATTGACGCGCCGCCGATCGACAATGGCTTCGTCATCAACATCGGCGACATGCTGGAGGCCTGGACCAACGGCACCTTCGTCGCAACATCCCACCGCGTGCGCAAGGTGAGAGAAGAGCGCTATTCGTTCCCTTACTTTGCCGCCTGCGACTACCACACCGTGGTGAAGCCCCTCCCGCAATTCGTGCCCGCCGGCACCAAGCCGAAGTTCGAACCCCTCGTGGCCGGCGACCATCTGCTCGCGCAGACAGCGCAGACCTTCCAATACCTCAAGACGCGCATCGCGGACGGCACCTTCTCGCTGCCCGAAGGCGCGCGCAAGTTGTCGAGCTTCGGCCAGGAAGCCATCCACGCGAGCGGCACGCAATGACGCTCGACGAGATCGCAGCCAGGCACCCGCAGCCGAACACGCTCCGCGTGCCCGCCTGGGCGCTCGGCTGCGTGCAACGGCGTTCGATCACGTTCGCAACCGGTATCGAAGACACACAAACCCGCGTCTTCTGGGTCCAGGCACACGGGATGACCGGCGACCTTCGCATTCATCCCGACCGTCCGCACATCCGCGCGGAAACATCCCTCGCCACCCTCGATCGCAAGACACTCTCTCGCCTCGCCAGCATCGAAGGCGGCGTTGCGAGCACATCCTGGTCCAGCCCCATCATGTCCTGGGCCGATTGGATCGGCTTCCAGCCCTACGACAAATACCCCGAGCCCGGCGTCATGCACCGCATCGGCGATTGCATGATTGAGTTCGCCCCGTCCGGCGCCTATGTCGAAGATTGGCGTTTCCTGCCAAGCGCACCCGGCTTGCTTGCAGGGCTCCATCTCGTCAACGAGACCGATACCAAGGACAACACCTATCCGCGATCAGGCGGCCTGGTCGTCGCCGGCGATCATGCCATCCGCTCACTCGGCCGCTATCAGGAACTCCCTCACGGAACGCGCTGTCAGGATTTCGTCGCCAACAGCAGCGATCCCGCGACCGCCCTTGAGCGCGTCTTCCAATGCGTCACAGACTACCTCGTTCGCGACGGAACAACGTGGACCATCGCCGCCTCGACCGACCCCCGCCGCGAAGGGCTGAATGTGTCGTTGACCGGACCGCTCACATGCGGCAACGAACCCGGCACGCTCATCGAAACCGTCCACGACACGCCCGGCATCGCCCAGCGCCTCTGGCGCATCGACAGCCTCGAAGCAAACATGGCCTTCTCGCAATCCACACCTCTCGCCGCCGACAGCCTCGCCTGGCTCAACCGCGAAGCCGACACGCTCATCGAGCCACTCAAAACAAAAGAACGGAAGGTCGCCTGATGCGCATCATCAACCGGCACCCCAGCCGCGGCCTCTACATTCTGCTCGCTTCCCTCCCCTTCATCGCACTCGCCGTCGCGTACAGCATCGGCAGTTACCAGCGCCTGAGCGTGAACCCCGCCGACAAAATTCTTCCATCCGTCACGCAAATGATGGCGGCCATGAACGAACTGATGTTCGTTCCCGACAAACGCACGGGCGACTACCTCTTCTGGTCGGATACCGCCATCAGCCTCTGGCGTCTTGCCTGCGGCATGGGCATTTCGATTGCGCTCTCGCTCATCCTGGGCGTCACCGCGGGCTTCATCCCCTGGGTCCGCGCGCTCGTGAAGCCCTTCGTCGAAGCCTTCTCGCTCATTCCGCCGATCACCATCTTGCCGATCCTCTTCATCATGGTCGGCCTGGATGAGGCCTCCAAGATCACGCTCATCGCCGTCGGCACCGCTCCCCTCATGCTGCGCGCGGTCGCCTTGGCCGTTGAAGAAATTCCCCGCGAAATGATCGTCAAGGCGCAGACGCTTGGCGCCTCCACCTGGCAGATGATCACCCGTGTGGTGCTGCCCCAGGTTCTGCCGAAGCTCATCGTCGCCACGCGCTTTGCCCTCATCCCTGCTTGGATCTTCCTCGTGTCCGCCGAGGCCATCGCCGCCGTGAGTGGGCTCGGCTACCGTATCTTTCTCGTCCGCCGCTTTCTCTCGATGGATGTGATCATTCCCTATGTCCTCTGGATTACCCTCCTCGCGTGGCTGATGGATCTGACACTCGCCATGGTGCAGCGCCGCCTCTTTCCTTGGTTCCAGCCGGAGCAAAAGTCATGACCACCGTCGTGCTTGAAAAAATCTGGAAAGAGTACGGCAACCAGATCGTTCTGGAAAATATCGACATCACGATCGAGAGCGGCTCCTTCGTCGCCCTCGTAGGCCCATCGGGCTGCGGGAAGACCACGTTGCTCAAGATGCTGCTCGGCGAGGAACGCCCCACCAGCGGCCGTATCCTCCTTGACGGCGTGCCGCTCAAGGCCGAACCTGATTGGGACCGAGGCGTCGTCTTCCAGCGCTACTCGGTCTTCCCGCACCTCACGGTTCTCGGCAACGTCCTCGTTGGCCGCGAATTCGAGCAATCCCGCCTTTTGGGCCGGCTTTTCGGCGCAAAGCGCAAAACCGCCATCGAGGACGCCCGCGCGCTGCTGAAATCCGTTGGCCTCTCCGACCACGAAAACAAATACCCCGCCGCCCTCTCCGGCGGCATGCAGCAGCGCTTGGCCCTCGCCCAGGCCCTGATGCGCAAACCCAAAGTGCTGCTCCTCGATGAACCCTTCGGCGCGCTCGATCCCGGCATCCGCGCCGAAGTCCACGCGCTCATGAATGAACTCTGGGTCGAACAGGGCATCACCGTCGTCATGGTGACGCACGATCTTTCCGAAGCCTTCCGCCTCGGCACCCGCGTCATCGCGCTCGAACGCCGCCGCAACCGCCCCGAGGAAAAGGAACGCTACGGCGCCACGATCGCCCACGACATCGCGGTCTGGCCGCCGAAGAAACAGAAAAAACTGAATGGCAGCGCAGTGGCGTCCGAAGTCCCGGCCCTTGTCGCAACCGATGTCTCTGCCGCCGTCCACTAGCGCAGTTCCAATTCCGGACGGGGACGGCCCCGCTCCGGTCACCTCCAATCCCGGGACGGCCCGGACGACCTGCGCCGCGCGTCAGATGCGGCCAAGCACGAGGGAGATGTCTCCATGTCCACCATTATCCACACCGATACCCTGGCTTCCGGCAAGCACTGGTCCTTCACCGTCCGCCGCAATACGCGCCTGCGCCTCACCGATCTCGACGGCGGCGCCAACGTGGCCATGCTCTTCTACAATCCCCAGAACCTCACCGAGCGCTACAATGCTCCCGACACCTTGAAGTGCCAGCACACCTTCCGCCTCACCACCGGCCACTGCCTCTATTCCGACATGGGCCGCATTTTCTGCTCCATCGTCGCCGACACCCACGGCTGGCACGACACGGTCTGCGGCAACTCCACCAAAGCGATCGTCGCCGAGAAGTGGGGCGAAGCCAGCTACCAGACCCACCGCAACGATTGGCACCAGAACGGCCTCGATAGTTTCCTGGTCGAACTGGCCAAATACGGCATGAAGCGCCGCGATCTGGCAGCCAACGTCAATTGGTTCAGCAAAGTCGCCGTCAACGAGACCGGCGTCATCGCCTTCGACCCATCGGCGGCCAAGCCCGGCTCAATCGTCGAACTGCGCTTTGAGATGGATTCCCTTGTCCTCTTCCACACCTGCCCGCACCCGCTCGACCCCGCGCCGCAGTACCCGAAGAAGACCATCCGCTTCGAACTCTTCGACGGACCCGCCGCATCAGCCGATGACACGTGCCGAAACTCTGCCCCGGAAAACGGCCGCGGATTTGAAAACAATCGGCTGTTCCACGCCTGCGGCTGTCACTGAGGGAGGGCTGACACATGATCAAGCAGAGCCACCTCAACGCCGACACCGCGAGCTACCGCAAGGTCGTCCCCGCGGGCGACTACTGGATGCACATCGTCAAAAAGGGCGAAACCTTCCGGATCCTCGACCTGGAAGGCAACCAGGCCGCCGACACGCTCTTCTTCAACGCCGACGATCCGCATGAGCGCTACTCCGCCTGCGATACCATCCGCGAGCAAGGCAACGTGTTCCTCACCGCCGGAACCGTTCTCCTCTCCGACCTCTGCCGCCCCATGCTCACGATCACTGCCGACACCGTCGGCCGCCACGACACCCTCGGCGGCGCCTGCGCCACCGAAAGCAATACCGTCCGCTACGCGCTGGAAAAGTTCACCATGCACGCCTGCCGGGACAGCTTTCTCTTGGCCGTCGCCGAAAACGAACACTACGGCCTCGATAAGCGCGACATCGCCCACAACATCAATTTCTTCATGAACGTCCCCGTCACCGCCGACGGCGGCCTCAACTTCGCCGACGGCCTCTCAGCACCGGGCAAATATGTCGAGATGCAGGCTCAGATGAACGTCATCGTTCTCATCTCCAATTGCCCGCAGCTCAACAATCCCTGCAACGCCTATAACCCAACTCCGGTCGAGGTTCTCATTTGGGATGCCGGCGCATGAGCAATTTCAAAAAGGTCCTGATCGCCAATCGCGGCGCCATCGCCTGCCGCATCATTCGCACGCTCGACAGGATGGGCATCGCCAGCGTCGCGGTTTATTCCGAACCCGACCGCCACTCGCGCCACGTCGCGCTCGCAACCGAAGCCGTGTGCATTGGCCCCGCCGCAGCGGCCCAAAGCTACCTCAACGTCGATCGCATTTTGGAGGTCGCGTGCGAAACCGGCGCTGAAGCGATCCACCCCGGCTACGGCTTCCTCTCCGAAAACCCGGACTTCGCTGAAAGCTGCGCCAAAGCCGGCATCGCCTTCATCGGCCCCACACCCGGTCAAATGCGCGCCTTCGGCCTGAAACATAAAGCCCGCGAGTTGGCTCTAGCCGCCGGCGTCCCTCTTGCGCCCGGCTCTGGTCTCATCAGCGATCTCGACCACGCCCGCGCGGAAGCCCAGCGCATCGGCTATCCCGTTATGCTGAAAAGCACCGCCGGCGGCGGCGGGATAGGGTTGCAGCTCATATCCAGCGAAGACGACCTCGCGCCCATGTACGAGCGCGTCGAACGGCTTGCCCGCAACAACTTCAAAGACGCCGGTCTCTTCCTCGAAAAGTATGTCGCCCGCGGCCGCCACATCGAAGTCCAGCTCTTCGGCGACGGCAAAGGCAACGTTGTGGCCCTTGGCGAACGCGATTGCTCCGCCCAGCGCCGCAACCAGAAAGTCATCGAGGAGACACCCGCCCCCGGCCTCTCCGACGCCACCCGCCGCGAACTCTGGAATACCGCCATCGCGCTCGGCAAATCCGTCAACTACGCCAGCGCCGGCACCGTCGAATTTCTCTACGACAGCGATACCAACGCCTTCTACTTCCTCGAGGTGAATACCCGCCTGCAAGTCGAACACGGTGTCACCGAAGAAGTCACCGGCGTCGATCTCGTCGAATGGATGGTGCGTCAGGCAGCCGGCGACTGCCCGCCGCTCGACCAGTCAAAAATCGCCCCCTGCGGCGCGTCGATCCAAGTCCGCTTGTACGCCGAAGACCCCGGCCGCGATTTCCGCCCCAGCGCAGGCCTCCTCACCCACGTCGCATGGCCGCCCGAGGCCCGCATTGAAACGTGGGTCGAAAGTGGATCTGAGGTCTCGCCCTTCTACGATCCCATGATCGCTAAAATCATCGTGCGCGGTGAAACCCGCGCCGAGGCCCTCGCCAAAATGCAAGCCGCGCTTGCCGAGACCCGCATCGGCGGCCTCGAAACCAACCTCGACTATCTGCGCCAACTCGCATCATCCGATATCCTCGCCAACGGCGACATGCTCACCTCGACGCTCGCCACCGTCGCCTATCACGCGCCAACGATCGAAGTTCTCGTCCCTGGCACGCAAACAACCATTCAGGATTGGCCCGGCCGCACCGGCTATTGGGCCGTCGGCGTGCCTCCGTCCGGTCCCATGGACCATCTCTCCTTCCGCTACGCCAACAAGCTCGCCGGCAACGGCGAAGGCGCACCCGGCCTCGAAATCACGCTCGCCGGCCCCACGCTGAAATTCAACACCGCCACGATCATCGCTTTGACGGGAGCTGCCATCCCCGCCACGCTCGACGGCACACCCGTTCCCATGTGGCAGCCCGTCCCCGTCAAAGCCGGTGCCACCCTCAAAATCGGCACCGTCTCCGGTGCCGGTGCGCGCGCCTACCTCGCCATGCGCGGCGGCTTTGATGTACCGCTCTATCTCGGCAGCGCGTCCACGTTCACGCTTGGCAAATTCGGTGGTCACGGTGGCCGCGCGCTCATGCCGGGCGACATCCTCCACATCGCCGCGCCCTACGCCGCCGAACCGCCTGTTCTCACCATCACCTCATCGCTCTCGCCAGCACTCCGCCCCCTCATGGCCCACCGCTGGGATATCGGCGTGCTCTATGGCCCGCATGGCGCACCAGACTTCTTCACCCCCGAAGACATCGACATGTTCTTCAGCACCGATTGGGAGGTGCACTACAATTCCAATCCCACTGGCGTCCGCCTCATCGGCCCCAAACCGCAGTGGGCCCGTCGCGACGGCGGCGAAGCCGGTCTCCACCCAAGCAACATACACGACAATGCCTATGCGATCGGCGCCATCGACTTCACCGGCGATATGCCCGTCATCCTCGGCCCCGACGGACCCTCGCTCGGCGGCTTCGTCTGCCCCGCCACCATCGTCGCCGCCGACCTCTGGAAGCTCGGCCAGCTCCGCCCCGGCGACAAAGTCCGCTTCGTGCGTCTCACGCCGCAGGATGCAGCCGCGCGCGAAGCCATCCAGAACGCAGAGATCGAACAGCTGAGCCCCGCGCCTGTTGTCGCCGTCCCCGACGCCCATTTGCTCGGCGCCGACGACTGCATTGTCGCCGTCCGCAAAGCCAAAGACGGCCTCCCCCGCGTCGTCGCCCGCCGAGCCGGCGACAAGTATCTGCTCATCGAATACGGCGATCTCGTTCTCGATCTCGAATTGCGCTTCCGCGTTCATGTCCTCATGACGCGCCTGGAAGAGAAGAAACTCCCGGGCATCCTCGATCTCACACCCGGCATTCGATCGCTCCAGATCCACTACGACAGCCTAACGCTGCCGTTGTCCAAGCTACTCGCCGTTCTTTCGCAAATCGAAGACGGCATGGGCGACATCGGCGACATCGAAGTCCCCTCGCGCATCGTCCACATGCCACTCTCCTGGAACGATCCGCAAACCCAACTCGCCATCGACAAATACATGCAGTCGGTCCGCGCCGACGCCCCCTGGTGCCCCTCGAACATCGAGTTCATCCGCCGCATCAATGGCCTCGACAGCATCGAAGATGTGAAACGCATCGTCTACGGCGCGAGCTACCTCGTGCTCGGCCTGGGCGACGTCTACCTCGGCGCCCCCGTCGCCACACCCGTCGATCCGCGCCACCGCCTCGTCACCACCAAATACAATCCCGCCCGCACCTGGACGCCGGAAAACGCTGTCGGCATCGGCGGCGCCTACATGTGCGTCTATGGAATGGAAGGCCCCGGCGGCTATCAGTTCGTCGGCCGCACCGCGCAAGTCTGGAACCGCTTCCACACCACCCGCGAATTCGAACCCGGCAAACCTTGGCTGCTGCGCTTCTTCGACCAGATCCGCTTCTACGAAATGACGGGCGAAGACCTCCTCGCCTTCCGCGACGGCTTCCTGCAAGGCAAGGCCGGCATCAACATCGAAGAGACGACGTTCTCGCTTGCCGCCTATCGCACGTTCCTCACCAACAACGCGGACGCCATCGGCGCCTTCAAATCCACCCAGCAGGCAGCCTTCGAAGCCGAGCGCGCCCGCTGGCAGGACAGCGACCGCACCGGCGCCGTACTCAACGATCCCGGCGCAGCCGACACCGGCGACGACATCCTAGCCCCGGGCCACATAGCCATACAAAGCCCCGTCCCTGGCGCCGTCTGGAAGATCGCCGTCGAACAGGGCAAACGCGTGACGGCCGGCGACGTTCTCGTCGTGGTGGAGTCGATGAAAATGGAAATGCTGGTCCACGCCCCCAGCGACGGCATCGTGCACGAATTGAAGTGCACCGAAGGCCGCGCCGTCTCGCTTGGCCAGACACTCGTCGTCATCGCGGAGGACGCGGCATGATCGTCTCCCTCGATATCGCAACCCTCACGCAGGCCTACGCCACTGGCACGCTGACGCCGGAGGCCGTCCTCACCTGCATTTACAATCGCATTGCGGTGGAAGGCGAACGCCCTGTCTGGATCACCCTCGTCCCGCGCGCCACCGCACTCGCCAAGCTGAAGTCCGCGCCCAAAGGTCCGCTCTGGGGCATTCCTTTTGCCGTCAAAGACAACATCGACGTCGCAGGCCTCCCCACCACCTGCGCCTGCCCCGAATTCGCCTACACACCCTCGCGGTCAGCCACCGTCGTCGAAAAACTCGAAGCCGCCGGCGCCATCCTCATCGGCAAAACCAACCTCGATCAATTCGCCACCGGCCTCGTCGGCACACGCTCGCCATACGGGATCCCTTCGAGCGTCTTCGATCCCGACTACATCTCCGGCGGCTCAAGCTCCGGTTCCGCCGTCGCCGTCGCCGGCGGTCTCGTCTCCTTCGCGCTTGGCACCGACACGGCCGGTTCGGGACGCGTCCCCGCCGCCTTCAACAACATCGTCGGCCTCAAACCAACGAAGGGCCTCCTGAGCGCGCGCGGCGTCGTCCCCGCCTGCCGCACCCAAGATACCATTTCCATCTTCGCGCTCACATCCGCTGACGCGGCGCGCATCCTTGACGTCGCCGCTGGCTACGATGCCGAAGAACCCTATTCCCGCAGATCGCCGCCGCGCACGTATGAACCTCTCCCCCAAGGTCTGCGCGTCGGTGTTCCTTCGTCCCCGCTCGACTTCTGCGGCGACGCAGAAACGGAACGCCTCTACGGCCTCGCGATTGAACGCATACGCACACTCGACTGCGAAATCGTGCCATTCGACTTCGCCCCGTTCCGCGAAGCAGCCAGCCTCCTCTATTCCGGCCCCTGGGTCGCCGAACGTCTCGCTGCTATCAAAGACTTCGCAGCCAAACAGCCCAATGCCATCCACGACGTGGTCCGCGGCATCATCCTGAGCGCGGAAAAACTCTCCGCCGTCGCCACATTTGAAGGCCTCTACCGACTCGCAGAACTCACACGCCGCAGTGAGGCCGAATGGGCCAAGATGGATGTCCTCATCCTGCCCACCACGCCCACCACCTACAAAATTTCCGAAGTCCTCGCCGATCCGGTTCGCTTGAATTCAAACCTCGGCCTCTACACGAACTTTGTGAATCTCATGGACCTCTCGGCCCTCGCCGTCCCCGCCGGCTTTCGCCAGAACGGACTGCCCGTCGGCGTCACGGTCATGGGCCGCGCCTTCGACGACAAACGCCTCGCCGTCCTCGGCGACGCGCTCCACCGGTCCCTCGGCGAAATCAAACTCGGCGCCACGTCACTACCGCTCGCGTCCACGCCCGCCATTCCCACGGCGCCATCAAAACGTATTGAGGTCGCCGTCGTCGGCGCCCACCTCACTGGCCAGCCACTCAACACGCAACTCATCGAGCGCAATGCCCGCCTTGTACGCACGACCCGCACGGCACCGGGCTACAGCTTCTATGCGCTGGCCAACACGACACCGGCCAAACCCGGGCTCATCTGCGACGGCAAGGGCTCAGGCAACATCGAACTGGAAATCTGGGAAATGGACGACGCCGCTTTCGGGTCGTTCGTGGCGCTGATCCCGCCACCCCTTGGCATCGGCTCGGTCAAACTCGCCGACGGGTCCTACGTCAAAGGCTTCCTGTGCGAAAGCCACGCGCTTCAAGGTGCGGAGGATATCACCCGCCACGGCGGCTGGCGCGCGTGGCTGGCTTCAAAGCGGACTTAGGCTCGCGCCGCCTGCCGCGCCTTCCACCATCGCGAAAGCCGCACCTCAGCCTGACGCCGCCAGCGCCGCACGAAGGCCCAATCGACAGAAAGAATCACAAGACCCAGAGGCAGCATCCAAATGCCGAGCACCGGCAGGAAGCTGAACATCCCGCCAAATACGAACGCGAGCCCAAGCAAAGTCCGCCCAAGCCGGGTTTGCGGCAGATTGGCCTTGCGCGCGCGAATCCAGTCCGACAGACCCGCCGCGTCCAGCGAGGACGGCAGCAAGCCAGGCCCACTCTCGCCCGAACGGCCCCAATTCCAGAATCCAGACATCGTCCCTCCGCTGGTTCTCTGAAGGTGTTTGCCCGAACAAGGTGCCTCCAATGAGGCAACGCGACGTTGCGGATGTGGGAACGCTAAAGGGCGTCAGCAAGATCCATTTGCTATTGCAATGCCACCATTAACGCTTCCAATTTCAGGAGCGGCCCGGCAGCCCACCAACCGCTTGCCAATCCAAACGGCCTGCGGCACAGCAATCATTGATCACACACGGCATAACAATCGGGAATCCCCATGGCTGAGCTAACAAAACTTTTCAAAAACAATAAGACGTGGGCCGAGGGCCAGATCGCAAAGGATCCCGAGTACTTCTCCCGCCTAGCCACCCAGCAGGCCCCGAAATACCTCTGGATCGGCTGCTCCGACAGCCGCGTCCCCGCCAATCAGATTCTGGGCCTCGCTCCCGGTGAGGTGTTCGTGCATCGCAACGTCGCTAATCTCGTCGTCCACACCGACATCAGCTGTCTGTCGGTCATGCAGTTCGCCGTCGAAGTCTTAAAGATCGAGCAGATCATCGTTTGCGGACACTACGGCTGCGGCGGCGTCCACGCCGCCTGCGGCAGCAAGCAATTCGGCCTCATCGACAACTGGCTGCGCAACATAAAAGACATTTATACGCGCCATCGCGATGAACTTGACGCCATCGATGACATGACCGCGCGCGGCGACCGCCTCTGCGAATTGAACGTCATCGAGCAAGTCAAAAACGTCTGCCACACCACCATCGTGCAAAATGCCTGGGCCGCCGGTCGCGGCCTATCGGTCCACGGCCTCATCTATTCGATCCGCGATGGCCTCCTGCGCGACCTTGCCGTCCGCATCAACAATGCCGAACAACTGGAGAACATTTATCGCACGCGCATGGGCGAACCCGCCGGCTGACGTTTTCCTCGCGCACCCAAAATCGGAAGCATCAGTCGGCTGTGGCTACCTCGGGCCGGCTCAACTCCGGAATTGATTTCGCGACGGACTTAAAAAACTCCGCCATCTCCAGAAACGCGGCCTGCCGCGCGCTGGCCTTCCGCCAGCCCATCAAAATGGTCCGGTAAACGGGCCGATCCTGCAACCGCAGCACGCGAATGGCCGGATCGTTGGCCAATTCACGCGCGGCATAAAGCCCTGGCATGAAGGTAATGCCCCACCCCATGATCACCATTTCCCGCAGCATATCGAGACTGGTGCCCTCGAAATCATAGCGCAAACGCGCCCCCGCTTCCGTACACAGCGACCGAACCGCCTCGTGCAGATGATGTCCCTGCGCCAGCGCCAACACATCCTGACCCCGGATGTCTTCGAGCCGCACCTGCCGTTGGCGCGCAAGAGCATGATCTGCCGAAACCGTGAGCCAGAGTGGTTCTCTAAACAAAGGCACGGTTACAATGTCCGCCCCTCGCAAAGGTGCCGGCGAAACGATCACATCGTGCTGACCGTCCTCCAATCCACGCGGAAGATTCTGCGCCATATCCTCCCGCACACTCAACTGCAGACCGGGATACGTCTTCTGAATGAGCGGCGCCGCATGCTTGAAAACATATGGGCCGATCGTTTGTGGCAGCGCCAGACGCAAAAGGCCGGTCAAACCATTTGCGCCGGAAGAAATGCTGCGGATCTCCTGCGCATCGCGCAACATGCGCCGCGCAATCTCAACAACCTCCGATCCCACAGCTGTGATCACGACGCGAGAATTCCCGCGTTCGACTAGCTGCGCGCCCAAACGTTCCTCAAGCGCTTTCAATTGCTCGCTGAGCGTCGGCTGCGTCGTGTTTGTGCGCTCGGCAGCACGCCGGAAATGCCGCGTATCAGCCACCGCGACCAAATATTCAAGCTGTCTAAGATTCGGCACAGTAAATCCCCGTCGCAAACGATCCGATGCCTAAATGGGCATCGAAATCCAATTCGCCAAGTCTTCGGAAAATCCGATCGATGACCGGGCAAAAATCTCTTGGCCATTCGCAACCAACGTTGCCAATTAACGAGGTGTGGGCGGCAAAGACCAGCGAGTACCTACGGAGAAACACCATGTTTGATTTATCCCGCTTGACCGCGTCGATGGCCGGCATCTTCGGCGCAAGCGCCGTGGCCGACGCCCTCTCCTCCGCGTCACCCGGACTTCAGGATCTCTTGCAGAACGCTGGCTTGGACCCAACCGAACTCGCCGGTCTGACGCCCACCGCAGCAACGGAGCTGCTGGCCCAATACGGTATAGACCCCTCCACGCTGATGGATGGCCAGATCGAACAATTGCTTTCTCAATTCGGCGTCGAGGGGCAAATCCCCGAAGCTCTCGCTGGACTGTTGTCCGACAAATCGTCCAGTTGAAACGATTGAGGAGCGGTGCCCCCGCCGCTTCTCATTTGACGGCAGCCCCTGCTCCCCCCGCAGGGGCTGCCGTTCTCTCCCCCAAACCAAAAAACAAAGCCTCAGCCGAACCGCGCGCGGCTCGCTTCGATCGTATCTTCGAGCGTCTTGAGACCGGTCGTAGGCGCGGACACCAAGGCCGCCATGTTGCCCGGCTTGTGCTCGTTGCGGTACATCCGCATATGCGCTTTCGGGATGTTCTCCCACGAAAACACCTCCGACAGACACGGATCGATGCGTCGGTCGATGACGAGCCGGTTGGCGAGCGATGCTTGCTGCAAATTCGCGAAGTGCGACCCTTGCACGCGCTTCTGATGCATCCAGAGATAACGTGCATCGAGCGTGAGATTATAGCCCGTGGTACCGGCGCAAATAACCACCATGCCACCGCGCTTCACGCAGAAGACTGAAACGGGAAATGTCGATTCGCCTGGGTGTTCGAACACCATATCGACGTTATTGCCCTTGCCCGTGATGTTCCAAATAGCCGACCCAAATTGGCGGACTTCTTTGAACCAAGCCTGATACTCGGGCGTGCCGACTTTCGGCATTTGGCCCCAGCAATTGAAATCTTTGCGGTTCAAAACCTCGCGCGCGCCCAATTGCATCACGAAGTCGCGCTTATCCGCATCTGATACGACACCGATCGCATTGGCACCGGCGGTCGAGCACAACTGCACCGCCATCGAGCCGATGCCGCCAGATGCACCCCAAACCAGAACGTTGTGCCCCGGCCTCAACGTATGCGGCCGATGGCCAAACAGCATGCGATAGGCTGTGGCCAGCGTCAGCATGTAGCAGGCGCTCTCTTCCCACGTCAGATGCTTGGGCCGCGGCAGCAGTTGCCGGTCCTGCACACGCGTGAACTGCCCGAACGAACCATCCGGCGTCTCGTAGCCCCAGATACGCTGAGACGGTGACAACATGGGATCGCCGCCGTTGCATTCTTCGTCGTCGCCATCGTCCTGGTTACAATGGACTACAACCTCATCGCCGACCTTCCACCGCTTCACAGCAGATCCGACCGCCCAAACGATGCCGGCCGCATCCGAACCCGTCACCAGGTAGGGCGCGCCGTGCACGTCGAACATGGAGATGGGCTGTCCGAGACACGCCCATACACCATTGTAGTTGACGCCGGCCGCCAGCACGAGAACGAGCACGTCATGGCTGTCCAGCTCCCACGTCGGCAAGACTTCGATTTGCATCGCCGTGTCGGGCGGTCCGTGCCGCTCGCGCCGGATCGACCACGCGTACATCTTCTCCGGCACATGACCGAGCGGTGGAATCTCGCCGACCTCGTACAACGGCTTTTTACCAGGCAAGAGAGCCGGCGCGGGGAGATCCGCGTCCTGCATCATCACTGTTGCAGCTTGAGCCAAAGGCGCGCTCCTGATGTTCGGGTGCGGAAGTCTGCGACGAAATCGTGACGCTAGGAAAATGCTGCGTCTGCGAGAAATAGATTGTCCTCATGAAGACCATTGCCATTTTTGATGGCACGCCGATCCCAGGATCATCCCAGGCAGCGCACAATGTGGTCGCGCAATTTGGCCACCGGCGGCCTGAGATTAGTCCCTGCGAGCAAGGCGATTTCCGTGTCCTTCAAATCGGGCAGCGGATCACCGTCGATCACATGCAGCCCGGCAGGAACCATCTCCTTCGGCAGCACGGCGATTCCAAGTCCTGCGCGCACCGCCGCGATGGAACCGGCCAACGATGCACATGTGTAAGCGATGCGCCAAGGCCGCTTCACTCGGTCGAGTGATTCGATCGCCCGCTTGCGATAGACGCACGGGTCAGGCGACACCACCAACGGCAGTGGACCGGTCGCATGCACGTAGTCGTGTTGGCCCGCCACCCACACCAGGGGTTCGCGCCAGACACGCACGCCGCCGCCGTTGGACGATTTCTCCCGCTTCAACAAAACAACGTCGAATTGGCCATTTCTGTAGCCTTCCGCCAGATGCATCGTGAGATCGCACGTCACCTCCAGCGCGACGGACGGATACGCCTGAACAAAGCGAGACAGGATGTCGGGCAGATGCTGCGTGGCGAAGTCTTCCGGCGTTCCCAGCCGCACGACACCTTGCATCTGCGGCTCATGAGTCAGCGACACGACCTCGTCGTTGAGATCGAGAATTTTTTGCGCATAGGCCAGCACCGCTTCACCCTCCGGTGTCAACTCAACCGAACGCGGCGTCCTGTCCAGCAGCCTGTGGCCAAGCGCATCCTCAAGCCGCTTGATCTGCAGCGACATGGTCGATTGCTGCCGCATGAGGCGCTCCGCCGCACGGGTGAAATTGCGCTCCTTCGCGATCATTGCGAATGTGCGCAACAGGTCGATATCGAGATTAACGAGGCTTTTCGGCATTGGTCCCTTCCATCATTTTCAGTCACAATGATGGATACGACCATTATCAATTTCCATAAGGGATATTACGAGGCTATCGAGCCCCGCCAGATCGCCTTTCGCACCGCAACATAGTCGCGGGGTAATCCCTTGCGACACAACCGATGGAGCATAACCACATGGGCCAGGCCCTGGACCTCGCCGCCGCCAACCTCCTCTCCCCGATGGTCCTCTTTTTCGTCTTGGGCCTCTTGGCGACCCTGGCACGTTCCGACCTGTCCATCCCGGAAGCCATCGCCAAGGGCATGTCGCTCTACCTGATGCTGGCGATCGGCTTCAAAGGCGGAGTGGGCGTGGCCCAGAACGGCCTCGACCTCAAATTAGGTGGCGCCATCCTCGCCGGCATTGTTCTGAGCGCCATCATCCCGCTGGTCGCGTTCCGCATGCTTGTGATGACAAGCAACCTGCCGCGCGTCGACGCCGCCGCAGTCGCCGCACACTACGGCTCCATTTCGATCGTCACGTTCCTCGCCGCAACGCAGTCCCTCGAGCAAAGCGGCATTCCGTTCGAGGGCTACATGGTTGCCGTCGCCGCAGCAATGGAAACGCCCGCCATCATCGCAGCCCTGTGGCTGGCACACACGGGCGAGAAGCGTATGGATAGCGCCACATTGCGCGAAGTCATGCTTAACGGCTCTATCGTGCTCCTCGTCGGCTCGTTCCTCATCGGAATGATCACCGGCCCAGACGGACTAAAGACGATCGCCCCCTTCATTGTCGATCCCTTCAAGGGCATTCTCTGCCTGTTCCTGCTTGACATGGGCGTCATCGCCGGTCGCGGACTGCGCGAAGGACGCCGCCATCTGACCTGGCCGGTCATCCTGTTCGGCCTCTACATGCCCTTGATCGGCGGTTCGTTCGGCGCCCTGGCCGCGATGGCCGTCGGACTTTCTCTGGGCGGCACCGCCTTGATGATTACACTAGCGGCGAGTGCGTCCTACATCGCCGTGCCCGCCGCTCTCCGGCTCGCGCTGCCCGAGGCGCGGCCGGCGATCTATCTTCCCCTGTCGCTGGGCGTCACCTTCCCGTTTAACCTGACGCTCGGCATTCCGCTCTATCTCACCCTCGCTTCAACGCTCCACTAAGGCTCCGCCCATGAAAACCTATCCCAAGAAGCGCATCGACATCATGGTCGAGGCACCGCTGATGCAGCGGGTGCTGAACCTCCTCGATCAGCAAAACGTCAGCGGCTACACGGTGCTTCCCGTCCTCGCCGGCCGTGGCAAGGATGGCGCATGGCACCGCGACGGCGTCGTCGGACGCGCCGGTGCGCTGGTCATGATCTTCTGCATCCTTGACGAACAGCGCGTCGATGAAGTGCTCGAACCCCTCTTCAAGTTGGTGTCACGCCAGATCGGGGTCGTCACCGTCTCCGACGTGCAGGTCATTCGCGCCGAATATTTCACCTGAACGCCGCAGGTACCGATCGCAGTCCATCGACCGGACCATGCGATCTCGGGACCGGCTCAATTCGTTGGCGTCAGGTCAACGCGACGGCTAAGTGTGGGATGCAAAGCATCCCGGCGACGACCGGGCCCAACACAGCCGAAAAGTCGTTGAACCGGCATGACCGCACGAGCAAATTCCGCGCCCCCGACGGGCCTCATCCTAGCTGGCGGCCAGTCCCGCCGCATGCGTGCGGCCATGCCTCCCGCCCAGCCGGACAAGAGCCTAGCCGATCTTGCCGGCACGCCTCTCCTCGGCCACGTCATGCAGCGGTTGGCCCCCCAAGCCGGCCGGCTCATTCTCAACGCGAACGGCGATCCCGCGCGCTTCGCATCCTTCAACATGCCCGTCATCGCCGATAGCGTCCCGGACTTCGCCGGACCCCTTGCCGGTCTGCTGGCCGGATTGCAGTGGGCGCGGGCGCACGCACCAACAGCCACGCACCTCGTCAGCGTCTCGACCGATGTTCCGTTCCTTCCGCCCGATTTGGTGACGAGGCTGCAAGCCACCCTAGCCGAGACCCGCGCGCCCATCGCAATCGCCCGCTCGCGTAGCGGCCTGCATCCCGTCATCGGATTATGGTCCATTGAGCTTGCCGAAGACCTCGCAGCAAGCCTCGATGCCGGAACCCGCAAAGTCCAAGACTGGACCGCGCGCCACCATGCGATTCCCGTCGACTTCCCCGACAGTCTAATCAAAGGCCGCGCCGTCGACCCGTTCTTCAACACCAACACGCCCCAAGACCTCGCCGAAGCGCGCGCCCGGTTGGCTGCCCCTCCCGTCATCGGCATCGCCGGTTGGAAAAACTCCGGCAAGACGACGCTCGCCGTCCGCCTCATTGAAGATTTCACCCGCCGCGGATTGAAGGTCGCAACCATCAAGCGCACTCACCACGACGATGTCGCCGCCGAAACCGAAGCCTCCGACACCGCCCGCCATCGGCGCGCGGGTGCCGCCGAAGTCATCCTCGTCAGCCCACATCGATGGGGGCTGCTGCACGCCCTGCACGAGGAAAGCGAGCCGCAATTGGAAACGATCCTCGCCCGCCTCACCGGCTGCGATCTGGTCATTATCGAAGGTTGGAAGTCGGCACCCATCGCCAAAATCGAAGTCCGCCGTGCGGCCCAAGCCGATCCCCGGCCATTGGCACCGGGCGATCCCAACATCATCGCGATCGCTTCCGATCACGGCGATGATGATAGCCGCCTGCCCCACTTCGCCCTCGACCACACGTCCGCGATCGCTGATTTCGTCGCCAACCAGTTGGGCCTCAAGCCCCGCGAAACCTAAAGCAGTTCGATCCCGAAGCGGCGCACCAACAGCGCAAAAATTGCAAAACTCGCAATCGTCACCGCCACACTCGCCGCCATCGTCGGCCAAAACCCGATCCGCGGCAGCAGCCACGGAAACACCAGAAACATCGGCAGCGTCGGCACCACGTACCAAAACGTATACCAGGCGTGATTGGCGATTTTGCTCTCCGCCTGACCTTCCGCCCACAGCCACACCAGCGTCAGCACGGTCACCAGCGGCAACGCCGCAATGAGGCCGCCCAGCTTATCGCTCCGCTTGGCCACCTCGGAAATCAAAACGACCATGAAGGCCGTCACCGCATACTTCGTGACGATCCAAGTCATCGGCCAGACCTCCTCTCCCGTGATCGGAAATTCCGATTTGTTTGCCTCAGCCCGTGACCCATATCCGCCATGACACGACATCATGGAGGAAATAGTGAAACTCTTGCTTCTCGCAGCCGCTTTTACCGCATTTTCCGGGCAGCCGCAGGCTGAAGCGGCGGGATGGCGCTCGTGCAAGTCGACCGCCGGAAACTGCACCCATGCGCGCACCCACGTCGCCAAGCCGGCCAAGGCCAACCGCGCCCGCCGGGTCTATCCTAGCAATTATGACGGCTTCCGCGGCGTCAGCACCCGCGAATGGTTCGACCGCCAGATGCTCAACAACTGAGTGAGAAAGAGGCGGCTGGGCGGACGAATGAGCATCGTCCGCCCGCCTGTTGCCGAGCTGCCCCACAGCCCCCATCTAATCGGCACTGGCCGTTGCAGGGTGCCCGGCGACTCGCCCATCATCCTCCCGTTGCCGGCTAGCGGAGGCTCCAATGAAGTACTACGCGAAGGTCGTTCGGGTGCGCTTGGAAGTGGCTTGCGTCGAGATTGAAGGCGACGACATTAAAACCGGCCAAGAGGCCGCCGACCGTGCGCTTGACGCCGCCACTGCCGATGATCTCCCCTGGAAGATGTTGCCCTACGACACCGACGCCTACGCGCCGCATGTCGAAATGCTCGTCTCCGACCCGGAGCTCAACGAAGCAGGCGAAACGGCCTCAGTCATTCGCCGCTGGATGCGTAGCCCCGAATCCTCCGCTCAAGACCGCTACCTCATCCTCCACGCCGACCTCGAATCCGGCGAGGGCCGCACGATCCTGCAGCCCTGGCTGTCAGAAGCTGCCGGCTTGCCCTTGGCCGATCTCTGCGGCGAGTGGATGGATGATCTCGCCGATTTGAGCGAGCTTGCCGTCGATGTCCCCCGTCCCACCAACGGAACCGCGACGATCATCCCCTTTCCGCGCCCGAGCCAGCGTCCCAGCGAAAACGGCGGCCCATCCTTGAGCTAAGATCGGCAACGCAGCCTAGACGGGGAAGTGTTTGAGGCCCGCGGGCGGAAACCGCTCGAGCCGTTGAGACACGCACGCCTTGTCGAGATAGAGAATCTGCACGAACCGCGCATCGCAAGCTACGTCACTTCAGATTTCATTGGTAGCATTCTGGGTAGCCAATAGTCATCAACTTGTGTTTTGGAAAAGTGGCTAGTGGTGAGCCGCTGCTGCGTATCCAGTCGGCCTATTCTAGCAAGATGCCGCGATTGTTCGCTGCGGTTGTGCTGTGTCAGGAGGCGGACCCGCTGCCGGTTTCGTCGACCAATGAAGTGGCATCCGCATCGGCATGGCCAGCGAAACGCCAAGCAAGCGTTTGCCCGGCATGAAAGGGCACGATGCGCGTCGAAGCTGCCGGAATGAAATCTGGGACTTGGCTTGAGGTCCGCTCCAGAACGATTCTGGTGGTGTTAAGCGGCAAGCCATAAAAGCGCGGTCCGTTTTCCGACGCAAAAGCTTCAAGGCGGTTCAAAGCGCCCTCTTCCTCGAACGTCTTGGCGTAGCTCTCCATTGCGAAAGGCGCATTGAAGATTCCGGCACACCCGCAGGCCGATTCCTTGTTGCTAACGGCATGTGGCGCGGAGTCGGTGCCGAGGAAAAACTTCGGATTTCCCGATGTAGCAGCTCTCCGCAGAGCGAGGCGATGCACTTCGCGCTTGGCGACCGGTAGGCAATAAAAATGCGGGCGCAAGCCGCCGTCGAACATCGCGTTGCGATTGATTTCTAAATGATGCGGCGTGATCGTTGAGGCGAGATTAGGGCCGCTATCCTCGACGAAGCGGACCGCCTCTGCTGTTGTGACATGCTCGAGCACGATTTTCAGAGCAGGGAAATCCGCGATAAGTTTTGTCAGGATACGATCGATGAACGCGACCTCCCTGTCGAATATATCGATCTGCTTGTCTGTAACCTCGCCGTGCAGAAGCAAGGGCATACCGATGCGTTCCATCGCTTCGAAAACGCGATAAATCTTTTTAAAGTCGGTGACGCCGAGCGCCGAGTTTGTTGTCGCATGTGCCGGATACATCTTGCAGGCGGTGAACACGTTGTGCGTGAAGCCCCGTGCCACCTCGGCAGGATCGATGTCGTCGGTCAGGTAGCAGGTCATCAGCGGCGTGAAATCTGCGCCCGGCTCCAACGCAGAGGCAATGCGCATTCTGTAGGCTTCGGCTGCGGCGATGGTAGTGACCGGCGGAACAAGGTTCGGCATCACGATGGCGCGCGAAAACTGACGGGCTGTATAGTTGACGACGGCAGCGAGCATCGGACCATCGCGCAAATGAACGTGCCAATCGTCCGGTCGCCGCATTACGAGGCGTCCACCCTGATCTCCAGACAACCCCGACATCCTGATTGACGTCCCATATGTTTGCATGGACATGAACCTTAGCGGTTTAGCCCGGTTGGGACGCGACTTCTAGCTGGCTGCGCCAATGCTAAGGATGTTTCTCAACTTCGTCACGGACTGGCAGCAATGGCGGCGCGAGCGTGAAGAACGTGAATTTGCCCATGGCCGGACCGCGGCGCAGTCCAGCCCACATGAGCCGCCACCCCGGCATCAGGCCTTGGGCGGGCCGTAGTAGCCTTTCTTGTCCCCGCCGTTAACAAGAAGCCCCACACCGTCGTTCACGTAAGGACTGAGCCCGTTACCACCCCCCGCAACATAGTCGATGAGGTCCTGTCGCATGCGCGGATCCCAGTACGTCCTGAGATGATTGCGGATGCCTTCTGCCCGCCGGGCCGCAGGATATGGAGCGAAGAAAGCCGCAATCTGGTTGGCCATGACGATCAGCCGCTCGATCGGGATTGCACGGCTGGGAAATGTCGACGTCGAATGTTCTTGCGATTGGCTCATGCCGGCACCGTTTCAGTGTGCGTGACGCTCTTCGAGCGCTTTGCTGCATCCCTCTTCTCGACGCGCACGACTTCCACCGCAGTAACCTTGTACTCGGGACAGTTAGTTGCCCAATCCGACAGGTCGGACGTAATGACGTTTATGCGCGTCTCTGCGTGGTGGAACGTGGTGTAGACGATGCCGCTCGCCACACGCGTCGAGTACTTTGCCTTGAGTTCCGTGGAGCCGAAACGGCTTGCGATTTTGACACGGTCTCCATCATTGATGCCGCGCGACTTTGCATCATGTTCGCTGATTTCAAGCACGTCCTCGGAGTGCCAACGGTTGTTCGCTGTCCTGCGCGTTTGAGTTCCGACATTATACTGCGTCAGAATGCGCCCCGTCGTGAGAAGTAGCGGAAACTTATCGTTAGTGCGCTCCGCAGTGGGCACATACTCCGTAAGCATAAAGGTACCTCTGCCATTCGCACGCGGGAACTTCTCGCGGTGAAGCACTTCGGTGCCTTCTGGCGCGTTCTCGTCACACGGCCATTGCGCCGACCCTACGCGGTCGAGGAGATCGAAGCTTATGCCCTTGTATGCCGGAGACAAGCGCGCGATCTCGTCTAGAATTTCTCCGGCGTGCGCATACTTCACCGGATAGCCCATGGCGTTCATGAGCATGACGAGCACTTCCCAGTCTTGATATCCCGCCAGTGGTTCGACGACTTTGCGAACGCGGTTTACGCGCCGTTCTGCGCTCGTGAACGTGCCGTCCTTTTCGAGGGAGGAACTGCCAGGGAGGAAAACGTGCGCATACTTCGCCGTTTCGTTGAGAAAGAGGTCCTGAACTACCACACACTCCATCTGCCGCATCGCTTCGATGATGTGGCCTTGGTTCGGATCACTCTGCACTGGATCCTCCCCCATGATGTACATGCCGCGGAAGTGACCGGCGATGGCGGCATCAAACATGTTCGGGAGGCGAAGCCCCGGCTCGGAATCGAGAGTGACACCCCAATCGTCTTCGAAAGTTTTCCGCACGTCGTCGTCGGTCACGAAGCGATAGCCGCTGAATACGTGTGGCCAGCTGCCCAGGCAGCTGCCGCCCTGGACATTGCCCTGCCCCCGCAGCGGGTTGATGCCCACGCCTTCGCGCCCGAGCATTCCGCAGGCGAGCGAAAGGTTGCCAAGGCACATAACGCCGGTCGAACCCTGCGAATGTTCGGTCACCCCAAGACCATAATAAATGGTGCTATTGGGGCCCGAGGCATACATGCGAGCTGCCTTGCGGATCAATTCCGGATCAACTCCGGCCTCAGCTCCTATCGCTTCTGGAGAATAGCGGTCCGACGAAACGAATTCCGCCCAACGCTGGAACTCATCCCACTCGCAACGCTCCTTAACGAACGCCTCATTGAACAGCCTCTCGCGAACAACGACGTTTGCGATGCTATCGAGTACCGCGACATTTGTTCCCGGCCGCAGGTTGAGATGCGCATGGGCCTTAATGTGTGGAGACTCGACGGTTTCGGTTTTGCGAGGGTCGATGACAATCAGTTTGGCGCCCTGCCGAACGCGTCGCTTCAACAACGACCCGAAAACGGGATGGCCTTCCGTAGGATTTGCACCGACGACCATGATCACGTCGGCTTGCAAAATGGAATCGAAGTGTTGGCTGGCCGCCCCCCAACCAACCGTGGCCGATAGGCCGAATTGGGTCGGCGAATGACAAATGCGGGCGCAGTTGTCGATATTGTTGTTTCCCAGTACAGCACGCGCAAACTTCTGCGTCAGAAATATCTCTTCGTTCGTGCAACGCGAACTCGAGATAGCCCCAACGGATTTGTTGCCATATTTGGACTGTACGCGTCTCAGCTCTGAGGCAGCGTGTGCGATGGCCTTTTCCCAAGTCACCGGCGTCCAAGGATCATCGATGGAACTGCGGATCATCGGCGTCCTGATACGGTCTTCGCTCACATAATAGTCGAAGGCAAAACGGCCTTTGATGCAGCTATGCCCGTGGTTGGCCTTACCTTCCTTCCAGGGCATCATTCTCACGATGCGGCCCTGATGCGTTTCAGCCTTAAAGCCGCAGCCGACACCACAATAAGCGCAAGTCGTGGTGACTGACTTGTCGGGTTTAATCGGATTAGCCACGGCTGTATTCTCCTTCGAAGAGCGATTTCTCAACGAGAGCCTGGGACGGGCATGTCTGAACACAGGCCCCGCAACTGACACAATCGGATTGAAAGAACGTCTGGTCCTGCCCGGCGGCGACTTTGGAGTCGAAGCCGCGGCCCTGGATCGTTAGCGCGAACGTTCCCTGTATTTCTTCGCAGGCCCGCACACATCGATTGCAGACGATGCACTTGGCTGGATCAAACAGGAAGTAGGGGTTTGAGGCGTCGACCGCACTTTCGAGATGGGTTTCGGCCGGCTCGTACGGATGGCTCTTCACGCCGCATTGCGCGAGCATGTCATGGAACTCGCTCCAGCCGCCTTCGACGTCTTCTGCGGGAAAGTCGGAAAGGTATAGTTCGAGAACGCCCTTGCGCAGTTGTTGCAGCTTTTCAGACTGCGTCTTCACGACCATCCCTTCGGAGACGATCGTGGTGCAACTGGCGGGAAAACCGCTCCGCCCCTCTATCTCGACGAGGCACAGTCGGCAACTTCCCCAGGCTTCGAGGGTGTCCGTCGCACACAGCTTCGGGATATTTCGGCGTGCCTTGGCCGCAGCCAGCATGACCGAGCTGCCGGACGGTACCGTGATGCTTTGACCATCGACCTCTAGAGTGACTGGTGATCCCTGGCGCGGGGGAGTCCCATAGTCGATGCCGTCTTCCAGCTCCCTCAGCTCGGACCAAAGTTGCATTGCAGTGCCCCCTCGTTATTCGCCTTTCTGCTATACGAGGGCATCCATGAACTTAAATTGATTGACACCATGCTTACGATCAAAAATGCAAATCGCACTGTAGGCCGCTGGCCGATGTGAACTGACATCGAGTGTTACCCGGCCGCTCTGCCCATTTTTCGCGGCAATATCCGTCGGGAAGCGCTCTAGTCCCTAGGAGTTGGCCCAAATCGATCTCTCGTAGTTGCTCGCAGGTCAGGATTGGAGCGTATTCCGGCGTCGTGGAGAATGGTTCGCACGGACTATATTTCGATCCGGGTATTACTCTGCCAGCTGCAAGCTGTGGGGGTTAGCTTTTCTCTTCATTGGTTGCCCAACGCGAGGACCTACGCAATGACCTGGTGGGTCGAATACTGCATCAACGGCCACCGGATTCGCCGAAGCACTGAAACTGCATCCCGTCGAGACGCCAGTCGTATCGCCAAGCAGTTTCAAGAGGACGATCGCGAACACGCGCGCAAGACCAAGGTCAGCCAGAAGTCCAACAACATCACGCTCGACGGAGCGTGCGGGAGCTATTGGATCGAACACGCCCGCCATCTCGTGAGTTCAGTTAAGGGCCATGAGCAGACACAGTTAGTGCAAGACGCGGAGTGGCAAATTCAGTGCCATTTCACCGGCTGCGGGTTCAACACTTGTGCCCACTTGGCTTGTCGAGTACTTGGCAAAGACTTGTCCAGATAGCCTTTACGCGAGTGCTGTCATAGGGAGAGGTTATAGTGCGCTCGGCCACAGCGAAGATCAGGTTCGCTTGCTGCCGCAGGGCTTCCCGGCGTTTAAAATCGGCGGTCTGACCGGCGATGAGTTTTAGAGCGCTCAGCAAGCACGAGAGAACCGCGACGTTTCCTGCGGCATTCTGTCGAATCTGGTCAAATGCTTCGGCCAACAGGCTCGCGAAACTAGGACCTCGGGTAATCACGCGCAGCTCACCTTTGTCAAAACGGCGGACAGTCGCAATGGGTCGCGATGCAAGCCGAACCAAGATCGCCGCCAGATAGTGCACGCACATCACCGCGGTAGTCGTGTCGTTAATACCCGGTGACAACGCTTTGAGGGCAATATCCACGAGTTGGCGGACGCCGAAGCTGGCATCCTGCTCCACCGTACGATGCGGACTAATGACGTAGATGTCATCGAGTTCGTCAGCTGATTGGTTGTCGTCGCCGGACACACCAGGGCCGGCCACTGAGATCAACGGAGTTCCCTCAACGACAAACTCGCCTATGCCGTACTCCATGCGCACAATGGCTTTTCGTTCTCGCGCAAAAGCCAGAAGAGAGTCTCCGTCGATTCGTTGGATGTAGCCGGTTTTGTGTGCTGGAACAGCAACCCAAACTAGGTCATGGAAAGCGAGTTCCGAGTCGCCGACCGTATTTGGATCGACATCATGACCTACGTCCTCGGGAAACAAGTTATCGACCGCATCGATGGTCTCCTTGGCGGCGGCTGCAATAATGCTCGACGACTGGATGGACATCGAAATGTAGTGAATGAAAAATATCAGATAGCCGATGCCAACGAACCCTAGAATCAAGCCTCCCAGCACGGCGAGCGAAGGGACAAATGCACCTTCATCACCACCTCGTATGACCCTTAGCACCACCAGACAATAGGCGAAGATGCCCAGGAACACGCCAAGCACCATCTGATTGTTGCGGTCTCGCATAAAGTTGCGCAGGACCCGCGATGTGTATTGGCTGGAAGTCAGCGACAGGGCCACGATTGTAATGGAGAACACCACACCAGCCACTGTGATCATCGAGCTGGCGACGGCTGAGAGCAGGCCGCGTGAGCCGGCCGCACCGGCGCCGAAGATCAGAGGCCATCTCTTGTCAACATGCAGGTCAACAGTCGCGTCTAAGAAAATCAGGCCGGAAGCAAGCCCAACTGCGGACAAGACGATCACTGCGGGAACGAACCAGAAGCTTGCTCTCGTCTCCTGCCACCAATGCTGCAGTCTCGGGATCATGCACTGGGTTCCTCTCGGTGGTCGCCGTGCTTCGTCCTCGCATTAGCAGCTGACGAAGAGCTGGAGGAAGCTTCCAGCAGGTTCTCGCCAAGGTTCAAGGGCTGTGAATTGCGTGCTTGTTCCTTGATCATATCTGCGTCGCTCGCAAGCCCACCCTCAGCTCGTGTGGATGGCGTGTCCACTTCCTTAGCTGGCAGTCGGAATGGCGATTTGACCGGCCGACTCCTAGGCGTCAGCTCCTGTTTGCCGGCAAGCATGGTGACTGGGACGCCGTGCGGAAAGATGACCTCTCGGGCCTCGTCGGGCATCGAGATGCCGCCTTCCTGGAAGGCATATTTCAACAGCCGGATTACTGAAGAGCGCACTTTCCGATGCCGACAAAAAAGGTCTTCTTTTCGGGCCAATCAACTTAACGCGGCAACGATGGAGGAAGAGCCGGTGGCGCACCGGGATTAGCCGGTCCGGGAATGGGATTCGGCCGCGGGTTAGAGTTGTGCGGTCCGGGGCTTCCCGGCGGCGCCGGCGGGTTGATGCCTCCAAAAGCTAAATCTGGCGTTACCACACAGACGACCAGCACAAGAAGTGAGCCACTAGTTCCGTTCATGAAACGGCAACGGTCCACCACGCGATTCGTTCCTTAGACTGGAGCCAACGGATCGCCGTTCGTGTTTCATGGTGGATCGCAGACGAATGGCTCACAAGGGGCGCTGAAGTGTGGCAAGCCGGGATCCGCAGAGCCCAAAAAAGAGCTCTAGCCCACAGGTGTGACTTCTGGCGGTGCTCACTCGAAGCTCACGCGCTCGTGCCAGCCGAAAGTTCAATCCGGCAATTGAGGTGACTGCACTCCGTCACTCTGCTGCTACGGACGCCCGATGCTCGTTCGGCTCGACATAGAGGGAAAGCACGAGGGCGGACAGAGCCGCTGCCAGCGGAACGGCAAAGGCGAAGCCGAGGGGCCCTAAAAGGACACCACCGATAAGCTGGGCACCCAATGTCGCAGCCGGAGGAAGATGCACTGCTTCTTTCTGTACTATGGGCGTGATGATATACGTTTCAATGAATTGAATGGCCACGTATAGCGCTAGGCCATACAGACCCATCGTTACACTCGCTGAAAACCCGGCCAAGGTAATCGCGATGCCAGCAATGACGGGGCCAATCGTCGGAACGAAAGTGAGAATGCCAGCCAGAAAAGCCAACAAAATCGCGTAGGGCATTTCGACTGCCCATAAAGCGATGAGCGACGCCGCAAAGATGACGACCATGCTCACTGACTGGCCCAAGAGCCACATTCTCACCGCCCGTCCGGCGCGGGTTAGCGCATTCCCTACATCACTGCGCCTCGCGGGCGGTATGAGCCGCAGAAGTCCTGACGTATATGCCCCCGGATGCCACGCAAGAAAGCTAGCAAGAAATGCGATTAAAACCGCGTTGAGAACCCCTCCAGTCACCGCCGTCAGCAGCCATGTTGCGCTGTTGAACACGGCAGCAAAGCGCGGCATGACTTCGTTCACGGCAACAGTCCCGGCAGGAAACAGGCCGCCTGCACCGCGTTCTATGAAGTCCTGCGCGGCCATCACGATGCCGCGAACAGATCTAACGTAGGATTGAAACTGGTCGAGGAGTGTGGCGCCGCCAAACCACACTCCGATCGCGATCGCCGCGACGATAAAAATGAGTACGCTCAAAAGCGACCATTGTCGCGACGCTCCTGTGTACGTCGACAATCCGTCCGCAGCCCCGCTGAGTGCGACCGCCGCCACGATGCTGACCAGGATGAGCATCAGTGCGTCGCTCGCCTGCCAGACGAGAAACACTCCCGCCGCCACGCCTATCAACGTCACACTCGCCGACAAGGCGTTGCGTACCCAGACGTCAACTTGCCGGACGGCGGATTTTCTCAACGTATGGTGTGTCACCACTCTAAACCGAAACAGCCTTAAGATTGAGCTGCAGAACCGTCACTGTGGGGTCACCTGACACCTGCTCCTTGCCGGAAACAGGTAGTAGAGCGATCGCGCCATTTGAACTGATCAGCGCATTCTCGAAACCCGGTTGCAGCGGGGCTTGCGGAGGGTTCCTTCTCACAAAGATGCCGGTAAGATCTTTCGCAACGATGCCTGGTGGGCCATGCACGACCCAGACGAAAACGCGCTTGGCAGGCGGCTGCCGGTCGTCACCTGTGCCGCCCTTCTGCTCGATTGCTCCTGCGAAGCGAGCGGTATTCCCATCCGTCAATTGAAAGTTGCACGACAGCGGGCGAGATGCATCGCCGTAGGTGACGTCTGCAGTGCAGGTCAGGCGACCGCTGACGCCGAATGCGGCACGTCCCGGCTCTGCTGTAGCAAAAGCGCAAGTAGCGTAAGCAAGCCCGCTCATTGCGACAGCAGATCGGATCGGGGACCTGAACATTTCATTCGCCTCGCTTTCCTATTACCGCAACCGCCAGGTAACGGTAAAAGTTCCGCGGTCATCGAGCAAAAAGCGGGCTGCAACCATCACTAAATTCACTAAACACGACTCAGACGATTGGTTTTTGTCGGAAACTAAACAAGAAGCCTTGTGCTGAATTCGTTGTAAATGACGCTGGCAATTGTATCGAGGTGTCCATTGGCATCTGGTGCTGATGTCGGAGTTGCAGTGGCGAGATACTAGGTAGGCGGCATAGCAATCCAAGAGGCAGGTCGCCGATGCGCACCAATGGTTCTGATGCGCCGCAACCATGACCATGAAGTGTTCGACCGGAACTGGAACCTCGGCAGACCCAGGTTGTCGCCCAAGTCTTGTTGTGATGACAGCGAGGCTTGAACATGACGCTCACGGCCCTGGCATCGAACTGCTACTTCAAAAAATCCGCGGCAAGCTCATCAACCGACTTCGAATTCGCGACAGCCATCATCGAAGCAACGGAAACGACAGCGGACACCTCGACCGAACCCTTGCTCATTTCCTGGACGACGACATGACAGGGTAGCATCGTTCCGATCATGTCCTCGCTCTGCAGGGCCCTGTGTGCGAACTCAGGACCGGTTGCTTTAGGCTTCCGCGTCAGTTCGTAAGGCCACTGCGATTTCGCTTAAGAATGCGGCAAAAAAGCTCCCATAAGGTTGGGGGTATTCGGTCAAGCCGATAAACCAGACCGGGAGCTAAAATGAATTCTCCGGTTCTTAAGGCATCGCAGTCGTAGTCACCCTCCCGTCGAATAGTGGCGATACCGACAAAAATATATCGACGGCCCCATTCGTCCACGATGCTCTGGTAAATCTCCGCTCCGGCGTAGCGACCGATGACCGGGCCCGCTTGAACCACGTTGCGCAACATAAAGAATTCGGCCCGTCTGCGTCCGTCAAAAGCGCTGTACTGAGGCGGCACAATCATCTGCTGAGACCTCATCGGTCCAGGTTGATCAAAGGGCGCTTTCTTGCCTCACCTATGTCGCTCTAGAGTGCCCCCAGCCATGCCGTATCCTTCACCTACCGAGGGCGGCTGTGACGTGAAGTGTGTAGGTCTCTGTCGCCATACTCCTCACGCCGGCCTGGGAGACACACCAATTTCAGTGATGATGCGCTGATACACTCTTAATGCAATCGGCTAAAAGTTCGCGCGGCGCAGCATTGCTGATGTCTCCCAATGCAAGCATGCCAACCAAACGGCTGCTCTTGTTGATCACAGGCAGACGTCGCACTTTCAGTTCCTCCATGTGCTTTACCGCCTTCGACAAATCGTCCGCTTCGCTGCAACAGTGAATCTCGCTCGTCATGACGTCTCTAGCCGTCGCGCTGCGAACATCAAATCCATCATCGGCGATCCCCCGGCAGACGATATCGCGATCTGTCACCATGCCGATCAACCGGTCGTCTTCGCCGATTGGAATCGACCCAATATCGTGCTTGAGCATCAGTCGCGCGAGTTCTGAGACGGGGGTATCCGGGCCGACCCATTCCACGCCCTTATGCATCACATCTTTGACCTTCATGATCAGCCTCCACAAATTTATGTCCGCCTTGGAAAGTGTATTGGTCTCTCAGTTTGCATGAGGTACGAAAGCAATGTGCCTGATTTGACATTCAACAGCTTTGACGCCTTCGATGCCGTGAGTGCATCGCACAGCGTCGACGATAAGCTGTTCATCCGTCGTGGCGCCGATTAAGAGCACTCTGCCATCTAGAACGTGGGCATCAATGCCGCTCTGCAGACCACTAGGACCGAACCGCCGATCCAATGCGAATCTCACGCGCTCACGAACAAGCTGATCGAAAAGTACCTGCCGCGATTGCGGTGTGTCGCGGAACGCGACGCTTTCCGTGAGTCGGACGATAAGATCCACACAATCTCGGATCGGTATGCGTGCGGTATTCAGCACGGCTGCATAAAGGGTGGGATCCTGCCAATCAACCCCGAAGAACCGTTGCATTACACCGTTATGAGCAGCGTCGCTGTGAGCTATTTCACTTTGTGCCGCCACCGGGCCAGAAAGACCAAGCCTTTCGATTAGCGTACGTTCGCGATAGGCCATCGGTGCGCAAATGCGGACACAAACAACATGTGGTATCATTCTCAGCAGATACGTCGCGCCCCAGCCGCGAATGAGCACGTTGTCCTTCGTCGCCAGCTCAAGGATTTCCTGTGCCGTGTAGCGAGAGAGCCGTCGCTTATCGAGTGTGAGACGCTCGATGAGAAATGCCTCACCTTCCAGGTGCCGGTGGACCTCGTCTTCTGTAAGGCCCGTACGCGCAGCAATGTCGTGCTCGACAAGCTCATGGTGAACGATTTCGAGCCCCAGGCGTTCGGCAAGTCCTATCGCAACGTCGCTCCCGCGCGCACCAATCTCCCGCGTCATTGCGATAACAGTCATAGCGGCCTCCGCGCGGAAAGGTGTCGCGCACGCTAATGGTTCCGAACAGCGATCTGCGCGTGCGGAACATCGGCAGTCAGTCTGTGAAAATCCCGTCCATTGAGATGGATGAGTGTGCGGTGATCGCCGCCGTCGAAGTAGACTTCGTTGAGGCCCTCCAACCGGTCGTCAATCACGGAGGTCAATCCATAAGCACTGCCGACGGGCGGAATGGCTCCCACATCGCAATCTGCGAATACGGTGGTCACCTCCTCCTCCGTTGCCAGCCCGACGGGGTGCCGGATGAAACTTGCGACGGCGTCGAGATCGACTTGGCAGGACGCTGGGACGACTGCAAGAAGGTAGCCGTCTTTGCATTTCATCAAGACACCCTTGGCCAGGTTGTCCTTTGGAACGTCACTGACGTCTGCGGTATCGGTGGCGTGGAGCGTGCGCTCATGAGATACGACATCGTACGAACATCCCCGTCCGTCGAGGTATTGCTGTAATGAAAGTGCGATGGCCATAACACACCTTCCTTTCGATAACACGGCGACGGGTCGTCAGGGCAGGCTGTGAAGCCGAAGACAGCGTCTGGTGCTTGCATAGCGAAGGCCGACATGGCTTCGCACCGCGAACTCATGCCGCGTGATTTTTGGTTGGCTTGTACTTTGCGGCCTCTTCCGATCCCTTCGTGGCGTCGCCGGCAGTGTAGGAATGCGCACCGGTTCCGGCGAGTTTTCCACCCTGAACGATCAGATACTCGTCCCTGATGGGACGCTGATCAAACCAACACTCCAGAATTTCGCGAACACCAGCGGCATACCGCGCCTGGGCCGATAGCGATGTTCCAGAAATGTGTGGCGTCATGCCGTGGTGCGGCATCGATCTCCACGGATGCTCCTTCGGAGCAGGTTGCGGGAACCAGACGTCGCCGGCATAGCCGGCTAGCTGTCCACTCTTGAGCGCGAGCGCGATAGCGTCCCTGTCGCATATCTTGCCTCGGGCCGTATTCACGATATAGACCCCACGCTTCATCTTCGCGATCAATGCATCGTTGATGAGGTTCTCGGTCTCAGGATGAAGCGGAACGTTCACGGTGATGACGTCACACACCTTGACCAAATCCTCGATGGTCTCGTGATAGGTTAGGTCAAGCTCATCTTCGATAGACACTGGGAGTCGATAGCGGTCAGCATAATGTAGTTTGACATCAAACGGCTTGAGTCGCCGCAAGACCGCCAAACCGATCCTGCCGGATCCGATGCTGCCAACAGTCATGCCTTCAAGGTCATAGGAACGCTCAACGCAGTCGGCAATGTTCCAGCCACCCTGCACGACCCACTGATGGGATGGCAGATAATTGCGTACCAGCGCCAAAATCATCATGACGACGTGCTCGGCAACGCTAATGCTATTGGAGTAAGTCACCTCGGCGACGGTCACGTCGTGATCCATGGCAGCCTGCAGATCAATGTGGTCCGATCCGATGCCAGCTGTGATGGCGAGCTTCAGGTTCTTGGCTTTCGCAAACCTCTCCTTGGTGAGATACGCTGGCCAGAACGGCTGCGAGATCACCACATCCGCGTCCACCAGTTGCTTTTCGAAGACCGATCCTCGTCCGTCCTTGTCTGACGTGACGACGAGTTCGTGACCCTTGGATTCAACGAATTTTCGCAACCCAAGTTCGCCTTTGACGCTGCCAAGCAATGCGCCCGGCTTAAAATCAATGCTCTTTGGCGATGGCAGTGTCTGGCCGCCAGGGTAATGTTCGAGTTTTGGTATACTATCCCGAGCGTAAGATCTTGGATATCCGCCCACCGGGTCGTCATAGAGGACGCAAAGAACTTTCGACATAGCTCACACTCCTTCGCCAAGAGAAAGCGAATGGCGCGTCTACTGATCTATTCAAAACGTCATGTCACAGAGGCTTAGACAACGCTAAAGTCGCCAACCACCTGTCGTTCCTTCCATCGATATAGTTTTGAAATGTCGAATTGCGATACCTCGTTGGAGAAAAATGTTCGGACCGCGGTCCCGGAGAGAAATGGATCACCCCTTCACCTGCCGTTTCAGTACCCAGTCATGAAAACAGGTTCACGAGGCGACCAACAATCCAACTTCAACACCTGTGAGACTACACTAGCGGCTTGAGGAACGGAGGATTTCTCATTCGCGACATCTTCCGTGTCACCCGGAAGCACTGTTCCCCCGCACAGTTAGACACCAAATAATCGACGCGACACCCAGTTTACCGGGCGACAGCGGCTTGGATTTTTGCGTCGCTGATGGGCTACTGGTCGACGCAATGCGGAGTTCAAACCTTCACTGTGACCGGAACAGTCAGCTCCGACGAACGCTCCGTCACGCTCTCCGGCGATGCCCCTAAACTGGACGCGTCGTGCAAGGTCACCGGCCGATCTTCTCAGAACCTCGTGTTCGATAGGCACTGATCCGACAGACGATCCGACCTCACTGACCCATGTCCGCTCATCAGCAACAACCAGCAGTCCCACTGAGTTCAGTTACGGGCCAGAAGGAGACACGTCGTTTGCTGGGCCCGTATTGAAATACAATCCCGATCCATACCCTTGAGCCATTACTTAGCCGCGCTGATCTCCGACACGAACTTCTGCTTGAACGCCCGCTCGAAATCTTCAAACCCGTTCGCGCGAATGAGAAAGCCGGCAGGCCCCCCGATGACGTACTCGGAATACCACGCGTCAAGCGTCGTCTGATGCGTGCCCGGTCCGATCTTCAATCCGCCAAGTCCAAAGCCCGGCGCACGATAAGCGCCCGCGCCGACCGTTTCGTTTTCTCCTGCAACGATGATGGGCAATCCGTTGATCTGCACACCGGCCCCGACGAGCCGGTCGCGCGCCTCAGCCGTGTCCGTTGGCTCCCGGCAGTTGTCGATCCCGTCACCTGAGACATCCAACACGACCCGGTTCGCCCGCCCTGGAATATCCGGCACGATCCGGTCGCTGACGAAGGACAGCATCCGCGACACGCACGTATATTCGCCCGCCTTTTGCTCGAGCGCACGTATGAGCGCCGCGGCCGTGATCGCGTCGTCACGCGACCGGATCACATGCCACGGCATCGTCAACGCCGCCGTATCCGCCCATTCGACGAGCGCCAACAGAATGGCGCCCTGTGGCCCGCTCGTGATCGTGGAAATCACCGCCGGATCTTCCAGCGACCGCGCGATTCCCTCCATTTGCAGACGGTACCGCTCAGCGTCGACGGAATCGGAAACGTCGACAGCCAGGATCAACGCCGTGTCCACTTCGAAGGGTGCCACAGTCTCTGCATGCGACGCCTGACCGATGAGGGCGGCGGCGAGAAGAATGAGAAGGCGCTTGATCAACATCGAGATGACGTCCGGCGGCGCAGAGTACACAGCACTCAGCATGACGAAAAAGGGGCGGACCGCAAGTGTCCGCCCCAGTCTATTTTGGAGAAAGCAATCGCGACGTGATCAGTTGCCGGCGACCTTCTTCGGGAGCTTGAAGGTCCAGACCATGCCGCCCTGGTTCAGGTTCGACACCGTCTTGGCCACTTCACCACCCCAGAGCGGAACGGCGCCGCCCCAACCGGAGAGAACCGAGATCATCTGCTCGCCGTCCTGTTCCCACGTGACGGGCGGAGCGACGATTCCCGAACCGGTGTTGAAGCTCCAAAGCTCCTTGCCGGTCGTGTCGTCGATGGCCTTCAGTTCGCCTTCCGGCGTTCCATAGAACACCAGACCGCCACCCGTGGTCAGAACGCCACCCCAGAGCGGAGCCTTGTTGTTCACCTGGAAGACGATCTTACCGGTTGCCGGATCGACAGCCTTCAGCGCGCCGATATGGTCGTCAAAGATCGTCTTGATCGTGAAGCCAGCGCCGAGGTAGGCCGCGCCCTGCTTGTAGGTGACAGGCTCGTTGTGGATGTCCATGCCCCACTCGTTCGCGGGCACATAGAATAGCTTCGTCTTCGGCGAGTATGCCATCGGCTGCTGGTTCTTGCCGCCGAGGAAGCTCGGCACGGCGAAAACGTTTTCGCCCTTCTTGCCGTCAGCCGACTTTGCGGGATTGCCCGGACGGTTTTCCGGCACGTAGATCGGCTTGCCGTTCTCGTCGAGCCCCTTCGCCCACGTGATCTTCTCCACGAACGGGAAGCCGCGGATAAACTTGCCGTTCTCGCGGTTCAGAACGTAGAAGAACCCGTTGCGGTCGGCGGTGGCGACAGCCTTTGTCCCGTCGAGATCGAAGGACACCACTTCGTTCACGCCGTCGAAGTCCCAGCCGTCGTTCGGCGTCGTCTGGAAGCCCCACTTGATTTCACCCGTTTCCGGGTCGATCGCAATGCGCGAGCACGACCACTTGTTGTCGCCTGGGCGCATATGCGAGTTCCAGGGAGCCGGGTTGCCGGCCCCGAAGAACACAAGCTTCGTTTCGTCGTCGTATGTGCCGCCGAGCCACGTGGCGCCGCCGCCCGTCTTCCACAGGTCGCCCGGCCACGTCTCGTTCTTCTTGCCGGTCATCGTGGACTCTTTGCCGTTCAGCGTGCCCATGTGACCTTCAATCGTCGGGCGCGACCAAACAAGTTCGCCGTTGTCAACCTTGCGCGCTTCCACGCGTCCGATGACGCCGAACTCACCGCCCGACACGCCGGTCACGAGCAGCGGACCGTGGGCCTTCGTGGGCACGATCAGCGGAGCAGCGGTATAGGAATAACCGGCCTTGTAGTCGTCAATTTCCTTCGTCCAGACGACCTTACCTGTCTTTGCGCTGAGCGCCACGAGCTTGGCGTCGAGCGTCCCGAAGATGAACTTGTCGCCGATCAGCGCGCCGCCACGATTGATGACGTCGCAGCACGGCAGAATGCCTTCCGGCAGACGGTGATCATACTGCCAGAGTTCGCGGCCGGTCTTCACGTCGATCGCCCAGGCGCGGCTGTAGGAGCCCGTGATGTACATCACGCCGTCCTTGACCAGCGGCTGTGCCTGCTGACCGCGCATCTTTTCGCCGCCAAGCGACATGGCCCAAGCCGGAGCGAGACCGGAGACGTTATCCTTGTTCACGGCGTCGAGCGGGCTGTAGCGCTGACCCTGGCCACCCAATCCAGATGTCAGCACGTCGTTGGCTGACTTAGCGTCGTTCACCACGTCTTCGATCGAAACGTCCGCCATCGACGGCGACGCCAGTCCCAACGACAGCGCGCACGCGCTCGCCGTTGCCAACAACTTCCAGGATGTCATGGAGAGTCCCTTCGTTTGAGTTTCCTGCCCAAGCCGGGATATATTTCCCGATCTTTTTTGCCTGCAATTCACAGGCTGCTCGGGACCCTATGGGAAACTCAAACCTCCAATAATTGGAAATTCGTCTATGCACCTAAAGTCGAAATAAGCGACGTCGAAAAACAATCGCCGATCATTGTGCAACGCCATCCACGCGCGGCCACGTCTCAGCTTCCAGTCGCGGATAGAGATGATTGACCGTGCGTTCGAATTCATACCGCGCAAGCGCGATGGACGACGTCCACTCCGGCAGCGGCAAGGCCGTCGCCTCTGAAATATCGAGCCCTTTTTCAAACGCATCCCGGATCAGCGGCGGAATCGTCTCCAACCATCGCCGCGTTTGATCTAAGCCCCGCGTGTTGTCTTCCGCCGGACCATGACCGGGGATCAGACGCCGGTGCGGAATACCCCCCAGATTGGCGAGCGCGATCCGCCAGCGCTCGATATCGGCGTGCGGCGTCGTCGGTGCGCGATCGAGAAATACCAGGTCTCCCGCGAACAAAAAACCCGACGACTCGTCAAACAGAACCAAATCCGACGACGTGTGCCCCCGCATCGCCAGCGGCCGCAGACGCCGGTCGCCAAAATCTTCCACCTGTGCTTCCAGAACGTGCCCTGGCGTGATGACGTCGGTCCCGCGCATCCAATCGCCGGCGATAAAGTACATAGCATCCGAAAAACCGCTTCCGTTGGCGGCAAGCCCATCGATGACCCCCTTCGGCGCGGCAATCTTATCGCGCTGAAAGGCCTGATTGCCGAAAACATGGTCCGGATGAAAGTGCGTGTTGTAGACCCGCGCAACCGGCTTGCCCGTCAATTCGCCCGCCAACCGCGCGAGTGCTTCCCCAAACAGCCGCGACGGGCCCGTATCAATGATGATGGACCCAGCTTCTGAATCGAGAATGGCAATATTGGCGATCGCCCCGCCGTTCTCCCGCGTAATCGCTTCCTGCCGCCCCGCGACCATCCAAATGCCGTCGGTCAGCTTGTTCGCCTTCAAGTCGTAACGCAACGGCGCAGCCCAGCCCGGCACAATGCGTCCCGCGAGCCCCGACGCCGCCGCCGCACCGGAAAGGAAGAGAACCTCACGCCGGCTCAGCATTGGGGCGCCACTGCTCCAATCGCGCTCTGCCGCCACGGCGTCGGAATTGTCGACCGGTACGTCTCACCATTGTTGTCGCGGCCTTCCACATCGACCGCCCCATCCGCCGGCGGAATACGCAACAGGAGCGTCAGCGTCGGATCCTCCGACACCGGCTCAAACAACTCCAGCGTCGCCAACGGATCACCCGCACTCGATTTCACATCCAATTTTTCGATGAAGTAGGCCGGTGTGTTGTCCTTGGCGAGCCCCGTGTCCATCGGATGCCGTATGCGCAACCGCGCCCGCGCAAACCCATCCGCCTCGCGCCAAATCCGACCCTGCGAATGCCCGACGAAATCCGACCAGTCCTCCTCGCGCCGCGCCATCGCCGGAGCCGAGCATCCCCCGCCGGCTGCATCGAGATATACTGACCCCACGTGCCAGACGCCATCCGCCCCACGCGCAGCCGCACGCACCGGCGTCGCCTGCTCGACCTTGATGCGCACAGAAACATAAGCCGCAGCCTTGCGCGGCCTCAGCGTGAGGATGTGCTGCAGGGGATTGAGATCGGCGAACAGGACCAGTTCTTCGACGCCGTCCAGCGCACGGGCATCCGCGGTGACAGCCACCTGCGCCTGATTTTCAACAATCGACGGCACTGTCACTTTCACCCGGCCGTCGAGCACCACCGGCCCGCCACCCAGAAGCCGCTTCACCATATCCGCCCACATCGGCGACTTCAGTGGATCGGCCGGCACATCGGCAAAGGCACCGTTGCCCGCGATCACCAGCGACATCAAAACGGCCACGAAACGCGTCATCGTTTGACCTCTCTATTTCGGCGGCGGCGGCGGCATGTAGGTGACGCCGTAAGTCCGGCATATCCGTTCCAATTCGCCGCTCGCGCGGATCTTCTCGACAGCCGCTTGCACAGCATAACCTAGATCGCGGCTGTTTTCCTTCCACGCCATACCGAGAAGCCAGTCGCGCCGCACGATCCCCGTCATGTCCGGCTCCACGAGCGGCACATCAATGCCGGCCCTGGCCAACTGCATCTCCAGCTCCGAGCGCACGCCCATGAGAGCCGCGATTTCCTTGGCGGCGAATTCTTTCGCCCCGGCTTCGGGCTTGACGTGATGCGACACGTTATTGATCAGCACGCCATCCTGATACGACAAGAGAAAGTAATCCGAGACCGTGGCCAAACGCACACCGATCTTTTGCGTCTTGAACACGTCGAATGTCGGATTGGGTCCGGTCAAATCGGGATGAATCGCGACCGCGATCCGCTCCTGAAAGTAGGCGTTGCCGAAAACCGCCTCCGGGTTGCGCAGCGACAGCGCGCGATCGATCGGCACGCTCAGCATCAGATCGCCGGTGCCGCCGCCCGTCAGAGGTCCGCGCCAAACATTCGCGCGAATATCGTCGTCAACTTCCTCGCCCTGCATCCGCAGAACGATCTCGGCTTTAATCCCCAGTTCGCGCGCGATCGCGTGCCCCAAATCGACATCGATACCGCGCGCCGCTCCCTGATCCTCAAACGAAAATGGCGCATTGTCTGAGTAGGAGATCACCCGCAGCGTGCCGCTGGCAACGACCTCATCGAGCGGCCGCGCAAGGCTCCCCGTCGCCAGCGAGCAAAGCGCGGCGATGATGGCCGCGCCCCGCCGGAGGAAATCGACATGCTTATTTTGCAAGGCCGCCGATGCAGGCCGCATCGCCGCTAATCGACGTGTACGGACTCCACATAGGCACGTATCGCCCACATGGCTTCCTGGCTGAATGTTCCCTCAAAGCCCGGCATGATCGTTGTGCCGTCCGACTTCTTGGCGCCATGCCGGATCCGCTCCAGGAACCATGTGTCGCCCTGCTCACCCTTTTCCAGATACCGCAGATCAGGAGCCAGGCCGCCCGAGATCACTTCAAGTCCATGGCACCGCGCGCAGTTCTGATTGTAGCCGGAAGCACCGATCTCGATGGCCTTCGGGTTCTCGCGATAGGGGTTTTCCTTGCGCCATTCCTCACCCAGCGGTTCCAGACCCGCCGTGTCGATGGGTTGCGGCGTCACATCGCCGTGCGCAAAGACGTGCGCCGCCGGCACGACGGCCAAAGCGGCCGCAACAAGAATGGCAAATCGAGTGGGGATCATAAGAGCTCCAGTGCGTTCCTCGCGCAGGGTCGTTGGCCGCCCCACTTGGGTCGACTGTAAGGGATGAGAAGCGCCGGAAGGAATTGGTCCTTGGTGCAATAATCTGGTGGATAGCTTTCGAAGGGCGACAGGGAGCGCGGGATAAAATCCCGAAGTCAGCACCTTAATACGAAGGTCGAATTGGGAGGATGGGACCCATGCTTCATGGTGTCGCCCGACGCAAGCTGGCCAGAATCCAAAAAAGTTAACTGTTGCGGCGTCGAGGAAACAACGATGCGAATGCAAGTGGCTCTCGGGCTGACGTTTTGCCTTGCGCTGGCGGCGCCCGCCGGAGCGTACGAAATCTACGTCTCCAACGAGAAAGACAATACCGTCTCGGTCATCGATAGCGAGCGCCTGGAGGTCATCCGTACGTTCAAAGTCGGCAAACGGCCGCGCGGGATCACATTCTCAAAAGATGCCACCCGGCTATTCATTTGCGCCAGCGACGACGACGCCGTCCAAGTCTGGGATCCCTCTGGCCAGACCCTACTTCACAATCTGCCGTCCGGCTCCGATCCCGAGCAATTCGTTCTCTCCAACAACGGACAACTGCTCTACATCGCCAACGAAGACGACGCGATCACCACGATCGTCGACGTGGAGGCGCGTCAGGTCGTCGCCCAGGTCGATGTCGGAGTCGAACCGGAAGGCATGGCCGTCTCACCTGACGACACGCTCGCCGTCACCACGTCCGAAACCACCAACATGGCGCACATCATCGACACGCGCACGAACACCACCGTCGCCAACATTCTGGTCGATCAACGCCCCCGGCACGCGGAATTCACGCCCGACGGCAAGAAACTGTGGGTCTCCTCCGAGATCGGCGGAACGGTCAGCATCATCGATGTCGCCACCCGCATGGTAGAATCCAAAATATCGTTCGAGATCCAAGGCGTCGCCTCCGATCAGATCCAGCCCGTCGGCATGAAGCTGACCGAAGATGGTAAAACCGCCTTCATCGCTTTAGGCCCCGCCAATCGCGTCGCGGTCGTCGATGTCCCGACACTGAAGGTCAAATCCTACATCCTCGTCGGCCAGCGCGTCTGGCACGTCGCCCTGACGCCCGAAGAAGATCTTCTCTTCACCACCAACGGCGTGTCGAACGACGTAACCGCAATCGATGTCGCCAGCCTGAAGCCGGTAAAATCCATTAAGGTCGGCCGCTATCCTTGGGGTGTCGCCGTGCGCGCCCCAAAGCGCGCGCTGACGATCCAGGAGCAGTCAAACCTGCGGCCCTGAGATGAGAGCGGGCGCAACGAACCTAGTCGCTCTGGCCGCGGCGGCCCTCGTCGCCGCCACGGCATACGCCACTGAAATTCCCACAACCGGCACCGAATTCGACACCTCGACCGGCTACCGCACATCACGCTATCGCGCACCGCTTCCCGAATGGGCTCCGGGCTCCACCCGCATTTTTGCCGCCGATCTCCCCGCACTCATCAATGACCAAAAGGCGATCCTACTCGATGTCATGGCAGCCGAAGGCGGCGGCTATGATCCAGCCACCGGCGAATGGCGCCTCACCAAGGTCCACGACACGATTCCCGGCGCGATCTGGCTGCCCGAAGTTGGCCGCGGCCGCATTGATCCGCGCATCGAGCGCTATTTCCGCGACACGCTCGCCCGCCTCACCGCCGGCGACAAATCCCGCGCCATCATCATCTTCTGCCAGTCAGACTGCTGGATGAGCTGGAACGCGGTGCGCCGCGCCGCACTGTTGGGCTATCAGCACATCTATTGGCTTCCCGAAGGTATCGATGGCTGGCGCGACTGGGATGGCCCGACCATCCGAGCGGATCCTCAGCCGGTACCATGACCGACAAATTCCAGAACCGATGTATGGACTAGAGACAATATTGGATCGACTGATGTGAAGGTCGGCCGGCCCCTCAGCAGGAATCACCCTAACCGTTCTGCAATCTATCTACACTCTTGAACAACTTTTCCTGCTTCCACCGGCGACGTCCGCTCAGGGTCGTTCGGCCGAGCCGTCAATTCATGAATGCTGAATTGGGCGCCGCCGTCCGTCCAGACCCGCCCCGTGCTCCATCCCGCCTTTCGGGCAAGATCTTGGAACTCTGCGACCGTGTACTTGTAGGAATTCTCGGTATGGATGCTTTCGCCGGCGTGAAAGTGAAATTTTCGGCCGCTAATGTGGGTCGTATGTTCGACAACGCTCTCCAGATGCATCTCAATCCGGCCTCGAAGCGGATCGTAGATCGCTTCGTGCCGGAAGTTTGAAATGTCGATCGCACTTCCCAATTCTCGATTGATCCGGACGAGCAGATTGAGGTTGAACGCGGCCGTGATGCCCGCGCTGTCGTTATAGGCGCGCACCAACGTTCGGGCGTCCTTCTTCAAGTCCACCCCAACGATCAAACGGCCGTGCTCATTTAGAACGCCGCGAAATGATGCCAACAGAGATACGGCGTCTTCGGCCGTCCAGTTTCCGATGGTCGAGCCGGGGAAGAACCCCACGCGCGGACGCTGCTGAAGGCTCAACGGCAGTTCGACAGGATCTGTAAAGCTGCCGGTGATCGGATAGATGGTAAGTTTCGGAAATCGGCTTTCCAGCCGGTGCGTCGCCTCGCTCAAAGCTGACGGTGAAACATCAATCGGAACGTAAGCCACCGTAGGCGGCAAATGCTTCAACAGAAGTTCCGTCTTGATGCTCGAGCCCGATCCAAATTCAACAAGAACAGAGTCATCCGGAATGGACGCCGTGATCTCGGAAGCCTGCTCCCGCAGAATACCAATCTCGGTTCGCGTCGGATAATACTCTGGCAGTTCCGTGATCTGTTCGAACAACGCACTACCACGGGCGTCATACAAAAATTGGCACGGCAACGTTTTGCGCGGCTTCGAAAAACCTTCGATCACCGCAGCCGCGAATACATCTAGTCCCTGGGTTTCCGTCAGTTCCAGTGCGCGATTGACATGGGTAGGCTGTTTCACGACACCTCCGCAGCGAGACGCAAGCCCGTGAATTGCCAGCGCTGGTGGGGATAGAAAAAGTTCCGGTAGGTTGCGCGCGAATGCCCCTCTGGCGTCGCGCATGACGCCCCGCGCAGAACCTGCTGGCTGACCATGAACTTGCCGTTGTATTCACCGATCGCACCAGCCGGTGCCTGGTATTTTGGATAGGCAAGATACGCGCTCTGCGTCCATTCCCACACGTCGCCGAACATTTGCCTCGGGCGGCTTCGATCCTCAATCTTGGGAGCCGGCACGGGCCGAAGGGCGCGTGTCGCAAGTGTATTGCCCGTTACCGGCAAATCGGCGGCTGCTACTTCCCACTCAAACTCAGTCGGCAACCTCTTTCCCGCCCAACGCGCATAGGCATCAGCCTCGAAATAAGAGACGTGACACACCGGTGCCGCCGCCTCGACGGGCGCCAGTCCTTCGAGCGACATCTGCCGCCAACCGGAACTGTGCTCCTCCCAGTAAAGCGGACTGCGCCACTGCTCGCGATTGACGAGCGCCCATCCGTCGGCAAGCCAAAGAGACGGCGTGCGATAGCCACCATCCGACATGAAGTCCAGCCATTCGCCATTCGTTACGAGTCGGTCGGCAAGACAGAAGGGGTGAACGAGAACATCATGCCGCGGCCGCTCGTTGTCCCATGAGTATCCCGGCCCCGAATGGCCGACCTGCCGGATGCCGCCGCTGTATTCGATCCACCGCACGGGTTCGATCGTCGCAATCGAACCTGGCGCAGACGCTATCCGGTATGCCGGACGCAACGGACTGGATGCAAAGAGGGATAGAATATCGGTCAGAAGCAGTTCTTGATGCTGCTGTTCGTGGTTGATTCCGATTTCGATTATCGCGGCCAACTCGTCCGTTTCGTGGCGGGCGGATGGGGTAGCGAGCAATTCCGCGAGCGCCTCATCGACATGCGCCCTGTAGGCCATGACACGCTCGACGGACGGCCGGGTGAGCAACCCGCGATGGCCCCGCGGCTGTCGCGGCCCCACCGATTCATAGTACGAGTTGAAGCAGAAGTTGAACGCTTCGTCGAACGCCTGATAGTCCGGTACAAACTTCGCCAAAATGAAGGTCTCGAAAAACCACGTGACGTGGGCGAGATGCCATTTCGTCGGGCTCGCGTCGTCCATCGGCTGGACGGTCATATCCTCGGCGCTGAGCGGCTGAGCGAGTTCCAGCGACAATTGCCGCGTCTCAAAGAGGCGCGCCGCCAGTCTGTCGCCTGACGTTTTTGGCGCGATGAGGCCTTCTGACCTGTACTTCGTGTCGCTGCGACCGGCCCCTGCCATACCCACGCTTTCCAAATGATTGAACAATTATCGCTCAACGGCTGAGGCAAACGATCGTTCCTTTCAGCCTCAACAGCCACGATCGCTCCGCTTCTGCTTTCGGGAGAAGAGCTGCAGCCCGACTGTCGCCCTCCCCAGGACAACGCCGTAACGGGTCCGCTTTCACTTGCCCATTTCTCAAAATTTTCGTGGTCGATCCAAGGATATTCCCCGAGCCTTGGCCGATGCCATGCCAGCCTTAGTTCGCTCGCTGATAAGTGCGCGCTCAAACTCTGCAAGAGCCCCGGGTACATGAAAGAGCAACCGACCACTGGCGGCCCCGTGTCGATATTCTCAGCAATCGATCGGAACGCCACGCCACGAGCATTTAGCTCCGCTACAATTGTCATCAGGGGCAAGAGACTGCGCCCCAAGCGATCAAGCTTCCAAGTCACCAGCGTATGTCCACGGCGAAGCTGCCGAAGCGCTCTGTTCAGCTGGGGTCGCTCGAATACACTCCCCGAAGCATCGTCTTGGTGGACTTTAGAACACCCCGCTGAAGACAGCGCATCAAGTTGCAGAGCCAGGTTTTGCTCGGCAGTCGACAAACATGCTAACGAGAGTGGAAAACATAGGCTTTCGTAGCGCTAGTTTTGCACCGAATTAGGCAGGTTTATCAGGAAGATAGTTTGGTGGGTGATCACAGGCTCGAACTGTGGACCCGCTGATTAAGAGTTAGTTTATTTCGTTTGCGAAAAGTCAGGAAATCCAGCTAAAATATATAGATAGCACAGTGGGTTGGGGTTAAGCTACATCCCGGCGCTACCCGGCTTTTCCCGACTTTAGCAGCCCTATAGGCAGCCCTATGAAACCCGGCAAACAAGCCAAAGCTCTGACCGACGAAATGGCCCGCAAAGCCAAGGACCCGGGCGATTACACATGCGGAAAGACGCCCGGCTTCTTCTTGCGTGTCTTCCCTACCGGAGCCAAGTGCTGGATGGCCCGCGCCGACCTCTACATGGACGGCCACTACATTCGGAACGTGAAGAAGTCGGTGGGCCGGTTTCCGCAGTTGGACACGCGGGAAGCGCGCGACGCTGCCAACGCGGTGCTGGCTCGGATTAGAGACGGCGAAGACCCGACAAAGGATCGCGGCCCCAACGGCATGCCGACGTTTGAACAGGCATGGGACGACTACATCGACCGGTGCCAACGGCTAGGGCGCAAAGAGAAGACGATCAGAGGCTACAAAGGCCAGCGCCAGTACATACCCAACGACTGGTTCCGGCGACCGCTCAGCGCAATCACCGAAGACGATGTGCTGGACGTGTTCAAGAAGCTCAGCAAGAAGACGCCGCCAACCGCGAACGCCGTCGTCATTACCATCAAGAGCATCTTCAACCACCAGCGCAAACTGAAGCCGCGCCTCAGCATCGTGAACCCAGCGCTTGCAGTCGAACGGCACCCGAAGAAAGAAGCCGATCCGGACCAGCTCATCACGCGGGATAAGCTGCCTGCTCTGCTCAAGATCGTGGACAGCGACAAGAACCACCAGCGCAGACTTCTCAACCGGCTACTGTTTCTCACCGGGCTGCGCGTTGAGAACGCCAGCACCATCCTTCGCGAGCGCATCAACTTCGAACAGCACCGCATTACGACGCCTAGCACAAAGGCTGGCCGCCAATTTTGGTTGCCCATGTCGGATGAGATCGAAGCGGTTGTGCGAGAAGCTCTCAAGCACGCCAAGCCCGGCAATCCGTACCTGTTCCCCGGCCGGACTAGCGGAAGTCACATCAGCAAGAACAAGCAGGACGATGCAGAACATGGCGGTCACGACTGGCGACACTTCTTCAACACCGTCGCATCCGCACACGCAAACCCCATCATCGTGAGCCTGCTCACGGATCACACCGTCAGCGGCGTGAAGGGGCTCTACACGCATCCAGAGATCATCTTTCCGGAAATGCTGGAGGCGCAACGAAAGATCAGCAAGGCTCTGATGCTGTTAACCAAAGTCAAGGTGGCGAAGGTAGACGAAGGCGAAGTTTTCGCGTAACGTGCGAGAATGCTGGGAAGCCTTTAGCCGAGCTTTCACAGTCTCACGTCAAAGCGAATACTCCCTCGATTGGGTCTGACCCTCGGATGGCATGGGAGACGCGAGACGCAACCCACTTTGGGATGCGCTCGCCATGGCTAAGCCACAACTCCTCCCTGATTTCGTTACTCGCGAACAGCTGGCCGAAAAACTCGGCCTCAAGCTGAAGACCCTCCAAAATTGGAACGCCAACGGCAAAGGCCCGCGCTCCTATCGGCTGGAAGGCGGCTACGCTGTCTACAAGGTCGAAGAAGTGACCGCTTGGCTCGAACGCCAAGGGGTGCCGTCATGATCACCGGCATTCAAATCGTAAAACTCTTGAAAGCGACGCGGCCAACAGGCCCGTGGGCAATCGCTGCGGAGTGCCCTGTCACCGGTGCGATCCAAGAAGCTTTCTGGTCGAAGTGGAACCAACGCAGCATGGAGCGGTGGGTCAAGCTCTACGAAGCGCTTGGCTACGAAATCATGCTGCCGGTCCCCGGCACGACGGTTTGGCCGTCGAAGCGAAACACCAATCACGACTGATCTTAAAACAACGGCTGCGAAGGGGTCGGACCCTCGCAGCCGCAAAATGAGTATGCGTTATGAGCAAAATAGATATACGTGACTTCGCACGTGAAGTCGAGAATGTTGCCCAAGACTTCGCTGCACGCGAATGGAAGACAGTTGTTATTCCGTTCGGCGAGAAAGCACCGAAATCACCAAGCTGGCAGACCACCAACCCAAAGCCGGAGGTGTTTTTAAAAGGACCCTTCAACATCGGTGTGCAGCTTGGGCCGAAGTCCGGTGGGCTCGTGGACCTGGACCTTGATTGCCCGCAGGCCATCGCGCTCGTGGACATGTTCTTCCCGGAACTTCGTGACACGGCCTTCGGACGGCTCAAGCCGGACGGCACGCACGTGCTGGGCCATCGTCTTGTGATCTGCGACGACATTCCCGATGCGAGCACGAAGCAACACGCATTCGCATTCAAGACACCGGAGGCGCAGGCGGCAATCGCCACCATCGGCCTTACGAAGACGGTGGTGCTGGAGGTGCGCGCGGGCAAGTGTCAAACCGTCTTCCCGCCGTCGCGATATGGCGACGATGTTCTCTGGTGGCGACATCGCGGCGCAACCTCTCTGGTGCCCGACATTCCCGCACTCCCGTTCGCGGAAGTATTGCGACGTGCTGGACTGCTTGCCTTCGCGTCGCTCGTGCTCGCGGTCTATCCGCGTGAGTCCGGCGGACGCGATGACTTCTGCCTTCAGCTGGCCGGAGCGCTCATCCATTCAGGCATGGAGCCGGACAAGGCAGAGAAGTTCATCAACCGGCTTGCACGCCTTGCCGAAGACGACACCGACAAACGCGGCGAGAAGGCCCACCGGACGAAAGAGAAGGCAGACGCTGGCGAACCCACCACGACGCTCAGCACCTTCCTCGCGCATGTTGGCCTGGAGGCTTGCGAAAAGGAAATCCGCAAGTGGCTCGGTATGCCGGCCAAGACCGGAGACAAAACGAAACGGCACCGGCCGATCATCGAGGTTCAAGAAAACTGGATCAAGCTCGATGGCGACTGCAAAGTCCGTCGCCTCGTCCAGATGGCCGAACTACTACTGGCGAACGACAACGAAGGCGGCGTCTACGGCCGTGGCCGCGACCTTGTGCGGGTCACGTCCGACAATTCGCTCCTGCTCGTAACACCACACTGGCTCGCGCATCGTCTTCAAGAGCTTGGCGGCACGTTCTACCGCACTGACCAATACGGCAACGACTACCGTACCGATTGCAACGCAGAAGCCGTCCTGCCGCTCATCGACACTGCCGACCAACGTCCTTTCCGGCGGGTCACCGGGCTCGTGTTCATGCCGACACTCACCCGCAACGAACCGGGATGGGACCCCGACACCGGGTTGCTGCTGCTGTTCAAGGACACTTGTCAGGTGCCGCTCGCTCCGACACGCGAGGCGGCAGTCGCATCGCTCGATGCCCTGCTGGACCTTATTGCCTTCTTCCCCTTTACACGGCTCGAAAGAGAACCAGAGCAGCACCCGCTGCCTGGCCCAGCCGCTCGCCACGACACCCGCCTCAAGCGCGCAAATCGCTCTGTGGCGCTGTCCGGCCTGCTCAGCTGCGCGATCCGAGGCGATCTGGACGATTGCCCCATTCACGTCTCCGACGCACCGGCCTGGGGCTCCGGTAAGACCATCCTACTTCACATGTGGCACGCCATTGCGGAAGACGGCGTGTTTCGCACCGCCACCTGGACGGGCCGTGAGGAAGAAAACGCAAAGAACCTCTTCACGCTCTACGGGCAGGGCCGTCCCTATATCGGCTTCGATGACGTGGAGGATCGCATTCGAGGCAAGCAGCTGGCCCGTGCCGTAACGTCTCCGATGTTGGAGTCACGAGTGCTCGGCCACAACGACAAGTCGCGGACCGTATCAACCCGTGCCTTCGTCGCCTTTTCCGGCACGAACATTGAGGTCAGCGAAGACCTTATTCGCCGCACCGTTGTCACCCGCTTCGACCACGGCGTCGAAGATCCAGACGGCCTCAAGTTCCCGTTCCACCCGCTGAAGCAACTTCAAGCCGACCGGCAGACCTATCGCGAGCACTGCCTCACGATCCTACGTGCCTATAAAGCCGCAGGGATGCCCGGCTACGCCGATTTGAAGTGCGATGGGTCTTTCCCCTCGTGGCGGATGGTTCGTGGCGCCCTCGTATGGCTAGGACAGGCAGACCCGTGGGACGTTGTCGAGGTAACGCGGAAGACGGACGCTAACCTGTACCGCAAAGCGCAGGTGTTTATCGCCATGTGGCAGGGACCAGGGACCGACAACCCCGTTTCCGTCACGGCCTTTAAACGCAATTACGGGGTCGATGGCGACGTTACCCTGCGGCTGTCGCCAGTGCGGCGGCTCGAACAATTGCTCAACGATAAGACGTGGAACGACACGGCCGTGGGAATGCTCCTGGGCAAGTACCGAGACCAAGTGTTTTGCGGCCTAAAGCTGTCGAGGCAGAGCGACAATCGGTGGGTGCTTCGCGGGACACCCGAAGATGGTTTCCAGACGCTAATGGAGATCGAGTAGGAGCCCCCCCCCCCCACCTTGCCCACCTTTTGGGGAGCAAAACGTCGTTAGGACCCCTAGGAGAATTATTCGTTGTTGTTCTACGACAACGGAAAAATCTTGCTCGGGGTCCTTAGAACGTTTTTGGGT
>PERL01000015.1 GCA_002928735.1 Hyphomicrobium sp. | reverse complement strand
TCCAGGTCTTCATGATGATCTCCTCCAAAAGGGCCGTCTCCCCGGCCCGATGTACGAAAGATACCCACGAACAGCCATAACTACAAATCGCAAGTTCGTGATCAATCCATAAATTACGCTGATGTAATGTGCGACTGCGCCTGATCGTCTGAGGAGGCCAAAAAATGAAAAACGCGGTGACTGCCTCAGCAGCCACCGCGTTTCGAATTTCGATCGATAAACCGACGTTTAGATGACGTCGATTTCGGCCGGCAGGTACGACGTCACTTCGAGGCCGACTTCCTGCTCGCGAACGGCGGGCTTGGTCCAGGTCTTCATGATCATTCCTCCAATTTGGTTGACGTCGCCGGGATCTCCAACCGGCTTCGCATGGGCTCTGTTTAACGGTCACGCTGCACACGTTCAAATCGCAAGTTCGTGAGAATTCAATCAGATTTCCTGACCGACGGGAAAAGTTCCCCTGATCGCACCGCCCGCACCTAGTGCGCGGCCTCCCAATTGTCCGCCGCTTTGGCATCGACGTGGATTGGCACACTCAGCCGGACCGCCGGTTCCGCGGCCCCCTCCATGACCGCCCGCGCCGTCGCAATCAACGCCTCCGCATCTCCCGCTGGCACCTCGAAGACAAGTTCGTCGTGAACCTGCAGCAGCATGCGCGCATGACCAAGGCGCGCCGCCTCAAGCGCCGCTCCCATGCGGATCATCGCCCGCCGAATGATATCCGCAGCCGAACCCTGGATTGGCGCATTGATCGCGGCACGCTCCAGAAAGCCGCGCATCGATGGGTTCTTCGTGTTGATTTCGGGATAGTGGATCCGCCGCCCGAAAATCGTTTCCACATAGCCGTTCTGATGCGCTGCCTTCTTCGTCGCGTCCATGTAGTCGCGTATCCCGGGAAAACGCTCGAAGTACGTCTTGATGTAGGCGCCGGCTTCCTCACGGCTAATACCGAGTTGGTTGGCGAGGCCAAATGCCGAGATCCCATAGATAATGCCGAAGTTGATCGCCTTCGCGCGCCGCCGCACCTCGCTCGTCATCTCGCTCAACCGCACGCCGAACATTTCGCTCGCCGTCATTGCATGAATGTCGAGGCCGTTCGCGAACGCCGCCTTCAACTGCGGAATATCCGCGATGTGAGCGAGCACGCGCAATTCGATCTGCGAGTAGTCCGCCGACACAAGCGTGCAACCCTTGTCCGCGATGAAAGCGGTTCGAATTTCGCGGCCTTCCTTCGTGCGAATCGGGATGTTCTGCAGATTGGGATCCGACGACGATAGCCGCCCCGTGGTCGTCGCCGCCAGCGCATACGACGTATGAATGCGCCCCGTTCTCGGATTGACGAAACCGGGCAAAGCATCGGTATAGGTTGAACGCAGCTTGGTCAGCTGCCGCCACAGCAGCATGGTGTCGATCAGCCGCCGTGCATCCGGTGGCAACTCTTCGTTGGCCGCCAGATCGTCCAGCAATCCCGCCCGTGTTTCCCACTGCCCGGTCTTCGTCTTCTTGCCGCCCGGCAGCTTCAATGTATCGAACAGGAATTCCCCGAGCTGCTTAGGCGAACCCAGATTGAATTTATGCCCGGCAAGCTCGTAGATCAGCGCCTCATGTTCCGCCGCGCGCTGCGCAAATGCTCCCGAAAGCCGCGCGAGAATTTCGCGGTCGACCTTGATCCCGTCGCGCTCCATTGCGGCGATGACAGGCAGCAACGGCCGCTCAAGCGTTTCATAAACTGTGGTTACGCGCTCCGCTGCCAGCCGCGGCTTCAACACCATCCAGAGCCGCAGCGTCACATCCGCGTCTTCCGCCGCATATTCGGTGGCCTTGTCGATCGGCACCCCGGCAAACGTCTTCTCCGACTTCTTTGACCCCGCCGCATGCGCGATCACATCGTCGAAAGAAATACACAGGTGCCCGAGGTGCCGCTCGGCCAAGTCATCCATGCCATGCCCGCCGCGCCCCGCATCGAGCGCATACGACATCAGCATCGTATCGTCGAAGGACCGAATGGCGATGCCATGATTGGCGAGAACCAGCGCATCGTATTTGAGGTTCTGCCCAATCTTCAGCGTCGCGGGATCTTCAAGCAGCACCTTCAAACGCTGAAGCGCATCGGCCATCCCAATCTGTCCAGGTAGCAGCGCTCCGCCCCCAAAAAGATCCGCCCCCGACTGGCCATGCCCGATCGGCACGTAACACGCTTCACCCGGCGCAACGGCCAATGAGAACCCTACAAGGTCCGCCTGCACGGCGTCGAGGCTCGTCGTCTCAGTGTCGAACGCCACCCGTCCCACCGCGCGCGCTTTCGCAATCCACGCATCGAGCGTCTCGAGCGTCGTCACCGTTTGATAGGCAGACCTGTTGAACGGCACGCTGCGCGCCGCGAGTCTTGCCGCCTCCACGCCATGCGCCGGCGTATTCCCCTCAGGAGCGGAAACCGGTGCACCGCCAGCATGTACAGACGCAACCTGATCCGCGGCCTGCGTCTTCTTCGCAATCGACGACCCAACGGAAGCCTCCAGCGGCGCTGGCGCCTCAACGCCGAGCTTCTCCGCAATCCGCCGCGTCAGCGTATTGAATTCCATCTCGCGTAGAAACGCGATCAACGTCTCTGGATCAGGCTCCTTGACCCCGAAGGCGTCCACCGGAACCGCATCCGGCACATTGTCCATCAACCGAACGAGTTCGCGGGAAATACGCGCCTGGTCGGCGAATTCAATCAGCTTCTCGCGCCGCTTGGGCTGCTTGATCTCGAAAGCCCGCGCCAGCAGCTGGTCCAGATCACCGTACTCGTTGATAAGCTCCGCCGCCGTCTTGATGCCGATCCCTGGCACGCCCGGCACATTGTCCGTCGAATCCCCAGCCAGCGATTGCACGTCGACGACCTTATCCGGCGGCACACCGAACTTTTCGATCACCTCGTCGCGGCCGATCTTTTTCGCCTTCATGCCATCGAGCATCACGACGCCCGGGCGCACGAGCTGCATCAAATCCTTGTCGGATGAGACGATCGTCACATCGCCGCCCCGCTCCGTTACCTCGCGCGCGTAAGTCGCAATGAGATCGTCGGCCTCATAGCCATCCTGCTCGATGCTGGGCACATTGAACGCCCGCACCGCTTGCCGGATCAGCGCGAACTGCGGCACCAGTTCCTCCGGCGGCGGCGGCCGGTTAGCTTTGTATTTGTCATAGATTTTATTGCGAAACGTCTCGCGCCCCGCATCGAAGATCACCGCCACATGCGTCGGCGCCTCCGATAGTTTGCTCTCCTGCAAGAGCTTCCACAGCATGGTGCAAAACCCATGCACCGCCCCGACCGGAAGGCCGTCGGAAGGACGGGTGAGGGGCGGCAGCGCATGGAACGCGCGAAAAATGTAGCCCGAACCGTCGATGAGGTAGACATGGCTACCCTTCACGATTGGTACGGCGTTAAGGTCACCGCCCGAAGGCAGCGGAGCGGCGGAGAGAGTGGGCGTTTTTTCAGCGGTCATAGCGGCCGGACTATAGGGATATCACAGCCCAATGCCAGCCCTCGCCCGTCGCCGGCCGCGCGATCCGACGCGCCCGGCAGCGGTAAGATCGCCTACGCCTTAAGACCGCATTTCTCTCTGCAGCTTGGCATCCTGGGCCTGAGGCCGGGGCCCTTGCCGCGCCACGACCTTTTGCAGGAAGGCCCCGAACTGCTCGCGCTGCTCGGGGCTCAACGATTCGACGAGCGCTTCGTCGACCTTGTTGGCGATCGGGAGGGCCCGCCGCAACATCTCCTCGCCTTCGGGCGTGATCCGCACGGCATACATCCGCGCGTCCTGCCGTGTCCGCCGCCGGGACAGCAGCCCTCGAGCCACCAGCCGGCGAACGATGTCCGCCAAGGTCGAACGGTCGATGCCGGAAATCTCGCACAGCGCGGTCTGGCTCGGATCGTCGAGCGTTTCGACAACGGAAAGCACGACAAACTGCCGTGCCGTCAAACCAATATCGCCAATCGAACGGGCGAAGAGATCTTCCGCGAGTTGACCCGCGCGGTGCAGGAGGTGGGTTGTGCTGGTGGAAACAAGATTGACGGGAGCGTTCATTGAACCCTTCCTTCCTCTGGAGTGAGTTGTCGGAGCGGGACAGCGTCCTATCTGCTCTGAAAATCGTAACGCCCATGGAGCGTTTCAAGATGCGGCTTCGAAGCCACTATGGAGCCGGCGAGCCCAACCGGGTGTCGCCAGATCGTCAGAACGAGCTTGAACTGGGACAACGTGAGGCCAACCGGGCGGTTCCCTGAAAATCTCAACTGACAGAAAAAAACCGGCGAAGACTGCCACCGGCCTCAAAAGACTCCAAGGAACAGCCCAAATGGCCCCCAGGAAGGGGCCGCCAGTGCGGGGCGGCCGGGCGTCGCGCCTGAAAGCAGCCGTTTGCGGGCAACGAACGAATGGGCTATCTAGCAGAGCCCGCGCCGATAGCCGGAGCGGCTGCACCCGTAGCTCAGCTGGATAGAGTGTTGGATTCCGAATCCAAAGGTCGCAGGTTCGAATCCTGCCGGGTGCGCCATTTTTATGGCAACGGGCCATGGCCCATATGAAAAATTAGCGCCAATCCCCGTTCGACGCCCGCCGCGAGTCACGTATGACTGTTACGGCATGAGCAGCGGCCGGGCCATCCGGCCGGCGCCGCGCGCATGCTCCCAACTGACGTGGAGATCCTTCGATGCCCATGATCGAATTGAGCGAATCCGAGGTCGAAACGCTGATCTACGCCCTTGGCGTGGCGAAGGCCGACCTCAAGGAGTCGATCGAAGACGCAACCCAGACGGCCGAAGACAAGCAAGAGTGGATCGAGTACGTCGCCGAGATCGAAGAAGTGAGCGGCAAGCTCACCATCTTGAGCGAAGCCGCCTGAACTACAGCGCCAGGACGGCGAACCGTCCGGCCAGTATCCAAAACCCAGTATCCGAAATGAAGAAACCGGCGAACGGCCCACAAGGCCTTCGCCGGTTCTTTTTTGGCTCAGAATTATACTGTCGCCCGGCCTGATCAGCTGCCCGGTCCGATCGGGAAAGTGCGCTTGAACACGGCCCCGTTGGTATCGCGCGCTGTCACCGTCATCTCCGACGCCCCGTTCGTCTTGTAGTCGAAGGCGAACTTCGGGTTCTGCTTCAGCGTGATGCTGCCAGCCATCGTGAGCACGACGTCGTCGCCCTGCTTCACTTCGATATGCTCCACCATCATCAACGGAATATAGAACAGCGTGATTTGATCGAGCACCATGCCGGTGTGATTGGGATGATTGAGCTCGAATTCCGCCCGCTGCACGGTATTCGACGCCACCGCCCGCGGCCCCTGCAAAGCCAACGTCATTCGGCCCATGTTGGCGGCAATCTCTTCCGGCGATCCCATCGGCGGTGCCGAGCACGACGCCTGCCCGCCGGCAAACTTGACGAGCTGCTCCGACATGTAAAGTTCGCCGCCGGTCGTCTCCACGACCACCCGTACATCCGACTGCTGGTTCAAACGAATGTACGTCGTCAGCGACGCATGATCGCGTGCGCCGCCAAGATCGAACTTGGCCGCGACCGGCGACGGGTTCTCATCGACGATGAACGAGACGGTCTTGATGGTCTGCCCCTTGGGCAACTGCACGTCGGCCGACAACGGCACTGCCATCACGTCATCGGGCCGGTACGGCGCACCGAGCTTGATGACCGACGCCCCATCCAGAATGGCGCGCGAACCGAAGACCTCCGCTTTAATCCCGTCCCATGTCGGCCCAGCGATTGCACCAGGGGCGCCCACCGTCACCGCTGCCAGAAAGCCAAGAATGGCCGTGGCGCTGCCGAACCGTGCGCGCATGCGCATGTCACCCTCATGGAAGTTTGCGGAAGGGAGTCTGTTGCAGGAAAGAATCCCTCGCCCGCTGCCTTCTGTCAACGCAGCAACCGCAGCATATCCGGCAAATCAACGCAAACCCGCTGACCGCCAGCCCGCGCTCTTCGCCTCCGCTTCGCTGCAGAACCAGCGCTCGCCTTGGGAGGGATCGACCTTCACCCGCCCGTACCACGGGCTCCACGGCATATGATAGATGTGCCCATTCTCGGTGATGTTGCCCTTGATGGCACAACCGTCCGGCGCCTGCTGCTCGGCCACTTTCCAGCGATTTTCCCTGTAAATCCAAGGCGCTTCCGCCTCACCCTGCCAGATACCGGCCCGCGCCCCGCGCGCCTCTTTCTCCAGGTTCACATATGTCGTCGAGTATTTGACGAACGCCCATGCGAGCCCCCGCCGGATCATCTCGGCGTTGATCTCTTTGCCATCGACGGAGCAAACCCCAAGCATCCGCTCGTATTTGTCGAAGCCCTTGTTTTGACAAGACACCCGCCGCCGCGCGACGAGTTTCGCCAGCACGTCGGCCGCCTCCCGGCCGCAAGCCCACGTTCCGCCCTTCGCACGGCCACAGGTCTGCGCGCTTTCAGGCGCGTCGATCCCTTCGAGCCGGATTTTTTCTCCCGCGATCTCCAGCGTGTCTCCGTCGACCACGGTCGCCGTGCCCGAGACATCCGATCGCCAAAGCCAGTTGAGCGCAACAGCTGAACCACTGGTGGTGGTGGTCAAGAGAACGCCGGCCAGCGCAAACGCCACCGACCGGCGGAAGTTGGGACGAACCTCAGATTCACTCATAGGTTGAACTTAGGAGATTCGTCCGCCGATTTCGGGGCCCTCTTAGGGCACAATTGTGGACAACATTCTCAGCACACCGCTGATTCGACTGCGCGAATCTCAGTCAGTCGTCAACGACACCATTTCCCCTTTAAGTTGCAGATGAATCCCAGCCCGCAATCAACCCACCACAAAAACACCGCCCACGGACACACAAGCGCCCCCGGGCAACGGTAAGGGACGGGTCCGAGCAAAAGGTTGAAAACGTGCCCCACGGCCCTTGAGGTCTCTTGCTCTCCTGAGCCGGCCGATCCAACTCTAAGCCAGCGATGATTTTTTCTCCCCGCGCCGCGGTTCCGCGGTGCCTCCGCCGAGGCCCTGATGACGTCGAATAAACCTCCGCGCCAGCCCCATGAGCCGCCGAGCCTCGGCGCCTATCGCCCGAGCAACGAAACCGATCCGCGCGCAGCCGCTCGCCCCGGCCCACCGCCCCACGCCGCCCAGCCGCCGCCCGGCCGGCCGATGCCACCGCCCGGCTACGCGCCGCAAGGCCGTCGCATGCCCCCACCACCGCCAGCCTCCCGCTATCGCGCCGGCCCGCCCGACGATGACGGCAGCGGCGGCGGGATCCTGAAATTCATCGGCTTCGCGCTCCTCACCATAGTCGTGCTCGCGGTCGCGGGGATAACGGCCCTCTACCTCGCCGGCCCGGCCGACCTCGTGCGCGACCAGATCGTCGCCCGCGTCAAACAGGAAACCGGCCGCGACCTCGTCATCAATGGCGACACGTCCTTCACGTTCTATCCCTCGCTCGGCGTCAGCATGAGCGATGCGTCGCTCTCCGCCCCGCCGGACATGAAGGCGCCGCCGCTGGTGACGATCAAAAACCTCACCGCCAGCGTCGCACTGATGCCACTCCTGCAGCGCGAAGTCGAAGTCCAGGAGGTGCGCCTCGAAGAGCCGGTCGTAAACCTCCAGGTCGACGCCAACGGCCGCAAGAGCTGGGATTTCGCCGCTGCAATCGCTCCGGCTCAACCGGTCCGCTACGCTCAAGCTGCCGCGCCCGGCGTCGCAAGCGATGCAACGCCCGCCTCACCCGCGCCTGCAATCGCGCTGCCACCCAATATCGAAAAGCTCACGATCGGCGACATCCGCATCATCCGCGGCACGGTCCACTACACCGATCCTCGCACCGCCACGATGGAGACGGTCTCGGCCATCGATCTCACCATCGCCGCGCCGACCCTCGACAGCACCGCCACCGCGAACGGCACCTTCAACTACCGCAACGAACCCCTCGAACTGACAAGCGCGATCACGTCGCCAGCCCAATTCATGCGCGACCAGTCCGGCCGTCTCGTCGCCCACCTAAAGGGTGGCCCGCTTGACGTGCGCTACGACGGTACCGCGCGCTTCGGCGCCGCCCTCGACCTCGACGGCAACTTGGCCCTTTCGTCCCCGTCGCTCCACCGCCTGACGGCCTTCGCGCAGAACCAGAAACCCGCCGCAGCGCCCGACCGGCCGCTTGCCGTCACCGGCAAGCTGTCGGCCGCCAACAACACCTGGACGCTCAGCGGCGCGACCGGCGCCATCGACCGCACCAAAGGCACCGGCGACATTGCGGTGACGACGGGAGCCGCGCGTCCCATCGTGCGCGCCAACCTCAAGTTCGCCGAACTCGACCTCAATGCCATCCTCGGCCTGACGCCCACCGGCCAATCCATCCCAGCGACCGCCCCCGCGCCCGCTGCAAAGCCGGCCACCCCGGAAACACCACAGTCGATCGAAGACCTTCTCAAAGAAAACCCGCCCACCCCTGGCACGCAGGTGCGCGGCTTCGCCCAAAGGTCCGGCTGGAGCCAGGAGCCATATAACTTCACCGCCCTTAACCTCATCGATGCCGACGCCCGCGTTAGTGTCGGCCGCCTGCTCTACAAAGAAATCAAGATCGGCCAGTCGCTCATCGCGGCCAGCCTGAAGGCAGGCGTGCTGAAAGCCGAATTCACCGACGTGCAGCTCTATGGCGGCCGCGGCAAAGGTCTCGTCGCCATTGACGCCTCCGACCTCGCCAACCCGCGCATCACCACCAACATCGCCCTCGACGGCGTCCAAGGCCTGCCGCTCCTGAAAGATGCCGCCGACCTCGACTGGCTCTCTGGCAAAGCCAAGATCACCGCCGGCGTCACCGGCCAGGGCAAGAACCAAGCGGCCATTATGAACTCGCTGGGCGGTAGCGCGGATATCGCAATCGCCGACGGCGCGATCGTCGGCATCAATATTCCGGGCCTCCTGCGCAACGTCGGCCAAGGCAAACTCGGCGGCCTCTCAAGTTCACCGACGGAGAAGACCGACTTCAGCGAAATGTCCTCGAGCTGGGCGATCAACAACGGCGTCGCCCGCAATTCCGATCTCAAGCTGGTCGGTCCATTGATTCGCGTCACCGGCGCCGGCGCGGTCAAACTCGGCGAACGCACGATCGACTACACGCTGAAACCCAAGATCGTCGCCGACGCGCGCGGCCAAGGCGGCGCCATCGACATCGGCGGCCTCGAAGTCCCGCTCAAGGTCCAAGGCCCGTGGGAGAAGCCGAAATTCGCGCCCGATCTCGGTGGCATCTTGAAGGACCCCGACAAAGCGGTCGAAGCGATCAAGGAGATCGGCAAGCAGTTCAAGGGCAAGGACGCCAAGGAAGTCCTTCGCGGCCTCTTCGGCGGCGGCGGGGCACAATAGCCGCGCCTTCCGGCCGGTTCACCGAACACCGGCTTGCCGAGTGTTCGGCATCAAATATGACCGAACACCGGCTTGCCGAGTGTTCGGCATCAAATATGACCGAACACCGGCTTGGCGAGTGTTCGGCACAAAATATGACCCAACACTGGCTTGCCAAGTGTTGGTCACAAGGGCGTCGGAAGGCGCCATTAAAAATGAGCAAAAAATTCTGCACCGCAGACACCGAAGTCTGCACTGCAATACACAGCTAACCCCTTGCAGAACCGCGTTAAGGGCACGTGAAACGCACCTGCAATATTTTTTGCCCCAGGGGTCATTTTTTTCTTGCGTAGGGGGGGCACTGGCCTCATAAGCCCCCCTCTCCGTTCGTCCACCTGCCCCTAAGGTCAAGGAGCAATCCCCACACCCCTAAGGTAAGGAGCGGACGGGTTGAATCTGTCTGCTGGTTGGGGAGGGTCACATGGCCTTTAATGACGCCCTCTTCCAATTGGGGATGGACTTGACTCGTTCAAGCCCCGCCCAAGAGGAAGAATCTGCTGTGGTAACGCGCGATGAGCGCGTGGATTGCGGGAACGATGTTTCCGAAACTGTATCGCTGAAGACCGTCGCCATCGATCTGACTGGCGCCGGTGAAATCGGCACTGTCCGCGCTGTGCAGCGGGCCGTGGGACGCGCCCTTGCGTTCTCGCGCCTCTCTGTCACGGCTTCGGATCTGAAGCGTCAGCCGAAGACCGGCGCCGTCACCGGCACCGTGTCCTTCACCGGCGGCCGCATCGCCATCGAGGCTTGGCCCGCGACGGGCTACGTCTCGCTCGACATCCAGGGCGTTCTCCGCCCCGAGATGGCGATGACTGCGTTCGCCGACAGCTTCGCCGCGCGCGAAGCGGTGCTGAAGAAGATGCGCCTTCCCTCCGATGGCGCCCGCTTCAAGAAGCCGCTCGCGACCGTCCGCGGACCAGCCGCCCGCAAGGCCGCATAGTCCTCCGCCCCACACCCGCCTGCGGAGTGTGGGCCAAGCGAAGGTCCCGAACGAACCAGCGATCAAGACAGACGAGGCCGCATCGCGAAAGCGATGCGGCCTTTGTTTTGTCGGCGGTAGATTCTCTCACGCACCACCCCACAGGTGTCATCCTCGGGTTGCCTGCCCCGGCGAAGGCCGGGGTCCCGAGGACCCATCGCGCCACAAGGTTGGTGACAGCTACAGCTCACCGCTATCACCACACCGTCACCGCCGCGTCGATGCGGAGCATCGCAAGGCAATCAAGGCGGGGGCCCATCCAAGCCTCTGACAAATCGCATCACCAGAAGCTTGCGCGGATCCCGGCCTTCGCCGGGATGACGACCTTGGGGATGCGCGCGCGGCGCACAACGCCGCGCGAGATCAACACTTCGCTCTTTCACCGTCATCCCGGCGCGCGAGCGCAGCGAAGCCGGCCGGGACCCAGACAAACTTCAACACGAACGTTTTCACAGCATTGGCCAACGCTCTGGACGCAGCCGCGCTGTTCATCCTGCTGCACGTTGACTAGGTCCCGGCCTTCGCCGGGATGACGTGGGAGAGGGTTTTGCACAGTGGGACACCCGGCGAACCGTGGCCAGATTTGGCAAAAAGGCGTAATCGTGGAACAGATTGCCGAGGAGAAAATTGCGATGAATATTCGCCTGCTAGCCGTTTTGTCCGGTTGTGCACTGGCGGGGTGCGGCGGCGTTAGTCACGTTGTCGAGACTTACGGATCCATTTCGAGCGTGCCGGTCCAGACGCCGGAAGATACGTTTCAGGTCTTCGACCGGCCCGACAAAGGCACAATGATGGTCAATCCATCTATTGGAGTCGCCGCAGCGCACGGCGCGACGTTCGGACTCGCTGGTTCAGCGAAACCCGGGTATCAGCGTGCAGCCGAGCAGTATCTGGCCAACACGGGGCGCGCGTCGTGTGTGATCGTGGACGGCTACGAGGTTCTGAAACCGCAGTGGGAATTTAAATACCGCTGCGACGGTGGGTCAGCGCGGGGATAATTATGCAGACCGCGACCGAAATCTGGCGCGAGCGGCGGCAGCCGAGATCGCTCTTCGGACGGCTGGTAAAATGGACATTCGTAGGGTTCAATCTCTGGATAGCAGCCGAGATTATCTTTGTGTTGTCACGCATCGGCGATGCACGGCGTTCATTGCAAGGAAGCGGATTGGGACAGGCCATCGTGGGTGTGGCGGGTCTGAATGTGCTGTTTGAGTGGTTCGCGATTTGGACTGTGGGATTGATACTGCTTGGTGGTGCCACCCTAGCGACTCGCGGCAAGAAGGAAATGGTCCGGATGGTTGAGCGCACGCCGCTATAAACGGCGATGCCCCCATCACCCCCGCCCCAACCCCTTCGCCTTCAACTCCGCCAGATACCCCGCCCAGCGGCTCTCCTTCTCGCGGCCGAGCGTGCGCAGGTAATCCCACGTGAACAGGCCCGTATCGTGCCGGTCGTCGAACACGATGCGCACCGCGTAGGTGCCAATCGGCTTCAACTCCGCGATGCGAACATTCTTCTTGTTCCCCACCGTCACGCGCTGATCGGGCGAATGGCCCTGCACTTCCGCTGATGGGCTCATCACGCGCAGCATTTCCGCCGTGAGATCGAAGCGGTCGCCATCCGCAAACGCAATGCGCAGCACGTCGCCGCCCGGCGTCACGTTCAACTCCGGCGGCGTCACGCCAGCCGACTTCTGCACTTCGCCCCAAACCGCCGCCGCGATCTCGCGATAGATCTGCGCCTGCGGACCCTCGGGCATGGTGGCAACAATGGGCTTGCCGCTGTCCGACCGCTCGCGGATCTCCATATGCAGCGGCACCCCGCCGAGGAACGGCAATTTGAGCTTGCGCGCTTCCTCTTCCGCCCCACCGTGCCCGAAGATATCACTCCGCGTCCCGCAACTCGGACACAGGAAGTAGCTCATGTTCTCGATGAGACCGAGCACCGGCACGTTCACCTTCTGGAACATGGCGAGCCCCTTGCGCGCGTCGATCAAGGCGAGGTCCTGCGGCGTCGACACGATCACCGCGCCCGACAGCGGCACCTGCTGCGCCATCGTCAATTGCACGTCGCCCGTCCCCGGCGGCATGTCGATGATCAAGGCGTCGAGCTCGCCCCACGCCACTTCGCGCAGCATTTGATTGAGAGCTTGAACAACCATGGGTCCGCGCCAGACGACCGGCGTACCCTCGTCCACCATGAAGCCCATCGACATGGCTTTGAGGCCATACGCTTCCATCGGCTTCAGCTTGTTGCCGGCGAGAACCTCCGGCCGCCCCGACAAGCCCAACAACCGCGGCTGCGACGGCCCGTAAATATCCGCATCCATGATGCCAGCCTTGAGCCCAATGGCCTGCAAACCGAGCGCGAGGTTCACAGCCGTCGTCGATTTGCCAACGCCGCCCTTACCCGACGCCACCGCGATCAAATGCTTGATCCCTGGAATCCCAAGCGGCTGCTTCGCCCCGCTGGGCGACAGCGACGGTGCCGGACCGCTCGGAGCAGCCCGAGCGGTTCCCCCATCGCCCGCCGCACCCTTCGCCCGCGCATCGCGCACCCGGTCATGCTCTTTCACAAGCGGCGGCGCCGGCCGCATCGGCGGCGGCGCTGGCGCCCGCTGCGGCTCGGCCCCGCGCTCGGCCGTCAGCACCACGGTCGCCCCGGCTACGCCCTCGATACCCGACACCATCTTTTCGGCCGCCTGCCGTAACGCCTCCAATTCCTGCGCCCGGTGCGCCGGCACCGTGATCGAAAAATAGACCTTGTCGTCTTTGACCAGAACTTCAGACACGAGCCCCAGGTCGACGAGATTGCTCGTCAGATCGGGCCCCTTAACGCGGCGCAGCGCGTCGAGGACCTTCGCTTTATCAACTGCCATGTGATGCTCCTGGGAGTGCCGTGAATCGAGGGCCGCGCACAGTCAGACGGCGTGCGCCAGTGGCCCCTTTTAAAGAAGAGGCCGGATACTAGGAGAGGCCGCGCTGGAAGTCACCCGGCCCCACGGGTATACGAAGTCACGGCCAAAGCCCAGTACAAGGGTTGCACAAGGGCTGCACGAGCCGGAAACGACCGGAACGGGACGGGGACGGAGTGGGGATGCAGGCGCTACTCTCGCTGAGCCGCGCAATCGATGCGCTGAATACGTGGATCGGCCGCACGGTCGCGTGGCTTATTGTGGCAGCGGCCGTCATCAGCGCCGGCAATGCCATCATTCGCAAACTGTTCGATACCTCGTCCAACGCCTGGCTCGAGTTGCAGTGGTGGATGTTCGCGATCGCCTTTCTCCTCGCCGCACCGTGGACCCTCAAAGACAATGAACACATCCGCATCGACATCGTGAGCGCCCGCCTTTCAAAGCGCACCCGCAACATCATCGAACTGATCGGCCACGTCTTCTTCCTGCTGCCGACGGCCGCGCTCATCATCTACACGTCCTGGAACTACGCAGCGATTTCCTGGATGCAGAACGAGCAGTCCAAGGACGCCGGCGGCCTCCCGCAATGGCCGATCAAATGGCTCATCCCGCTGGCCTTCGCGCTCCTCTTCGCGCAAGGCCTCTCCGAACTCATCAAGCGCATCGCCATCATGCGCGGCGACATGGAGGAGCCGAAACCGAAAGGCGGCTACCACGAAGCGGTCACCAGCGCCGCCGAACCGGCAAAGCCTTAGCGGGAGCGGAGATCAAACCCCATGTCCGTCTTCCTCGCGCAAAACCTCGCGCCGATCATGTTCGCAGCCCTCGTGGCATTCCTGCTGCTGGGCTACCCCGTCGCCTTCTCACTCGGTGCCGTCGGCCTCATCTTCTTTGTCATCGGCGTCGAACTCGCCCCCTACTCCGACGGCGTCATCACGCTCTCCTGGCCGCTGCTCAACTCGATGCCCGGCCGCATCTATGAGGTGATGCGCAACGACACGCTCCTCGCCATCCCGTTTTTCACCTTCATGGGGCTGATCCTTGAACGCTCTGGCATGGCCGAAGACTTGCTTGAAACCATCGGACAATTGTTCGGCACCATCCGTGGCGGCCTCGCCTATGCGGTGATTTTCGTCGGCGCCATGCTCGCCGCCACTACCGGCGTTGTGGCCGCGTCCGTCATTTCCATGGGCCTCATCTCACTGCCGATCATGCTCCGCTACGGCTATGACCGCCGCCTCGCCGCCGGCACCATCGCCGCTTCCGGAACACTCGCCCAGATCATCCCGCCCTCGCTTGTCTTGATCGTGCTCGCCGACCAGCTCGGCCGCTCCGTCGACCAGATGTACAAGGGCGCGCTGCTTCCCGGCATCATGCTCGCCGGCCTCTACGCGCTCTACGTCTTTGTCGTCTGCCGCATCAATCCCGCCGCCGGCCCCGGCCTTCCGCCGGAAGAAATCGGCCACCGCAAGCCCGATGGCACGCGCGGCCTCCCCTCGCTCGGCATCCTCACACTGATCTCCGGCGCCATCGGCACCGCCGCGCTCTGGAACTCCGGCTACACGGCGATGGAATTCTTCATTCTCGCGCTGGCCGTCTCCATCCTCGTTGCCCTCGCCGTCGCCCTCGTCAACAAGGCCACTATCCGCTCCACCGGACGCGGCTTCCTCTCACCGCTTGCCGAGCGCGTCACCTTCGTGATGGTGCCGCCGCTGATGCTGATCTTCCTTGTCCTCGGCACCATTCTCGTCGGCCTCGCAACGCCCACCGAAGGCGGCGCAATGGGCGCGGTCGGGGCCCTCCTGCTCGCTGGCATCAACCGCTATCTCAACAGCGAACCCCAGCGCCTCAACTGGCCGATCGTGCGGCAAGCCACCGAAGCCACCGCCAAGCTCTCCGCCTTCGTGATGTTTATCCTCATCGGCGCCCGCATCTTCTCGCTCACCTTCTACGGCGTGAACGGCCACATCTGGGTCGAGCACCTGCTCACCTCGCTCCCCGGCGGCATGTACGGCTTCCTCATCGCCGTCATGATCCTCGTCTTCCTGCTGGCCTTCTTCCTCGACTTCTTCGAACTGGCTTTCATCCTTGTGCCGCTCCTGAAGCCCGCCGCGGAATCGATTTTCCGCACGGCACCGGAAGCCGTCGAAATCGCCAAGGCCATGGGCTTCACCGTCATCGCCACCACGGGCGCCGACGGCGCCATCGTCGAAACCGTCGCCGACGTCTCGCCTTTCATGGTGTGGTTCGGCATCCTGCTCGCCGTCAACATGCAAACGAGCTTCATGCACCCGCCCTTCGGCTTCGCGCTCTTCTACCTGCGCTCCGTCGCGCCCAAAGAGCCCTACACCGACAAGGTCACCGGCAAGACCACCGAACCCGTGCTCACGTCGCAGATTTATTGGGGAGCCGTGCCCTACGTCGGCATCCAGCTTTTAATGGTCGCCATCGTCATGGCCCTGCCGTGGATCGCGATGCACGCGCTGGTCAAAAAGGCGCCGCCAGCCAAAGACCCCGCCGCCATCGAGCGCCCGCTTAATCCCGCGCCCGGCGCACCCACATCCTCCGACGGCCGCTTCGCCCTGCCGCCCACCCCGCCCGTCATAGAGGGCGCGCCGGCGAACGACTACACCGGCCCCGGCGCCCCCACCCTCGACATGCGTGACCTACCCCGCTTCGATTGACACAAGAAAAGAGGCCCTGTCCCACGCGCGTGAGACAGGGCCTCGATCGTCACGCAAGACGTTCGCGCGTTACGTCCGCCAGGGATGCGCCGGCAAATCGGAAACTCCGCACACTTTCACGCCGGCTTCCGCCACGATGTGATCGTTCTCGACCGACGATCCCGACACGCCGATCGCCCCGATCAGCACGCCTTCGTGGTCAACGATCGGCAATCCGCCCGGAAACGTAATCAGACCGTCGTTCGAATGCTCGATACCAAAAAGCGGCCCACCCGGCTGCGACAACTTCCCAATCTGCCCCGTTGGCATCCCGAAAAACACCGCCGTCTTCGCCTTCTTGATCGCGATGTCGATCGAGCCGACCCACGCATCATCCATGCGGTGGAACGCCTTCAGGTTGGCGCCCGAGTCGACGATGGCGATGCACATTTTTGTCTTCGTCTTTTCCGCAGCCTTGCGCGCAGCCAGGATGATTTTCTGGGCGTCGTCGATCGTCACATGCATGGGGGAGTTCTCCTCGGATTTTTATGCCGCCTTGTTCAAGGATCGGCCGGATGCTGTCAAATGGAGAGTACGCTTCGAAAATCAAAAGTGCAGAACTGAAACACCGCCGTTGCGGGACGGTAACGCTGCCCAAAGGAAGCCAACAGGAACAGGTGCCAATCCCATCCGAAGCGGCTACTCCTAATGCGAACGTCAGGGGGGAGACATTAACCATGGCCCGGCTGTCGCGTCCGCTGGATGCGCTGAAAGCGAAATACGACGTCATCGTAATTGGTTCCGGCTACGGCGGCGGCGTCGCGGCGTCCCACCTCGCGCGCGCAGGAAAATCGGTCGCCGTACTTGAGCGCGGCCGCGAAGTCCTAACCGGCGGCTTCCCCGCCAAATTCCCCGACCTCAAGAACGATTTCCAGGTCCAGGGCAAATCCTTCAAGACCGGCTCCGACACGGCGCTGTTCGACATCCGCCTCGGCGACGACATGCACGTCCTTGTCGGCCGCGGTCTTGGCGGCGGCTCGCTCGTCAACGCTGGCGTCACGCTGCGACCTGACCGCCGCGTCTTCGAAGATGAAATTTGGCCCGGCCAGATCCGCCAGGACGGCGGGCTCGATCGCGGCTATGCCCGCGCCGAGGAATGGCTGCGCCCCGCGAGCGACCCGCGCGCCGCCGAGATGACCAAATACATCGTGCTCGCCGACGCCGGCCGGAAACTGGGCAAGCCCCATCTCGTCACACCGCGCGTCGCCGTGAGCTTTGAGGACAACGTCAACCCCGCCGGCATCGTGCAACCCGCCTGCACCCGCTGCGGCGACTGCTGCGCCGGCTGCAACGTCGGCGCCAAGAATACCGTCGCCCTCACCTACCTGCCCGACGCCGCCCGCCACGGCGCGGAGATGTTCACCGAAATCACCGTCCGCCATATCGCCAAAGCTCCAGACGGAACGTGGCGCGTCCACGCCGCTCCGACGAACGGCAAAGGCGCGGAGATCGTCCTCGAAGCCGCCATCGTCGTCCTCGCCGCCGGCACGCTCGGCTCCACAGAAATCCTGCTCCGCTCGCGCGACCAGGGCCTCTCCGTCTCCGATCGCCTCGGCCAACGCTTCTCTGCCAACGGAGACATCATCGCTTTCGGCTACGGCGCCAAGACCATCGTCAACTCCGTCGGCGTCGGCTATCCGCCGCGCATCGACGGCATGGAAATCGGCGCCTCCGTCACCGGCCAGCTCGAATTCCGCGACGCCGACAATCTCGACAATGAACTGACTGTGCAAGAAGGCGCCGTCCCCTCCGCCGTCGCGCCCTCGCTGCCCGTCATGTTCCTGCCCAACGGCCGCCTGCTCGGCGCGCTGCAAAGCCTCGTCAGCGGCGTGTACAAAGGCCCGTTCGCCAGCCTGCAAACGTACTTCGCCGTCTCGCACGATAGCGCGTCCGGCGTCTTCCGCCTCGACGGTGATAAGCTCGCACTCGCCTGGAAAGACGCCGCCAAGGAGCCCTGCTACGAACGCCTCGACGCAGCACTCCGCGCCGTCGTCGAAAGTGCAGGCGGCGACTACGTGAAGAACCCGCTCGCCGGCACCGTCATGGGCCACCAACCAGCTACCGCCCACCCGCTCGGCGGCTGCGCCATGGGCCGCGAAGCAAACGAAGGCGTCGTCAATCACAAGTCCGAAGTCTTCGACACGAGCGCCGGACGCGGCTCCACGTCCGTCCACGACGGCCTCTACGTCATCGACGGCTCGATCATCCCCCGCTCCCTCGGCGTCAACCCGCTGTTCACGATCACAGCGCTCTCTGAACGCGCGCTGTCCCACATGCTCGCCGATCGCCGACTCCCCTCCAACGCCCGCCCACGCCCGGCCCAGCCCATTTCAGCCGCAACGCCCGCCGCCGTCATCGCAGCGGAGTGAGAGGCTACGTCCCCGCCAATTGAGGAAGGCGGTCAGCTTCGCGGCGCTTCAGCTCGCGTTGAATGTCGATCATGTAATCGCGGCGGATGGGAGAGGCGTCGCGCGTGCGCGAAAGCTGCAGATGGAAGACTTCCTGGGCGCCGGTACGAAACATCATTTCGGCGCTGATCAAATAGAATTCCCACATGCGGCAGAAGCGTTCGTCGTACATGGCCTGGACTTCGGCACGATGCTTTTCAAAGCGCGTGTACCAGTGCTTTAGCGTCATGGCGTAGTGCAGCCGAAGAAACTCGCAGTCGGTCACCCAAAGCCGATTGCGTTCGACTGCGGGAAAAACTTCCGAGAGAGCAGGTGAGTACGCGCCGGGGAAGATGTACTTGCGCAGCCAGGGGCTGGCGGTGGAGGGCGGGCTCATGTGGCCGATCGAATGAAGAAGCATCACGCCGTCGTCAGGCATCAGTTTGTTCACATGCGCAAAGAACTCGTCATAGCGCGGCACCCCGACATGTTCGAACATGCCGACCGACACGAGTCGGTCGAATTTCTGATCGAGCTCGCGGTAGTCCCTCAGCTCAAATCTCACGCGGTCTGCAACGCCGGCCTTCTGCGCGCGCTCCTGCGCCAGTGCGTGCTGCTCTTTGGAGAGCGTCACCCCGAGGACATCAACGTCCTCCATTTGCGCCAGATAGATCGCCAAGCCGCCCCATCCGCTGCCGATGTCGAGAATCTTCTGGCCGGGCTTAAGGCCGAGCTTGGCCGCGATCAGGCGGCACTTCGCCCGTTGAGCCGCCTCAAGGGTGTCATCGTCGGTCTCGAAATACGCGCATGAGTAAAAAAGCTCCTCATCGAGGAACAACCGATAGAGCGCGTTGCCGATATCGTAGTGGTGGGCGATATTCTGCTGCGCCCGGCCGATCGGGTTGGACTGTTGAAAGCGCTTGAACATTTTGGCGGTGGTGCCGACGGCGCGTTGCACCGGCGTCGGCGGGCGATCATTTCGATTGATCGACATGAGCTCCAGAAACGCCCGCAAACTGGAGCCGGGAAATGTGAGCGTGCCGGCCATGTAGGCTTCGCCGGCTGCAAGTTCAGGATTGAACACGAGGGATCGATAGAGGCCCGCATCGGACAATTTCATCGTGACCGCGGGGCCGGGGATTTTGCCTCCAAAGCGGTGCACCCCGCCTGTGGCATCGGTGACAATGAGCTCACCGGTGCGAATCATGCGGGTCAGAACAGCCGACAGGGGAAACATAGCGTCCGCGCTCCACGGATAAGGGGGATGACGAAGCCGATCTGGCAGACCTTCTCAACAAAACGCTTCGAACGGTTGGTCTGGCGGACCGCGATCTCCCACACGGTATACTATAAAAACTCGTGAAACAGGCCGCCACGTTTGCGCCGGGTCCCAAACGCAAACAGCCCAGCATCGCTGCTGGGCCGCCCGCATTCCACCCTTCTAACCCGCCTCACACGTCGAGCGTCTGCTCCCGCTCCCAGTCCGTCAGATGCGCGGCATAGTGGTTCCATTCCTGCTGCTTCATCTTGATATACGCCGCCGAGAATTCCTCGCCGAGCGCGGCCTTGAGCCCCGTATCCTTGTCGAAGCCGCGGATCGCATCGAGCATGTTGAGCGGCAGCCGCGGTGCATCCTTCACGGTATGACCCAGCTGGTACATGTCGATGTCGTAGCGCGGCCCTGGATGCGCGTTCGTGTCGATGCCGTCGAGACCGGCCGCCAGAACCACCGCCTGCAACAGATACGGGTTCACCGCGCCATCCGGCAGACGAAGTTCGAATCGCCCCTTGCCGGGTACGCGCACCATGTGCGTGCGGTTGTTGCCTGTCCACGTGACCGTGTTCGGCGACCACGTCGCGCCAGAGATCGTGCGCGGCGCATTGATGCGCTTGTATGAGTTCACCGTCGGGTTGGTGATAGCGGCCATGCCCTCGGCATGCTTCATGATCCCGCCGAGGAAGTTATAGCCCTGCGACGACAGCCCCATCTCGTCCGTCTTATCGAGGAACATGTTCGTCGTGCCGTTCTTGTCCCAGACCGACAAATGCACGTGGCAGCCGTTACCCGTCAGATTCATGAACGGCTTCGGCATGAACGTCGCGCGCAGCCCATGCTTCTCCGCGATCGACTTGGTCATGAACTTGAAGAACGAATGCCGGTCCGCCGTGATGAGCGCGTCATCGAAATTCCAGTTCATCTCGAACTGGCCGTTCGCGTCCTCGTGGTCGTTCTGGTAGGCGCCCCAGCCAAGTTCCAGCATGTAGTCGCAGATCTCGGAAATCACGTCGTAGCGGCGCATCAGCGCCTGCTGATCGTAACAGGGCTTCGACGCGACATCCCGCCCGTCCGAAATCCCCGTCCCGTCGGCATTGATGAGGAAGTACTCGCACTCCACGCCGGTCCGCTTATAGAGGCCCTTGTCGGCGGCCCGCTTCTGCAGCTTTTTCAAGACGACCCGCGGAGCTTGAGCCACGTGCTGATCGTCCATCACGCAGTCAGCCGCCACCCACGCCACTTCCTTCTTCCACGGCAGCTGGATTACGGCGGACGCATCCGGCATGGCAAACATATCCGGATGCGCCGGCGTCATATCGAGCCAAGTCGCAAATCCGGCAAAGCCTGCCCCATCGCGCTCCATCTCGGCAATCGCTTGCGCCGGAACGAGTTTGGCGCGCTGCATACCGAACAGATCGGTGAAGGAAATCATGAAGTAGCGAATGCCCTTGTCTTTCGCCAAGGATGAGAGGTCTTGTGTCATGGACGTTTCCTTCACTTCTGCGGTCGACGGGTAGGATTGCGTATTTTTTTGATTGTGTGAGGCAAAAAGAAAGGGCGGTTAGAAACCGCCCCCTCCAAATCCAGGAATCCAGTTCGTTCCGGCCAGCGGCACGCGCGCCATGGCAGCCGCTTCGATGGTCAGTGCGCACAGATCCTCAGGTTCGAGGTTGTGCACGTGGTTATGACCGCACGCGCGCGCGATGGTCTGAACTTCCAGCGTCATGACCTTCAGATAATTCGCCAGACGCCGTCCCGCGCGAACGGGATCCAGACGCATCGCCAATTCCGGATCCTGCGTCGTAATCCCGGCCGGGCAACGCCCCTCGTGCCAATCGTCGTAGGCGCCAGCCGTCGTGCCGAGCTTGTTGTATTCCTCTTCCAGCGCCGGATCGTTGTCGCCCAGCGCCACCAGCGCCGCCGAACCAATGGCCACCGCGTCCGCACCCAACGCCAACGCCTTCGCGACATCGGCACCGTTACGAATGCCGCCCGACACGATCAGCTGCACCTTACGATGCATGCCCAGATCCTGCAGCGCCTGCACCGCCGGACGAATGCACGCCAGCGTCGGCTGCCCGACATGCTCGATAAACACTTCCTGCGTCGCAGCCGTGCCGCCCTGCATGCCGTCGAGCACGATCACGTCCGCGCCCGCCTTTACCGAAAGCGCCACGTCGTAGTAAGGCCGCGCGCCGCCGATCTTGATGTAGATCGGCTTCTCCCAGTCCGTGATCTCGCGCAACTCAAGGATCTTGATTTCCAGATCGTCAGGCCCCGTCCAGTCCGGATGCCGGCACGCCGAACGCTGATCGATACCCTTCGGCAGCGTGCGCATCTCAGCCACGCGATCGGAAATCTTCTGACCAAGCAGCATGCCCCCGCCGCCGGGCTTCGCACCCTGGCCGACGACGACTTCGATGCAGTCCGCCTTGCGCAGATCGTCGGGATTCATGCCGTAGCGCGACGGCAGATACTGATAAACGAGCGTCTTCGACTGCCCGCGCTCTTCCGGCGTCATGCCGCCGTCGCCCGTCGTCGTCGACGTGCCGGCAATAGTCGCCCCGCGACCTAGCGCTTCTTTCGCCTGCGCCGACAGCGACCCGAAGCTCATGCCAGCGATCGTGATCGGCGTCTTCAGTTCGATCGGCTTTTTGGCAAATCGCGTGCCGAGCACCACGCTTGTTCCGCACTTCTCGCGATAGCCTTCCAGCGGATAACGCGACATCGATGCGCCGAGGAAAAGCAGGTCGTCGAAATGCGGAACCTTCCGCTTCGCCCCGCCACCGCGAATATCGTAAATCCCCGTCGCAGCGGCACGGCGGATTTCCGACATCGTGTAGTCATCGAGCGTGGCTGACTTACGCGGCGTGGTCGGCGGGTTGTGATAGGTCATCAGTATGCGTCCGCATTATCGATGTTGAAGTTATAGAGTTTGCGCGCCGAACCGTAGCGCTTGAACTCACTCGTCTTCACGTCCTTGATGCCAGCCTTGTCGAGCAACGTCGCCAGCTGCGTGTGATGCTCAGGCCGCATTTCCTTCTCGATGCAATCCGCGCCGAGGCTCTTCACGCTCCCCCGCACGAACAGCTTCGCTTCGTAGATGGAATCGCCCAGCGCATCGCCGGCATCGCCGAGCACGACCAGATGCCCGCTCTGCGCCATGAAGGCCGACATGTGCCCGATATTCCCGCGCACCACGATGTCGATCCCCTTCATCGAGATCCCGCAACGCGAGGCCGCGTTCCCTTCGATGACGAGCAATCCCCCGCGTCCGGTCGCGCCAGCATACTGGCTGGCGTCGCCCTTCACGACGACGCTGCCCGACATCATGTTCTCGGCAACACCCGGCCCCGCCGATCCGTGGATCGTGATCGTGGCCTTCTTGTTCATGCCGCCGCCGTAGTATCCGACGGGTCCGCGCACGGCGACCTTGATCGGCGCATCCACGCCCACCGCCACTGCATGCTGCCCGCGCGGATTGAGAATTTCCCACTCGGCTTCGTTGGTCCCATCCGACTGCCGGTGAAGCTCGGAATTGAGCTCCCGCAACGGTGTGACAGCCAAATCGATCGTGCGCATGCTTCACCGCTCCCAGAAATAAACGGTCGCCGGCTCGGGCTCCCAGATCTTCGCCTTGTCGATGCCGGGCAGTCCGGCAAGCGCCCGGTATTCCGAACCGAACGCCACATACTGATCCGTCTCCGCCATCACCGCCGGCTTGCAGGCGATTGGATCGCGGATCACGCCGAAGCCGTTCTTGGTGCCGACGACGAACGTGAAGAAGCCGTCGAGATCATCAAGGCTCTTCTCCAGCGCCTGCCCAAGGTTCATGCCCTGATTCATGCGCCACGTGAGATAGGCAGCGGCTACTTCGCTGTCGTTCTCCGTCTCGAACGTCATTCCGTCATGCTTCAGCTTGCGTTTCAGGCTGTTGTGGTTCGACAGCGAGCCATTGTGCACGAGACACTGATCGGACCCCGTCGAAAACGGATGCGCGCCCATCGTCGTCACTGCGCTCTCCGTTGCCATGCGCGTGTGCCCGATGGCATGCGAGCCCGACATCTCTTTGAGATGAAACTGTTCCGACACGTCCGTCGGCCAGCCCACTTCCTTGTAGATTTCGATCGTCTCGCCCGCACTCATGATGCGCACGCCGGGGTGACCGGCCTTGATCGCCGCGCGCGCTGCCTCGGCCTTGTCCGCCGGCACCGTCAACACCGCGTGCGTCGACTTGCGTTCAAACTCAACCGGCACGCCGAGCGTTTTCGAGAGCGCTGCCTCCAGACCGGCGAAATCATGGTCCGCATCGGCTGACTGCACGGTCAGCTTCGCCTTGCCATCTTCAGGCGCCCCGTAAACCGCGAACCCGGCCGAGTCCGGCCCGCGCTCGCACATCGTTGCCAGCATTTGTGCCGTCAACTCTCCGAGCCGCGGCTCCAAGGCTTTGTCCTTGATGAATAATCCTACGATCCCACACATCGGGCGCGCCTCCCTGTCAGCGTCTATGATGGAAAGCTATCAACTTCCCCTTCAAACCTCAACTACCAAGAATACTTTTTTCCTGGGAGTAGAGATCCAAACGGCCCTAGGCCTGTCCGCGCTGCCAGAATTCATACTGGGTGCGCGCCAGCCGGTAGGCGTCCGGAATGGAAATCGCCCAGACGAACAAGCCCAGCGCCGCCCGGCCTATGAAGGAGTGTTCCGGCGTCGTGGTGTGCCAGCTGATCGCCGCTAGAATGAGCGTGAACAGAGCAAAGCCGAACCCGCGCTGTGGTTGTCCGGCGAGCACGTGCCCCCCGCCCGGCATCAGAATGGCGAGCAGCAGCACAAGATAGGGGTGCGGAGGCGGAGAACCCTTCACGCGGCGCGCTCCTCGACGGCCGCGGTCCGCTGTGCCGCCAGCGCCGCCGCATCACGCAACGTCTGCACGAACACCGAACGCTCAACTTGGGATAAATCGAACACGGCCTGCCGCAGCAAAAGATGTTCACCCCGCCGGCCCTCGGCCACCTGCCGCACGATCCGAACGCCTCGCGCCGTAAGCGTGATCTCTTTGACGCTGGGCTCAGCGAGGAACGACGCGAGAAATCCACAGAGCCGTTGGCAGAGAGCATGGGCACGGACCCCGTCGCCACGGATCATAACATCCAGCGGCAGCCCGGCCGGCGGTTCCACCCGGTTGGGCAACTGATACGTTCCCGCATAAAACTCATTTCCCGACGGCCGCGCCAGCAACGAGAGCGACGGCGCCCGTGGCATTGCATCGAGCACCGTCACCGATAGCCAGAGCTGTGGCAGCCGCCGCACAACCATCGTGTCCGGGATAAGTGCCACAGTCACCGGATGCCCGAACGCGCGGCCTTCGAGCGCCGGAAACCCGTCCGCGCCTGCGGTCCAGCGCTCCTCGTCGAGCACGCCGCGGCAATCGTCGAGCAGCGCCCGCCGCGCGGCCACCGCCCGGCGATGATCGCGGATCGCGATGTTGGCTACCACCGCCAAAAAGGCGATGAGCCCGAAGAGAAATGCCGCCGTCATGGGTCTCTTCTACGCATGATTGAAGGGTTGGCCGCGGCGCGTCTTGCGTCGCCGCGGCCGATGTCGTGACACGGATTAGTAGTCGCCTTGCGGACGCGGCCAGGGCATCGAGAACTGATCGCCACGGCGCACGTAGCGATAGCGATGGAAGTGGAACCACAGCGACGCGATGAAGAAGAACAGCATCATCGCCATCAGCTGTGTGCCATATCCCAGGAACACCGCGAAATAGGTGGCGCCGCAAAGCACCAGAAGCACAAGAGCCGGCAGCGGATGCATGGGATGCACGTACCCGCGCTGGATCGTGCCGAGCGGCCACTTGCGCCGGAACATGATCACGTTGAACGTCATGAACGTGTATCCGAGAAGACCCGACAGGATCGAGAACGTGATCACCTGATCGAGCGGCGCGTAGTAGGCGAAGAGAACCGCTACCGGCACCAGGAACACAATCGCCCGGTACGGCGTGCGGTACTTGGGATGCACCGCCCCGAACCACTGCGGCAGATACCGGTCGCGCGCCATGGAGAACCACGCCCGCGACGCGTCGTTGATGCAGCCGTTGGCCGACGCCAGCGTCGAGAAGATCGTGCCGATGAAGAGCAACACCATCAGCGGCATGGAATCCATGAACCGCGCCGCGTCGAACAGCGGTGTAACTGCCTGCCCGAGATATTCCCACGGCATGAGACCGGCGCAAATGTACCAGGTCATGGTCGCCGCGATCAGCAGCGTCATGATGCCGGTCATCGTGCCGAGCGGCAGAGACCGCGCCGGCGACCGCACTTCTTCCGCCGCCTGACACGTCCCTTCGATGCCGAGGTAATACCAGAGACCGAAGTGCAGCGCCGCGATGACGCCGATCCAGTCGTAAGGCAGGCCCGTCAGCAGTTCGTTATGCTTCAACACCTCGCCCGTCCAAGGCTTCACTGCAAAGAAGAGGATGATGATGGCAATGAAGGCGATGGCCGTGATGACGAGGTTGAACGTCAGCGTCGCATAGACGCCGCGATAGTTGAGCCAGGCGAGGAACATGATGGTGAGCACGATGAATGGCTTGTCGTGCAGCACCAAGGCCTCGCCCGCCGCATCCGTCATCCCGGCCATCCCTCCCACGGTTTGGACGAGGTAGCCGAGCGTAATCGCATTCGCGGCCTCCAACATGGTGTAGGCGAACACGAGGAATAGGCCGACGTTGAACGCCATCAGCGGCCCGACGATGTGCTTGGCCTGCGCATACTGACCGCCCGCGGCCGCCACCGTCGAAGTCACCTCCGAGTCGATCATGGCCACGCAGGTGTAGAGAAGCCCGGCCACCCAGCAGGCGATCAGCGCCGCGATTGCACCGCCCTTGCCCACCGAAAAATTCCAGCCCATGTACTCGCCGACGAGCACGATGCCGACGCCGAGCGCCCACACGTGACCGGGACCGAGAACGCGCAAAAGCGAGATTTTCTCGCCGTGGATTGTTGTTGTCTGGCTCACAGGTGACCTCCCTGATGGGGCGGATCGATCACGAGAGCGTCTTCGATTTCGCCTTCACGCGACGAAATGAGAAGGTCTTCGGAGTAGGTGATGTTGGTCTTCATCATGTCCAACAGCATCCAGAGACCAAACACAAACGAGAGGCCCCAGGCGCCGTACTCGAGAAGCTGATAGTTATTGAGCGTGCTGATATCAGGCATGGCGTTCCCCTCAATCCGTCTTGCGGCCGAAGCGTTCGGCGATGACTTCGCGGTATTCGCTCTTGGAGAACGCGACCACGAGAAGAAAATATCCGATCACGACAAGCGCGGTGACGCCGAGCGCGATGAGGTCGAACGAATAGTCGAAGCGCGACACGATGAGCGGCGCCGCAGTCTCTGGCGTGTAGCCAAGTTTCTCCCAGGCCGCTTGCATAACGGGGTTCTGCCCAAGGCCGGTCCAGGTTGTCTTATCGGCGATGGCGAGTTCCGTTTTGCCGCCGCCGGCCAGGCCGAGGTAGATCGGCGCAAACAGTGCAGCGAACACCAGAGCCAGAAGGAACACGCTGTCGAAAAACTGCCCGAGCGCGGATTGGCGCGGCGGGATGTAATCACCGTTGCTCATGGTGTGCTCCTCAATCTTTGCGTTGGTTCATGAGATCGAGGTAGTGGAGATCAAGGCCATAGATGTGGGCCTTGTCCTCGCTGTAATGCTTGATCATCGCCCAGATCGCCGCGGCGTTGAAAAGCATCACGAGCCCGCCGCTGATGAGCAGCGCGCCGAGCACGCCGTCGTCGTTGAGATGCGGCAGCAGCATGTAAAAGACGAATGTGTAGAGTGCCCAAACCACGACGAGGGCGAGGATCGCCCACATCCGGTCCTGTCCGAACATCTTCTCGACGCGCGGATCCATAGCTTTCTGTTGCAAAGCGACCTCCCCCAGATTGGCCGGTTAAGTCCGGCGCAAAAATGTTGCCTGTCAGGCAATCTATTTTTATTGAGCGGAAAGTCTGCGTCATGGTGCCGCGAGATGTCAAGACGAACTGCCTGCATTTGCAACAGAAAACGCGGAAATTATGCAGTGCACCGCAACAAATACAGGCAAATCACCAAAGTTGAGATGACCCGAGACTTGAACAACCGGAAAATTTCTTGCACTTTGGGAACAATCGGGGGCATGGTTACAGGGTGAAAGCTGCCCTTGAATCCGGCTTATAAAGCCGGAGGCCATGGCCGGAGCATTGAAATGCCGTTCGCACTCTTGAAATACGCCTTGTCGCGGGAGCACCCCGACGACCCGCACTTCCGTTGGAAGCCGGACCTCAAGAAAACCTACGACGTGATCATCATCGGCGCTGGCGGCCATGGTCTCGCAGCTGCCTATCACCTCGCCAAGGATCACGGCATCACCAACATCGCCGTCCTCGAAAAGGGCTGGCTCGCCGGCGGCAATACCGCCCGCAACACGACGATCGTGCGCGCCAATTATCTCACCCCCGAAGGCGTCGCATTCTATAAGGAGTCGGTCGAACTCTTCCGCACCCTCTCCAACGAACTCGACATCAACGTCATGTACTCCGAGCGCGGCCACTTCACGCTCGCACACACCGATGCCGCCATGCGCACCGCCCGCTGGCGCGCGGAAGTCAACAAGCACATGGGCGTCAACTCCGAAGTCATCGACGCCGCCGAAGTCAAGCGCATCTGCCCGACGATGAACGTGACGGACGAGGCCCGCTATCCCGTGCTCGGCGCGCTCTACCACCCGCCCGGCGCCATCGCCCGCCACGACGCTGTGGCCTGGGGTTATGCCAAAGAAGCGATGAAGCGCGGCGTCGAAGTCCACACGCAGACCGAAGTCAAAAAGATCCTGATCGAAAACGGCCGCGCCATCGGCGTCGAAACCAACCGCGGAGTCATACACGCCGCCAAGGTCATGCAGGCCGTCGCAGGATCATCCTCGCATGTCGCGCGCATGGCCGGCCTCAAGCTGCCGATCAAGACGATCCCGCTGCAAGCCTGCGTGTCCGAACCCGTCAAGCCCATCCTCGATCAGATCGTCGTCTCGGGCTCGCTTCACGTCTACATTTCGCAGTCGGCCCGCGGTGAAATGGTCATGGGCGGCGCCACCGATGCCTACGGGCTCTACTCCTCCCGCTCCACCCTCGACTTCAAGGAAAGCCTGATGGGCCACATGTTGGAGCTCTTTCCCTTCATGGGCGAACTCCGCATTCTGCGCCAATGGGCCGGCATGGCCGACATGACACCGGACTTTTCCCCCGTCATGGGCCTCACGCCCGTCGAAAACTATTACATCGACGCCGGCTGGGGCACCTGGGGCTTCAAGGCCACCCCCGTCTGCGGCAAGCGCATGGCCGAATGCGTCGCCACCGGCCGCCAGCCCGATCTCTTGAAACCCTTCGCCCTCTCGCGCTTCAACACCTTCGATCTCGTCGGTGAAAAAGGCGCGGCATCGGTCGGCCACTAGGGAGCGGCAAAATGAAAATCCTGAACTGCCCGCTCAACGGCCCGCGCAACATCTCCGAATTCGTCTGGGGCGGCGAGATGAAGGCTATGCCCGATCCCGCCACCGCCACGGATGCGCAATGGACCGAATATCTCTTCCTGGAAGACAACACCGCCGGCGAGATAACCGAGTGGTGGCTACACGCCCCCACCAACTACTGGTTCATCGCCCGCCGCAACACGATCACCGATGAGATCCTCGAAACCATGACGTACGACGCTTTCCTCGCCCGTCAGCAAGCCAACGCGTCCGGCGAAGCCGAACCGGCCGCCAAGCCCGCCACCGGCGGCACGGAGACGGGAGCAACGTCGGCATGAGCACGTCCTCCCCCGCCCGCATTGACAAACCCGGCTTTGGCCTGCTGATCGACCGCACAAAGCCGCTGTCGTTCACCTTCGACGGCCGCCTGTTCAACGGCTATCAAGGCGACACCATCGCCTCCGCCCTCTATGGCGCCGGCCAGGTGCTGCTCTCCCGCTCGTTCAAATATCACCGCCCGCGCGGCGCACTCACCATGAACGGCCTCGACGCGAACACGCTCGTGCAGGTCGCCGACGAACCAAACGTCCGCGCCGATCTTCACGCGGTCACACCCGGCCTCGCCGTTGTGTCCATCAATCGCCTCGGCTCGCTCGAACGCGACGCCTTCTCGATCATGGACTATTTCGGCCGCTTCTTGCCCGTCGGCTTCTACTACAAGACGTTCTTCCGCCCCGCCGGCGTCTGGAAATACTTTGAACGCCCAATCCGCATCATGGCCGGCCTCGGCACTCTGGATCCGCGCGCCGAACACAAATACTACGATAAGGCCTATCTCTTCACCGACGTGCTCGTCGTCGGCGGCGGACAGGCCGGACTTGAGGCCGCCATTGCGGCTGCCGAAGGCGGCGCCGAAACGCTGCTCATCGAAGAAAATTCGGAACTGGGCGGCTCACTCCTTTACGGCCGCGTGGGCGACAGCCGCGACGCCGCCGACACGCTCCGCCGCGACCTGATCACACGCGCGCGCGGCATCAAAAATCTCACCATCCTAACCAGCACCGTCGTCTCCGGTCTTTTCACCGACGGCTGGGCGGCAGCGATCTCCGGCAACCGCCTCTTGAAGATCCGCACGCGCCAGACCATCGTCGCCGCCGGCAGCTTCGATCAGCCCATCGTCTTCCGCAACAATGACCGCCCCGGCATTCTCTTCGCCACCGCCGCCCAGCGATTGATGCGCCTTTACGGCGTCCGCCCGGGCAACCGCGCCGTCATCGCGACGTCCAATACGTTCGGCTACGAAACAGCCCTCGATCTCCTCGATGCGGGCAGCGAAGTCGCCGCCATCGTCGATCTCGGCACCACCACAGGCCCCGCCGTCGAAGCGGCCCGCGCTCGCGGCATTCGCATCGTCACCAACGCCACGCCCGTCGATGCCAAGGGATATCTGCGCGTCGAAAGCGTCGGCATCGCCTCCATCACCGCCCAGGGCAAAACCTCGTCCGTCACCGACTGGATCACCTGCGACTGCGTGCTGATCTCGGTCGGCTGCTCGCCGGCCCTCAATCTCGCCAGCCACGCCGGCGCGAAAGTCGTCTTCGATCCCGCCATTCAAATGCACCGCGCGGTGAACGCACCCGAAGGCGTTTCGCTCGCCGGCAGCGCCGCCGGACTCTGGTCGCCGGATCGCGTTTCAACACACGCAAAGGAAACCGGCGCCATCGCCGCCCGCCTCGCCGCCGGCAGCCCCGCCGGATCACAACCAGACGCCACCGATCCCGGCGCCGCGTCGATCACGCACCCCTATCCGATCTTCAAAAGCGCCAAGGGCAAGGAATTCATCGACTTCGACGAAGACCTGTCGGTGAAGGACATCATCAACTCAGTCAAGGACGGCTACGACGACATCCAACTCGTCAAACGCTACTCCACCGCAGGCCTCGGCCCGAGCCAGGGCCGCCACGCCAACCTCAATACCATCCGCGTCGTCAGCGCCGTCACCGGCAAACCGCCGGAAGTCATCGGCACCACAACGTTCCGCCCGCCGCTCGTGCCGGAGAAGTTCGCGCACATGGCCGGCCGCGCCTTCGAACCAACACGCCTCACCTCCATGCACCGCCGCCACGAAGAACTGGGCGCGCAGTTCATGACCGCCGGCCTGTGGCTCCGCCCCGCCTACTATGGCGCCAAGGACAACGCCGCCCGCGCCATCGAAGATGAAGTCCGCGCCGTCCGCAACAATGCCGGCCTGATCGACGTATCGACACTCGGCGGCCTCGACATTCGCGGCCCGGATGCGGCCGCTTTCATCGACCGGATGTACACCTGGGCGTATGAAAAGCAGCCCGTCGGCCGTGCCCGCTACACGCTCATGACCGACATCGCCGGCGTCGTCATCGACGATGGCGTCGCCTGCCGCCTCGCGCCCAACCACTACTACGTCACGGCGACAACAAGCGCCGTCGACCAGGTCTATCGCGCGATGACGTGGTTCAACGTGCAATGGAAGACGGACGTCGACGTCGCCAACGTGACGGCCGCCTATTCCGCGGTGAACCTCGCCGGTCCCAAAGCGCGCGACATCGTGCAATCCCTCTCAAGCGACATCGATTTCTCCAAAGACGCCTTCCCCTACATGGGCGTGCGCACGGGCACGCTCGCTGGCATCCCCGTCCGCGTCTTGCGCGTCGGCTTCGTCGGAGAAGCAGGCTATGAAATCCATTGCCCCGCGAGCTTCGGCGAAGCGCTGTGGGATATCCTCATGACCGCCGGCAAGCCGCACGGCCTCAAACCCTTTGGCGTCGAAGCCCAGCGCATCCTGCGTCTGGAAAAGGGCCACATCATTGTCGGCCAGGATACCGACGGCCTCACCAACCCCATCGAAGCCGGCATGGAGTGGGCACTCGCCAAGAAGAAACCCTTCTACGTCGGCAAGCGCTCCATCGACATGCAGGCCGCCAAAGGCATCACGCGCAAGCTCGTCGGCTTCACGGTCACAGATAGCGCCGCACCGACGCCCAAAGATTGCCACCTCATCATCCGCAACGGCGCCATCGTCGGCCGCATCACGTCGGTGGTCAAATCGCCGACACTGGGCAAAGTCGTCGGCCTCGCCTACCTGCCGCTCGACATGACCGAGACCGGCCACCGCTTCGAAATCCGCGTCGACGGCGGCACGATGGTCTCCGCAGAAGTCGTCCCCACGCCCTTCTACGATCCCGACAACGCGCGCCAGGAAATCTGAAGATGACCACGCCCGAACAACACCTGCGCCGCACGCCGCTCCGTTCCGCCCTGACCAAGACCGGCGCAAAATGGACCGCGACCCCGGCAGGCGACGCCGCCATCTCGGACGGCCTCGGCAGCATCGATGCGGCCCGCCATCTCGCGATAACCGACCTCTCGCCCCTGCCCCGCCTCGGCTTCAAAGGCCGCGAGACCATCCCCGCCATGAAAAAACGCGGCATCGTTCTGGAGGGAACCGCCAACCGCGCCTTCCGCCAGCCCGACGGCGGCCTCTGCCTCGTCCTCGCAGCCAGCGAGGTGATTCTCCTTTCGCCGCTCTGCGGCGATGACGGAAAGCTGCAAAAGCTCCACGACGATTGGCGCCTCGATGATGCCGAACGCACCTACCCGATGCTGCGCCGGGACAGCCAGGCTTGGTTCGTCGTGACAGGCGCTAAGTCACCGGAAATGTTCGCAAAAATATGCGGCATTGACTTCCGCCTGAACAAGTTTCCAGACCTCACGATCGCCCAGACCTCGGTCGCCAAGATCTCGGCCATAGTGACCCGGGCGGACATCGGCAGCACGCCCGCGTTCCATATTCTTGCCGATAGCGCGTCGGCCCTGTATTTCTTTGACTGCTTAATTGATGCTGCCCAAGAATTTGGCAACGCCCTCGCATGCCGGTCGATTTTGAGAGATCTGGAAAGCGGATGAAAAAAGTTTCGGAGACGGTTCGTAAACTCAACCGGGATGATGCACTCGCCCCACCCTCTCCGCGCACACGCCAAAGCCCGCAGCCGGTTGATACCGACCTCGAAACAATTGGACATCTGCAAGAAGGCGACGACGGCGAAGACCCCGACCTTCCCGTCGCCCTGGACAGCCAAGACCCCCACGCACTCTCCGGCGCCCGCGACAATGTCCTTGAAGTCGCCATCGGCCGCGAAGTCCGCGCCTTCCGCAAGAAGCTCGGCATCACTGTGTCCGATCTCGCCCGCGCCACGGGCCTCTCGCTCGGCATGCTCTCCAAAATCGAGAACGGCGTCACCTCTGCCTCGCTGACGACGCTTCAGCGTCTCTCACGCGCGCTCGGCGTCCCCGTCACCGCCCTCTTCCGCCGCTTCGAGGAGAAGCGCGACGCCGTCTTCGTTCGCGCCGGACAGGGCCTCGTCATCGAACGCCGCGGCACCCGCGCCGGACACCAGTATCAGCTTTTGGGTTTCTCCGGCGGCAACGCCTCCGGCCTCGTCGTCGAGCCCTACATGATCACGCTCACCGAGAAGTCCGACGTCTTCCCGCTCTTCCAGCACTCAGGGCTGGAATTTCTCTACATGCTCGAAGGCGAGGTCGTGTACCGCCACGGCGACAAGCTCTACACCATGCTTCCCGGCGACAGCCTGTTCTTCGACGCCGACGCACCCCACGGCCCCGAAGAACTGATCAAGCTTCCCATCCGCTTCCTCTCCATCATCTCCTACGCCCGCGAACGCGAGGAGTGAGGCGGCACCGCGCCTTCCGGCCGGCGCGCCCAGCCCAACACCGGCTTGCCGAGTGTTGGCCAAAACGTGCCCAACACCGGCTTGCCGAGTGTTGGCCAACAATGTGCGTGTCGGAAGGCGGAATCAAAATGAGTACTTCGTATTGCAGAACTCGCATGTCACCGAGATGCTGCCGTCGGGCTCGCGCAAGCCGTCCAGATCTTCGTCCGGAAACCGCGTCAGAAACATCTGCACGCGCTCGCGCGAACAGCGGCAGGTGGCATCGAGCGGCTGCCCCTTGAACACGCGCACGTCTTCTTCGTTGAACAACCGGAACAGCAGCCGCTCCGCCGACAGCGTCGGATCGATCAACTCGTGATCTTCCACGCTCGCAGCTAAGATGCGCGCCCGCTGCCAGTTCTCCTGCTCCGGCGGCGCGGTAGGACTGTCGTTGTCCTCCACGTCGGCGGTCGGATGCTGGATCAAAAGCCCGCCCGCGCGCCAGTGCCATCCGTCGCCGCCCTGCACGCGGTGCCGCGCCACGGCGAGCCGCACGTAACTCGGCAACTGCTCCGACTGGCGGAAATAGGTGAGCGCCGCCGCCCCTAGACTCTGGCCGTCGAGCGCGACGATGCCCTGATAGCGATCGTCCTCGCCGACGCGTTCCAGCGTCATCGCCATGTGCCCGCTGCCGATCAGATCGCCTTGCTTCGGCCGCGGGCCCTTCGCCGCAATGGCCTCCGCGTCGAAACTGGCGTATCCGCGCAACCGCCCGGGCGCCTCGTAGTCGGCCAGCAGAAACCGGATCGGCCCATCGGTGCGCGTTTGAAAGCCGAGCCGCCCGCCGGGCTTCAGCGGCTGCCCGAGCATCGCCGTCAGCGCCAAAGCCTGACCCAGCGCCTCGCTGACGGCTTCCGGATAGTCGTGCCGCGACAGGATCGTATCGACCACGCCGCCCATGCGCACGACGCGCCCGCGAATACCCGACTTGTCGGTCGAGAACGGCAGCACGAGATCGTCCGCCCCCTGGACCTGAAGTCCGGGAGTCTTACCGCTGCGCGTCTCGGAACCTGCCATATCGCTCGAAACTCAATCCACGCCGAAACACCAGGCGAGCACACCCTTCTGCGCGTGCAGCCGGTTTTCGGCCTCGTCGAAGATCACCGACTGCGGACCTTCCAGAACGCTCTCGCTCACCTCGTGCCCGCGATAGGCCGGCAGGCAGTGCATGAAGATCGCATCCTTCGCCGCCTTCGCCATCAAGGCGTCGGTGACAGCATAGGGCCGCAGGATCTGTTTGCGCCGAGTCGCGTCCTTGTCGCCCATCGACACCCAGGTGTCGGTGACGACGCAATCCGCCCCCTTCACCGCTTTCACCGGATCGATACCGACGGAGATGTCGGCCTTTTCCTTCTTCGCCCAGTCGAGGTACGTCTTTGACGGCATGAGTTCCTCGGGGCAAGCGAGCCGCAGGTTGAACCCGAAGCGCGCCGCCGCGTGCATCCACGACACCGCCACGTTGTTGCCGTCGCCGACCCACGCCACCGTCCGTCCCTTGATCGGCCCCAGGTGCTCCTCGAACGTCATGATATCGGCCATGATCTGGCACGGATGCGTCTTGTCGGTGAGACCGTTGATCACCGGAATGGTCGCGTGCTCGGCCAGTTCGAGAACAGTGTCATGACTGTTGGCGCGGATCATGATCGCATCGCCGTAGCGCGACAGCACGCGCGCCGTATCCGCGATGCTCTCCCCGCGTCCTAGCTGCAGATCCGTATGATTGAGTGCCAGCGTCGTTCCGCCGAGTTGCCGCATGGCGATATCGAACGACACGCGAGTGCGCGTCGACGGCTTCTCGAAAATGAGGATCAGGACTTTCTCTTCGATCCCCTTCGGCCGCATCTTCGCCGGCACCTTGCGCCCGGCCTTTTTCATGTCGTGCGCATTGTCGATCATGCGCCGCAGCGTCTTGGAATCGAGCCGGTCAATATCGAGAAAATGTCTAACGGCGTTGGCCTTGGCCATTGTCGATGGGCCTTATCGGTTGGAAAGGATGTCAGGATTTGGCGGAAAGATGCGCGAACGCGCGGCGCAGACGGGCAAGCCCCTCGGCGATATCGGCATCGGACACGTTGAGCGGCGGCAGAATGCGCAGAACGTTTTCGCCCGCACCCACTGCCAGTAGTTTCTCGCCGATGACGGCCTTCACGACATCGGCGACAGGCGGCGCAAGCTTCACGCCCGCCAAGAGACCCTTGCCGCGCACCTCAAGAACAATGCCGGGAAACTCGTCCTTCAATTGCGCGAGACCCTGCGCCAGCCGGTTGGCCCGCGCGATCACCGTATCGAGAAATCCAGGCTCGAGCACAGCATCCAAAACCGCAGCACCCACTGCCGTCGCCAGCGGATTGCCGCCGAACGTCGACCCGTGCGTGCCGGGAGTCATGCCCTTGGCCGCCTCCGCCGTCGACAGAAACGCGCCGACCGGAAACCCGCCGCCAATCCCCTTTGCGATCGCCATAATGTCCGGCGTGATGCCGGACCACTCGTGCGCAAACAGCTTGCCCGTGCGCCCAACGCCGCTCTGCACTTCATCCATAATGAGCAAAAGGCCGTGCTCGTCGCACAGCGCCCGCAACGCTTGCAGAAAGCCATCCGGCGCCGTCCTGACACCGCCCTCGCCCTGCACCGGCTCGACCATGATCGCCGCCGTATCGTCGGAGATCATATCCTGCACGGCATCGAGATCGCCGAACGGCACCTGATCGAACCCGCCCGCCGGCTCGCCGAACCCTTCCAAGTATTTCGGATTGCCGCCCGCCGCGATCGTCGCCAGCGTCCGCCCGTGGAACGCGCCCTCGAACGTGATGATGCGCCACCGATCCGGCTGGCCGTTGACGAAATGATACCGCCGCGCGGTCTTGATCGCGCCTTCGCACGCTTCCGCGCCCGAATTGCAGAAGAACACCTTGTCCGCGAACGTCACCTCGACGAGCCGTTCCGCGAGCTTCTCCTGGCCAGCAACCCGGTACAGGTTCGACGTGTGCCAAAGCCGGCCCGCCTGCTCGGTCAACGCCGCGACCAGCTTGGGGTGCGCATGTCCCAGCGCATTGACCGCAACGCCCGATGCGAAGTCGAGATATGCCTCGCCTGCCTCTGTATAGAGCCAGGACCCTTCACCGCGCGCGAAAACGAGGTTCTGCCGGGCATACGTCCCCATCACGGCCGCGGAGGGACCCCCTCCGCCCGTTTCCGCCCGGACCGGCATTGGAGCCACGCGCGGCTCGGCCATCGCGGTTCCCCTTCACCCAAAAAATCAAAAAGGCCGCCTGTACCGGCGGCCGAGAGACAAAATTCGTACGCGGGCGGGCCCCGGCTGTCAACGCGCCACACCCGTGAGTGATTCGACTTTTTCATATGTGTTTTCCGGGGATGGCAACATGCAAAGCCCGGGATTCGGCCGTTCCACGAATCGGTGTGTTGCCCCCACGCCACTTGTCTAAGTCAACGCCCGTCTTGCGAACGGCCTCACCTTGTAGGCGGGATTCTACTCGTAGTACCTTCCTCCTGTCCGGCCACGACATGTCGCGCGTAATGCGACACCTTTTGTCAGTTTCGTGCCCGTCACGCGTAAACGAGGCAGAGTTGTAAACGCCTCCTTTTTTGTTCGCGTCACCAGTTCAAGCGTCTTTCCGTCAAGCGTTCTTTCGCGGTCATCGCCTGTCGTCGGCGTCCCCCGTTGCGCACATCCGTGCGTCTCGGTTGCGGCTCCCGTTCAGGTCAGACCCGTCATTGCCGGCGCGCGCCCTTAAGGGCCGCGGCGCGGCCAGGGAGTATGATACTATGGAGCTTCAAGCTATGGGCTGGAACGATGATCGCGTCGAACAGCTGAAGAAGCTATGGTCGGAAGGGCTGAGCGCCAGCCAGATCGCCAGCCGTCTCGGCGGCGTCACCCGCAACGCGGTGATCGGCAAGGTGCATCGCCTCGGACTTTCGGGCCGCGCCACCACCTCGCGCATGAAATCGCATCGTCCGCGCCCGCGTCCTGCCGCCAACCTGCCCGGCAACAAGCGCATGATGCCCAAGGGCAACCGCTTCCCCGCAGCACCCAACTCGCCGCTGCAGATGATCTATCAGGCCGAACCGTTCATGCCCTCGGCCGAAGAACTCGACATCCCGCTCGCCGAGCGCAAGACCATCCAGACCCTGCAGGAGTGCCACTGCCGCTGGCCGATCGGCGACCCTCAGATGGCCGACTTCCACTTCTGCGGCAAGCAGAAGGCAGCCGGTCTGCCCTATTGCGAATTCCACGCCCGCCGCGCCTTCCAGCCGCCGCAGGCCCGCCGCCGCGACCGCGACGTCTCCGAGCCGATGATCCCGGCGATTGCCACCATGCCGGCCGCCGGCAAGGAAACCGTCGACGGCTGATCACACGACATTTGAATTGCCGGAGCCTAGCGCCGGCAGAGGGGGGAGAAGACCGGAAGCGCCGGGGGGCGCGCTCCGGTCTTCTCTTTTTTGTGCCCCATTCACCGTTTTCAATGAAGTTATCGGCCGTCCGATATGCTCATAAAGGTTTGTTAACCATTCAACGGCTGTAACTATGGGAACAGCGCGGGTTTCCCACCACGTCTAGTTATGGAATAGTTCACGAGCGGATGGGGGCCGACGTGAAATGCGCGCGCCCGGCACTGTGCAGGCGGCGTTTTCTCGAAACGTGAGGTTTGCCATGCCTGCGCATCGTTCCATTCTCACCGTGTCCGCCATCACCGGCATCGTGCTCTTTTCCTCCACCGCCGCACAGGCCGCCGATCCAACTGGCGTTTGGATGAACGACACCGGCCGCGGCGCCATCGAAATCAAGAACTGCGGCGGCGGCCTCTGCGGCCACGTCGTCTGGGTCAAAGATACGACTGACACCAAAGGCTGCGGCCGGCAGATCATCGGCAACGCCGCCAAGGTCGGCGCCAATGTCTGGGACAACGGCTGGATCTATAACCCCGACAAGAAGAAAAAGTACGACGTCGAACTGAAGCCGCTCTCCAACGGCACGCTTCAGGTCACCGGCTATGCCGGCTCCAAGTTCTTCTCCAAAACGATGATCTGGAAACGCGCGCCGGCCAATCTGGTCCGCTGCGGTTCGGAACAGACCGTCGCGAAGGTTGACCCAAAGGCCAAAGCTGAACCGAAGGCAAGGCCGGAGTCCGCGGCCAAGTCCGAGGCGAAGACCGCTGCCAAGAAGGACGTGGCTGCGGCGAAACCCGAAACCAAGATCGTCCCGCCAGCCCCCAAGCCCGCCGAGCGTCCGGCCAAGAAACCTACTGACTCGGAGGCTGCAGCTCCCGTCGAAGTCGCGCGCGCCGAGCCGGTGCCGCCGCCTGCCGCAAAGTCAGAACCCAAGTCTGAAACCACACCTGCACCAGCGACCGAAGAGGCCCCGCAGGTTCACGCGCTCCCCGGCGTTGAAGATGAGAAAGACGCCCCCGTCGTCGCCGCCGATGAAGAAGAAGCAGACGAACCCGGCATCGACATGGGCAAAATCGCCAAACGCCTCGCCGAACTCGAACGCGAAACCGGCTACGGCCTGAAGAAGTCCGGCAACGGCAACTGCCGCCTCAAGGTGCCCTACGCGACCGTCAACTTCCCCTGCCGCGACTGACACCAAGCGCCCTCTTCCCTTGGGGAAGGGGGCGCAATGGCGCGCTCAATTCTTAAGGCGTAATCACGCCCGCTTGCCCCAATGCCAGGACAGCAAGCGCAATCGCCGCGACCCACAGCGCCGCCGTGCGCCAACGCCCATGGCGGCTCTGCTTTTCGGCCAGCCGCTCGATCGTCGCATCATCGAGACGCACACCGCGTTCGGCCATTGCGCCCAGCGCGCCAAACGCCCGCTCCGCGCTCGCCAGAACCACCGGCAGGTCGCCAGCGAGTTTCGCCAACATCGTTGCGCCGTCGCCCGCATCCCGCAGACGGCCCATGACGCTTAAATTCTTCTCGATCCACTCCTTCGCGATTGGCTCCGCCGCCACCCACATATTGAGCGACGGATTGAGCCCCCGCGCCACGCCTTCCACGATCACCATGCTCTTTTGCAAAAGGATCAGTTCCGGCCGCGTCTCCATATCGAACACGTCGGTGTAGGCGAACAACTGCCCGAGCAGGTCCGCCATCGAGATTTCCGATGCCGTCTTGCCATGGATCGGCTCACCGATAGCCCGCAGAGCCTGCGCAAAGACCTCGACGGGATGATGCGGCGGGACATACCCGGCCCAGAAATGCACCTCAGCGGCCCGCTTGTAGTCGCGCGTGATAAGCCCGTGCAGAATCTCTGCCAAGAAACGCCGCTCGCGCATGCCGAGCCGGCCCATAATGCCAAAGTCGACCGCCACCACCGTGCCCGTCTTGTCGACGAACAGGTTCCCCTGGTGCATATCCGCATGGAAGAAACCATCGCGCATCGCATGCGTCAGGAACGAACGGATGACCGTCATCCCGAGCTGATCGACGTCGTAGCCGGCCGCTTTCAGCGCCGCCTTGTCGCCGATGGGAATGCCGTCGATCCACTCGGTGACCAGCACGCGCTTCGACGTCCGCCGCCAATCCACGCGCGGCACCCTGAACCCGTCATCCGGCGACAGGTTTTCCGCCATCTCCGACATGGCAGCCGCTTCGAGCCGTAAATCCATCTCGAGTTCGGTCGTACGAGCAAGGTTCTCAACGATCGCCACCGGCCGCAGCCGCCGCGACGGTTCATGCCAGCGCTCAACAAGCCGCGCCGCGAAGAAGTAGCTATCCAGATCGCGCTTGAACCGCTTCTCGATCCCCGGCCGCAGGATCTTCACGGCCACCGTGCGGCGCTCGCCGTTGTCGATCACGACCGCCTTGTGCACCTGCGCGATCGATGCCGCCGCCACCGGCGGCCCGAATTCCACGAAATGATCTTCGAGTTTACCGCCGAGCGAAGACTCGATCGCCCTCCGCGCTTCTTCCATCCCGAACGGCGGCATCCGGTCTTGCAGTTGCGCCAGATCGCCCTGCAGCTCCGGCCCGATGATGTCACCGCGCGTCGCCAGAAATTGCCCGAGCTTGATGTACGATGGCCCGAGCGCGGCGAGTGCCGCCGAAATCCGTTTGTCGCGCGGCTTGCCCCACTGGAACGGCGCCGCGAGCGCGCGCACCGGCAGCGTCGCGATCCGCGCCAGCTTGAACGGCAGCGGCTCCGGCCCGTCTTTCGGCACAAAGCGCACGCTGTGGCTGGCCAGCACAACGCCGGCCTTGGCAAGTCGCAGCGTGTTGAGAATGGCTCCAGCCATGGGGGAGAGGACCGCTCGAAAGGAATGGGTTCACGGCACACAGCGCGCCGCGCCCCGCACATTGCCGTGCCGGACCTTAAGGTCAAGCAAAGCCGCCTTAACCGGTTAGAAATGTCACGCCGGTTGCAGCTGATACTGGATGATTAAACCGCCGTCGCGCCCCGGTTGACGACCTTGAGGTCAAAGGCCGCCGCGAGCAGCGCCTTCGTATAATCCTCCTTGGGCGCAGCAAAGATCTCCTCCGCCGTCCCGGTCTCGACCACCTTGCCGTTGCGCATGACGATCACCTCGTTGCACAGCGCGCGCACGACCTTCAGATCGTGGCTGATGAAGAGGTAACCGAGCCCCCGCTTCTTTTGCAGCTCGCGCAACAGATCGACAATCTGCGCCTGCACGCTCTGGTCCAACGCGCTCGTCGGTTCATCGAGCATGATGAACTTCGGCTCCAGAACCGTCGCGCGCGCAATCGCGATACGCTGCCGCTGCCCGCCGGAAAACTCATGCGGATACCGGTCCAGCGACTCCGGATCGAGCCCCACTTCTTTCAGCGACTGCCGCACCCGCTCGCGCCGCTGCTCATAGGTCAATTCGGGGCTCAGGATTTGCAGCCCTTCCTCGATGATCTGCGACACCGACAACCGCGGCGACAGCGACCCATACGGGTCCTGAAACACGATCTGCATCTCTTTGCGCAGCGGCCGCATCTCCTTCGAGCCGAGACCGTCGATCCGCCGCCCGCAATAAACGATCGGCCCCTCCGACGAGATCAAACGCAGAAGCGCCAACCCAAGCGTCGTCTTACCCGAACCGGATTCACCAACCACGCCAAGCGTATCGCCCTCGCGCAGCTTCAGCGACACGCCGTCCACCGCCTTGATGTGATCGACTGTCTTGCGCAGGAGCCCGCGCTTGATCGGAAACCACACCTTCAGATTATCCGTCTCAACGAGCACCGGCGAAATCTTCGGCGCCGGCGATGCCCGCCCCTTGGGCTCACTCTCGATCAGGTGCTTCGTATAGGGGTGCTTTGGCTCAACAAAAACGGCCTCCGTCGCGCCCTCCTCCACGATCTCGCCATGCCGCATGACATAAACGCGATCCGACATTCGCCGCACGATCCCCAGATCGTGCGTGATCAGCAGCATCGATAACCCGAACTCCTTTTTAAGATCGGCCAGAAGTTCGAGAATTTGCGCCTGAATGGTCACGTCCAGCGCCGTCGTCGGTTCGTCCGCGATCAGCAGGTCCGGTTCGTTCGCCAGCGCCATCGCGATCATCACACGCTGCCGCTGTCCGCCCGACAACTGATGCGGATAATCACCAAGCCGCGTCTCGGGATCGCGGATACCCACCTTGCGCAAGAGTTCCACAACCCGCGTCCGCACCGCGCCGTCGTCAAGGCCACGATGCACGCGCAGAACTTCGCCCACCTGCTTCTCGATAGAGTGCAGCGGATTGAGCGACGTCATCGGCTCCTGGAAGATGATCGAGATGCGGTTGCCGCGCACCTTCTGCATCTCCCGCTCGTCGGCCTTCAGCAAATCCCGTCCTTCAAACAGAATTTCACCGCCCGGATGCGACGCCGCCGGGTAGGGCAAGAGCCGCATGATCGAGAGCGCCGACACACTTTTTCCCGAGCCGGATTCGCCAACAAGCGCCACCGTCTCGCCCTTGCCGATGTGAAAACTCGCGCCCTTCACCGCCAGCGAATCCGTCGTCCCCGACCGGAACGCCACCTTCAACCCGCGCACGTCGATGAGAGTCTCCCGTGCACCATTGCGCGCAGGGGATTGAGCGAGTTCCGTTGTGTCCGCTTTGGTCATCACCATCTCCTCAGCGGAACGTCTTCTTCGGGTCGAGGGCATCGCGCACGGCCTCGCCGACAAAGATCAACAGCGACAGAAGCGTCGCAATCAGAATGAAGCCCGAAAGCCCCAGCCACGGCGCGTCGAGGTATTTTTTACCCTGCAGCAGCAATTCGCCCAGCGATGGTGACCCCGGCGGCAAGCCGAGGCCGAGGAAGTCGAGCGCCGTCAACAGCGCAACCGAGCCCGACAGCTTGAACGGCAGGAACGTCAGCGTCGCCACCATCGCGTTCGGCAACAGATGCTTCCACATGATGGTCGTATCCGACAGCCCCAGCGCCCGCGCCGCGCGGATGTACTCGAAATTCCGCCCGCGCAAAAACTCCGCCCGCACGATGCCGACGAGACCCGTCCACTGGAAAGCCAAGAGCACGATCAAAAGCGTCCAGAACCCCGGGATCAGCACCGACGAGATGATGAGCAGGACGTAGAGTTCGGGAATCGACGACCAGATCTCCAAAAACCGCTGGAACACGAGATCGACGCGCCCACCGAAATACCCCTGCACGGCGCCCGCCGCCACACCGATGATCGACGATAGGATCGTCAGCAACAGCCCGAAGATCACCGACACGCGGAAACCGTAGATGATCCGCGCCATCACATCGCGGCCCTGATCGTCGAGCCCGAGCCAGTTCATATTGCCGATGGCGTGGTACCGCGCCAGCTGCTCCGGATCAGCATCGCACAGCTTCACGTTCGACGCCCACTGCGGCGGCGCGGGAAACCCGATTCCGCTCGGCATCTCGATGCCGTCTTTGGTCTCGGTGCATGAACCGTTGGCCCGCGCGCGCGTCGGATAATCCTTGTTGATCGTGTCGTAAGAGTAGGCAATCGGCGGCCAGATCGCCCAACCGTTCTCCTCGATCTCTTTCAAGATCACTGGATCGCGATAATCGGTGACAGCCAGAAACCCGCCAAACTTTTCTTCCGGATAATCGACGAACACGGGTGCGAGAATTTCGCCCTTGTAGCTCATCACGATCGGCCGGTCGTTGGCGATGAACTCCGCAAACAGCGACAGGATGAACAGAACCCCGAAGATCCACAGGCTCCAATACCCGCGCCGGTTCGCCTTGAAATTGTCCCACCGCCGCCGGTTGATCGGCGACAGCTCCACCCCGCGCCAGAATTGCAGACGGCGCAGCAATGAAGGCTCGACAGTCTTGGAAGCGGCGGGCGTCGTGACGGACGTCATGCGTCAGACCTCCCGCCTTTCGAAGTCGATCCGCGGATCGACCAGCGTATAGATGAAGTCCGACAAGAGGTTGGCAACAAGCCCCACCAGCGAGAAGATATAGAGCGTCGCGAACACCACCGCGTAGTCGCGGTTGATCACCGATTCGAAACCGAGCAGCCCCAGTCCATCGAGCGAAAAGATCGTCTCGATCAGCAACGAGCCGGAGAAGAACGCCCCGATGAACGCCGACGGAAACCCAGCGATAATGAGCAGCATCGCATTCCGGAACACGTGCCCGTAGAGCACCTCACGCTCCGTCAGCCCCTTCGCCCGCGCCGTCACCACATACTGCTTGCGGATCTCATCCAGGAACGAGTTCTTGGTCAGGAACGTCATTGTGGTGAAAGTGCCGAGCGCCAGCGCCGTCAGCGGCAACGCCAGATGCCAGAAGTAGTCGACGATCTTTCCAAACATGGAAAGCTCGTCGAAGTTATCCGACACGAGCCCCCGCGAAGGAAACCACTGAAAGAACGACGAGCCGGCAAACACCACGAGCAATAGCACCGCCACCAGAAACCCCGGCACCGCATAACCGATCACCAGCACCGTACTCGTCCACGTATCGAACCGCTCCCCGTCCCGCACTGCCTTGCGGATGCCGAGCGGGATGGACACCAGATACGTCACCAGCGTCATCCATAGCCCAAGCGAGATCGAAACCGGCAGCTTCTCTTTGATGAGATCGATCACCGCGATATCGCGGAAGTAGCTCTCGCCGAAATTGAACGTGAAGTAGTTCTTCATCATCAAAAGAAAGCGCTCATGCGCCGGCTTGTCGAAGCCGAACTGCTTCTCCAGGCTCTTGATGAATTCCGGATCGAGCCCCTGCGCGCCGCGATATTTCGAGTTGGCCGCATCCGCCCCGCCTTGCCCCATCTGCGACGACGCCCCGCCGCCCGATAGCTCCCCGCCGCCACCGCCGCCGAACCGCTCCGTCGCGCCGACACCCGTACCCGACAGTTGCGCAATCACGCGTTCCACCGGTCCACCCGGCGCAAACTGAATGATGACGAAACTGATCAGCATGATGCCGATGAGCGTTGGAAAGATCAAAAGCGTTCGCTTCAGAAGATAGGCACCCATAGCGTTTCGCGCGTCCCTGTCACTGTGCCGTCAACTTCGCAGCTTTTGCCGGATCGTACCACCACGTCGCAAGCGCCCCGCGATCGTACTTGGGCTTCACGTCCGGCCACGAAAACGTATTCCAGAATGCCAGATGATGGGCCGCTTTATACCAATGCGGCACCCAATAGTGCCCAGACCGCAACACACGATCGAGCGCCCGCGCCGCCACGACGAGGTCCGCCCGCGTCTGAGCCTTCACGATCCGGTCCGCCAAGGCATCAATGGCTGGACTTGAAATGCCAGCCAGATTGAAACTGCCGTCCGTCTTGGCAGCCTCCGACCCCCAGAAGTTCTTCAATTCGATCCCGGGCGTGAGCCGCAGACTATACCTTTCGATCGTCATGTCGAAATCGAAGGTCTTCATCCGCAATTCGAACTGCGCCGGGTCAACACGGCGCATATTGGCCGTTATCCCGATCGCCTTGAGGTTCTTCACATACGGCCCCGCGATCCGCTCGAACGCCGCCGCATCCAGCAGGATCTCGAACACAAACGGTTCGCCCTTTGCGTTCTTCAGCGTCCGGTCTTTCCCATCAACGACCCAGCCCGCCTCTTTCAAGAGACCCTGCGCCTTGCGTAAATTCTCGCGCGGCAGCCCCGAGCCATCCGTAACAGGAGGCACATAAACCTCGCCAAAAACCGCCGCCGGCAGCTGATCCTTGAACGGTTCGAGCAGCGCCAGTTCTTCCGGTGAGGGCGTCCCCACAGCCTTCATGTCCGAGTTTTCAAAAAAGCTCGCCGTGCGCTGGTAGAGCCCAAAAAACAAATTCCGGTTCGACCATTCGAAATCAAACGCCAGATCGAGCGCTTGCCGCACGCGAATATCTTGAAACAGCGGCCGCCGCGTATTGAGGAAGAACCCCTGCGCCCCGGACGGCGTCTGATCCGGCAACGACATTTTTTGCACCCGCCCGTCCTTCACCATCGGCTTGTCATAGGCCGTCGCCCAATCCTTGGACGTGAACTCCTCGCGAAAATCGATAGTCTTGGCGAACAGCGCTTCGAGCTCGAGCGTCCGGTCGCGGAAATAGTCATACCGCACCTCGTCGAGGTTAAATTTGCCCCGGTTCACGGGCAGATCCTTCGCCCAATAGTCGTCGCGCCGCTCATATGACACGTAGCGCCCTTGGCTGAATTGACCAATCTTGTAAGGTCCCGAGCCAATCGGCCTTTCCAGCGATGTCTCCTCGAACGGCCGCTTGTCGTAATAGGCCTTCGGCAACACCGGCAATTGAGCCACCTCGAGCGGCAGCGGCTTCACAAGCTCGCCCTTGAACGAATATTTCACGGTGTGCGCGTCAATCGCCTCCGCTTTTTCCACATCGCGCAGCACAATGCGGTAGCTCGGATGCCCCTTGGTTTTCAGCGCCTCGAATGAAAACACCGCATCCTCGGCCGTCACCGGCGAGCCGTCCGAAAACTTAGCCTCCGGCCGCAGCTTGAACGTCACCGACATCCCGTCAGCCGCCACATCCGCCGACTTCGCAACGAGCCCGTAAACCGCATCCGGCTCATCAAACGCCCGAGTCATGAGCGTGTCGTAGAGGAGATCGAGCCCCTGCGCCCGGTCGCCCTTCAGGATGAAGTTGTTAAAGCTGTCGAACGTCAACGTGCCGCCGGGTCCGACTTGCGAAACCTTCCCGCCTTTCGGCGCATCCGGATTCACATACTCGAAATGCTTGAAATCCGGCCCATACTTGAGGTCGCCGAAAATAGACAATCCATGCTTTTCTTCGGCCATCGCCGGCGGCACAGCCGCAAGAAGCATCGCCGCCGCAACCAGCCCGGTGCGGATCAAGAATGCGCCCCTCACTTGCCGCGCGCGGCCTTCACCGCCTCCGCCTTGGCGGGATCGATCCACCACGCATTCACGTAGACCGGGCTCTGCGACGGCAGAGTCGCCGCCCGGCCGTAGACATCCCATGTCGCGATGCGGTCGAACGGGTAATACCACTGCGGCACCACGTAGAAGCTCCACAGCAGAACCCGATCCAGCGCCTTGGTCGCCGCGACGAGATCGGCCCTATCCTTCGCAAAAACGATGTTGTCCACCAGCTTGTCGATCGCCGCGCTCTTCACACCAATGGTGTTCCGGCTGCCCTCGCGATCCGCCGACGCCGAACCCCAATAATCGCGCTGCTCATTGCCCGGCGAATGCGACTGGCCGAAGCTATCGACGATGATATCGAAATCGCGTGTCTTCTCCCGCTGCTCATACTGCGAACTGTCGACGATCCGCACACTCGCCGCGATCCCGAGCTTCTTTAAATTCTCGATAAACGGCAAAACGATGCGCTCGAAATCGGGTTGCACGAGCAGGATTTCAGCCTTCAAAACCTCGCCCGCCGCGTTCTTGCGCTGTCCCCCCGAAACTTTCCAACCCGCTTCGTCCAGCAGCTTTGTCGCCGCCAGCATGTTGGTACGGAAATCGGTATCCTTCTCGTTCGCCGGGCTCTTCCACGGCGTCGTGAAGACATCCGCCGGAATATCGGCTTTCACGGCGTTGAGCAGCTCCAACTCACGCCCTTCTGGCAACCCGGTCGCTTGCAGCTCCGAGTTTCCAAAGAAACTCTGCGACCGCACATACTGGCCGTAGAAAATTGACTTGTTCAACGCCTCGAAATTGAAGGCCATCGCTACTGCACGGCGCACGCGCATATCATCATAGGGCTTGCGGCGTGCATTGAATGCAAACGCCTGCATGGATGCCACGCGCTTGTGCGGCAACGCCTCCTTCTTCACCAGACCCTTGCCAACCGCATCGAAGTTGTACTGCGTCGCCCATGCGCCGGCCGACGTCTCGGTCCAATAATCGACATCGCCCGACTTGAACGCTTCAAAGGCTGGCGTGCGATCCTTGAAGTAGATGTAGGAAATCTCGTCGAAGTTATACTGACCCTTTGCGACCGGTAGGTCCTTCGCCCAATAATCCTTCACGCGCTCGAACACGATGCGGCGGCCCGGATCGACGGATTTGACCTTATAAGGCCCCGAACCCATCGGCGGCTCCAGGCTCGACTTCGACAGATCGCGTTTTTCGCCCTTCTCATTCGTGCCCTCATAGAAGTGCTTTGGCACGATGTTGAGCTGCCCCACGATCAGCGGCAATTCGCGGTTGCCCGGTTTGTCGAACGTGAAGGTGACTTCACGCTCGCCGGTCTTCTCCGCCTTCACGACGTTCTGATAGTAGAACCCGACGCGCGGATCGCTTTTCTTCAACTCCGTCAGACTGAAGACGACATCGTCGGGCGTGACCGGCTTGCCGTCATGAAATTTCGCCTCAGGCCTTAGCCCGAACGTCACCGACGAATAGTCATCCGGATACGAAATCCACTCCGCGATCAGCCCATATTCGGCTGACGGCTCGTCGGGCGAACTAAACAGCAGCGTATCGAACACATTGCCGATGCCGGCTGCCGCTTGGCCCTTCACCGTAAAGGGATTGAGACTGTCGAACCCGCCGACCGCCGACAGCTTCAGGACCCCACCCTTCGGCGCATCGGGGTTCACCCATTCAAAGTGCTTGAAATCCGCCGGCAGCTTCGGCTCGCCCAGAAGCGACACCGCATGCCGCTTCTGCGGCGCGGCCCCGCCAGCGATTGCCGGCACGATGGCGGCAAGAACAAGTCCAGCTACGAGACCGGCGGCAAGCGTTAGGCGGTTCATCAGCGCAAAGTCCTCATCAGAGAGTGCATCCGGGAATCTCGCCGTAATACGGACGATCACTCCATTGCATATCACGCGTGTAGCCTTGGAAAGGCTGCCGTGGCGCTTAAACTTTCTTAATGTCCCCGGCCAACGAAAAGCCCCGCCAAATCATTGGCGGGGCTATCGAATTCAGTATTTCTACGAGCGTCAGTTCGGCAGCGGCGCCGGTGCATCAGCCAACGTCCGCAGGTAGGCGACGACGCTTGCAATTTCAGCCGGGTCCTTGATGCCATTATAGACCATCTTGGTGCCGGGCACGTAATCCTTCGGCTTATGCAGGAAGAGCGCGAGGTTCTCGTAGGTCCACTCGCCGCCCTTGGCCTTCATCGCCTCCGAGTACTTGGCCGCGAAATCCGCCTGCGCCGCCTTCGGCCGGTTGACGATCCCCCACAAATTGGGCGCAACCGCGCTCGGTGCATCTTTCTTCACCTGATGGCACGCCGCGCACGCCTTGAACTTTGCAGCCCCGTCTTCGGCTTTCGCCGAGGCCAACATCGCAACAACAGCCTTGGCGTCGAAACCACCGGCGGCCGGAGCCGGGGCAGCAGCATCCTTAGCGGGTGCGGCAGCAACATCCTTGGCCGGTGCGGCAGCACCATCATTGGCCGGTGCGGCAGCACCATCCTTGGCAGCCGCGGCAGGCGCTTCAGCCGTCTCCGCTGGCTTTGCCTCACCCGCCGGGGCCTCGGCGGTTGCCGTATCGGTCGGCAACTTGTACCCGGCAACCGGCTGATTTGGGCTGCTGGCGGTCTTCGCGGTGACAATCACGTTCGTGGCAACGATCAAGAGCAACGCGGCCAGAACGGCACCCGCCATCTTGCTCATTTCAAAGGAATCCATGTCTCACCCTCAAGGCTGAAGGCTGCGCCCCGCTTTTGCGGCCGCATGCCCGGCGTTGCATGTTTCGCTTCGCCAAAATTCGTCTGCTGCATGTATAGGGAGCCGCGGCCCGCTTGCAACGTGGCAGCCGCCGTGTTCTAGACCCCCACCGCGAGACGTATTGTCCCGGACCCCGTACGACAGCTTGTCCGCCGCCGCCCGTCCCTACGGATGCCACCCGATGACCCGAAGCATCATCCTGATACCCGCCCGCCTCAAGGCGACCCGCCTGCCCGACAAGCCCCTGGCCGATATCCATGGGCAAGCCATGATCGTCCACGTCTGGCGCCGCGCCATGGCCGCCGAAAGCGGCCGGGTTGTTGTTGCCACCGACAGCGAACCGATTCTCACGGCTATCCGATCAGCCGGAGGCGAAGCCGTCATGACACGGCCAGATCACGCATCCGGCTCCGACCGCATCTACGAAGCCTTGAACCGTATCGACCCCGAGGGCGAAGCCGAAATCGTCGTCAACCTGCAGGGTGACTTGCCGACCCTCGACCCTGCCCTCGTCCGCGCCTGCATCGCCCCCCTGCGCGACCGCGGTCCCGACATCGCGACGCTCGCCGCCGAAATCACCAACGAGGAAGAGCGCCACAACCCCAACGTCGTAAAGGTCGTCGGCTCCGCTCTGTCCACCCCCGGCCGCCTGCGCGCCCTCTATTTCACCCGCGCCACTGCCCCCCACGGCGACGGCCCGCTCTACCACCACATCGGCATCTACGCCTACCGCCGCGCCGCACTCGAACGCTTCGTCGCATTGAAGCCTTCCCCGCTTGAGCTGCGCGAAAAACTCGAACAGTTGCGCGCGCTGGAAGACGGCATGCGCATCGACGTGTCGATCGTTGACACTGTTCCCCTCGGTGTCGATACTCCCGCCGACCTCGACCGGGCCCGGCAGCTCATCCAGCCACACTCCTGAACTCAAAAACCAGAACCCGAGCCCGACCGCGATGCCGACATCGAAACACGCCCCCGCGCTGAAGCGCATCGCCTACCAGGGTGAACCCGGCGCCAACTCCCACCTCGCTTGTACCGAGGCTTTCCCCGACTTCGAGCCCGTCCCCTATCCGACGTTCGAAGACGCACTCGCCGCCGTCAAATCCGGCGATGTCGGCTGCGCCATGATCCCGATCGAAAACTCCGTCGCCGGCCGCGTCGCCGACATCCACCATCTATTGCCCAACGCCGGCCTCTACATCACCGGCGAACACTTCCTGCGCGTCCATCACCAATTGATGGCCAAGCCCGGCGCAACACTCGACTCGGTCAAGCGCGTCATGAGCCATACTCAAGCGCTTGGCCAGTGCCGCAACACGCTGCGTAAACTCGGCATCAAAGCCGTCCCCGAAGCCGACACCGCCGGCTCCGCCCGCATGGTTTCCGAATCCAATGACCTGAGCGTCGGCGCACTGGCCTCCCGCCTCGCCGCCGGCATCTACGGCCTCAACATCCTCATGTCCGACGTCGAAGACGAAGCCCACAACACCACCCGCTTCGTCATCCTCGCCTGCGAACCCGACGACGCCGAACCCGAAGACGGCCCCGTCATGACGACGTTCTTCTTCCGCGTTCGCAACGTTCCGGCCGCGCTTTACAAGGCGCTCGGCGGCTTCGCCACGAACGGCGTCAACATGACGAAGCTTGAGAGCTATCAGACCGAAGGCACCTTCAACGCCACGATGTTCTTCGCCGACATCGAAGGCCACCCCGTGGACCGCAAAGTGCAACTGGCGCTGGAAGAACTCTCCTTCTTCTCCACCGAATTGAAGCTGCTCGGCACCTACCTCGCGAGCCCCTACCGCGCCGAGGCCGCAGCCCGCGCCCAGCCCGACCCGACGAAGATCCGATGAGGCTTGCCGGCAAGATCGCGATCGTCACTGGCGCCGCGTCGGGCTTCGGCCGCGGCATCGCCGAAGCCTTCGCGCGCGAAGGCGCAAGCGTCATGATCGCCGACCGCGACACGAAGGGCGCAGCGGCCGTCGCCGCCGGCATCGGCAAATCGGCCGTCCCCTTCACCTGCGATGTCGCGCTGAAAGCCGATGTCGACGCGATGGTCGCCGCCTGCGTTCAAACCTTCGGCGGCCTCGATATTCTGGTCAACAACGCCGGCGTCACCCACAAGAACCAGTCGCTCCTCACCGTCACCGAAGAGGACTTCGACCGCATCTACGCCGTCAACGTGAAGTCGATTTTTCTCACAACGCTCGCCGCCGTCCCCGAGCTGGAAAAGCGCGGCGGCGGCTCTATCATCATCACCGCGTCCACCGCCGGCGTCCGCCCGCGCCCCGGCCTTACCTGGTACAACGGCTCCAAGGGCGCCGCCCTGACACTCACTAAATCCATGGCCGCCGAACTCGCCACCAAGAACATCCGCGTCAACGCCATCAATCCCGTCATTGGCGAAACCGGCATGATCGAGCAATTCATGGGAATGCCCGACACGCCCGAGAACCGCGCCAAATTCACCGCCGGCATTCCGCTGGGCCGCTTTTCCAAGCCCTCCGACATCGCCAACGCCGCCCTCTTTTTCGCCGATCCGGCGTCGGCCTTCATCACCGGCACCGCCATCGAAGTCGACGGCGGCCGCTGTATTTGAACACCGCGCGATTTACTTCCCCAACGCCTCGATAGCGACGCCAACGACCTAGACGCCAGCCGCTGCATCGAGTAGCCAGCAGCGCATGGCAGCAGCGCTTCTCACCCTCCGCGACATTCACCTGACCTTCGGCGGCACGCCCCTCCTCGAGGGCGCGGACCTCAACGTCGAGCCGGGCGACCGCCTGTGCCTCGTCGGCCGCAATGGCTCGGGCAAGTCAACACTCATGAAAATCGCCGCCGGCCTCGTCGAGCCCGACAGCGGCGAACGCTTCGTGCACCCCAACGCCTCCGTCCGATACCTGCCCCAGGAGCCCGACTTCGGCGACGCGGAAACGGTCCTGGCCTACGTCGAAGGCGGCCTCGGTCCCACGGACGATCCCTACCGCGCCCGCAAGCTCCTCGACGACTTCGCCATGACCGGCGACGAAGACCCCGCCCATCTCTCCGGCGGCGAAGCCCGCCGCGCCGCCCTCGCCCGCGCGCTTGTCGCCAACCCCGACGTTCTCCTTCTTGATGAGCCCACCAACCACCTCGATCTCCCCGCCATCGAATGGCTGGAAAAAACGATCCAAGGCCTGCGCGCCGCCATCGTCCTCATCAGCCACGACCGCCGCTTCCTCGAAACGCTCTCGAAAAAAACACTCTGGATCGACCGCGGCGTAACGCGCGAACTCCCGCAAGGCTTCGCCCACTTCGAAGCCTGGCGCGACAAAGTCCTCGACGAGGAAGAAGCCGAACGCCACAAACTCGACCGCAAGATCGTGCGCGAAAATCAATGGATGCACGGCGGCGTCACCGGGCGGCGCAAGCGCAACGTCCGCCGCGTGCGCGAATTGAAAGCCATGCGCCAGGAAGTCCGCGAACAGCGCCACGTGCAAGGGAACGTCCGCCTCGCTGCCACCGACGGCGGCACTTCCTCGCGCCTGATCGTCGAAGCGCTCGGCATCAACAAGAGCTACGGCGACACCGTCATCGTCCGCGATTTCTCAACCACCATCCTGCGTGGCGACCGTGTCGGCCTCGTCGGCCCCAACGGAGCCGGCAAGACGACCCTGCTCCGCATGCTCACTGGCGAACTCGCACCCGACAGCGGCACCATCCGCCTCGGCCAATCCATCGAACTCGTCACCCTTGACCAAAAGCGCGATGAACTAAAGCCAGAGTGGACGCTGGGCGAAGCCCTCACCAACGGCCGCGGCGACCAGGTCAGCGTCAACGGCAAGGTGCGCCACGTCGTCAGCTACATGAAAGACTTCCTGTTCACCTCCGAACAGGTCCGCTCGCCCATGAAGGTGCTCTCCGGCGGCGAACGCGGTCGTCTCATGCTCGCCCGCGCGCTCGCCAAACCCTCCAACGTCCTCGTCCTCGACGAGCCGACCAACGACCTCGACCTCGAAACCCTCGACCTCCTGCAAGAAATGTTGGCCGATTACCCTGGCACCGTCATCCTCGTCAGCCATGACCGCGACTTCCTCGACCGCGTCGTCACCAGCGTGATCGCGGCCGAAGGCGACGGCCAATGGAGCGAATACCCCGGCGGCTATTCCGACATGCTGGCCCAACGCAAGGGCGCCGACCTCGACCGGCGCAACGCCGCCGCCGAGTTCAACAGGCCCGCAGCCTCAGACGTGCAGCCCGCCACCGAGACGAAACAAAAGCGCAAACTTTCCTTTAAGGAAAAACACGCGCTGGAAACGCTCCCCGCCCGCATCGACGCGCTCACCACCGAGATCGCCACCCTGCAATCCAAACTCGCCGACGGCACGCTCTACACGAAGGACCCCAAGGCCTTCGCCGAAACCACTGCCGCACTGGCCAAGTCGGAAGCGAAACTCACCGCCGCCGAAGAGCAGTGGCTTGAACTGGAAATGCTGCGCCAAGAGATCGAAGGCTGACGCCGAACATCGGCGCCGCAAGCATCAGTTCAACACATCCTGATCTTCGCCGGACCCGCCCGGAGCATTGTCGCGACCCAGCGAATAGACGTCCGGCTGTCCGCCCCGTCCCACACGCCGGTAGCGATACGGCTGCCCCCAGGGATCGACGATGCCCGTCGCCCGCTTGATGTACGGCCCCTTCCAGCGCGCCTGACCATCGGGAGCCGACACAAGCGCCTTCAGCCCCACCTCGTCCGGCGGAAACGATCCATTGTCGAGCGCATAGAGTTCGAGCGCCGTATAAAGCGCACTAATCTGCACCCGCGCCGTCTCCGTGCGCGCGCCACCGAGATAGCGCAGAACCTGCGGCGCGGCGATGGTCGCGATCAAGACGATGATGCCCAGCACCACCAGCAATTCGAGGAGCGTGAAACCGTCATCGCGCCGGCCCCGGCGCGCGAACGGCTTACGAAAGAGTGGGATCGGCCAGGAAGTGGCTTTAAACATTGAGGGCACTCGAAGACATGATCGTGCGTCGATCATTCATACCTATCGTTCCGCCGCCGCCGCAACAAGCCGAACCCGGCGGCATGCTTTCACAGCGGCGGCCCATACAGCCAGACAATCCATGTTCCAGCCGCCAGAAACGGCCCAAACGGAATAGCCGTCGCCGAAGTCACTCGTTGACCTGAGGATGCCCACGCGGCCACCGCCGCCAAAGCCAACGCACAAGCCCACAACACCACGGCGGGAAGCGCCGCCAAACCCGTCCACGCCCCCGCGGCAGCCAGGAGTTTCGCATCGCCGAGGCCCAGGCCGTGCCGCTGCCGCCATCGGAAATACACGTCGCGCACCAGCGCCAAGATGACAAACCCGGTTACCGCAGCCAGAAGACGCTCCAGCCCGTCGACCCAAGCGAGCACGTGCGCAATAATGATCCCGGCCGCTGCCAATGGCAGGGTAACCCAATCGGGCAATCGCAACGTCCGCAGATCGATCACGCTGCCGGCAATGAGCCCCGCCGCTAAAACCGCGCCGGCCACGATCTCCGTGGCAGGCCGCGCCGCACCCCACGCAAAAGCCGGAACGGCGATGCCTGCATACGCAGCGATCAACACCGCCGCGGTCATACCCGCCGGCACAGCCAAATTCAGTGATGAGCCCTGAACGGACATGGTGAAAACACCATCCAACTCAACGACCGCACCCCTGGCGCGGCACCGGAACCGATACGAATCACGCTAAGGCTTTTGCAGCAACGCGTGCGCAAGGCCCAGGACAATCTGCCATGCCGGTGAACATCCGTCACATGAGAAGGCCCGACCGGGTAGCGATCTTCGCTCTCGCGGCGACGGCCGCTACCGTGGCGCTGACCCCGGCGGCATATGCCCAAGTTGCCGAAGTCCAGTATCGCCGGCCGCCGCCCTACGCTGTCGAACTGCCGCCACCGGAAGCCAGAGGTTGCTACTACCATCGCGGCCGCCGCTATTGTGGCGCCTACTGCTATTGGGAAGTCAACGGCAAGCGTTACTGCCAGCGCCGCGAGCGCGATGCTCATTCCCAGGCCCCAATCGTCGAAGACTACGGCGATATACCAGTGATGAAGTAGGTCACCTCAGCACGGCGGTGCCGAACCGCCGCGTGCCAAAAGCGCCTCATCGTTCGCATCCAATTCGCCCTGCATCCAGCTGATATAGCGCAACGTCTCGCCAGGCCGCCGCGGGCGCGCAATAACGGTCTCGCGCACATATCGCGCACTCTCAGCCACGCCGATGCTTCGGATCCGATAAAACGTGCGCGTTGACCTCGCCGAGAAAGCTGCCGGCAGATCCGGACGATCACCAAATGAAGCCGTAAATCCGCCCGCCCCCGCGCCGGCTGCCACAATCTGCAAAAGCACATCCGAGGCCGCCGCCGCATCCACGCCACCCGCCGCAACGGCCGTCGTCAAATGGGGCTTCGCGCGATCTCGGATGGCTGGAGCAAGACCCAATACGCGATCCAACTCCGCAACACTCTCAAAGTCTCCATTCTTGGGACCAAACGCGAGCCCCGCCGCCGCATAAGCCTCGCGCTCGGCGCCCCCGGATAGCGCCACATCGTCGGCATCCCGATAGTCGAAAATCCGCGCCACCACGGTCTGCGCGTCATCGCGCGACGCTCCTAGACCGGAAAAGAAGGCCAATAAAAGCGCGCGATTTTGGGTGTTTAGCGGCACCTTGCCGGCCTCGTCGGTGATCGAAACCGCAACCAAACCCGCCCTCGGGAGCCCACAAACCACCGGCTCCAGATCGCCATCCGACTGCACCCGCGCCACACCCAGCGCGACGCCTCCGTCAGCGAGCGCGCGGGCCTGAGCAATATCGACGGCGGTACGTGTTTCGCGCAAAGCCGACTGCACAGACCGCCCGGCAATCAAACCAATCACCGCCAGCAAGAGACACACGGCGATCGCAAAGATGAGGATGAACCCATTGTCGGCGTCACGCGCATTCGACGGCATCAAACGCATAACCTGCGACCCGAATAGTGGCCGGCTATCGTGCCAGCCTGTCGAATTGCTCCCGATGCTCGGGAAGCGTCTCCCGCTGCGGGCGCGTGTTGAAGTTGAGCCGGTCGCGGAATTCCGCTGCGATCGCGCCCGTCTGCCGCTCATCGTTAACGATATGCGGCGTGATGGCAATCATCAGCTCAGTCCGCGCGATCTCATCATCCTTGTTCTTGAAAAGGTTACCGAGAAGCGGAATGTCACCGGCGAGCGGGACTTGCTGACGCTGACGCGTGGCCCGGTCCTGCATAAGTCCCGCGAGAACGACACTGCCGCCGTTCGAAACGGTCACGGTGGTCTTAATGCGCCGCTGCGCAATCGTCGGACTGTCGATATCTGATGTGGTCGTCGCCTTGGCGTCGCTGACCTCCTGCTCGATGTCGAGCAGAATGCGCCCGTCATCGGCAACGCGCGGAATGATCGTGAGCAAAACGCCCGTCTCGCGGAACGAGATGGCATTCACGATCGGTGCCAGCACCTCGTCGGACGCCACCGCCTGCTGCGTCGCGATCGGCACCTGATCGCCAATCTGCAAAACGGCTTTCTTGTTGTTCAGCACCATCAACGAAGGCGACGACACTACGTTCACGTTCGTTATGTCAGCCAGGGCGTTGAGTGCGACCTTGGCGTTCGTCGTATTGAGAAAGTAGGCAAAACCGGGGAACTGCGGAGCAATCGCTCCCAGCGCCGCACCACCCAGAGTGTCCGTCAGCCGGAACTCGCTGCCACCCTTCTCGAAAAACCAGCGCAGTCCGAACTTCAGATCATCCGTCAGCGTAACCTCGGCAATCGTTGCCTCGATCAACACCTGGGGCGGCATGAGATCTACTTCCGACAGAACCTGCCGGATACGCCGCCATTCCCCCGGCGTCGCCGAGACAACAATGGCGTTGTTGCCATCATCGGCCACGAAAGAAATTCCGCTGTCGCGATCGTCGGGGACACTCTGCGAAACGCTGCCCGTCGTTATCCCGTTCGACGCTCCTGCCGCAAGCGGATCGACGGCAGCATCGGCGGTTGCGGCTAGCGCCGGTTCGTTGGCGACGGGAGCGGCTGCGGGCGGCGTCCCCAGCGTCACCACTTCGGCCGGCGCATCGAGCGGTGGGGCCACGCCGCCACCAGACCGCACAGGCAACGTAATCGATCCCGTCGGCGTCGACGGATTGGCCGCGTTGCCCGGGTTCGCAACGGTCGAAGCGACACCGGCAGCAGGCGCGCTCTCACGGCGCGGCCCCGGCGCCGGATAAAGACGCTGCAAGATCGTCACGAGCTCCTGCACGGGCCGGTATTGCACCTGATAGACGTACGCGCGCCGCTGCGTCGCCTCAGCCGCCAGATCGATCCGTTGCAACCAAATCTCGGCCTTCTTCAGATATTCTGGCCGCGACGTGATCACCAATATGGCCTTCAGCCGCTTATTGGGCACAAAGCGCGCCATGCCCTTCGACGGGCTGTCGCTGTCATTGGCAAAGATCGTGTCGAGTTCCTTCGCGATCGCCTCGACATCGGACGTCTCGATGGGAAAGATACCGAACGACATTCCGCGCATCCAATCCACGTCGAAGACGCGCACCGTCTCCGTCATGGATTCCAGCTCCGAGCGCGTGCCCGTCAGAATGAGCAGATTGCGCGAGGTGTCAGCCCGCGCGACCATGCTCTTGGGTGCCACGGACTTGAGAATCCGCTCCATCTCAGCGGCCGAAACATACTTCAGGGGAACAACTTCCGTGCCGACCCCCGGCCCCCGCAACTGCCCGGCAATCCGCGGCTTTGCCGGTTGACCGGCAGCCAACGCCTCATCGCGCGTCACAATCCGGTAGACGCCGTTATCGACGATGAGCGCCGCGTCGTTGGTCGTCAGTACCGTCTCGAACAATTCCAGCAGCGCATCGCGGCTGACAGGCTTCACCGTTTGCAGCGTCACCGTGCCTTTAACGCGATCGCTGACGGTGTACGGCACGCGCATGAGGTCATTGAAAACCGTAGCAGCCGCTTCCGGGATCGTCGCTCCGGCAAGATCAAGACTGACCCCATCGCCTGTTTCGACACCGACACTCCGGCTGCCATTCGCCGACGGAGCCGCATTGTCCCGGCCCGTCCCCGGCGCCAATTGAGCCCCGCCACCACCAACACCATTGCCAGGATCAGCCGTCTCGCCCGGCCGCACATAGTTCGCCTGCCCGGGATAAACCTGCGGCTGCCCGGCAGACGCTGACCCAGCCGGACCCAATGGCGTGCCGTTCGGACGCCCAATCGATCCGGTGGGCTGCCCGCCGCCAATCGGCTGCGGCAAGCTCAATTGCTCCATCGGCAGACTGCAGCTCGCCAAAACGAGCGCAAGGCCACCAAGCAACAAAGATTGCGCAGCCCGCACCGGCCGCGTCAGCACACAGACAACGTCTCTCAGAACCCGCGAAGGCATCTATATTTACCAAGCTGTACGCAAAGGTCTTTCGCGGATAACTCGGCATCGATTCGGGCACCAGAGTCGAGAAAGCGGCGTGACCCGTCGGCATCAGAAGGGGGGTTGTGCACACCAACCGGTCGTTCGAACGCAGGCCCTCAATGTTGACCCTGCACAGATTTTTGACCTTAGGTCCCTAACGGACATCGGACCTTGGTCCGTAGTTCATCTTTAACGTCCGGTTAATTCTCTTAGCCACGGGAAAGAGGTATCGCGCCGTTGCGCACCGTCACCGCAGGTCGTCGTTTCGACACGCTGCGAACGGGCGTTCGAAGCGTCGCGTCCCCTCTCCACCGGCTTCGGCGGGAGCGGCCTAAGATGTATATCGACGAGAAAGAATCAAAGCGGCGTCATTGGGAAGCAGAAAAGGCGCGAGACAACCGCGCCGAAATTGTCAGGGCGCTATCGGTCGGCGACGTCACGCGCCGCGAACTCATCCGCTGGGGCATTTTCACATCAAGCGGTTTTCTCGCAGCCAAAAACGGCCTCAACCCGTTCGTTAAAAGCGCCTACGCGCAAGTTCCCACCGGGGTTCCACGCAGCCCGCTCTTTGGCGCCAAGAAATTCACCCAGGAACTGCCGCGGCTTCCCGTCGTCGAGCCCTACAGTCTTCTGAAGCCAGACCAATTCAATAATGTCCCGTGGCCAACTCATCTCGGCGAACCCGCAGCGCGCCGGCTCTCCTACCACACAGATTTCACCATGCACAAAGAAGCAGGATTGCAGATCCCGGCGGATTTGATCAATCCCATGACGGGCGTCGGCCCCATAGAAGGCCGTCCCCCGGGAGAATACTTCGCCCATCAAAAGTGGGACAAATATCTCCCCAAAAAGGGGTACATCCTCTCACTCAGCCAGTGCGCGCCCGGAACAAAATTCCATCCCAATTTCGAAGCCCAAGACGCCAACAGCGTCTGGAGCTTCGGCGCAGGCAAGGGCACGCGCGGCGGTCTCCCGCCGTTGCTGAAGGTTCGCTACGGCGAACCCGTCACGATGCGCGTCTATAACAACCTGCCGACGAGTAAGAGCGAAAACAACGGCTTTGGCATCAACCAAGCGTCGACTCATTTCCACAACGCCCACAACGGCGCGGAGAGCGACGGCGCCTGCAATGCCTACCACTACCCAGGAACATTCTACGATTATCGTTGGGGCCTGACCCTCGCCCGCTCCGACAAACCCGAACATAAGGTCGTCAACCGCAGCGGCGCCGCCCTTCTCAAGGCGTCCGGTCCCGATGGAAACGGGGGCCTGATCCCGGTCGACGGCGACTTCCGCGAATTACAGGGCACTCTCTGGTTCCACGACCACCGCTTCTTCTACACCGCCGAGAATGTCTACAAAGGCCACTTCGGCGCGGTAAATGTCTACAGCGGCCCAGATCGCGGCAACGAGCGCTTGCAGGATGGCGTGAACCACTGCCTGCCCAGCGGCTGGGTCCACGACTACGGCAATCTCGACTTCGACGTCTATCTGTTTGTCCACGACATGGCCTACCGTCAAAACGGCCAGCTCTTCTTCGACATCTTCAATATGGACGGCTTCCTCGGCGACGTCATGTGCGTGAACATGGCCTACGCGCCGTTCATGAAAGTGCTGCCGCGCAAGTATCGGTTCCGTTTGAATAACGCCTGTATGTCGCGGTTTGTGCAGTTGGCCCTCGTCACCTCCGCCAAGAAGGCCGTCCCCTTCCAATTCATCGCCAACGACGGCAACTTCGTCGTCAACCCGATCACTCTGAGCATGCTCGACGAGCAAGGAACAGGCGAGCGTTACGACATCGTCGTCGACTTCTCGGCCTTCCCCGTCGGATCAAAGATCCGGTTGGTCAATCTGCTCAAGCACAAAAACGGCAAAAAGCCCGACAAGCGGCTCTCCATCAACGAAGCGCTCCAGGGCGACAAGGATGATCCCGCCGTCGGCGCCATCATGGAGTTCGTTGTTTCGAGTTCGGTCCAAAGCGTCGATGCACCAGGCACAACGATCCTCGCGTCAGAAAAGGATTGGAGCAAAGTCCCCCCCGTCCTGACTGAGCAGATCCCGGTGATTACGCCGACCCGAGTGCGCGAGATCGAGTTCAAGCACGACTCTCTCAACGCCGCGAAGGATTGCCTTCCCAGCTGCGAGGACAAGGATTTCCTGCCCTGGGTCATCCGCGTCGATGGCGAGTCAACCCACTCGCTCAATGCCAATCGCATCTCCTTGCTCATCCCCAAACCCGGCGAAACCGAACATTGGGTCGTCTCAACAGGGGGCGGCTGGGATCATCCCATCCATCTCCACTTCGAGGAAGGGATCACGATCAACCGCGGAGGCGACGCTATTCCCGCAACCGAAAAATTTGTCCGTAAGGATGTATGGCGTCTCCGACCCGGTGGCACCGTCAAATTCCAGGTCACATTCGGCGAGTTCGGCGGGTCGTACGTGAACCACTGCCACAACACGGTGCACGAGGATTTCGCGATGCTCATGCGCTATCAGGTGCTATCCGACGACCCCAACAGCCCGCAGTACCGCATCATACCCACGCCGATCCCCGGCCCGGATGGCGTCACCTACATCATGAAGCAGGATGTACTTCCTGAAGCCTGGCCCAAGAAGAGCAGTACCTAGCCGGGAGCAGGGCGCGTGTTGAAGTTTGTCGGAGTGTTCCTAGCTGCGGCTCTGGCGGGTCTATCCGCCGGCGCGATCGCGACGGGAACAACACCACTCGGCCTCCTCGACCGCGCGGCGCTGTCAACTCCCACCGCCCCTGTTGCAGGCGGCACCCCGTGGGATGAAACGTTCTTCCCCAATGTGCCCGTCCAAACCCACGACGGCCGCACGCTGCGCTTCTACGATGATCTCGTTCGCAACAAGATCGTCGTCGTCAATTTCATCTATACCAGCTGCTCCAATATCTGCCCGCTCGTCACGTCACGCCTCGCCTTGGTGAAGGATATGCTCGGCGAGCGCGTCGGCCGCGACATCTTCTTTCTCTCGATTTCCATCGACCCGCTCAACGACAGCCCCGGCGTCTTGAAAAAATACGCCGAGACCTACCGCGCCGGCCCAGGTTGGACCTTCATCACGGGCGACCCCGAGCACATGGATGTCATTCGCGCAAAGCTTGGCGAGCGCAGCAGTGTGAAAGCCGAACACCGCAATGACATCATGATTGGCAACGACCGCATCGGCCGCTGGGGCCGCGACAGCGCCTTTTCCAACATCGAAGTGCTTGCGGAAACAATTCAAGAATTCGATCCGGCGTGGATAAAGCCGATTCCCGAACGCATCGAGACTTCGGCCTTACCCGTGAACTATTCGCTGCACGACAAGCCCGGCAGCTTTCTTTTTACAAAGGCATGCGGCGGCTGCCATAGCATCGGTCACGGCGACATCGTGGGCCCGGACCTCGCCGGCGTTCTAGACCGGCGCGACCATGAGTGGCTGCGCCGCTTTCTCCGCGAGCCCGATCGCATGCGGGCCGAAAAAGATCCCCTGACGGTCGAACTCGATGAAAAATATCCCGGCGCCAAGATGCCCAATCTGAATCTCTCCAATTCAGACGTGGACGATCTCTTCGCGTATCTGTCATCGCAGGGAGCCAAGGAAACATCCGCCAGCGGCGGCGCCAAAATTGAAGCCGTCCCGCCAAACGCGACGTCACACGCACACTAAGGCGTCTCAGCTGCGGTGCGCGTCGGCCGTAGCCGAAGTTCGATTGACCTCCCGTCGCGGTCCAGCAAGACAAGTCCGGGCTGAATGTCGCGCACGGTAGCGCCACCAACGGCATCGCCGGCGCGGACCCACGCTGCTTTGCCATCACCATCGATACGGATAAGCGCCCGCGCATCCTTGCCCGTTGGCCGCATGAGACCGATCAACGTGAGCCCCGGCGCCGGCTCCTGGTCCTGCGCCGGCACGCTAGACAACTCAGGTCTCCGGCTGGGTGAAAACAGCGGCCGTTCCCGCGTGTCGCTCAGCGACTCAATGGGTGCCACACCCGCGATCATCACGCTGGTCGTACTGGCGCCTGCCCCGGGTTCCTCTTTGCCGCCTATAACGGACACATCGATGACATCGACGGCTGATCGTACGGCGAGAACAGCTGTTGCCACCACCAAAACACCCATCGCCAATCGCACCGCGGCGCGGATCATGGCTGACCTCTATCCGGCAGAGGCACTGCGCCGGAAACAGAAAAGCGCATATCCAATTCGCCGTTGGTCTCGCGCTCTTGCGCAGGCGGCGCCATATCCAGTGTGGTGACGATCAGGCCAGGACGCCCTGCCTCCATCGCATGCAGGAACGCTTGCAGGGACTCGATCGAACCACCCGCAACCGCGCGAAGTCCCACGATTTGAAGCGAGCCTTGCGTCTGCTCACCGGTAGGTTGCAAGCTTTTCAGCTGCACCTGTGTATCGGCTGCCACCTGCTCGATCCGCGCTTGCAGTGCTGAAATCTTTTCCGCATCGCTGCCCGCCGGCAAGAAAACCGACGTATCTCCGTCTTCCGTTTGCGCCGACGTTCGCGACGTGAGCCTGCGCGCTTCCTCCAACAAGCGGCCAAGTAAAACCCGCTCCTGTCCGATCTGTTCGCACGCATCACTGAGCCGGGTCACCAATGGCAGTACAAACAAAGCCGCGCCCAGCCAAACGCCGCCGAGAAGAAGGCTCACGGCAGCGGCCTTGCTGAGGATCCGTCCGGCGGGTCCATCAAACGTCATGGCGCGCGCTCCCCCGGTGCCGATCCAGACGACTCGAGGGTCTTTTGGGCGAGCCGCAAGCGCAGATCGAACCGCTCCTTCTGCAGCTTTTCATCGGTGACAATTGGAGCCGTGATGGTAGCGCTCTCAATGAAGGGCGATTGCTCGAGTTCGGGAGCCAGTGAGCGCACCGGACGTCCAAAGCCACCCAACTCCACCGTTCCATCCGCCAGGCGAAGCTGCGTGACATAGGCCGTATCAGGCAACCGGCGCGCGAGATCCTCCAGAATCTCGACGACAGGCGGATAGGTCGATTTCAGCTGCGCGAATGCCGGCCATGCGGCCTTATCCCCATCCGCACTCTGCGATCGCGCGGCGAGAACACGGCTGCGCACCGCGGCTGTCTCCTCCTGCAAGCCGAGCAGCGCACTTTCATGCCGGAGTGTTGCTATCGCAAGCGACGCAAAAGCCAGCGCCGCCGCCGCCATGGCCAGCCGGCCGCCGGAGAACAGAGCAGGCGCAGGGCCGCCATCGGATAGCCCCTCGCGGTCATTCAGGAAATCGACCGGAAGCGGGGCGGCGGGGTCCGCCCGAAAGCAGTCGGCCCCCGAAATCTCCGCGCCCACACCTGTGATTTGAGCTTGCAGCGCGGCGACTTTCGAGCGCTTGACCACGATGTGTTCCGCCGTAACCGGGCCACGGCCACGGCCGCCATCACCAGCCAGAATGGCAGAATGAATGTCCGGCCGGCGCAATGGCGTCGTGCGCTCCAGATCGAGCGCCGCAATGCGGACGATATCGGCCAGCGCCGCGCGCGGGACCGTGATGGGCCGCACGAGACACTCCGCGAGTGGCAATCTGATCCGTACCCGCAATGGCCTCCGCCGCGACCGCCGTTCGATGTCATCAAGGATACTCTGCGTATCAGCGAGGCCGGACAAAGCGGGCACCGTCCCGGTCAGTTCGCCGTTTTGAGCGATGACCACCAGATCGGTCTTCGGCTGGCTGTCGCCCGATCGCAACCCCGGCGGCAGCAACGATTTGAGTTCGCCGCTCCACCACGCAAAGCCGCGTGCGATAGACGCTGAAATATCGGCGCTTGGAGTACGCATCACCATTCTGCCGGATGTCCCTGACCGCTTGCCGACTATCGCCCGGGAGGGGCTTGTTGCGCGCTCATCTTCACCTTTAAGTTAATCCAACGGAAGACGCGCCGCACGCAGGAAAGCACGCTATGGTAAGATTGAGCGCGGCACCCAGTTTAGCTGAGCAAGTGTCGCTTTCGCGACCCGGAAATGAAAACGATGCCACCCGACATCGACCAACAGCCACACCGGTTGCCGAACCCGCGCAGCGAGGATTTCACCTCGGAATTGCGCCGGCGTCTCGTTGCAGCCGGCCGCTTGGACGAGTTGGCCGCCCGCCGCGCCGAACGCGCCTCCGAACAGTCCAATGAACGGCTTGATATCGTCCTGTCGCGCCTGGGCCTCGTCAGCGAAACAGTTCTGTGCGAGACGATCTCCGGAATCCTTAAAATTCCCCGCGTCGCCGACGGCGCATGGCCGGTCATCGCCCTGTCTTCGGATATCATTCCGCATACATTTCTTGCCGCGAACCACATCGTTCTCCTTGCCGAAAAGGAAGGCCGGCTGGAAGTCGCCGTCGCCGATCCATTTCGAACGGACGCACTCGACGCTCTGTCTTTCCAGGTCGAAAAACCCCTGACGCTGTATATGGCGCCGCCCGGCGCTATCGAACGCTGCCTGGAGCGGCTCCACGGCCGCAACGCGTCACCCCAGCAAGCCTCGGAACCAGGCGCAGAACCGTCCGATGACGCTGGAACAGAAGATGTTCGCCGTCTGGAGGACCTCGCCAGCGAAGCACCCGTCATCCGTCTTGTCCACGACATCATACAGCGCGCCGTCGAGAGCCGCGCCTCCGACATCCACGTTGAGCCCCGCGATGACTGTGTCGCCGTCCGCTACCGCATCGACGGCGCCTTGCAGACGACCGAGACCCTACCCGTCAACTTGCGCGCCGCACTCACCTCCCGCATCAAGATCATGGCCCGGATCAACATTGCCGAGCGCCGCCTCCCCCAAGATGGGCGCATCCGCTTCACCGCGCGCGGCCGCGAAATCGATCTGCGCGTCTCGACCATGCCGACCATGACCGGCGAAAGCATTGTGCTACGCATCTTCGATCGCGAAAGCATTCCGCTTGAGTTCCAGCAACTGGGTTTCACCGGCGCGGAACGGGAGGGATTTGAACGTTTGCTGGCCGAACCCAACGGCATCATTCTGGTGACCGGTCCAACGGGAAGCGGCAAATCGACGACGCTCTACACCGCCCTGAAATCGCTTAACCGCGCCGATCGGAAGCTCTTCACCGTCGAGGACCCGATCGAATACCGCCTCGCTGGTGTCAACCAAATCGCCGTTAATCCAAAAATCGGCCTCACCTTCGCGTCCACCCTGCGCTCCATCCTGCGCCAAGACCCCGATATCATCATGGTCGGCGAAATTCGCGACCTTGAAACGGCAGAAATCGCCATCCGCGCGTCGCTGACCGGACACCTCGTTCTCTCCACCATCCACACCAACAGCGCCGCCGCCACCATCACACGCCTCCTCGACATGGGCGTCGAAGATTATCTCCTCGCATCCAGCTTGAAGGGTGTGCTGGCCCAGCGACTGGTTCGCACGTTGTGTTCGTCGTGTGCCACAGACGATCAGCCTTCAGCCGTCGAGACGGAACGGATTCGACGTCTCGCTGGCGACGTGAATGCGGCAGCGCCAGTCAACCTCCGCAGCGCACGCGGCTGTGAAAACTGCCAGGGCACAGGATACCGCGGACGAACAGCCATCTACGAATTGCTGACGGTCAATTCCAGCGTCCGCGATACGATGGCGTCCGGCGCACCCGAAAGCCGCATCGAAGCAGCCGCTGTCGCGAGCGGTATGACAACCTTGCTGCAAAATGGCATGGCCAAGGTCATGAGTGGCGAAACGACCCTACAAGAGGTCTTGCGAGTGACGAGGGCTGCGGATGCCGCGCTACCGCTATAGAGCCTACGACGGATCCGGCACCCTGCGCGCAGGTGAGTTGCGGGTAGAAAGCCGTCAGGACGCGCTGCAAGCCCTCGCGCGAAAATCGGAAGTCGCCATCGAACTGGAGGAAGCGCCTGACGCTGGTGCTTTGCCCTGGTGGCAGCGCGAAATCGGCGGTGGCAGCAAGCTGTCATCCAGCGCGCTGACTGATTTTCTCCGCGAGTTATCGGGTCTCATCGCGGCCAATCTTCCAATCGACGAAGCACTCCGGATTATGGCTGTGCAGCCAGCCATCAAGCCATCGCTGCGCAAATTGGTAGCGGATCTTCTCGACCGGGTCACATCGGGCGCAGCATTGTCCGAGGCCATGTCGGCCCATCAAGGCGCCTTCCCACCCTTTGTCACCCGTCTCATTCATGCCGGCGAAATCTCCGGCAATCTCGACGGCATCCTCGCCGACCTGTCTCGCTACTACGAACAGGCGAACGCACGAGCATCAAAACTCGCCGCTCAACTCCTCTACCCTGCCGTTCTCATTGCCGCCGCGATCATCGCCCTCACCGTGATCGCAACGGTTCTGGTGCCTGCCCTAAAGCCGCTGTTCGAAGATGCAGGGAGCGCGCCTCCGCCATTGATCAGCGCACTCTCCTGGATCACGGAAACACTCGCGACGTACGGCGTGCCGATCACAGCCGGCATTCTGTTCTGCGGCATCGCCGCCGTCCTTTTGTGGCTCAGCCCATCGGGCCGGATGGCCTTTGACCAGCAGATTCTCAGCCTTCCGTTCTTTGGCGCGATCATCCAGCAGTCTGAAACGGCTCGGCTATCCCGCACGCTCGCGGCTTTGATCCGCAACGGGGTCCCGCTCACCGAAGCGCTGCGCATTTCATCCGGCGTTCTCTCTAACAGATTCCTCTCCGCGATCGTCTCAAACATCGTGCGCGACATCGAGCAAGGCCGCACGCTCTCGACGGAACTGCAACGGTCCGGCGAATTCCCCGATCTCTTTCCACGCCTCACCCGCGTCGGCGAGGAGACCGGCCAGCTCGAAAACATGCTGGTCAAGGTTGCCGAAGCCTATGAACGCTCCTGCGAGACCCGGCTGGAAAAATTCATGACGTTGCTGACGCCGGTTCTTACTGTCGTCATCGGCGGTTTCGTCGGGTTCCTCGTCATTTCCGTCATGAATGCGATCCTGTCTGCCAACACCCTGGTCCTACAATGAAGCTGTCCCGCTCGACACCGGATGCCGGCTTCACGCTTTTGGAGCTGCTCGCGAGCCTCGTCATTGCCGCCGTCGCACTTGTCGTCGCGATCCCGGCGCTGACGGGCTCGAGAAGCGACCGCGCCATCAAGACCACAACATCGGCCATCATCGCCAAAATCGATCAAACCCGGAGCCGCGCCATGACATCCGGACGGCCGGCAAGTTTTTCCATCGACCCCGATTCACGGGGCTATCGCGCCGATGATGGCGACATCGTCGCCCTCCCGGTGGGCATGACCTTCTCGACGGCAAGCGGTCCGCAACACATTGTATTTCGCCCCGATGGAACCGCCACGCCGGCCGACTTCGGACTGCAGCACGGCCGCGTCAAAGCGCGTCTCGGCATCGACTGGCTCACAGGCCGCGCCTCCGTCGCCTTCGAAAGATAGCCGCCATGCCCGGCCATGATGATGGTTTCACGCTCATTGAAACACTGGCTGCGCTGGTGATCCTCGCGTTGGCCGCCGGCACGTTTTACCGGGCCCTGGAAACGGGAACACAAGGTGCCCGGCTGGCAGACCGCGAGACGGCAGCCCTGGCGCTCGCCCAAAGCCGCCTTGATGAAGCGATCGCGTTGGGCCCGCAGGCAAACCTCGCCCCGGCAGGTCAAACACCCGATGGATACGCCTGGTCGACGACAGTCTCCGGCCTCGATCCAACCCGCACGGATTCCGCCCCGGTCGGACTAGCGCGGATGGACGTGCGCGTGACTTGGCGCGACGGGCCAGCTCGCCGCGAGCGTGATCTCACATTGACGACGCTGATAACCGTGAGACCGCCATGACGAACTTGAAAGGCACCGGCGCGGAGAGCGGTTTCACCTTGATAGAGGCGCTTGTCGTTCTCACGATCGCCGCTGTCACATTTGCCTTGGCACCACTTGCGATCAACCTCGGCCGAACATCTCTTTCAGTTGCCGCTGATCTGGAACAACGCGCGTCGGCACAGCGCGCACTCGCGTCAGTGAGAGACCGCCTCGCGTCGGCACAACCAATCTTTAATACCCCCGCTAGCGGACTGGCCGAGTTGACCTTTTCTGGATATCCAGATCGCCTCCGCTTCGTCGCCGAATTCGCTGATGGGCCAGCCGGCGGAGGACTCTACACTGTCGATCTCGGTCTCAATCCGTCGGCGTCCCAGTTGGTGATCTCTCTCACCCCTTATGCCGGCGGCGCAGCCGATGCGTATACGCCTCATGTCATTGACTTGCTGCCAACGCAGATGCTGTCATTGCGGTATTTCGGGCAAAAATCTCAAACGGGCCGATCCGAATGGCAATCGGAGTGGACGAAAGCGGCGCGCCTGCCGGACTTGGTCGAGCTCAGTATCTCAACGGCTAACCATCCAAAGTCCGGTCAATCAACGGCGAGTCATGGCCCCGTCCGGCAGTCACATTTGATTGCATTGCGCATGGCACGATGACCCACGCCGCGTGCCTAAAAATTCCGCTGAAAAAACTTCGGACGGTCATTGCGGGCTGCGTAACGCAAACTTCACGTATCACCTTATTTAAAGTTCAGATCGCACTGAACCGCATTGAACATATCACCTCTGCGTGCAATACTCTTTTCTACAAATTTTGATAAACATCAGTTAATTATGCAGACATGGGCGTAGTGGGTATGGCGTTATCTGCCCAAATCGATGGACTTCGCCAAAGCGATGGTCCAACCATGTCGCGCGATGCGTCGCGCACAGACATTCAGCCGAAGCCATTCGAATTCGGCAATGTCGTCACGTCGTTTGTTGTTTCCGCCGCGCTCGTTCTGCTGATCGGCATGGCGCTGTTTGGAACGTGGGTCACGCAGCGCAGCACCGACGCGATCCTGCAGCATTCTGCCCATTCAGCGGCCATGTTCATGGACAGCGCCATCGAGCCACTGGTGCAGGAACTCGCGACACAGCCCCAACTGTCACCCAAGTCAGTCGAAGCCATCGACAGTCTGCTGACACACAAAGCCATCAGCAAAAAACTGAGCGGAATTGTAATTTGGCGCCGGGACGGCGTGGTCGCATATGCGCGAGACCGGGACCAGATCGGCACCGCTCAACCGGTCACGCGAGAACTAGAATCCGCGCTCGATGGCAAAGTCGAAATCGAACAGATCAGGACAAGCTCTCCCCACTTGGACAGCCACCCGGCCAATGCACAAGGCGCCTACAAAATTTATTCGCCCATGCATCAATTGGGCACTAACGATGTCATCGCTGTCGCCGGCTACGTTGAACCTCCGCACGAGCTCGACAACCTGTTATCGAAAGGCCGCCGGGATACCTGGGTGGTCGTGGTCATCTTCACGCTGCTCATATTCAGCCTGACGTTCAACCTCATTCATCACGCCAGCGAAATGATCAAGGCGCAGAACAAGGATCTGCGTGACCGCTACGATGCCCAAGTAGGATTGAACGCGCAAAACACGCTCCTGCAAAATCAGCTGCACGATGCGCATCAAAAAGGGATCGAGATCAACGAAGATTTCCTTCGCCGCATCAGCGCCGATTTGCATGACGGCCCAGCACAGTTCCTCGCTCTGGCTCTTCTGCGGGTTGACGACATCGCCCCCGCTACGGCGGGTCCCGCATCACCCTCGCCTGGCACAATGCGCAGCCTGAAAGCACTCGATACCGTACGGTCGGCCACGGCAAGTGCCTTGCAGGAAATCCGCAGCATTTCGACGGGTTTGGCCCTGCCGGAACTACAGGATCACGCTCCCGCCGATGCAATTGGGGCCGCCGTCAATTCATTCGTAGCAGCAACGCAAACCGATGTGGTGTGCAACCTCGCCGGCCTACCCGACACCCTCCCGATGCCGTGGACAGTCTGCCTATTCCGCTTCGTACAGGAAGGCTTGAGCAACGGACTGCGGCACGCCAACGGGCTCGGTCTCGAAGTTCGCTCGAGCCGATGCGATGGCCAACTCGTTGTTGAGATCTGCGACCGCGGCCCAGGTTTCGATCCCCGCGAAGGTTGCAGCAAAGCACGTCTGGGACTGGTCGGCTTGCGTCACCGGATCGAGGTGTTGGGCGGTCAGTTCGAAATCATCAGCAAACCTGGCGAAGGAACGACGATTAGGCTGGTCATTCCCGCCAAAGCGTTACATCTCTAAACATGGCCCAGAAGATCTCAATTGCTGTGATTGACGATCACCCCTTAATGCGGGATGGCGTGGTCGCGACTCTGACCAACTGTTCCGATTTCGACGTTGTTGCCACCGGCGGCTGCGCCGATGATGCCGTTCGTATTGCGCAAGTCCATCAACCACAGATGATGCTGGTCGATCTCTCCATGCCGGGCGGCGGATTGGACGCCGCAAATCGGATTTGCACATCTCAGCCTGCGATCAAGGTCATCATCCTCACGGTCTCCGAGCGCGAGGACGACGTGATTGCCGCTATGTCGACCGGCGTAGCTGGCTATGTGTTGAAGGGGATATCCGGAGCAGATCTGGTGGCCACGTTAAAGGCGGTCAGCATCGGGGAAACCTACATCACACCAAATTTGGCCGCCCGGTTGCTCTCGAAAAACCGCAGCCCCTCGGCCAAAAGTGCATCGCGTGAACCCGCCGTTCAACTCACAGCACGCGAGGAGCAAATCCTGGTCGAATTGAAGCTCGGCGCGACGAACAAGGAAATTGCCCGCAAGCTCGCGCTCAGCGAAAAGACCGTCAAACATTACATGACGAGCGTTCTTCAAAAGTTGCGCGCCCGCAACCGCGTTGAGGCGGCGCTGACGGAATTGCCCAAGAAGGACTGAACGGGCCGCGCTCGTCGCGTTGAACTATTCG
>PERL01000014.1 GCA_002928735.1 Hyphomicrobium sp. | reverse complement strand
AGTGCGACGCGATCGACCACTCTGCCACCTCTCCGCAAGACGTGGCGCCCAGACGTGACACCCAGACGGCGGAGCCCGCTTCTAAACGCTGCGCTGCCCGGGTGCAAGTCCCCCACTATGGCCTTTTTTCCCCGGCGCGGCACACCTGAGCATCCGACGGCACGGCGGCCCACGTTCAGCCTCATCTGAGCCCCGTCCGGGCATGTTTGCCGTGAAACATCGCAGCCGATCACCTGTCCGCCCCCGCCGCACGATTGCCCCGGCGAAGAGCCCCGCAAACGTCGAAGACTTCACCTCTGGATCACAACACAGCGAAAAACAAACTGGCGCGCGAATCCGAAACCCTCGCCGAACACACCCGTAGGTCCGAATACCGGGGCGGCCACGAAACACCCAACGCCTGGAGCTCCGGTCCGAGCACAACGTCAAAACCCAGTCACAGGAGGAACCATATGAACACCGCACTCAAGGCAACACTCGCCGCCGCAATGATCGCAACCGCCATGCCGGCGCTCGCGCCCATCGCATTCGCCAAGTCAACCGTTATGGTCGGCGGCCAGGAAATGTTTCCGTCGAAGACGATCGTGGAAAATGCGGTCAACTCCGCCGATCACACGACGCTCGTCACGGCCGTCAAGACCGCCGGGCTCGTCGACACGCTTTCAAGCAAAGGTCCCTTCACCGTCTTCGCACCCGTGAACGCCGCCTTCGCCGAACTGCCGTCCGGCACCGTCGAAACACTGCTAAAACCCGAGAGCAAGGACAAGCTGTCTGGCATCCTCACCTATCACGTCGTCGCCGGATCCATCACGTCGAACGATCTGCGCAAGCGGATTAAAAACGGCAAAGGCAAGGCCATGCTCAAGACGGTTGCCGGCGGCACACTGACGGCCACGATGAACGGTCCCAACAATATTGTCGTAATGGATGAGAGCGGCAACACAGCCAACATCACCATCTATGACGTGATGCAGTCGAACGGCGTCATCCACTCCATCGACCACGTTCTTCTGCCCAAGAGCTGACACGCAATCGTCAGATCTGCGCGCAATAAAAAGTTCCCATTACACAAGCGTAATGGGAACTTTTCGCATTTTGAATTCACCACGCATGGACGATCGAACACATCGTGGCAAAGCAAAGACGGATCACAAATGCTCTAAAAAGATACCTTCCGTGAATGACGATCCATCAAGAAGCCCCTCGCGTTAGTCCAGCTGTCTGGTGCGTGTCGCTTCCCCGTGTACACCCCAGACATGATCGCGCGCGCTGCACGCCAGCAAGCATGAGCATCTCGCTTGCAGCACGTGCGCTTCCCTGAAATGACTCCAGGAGTAAAAATATGAAATCCCTCTACGCGATGATCGTTGCCGCAGCGATGGTGCTTCCGTTCTCGGCTGCACACGCCGAAACCAAGGACATCGTCGACACGGCCGCCGGCGCTGGCAAGTTCCAGACGCTGGTCACTGCGGTGAAAGCAGCTGGTCTCGTCGAGACCCTGAAGGGCACCGGCCCGTTCACGGTCTTCGCACCGACCGACGAAGCGTTCGCCAAGCTGCCGAAGGGCACCGTCGAAGATCTGCTGAAGCCTGAGAACAAGGCTAAGCTCGCCGCCATCCTCACCTATCATGTCATTCCGGGTAAGGTGATGGCAGCCGACATCAAGGGCAAAAAGACGAACGTCAAGACGGTGCAGGGCAGCGACCTCGCTGTTGACGCAACGGACGGCGTGAAAATCAACGACGCAACGGTTACGACCGCAGATGTCGCCACCTCCAACGGCGTGATCCACATCATCGATACGGTCGTTATGCCCAAGATGTAAGACTGGTTCGCCAGCCTTACATGGAATGGTCGTCCCACTACGGACCCGGTGAGCCTCCCTCACCGGGTCTTTTTTATAGTGCGCGCTTAGCGATTTGCTCTTGTTCCCAGCGCGCCATCTCGCGCGGCTTCAAAACGAATGCCGCGTAGGCATGGAATCCAAGCCCAATACCCCAACCCAGCCCGACCCAGTGCACCCACATGCCGGTGCCCCCCACCACATCGAGGACAGCCAGCATCAGCATCACCGGCACAAAAACCATGACATGAACGTAGAAGCCACGAATGGCCTCGTATTCCTTGCGCGCACGGATGTCGTGATGATCTTCCTTCATGGGCAACTCGTGAGCTATGGCGCGGCGGGGCGCCGGCCAGCGTGGGATCCGCTCTCTACCACACCATATGCGAACGCGCCGCGCCGTTCCCTATGGAACATGGGGCATCCGGTTAACGGTCTGGCCCGTCACACAGTGAGTGTCAAAACCCGCGTGGCCGGAGCCTCATCCTCGAACCCCTGTGCAATGAGCCGCCCCGCCCGCGCATCCGCGACCATGGCCAGCCGCGTGCGCGGATTGAGGAGTGGTGCCCGCAGCCAGCCGAATTCCGCACCAAAGTCAGCCTTCAGTTCGTGCATCATCGCAGCCCGGCCGGCACTATCTCCGCCCCGTGCGTGCCCCGTCCAACCCGGCGCCTGCCAGTGGTTCGCAGCAGTTTGTGGCCCCCGGTGCACCCGCGCCTCCGTCTCGGTGCGTTCGATAACGGCCGTCTCGTCAGCAGCCAGTCCGGCAATAGAATAAATCGCCGGCGTCGAAATCGGCTCGGCCGACAGCCGCGCAACGGCCGCGTCAAAGCTCTCCGCTTCATCACACACGGCCCGCAACACATGCGCCGGCGTCGGATGCGGCATCGACCAAACGCGGCGCCGGTTTGCGGCCCAATCCAGATAGTAAAACCCCACCGCCTTGCGCATCGGCGCCTGATTGAGCGCCACCGCAAACCGGCCCGGAGCCACAGCCGTCAAAACACCCGTGTATCCGGGCCACGTCAGGGTCGCATACCGGCCCGCCGGTGCCGCAACGCGCGCCGCAACGATGTTCCGCCCGAGTCCCGGCGTCGTCCAGTCCAGCACGCGAACAAGCCGGGCGCTGCCGCCATCCGGCGACGGCGCCACCCCGCACGTGCAGCCCCACTCGTAGTTGACGGAGAAGAAGTAAGCCCCCGGCCGGTCGAGCGCCTCGGCGACCGCATCGATCTCGGGCAGATGCGCGTTGTCCCATTTAACAAGCCAAGCCCGCGAAACCCGGTCGAGTTGCCGCAAGGCCGTCGCGGGAACCCGCGCAGTGGCCAGATCCAAAAGCGCGTGCGCCCGGTCGAGGTAAGCCGCGAGCGTTCGCATCGGAAAATCGGGCCCGCAATTGAGAACGGGAATGTCGCCCAGAGGTTGGAGCGAAGGTGGCAACACGGAATCTCCCGGCATAATGAAGACGTGGCACGCCAACGCGACCGCTAATTCCTCACGAACAATGTTCACCCGCATAACGGCCGCCCGGTGTCAAAACCCCGCTTGCGCAAAAAAAAGGCTGCTGAGATATCTCAGCAGCCGCGAGTCTGGGGAAGTCGCAATGCAACCGGCCTTTCGGGCCGGCCCGTCGCGCAGGTAGGTAACTGCGGCACCACACGCAAGAGCACCGGGCCGCATGACCAGGATTTAAGGGGTTCACGGATAACTGGCGTTGACCGAGATCAACCGGACCCGAGTTAAGCCTCCGCCCTTAGTCGGACATGATTGACTTTGCCGTCCGCCTCAAGGATAAGGGGCCCACACGCGGGGTCCGAAGGGATGCCCGCGCGATAAGTCGCTGCCCGAGGCTCTGGTCGACCTCCAGGTCAACCCCTTGAAAGTCCGCAATTATTTGCGGCGCCGCAGGGCGCGGATGAGACCCAATGCGCGAAAATCGCGCGGAAAGAGGCAAGACATGTTCGCAGTCATCAAGACAGGCGGCAAGCAATACCGCGTCGCCCAGGATGAGGTCCTCACCGTCGAAAAGCTCGACGTGAAGGACGACGGAAAAATTGAATTCGCAGAGATCCTGATGGTCGGCGCTGGCGCCGACGTGAAGGTCGGCACGCCCTTCCTTTCGGGCGCCAAAGTCACGGCCGAACTGGTCGAACAGACCCGCGGTCCCAAGGTCATCGCCTTCCGCAAGCGCCGCCGCAAGAACTCGCGCCGCAAGATCGGTCACCGTCAGGACCTGACCACCATCCGCATCACCGGCATCACCGGCTAAACAATTTCCCCGTAGGCTCCCAGCGGACGCCACGGCCCGACATCGAGGATAACGTTCATGGCACAGAAGAAAGCAGGCGGCTCGACGCGTAACGGCCGCGATTCCGAGAGCAAGCGCCTCGGCATCAAGAAGTACGGCGGCGAGCACGTCATTCCGGGCAACATCCTGTGCCGCCAGCGCGGCACCAAGTGGCACCCCGGCAAGAACGTCGGCCTCGGCGTTGACCACACCATCTTCGCCCTCATCGAAGGCACCGTGGAATTCAAATCCAAGGGCAACGGCCGCACCTACATCTCGGTCACCCCCATCAAGGCTGAAGCCGCCGAATAACGGCTTTACCAGTCCGGGACTTATCCGAGGGGAGATGCAGTCACCGCATCTCCCCTCGTTTCGTTTCTGCGCTAGGCTGGTGAGACGGCACAATTCGATATCCCGACGGACACCATGCGGACGAAACGACTGATCCTGCGCGAACTCAATCACGGTGACGCCCGGCGCATCGCACTCCTCGCGGGCGACATCGACGTCGCGCGCATGACGGCTCGCCTGCCACACCCCTATTCCGAGTTCGACGCCGAAGAATGGATCCGCGGCATCGAAGACAACGAATTCGTACGTGGGATAGACTACGACAACTATCTCATCGGCCTCATCGGCTACACCATCGATGCCAAAGATCGCTCGGCTGAACTGGGCTATTGGATCGGCAAGCCATGGTGGGGTCAGGGCTTCGTCACCGAAGCCGCCGAAGCCGTCATCCGCCACGCATTCAAAGTGGCCCGCGCCCCGCGCGTCACCTGCTGCCACTTCATCGACAATGCGGCCTCGGCGCGCGTCATCGAGAAACTTGGCTTCCGCTGCGTCGGTGTAAACAAGGCTTACTGCCTCGCGCGCGACGCCGAGATCGACACCATCATTTACGAAAGGAAGCGTCCCATGACCGCCTTCCTCTGGAGAGGCGCGGCATGAAATTCCTCGATCTGGCGAAAATCTACATCAAAGCCGGCGACGGCGGCGACGGCTGCGTCGGCTTCCGCCGCGAAAAATTCATCGAGTTCGGCGGCCCCGACGGCGGTGACGGCGGCAAGGGCGGCGACGTCTGGGTCGAGTGCGTGCAAAACCTCAACACGCTGATCGACTATCGCTACCAGCAGCATTTCAAAGCCGACCGCGGCGTCAACGGCATGGGCCGCAACCGCGCCGGAGCGAACGGCAAGGATGTGACCATCAAGGTCCCGCCCGGCACGGAAGTGCTGGCCGAAGATCAGGAAACCGTCATCGCTGATCTGGTCAACCCCGGCGACCGCTTCCGCATCGCCCGCGGCGGCAACGGCGGCTTTGGCAACGCCCACTTCAAGAGCGCAACCAATCAAGCCCCCTACCACGCCAACCCCGGCCTGCCCGGCGAAGAATTCACGATCTGGCTCCGCCTCAAGCTGATCGCCGATGCCGGACTTGTCGGTCTGCCGAACGCTGGCAAATCGACGTTTCTCGCCACCGTCTCCGCCGCTAAACCGAAAATCGCCGATTACCCCTTCACGACGCTGCATCCCAATCTCGGCGTCGTTCGCGCCGGCTCCTTCGACTTTGTTCTGGCCGACATTCCAGGCCTCATCGAAGGCGCGCATGAAGGCGCCGGCCTCGGCGACCGCTTCCTCGGCCACGTCGAGCGCTGCCGCGTCCTGCTCCATCTGGTCGACGGAACCTCCGAAAACATTGCCGAGGATTACCGCGTCGTCCGCCGCGAACTCAAAGCCTACAGCCCCGAACTCGCCAAGAAGAAAGAGATCGTCGCGCTCTCCAAATGCGACTCGCTCGACGACGCCACCCTGGCGGAACGCTTCGAAGAGTTGAAAAAGGCCGCGCGCAAAAAGCCCCTCACGCTCTCTGCCGTCTCGGGCCAAGGCGTGAAGGACGCACTGTTTTCATTGGTCCGGGAAATCGAGAAAAAAGACGCCGAGGAAGCTATCGAAGACGGTGACGAGGCGGAGCCGTGGCAGCCATAAGAAGCAAGGCGCGTCAGGTCATGCAGTCCACTTCGACGCAGCGCTTCTCACAATCCTCACGCAGCGTCTTGCACGTCTGAGATGCTTCCCCGCTCGAGTTCACACAAGAGCGAAACTGCGGCGCGCATGTGGTCTCGCTGCAATCCTTGCGGCACTGCTCGACCTCCGCCTCGATTCCAGGCTCCACAGCCTGAACCTCCGCCTCCGCCGCCACTGCGCATGATGTCGAGAGGCCAATCCCAATAATCAAACTCGCAAGAGCGGCAACGATCTTCGCCAAAGCCCCCTCCGCCTACTTGAACAAGACGAGCGACAGCGCCATCGCACCCATTCCAATAATCACGCCGTAGGTCGCTTCATGCCCGCTGGAATAGCGCTTGGCTTCGGGCATGAGCGAGTCGAGCGCAAGAAACACCATCACCCCCGCGATAACGCCAAACACTGCGCCAAAGATGGCCGGTGAAAGAAACGGCGCGAGAATAAGGTACCCGATGATCGCCCCCGTCGGCTCGGCGAGCGCGGAAATCGCCGCAGCCCCGATCGCTTTTTGCTTGCTCCCGGTCGCATAATAAACCGGTACAGCGATTGAAACGCCTTCCGGAATGTTGTGCACACCGATCGCGATCGCAAGCGATGCACCCACGGTGGGATTGTCGAGCGTTGCAAAAAACGTCGCCAAACCTTCAGGAAAATTATGTGCGGTGATGGCTGCCGCGGTGAGCAATCCCACCCGGTGCATGCGCGCCTTTTCCGTCGCGGGATGATCGGGATCGAGGCCCGCGTGCGGATTGGGAATGAGCCGGTCTATCGTACCCAGCAGTACGATCCCGGCGAAGAACGACAGCGTCGCCGCCGTATAGGCCGCCTGCCCGGAAAATGTTTCTGAAAACGACGTCACCGACTTCGTGAATATCTCCACGAGCGACACATAGACCATCGCTCCGCCCGAAAACGCCAGCCCGAACGCGAGAAGCCGCGGACTGGAATGGCTGCCACGAACGACAATCAAACTGCCGACTACGGTAGCGGCCGCAGCCATGCAGCATACGCCCAAAGCGGTAAGAACGTTTGGATTGAAAAGGTCTGCCATGGAGTTCCGGGACTTGCGATGCGAGTGCTTTGGGTGAAGTCTGTGCGATAGGCCGTCACTTGTCTATGGACCTTGGTCGCCTCCCAAGGATCGAACGCCGATCAAAGACTGTGAAGGCGACAAAAGCACCATTCGTTATGCCAAGGGGTCAAGTGCGAGTCACGAACCCGCCGGGCCCGAGGCGGCATCGCGCCGGACAGCAATCCCCGCCGCGGCCAGATGCGCCTTGGCCTCGCCGATCGTATAGGTTCCGAAATGAAAAATGGATGCGGCCAAGACCGCGCTCGCATGCCCATTTTTGACGCCATCGACGAGATGATCGAGCGTGCCGACGCCTCCGGACGCGATAACAGGAACCGGCACCGCGTCGGCAATCGCCCGCGTCAGCGCGATATCGAACCCCGCCTTGGTGCCATCGCGGTCCATGGACGTCAGCAGGATTTCACCCGCCCCAAGCTCAACGACCTCTTTGGCATAGGCAACCGCATCGATTCCCGTCGGCTTGCGCCCGCCGTGTGTGAAGATCTCCCACCGGTCCGCATCCCCCGATCCCGAAACCTTCTTGGCGTCGATCGCCACCACAATGCACTGCGCCCCGAACTTCTCGCTCGCCTCACGCACGAACTGCCGGTTGAATACCGCCGCCGTATTGATGGAAACCTTGTCCGCCCCAGCCTCCAGTAGCCTGCGGATATCCTCCACCGTCCGAACGCCACCGCCAACCGTCAGCGGCATGAAACAGCGCTCCGCCGTCCGCTCGACAATGTCGAAGATCGTGTCGCGGTTTTCATGGCTGGCGGTGATGTCGAGAAAGCAAAGCTCGTCGGCCCCCGCAGCGTCATAAGCGGCTGCGGCTTCCACGGGATCGCCCGCGTCGATGAGGTCGACGAAGTTGACGCCCTTGACGACACGGCCGTCCTTTACGTCGAGGCACGGTATGATGCGAATTTTGAGGCTCATGATCCTGACGTATCCTGCGCAGCGAACCGGATCAAGCCGGGTCGCGCCGGACACGAGTGGCCCAGGCGGGGCGGTTCCCCAAGGACTGCGGCCCGGTTTCACCCCTGCGGCCTGAGGTGCGGCCGCGCCGCCCCGCAATCATCATGACCGCCGTCAACAGAAGCGAGGCCACAGCCGTAACAGCCACGAACCCGGACAGAGGCGCTTGCGTCATAGCCGCCCCCGAGATGACCGGCCCGACGATGCCGCCTGTCGTGTACATCAGGATGAAGGCCGCGTTCGCGGTTGCAAGTTGGCTGGGCTCCACCTCCTGGCCGAGCATGGCCAGCCCCAGCATGTAAAACCCAATGACACTCGTACCCAACACAAAGATCAATGCCGACGCCAGTTCCGGCCGCGCCAGAACCCAGGGAAAGGCGACGATCAAAACGGCATAGAGAATACCGAGCGAGATCAGAATGCGCTTGCGCGACATGCGGTCGGCGAGCCAACCCAGCGCGTACTGCGTCACCAGACCGCCGACGATGAGCACAGTGAGAAGCCGCAACGCCGCGCCTTCGTCCATCCCGCCCGCCATCGCCACATTGGGCAACAGCGCGAAATGGGACGTCTCGAGAAATCCGCCGAGAAACGCCCCCGCCATGGCAGCCGGCGCCATCCGCATGCCGCCAAGCAGACCGGTTGCAGGCTCATGCGCTAAGTCAGGCGCGAAATCGCGCGCGAGATAAATGGGAACGGCCGCTAGAAACGCCCCCATCGCACCGATCGCAAACGCCCACGGGCCGGTCACCCCGACATGCTCAAGGAGAATGGGCCCTAGCGCAAACCCGGAGAAAAACGACACCGCATAGAACGAGATCACCCGCGCGCGGTGCGTATCGCCGGCAATGTGATTGACCCACGTCTCGCCGACGATCCAAGGCAGAGCGATGGTCGCCCCCATGATAAAGCGCAGTGCGATCCACGCGGCCGAGTTATCCAAAAAATAGAGCGACCCATAAGCCGCCGCACAACACGTGCAGCCAAAAATGATCGCCGTCGCCGGACGTATCCGCGCCACCGCGTGCGGGAGGATCGGCAGGAGCACAAGGATCGCCAGCGACGGTGCCGCACCCGCAAGCCCGATCACCCAAGCCGGTTCCCCACGAGCCTCCAGCGCCATCGCCGTCAGCGGATACCCGAGCCCAAAGGCAATGCCGACGCCGAAGCACGATAGGATCACCGCTGTGAGGCTTTTACGCCTCAAAGCAGCGGCCTCGGCCGTCGTCAGGTCCACGCTTGCATCCATGACCGCATACCTATATTCAACATTGTTGAAATAAACCGCCGGGGAGCGCGTGGCAAGGGGCCTTATTCAACAATGTTGAAAAAGAAGCAGCCAAGGGGCCAACGCGGGCTCGACGATGCGGCGCTGCTCGAAGCGGCCCTCGCCGAAATGGAGCGCACGGGCGTCGAAAACTTCTCGTTGCGCTCGGCTGCCCGCGCGATTGGCTGCGACCCGGCCGCACTCATCTATCATTTCGGCTCCCGCGAAGGCCTCGAACGCGCCGTCGCCGATCGTCTTCATGCGGCCATCGTCGCCCCCGATCGCGCGCACCCCTGGCGCGAAAGGCTGACATCCATGGCGCGCCAGTATCGCGCCGTTGCACAGACCTATCCGCGCACGTTTCCACTCTTGATGCGGTATTGGACGACCGGCCCGCAAGATCTCGTTCTGTGCGACGACACATTCGCAGCCCTGGCCGAATCCGGAATACCTGCCGCCCTTATTCCTGCCGTCGAATGCGGCTTCTACGCCGCTCTCCTCGGCCTGTGCGCCGGCGAAGCCGGTGGTCTGACGGGCCGGCCCAATCCAACGGTCATGAAGGAAATTGCTGACACGCCCGGGTTGACCACGATGCAGCCCCTATTGCCCGCGATCCGCAACCTCGACCCCGACGCCGTGTTCGAAACCCACATGACGATCCTCCTCGATGGCATCGAAGCATTCGCCCGCAAGGCCAAGCCACCCCCGGCACGCAACAGCAGACCCGAAACCGCTGTGCGAAAGAAGCCCTAAACCAGATGCCTTCCTTCCTCATCTACGCCGCTGCAGCGCTCGCCGAAATCGGCGGCTGCTTTGCCTTTTGGGCCTGGCTGCGCTCCGGCGCCAGCGCACTCTGGCTCATTCCCGGCGTCGCGGCGCTCATCGCCTTCGCATGTCTGTTGACGTTAATACCCGCCGAGGCCGCTGGACGGGCGTTCGCCGCCTACGGAGGCATTTATATTCTGGCCTCCCTCGCCTGGATGTGGATTGCCGAGGGCGTGCGCCCCGATCGCTTCGATATCGCAGGCGCCATGGTCTGCCTTGCGGGCGCGGCCATAATCCTCCTTGCACCGCGGGCGGGTTGAGGGCTAATCCACCCATCCCATCCGAAGGTTCCGCCGTTCCATGTCCAGCACGCCGATCACTTCCGCGACGGCTTTCGCCGCCCGCCCCGAATGGGACCGGGCCCGTCGCATCGTGGTGAAAATCGGCTCCGCGCTCCTCGCCGACCGCACGAACGGCGAACTCAAATTGCAATGGCTGGCGTCTCTCATCGATGATGTCGCAGCCCTGCGCGCCGCCGGCCGCCAAGTGGTGCTCGTCTCTTCCGGCGCGATTGCGCTCGGCCGCTTCAAGCTCGGGTTGCCGAAAGGGCCGCTAGAACTCGAACAAAGCCAAGCCGCGGCAGCCGTCGGTCAGATCAGTCTCGCCGCCGCGTACCAGGCGCTCGCCGGCCAGCACGGCATGACAGTTGCCCAGATCCTGCTGACGCTCGGCGACACCGAACAACGCCGCCGCTATCTCAATGCCCGCCACACTATCGAGACCCTTCTCGAACTCGGCGCCATCCCCGTCGTCAACGAGAACGACACTGTCGCCACCGCCGAAATCAAATACGGCGACAACGACCGCCTCTCCGCGCGCGTCGCCTCCATGGTGTCCGCCGACTGCCTCGTGCTGCTCTCCGACATCGACGGGCTCTACACGGCCCCGCCTCACGCCGACCCGAACGCGCGCCATATTCCCGTCGTCACCGACATCACGCCGGACATCGAAGCCATGGCCGGCGCCCCGGGAACGGAACTCTCCAAAGGCGGCATGAAGACCAAGATCGAGGCCGGGAAAATTGCGCTCGGCGCCGGCACCAATATGGTCATCACGACAGGCGACGTCATGCATCCCCTGCGCGCCATCTCGGAAGGCTCGAAGGTCACGTGGTTTCTCGCCAGTCAAGATCCGGTGACCGCCAAGAAACGCTGGATCGCGGGCCAACTTGAACCGCGCGGCACACTCTTCATCGATGCCGGCGCCGAAAAGGCATTGTTGGCCGGCAAAAGCTTGCTGCCAGCCGGCGTCGCGCGCGTGGACGGCACCTTCGACCGTGGCGATGCCGTGATCATCCGCTCAACCGATGGCCGCGAACTCGGCCGCGGCCTCGTCGCCTATCCACGCTCGGAAGCCGAAAAAATCGCAGGCAAGCGCAGCGCCGACATCGAAGCGCTGATCGGCTACAATGGCGGCGACGAACTCGTGCATCGCGACGACATGGCACTCTCGAGGAAATGATGTCTGTGGGCCGCTCCGAACAAAAAGCCGAAGATCTGCGCGAGTCGATCTTCGCCATCGGCCGCGCCGCCCGCGCCGCCGCGCGCGATCTTGCGTTAGCACCCGCCGCGACCAAGAACGCGGCGCTCTGCGCCATGGCCGCTCACCTGCGCCAGAACAAAGACCAGTTGCTGAAAGCCAACGCTGCCGATGTGGAGGCAGCCAAGGCCAACGGCCTGACCGCCGCCTTCATTGACCGCCTGACGCTGAATGACGCCCGCATCGAAGCTATTGCACGCGGCCTGGAAGATATCGCCGCCCTGCCCGATCCGATCGGTGCCATCCTCAGCGAATGGACTCGGCCCAACGGCTTGAAGATCGCGCGCGTGCGCGTCCCCATCGGCGTCATCGGCATCATTTACGAAAGCCGCCCCAACGTCACAGCCGACGCCGGCGGCCTATGCCTCAAGGCCGGCAACGCCGCCATCCTGCGCACGGGCTCCGACGCATTCCAGTCGGCAAGCGCTATCCATGCCTGCCTCGTCGCTGGCCTCAAGGCCGCTGGCCTGCCCGAAGACGCCATCCAGCTGATCCCGACGACGAGCCGCTCCGCCGTCGGCCACCTCTTGTCCGGCCTCGGCGGAACCGTCGATGTCATCGTTCCCCGCGGCGGCCGCTCACTCGTCGAGCGCGTGCAGGACGACGCCCGCGTGCCCGTCTTCGCCCACCTGGAAGGCATCTGCCACACCTACGTCGACAAGGCCGCCGACCTCGACATGGCGAAAGCCATCGTCGTCAACGCCAAGATGCGCCGGACCGGCATCTGCGGCGCCACCGAGTGCCTGCTCGTCGATAAAGCGGCACCGAACGGCGTTCTGCGCGAACTCGTGACCGCCCTTCTCAACGCCGGCTGCGAAGTGCGCGGCGACGAAGCGGCCCGCGCCGCCGACGCCCGCGTCACACCGGCTGCAGCCGAAGATTACGGCAAAGAATTCTTAGACAGCATCATCGCCGTCAAATCCGTGGACGGTGTCGACGGCGCCATTGATCACATCGCCCGCTTCGGCTCCCAGCATACCGACGCCATCGTGACCAACGACGATGCGACAGCAGCCCGCTTCCTCAACGAGGTCGACAGCGCGATTGTGCTGCACAACGCCTCGACCCAATTCGCCGACGGCGGCGAATTCGGCTTCGGCGCGGAAATCGGCATCGCCACCGGCAAAATGCACGCCCGAGGCCCCGTCGGCGTCGAGCAGCTGACAAGCTTCAAGTATGTCGTGCGCGGCTCAGGCCAAACCCGTCCAGGTTAGCTCATCCACAGCTGTTGGGCGCCAGCGATCCCCGGAACCGCTCCGCCATCCACGCCACCGCATCGTAAGCCGCGTCCAGCGCCACCGTGACGTGGCTGACCCCCGGCATCATTTTCAGATGCACCCGGGCGCCGCCCGCGCACAGCCCCCGCACATAGTCCTTCGTGATCTCCGGCCGCACCGTCGTATCCGCCGTCCCCTGCGCGATGAACACCGACATCCCCGCCGGCAACGCGCCCGGCGTATTCGCAGCGATGACGGGCGCAAAATTCGGATCGGTCAGTGGGTCGACCTTCAAGAATTGGCGCGGCAACGTCTTCAAATCCTGGTCCTCTTGAAAAAACTGCGGCAGGTCCTCAATGCAGTCACTGGCCACCGTCTCGAACGCCCGCATCGCCGACCCATCAACCAACTCGCCCAAAGGCCACCTGAACAGCCGCGACCACGCAAGCACCGTCATCGCCGTCAATCCACGCCCGCTCGCCGTCCCTTCATCCGCCTTGAAGAGCTTCGCCAGTTCTGTTGCAGGCGCTGCCGCCGCAACGCCCACCAGCTCCAGTTCTGGCGCATACTTTTTTGCGTGTAACCCCGTGTAGAGCGCCGCATGCCCGCCCTGCGAATGGCCCCACACCGCAAACCGCTCGCCCGCTTCGATATCCTTCAATTGCCGCGCAGCCCGGACAATATCGATCACGGCATTCGCCGCTGCGATCCCAATCAGATACGGATGCGGATCCTTTGTCCCCAAACCGATGTAATCCGTCGCCGCGATCACCCAGCCCTTATCGGTCATCTCGTCGATCCCCATGATGACCTGCGAGAGATTGGGCAGCAGCGTCGGCGCACACCCCGAGACCACGCCCGTCGTCGGATGCGCCCAGGCAACAACGGGGCGCGGCCCCCGCGCTGCCTCGGCGGGAAAGATCAGCGCCCCCGTCACGGCAACGGGCCGCCCGTCGAAATTCGTCGACCGGTAGAGCACCCGGTATCCCTTGATGCCGGGCCTCACGCCGCCTTCCATTGGCCAGACACGAAAGATCGTCCCCGGCTTCGACCGCGCGAGTTCTCCCGCCTCAACGTGTGTGTCTTCGACCGCAAGCACCGGCCCGGCTATAAGGGCCATCAACGCCGCCAACGCTAAACCCGCCAATCCAAGATTCCGAGACATCTCGCACCGCTCCCACCGAAACCAGCACGGAGCATTTTTGCACGAGGACGGAAATTAGCCAGCGCGGTGTTGCTGCCAAATGATCAATTCCATCTCCGACAGTGCAATCAGCCGTCGGACGGACAGGTCATCCTCACAAAATAAACTTCGACAAATCCGCGTTCTTCGCCAGCTCCCCGATCCGCGCGGTCACATACGCCGCGTCGATCGTGATGGCATCGCCTGAGCGGTCGCTAGCCTCGAACGAAATTTCATCCAGCACCCGCTCCATCACAGTCTGCAACCGCCGCGCGCCAATATTCTCCACCGTGGAGTTGACCAGCACAGCCGCATCCGCCAGCGCATCGATCGCGTCGTCCGTGAAATGCAGCGTCAGCCCTTCCGTTTGCATCAAAGCAATATACTGCTTGATCAGCGAGGCCTCCGGCTCGGTGAGGATGCGGCGGAAATCCTCCCGCGACAGCGCCTGCAATTCAACGCGGATCGGCAGCCGCCCCTGCAATTCCGGCAAGAGGTCCGACGGCTTAGACACATGAAACGCGCCCGACGCGATGAACAGCACATGGTCGGTCTTCACCGGCCCATACTTGGTCGCAACCGTCGTGCCTTCGATCAACGGCAAGAGATCGCGCTGCACACCCTCGCGGCTCACATCCGCCCCGCCGCGCACGCCATCGCCGCGCGAGCAGATCTTGTCGATCTCATCCAGAAAGACGATGCCCGCGTTCTCCACCGCACGGATGGCTTCCAACGCCAGATTTTCATTGTCGATGAGCTTGTCGCTCTCTTCGGCGATTAAAACATCGTAGCTGTCGCCCACCGTCATACGGCGCGACTTCATCCGCCCGCCCATCGCCTTCTGCAGCATTTCGCCGATATTGATACCGGCCCCGCCCATGCCCGGTCCCATACCTGGAATTTCGAACATCGGCATCCCGCCGCCGGTGTCGGCGACCATGATCTCGACGTCCTTGTCGTTGAGTTCCCCCTCGCGCAACCGGCGCCGGAAACTGTCGCGCGTCGCCGGCGATGACGTCGCCCCAACGAGCGCATCGAGCACGCGCTCTTCGGCGAGCTTCTCAGCCTTCGCGCGAACTTCCTTGCGCTTGACCTCTTTGATCAGCCCCAGCCCAACCTCGACCAGATCGCGAATAATGCTTTCCACGTCGCGGCCGACATAGCCGACCTCGGTGAACTTCGTCGCCTCCACCTTCAAGAATGGCGCACCGGCAAGACGTGCAAGACGCCGCGAAATCTCGGTTTTGCCGACGCCCGTCGGCCCGATCATCAGAATGTTCTTTGGCAACACCTCATCGCGCAGGTCACCGGTCAATTGCTGCCGCCGCCAGCGGTTGCGCAGGGCGATGGCGACCGCGCGCTTGGCATCGTTCTGACCAACGATGTAGCGGTCGAGTTCGGAGACGATCTCGCGAGGCGAAAAGTTGGTCATAGGTGTGAGCTCACTTGGTGGCCGTGAGCTTTTCGACCACCAGATTGGAATTGGTATAGACGCAGATGTCGGCCGCGATCCCCATGGCCTTGCGCGCGATCTCTTCGGCAGACAACGGCTGATCGAGTAGCGCACGCGCAGCAGCCAGCGCAAACATGCCGCCCGACCCGATGCCCATGCAGGCAAACTCCGGCTCCAGCACATCACCCGTACCGGTCAGAGTCAGCGACACGTCTTTATCCGCCACCAGCATCATCGCCTCCAGCCGTCGCAGATAGCGGTCGGTCCGCCAGTCCTTGGCGAGCTCCACGCACGCGCGCGCCAGTTGACCCGGATAGAGTTCGATTTTGGCTTCCAGCCGCTCAAACAGGGTGAACGCGTCGGCCGTGGCTCCCGCAAACCCGCCGATCACATCGCCCCGGCCCAGTCGCCGGACCTTTTTCGCATTGGATTTAATGACGGTCTGGCCAAGGCTCACCTGTCCGTCTCCGGCAATCACGACCTCTCCGCCCTTGCGGACGGTCAGGATTGTCGTGCCGTGCCAAGTTGGGACATGTCCGGGGGAATGTTCTGTGCTCATTACCCACGAGATCTAGGCCTGGGGCCGCCGTAAATCAAGAAGCGGCGATCACGGTTACCGAAGGTAGAACGAATGTTCAAAGACTGGTAAGCGAGAAGGGCTGACGGTGCGGCCGCCCCCAAGCCAGGACCACCGGCCGCAGGCAACCAAAGAGGGCACCTTGAAGCGGCAGGCCACGATTTCGCGCAAGACAAAGGAAACCGATATCCAGGCCACGATCGACCTGGACGGAACAGGCGCATTCGACATCAAGACCGGGATCGGTTTTCTCGACCACATGCTGGAGCAGCTCTCCCGCCATGCGCTGATTGACATCAAGCTGCAGGCAAAAGGCGATCTCCACGTCGATTATCACCACACGACCGAAGACAGCGGCATCGTGCTCGGTCAGGCCGTCGCCAAAGCACTCGGCGACAAAGTGGGTATCACCCGCTACGCCGACGTGCATCTGCCTATGGACGAAACGCTGACCCGCGTCGCCGTCGATGTCTCGGGCCGGCCCTACCTGATTTGGAACGTTACCTTCACGCGCGACAAGCTCGGCGAGATGGACACGGAGTTGTTCCGCGAGTGGTTCCAGGCGTTCGCGCAGAATGCCGGCATCACCCTGCACATCCAGAACCTTTACGGTGAGAACAACCACCACATTGTCGAGACCTGCTTCAAGGGTTTGGCCCGCGCCTTGCGTTTAGCGATCACACCGGACCCGCGCCAGGCGGGACGTGTGCCATCGACCAAAGGGACACTCAGCGTATGATGTATCTGCTGTTCCGCGCCAAGGAAAACTCGGACGTGGATGTCTATACGGTCCATGAGCCGCCCCACCCGCCGGCCAATCGCGTCGACCGGGCTGCCACATTCATCTTTATCCGCGACGGTTTCTCGTGGGGCGCAGCACTGCTGTCCCCGGTCTATCTCGCAGCGAAGGGGCAGTGGTTCGCCTTCGCAGCCTATTTTGCCATCGTCGCGGCCGCCGGCACGGTTCTTTATTCCCTGGGCCTTCACGAAACGTGGCTGCCCTTTCTTCTCATTGGCCTCAACATTTACCTCGGCTTTGAAGCCTCCACCCTGGAACGGATGTGGCTCACCTATCGGGGCTGGACGGAACTGGGCACGGTGATGGGCAAGAATTTGCCCGAGTGCGAGCGCCGGTTCATCGAAAACTGGGTGAACACGCAGCCGCCCACCACTGAAATCCAAACGCTGAGCCCAGAGCCCAGACTGTTCGCGACCTCTCTGCGCCGTTTGATTCCCGGCCGCGCCTGAATCGCAGCAAGGAACAACGTAGCACGGACGAACGCATGCAAAACGTCGCCATCATCGACTACGGCTCCGGCAATTTGCACTCGGCCGCCAAAGCATTCGAGCGTGCTGCGCGCGACAGCGGCAACGAGAGCACCATAACGGTCACAGCCGACCCCACCGTCGTCCGCCGCGCCGACCGCATCGTTTTGCCCGGCGTCGGCGCATTCGCAGACTGCCGCCGCGGCTTGGAATCGGTCCCCGGAATGCGCGCCGCGCTGGAAGAGACCGTGCGCACCATTGGCCGGCCCTTTCTCGGCATCTGCGTCGGCATGCAAATGCTGGCGACGCGCGGTCTCGAACACGGCGAAAGCGACGGCTTGGATTGGGTGCCCGGCGAAGTCCGCGCCATCGAACCGAACGACCCCGCACTTAAAATCCCACACATGGGCTGGAACACACTTTCAGCCTTGCGCGATCACCCGCTGCTTGCCGGACTGCCCACCGGGCCGGGCGGCCTGCACGCCTACTTCGTGCATTCCTATCACTTCGTCCCGGCCAGCCGCGCCGATGTCGTCGCCGAAACAGAATACGGCGGCCCCGTCACCGCTCTGATTGCCCACGGCAATATCGCCGGCACGCAATTCCATCCGGAGAAAAGCCAACGGCTCGGCCTCGGACTGATCGCGAACTTCCTTAAGTGGTCGCCGTGATTCCGGGACGCTGACGGTCAACTCTTGCGGTTGACCACGAACCGCGCCGCTTCCCGCAACACGTCGGCCTTTGCGCCGAACACATCCAGCGCGGTGTTGGCGGCAGCCTCCGTCTTGGCCAGCATCGCCTTCGCCTCGGCAATGCCCATCAGCGAAACCAGCGTCGCCTTGTTCGCCGCCGCATCCTTGGCAACCGCCTTGCCCACTGTTGCTGCATCGCCTTCCGCATCAAGAAGATCGTCGGCAATCTGAAACGCAAAACCAAGCGCCGTCCCGAAGTCGACAAGCGCGCGCCGTTCCGTATCAGATGCGCGCCCCAGGATCGCCCCCGCCTCGCAGGCAAACACGAGCAGCGCCCCCGTCTTCATCGCCTGCAGCTGACGAATGTGTTCCACCGTCGGCTGCGCCGGATCGCCGAGTTTATCCGCCATCAGGTCCAGCGCCTGACCGCCAACCATCCCCGCGGCTCCCGATGCCCGTGCCAGTGCTCCCACGAGAGCAACGCGAACGTCGGCATCCGGGTGCGTCTCCGGCCGCGCGAGAAGTTCGAATGCGAGAGTGAGCAGACCATCCCCCGCCAAAATGGCCGTCCATTCATCGTATGCCTTCCACACGGTCGGCTGCCCACGCCGTAGCTCGTCGTTGTCCATGGCCGGCAAATCGTCGTGCGCCAGCGAATAACAGTGGACCAATTCCAAAGCGGCAGCCGTCGCCGCCGCCTGAGTACCCCCTACCCCGAACAGCGCCGCGCTTTCGATGACGAGCAGCGGCCTGACGCGCTTTCCCCCGCCCAGAACCGCATGCCGCATGGCCGCGATCAAACGCCCCGCCTGCGCCTCAGGCGCCTCGCCCATCAGGGTTTTTTCAGCAAGAAGGTGCGCTAGGGTCGCTTCGGTGAGGCGAGCGGCATCGGACAGGCTTTGCGCAAAGGTCATGAAGGAATTACCTAGTCGTCGGGCGGATGTGCGAGGGCGGGCCGAAAGCCTTATCATGCACGGGCGAGCCGGGCGACAGGGCGTGCGCTGGACGAAACGTGATCGGCTGAGGGCTGGGTGGTAGCGAAAATGGCGCGATCGTGAGCAGCGCAGATCAAGCGGACATAGACCAAGACGGCACCGGACCGGCAGCGGCTATCCCGTCGTCTGACGCCCCTTCCCCCTATCCCGGCGACATCGACGATCTCATCGCGACCGCCGTCCGCCGCATTTCTAGCGAAATCACACCGGTCGCTCTCCTCGCACCCGCCGGCCCGCGCCACGCAGTGGAAACACCTGCCACCGCACCGGACGCGCCAGTTAGCGGCCCCGGCGAAGCAGCCGAGCCACCAATTGCCGAAGTAACAGCTCCCGCCATTGCCCCCACGGGGGCTCCCTCCGAACCAGCCGAAACCCCGGCGAACGGCCCCGCGGAAAATCCCGCGGAAGTCCCGTTGTCATACGTCCCGCACACCGGCGATCGCATGTCTGCGCCGCCCGCAGACACCGTCACAACCGAACGCATTGAACCCACGTTCGACACACAGCCATCAACGCCGTCGCTTTCGATCGACCTCCCCGCCGCCGCAGCACCTGTTGCGCCGTCTGCATTGACCGATGCCAGTCCCGCCAAACGGCAAAGCATCCTCGCCGGACCCTGGACATGGCGCCGGATTGCACGCACCGCCGGCCTCGCCGTCGCCGCCTACTTTGCAACCGTACTGGTCTTGATCCTTGCCTATCGGGTCATCAACCCGCCAACCACCACGCTCATCGCCTACCAGTGGCTGACGGGCACCAAGATCGAGCAGGACTGGCAGCCGATCGAGAATATCTCCCCCAATCTCCTGCGCGCCGTGGTCGTCTCGGAAGACTGGGGCTTCTGTGATCACTACGGCGTCGACATCGATGCCCTGGAAAAAGCGCTCGAATTGGCCGGCGAAGGCAAGGTCGCGCGCGGCGCCAGCACCATCTCCATGCAGGTCATCAAAAACCTGTTCCTGTCACAGTCGAAAAGCTACCTGCGCAAAGCAATTGAAATTCCCCTCACCGTGGTGGCCGAAACCGTCTGGCCGAAGTCCCGCATGTTGGAAATCTACCTGAACATCGCCGAATGGGGCCCGGGTGTCTTTGGCGCCGAGGCCGCCGCCCGCCACCACTTCAACAAACCGGCCTCCAAACTCACCGAACGGGAGTCCGCTCTACTTGCAGCTGCACTTCCAAATCCCATCCTCCGCGACGCCGGCGACCCCAGCACCCGCACTGCCCGCAAAGCCTCCGTCATCCAGGCCCGCATGCGCGCCGCCGGCCCCGTCGCCAATTGCGCCATGACGCCTCGCCAACGGACGGCGCGGGACAGCTCCAGCCGGGAACCAGAGTCTTCAACCGGCTGGCAGACGACCGTGAAGAAGAGGGCTGGCACTGACCCGGGTTTGTAGTATAAGGCGCGCTCTGTGGCCTGGACCTGCCCGCGCCGCACTGCGATCTATTGCGCGCAGCCGGGCATTCGGAAGGCCGTCCCATTCGGGCAAATTCTGCTGCGTTTCCAGAGGCTAAGCGCCTCCTCTCCGCAGTGGCACAAGCCCCCGACAATACGAGCGGAGTAGTTCAAATGGCCGTACCCAGGAAAAAAGTCTCGCGCATGAAGAAGGGCCAGCGCCAGTCGCATGACGCCCTCGCGCGCCCGGCATACGTCGAAGACAAGGACAGCGGCGAACGCCGCCGCCCCCATCACATCGATCTCAAGAGCGGCAAGTATAAGGGCCGTCAGATCCTGCCGCCGAAGGCCGAAGCGTAAAAACCGCCGCCGGGCAAGGCCCCCAGCAATCTTCATCGCGGGGCAAAAGTGCCTTATCGGCGGCACATGGCCGTGCTGCAGTCTGAGCGTGTTATGTTGGATCGCGCCGGATATCGGCCGTGACGACGAAATGTTGGGGAAGACATAAGGGGAGTCCACGATGTCGCTCGCAGCACTGCCGCTGACGATTATTCCGTTCATTCTCTATAACCTGCTCATGATCCTTGGAGTTGATCTCAAAGGGTCGCTGGTAGGCGACGGGATCACAATGATGAGCGGGGGCACATGGATCTTCACCTGGGGTGACCTCCTGCTGCTCATAGGCATGGTCGTCCTGTTCATCGAAATCGTCAAAGCGACCTACACCGGCACCGCATCCATGATCGATCACGGCCTGTCGATGGTCGTGTTCATCGCATTCCTGGTGGAATTCCTCCTCGTCAGTCAGGCGTCCTCGTCGACTTTCTTCCTCCTCATGATGGCTGCCCTGATCGATGTCATCGCCGGCTTCACGATCGGAATTCGCGTCGCCAAGCGCGACATCGGCTTCGGCGCCGGCGATCATTAACAAAGCCTTCCCGGCGCGATCCCGCCAATCAGCGAGGCCCGGAGTTGACGCTCCGGGCCTTTTTTGCGGCCTCGTGAGCGTCGTACTTCAAGCGTTGTTAGGAAATTACCCCTAGTTTTACGAAAGTGGCGCGGACCGACAGCCGTCCCATATCTAATTTCGCGCGGGCGCGGGGACCTTGTGAGTCAGTCGCAACAAACGATCATTCCCTCGACCGCCCAGGCCGACGCCGCGGTGGAAGCGGCCCTTGACGTGCTCACGGAGCGCGAAGAGTTTGACCTCGTCGGCGTTCTGGCAACCGACGAGACCGCCTACACCTGGGATCTGACGACTGACGCCATCGAGTGGGAAACCAACGCGGCCGTTGTTCTCGGCGTCGCTGAGCTCAACGCTATCGACACGGGCGAAAAATTCTCCAATTTGATTGCACCGGAGCATGTCGGACAGCGCAAACAGCTCTTCGACCGCACCTGGGATGGTCCTGCGGCCAGCGGCGTGCCCTATCGCCTCCAGTACCGCTTTGCAGCCTCCGCTGAACGAACACAGCAGATCTGGGTTGAAGATCATGGGCGCTGGTGGCCCGGACGCGATGGCCGCCCGGCCCGCGCCCGCGGCGTCATGCGGATCGTCGCTGACAGTTATGTCGAAGAGCAGCGGCTTCTCTACCGCAACGATCATGACGAACTGACGGGACAGTTGAACCGCGCCCGTCTGACGGATGCGCTCAATGCCGTGATCCTGCGCTGCTCGCGCGCGCGCACGCAATCGGCATTCCTCATGGTCGCCATCAACAATCTGGCCGCCGTCAACGAGACCCTCGGACATCTCGCAGGCGACGAAGTCATTGGCGCCGTCATCAATGCGATCAAAGGCAAACTGCGCGGCGGCGACTCGCTCGGCCGCTACTCCGCCAATAAATTTGGCATCATCCTCAATGACTGCGGCCCCGGCGCGATGGACATCGCCGCCGACCGCTTCATGCGCGCCGTCCGCGAACTCAGCATTCGTGCAGGCACAACGCCGATTCATGCGACCGTATCAATCGGCGGCGTAATCCTTCTTGACCACGCCCAAACCGTGCATCAGGCGCTGAGTTGCGCCCTACAGGCGCTGGAAAAGGCTAAGCAGAACCGGCTTGAAACCTTTGTCGCCTATGAACCCAACCCCGCCGTCGAAAACACCCGCCAGCGCAATATCGCATTGGTCGACGACGTCATTTCAGCACTCGAGGCAGGTCGCATGAGCCTCGCCCTGCAGCCAATGATGGGCGCAAAATCGCGCCGCCCCGAAATCTACGAATGCCTGCTGCGCATGGAACGCCCCAACGGAGACATGGTCTCTGCCGGACTGTTCATCGAAGCCGCCGAACAACTCGGTCTGTCGCGCCTTATCGACAAGCGCACACTGGAAATGGCCATTGTGATCTTGAAGAAGCACCCGGACATCACCTTGTCGGTCAACGTCTCCAGCTTGACGGCGAATGAGCCCGATTGGATCGCGACGTTGCGGCGCCTGACGGCGGACGATCCTTCATTGAGGAAGCGTCTGATCGTCGAAATCACTGAGACGAGCGTCATCATCGATATGAACATGATGAAAGTGTTCGTCGATACGTTGCGGGAGATGGGCTGCCGCATTGCCATCGATGATTTCGGCGCCGGCTACACGTCCTTCAAGAATTTGAAGGCGCTCAACGTCGATATGGTCAAGATCGACGGCGCCTTCGTCAAAGACATCATGTCCGAAGAGGCAGACCGCGCATTCATCCGCACGATGGTCGATCTCGCCCGCAGCTTCGGATTGGAAACGGTCGCCGAGTGGGTCGGCGATGAGGCCTCCGCGCAATTCCTCGCTGACGCAGGGATCGACTATCTGCAGGGCTTCCACTACGGCCAGCCCATCGCCGCCGAGGACTTCACTGGCGCGCCCCCCGCCTGAGGCGGAGCGCGGTCCACGCACCATTGGAAGCGCGGGTCTTTGAACGCCAGGACTTCAAGGTCCCAAACAAGCCCCACAGGCCGGATCAGGTCCGATCCTTCGTGAGCTTCTCAAGGCTGCGCTGCATCGATTCCAGCTGCGACTTGAGTTCTGAAATCTCGTCCCGCTGCCCCGCCGAAGGCACAGCCTCGATTTTCGGCTTTTCGCCGGCAACCACTGCGCCCGCAGCTTCAGGCGGACGCGCACCCGATTGTGCTGCCGCACCGAAGGACGTCCACATCGAAACGGCCTGCTCGAACATCGCCATGTTCTTGCGCGCCTGCTCCTGGTAGGCCTCGAAGGCAACGGCCGGGTTGGTAAACGCGGCCGTGAACTGCGAGCGGATCTTTTCCTGCTCCTTGACCAGGTTCTCCAGGCTGAACTGAAGATAACTCGGCACCATGCGGCCGATCTGATCATCGTAGAACCGGATCAGCTGCCGCAGGAACGGCGTCGGCAGCATATTCTGCCCGTCGTTGCGGCTCTCTTGCTCAACAATGATCTGCGTCAGCACTGAGTGGGTGAGATCGTCGCCCGTCTTGGCGTCGTAAACCACAAAGTCCTTGTCCGCCCGCACCATGGTGCCCAGGTCATCAAGCGTTACGTACTGGCTGGTCTCGGTATTGTAGAGACGCCGGTTCGCATACTTCTTGATGACGATGGCTTCGCGTTTTTCCTGCGGCACGTCAGGCTTGTTGACTGAGGACATTCCAGCGGCTTCCCAGAGACTTGATACTTATTGCGCTGCGACATGGTAACACACAGCCGCGGCCCCATGCCAGACCTTCCTGCATCGATTTTGGTCTTGATTGCCACCCGCTTGGGCACGTGCGATGCCACCCGCCTGGGCGTTTGCGGTCGTCTCTATGTTGCTGCTATGGGTTTCCCACGCTGCGGCATGCAAAACTCGAACGAGAACGCCCCGCAAAGCCCCTAAACACTACCCCCGGGAGGAGGCCGGATTTCAATGAGCCAGGATACCGATATCGTCATCGTCAGTGCCGCGCGCACGCCCGTCGGCTCGTTCGGCGGAACTCTTGCATCCCTTCCCGCTCACGAACTGGGCACCGTTGCCATCAAGGCCGCTCTGCAGCGCGCCAACGTCCAGCCCGGCGACGTCTCCGAAGTGATCCTCGGTCAGGTCCTGACCGCTGCACAAGGCCAAGGCCCCGCCCGCCGCGCCGCCATTGGCGCCGGCGTTCCCGTCGATGCACCGGCTTGGGGCATCAACCAGATTTGCGGTTCGGGTCTGCGCGCCGTCGCTCTCGGTGCTCAACAAATTCAAACCGGCGCTGCGACGGTCGTCGTCGCCGGCGGTCAGGAAAGCATGAGCCAGTCGGCGCATGCGATCCACATGCGTGAAGGCACGAAGATGGGCGACGGCAAGCTCATCGACACCATGGTCCGCGATGGCCTGTGGGACTCGTTCAACAACTACCACATGGGCACGACGGCCGAGAACGTCGCGCGCCAGTGGCAGATCAGCCGCGAAGAGCAGGACAAGTTCGCGGTCGCCTCGCAGAACAAGGCCGAAGCCGCGCGCAAGGCTGGCAAGTTCAAGGATGAAATCGCGCCTGTCACCATCAAGGGCCGCAAGGGCGACACCGTCGTCGACACCGACGAATACATCAAGGACGGCACGACGATCGAAGCCGTCTCGAAACTGCGCCCCGCGTTCGATCCCAAGGAAGGCACCGTCACGGCCGCCAACGCATCGGGCATCAACGACGGCGCGGCAGTAGTTGTGATGATGACGGCAGCCGAAGCCAAGAAGCGCGGCCTCAAGCCATTGGCACGCATTGCCTCGTGGGCACAGGCCGGCGTTGATCCGTCCATCATGGGAACAGGCCCGATCCCGGCCTCGAAGAAGGCCCTCGAGCGTGCCGGCTGGACGATCAAGGACCTCGACCTGATCGAAGCCAACGAAGCCTTCGCCGCGCAGGCCATTTCGGTCAACAAGGGCCTCGGCTGGGACACCGATAAGGTGAACGTCAACGGCGGCGCCATTGCCATTGGTCACCCCATCGGCGCATCTGGCGCCCGCGTTCTAACGACGCTGCTCTATGAAATGCAGCGCCGCGACGCCAAGAAGGGTCTCGCTACCCTCTGCATCGGTGGCGGCATGGGTATCGCCGTCTGCGTCGCCCGCGACTAAGCCTTCACAAAAAACACCGGGCCCGCTTCGTCACCGAACGGGCCCGGTTTCTTAATCCCCATCTCAAGCACACACCCGCTTCAATCAAAAACTCCAGGGAGGATTAGCATGGCACGAGTGGCCCTCGTTACCGGCGGCACGCGCGGTATCGGTCACGCGATTTCGGTCGCGCTCAAGAATGCAGGCTATCGCGTCGCGGCAAGCTACGCCGGCAACGACGCTGCAGCCCAGCAGTTCCAGGTCGAAACCGGCATTCCCGTTTATAAGTTCGACGTGTCGAGCTACGAGGCCAGCGAAGCTGCCATCAAGCAGGTCGAGAAAGATATCGGCCCCATCGACGTTCTCGTGAACAACGCCGGCATCACGAAGGACATCATGTTCCACAAGATGACCAAGGAGCATTGGGACTCCGTCATTGGCACCAACCTAAACGGTCTCTTCAACGTCACCCGTCCTGTGTGGGAAGGCATGCGCAATCGCAAGTTCGGCCGCGTGATCAACATCTCGTCCATCAACGGCCAGAAAGGTCAGATGGGCCAGGTGAACTACTCCGCATCCAAGGCTGGCGATATCGGCTTCACCAAGGCACTCGCCCAGGAAGGTGCCCGCGCCGGCATCACCGTCAACGTGATCTGCCCCGGCTACATCGCGACCGAAATGGTCAAAGCCATCCCGCAGGATGTTCTGGACAAGAGCATCCTTCCGTTCATTCCCGTTGGCCGCCTTGGCGAGCCTTCGGAAATCGCACGCTGCGTGGTCTTCCTCGCGTCCGACGACGCCGGCTTCATCACCGGTTCGACCATCTCGGCCAACGGTGGCCAATACTTCGCTTAATCAACGGGCGCAGAAAAAAATGCATTAACCCCGCAGCGCCACAGCTGCGGGGTTTTTTCATTTCCGCGGCGCCAACGAAAGCCCGCGCGCCGACGCGTCGGCCTCCACAAGCGACGCCACCGGAACCCCAGCAGCAGCCCGCGCCTGCCGGATATTTTTCAAAAACATCTCCGCCGTCGCCCGCCACGTGAATGCAAGCGCACGGCGGCGCGCGTCATCCCGGCTGAGCGTCAAAGCCCGCCGGGCAGCCAAACTCAAATCCTCGTCGACCGCACCACTCACCCCATCCTCGATGAGATCGATCGGCCCAGTCACGGGATAAGCCGCCACCGGCAAGCCCGACGCCATGGCTTCCAGAATTACGAGCCCGAACGTATCGGTCCGACTAGGAAAAACGAACACATCCGCCGACGCGAAGTGGCGGGCCAAATCTTCGCCCGTCCGCCGCCCCGTGAACCGCACGCCCGGAAAGCGCTCGGCCAGCGTCCGCAAATGCGGACCATCGCCGACGACAGCTTTGATGCCCGGCAGGTCGGTGGCCAGAAACGCTTCGATATTCTTCTCCCGCGAAACGCGGCCGACATACAGAAACACCGGCCCTTCACTGCCGAAGACGCGATCCCCCCGCGGCTTGAAAAACTCCGTATCCACACCGCGCGTCCACGGCATCACATTGCGAAATCCTCTGGCGCCGAGATCGCTCCGCAGCGACTCTGTCGCCACCATGACGCCCGCACCCGCATTGTGAAACTGCCGCATGCCGGCATAAACAATCCCCCGCGGAAATCCGAAATGCTCCGCGGCATATTCCGGAAAGCGCGTATGGAAGCTCGTCGTAAACGGAAGCCCGCGCCGGCGGCAGTAGCTGCGCGCGAGCCAACCCACGGGCCCCTCAGTCGCAATGTGAATATGGTCGGGCGCCGCCGCATCGATAACCATCGCGCACCTGCGGGCCGACGGCAGCGCCAACGCGATTTCCCGATAGCGCGGCATGGCCACTGTTCTGAAGTCGTCGGGTTTGAGAAACACGAGCTCCGCGCCGAGCGCTGGTATCTCCGCTGCGAGCCGCTGATACGTCGCCACAACGCCGTTCACTTGCGGGAACCAAGCATCGGTGGCCACCAGTATCTTCATCCGCGCTCATCCCGGCCGGGGCGTTGTGAACTAAGCCCCGATTCGACCACCGCTAACCCTCACGTCCGAACTAGGAGCAGGCATGTTTCACACGTGTGACAGCCCCAAGCGCACCTGCGGACAAAACGAAGCGCCCCGGCTTTTGACCGGGGCACGCTGCCATAGAACTCTCAAAGAAGGTTAACCGCGCAGTCGATTGCGAACGATCAGAGGCATCTGATCGTCGAGCCCGGAATCCTGGGCACCGGCCTGCCGGCCTTCATCCGCGCTCCACCAGCGATCCGCCGGTTCCGGCGCATACGATTGAGGCGCTGAAGGAGCCCGCGAGGGAGCCGGCGCGGCATAACCTGCCTCGGCGGCCGGCCGGTTCTGCTGCGACGCCAGGGGTGCACGCTGCGCCACGGGCGACCCACCGAACCACGCGTCGATTAGATCCAATTCTTCTGCAGAGAGCTGCAGCCCCTGGCTACGGCACCGGGCGATCACGAAGTTGCGGAACCGGCTCGCGAACAAGTTCGCGGATGCACCCTGTTCGAACCAAGGATCCGTCTCGCTGACGACTTCAAGCACAAACCGCACATCGTCGCGCTTGATCGTGACGCCGAGATCAGCGGCCCGGTGCGTAATGTTGGTCAGCGTCTGCGCGCCCGTCAGCCCGTTGGCGTTGATCTCTTGCGCCATCACCTCGAACAGCGCCCGATACTCCGGCGGCGCCAGAGGCGGCGCCTGGCAGGCGTCGTGAATGCGCGTGATCGACTGCTGGATCGTCGGCGCATCGGCACGCGGCGCCGGGGCCGGTGATTGCGCGGGAGCCGGTGCAGGGGCCTTAGCAGCAGGCTGCGGTGCCGGCTGGGCCGGTGCGGCCGGACGCGCTGGCGCGATCGGTTCCTGCCGCGCGTAGGTTTCCCGCTGCGCAGGCAAAGGCGCCTGCGGCGGCATTGCCGGCCGGGCATCAAACCGCGACTCCCTCGACGGCAACGGCAGCGACGGCTCCTGACGGATATCGTTACGAGCAGGCGCCAGTTCCCGAGCGGGTTCCCGCACGGGTTCCCGCGTCGACGGGGCTCGGCGCGCCTCGCTCTGGGCCGCCAGCTGACGGCTCGCATCGAAGACATAGTACGGCGCCTGATCCGACAACCGGATATCCGCCGGCAACCCCTTGGTCAGCAAATTGGAAAAGCTGCCAGCCCCCGCCCAACCGGTCCCGACCGTCCGGTCATGCCCGAGCGTGCGAACAGCTCGATCGGCCAGCGCCTCCAACGGCACCGGCTGCCCGGCGCTCTTCACCCAGCCAACCACCTCAGCCAGAATATCCCGGCGCACGGCATCGAGTGACGGAGCGGCAGCGGTCGCGGCTGCCGGCAACTGCTCGGCGTCCGCGCCCGTCGCCACACCTTCAAGCAACAAGCTGATCAGTGTCGATTCGCGAATTTCCCCGTCCGCGATCGCCGTGTACGGCGCCGCCGTGTGGTCGTTCGCAAAAACAACCGTCCGCCGCGCATGCGCCCGCAGACGATGCAGCAGCGGCGTGAAGTCGGCATCGCCCGACAGAATAATGAACTCGTCGAAGTACGTGTCGTGCCCGAGCAGATCGCGCACATCCATCACCATCCGGATGTCAGCCGAGTTCTTCAGCTGCGACGTCAGCGGCGGGCAATCGACGGCCTCCATGCCAGCCCGCAGGAAGTGATGCCGCACGAACGGAAACGAATTCATATCCGTCGCATTGTCGGACGAATTCCGGCGCGGCACCGGATTGCCGTAGCACCGGTTCATCACGATGCGGCGCGGCGCCTCGGCCGCCAGTCCGTTGGTCGGCGTAATCAGCCGGCCACTCTCGATTTCGCGCAGCCAAACGCCCGCATCCTTGGCGAAACGCTTGGCGGCTTCCTCGCTTTTTCTCTTCAGGGACAGGTAGATATTGTCATAGTCGATGAAGATCGTGCTCAACAGCGGTCCAGGTGACTGGGCCTTCATATCTGCAACCCCCGTTAGGCGAATCAATGTGTTGCGGCTCACTCTTGATGAGTCGGATTGGAGCGGCAAGGATGCAGAGTCCCCACATTCGGGAGCGCCAAAAACGCTTATGCAGATCAAGGGTTTAAGCCTTCATCCTCAATCCATTTAGTGGTGGAAAAGTCTGCCCGCCACAATTCGCCCCGCCAACCGCTCCGGCCGCGGACAAATGGCAGTTGCAGGCTCAGGGGAGCGGCGGTTCGCGGCCCTCTGGTGCCAGCACGAAGCCGTCAAACGAGAACCCCGGCGCAACCGTGCACCCCACCAGCGTCCACGCGCCCGTACTGCGCGCTTGCTGCCACCACCCCGTCGGCACGACCGCTTGGGGCAGCAGACCTGCCGCTGGATCAAACCCCAGCATAACCCGGATGGCAGGCCGCCCCGGCTCGGCCAGCCCCAATTCGAGCGGCGCACCCGCATGCCAATGCCACATCTCCACCGCATCGACCGTGTGCCACCGCGACACCTGGCCGGCGAGCAGCAGAAAATAGATCGCCGTCGACCGCGCCCGGCCCGAAGCGTCGGTCGCTGGATCGCGAAACGTCTCCCGGTAGAATCCACCTTCGGGATGAGGGAGCAGCCCCAGCGTCTCGATCAACTGCTGGGCCTCGGCGGAATAGCCGACCGCATCATGCTTTGTTCTTCCGCTCGCGCAATTCGCCGAACACGCGCCAATCCGCCACCGCCCCCATCCCCAAGCGCCGCCGCGTTGCAATATTGTGCGGACGAAGAAAAACGTTGGTTTGCAGTTCCTGATCGAGCAGCGTCGGTACATTGAGTTGACCGTCGGCAATCCTCTGTTCCGCCTCTTCCAACCGGTGCCGTAACAGAGCATTCTCCGGCTCGATTGTGGCCCCGAACCGCGCATTCGCGATCGTGTACTCGTGCCCACAGTAGATGCGTGTATTCCCCGGCAGCGAGGCAATCCGGCTGAGCGAAAGCCACATCATCTCGTGATTGCCTTCGAGCACCCGCCCACAACCCATCACGAACAGCGTATCACCCACGAATGCCGCCCGGTCCTGCGGCATGAAATAGGTCACGTGCCCCATCGTGTGCCCGGGCGTACCGATCACCTCGACCCGATGTCCCCCGAGTAGAAAGCTCTCGCCGTCATCCACCGCGTCGTCGATACCGGGAATGCGCGCCGCTTCCCCGCGCGGCCCGATGATCCGGCAACCGGTCTTCTCTTTCAGCTCCAGATTGCCCGCCGTGTGGTCGCCGTGATGGTGCGTGACGAGAATGTGCGTCAGCGACCATCCGGTCTCGGCCAGGGCTGCCAGAATGGCGGCGGCATCAGGCGCATCAATAGCAGCCGTCGTGCCGTCTTCAGCATGCACAAGCACGCCGATATTATCTTTTCGGCAGAGAAAAACGTGAATTTCCAGTGCGGACATGCTGCGATTTCGCCGGATGAGACGTCGGATGGTCGTTCAGGAGGAAGGGAGAGAGTAGCTGCCGCAACTGCCAAGTTCAATGAGGGGCCGCGCGGAAACGCGATTGCACGAATCCGTGCACGATTAGCGCTATACTAGTCTTCCGCGCCCCGCCCCGGACGCATCCTGCCGCTGGAGCCACATGGATCTCGACGTCGTCGATTTGAGGGATTTCTACCAGTCGCCGCTCGGCCTCACGGTCCGGCGGATCGTCGGTGGCGAAGTACGCGCGCGCTGGCGCGGCGTCCGCGGTGGAATGCTCGTGGGGCTCGGTTACGGCGTCCCCTATGTCGGCCCCTTCCGCCAGGACTCCACGCGCATCGCGGCCTTGATGCCAGAAACGCAAGGCGCCCTCGTTTGGCCATCCGCCGGCCCGTTGCTCAGTGTGCTAGTCGAAGATCGCCAACTGCCGCTCCCCGACAATTCCGTCGACCGCTTGCTGCTCGTCCATAGCCTCGAAGCGACCGACCGCCCCGCAACACTCCTGCGAGAGGTCTGGCGCGTTCTCGTTCCCGAAGGCCGCCTCCTGATTGTCGCGCCCAACCGGCGCAGTGTCTGGGCCCGCATCGACGCCACACCGTTCGGTCACGGCCGCCCCTACAGCCGCTCGCAGCTCGAGCGTCTGCTGCTCGAAAACTTGTTCACGCCGGTATCGTGGGGAACGGCGCTGCACATGCCGCCTGTCAACAATCGCATGATCTTGAAATCTGCCGCCGTCTGGGAGCGCGTCGGTCAAAAGCTCTGGCCGGGCTTCGGAGGCGTGCTTCTCGTTGAAGCGCGCAAGGAAGTCATGGCCCCCATCGGCGGTAAACGCGCCGCCGTGCGCGCACTCCGCGAACTGGTGACCATCCGGAAGCAACCGCTCACCGCTGACCGCGCGGCGCCAGCAAAAACACCGCCTTTTCGCCAAGCAAATTCTGCAAGGACAGCGAGTTCTTAATCGCGAGCCGTTGTCCGCGGCTGTTGAACGCCACCGCGTCTTCCACTTCCGCATCAAGGATCGTTACGAGATCGGAGAAATCCTTGATCGTGCAAAGATGCGAATCCTGACTGTCGAACCAGGTTTCCGGCAGGTTGGGCGTGCGCGGCATCCGACCGGTGAAGAGCAGCGCGGTCCGGATCTTCCAATGCCCGAAATTCGGAAACGATACGATCGCCCGCCGCCCGATCCGCAACAGATTTTCCAAAACAACCTTCGGCTGCCGCGTCGCCTGTATGGTGAGCGACAGAACCGCGTAGTCGAATGCCTTATCTGGATATCCAGACAGGTCCTGATCCGCGTCCCCCTGGATCACGGACAACCCCCGCGCCACGCAGGCATTCACGTTGTCGCGCGAAATCTCGACGCCGCGTCCGTCGACGTTCTTTTCCGAAATGAGCAACTCCAACAGTGCGCCGTCGCCGCAACCCACATCGAGCACGCGCGAGCCCGGCGCCACCATTTCCGCGATGAGGCGATGGTCAGCGCGAACCGGACGGTCGGCGATGATGAAATCCTGCGCGCGTTGACCGGGGCTATCACTCACGCGATGCCTCGCTTCTTAGCAGCAGCATTGAGGAAGCCGCGCACCGTCGCAAAGAACACCTCTTCGTCGAGCAGGAACGCATCGTGCCCCTTGTCGCTCTCGATCTCCACGAACGACACGTTCGCCGCCACGCCGTTCAACGCCTTCACGATCTCCTTGTTATCACGCGTCGGATAAAGCCAATCGCTCGTGAACGAGACGACGCAGAACTGCGTCTTGGTGCCGGTGAATGCATTGGCGAGCTTTCCGTATTCCGCTTCCAGATCGAAGTAGTCCATCGCGCGCGTGATGTAGAGATAGCTGTTGGCATCGAACCGGTCGACGAACGTCGATCCCTGATGCCGCAAATAGCTCTCGATCTTGAAGTCGGCATCGAACGAAAACGAATGCTGGTCGCGGTTCTGCAACCCGCGCCCGAACTTATCCTGCAACGCCTTCTCCGACAGGTACGTGATGTGCGCGGCCATGCGCGCCACGGCGAGCCCGCGCGCCGGACGTGACGCCGTGCCGTAGTAGGCGCCGCCCTGCCAATCGGGATCGGCCATCACCGCCTGCCGCCCCACCTCGTGAAAGGCGATGTTCTGTGCCGTATGCCACGGCGCCGTCGCGATCGGCATCGCCGTGAGCACCCGCTCTTTGTAGCGCGCGCACCACTGCAGCACCTGCATGCCGCCCATCGAGCCGCCGATGACGGAGAACAGCTGATCGATCCCGAGGTAATCAACGAGGCGCGCCTGCGCCTTCACCATATCGCCAATGGTGATCACGGGAAACTCCACGCCATATGGCCGACCCGTCGCGGGATTCTCCGAGGCAGGCCCCGTCGAACCCATGCAGCCGCCCAGAATATTCGCGCAGATGACGAAGAACCGGTCGGTGTCCACAGGCTTGCCCGGCCCCACCAGCGTCGCCCACCATCCGCCCTTTCCCGTCACCGGATGTTCGTTGGCGACATGCTGATCGCCCGTCAACGCATGGCAGATCAGAATGGCGTTCGACTTGTCGGCGTTGAGCGTGCCGTAGGTCTGATAAGCGATGGTCAGCGGCGCGATCTCCCGCCCGCTGTCGAGGCGCAGCGGTTCGCTCGCCGGAAAGCGCACGACCAGACTTTGCGGATTGATGACCTGACGCGCCGCCGCATCCGCCTGCGCTTGCTGGCGGGCTGTCACATCGATGGGGGTGTCTCGGACAGGCATAACGGCGCGTCTTCCAACTCTGGCCGCCGGTCATCCGGGGGCCAAAAACGAAAAATCCCGGCCGGATCGCCCTGCCTCATGGCCGGGCCCATCCGTTAACCGGGAGCGCGCGGCCCTTTAGCGAGTTGTTTAACGTGGCTGCAAGCCGGCCGGCCAAATCACCACGAGTTCAGAGCCGGAAACTATCGGAGCCTTGCCGGTGGCGTCAAGCGGCTGGGGCAGAATCCGAAGCGCGGTGCGACAGCCGGGCGCTAACCTCGTTGATCAGGCAGCTTTTGGCGAGCCCGATGAGCGGCAGGGTGATGCGAGGAGGCGCTGGCGGGAAAGTGCTATAACGGCGGGCGGCAGCAAATCGGGCAAATCTGCGCCGATCGGAGAACACAGCCGCTTGGTGCTCCCGGTACCAATGGGAGTGAGGATCGATTTTCAGGACCATAAAGGTCGGCACGCCGCGCGCATAGGCAACGTACCAATTCGTGACGGCTGACCACGGTATCCGATGATCCGAGATGCGAAAATCGGTTATCCCTTGGTCGTCGACCACAATGCGCGGTCGTCGTTCGACGATGAAATGAAGCGATCCCGCAAACATCGCCAGAAAGATCATCGGCCCAAGAATAAACCAAAAGGGTGCGGCCACGGGGTCTGACCCCCGGTTCGGGGTTGTCAGATACGCTACGATAAAAAGTATCGACATTACCGAAATGAAGCCCCAGGCAACGGCGCCGGCAATGCCCTTATGAATCTGGTAGGAGAAGTTTTTCGCTCGTGACATTGCCATTTGACCTCTGAAGCCGCGTGCCGTGGGCGGCGGCAGGCTCATGCAAGTCTATCTGGGATGTGCTTTTGATCTATGAATGCTGATCATCCGCCGCCCGGATCGCTAAATCTTCCTTTGATTCCTGGCCCGGCCACACCTATCAATCGGCCCCGATGCCGCCCGGCGGGCGGCCCCAGCCCAAAAGTGACGCCCGATGTCAGCCTCTATCCCTACCCCCCGTGCCGGCGTTCTCGCCATCGAGGCCTATGTGCCCGGCGAGAGCACGGTCCCCGGCGGCGTGAAGCCGATCAAACTCTCGTCAAACGAGACCCCGCTCGGACCGAGCCCGGCGGCGGTTGCGGCCTACAAGTCGGCCGGCCTGGATCTGGAGCGCTACCCGGACGGCCAGGCAACGCACCTGCGCCAAGCCATCGGCAAGCGCTACGGCCTCGATCCCGCGCGCATCGTCTGCGGTGCTGGCTCCGATGAAATCCTCACCATGCTCGCCCACGCCTACCTCGGCCCGGGCGACGAAGCGATCTACACCCAGCACGGCTTTTTGGTTTATCGCATTGCCATCCTGGCCTGCGGTGCCACGCCCGTCGTCGCGGATGAAACCAACCTCACCGCCGACGTCGACAAGATCCTCGCCAAGGTGACGCCGAAAACGCGCATGGTCTTCTTAGCCAACCCCAACAACCCGACCGGCACCTATCTGCCGATCGGCGAAGTCCGCCGCCTGCGCGCGAGCCTCCCCGGCAATGTCGTGCTCGTGCTCGACGGCGCCTACGCCGAATACGTGCGCCGCAACGACTACGAGGCCGGCATCGAACTCGTCGCCACCACGAACAACACTGTGATGACGCGCACGTTCTCCAAGATCTTTGGCCTCGCAGCCCTCCGCATTGGCTGGGGCTATTGCCCCCCCGACATCGCCGATGCACTAAACCGCATCCGCGGCCCCTTCAACATGTCAACGCCCTCCATCCTCGCCGGCGCCGCCGCCATGGAGGATCACGCCCACACCGAAGCTGCCGTCGCCCACAACGACGAGTGGCTGGGCTGGCTGCAAACAGAAATCGAAAAGCTGGGCCTGTGCGTCACACCGAGCGTGGCGAACTTCCTGCTCATCCACTTCCCCTCCGATGCCGCGAAGGGCGCCGCCGCCTGCGACGAGTTCCTCAAGTCTCGCGGCATAATCCTGCGCCGCGTCGTCAGCTACGGCCTGCCCGACTGCCTGCGCCTCACCATCGGCACCGCCGAAGAAAACCGCGCCGTCATCGCCGCACTCGCAGCCTTCCAGCAAAAGGCCGCGTGATGACCGCCGCCGTAGTCCCCATGTTCGAACGCATCGCGCTGATCGGCATCGGCCTGATCGGCTCCTCGATCAGCCACGCCGCCCGCCGCGCCGGCCTCGCCAAATCCATCGTCGGCTCGGCGCGCACACCAGCAACCGTCGCGACCGCCCTTAAGCTCGGCATCATCGATCAGGGCTACGCCTCCGCGCGCGAAGCAGCGGACGGGGCCGACCTCGTCATCCTCTGCGTGCCTGTGGGCCTCTGCGGTCCCATCGCCAAGGAGATAGCCCCGGCGCTAAAACCCGGCGCGATCCTCACCGATGTCGGCTCCGTCAAAGGCTCAATCGTCCGCGATGTCGCCCCCCATGTTCCTGCCGGCGTCCACTTCGTCGCCGGCCACCCGATCGCGGGCACGGAACAGTCGGGCCCTGAATCCGGCTTTGCCGAACTCTTCGACGGCCGCTGGTGCATCCTCACGCCGGAAGCGGGCACCGATGCCGCCGCCGTCGAAAAACTGAAAGTGTTCTGGCAAAAGCTCGGCTCCAACGTCGAGATCATGGCACCCGATCACCACGATCTGGTCCTCGCCATCACCTCGCATCTGCCGCATCTGATCGCCTTCAACATCGTCAATACCGCCGCCCACCTAGAGCGCGTCACCGACAGCGAAGTGATCAAGTTTTCCGCCGGCGGCTTCCGCGATTTCACCCGCATCGCCGCCTCCGACCCCGTCATGTGGCGCGACGTCTTTCTTAACAATAAAGACGCAGTCCTCGAAATGCTGGGCCGCTTCTCCGAAGACCTGACGGCCCTCCAGCGCGCCATCCGCTTCGGCGACGGCGACACGCTGCACAAGCTCTTCTCCGACGCCCGCTCCATCCGCCGCGGCGTTATTCAAGCCGGCCAGGATACGCCCGCGCCGAACTTCGGCCGCACTCCGGCACCCGCCACCTCCAAGAACGAAGACGAAAAAGCGTGAGCGCGCGGCCGGACACGCGGACCCTGTGGGTCTTCGGTTACGGCTCTCTCATGTGGCAGCCGGGCTTTCCCTTCGTCGAGGCCCGCCGCGCCCGCCTCGACGGCTATGCGCGCGCCTTCTGCATCTATTCGCTTCACTACCGCGGCACTCAGGAACGCCCGGGCCTGGTCCTCGGCCTTGCCCGCGGCGGCACCTGCGACGGCATCGCCTTCCGCGTCGCCGACCACGACGCCCCCGCCGTCCGCGCCTACCTGCACGCCCGCGAACTCATTTACGGCGTCTATCGCGAAGCCACCGTTCGGGCCGAGCTTTCCGGGCCCGGCCAACCCGAAACCGTCAACGTCCTCACGTACATCGCCGAAACCGGTCACCCCAGTTTCGCAGGCAGCCTGCCCTTGGCGCGTCGCGCCGCAATAATCCGCGCCGCACGCGGCAAAGCCGGCAGCAACCTCGCCTACTTCGCAGCTACCCTGCGCAAACTCCACGAACTGGGCATCCGCCAACCAGACTTAGAACGGTTGGCCGTCTGCGCCGGTGTCGGCGGCCCATTCGCGGAGACGGCCGGGCCTAGCGTCCTCGAAGGCCGCAGCCGCGCCTGCGCCAATCGAAAAGGCTGTAAGGCCAGCGCCGTCCGCAATGACCGCCGCCATGCCTTCTCCTATCGCCGCCGCCTCCCCGCCTGAACCATCAGACTCCGGCCAAACGAAAACGGCGGCCCGATTGAGGCCGCCGCTCGATTTCGAAATCAAAGCTGTCCGGACCTTACATCCCGGCGGCCACATGAGAGATGATGCCGGCGCACTGGCCCGCGCGCAGATCCGTCTCGATCAGGCGACTCTGCTTGGCGTTGGGTGCGAGCAAGTGGACGTGAACCTCGTTAGCGCCAAGCTCCGCGCCGCGGCGGCGGATCTCAGCCAGATTGAGCGACGAGGCGGCGTTGCCGACCCGGCCAACCGCAAGCACCAGACGGCGCCCCTCGCCATCGCGATGGACCAGCACGTAGTTGCCGGCCGGAAGCGCCGGGCACTCAATCAGATTGTAGATGGTGTGAACGTAGCGCCGGCCGGACGCGCCGCTCCAGAAGTGGAAGCGGCCAGCGAGATCCGGCGCGCCGTCGAGCAAGGCGGATTCGCCACGCATCGCGACCAAGCCGATACCCCGGCTCGACTTATACTCTGCGAGAGAAATGATCTCTGCTGACATGCTGTGCCCTGCCGTATCCGAACCCGGCCGTTGACCGGCCTGTGACGCCACAAATCGTTGAGCATCACCATCCACGAAAAGTCTGGATGAAGTGTGGCTCGACCATTGAGATTTTGTGGCAAGGTGAAGAGGAGGTTAGCGGCTGTTCCGTAGGTGGATCGCGGACCTTCCCGCAAACCGGTCAACACGCCTTAACCATCAGCCGCAGCGCGAAAATCCGCACGTCGCGCACACCCAGCAGCCCTCTCGGCGCGTAAGCGTCGCATGTCCGCAGCGCTGACAGACCCGGCCGCCCGCCACTTTTCGGACCGATTCCGGAGCCCGCTCCGCCAACGGTCCATTCGCAGCCTCGCCTTCCACCGGGGCCATAAACCCGATCGCGCGCATGTGAGTCTCGATCACGTCGCCGATTGCCGCCAGCAAGCTCGGCACATACCGCCCACCGATGAAACGCCCGCCCTGCGGATCGAACACCGCCTTCAACTCCTCCGCCACGAACGAGACATCCCCGCCCCGCCGGAACACCGCGCTGATCATCCGCGTCAGCGCCACGGTCCACGCGTAATGTTCAAGATTGCGGGTGTTGATGAAGATCTCGAATGGCCGTTTGCGCGGTGGCCCGCCAGGCTCGCCCCCCTCCATCTCGACGTCGTTGATGGTGATGTAGAGCGCATGATCGCTATCCGGCCAACGCAGCTTGTACGTTGCGCCCGACAACACCGGCGACCGCTCCAGCGGCTTCGACAGATAGACGATGTCCCCGCCCACCCCCGCACGCGCCGCAGCAGGCGCAGTTGCCACTGGAGCTGCCGCCGCCACGGCGTCCCGCACCGGCATCTTGCTCGCAGCAGGCGCCCCAGCCTCCACCGACGACAGCACCGCACCCGTTACGTCGTTCGGCCGGTACGTCGTGCACCCTTTGAGCCCAAGATCGTACGCCTCCCGGTAGACCGACATGAAATCGGCAAACGTAATCTCGACCGGACAGTTGATCGTCTTGGAAATCGAGCTGTCGACATGCCGCTGCACCGCCGCCTGCATGCGCAAATGTTCGTGCGGCGTCAGATCGGCAGCCGTCACGAACGCGGACGGCAGCGCAGCCGCATCCCCGCCACCGCGCACAAAGGCGGCATAGGCGAAATCCTCCAGCACTTCCTCGCGCGCCGCACCCGACGCATCGAGAATGCGCCGACGCATGCGGAAATCAAACACCGGCTCGATGCCGCTCGATACATTGCCCGCAAACAAGGAGATCGTCCCCGTCGGCGCAATCGACGTCAGGCAGCCATTTCGGATGCCATGCTTGGCAATCGCCTTAAGCACGTCCGCATCGAGCGCCGCAACATGCGGCCGCTCCAGATACCGCTCGCGGTCAAACAGCGGAAACGCGCCCTTCTCCCGCGCAATCTCACTGCTGGCGAGATACGCTGCGCGCGATATGGCCCCCATCCAGTCCCCAGCGAGTTCCACCGCCCGGTCCGATCCGTACCGCACACCCAGCATAATGAGCGCGTCCGCCAGCCCCGTCAGCCCAAGACCGATCCGCCGCTTCCCCTTAGCCTCGTGCCGCTGCACCGGCAGCGGATAATTCGAAATGTCGATGACATTGTCGAGGAAGCGCACCGCAGTCCGCACGCGCTCGTCCAAAGCCGCCATATCGAGCGCCGCGTCAGCAGTGAATGGCCGCGTCACGAACCGCGTCAGATTGATGGATCCCAACAGGCACGCACCGTACGGCGGCAACGGTTGCTCCCCGCACGGGTTCGTCGCGTGGATCGCTTCCAAGTATCCCAGATTGTTCTGTCGATTGACTCGGTCAATGAAAATGACTCCCGGCTCGGCATAGTCGTAGGTCGCCCGCATCAGGCGTTCCCACAGCCCCCGCGCGGAAATCTCGCGATAAACCTGCCCCTCGAACACCAGCGGCCAGGGCACATCGCGCGCCACCGCATCCATGAACGCGTCCGTCACCAGCACCGAGAGATTGAAATTCCGAAGCCGCGCCGGGTCGGACTTGGCGTCGATGAACGCCTCGATGTCGGGATGATCGCAGCGCAGCGTCGCCATCATGGCCCCGCGCCGCGCGCCCGCCGACATAATGGTCCGGCACATGGCGTCCCACACATCCATGAAACTGACCGGGCCGGACGCATCGGCGCCGATGCTGCGTACCAGCGCACCCTTTGGCCGCAACGTTGAAAAATCGTGCCCGATGCCGCCACCCTGCTGCATGGTGAGGGCGGCTTCCTTCACGTTGTCGAAGATGGACGCCAGATCGTCCTCGATCCGGCCCATGACGAAGCAATTGAAAAGAGTGACATCACGGCCGGTGCCTGCCCCCGCCAGAATGCGGCCCGCTGGCAGAAACCCGAAATCCGAGATCGCATCGACGAAGCGGCTCTCCCACACCGCCCGCGCTTTCTTGCCCTTTTCGACCGAAGCCACCGCGCGGCCAACCCGCTCGAACGTATCCATAACGTTCCGGTCGCCAGCCGCCTGCACAGGCCCGGCCGCCTCGCCGTCGGGAACTTTAAACCGGTACTTCTGCTCCCAGATTTCCCGCGAAACCGGAGCCTGGAACGCGCCACGCTCTGCCATCGATCCAATACTCACCCTCCGGAGAGGATAAACTCCGGACTGGCCTCAACAAACTCACTATCAAAACATAGCGCCAGGCTGCTTAAAAGTCAACGGATGTTCTGTAAATATTCTAGTTATGTTCTCAATAGTGTCACTTTCAAAGTGTCACTTTCCCGGACTATTGATAACAATGTTCACCGATTGTACGCCGGCCTCCGCGATCAGCTTGGCGCTTTCCGTTTCGATGGCGTCTTCGATGCGCGCCTTGGCGGCTTTGCGCGGCAGCCCGGGTGGCACCGGCGGCAAGAACGAAACGACGATTGTGCCCGGATAGCGGATCAATTTCCGCCGCGGCCAAAACAGCCCGGAGTTGAGCGCGAGCGGAACGGCCGGAACGCCCAGTGCATCGTAGAGCGCCACATAACCGGGTTTGTAGTCAGGCGCAGCACCCGGCGCCATGCGCGTTCCCTCGGGGAAAATAACGATCTGCCGCCCCTCCGCCACCCGGTCCTTGGCATCCGCTACCAGCGATTTCAGGGCCACAGCAGCCTTCTCGCGCCGCACGAGGATGTGCCGGAACTTGACGCAGAACCAGCCGTAGAACGGTATCCACTTGAGCTCGTCCTTGAGCACGATCGCCGGGTCGGAAAACAGCGGGATGAGCGCAAACGTGTCCCACGTCGACTGGTGCTTGGCGACGACCAGCACGGGCCCGTCCGGCAAATTCTCTCGCCCGCGCACCTCCATCTTGGTGCCGACGATTTTTTCCAGCAGCCAGATGGCGATCCGCGCGTGCAATTTCAGCCCCGCCATTGCCCAACTGCGAGGCGCCAGCAAAAGCCAAGACAAGCCGACGAGCATGACGCCCGTGACGACGTAGAACGCGGCGGCATAAAGGAGGGAACGCAGCATGAAGGTCCGGCTTGGTCTCAGATCGAAATGGCACGTCACGTCTTGGAATCAGGATCGCCCGAAGCGGTCGCAACCGAGCCGCCGTCAAATGGCGTCACGGCGCGGTGCAAGGCAAACCGCGCCGCAGATGGCAGGAACTTGATGTATTCGGCAACGAGATTCCGCATCGTTACCGGCGACAGCCACCACGCTTCGGTATCGAAGGTATCCGGCGTTACCGTATGCGGGATGAAGCGCACATCCGGCAGCGTGCGCGACAACTCCACGAGCGTGCGCGGCATATGATAATTCGACGTCACGACGATGAGCGAGCGATACCGGTTTGCAGTCGCCCACGTTTGCGTCTCCGACGCATTCCCGATCGTGTTGAGCGCGGTGTAACCCAGATCGACACAGCAGTTGAATGTCTGCGAATCCAATCCCGAAAGCCGGATCAAATCGCCCTGCCCCGTCCGTGTATTCACGCCCGAGATCAGCAAGCGCGCACCGTAGCCATCTTTGAGAAGCCGCGCCCCCTCCTTGATGCGCGACTGGCCGCCCGTCAGCACGACGATCCCGTCGGCCTTCTCGCTGGCATGCACGGGCGTGCGCATGACATTGGCGGAAAACAAAACGAAGCCCAGCGCAGCGGCCCAAACCACCGCCGCCGCGAAGCCCGCCACTATTTTCCAATATCGCGACATGTGACCTTGGCGCCGAACAGGCGCCCTGCCTTCCCCTGAGACCTCGGTTCAGCCCCTATGAACCTAGCCGATTTGGTCACGGCTGTGACGGCATTTTGCCAACCCCCGCCACTCCCGGGAGAAATAAAGGAAAACAAAGTGTTGCAGGCGTCCACCAGCGACCGCCGGTGGCCCACGAGGGGTCACCGCTTGGCGTGCAGAATACGATAAACGCCAAGCCGGCTGGTCAACATGCACAACGCCGAAATGATCACCACCACGATGCCCAGCAGCACGAACCCCGCCGTATCGAGGCTTCCCGAACCGATCAGCCGGTGCATTTCGGCCATCATGACGGGGCCGCCGCCGAGCACCTCGAGCACCAGCGGCATGGCGATGAACACGAACGCCGCCAGCGCCGCACCCACGCATCCCGCGCGAATGCCCAGCCGGAGAAAATGCTTTTCGAACTCCCGTGCGATGAACCGGTCGTTCGCGCCCACGAAATGCAGCACCTCGACGATCTCGCGGTTCGATGCCATCGAACTCTTCGTCGCCGAGACGATGATTGCCGTCGTCGCCGCGGCCACAAGAACGAGGATGGCAATCCCGCCCAGCGCCAACGATCGCGTCACCGTTCGGATCTGGCGCTGCCACTGCCGGTGATCGTCGAGCGTGACACCCTCGAATTTCTCGCTGAGCGTTTTTGAAACTGCGGCGAGATCCGGGGTCGTTTCGCGATCGATGCTTACCGCGATCAGCCGCGGCACAGGCAACGACTTCAGCGCATCGGATTTCCCAAGCCAGGGTTCCAGCAGCGCAGTGGAATCCTCCAGCGCTAAAACCCGCGTCGAACCGATCCCCGGCGTCTGCCCGAGCGCCGCCGCCACTTCGGCCAAAGTCTTATCAATATCGACCCCGTCGCGCGGCGCCACCTGCACGGTCACTTCACTCGCCAGATCCTTCAACCACGCATCGGCCGATTGATTGATCATGTAGACCGCACCTGCCGTCAGACAGGCGAGGAAACACATGATCGCAATCACGAGCGTCAGCGACCGGCCGGTGACCGACCCTGCCGGAACAATGGGCGCATTTGCCTGCGCCTTGCCGCGGCGAACCGGCTCGGCCGGCCCCGGCCGCGGCTCATGTTCCAAGCGCGGCACGGGCGTGTCGGGATAGCTGGGATAGTTGGCGTCGTCAGTCGTGGCCGGATACGTCCGCGTCGCGCCGGGGCTCACCCCCGTCGTCGGATCGTCATCGTAATAGGGCTCGGCCGGATATGTGCCCTGCGGCAACGGCCGGCCCGTCAACTTGTCATATGATCCGGACATGACCGTTATGAAGTTCCATGCGCGGCGCCTTGAACTGCCGCATCAATTGATGATCGTGCGTGGCGATGACCACGGACGTGCCCAAACGATTAAGTTCGATGAAGAGGCGCAACAGACGCCGCGCCATTTGCGGGTCCACGTTACCGGTCGGCTCGTCGGCCAGCAGAACCTCCGGCTTGCCGATCACCGCCCGCGCAATGGCCGCGCGCTGCTTCTCCCCGCCCGACAACACCGACGGATAAGCGTGCATCCGGTCGCCAAGCCCCACCCACTGCAACAGGTCCGTCACATCCTCGCGGTAGTCGTCGATCCGCTTGCCGACGACACGCAGCGGCAGGGCAACATTTTCCCACGTGGTCAGATGGTCCAGCAGGCGAAAATCCTGAAACACGATGCCAATGCGCCGCCGCAACTGGGCCCGCTTCGACGGTGTCACACGGCTGATATCCTGGCCAAACATCTCGATCCGTCCCCGCGAGGGGTGGGTCGACATGAACAAAAGCCTCAGCAAAGACGATTTACCCGCCCCCGACGCACCGTGCAGGAAGTGAAACGAGCCGGGTTTCAGCTCGATGTTCACATCCGAGAGCACATCGGGTCCACGGTCGTAATTAAGCGCGACGTTCGTGAGCCGGATCACTTAATGATTTCCCGCCAAGTCTTAACCTGCTGCCGGATGGACCGACTTTGGCCGCCAAAGTCGCCAAACGATCAATCGTTTAGGATTATGGCAGTGTCGTGTGCATCCCCTGCGGCGGCGATTTGCCGTGCCACGCTTGAACATTGCGGGCAACGCCCCGATACCTTCATAGTCGAATCAGAAGTTTAGGCAACGGAAAGGGCCGGGCATGACGGCGGAGGCCATCACGAACCCCGATAGCGGCGTCGAAATCGTCTATTCGGATGAAGAGATTGCGCGCCGTCTCGAAGAGCTGGCGCTCGAAATCAAGTCGTCGGGGTTGAAAAACCTCCTCGTCGTCGCCGTCCTCAAGGGGAGCTTTGTGTTCGCCGCCGATCTGATTCGTGCCCTGCACCGGGTCGGCGTCGCCCCCGAAGTCGATTTTCTGACCCTGTCCAGCTACAAAAAGAGCAAGACATCCTCCGGCCGCGTCGAAATCCTGCGGGATCTCGATCTCGGCGTGGAGGGCCGCAACGTGCTCATTGTCGATGACGTCCTCGACAGCGGCCGCACCCTGGCCTTCGCCAAGGACCTGCTCACCGCACGCGGGGCAGCTCTGATCCGCACATGCGTGCTCTTGGAAAAGCAGGTGCCCCGCGCCGTCGACGTGGAAGCCGACTTCGCCGCCTTCGAATGCCCCGACGAATTTGTCGTCGGTTACGGCATGGACGTAGCGCACCGCTACCGGGAATTGCCGTTCGTGGGGCGCATCACGAAACACTGAGTAGTTCGGCTCACTGAGCAAAACGAACGGGAGGGGGCGATGGCGCGCATTCTTTTGGCGGACGACGATGGCATGGTGCGCGATCTCTTCGAGCGCGTCCTGGCGGCCAGCGGCCATGACGTCCGCATCGCTCAGGATGGCCACGAAGCATTGGGCCTCGCCGACAGCGGCGGCGCATTCGATGTCCTCGTCACCGACGTCCACATGCCCGGCATCGACGGCATCCTGCTCGCCAAGACGCTGGCCGCGAAGCAGCCGGGCCTCAAAGTGCTATTGATGAGCGGCTTTCCCGAGCAACTCCAGCGCGGCAAAGCCGAATTGGCCGGCCATATCGAAACCCTGACCAAACCCTGCTCCATCGAGGATATCCGCGCCAAGATCGCCAAGCTCACGGCCTGACGCCTGCCTAAGCAGCGGAGCCGAACCGCCCCATCGAAAACAATGACAGATCGAATGGCGGCGTCTTCCCCGTCGCCAGATCAGCGAGAATTTCGCCCATCACGCTTGCAAACTTATAGCCGTGCCCCGAACACGGCGACGCCACGACCACCTCGCCGAACCCCGGCAACGTATCGATCACGAAATGTTCGTCTGGCGTGTTCGTGAACAAGCACGCGCGCAATCCCAGACAGTCGCCGTTGGCATCGGGGAAGAACCGCGCGAGCCCCTCGCGCAGAACCTCTTCGTCCGCCGTCACCGGCTCGCGCGAGATCGCATCCGCCGTCCCCGTCTCGCGCAGGTGATGATAGAGCCCGATCTTAAAGCCCGGCGCATGCCAGATGGGAAACTGATAGAAGTGCCCCAGATCGCACTTCAAGTTTGAAACCGGAAATGCGCCGAGGGCAAACCGCTCTGGGTGCTTCGGCTGAAACCAGCCCAGCACCTGCCGCTCCGGAACGGCCGTACGGGCGAGCTCCGCGGCATGCTCCCCGATCCATCCCCCCGACGACAGCACGAGACGGCCGGCTTCATAGATACCCTTGGGCGTGCGCACCCGAACTCCGCCGCCTGCTAACGGCACATAGTCGATCAACGGTTCGCGCGCCCGGATCACCGCACCCTTGGCCATCGCCAGATTGACCGCCGCCACGATCGCCCGCTCGGACGCGACGAACCCGCCGTCGCCCTGAAACACCGCCTCGTAGTCCGCCGGCAGCACATACCCGGGGTAGCGCCGCATCACGTCCGCAGCCCCAAGTCGCTCATGTGGCAGATCGTGTTCGCGGCAACTCGCCAGCGATCCGTCGATCACCGACGAGCCACTGGGCCCGATATCCAGAGATCCCGTGATGAAGAGAAGCTGCTCGCCCGACCGCTGCTCCAGATCGCGCCACAGCTCATAAGCCCGGCGCAACAGCGGCACGTAGCTGGGATGTTCGAAGTAGGCGAGCCGGATGATGCGGTTGATCCCGTGCGACGATCCCATGGTGTGGGGAATATCGAAGCGTTCGAGTCCCAGAACCCGCTGCCCCCGCTCGGCCAGCCGCAGACACGTCTGCGCGCCCATCCCGCCAACGCCCGCAACGATCACATCGAACGTTTTGCGCGTCATGGCGTACCTGCCGGATTGCTGGGCATTCCCGGCACCGGCGTCTCTGCGGACACGGGAGCTGTTGCTTCAGGAACGACCGGAGCGGCTGGCGCTGGTGGAGCGACAGCCGGCGCAGGCGGCGCCTCCGGCGGGCGCGTACAGGCGCGCGCAATACGCTCTTCCGCCTTCTCCGGCCCCTCGCTCAATTGCGTACTGAATGGAATGAAGGATAGCTTCGTCAGCTTGTAGATCTCGTTCGTAAACGTCGCCCCGCAGTCGAGCACGAACTGGTGCAGCACCGGCATGCGGCACTGCTCCAGGATCGGCTTCGGGTCCTGCTCCGCCAAGCGCGCGTCGTACGCCTTCGTCAAACAGCGATCCACGTCCGCCATGGCCGCCACGAGCCCATCCTGGAAATGGCCCTCAAGCTTCGACAAGAAGTATTCGCCCGTCACTTCGCGAATGGCAAAGATGTTCTGCATGATCGACTTGTTCCAGTCGACATAGGCTTCGTCATACGCCCGCTTGCGATACTTCACTTCCTCGATGTCCGCCCCGCGCCGCAGCGCCGAGGCCACCATCCCCGCCCGCGTCCGGCGCTCATAGACGAGATGCACGAGGCTCTCGATGGACTGCTTGCGCGCCTGATACTTGGCGTACGTCTGCCCGAGCCAAGCCCCGACCGACGCCGTGATGATCCCGTTGATGACAGCCGAAACAAGTGCAAACAGCACCAATTGCTTGCGCGACAACCGCGCCTGACGCAGCAGCCCGAGCGTCCGCTGTGACGTCATTGGCTATTCCCCCAAAGTCCCGCAGCGCCCCCGCGCTATCCGCCCGTCACGCTCATGTGCCGCGACACCGCGGGTTTGCTAGTCGTACGGTCGATAATAAAATCGTGCCCCTTGGGCTTGCGCGCGATGGCCGCCTCAATGGCTTCATTGAGCAGGGCATCGTCTGCCGATGCCCGCAACGGCGCCCGCAGATCAGCCGCATCGTCTTGACCAAGACACATGTACAGCGTGCCGGTGCAGGTGAGCCGCACACGGTTGCAGCTCTCGCAGAAATTATGCGTCATCGGCGTGATGAAGCCGAGCCGCCCACCCGTCTCCCTGACGCGCACATACCGCGCCGGCCCGCCCGTGCGATAAGGAATGTCCTCCAGGGTCCAGCGCTCGAGCAGCCGCGCGCGCACGATCGAAAGCGGCAGATACTGATCCGTCCGGTCGCCGTCGATGTCGCCGAGCGGCATCGTCTCGATCAGCGTGAGATCAGCGCCCCGTCCGTGCGCGAACCGGACCAGATCATCGATCTCATGCTCGTTGACGCCTTTCAGCGCCACCGCGTTGATCTTGACCTTCAAGCCCGCAGACAGCGCCGCATCCAGACCCTGCAACACGTTCCCAAGATCGCCCCAGCGCGTGATCGCCTTGAACTTGACCGGATCAAGCGTATCCATCGACAGGTTGATGCGCTCGACACCGCACGCCTTCAGATCGGCGGCATACTTGGCCAGCTGACTGCCGTTGGTCGTCAGAGTCAGTTCGTCGAGCGTCCCCGCCTCCAGATGCCGCGACAGAGCGCGAAACAGCCACAGGATGTTCTTGCGCACGAGAGGTTCGCCCCCCGTGATGCGCAACTTGCGCACCCCGCGCGCGACAAATGCCGAACACAGCCGGTCGAGTTCTTCCAGCGTCAGCAGGTCTTGCTTCGGCAAGAATGTCATGTGCTCCGACATGCAATAGACGCAGCGAAAGTCGCACCGGTCCGTCACGGACACGCGCAAATACGTAATCGCCCGGCCGAAGGGGTCGATCAGATCGGGCCCACGCACGATGTCAGGAGCGGTATCCACCAGCACTCGTCATTTCAGTTGGATTTTCCAGCCGCTATCGGCGGCCGGCATCCTTTCTATCTAACAACCCGCCAACGTGTTGCAAGGCCTTAAGCCGCCCAAGCCCATCGGTAGCGACTCCATCGGCAGTATGACAGTCAACGGCGCTTGTCCGCCGCCGACCTCCACGGTACTGATAGCCCCAAAACCGAAACGATCCGGAGTGCGACGGGCCAAGCCCGCCAGTCTGGGCATTGGGGGGAAGGCATGACGGACACGCGCGCAGCGCCGGTGGAGACCGGTGTGGGTTTGCTTGATCGTGAGCGGATCATTGCCCGGGCAGGCTTTAACCGGTGGATGGTCCCCCCGGCAGCCCTTTGCATCCATCTGTGCATCGGCATGGCCTACGGCTTCTCGGTGTTCTGGAAGCCGCTCGAAAACATCCTCACCGGCCCTGACGGGAAACCTCTGCCGCTGTGCTCCGCCGGCGCGACAACCTTCTCCGAAAAAGCTGCCGGAACCCTCACCGCTCTCACCGCCACCGATTGCAACTGGAGCCAGTTCGACCTCGGCTGGATGTACACGTTCTTCTTCGTGCTGCTTGGCGTGTCCGCCGCAATTTGGGGCGGCTGGCTCGAGCGCGCCGGTCCGCGCAAAGCCGGCTTCGTCTCAACCATCTGCTGGTGCGGTGGCCTTCTGATCTCCGCGCTCGGCATCTACCTCCACCAGCTTTGGCTGCTCTGGATCGGCTCCGGCGTCATCGGCGGCATCGGCCTCGGCCTCGGGTACATCTCGCCCGTCTCCACCCTCATCAAATGGTTCCCCGACCGGCGCGGCATGGCGACCGGCATGGCCATCATGGGCTTCGGCGGCGGCGCCATGATCGGTTCGCCCCTGGCAACTGCACTGATGGGTTTTTTCAAGACAGAAACCACCGCCGGCGTCTGGGAAACCTTCGTCGCCATGGCCGTGATCTATCTCGTGTTTATGCTGATCGGCACATTCGGCTATCGCATCCCGCCCGCCGGCTGGAAGCCGGAAGGCTGGACGCCCCCGGTCAACGCCAACGCAATGATTTCGTCCAAGCACGTCCACCTCGCCAACGCGCACAAGACGCCGCAATTCTGGCTGCTATGGATCGTGCTCTGCATGAACGTTTCCGCCGGCATCGGCATCATCGGCGCCGCCTCGCCGATGCTGCAGGAAACCTTCGGCGGCGCTCTGACGGGCGCAGCCGGCGTCGGCTACCTCGACATGAAGAAGGACGCGGCCATGGCTGCTGCGGCCGCAGCCGTCGGCGCGGGCTTTGTCGGCCTCATCTCACTGTTCAACATCTTCGGCCGCATCGCCTGGGCGTCCTCTTCCGACAACCTCGGCCGCAAGGTCACCTACTTCATCTTCTTCGTTCTCGGCGGCGCACTCTACGTATTGGCCTCTTTCGCCGCCGATTGGAAAATCCTCGCCCTCTTCGTCGGCGCTTTCTGCATTATCGCGTCGATGTATGGCGGCGGCTTCGCGACAATTCCCGCCTACCTCGCCGACATCTTCGGCACGCAATTCGTCGGCGCCATCCACGGACGCCTGCTCACGGCATGGTCAACGGCTGGCATCCTCGGCCCCGTCATCGTTAACTATCTGCATGACACGCGCCTCGCCTCGGGCGTCGCACCCGATCAAGTTTACGGGCCGATCTTCTACATCCTCGCCGGCATGCTGGTGGTGGGGTTTGTGGCCAACATGCTGGTCCGCCCGGTCAACCCGAAATGGCACATGACCGACGATGAGGTCGCCGCGGAACGGGCCAAACTCCACGAAAAGACGGCCGTCGCGGAAACGGGCTCATTCGGAATCGGCAAGGGCGGGCTGGATGCCAAGGCCGCCGTCTTCTGGCTTCTCGTTGGCATCCCCCTTGCGTGGGGCGTCTGGAAAACGGTTGAAAAGGCGCTGGTGCTCTTCCAGTAACACGAAGAGAAAGCGCGCCTGATCTGCCGCATCCTTGCGAGGCGGAGTGATGTCTGCGGTCCGTGTGCGTCCAGTGTTAGCGGCAATAGCGATGGCGATAGCCCTCGCAATGCCGCCGCCCGCCTCCGCCGCCGTAGGCACCGATGCGACCGATGCGCCCCCGCGCCTTTTTCGCATCCTTCCCGACGAGCATCCCGCCATCGACCCGAAAAAGCGGCTGCTCAATCTCCGGCGCCCCATCGTCATCACATCGCACACCGCCAGCGCCCAATTCCGCTACCACCTCTATCGCGGCATCGCGCTGATCGTCATCGGACTGCTAGGCCTGACGTGGATTGGATACCGCGCCTACGGCCGGCGGCAGGCCAGAGTCTCCAGATAGGCAAAAAGCGGTCGCGCCGGATCATCCGCGAGCGCTGTCCCTCCGTCCACCTGCTCCAGCTTCAGATCGCGCGGAAAAACCGCCGCCCCGCTCTCCGCCGGCAGATCCGGACACGTCCGCACGACCAGGCGCAATTGCGAAAAGTGCGCCGCAGCCTGCGCAAAGACGTCCCACGCCGCCCGATTATCCGACCACATCGGCACCATCACCGTCCGCGCCGGCGTCCGCGCCACGAATGCCAACCCCTTCGCCAGCGAAACCGGATCCCTCACATCCACTTTCACCGCCAGAAGCGAGACCGGCGCTGCCTCCGGTAACTGCGCGGCCAGCGCCGTCATCAGCTCGGTATCCCCCGCCGCATCGAACGGAAAGCGGTCCTCGCCCATCACGTCCCACGCAATGATCTCGCCTTCGCCATCCCGCGCCAGCCGCGCCGCAATCTCCGGCCGTGTGTAATCGAACCCCGCCGTTAAGATCGCAATCGGAACCCGGTTGCCGCTCTCCACCGCCGGCGGCACCTTCGGATCGGCGGCAAACGATGCTGGCGCCGAGTGCAAGACGGCGGTCATAAGCGCTAAGCGCGCCGCACTCCTCATACGAAATCGCATCCATGGGTTTGTCGTCATCGGGCGTCCAGAGTTGCAATAGACCACCTACATCGCCCACGTTGCCAGCTTCCGGCAAGCCATCACCGGGCAGAAGGCTTCCAATTCCATCCATCAGCGCTTTGAGAACATTGCCACACCTCGCTATAAGGGGCCGGGCCGCCTTGGACATCGGGGGGCATCTGTCGATGGGGGCATTCCGTGACGCGCATTTCCCGCCGTAAGTTCGTTGCCGGCGCTGCAACCGGCGGCGTCGGATTGGCAGCGGCCGCGTGCGACCAGACCAGCCCGGCAGCCCCCGCCGTGATTTCGGCACGCCCCGAGATCCGCTGGCGCATGACATCCAGCTTTCCGCCCTCCCTCGACACCATCCATGGCGCCGCCAAGGTCTTCTCCAAGGCCGTCGCCGACATGACCGACAACCGCTTCCAGATCCAGGTCTTCGCCGCCGGCGAAATCGTGGGCGGCCTCCAGGCAGCCGACGCCGTCACCGATGGCACCGTCGAAAGCGCCCACACCGCGTCATACTATTACTGGGGCAAGGACCCGACGTTCGCCCTCGCCACCGGCGTCCCCTTCGGTCTCAATTCGCGCATGCAGAATGCGTGGATGTGGGAAGGTGGCGGCATCGAAATCATGAACGCCTTCTACCAGCGCTACAACATCTACGGCCTGCCCGGCGGCAACTCCGGCGCGCAGATGGGCGGCTGGTATCGCCGCGAAATCAACACGCCCGAAGACTGGAAGGGACTGAAGATCCGCATCGGCGGTTTCGGCGGCGCCATCCTCGCGAAGCTCGGCGCGGTCCCAACGCAGATCGCGGCAGCCGACATCTATCCCGCCCTCGAAAAAGGCACCATCGACGCCGCCGAATGGGTCGGCCCCTATGACGACGAAAAGCTCGGCTTCGCCCGCGTCGCCAAATACTATTATTACCCGGGCTGGTGGGAAGGCCAGGCCATGCTGCACTTCTTCTTCAATTTACAAAAGTGGAACGAACTGCCGCCGAGCTATCAGGCCACGATGCGCGCCGCCGCCCATACGGCAAACACCATCATGATGGCCCGTTATGACATGCAAAATCCGCCCGCGTTGAAATCGCTGGCGCAGAACGGCGCCTTCCTGCGCCCCTTCTCGAAAGAAGTTCTCGACGCCTGCTTCGCCGCATCGAATGCGGTCTACGCCGAACTCTCCGCCAAAAACCCCGATTTCAAAGGCGCCTACGAAGCCATGACCAAAGTCCGCCGCGACGGCTTCCTCTGGCATCAACTCTCCGAGCACACCATGGACACCTACATGATGATCCTGCAGCGCGAAGGAAAGCTCTAAAGCAGCGCGCTCACTTCAACAGCGCGTAGCCATCGGTGTGGCATTCGCCCAAGCCACACTGCACGATGACCGACCCGAAGTTGATCACGCACAGAGCAACCACATAAAGGCTCAAAAACTGCGCGATTCCCGACAGCCAGGAAGTCCGCGCGATCCGCGAGTGCTCCAACCGGTCGTCGTCGCCGAGCACCGTTAACTTCAATGCATATCCCGTCAAAATCGCAACCGCGATCAGGATCGACCACACCGGCATGTGCAAACCCAAGACAGCCGTGCCGATGTACTCATGTCCGGGCCGCGGATAAATATCGAGCAGCGTCTGGCGCACCGAAACAACGAGCAGAAAAATTGCAAACAGCAAGCTGATGCCAGTGTTGCGGTAGCTAAACCCGTGCCGGAAGTTCATGCCGATCCCGAACGCGACACCGAACAGCGCCACACGCTCCAATAGGCATAGCGGGCAGGGCAACTCGCCATAGACGTACTGCATCGTCATGGCGGTCGTCAGGATCCCCGCGATGATCGCGAGCATAAGCAGCAGAAAGAGAGAGTTCAGCACGACCAGCGGATCGGCGGCATCAGAGTGGGCGGACGGTCCGGTCATGCTGAGCCCCGCCTGTCGCCGGCCGGATCGAACAGCGGGGCCTCCGTCGAGATCCACGGCATCCGGAACCCATACTCGGGGCTGTAGATCTCAAACAGGAAAAGCCAGATCGCCAATCCTAGGCAAACCGCGATCGCCGCCAACGCCTCACGCGTGCGTCCAACCCACCCCAAACCGAGCGCCAACGTCAGGGATGCAAAAACAGCGGCCATCATCGGCGAACGCGCTCCCAGCCGGATGCGCTGACCCTAGGCCCGCCGGGTGCATTCGAGCAAGATGAACCCGCACAAAACGGCCAAACACCGTTTCCCAAACCAATGGTACCGCCTCCCTGGCTTGAACAGGGGACCTCTAGATCCACAATCTAGCGCTCTAACCAACTGAGCTAAGGCGGCACAGGGGATGTGCGCGACGGGCGCGCGGACCCCGTAAGAACCGCTCCATGCCCCTCCCGTCAAGCAAAAACTGGCCGGATCGCAAGCTGTTGGGCCGTGAGGGCGCCCCCCGGCAAACCAATGGCGCGGCCCGGCGTGAAATCCGCCCGCACCAACCAAAAGCAGGGGCTGCGCCGCTATTTCCGTAGCCGGAGCATATTCAACTCCACCCTTGCTTCACCGTCTAGGCGAGCATTTGCGGCTAACCAGCCACGACTGTGTTACTTTTTCCGACGAATGACGACGCCAGACCAAAGCACCGACGAACCTGCCCACACGCCGGCCATCAGCAATGCCGCGCGCGCCTTGCTTGAAGCTTGGCCGAACGTAGCTCTCCTTTTCGATCCCAAATCCGGTTCACTGATCGCTGCCAATTCGGCCGGACAGGTGCTCTTTCCCCGTCTTCCCGCCACGCTGGACGGCGCCATGCCGGCAGTCCGCACTATGCGTGAGATCGCACGGACAGGAGGTGACGACGCCAAAGCCGTTCCGCTCGTGTTCTGGACCGCGACGGGTTTGGAAGCGTTGGCGTGCGATGTGGACTCAATCGACGGCCAAGGCCCGCAGCGGCTCTTGCTCGTGCGCGCGCACCCTTCAACGGACCGGAAAACGCCCGGACTATCCGAACCGGCAGCGCCCCCACACCGCAGCGACGAAGCAACCCTGCGCGACATCGCCGGCAAAATTCGTGACGGTCAGAAGCGATTTATGGCCGTGGCACCCCCGTCGGCTGAAGGTTCGCACGTGGAGACGCCAAACCAGCCGTCGGCGCTATCGGCACAGTCCCCCAATAACCCAACCGGAATTGATCTCGCCAAACTCGCGCACGAACTGAAAACCCCACTGAGCGCCATCGCCGCCGCGTCGGAAATCATGAAGGAAGGCCGCTTCGGCCCTGTCGAAAATGAGCGCTACGCAGGCTATATCGACGGCATCCACGCAAGCGCCCGCCACGCCCTCGACCTGATCGAACGCATGCTCGACCGCCGCAGCGAGCAACCCGCGCTGCGCACACCTGCCTTGAAGTTCGAACTCATCGATCTGGATGAATTTGTCTCCGCCTGCGTGGCCACAATTCAACCACTGGCTTCCGCCAAGGGGCTGGCTCTGTCATCGGCGTCCGCGGCAACCAACGCCTCCGTCAAGGCCGACCGCACGGCGCTGAAACAGATCGTGCTCAATCTTCTCACCAACGCCATCAAGTTCACGCCAGCAGGCGGAACCATCACAGTAGCAACGGTCGGCAGCCGCCGGGGCGCTGCCGCGGTCATTGTAGAAGACTCCGGGCCAGGTATGACGGCCGTCGCCATCGCGGACGCCCTGCGGCCGGTACCCATCAATGTGCCCAATGCGCGCGACGGCGGCGGACTGGGATTGGGACTTCCCATGTCGCGTGCGCTCGCCGAAGCCAATGGGGCAGCCCTGTCCATTGATAGCGCACCCGGCCGCGGCACACGCGTGACAGTGTCGTTTCCCGGCGGTCCACTCGTCGCGATCTAACCAATCCAGCGCAACCCGAGAACGGCCGGGAATTGTTTGGAATTAGACCATTTCTAATATGATTTCGCACACGTCTATTCAATTGACCGGCCACCAAGCGACTGGTCTATTCAGCACGCATGTGCGCCACCCGCACATGCTCACTGCAACCCGATCCCGGAACCTTGTCTTCCGGAAATTGGAGCTCTCAGATGCGTCTCTCCCTTTCGGCACGCGCTGCGCGCCGTGCCATCGCCGTTCTGGCCGCCGCTGCAATATCGTCCCCGGCGCTCGCCAACGACGTCAACGTCTATTCATACCGCGAACCTGATCTTATCAAGCCGCTGCTTGAGGATTTCACCAAGTCGACAGGCATCAAGGTCAACTTCATCTACGCCAAGGATGGCCTGATCGAACGCATGCAGGCGGAAAGCGCGAACAGCCCCGCCGATGTGTTGCTGACACCTGAATTTGGCCTACTCACGCGCGCCAAGGATGCGGGCGTCACCGCACCCAACACGTCAGCGGATCTCGCCACCGCGATCCCGGCAACCTTGCGCGATCCCGACGCCCATTGGTTCGCACTCACGCGCCGCGCGCGCGTCTTCTACGTCTCGAAGGATCGCGTCAAGGATACGGACCTGACGTATGAGGATCTGGCCGACGCCAAGTGGAAGGGCAAGATCTGCACGCGCTCGGGGCAGCACACGTACTCGGTAGCGCTCATTGCCTCTATGATCGCCCATAACGGCAAAGATAAAGCCGAAGCATGGCTCACAAGCCTCAAAGACAACTTGGCGCGCAAGCCGGCCGGCGGTGATCGTGAATCCGTGCGCGACGTGCAAGCCGGTCTCTGCGACATCGCCATCGGCAACACCTACTACATGGCCGCCATGCAGAAGAACCCGGAACAGAAGGCTTGGGCCGATGCCGTTCGCATTGTATTCCCCAACGCCAGCGGCCGCGGCACACATGTCAATATCTCCGGCATGGCACTCGCCGCCCACGCCCCCAACAAAGACAACGCCGCCAAATTGATGGCTTACCTCGTCTCTCCCGCCGCGCAAAAACTCTACGCCGAAGGCAACAGCGAATATCCCGTGGTGGCCGGTGTGGAGGCCAGCGATCTCGTCAAAAGCTGGGGCGAATTGAAGCCCGATAGTCTGCCCCTGGCCGAAATCGCCCGCCTTCGCAAAGACGCTTCCGAACTCGTCGATAAGGTTCAGTTCGATGCCGGCCCCGGTTCGTAAGCCCCCAGCACCTGAGCGCAAGGACACCAACGTGGCATCCAGATTGCACCGCATCGATCCGCAGCTAAGCCCCGCACGGCCGGACTTCCGCGTCGCGCAAATGGTTGGCCGGTCGTTCCGGTGTGGCATGCTGGCCCGGCGCGAAACCTCGGGCCTGTCCTGGTCTTTCGCCTGGCAAGAGATCGCCAGCGTGGCTGGACCCGCGCAAGCCGATCACCTCGTGACCGCCCTCGGGCACTTCGTCGAAAGTGTCGATCGCGCCGCGGCCCGGCGGATCGAGGTGCTGCCAAAAGGCTGCCCAGGCCTCTGCCGCGACGAATGCCTTGCCGTGTCGATCATCGCCGCCTCGCAGCTCGGCGCCTGCCCCGCTCTGAAGGCGTGCGTCTATGCATTGATCGACTGCAGCAACATCGAAACGTGCATCGCCACAGCCGGAACCTTCAGCGCCGCGCTGCATCAGGCGGGTCAATCGCTTCCGCCTGATGTTGTCTGCAACGCTCTCGCATTGTTGCCCCCAGAACCAATCGCGTCGCGATACAATGCCTGAGGCTCTCCTCACGCCCGTGACTGCCGGCGGCATTCCGCAGCCGCCGGCAGACCAGCCCCCGAGGGGCTGGCGGCAAGCTTTGCAAAACTGGAACACCACAGGCCCCGATCAGCCGCTCTGGTCGGGGTTCGCACTGGCGCTCGCCGCGCTGATGCTCCTCCCTGTGGCGAGCATCATTATCCTCGCGCTCTCATCGACCAACGCCGATTGGCCGCATTTGATCGCCAACGTTCTACCGGTCACCACACGGTCGACGCTGCTGCTCGTTGCCGGCACGGCCGCGATCTCGCTTATCATCGGCACCGCCACAGCGTGGCTCGTCACCATGTATCGCTTTCCCGGCCGCACCATTCTCGACCGGCTCCTGGTGCTGCCACTTGCGATCCCAACCTACATCGTCGCCTATTGCTACGTGGAACTCTTGGAATATGGCGGCCCGGTGCAAAGCGCGGTGCGATCAGCAGGCGGCTATGCCAGCCCACGCGATTATTGGTTCCCAGATATCCGCTCCACCAGCGGCGCAATCCTAATTTTGTCTCTCGTACTTTACCCTTATGTTTACCTGAGCGCCCGGGCGAGTTTCGTGCAGCAATCCATGTGCGTGTTGGAAGTCGCGCGCACGCTCGGACAATCGTCCATCGGCGCCTTCTGGCGTGTGGCGCTGCCATTGGCGCGGCCCGCGCTCGCGGCCGGTGCCGCCCTCGTCATGATGGAAACATTGAACGACCTCGGCGCGGTGCAATATCTGGGCGTTGAGACATTGTCCGTCAGCATCTACGTGACATGGCTTCAGCGCGCCAATCTTGCCGGCGCGACGCAAATCGCACTTCTCGGCCTTTTAGCCGTCGCGCTCGTTTTGATTGTCGAACGGCTGGCGCGCGGCAATAGCAAATTCCACCACACCACCGGCCGCTACCGTGCCATTCCCTTCCAGGACATCGATGGTTGGCGCGGATACGCAGCAGCGTTTCTGTGCGCACTCCCTGTCGTTGCTGGCTTTGTCATCCCGGTCGCCGTTCTCGCGCGCCACGCGCTAGCCCACAGCGGGGATGCTTTTGCGAGCGGATTTCTCACGGCTGCAACGAATAGCGTGATGGTGGCCGCAGTCGTTGCGGCAGTGGCGGTCGTCATCGCCGTCGGGTTGGCTTACGCGGCGCGGATTGCCGGCCGCGGACCGGTTCCCGCTGCCATCCGCCTGTCCGGCATGGGCTATGCGCTGCCGGGGACCGTTTTGGCGATTGGCGTGCTGATCCCGTTTGCCGCTTTCGACAACGCAATCGATGCCTTCGTGCGCCAGCACCTCGGCTGGAGCACGGGCCTCCTACTCTCCGGCACACTCTTCGCCCTCGTCTTTGCCTTGACGACACGCTTCCTCACCGTCGCCCTCGGCAACATCGAAGCTGGATTGCAGAAAGTATCCCCAAACCTAGACGCCGCAGCCCGCACACTCGGCGAAACACCGCTCTCTGCCCTGCGCCGCGTGCATCTTCCCTTGCTCCTGCCGGCGATGGGCGCGGCAGGCCTCCTCGTCTTCGTCGATGCGATGAAAGAATTGCCGGCGACGCTGCTCCTGCGTCCGTTCAACTTCGAGACGCTGGCCACGCATGTTTATGGACTGACCGCGTTGGAACAGTTCGAGCGCGCCGCTTTGGGCGCGCTCGCGATTGTGTTGGCAGGCCTAGTGCCCGTCCTCCTGCTTCACCGCACGGTGGCAGGCAGCCGGCCGGGTTCCGGCAGCGGCTGACGCCGCCGCTGGTTCGTTACCAGGAGCGGCGCGGACCGGTGTCGATGTGGAACAGACCACCGCCGTAGTGCTTCACGCCGCCAATCGAGCCATGGCTGCGCAGGTACGCATAAACGGCCCCGACATTGCCCCGAACGCGGAAGTCCACCGCGTTGCCCGTCAAATGGTGCGACTTGGGCGCACCGCCGACCTTGCGGTTATGCGACTTGCCCCGGCAGGTCGAGCTAACCGTAACCGAACCGTAGTTCGCCGCCACCTGTGCCACGACCGAGCGCAGTGTCCCATTGAGGCAGCCAGCCGATGCCACCCAGCGAATGCCTCCGCCGCCGGCCACGCTCTTCGTCGGCGCCGTGTCGATCATGGCGCCGGTATCGAGCGCCGCATACCGCTTCTTCTTGCCGGCCGACGCCTGCTTCTTTGATTTCTTACTATACGACGCGCCGTAAGCCTTCAGGGCCGTCGACTTCGCCTTGGCAGCCTTGCTCCGCGAAGACTTCGGCCGGGCCACGTAGCCACTGTCGCCATAACCCGCCCATGCGGACGGACCAGCCTTGCGCATTTCGCTCTCGCTCTGCCAGCCTGTCGGCTTGGCATCGGCCGTGGCCGTCATCGTGAAAGACAGAGCGGCCATGGTCAGCACGGCCACCAGTGCGCGAGCGCAAACAATCGAATTGAGACGCATTACGAGAACTCCCCTCGACCACGGCCCCCAACGGCCCGGTGGTTAACGACTGTTGATCGTCAATCAGTCGAGGCGTCCCTACACGCGGACGAAATCCATCCAGAGCATAATTTTGAAAATTGGTTAATATGAAGTATTAATGTGCGGCTTTTGATCGCAAATCAACCGCTTAGACTATGGATAGACTTGCTCCTTAAGTATTTTTGCGCGAAATTGTGCTGGATGCAGTCATAAACGATGCAGTATTCAAATAATTGGTCTGCAAAACACAGTTCACGTTAGCGATAAGACTTGGCCATGCCGATCTAGCGCAGAATTGACCAAGATGATCGCAGCACGCCAAGTTGTCGCAGCATCACGGTCGATTTGAGGGCAGCAGCGCGCAAACCGCGCCCTTAACGGCCTCTTCGCAGCCCGCCAATGTCGCGTGCAATCCGGCCTTCGTCCGCCGCCACAGGATATCGTCCGCAGTCATCGCCCATTCATTGGCAACCAGATAGCCAACCTCGCGCGCGCTCAGCCCGCCGGGGAACAAAGACCCCATATCGTCCAACCGCCGCGCATCCCCAATAACCTCGCGCGTGGCTGTGCCGTGCCGGCGGGCGAGCGCCAACATCATGACTTCAGGTATCCATGCATAAAGCCGCGACAGCCCTTCCACATAGAGACCAAAATCGCCGTTCGGAATGTCTCCGCCGGGCAGGTGTCGCGACGCCGTCCACGCCGGACGCAGCCCCGGAAACAACGGCGCCAGCCGATCCATCACCGCCTCGGCCAGACGCCGGTACGTCGTCACCTTCCCACCGATGATCGACAGCATCGCCGTTCCCGCCCCCGTGCCACTGAGTTCCAGCGCATAGTCACGGCTCAACGCCGAGGGATTGGACTGATCCTCATCTGCCTGCAGCGGCCTCACGCCGGCAAACCGCCAGATGATATCGCCGCGCTCCAGCGGCCGCGCCAGAAAGCGGTTGGCCGCCGCAAGCAGATAGTCCTCCTCCTCGGCGCTGCATGTGGCCTCAGCCGGCGAACCGCTGATCGCCACATCCGTCGTCCCAATCAAGGTAAACGCCGTCTCGAAAGGCAGCACGAACACAACCCGCCCATCGATGTTCTGAAACAAAAATCCATCCTCAGCCCCAGCAATTCGCGGCACCACGATATGGCTGCCCTTGACCAGCCGGAGATGAACGGCGCCCGCCGCGGCATTGTCTCGCGCCAACGCAGCAGCCCGGTCCGCCCATGGCCCCGCAGCATTGACCACCACGCGCGCCTGACACGTCTCTCGACGTCCGCCCACATCAAGCGTCGCGGTCCACGCCTCGTCGCCCCGCGCGAGCGCTGTCACCCGCGTCCGCGTGCGGATCTGCGCACCATGCATTGCAGCCAGCCGAGCGTTGAGCACCACGAGCCGCGCATCGTCCACCCAACAATCCCAATACGAAAAACCGCGCCGCAAATCGGACCGCAGCACGCCGCCCGCAGGGTCCGCCGTCAGATCGATCGCCCGTGACGCGGGAATGCGACGCCGCCGCGCCAGATGATCATAAAGAAAAAGCCCCGCCTGGACCCGCAACCGCGACCGCAAACCATCCGCCTCCGGCAGCACGAACCGCAGCGGCCAGACGATATGCGGCGCCCGGTCCAGCATCACCTCGCGCTCAAGCAGCGCCTCGCGCACCAGCCGGAATTCAAAATGTTCCAGATACCGCAGGCCGCCATGAATAAGCTTCGAGCTGGCCTGCGATGTCCCGCTCGCCAGATCGCCCTGCTCCACGAGACATACCGAAAGCCCCCGTCCGGCCGCATCGGCCGCGACGCCAGCCCCGTTGATACCGCCGCCGATGACCAGCAGATCGTAACGCGGTCCGCCCATCACGATCCCACAGCATCGGTGGACGTTGTCGCCGTCGTAGAGCGATCCGCGTGCGTCCAGCCCCTACTGAGAAAACTGACCAGCAGCCCTAGCAGCAACGCGAAGGGCACAGCCAGAACCGGTGCCGCCGCCGGTGCGATTCCAAACCAGTTGGCAAGCCCCGGACTCCACAGACTCCCGGTCGTTCGCGCCGCAAGATCCGCATACGCCGCCGCCCGCTCATCCCCCTCGGCCGCAACCCACACCTCGCGCGCCTCTTCATACTCGGCATAAGCCTCCGGACCCGCACTCGAAAGTCCCGCCCACGCCTCATAAAACGACACGCTATAAAGCGCCGTCCCCGCAAAATAATAGATCCCGAGCGTCAGACCACCCACCACGGCCACAACCAAACCGGGCGGTGTCGCGCGCGGCGCCCACATCGCCAGAACCACGGCCGGCAGCAACCCAACCGCCGCCACCGACAAACTGACAACCAAAACAACGTCCGCCGTCACCGGAACTAAGGCCGCCCCCAGCGCGAACGCGAGCGCAATCACCACCGCGACACCACGGATCAGAGCCACCTGCGCGACCCGGCGCGGCTCTCTACCAAACAAAACCGCCGTTCCATCGCGCACGATCAGTGCCGCGAGCGCCGCCACCAACGCCGCAATCAGAACCACCGCTCCGCCCATTACAATCGCTGTTGTCAGAGCTGAGAGGACGTCCGGCATCCCCGCCGCCCGCGGCAGTGCCAGAAACAAAAACTGCGGATCGATTTCTATCGATGCCAGATCCGGCTTCCCGCTCGTGTTGCCAGCCGCCACAGCAGCAGCCGTCACAACGGTATCGACATACGGCGTCCATCGCGCCTCGAGCGGCTGCCCGGGCGTCTCATAAAACCGCCGCCCGAGATCAAGCACGGCGGACTGCACCGCCGGGTCAAGCCGCTGCCAGATCGCCTCCGCCCGCGCGCCACGATCCGCCATCGTCGCGCCAATCGCCTCGATCGACGACGCACCCCGCGCAACATCTCCCGCCACGCTCTCCACAAGATGCAGCGAGGTCCCGTGCAGCAGCACCCCGCCCGCCGCCGACGCCCGCCGCACCCATACCGGCAGATCAGCAAACGTTTGGCTCGCCGACACCGCCCGATAGGTCTCCAAACGTGCCAGCGCGGCAACAGCCGGCACCCCCGTCAGAGCGATCATCACAAACGTCAACGCCCACGCAATCCCGCGCCGCGCCTGCCCGGTCGCAAACACGCCCGTTGCTTGCACGAGCGGCGGTAGCACCGCGACCGCCCCAATAAGGCATACCGTCAAAAGCGCCCAGTTGAGCCGGTCCACAGTCAGGAATTCGCGCAGGAACGGTTTGAACACACCGAAGTCGACCGCCCCGCTCTCGATCAGCGCCATCTCAGCCGGACCGATTTGCGCCACGGCCGATCCATAGGCGATCGGCACCAACGGATTGCCGAGAAGCGCCCAGCACACCGCGGCCAGAACGCCGAGCAAAACAACACCCGCGAGACCTGCGACGAGCCGGCTGCCAGCAAGAACGGACTTGAAACCGCCAGGGACAACCAGAAGCAGCGCTGCGCCTGCGATGGCCAGCGCAGCCGTCCCAACCGTTACCTCGAACAGTCTTGTTGCAAGCCCACTCGCCGCCGCCAGCACGCCGAACAAAAGTCCCGCCGTCGCGGCGATGGCAACGAGAAGCACGAGTCCACGCGCAGACCGCCCAAATCGAACTCCGATCAGCTCCGGCACGCTCGCCGCGCCCGTGCGCGCCAGCGCCGGACCGATCAACACGGCGAGCAGCAACAGTCCACCGCAGATCCCCACAAGAGCAATGAGCGCATCGAACCCATGCTGATGCACGAGCCCCGGCAACAGCACACTGGAGGCCAAAACAAAAAGCCCCGCGATTGCCAGTCCACCACTGGCCGCGCCCATCGCGCCGCCGCCAGCCGCATGCGCAGTGACATTGCCCGAACGCGCCAGCACCGCAGCGACCAACAATCCGATCACCATGCCCCCAGCCGCCAGCCCTATGATCGGTTCGCCGGTCAGCATCTAGATAACCCCGGGCGCCGGAGGCGATGCTTCAGCTGCGTCGCGGGCATCGAGGGACCGTGCGGCCCGGAACCCCAGAATGGCAAACGCGACCAGCATGCCTTGCGCCGCCAGATAAAATCCGAGCGGAAAGCCCGCGACCGTTACAAGATCGAGCACCTCCACAATGAGCGGCAAGACCACCGCCGCCGTCAGAGCCAAGAGCGCATAAAAAGCCGCCCGCCACCGCTGAGCAGCCCCCGGCGCGGCCGACCACTCCGCGCGACCCGCCATGCCGTGTGCTGCAATCATCGCCCCGGCCGCCGCTAGCGCCAATGTCGGCCCCAATCCCGGAGCCGGGACAGGAATAAAGAGCGCCGCCGCTCCCAGCGCGAGCGCCACCGCCGATGCAATAATGAGAACGCCAACCACGGCTTCAACCGTCCGCATGGACGCCAACCCCTTCCACCAAAAGAGAGCCGACAGTAGTCAAATGTCCGCCCGCCGCAAAGGCCGCCGCGCCGCCATCAACCGCGCCGGTCATACACCGGGCTTTGCCTCCCGCACCGCGGCCTTCACGGCATCGATGAGAAGCCGCACATCCGTCGGCAGCGAGCAAAACTGAAATCCCTCGGCAAAGCGCCGCCGCGCCGTCGCCGCCCCGTCAGTATGAACGGCAGCAATCAACCCCGACGATCGGGCCCGCTCACGCACGTCCGCCATCGCCTGAACCACCGCAGCATCCGTCGGATCCATGCTTGGCGCGACCCCAAACGAGAGCGACAAGTCACCGGGCCCGATGTACACGCCGTCCAGTCCAGGGACCGAGAGAATAGCATTCACGTTCTCGACCGCGCGGCGTGTCTCCACCTGCGCCAACAGCAGGATCTCGCGATTGGCCTGCCCCGCGTAATCCGTCCCCGCATAGAATGACACGCGATTGGGCCCATACGATCGCGAACCCATCGGCGGATAACGGCACGCGGCCACGAACGCTCGCGCTTCCGCTTCCGTCTCGATCATAGGACAGATGATGCCATAAGCCCCCGCGTCGAGGAGCTTGGTCATGATGGCCGGCTCGTTCCACGGCACGCGCGCCAGCGGCACGGCAGGCGATGTCGAAATACCCTGCAGCATCTGGAATGCCGCGGCGAAGTCGATGGCGCCATGCTGAAGATCAATGGTGACGCTATCGACGCCTTGATGCGCAATCGCCTCCGCCGCATGCGAACTGGCCATCGCACACCACGCATTCAGCACCGGCTCACCCGCCGCAATTTTGGATCTAAGCGTGTTGGGGCGCACGGGCACTCACGTGGATCAGAGAGCGAGGGACCAAAAGAGAGCGGGGTGGAACTCTTGTGCAAAGAGTTCCACCCCGATCCGTCTCCCCAGACTTGGACCATTCTTTTTTGGATATCGGGTCGTCCCTTCCCCGACGGCGCGCAGGATGTTGGACACCCTGAAGCATGTCAAGACGCCGGGGTCAGTCAGAGGGAATTTTTATTGCCTTTGCAAAGCGCCACTGAAAATGGTTGACATGGCACCTGCACCGGCTTGGTCAGCATCAATGATGCTTATGGCCCTCATGCTCTGCCGCGCCGGGTTGATGATCCATCCCATGTGGCCCCTTGGCGCCGACCGGTTCGACCGTCGCTTCGATTTTCACTTCGCCGGCCTTCTCAAACACGAGCGTGATCGGTAGCGTTTCGCCCTCTTTGAGCGGCGCCTTGAGATCGAACAGCATAATGTGATCGCCGGACGGCTTCATCACCGCGCTACCACCCCCCGGAATCGCCAGTTTTTCGATCTGCCGCATCTTCATGACGCCGCCGTCCATGGTGTGCGTGTGGATTTCCACCCGCCCAGCAGCCGGTGAAGACGCGGAAACAAGCGTGTCGGCCGCTCCGTCCTTGGCTTTGATTTCCGCATAAGCCGCACCGATCGTCGCGCCACCCGGCGTCGCCCGCGCCCAGGGATGAGCCACCGTTATGCTCCCGGCTTCATATTCGTGCGCAACGGCAGCGAGTGGGCTGAGCACCGCAAAGGCAGCGGCGAAACAGGCAAGGCGTCGTGACATGAAATTCCTCTCCAGGCTTCTTCCCATCTGCCTTAGCTAATGCGCGCCCGCCCCCCGCACAACCCACCAAGCTCCCGAAACGAGCCTAGCGAGCGCTTAACCCATAATCCCCCATCTCGTGATAAAGAGACGGCCCCCAGACGGCCCGGCCAAATCGTCATTAACCAAATTCAGAGCATCGTCCCGAACGTGACCCAGCGCGTACTCCTCATCATCGGTGGCGGCATCGCGGCCTATAAAAGCCTCGACCTCATTCGCCGCCTGCGCGAGCGCGGAGCGAGCGTGCGCGTGGTGTTGACCCGCGCGGCCCAGGAATTCGTGACGCCGCTGGCAGCCGGTGCGCTGTCCAACGATCGCGTCTTCACCGACCTGTTCGACCTCGACGACGAACGCGAGATCGGCCACATCCGTCTGGCCCGCGACACCGACCTCATCATCGTCGCCCCCGCGACCGCGGATCTCCTCGCCAAGATGGCGACCGGTCAGGCCAACGATCTCGCCACCGCCGTCCTCCTCGCCACGGATAAACCCGTCCTCGCCGCACCCGCCATGAACCCGCGCATGTGGTCTCATCCCGCCACGCGCCGCAACGTCCGCCAACTCGAAGCCGACGGCATCGCTTTCATCGGCCCCAAGGCCGGCGAAATGGCCGAACGCGGTGAAGCCGGCATCGGGCGCATGGCCGAACCCATCGAAATCGCCGAAGCAGCCACCCAACGCCTGACCGGCCGGCCATCGTCGAAAACCGGCCCGCTCGCCGGCCGTCACGTCCTCGTCACGAGCGGCCCGACGCACGAACCCATCGACCCGGTCCGCTACATCGCCAACCGATCGTCGGGCAAACAGGGCCACGCCATCGCCGCGGCCGCAGCTAGCGCCGGCGCGCGCGTCACCCTCGTCTCCGGCCCCGTCACGCTGCCCGATCCCCCCGGCGTCACCATCGTCAAAATCCAAACGGCAACCGAGATGCTGTCCGCCGTTGAAGCCGCGCTGCCCGCCGACATCGCCATTTTCGCCGCCGCCGTCGCCGACTGGCGCGTTGCGGCCGCTGCTGGCCAAAAAATGAAGAAAACCAAAGGGTCCGCTGCGCCCACCCTCGCACTCACGGAAAATCCCGACATCCTGAAAGGCATTGCCGCGCGCGGCCCCCGCCGCCCCGCGTTGGTCATCGGCTTCGCCGCCGAAACCGAAGCCGTCGTCGCCCACGCCCAGAAAAAGCGCCAAGACAAATCCGCCGACTGGATCGTCGCTAACGATGTTTCACCCGCAACCGGTACCTTCGGCGGCGATTGGAATACGGTGCACCTTGTCACCGCCGAGGGCGTGACGAGCTGGCCGCCGCAAAGCAAAGATGAGGTGGCACGCCTGCTCATCGAAGAGGCCGCAGGCTGGCTCGCAGCACATCAAACCGATGTTTGACCATGACCAAGAAGAACGCGAAAAAATTGAAGACGGTACGGGTCAAAGTGCGGGTGAAAATTCTGCCCCATGGCGAAGGTCTGCCGCTGCCTGAGATGCATTCGGACGGTGCCGCCGGTCTGGATCTGGTCGCTGCGATCGATCCGAAAAAGCCGCTCCGTCTGGGTCGCGGCAAGTTCGCGCTGATACCCACCGGCCTCTCGATTGAACTGCCGCGCGGAACGGAAGCCCAGGTTCGCCCCCGCTCAGGTCTGGCCGCCAAACACGGCGTCACCATCCTCAACAGTCCCGGCACCATCGACAGCGACTATCGCGGCGAAGTCCAGGTCATCCTCATCAACCTCGGCGACAAGCCGTTCGTGATAAGTCGCGGTGATCGCATCGCACAGATGGTCGTGGCGCCCGTCGCGCGCGTAAAGATGAAACCCATCGCCGCGCTCTCCAAGACGAACCGTGGCGCCGGCGGCTTCGGTTCGACCGGCAAGACGGTGGCGCCCGCTGCGAAATCTAAGACCACACCCGCCGCCCCGGCAAAAAAGAAACCCGATCCTCAGCGGGCAGCAACAACCCAACGCAAGTCACCTGCGAAGCGCAAATAGCGCCCCGAAATCCCTGTTCTTTCGCGTCTGCAGGAACGATTTTTTCGCCTCCCGCCGTTGCAGCCACGGGCCGGGAAGGTTATTGCCACCCCAGACCTTCCATCCATGACCTACCATCATTGAACTGCCATCCCACCCGCCAACAGAAGGCTACGCAACAGCCATGACTGAGGTTCCGGAGATCAAGACGCTTTCCGCCACAAAAACTTGGGGCCGCGGCCGCGTCTATGAAAACATCACCGAGACGATCGGACATACCCCCCTGGTGCGTCTCGGCAAGATCGCCAAGCAGGCCGGCGCCCGTGCCGACATTCTGCTCAAGCTGGAATTCTTCAATCCGCTCTCCAGCGTCAAGGACCGCATCGGCGTCTCGATGATCGACGTGCTCGAAGCCGAAGGCAAAATCACGCCCGGCAAAAGCACACTTGTCGAGCCGACATCGGGCAACACCGGCATCGGTCTCGCCTTCGTCGCCGCCGCGCGCGGTTACAAGCTCATTCTGGTCATGCCGGAGTCGATGTCGATCGAGCGCCGCAAGATCCTTGCGCATCTGGGTGCCGAATTGGAGTTGACCCCCGCTGCTGGCGGTATGCCGGCCGCCATCGCCCGCGCCCAGGAACTCGTCGCCACCACGCCCGGCGCTGTGCAGCCAAGCCAATTCGAAAACCCCGCCAACCCCGCCGTCCACGAACGCACCACCGCTGAAGAAATCTGGAACGACACCAAAGGCAACATCGACGTTCTCGTTGTCGGCGTCGGCACCGGCGGCACGTTGACGGGTTGCGGCAAAGTCTTGAAGGCACGCAAACCCGGCCTCAAGGTCATTGCCGTCGAGCCGACGGGCAGCCCCGTGCTCTCCGGCGGCAACCGCGGACCGCACAAAATTCAAGGCATCGGCGCGGGCTTCGTCCCCGGCGTCCTCGACACGTCCCTGATCGACGAGATCGTCACCGTCTCCAACGATCAGGCCTTCGAGATCTCCCGCCTCGTCTCCAAAACGGAGGGCATACCCGGCGGCATTTCGACGGGCGCCAACGTTGCCGCCGCCATCTCGGTCGCCACACGCGAGAACATGACCGGCAAAACCGTCGTCACGTTCGCGCCTTCCTGCGCCGAGCGCTACTACACCAGCGAACTCTTCCTCGACCCGCCGGCCTGAGATCGCCGCACAGGATGTCAAACAACAAGGGCGCCGGGAAACGGCGCCCTTTTTTCATGTCGCCGCACTCGTCATACGGCCGTGAAGCCGTTATCGACGAACAAATGCGCCCCGTTGACGAAACTCGCCTCATCCGAGGCCAGAAACAGCGCTGCCCGCGCCACCTCCTCGGGCTCGCACAACCGCCCTTGCTGCACCGCCAGCGCTTCTTCCGACGCGTCGACCCCGTACCGCGTCAACTCCGCGACCTCCCGCAGACCGTGCGGCGTCTTCACAAATCCGGGACAAACAGCATTGCAGCGGATGTTGCGATCGCGGAACTCGACCGCAATCGCGCGCGCAAACATATGACAGGCCCCCTTGGTCGTATCGTACAAAACTTCCATCGGCGTCGCCGCCACAGCCGAAATCGACGACGTGCACACGATCGATCCGCCACCGCGCGCAATCATCCCCGGCAGCACCGCCTTCGTCATCAGAAACATGCTGCGGACGTTCACAGCCATCAGCATTTCCCATTCCTCCAGCGTCGTCGCCAGGAACGGTTTGATGACGATTGTGCCCGCGTGATTGAACAGCACGTTCGGCGCACCAAACGCCGCCGTCACCGCTGCGACGGCTGCATTCACCTGCGCCTCGTCCGACACATCGGCTTCCGCGAAAACCGCCGATCCGCCGGACGCCTGGATCTCGGCCACAACCGCCTCCCCCGCGCTCCGGTTGCGATCAACCACCGCTACGTTCGCACCCTCCGCCGCAAAGAGCTTGGAAGATGCCCCACCCATCCCCGTTGCGCCGCCCGAAATCAGCGCGACTTTCCCAGCCAGTCTGCCTGCCATATCGAGACCTCCCAAAACAATGCGGGCCGGATCATGCGACCCGGCCCGCTCATGTTCCAACGCTTTCTTAGATGCCCGTTTCACCCACCGCGGCTTCCGCAGCGGCGATTTCAGCCTTTCGACGCGCGATCTCTTCGCCAATGGGCGGGCCCTTGAACCGGCGGTTTTCGACCAGCAGCCAGATCACCAGCGAGACCGCGACAAACCCGAGTGTGATCGGCAGTGCCCAGTCGTTCGGCGGCTGGATACCAGCATAAAAGATCACACCCATAGCCACCAGCGACAGGATGGCGACCAGGCGGAACATCACCCCACCGATGTTCCACGGCCCCGGAGCCGGCCACTTCGGCCCACCATAGGCAATGAGCCCGAGAAAAATCGGCAGTGCGAATGACAGGAACAGGAAGATCACCGTGCACGACACGACGATCGAGTAAGCCGGCGTTCCAGCAATGGTGATGGCCGATGTGAACCAGACGAACAGCACCGACAGGATCGACCCGAACCAGATGGCATTGACCGGCGAACGGAACGTCGGGCTCACTTTGGCGAGCATCCCCGATACCCCAGGAATGCCATCGTCGCGCGAGAACGCAAAGATCATGCGCGACACCGACGTCACCGTCGCCAGACCGCACAGGAACTGCGCTGCAAAGATGATTCCATACAGAATTTCCTTGATAGTCACCGGCACCCGCTGGTCCATGGCCCAGAAGAACACATTCCAGCCCTGCTTCGCAGCGTCGTCCATGTTCGGAATCATGAGCACGAACGCGCACAGCATCAGGTAGCCGAAGACCCCTGACCACAGCACCGACGACACCATGCCCTTGGGCACCGCCACGGCTGCATTTTTTGTTTCTTCCGCCGTATGTGCCGATGCGTCATATCCGGTGATGGTGTAGAGCGGCAGCAATAGACCGACGAGAAAGGCCATCTCCAGCGGAATGGCGTTCGGCCACACAGCGCTGGCACCTTCCGTGCCCGTGTAGTTGGAAAACGTGAACAAACGCGCGAAGTCCCAGGTCTCTGCAAAGAACAAACATACGGCCGTCAGAGCCACCGCCCCCAGTAGAATGAGATAACCAGAAAGATCGGTCAGCTTCACCGTGAGATTGATGCCCATGTGATTGACGAGTGCCTGGAGGGCCGTGATGCCGGCCACGAACGCGACGCGCGTCTGTAGATTGTCTTCCAGCCCGAAGTAGGAGCCGAAGGCACCAAAGAAAAAGTAGAACGTGCCCACATTGATCGCACCGAGCACAGTGATGAGGCCCAGCAGATTGAGCCATGCCGACAGCCACCCCGTAAACCGGTTGCCGAGAATAGAGCCCCAGTGATAGAGGCCCCCGGCCGTCGGATAGGCCGATGAGATCTGTGCCAGCGCCACCGCGAACAGACCCGACAGGATCACACCGATAGGCCAGCCGATCCCGATGGCCGCGCCCCCGGCTCCGGCCGTCGCCTGCCCCAGCGAGTTGATCCCGCCAGAGAGAATGCAGATGATGGAAAACGAGATCGCGAAGTTTGAAAAGCTGCTCATGCTTCTGTGCAACTCTTGCGCGTATCCCATCTCATGCAGGACTTTAATGTCCCGCTTGTGAATTTCGTGTTCGTCGTGATGAGTTGTCATCGTGCGCTCTCCCCCAGAGGTGCAGTTCGAGACGTCCGGTTGCCCCCAGTCCCCCGATAGGAGTGACCCAGGCCCTCGGATGGTGCTTATTGCCGGCATTACGCGCCGGATGGGTTCATTGCCGCGCACCTCAAGCCCATCCAATCGCCCGGCCGCCATTGAGAGACCGATGCAGGTGTGATTGTCTGGACAGCCAAGGCCGGAGTGTGTGACGCAACTTCCCCGGAAAAGACCCTAGCGGTGTTTGCGTAGTCCGTCATGACGTGGCGCAGCACAAAAATTGCTGCGCATGCGAAGCCGCAACCAGAAACCCTGAAAGTAAGATGCTGAAGCCCGACGAAATCCAGCGCTACAAGCGCCACCTGGTCCTGAAGGAGATCGGCGGCCAAGGCCAGCAGCGCCTGAAGGCGGCCCGCGTTCTCGTCATCGGCGCAGGCGGACTGGGCTCGCCCCTCGTTCTCTACTTGGCCGCCGCCGGCGTCGGCACCATCGGCATCATTGATGACGACCGCGTCTCACTGGACAATCTCCAGCGCCAGATTGCCCACGACACAGCCCACATCGGCGCACTGAAGGTCGAGAGCGCACGCGACACAATTCTGCGGATCAATCCGCACACCACTGTCGAAACGTACGCCGAACGCCTCACCCCGGCTAACGCCCTCGACATCATCGGCCGCTACGACATCGTCGCCGACGGCTCCGATAACTTCGCCACCCGCTACCTCGTCTCCGACGCCTGTTACTTCGCAAAGAAAACACTCGTCTTTGCAGCCGTCGGCCCATTCGATGGCCATCTCACAGTTTTAAAACCACACGAACAGCGGCCCGGCGGCGAGCCCTATCCCACCTATCGCTGCGTGTTTCCTGAGCCGCCTCCGCCCGGAACAGTCGCCAACTGCGCGGAAGTCGGCGTTCTGGGCGCTGTCGTCGGCGTGCTCGGAACGCTGCAAGCCGTGGAGGTTTTAAAAGAAATAACCGGCGCCGGCGAAACGCTCGCGGGCCACCTGCTCATCTATGACGCCAAGGATACGCGCTTCGAGAAGGTCGCCATCGCCTGGGACCCGGACAACGCGCTCTCTGGCCTGGCACCGTCGATCACCGATCTGTCGATCCACGCATCAGCCTTCGGCGACGCCACCTGTTCTTCGCCGCAATAAGCGCGTCAATCGCGCTCCTGCTCCATGGCCGCCATCAAGCGCTGCATATCGAGAATAGAGATCGTACGCGTGCCTTCCAGCGCGATGATTTTGTCGACCTTCATGCGCGAAATCTGCCGGCTTACGGTCTCAATGGTCAGCCCAAGAAAATCGGCAATTTCCGCGCGCGACAGCGGAAGATTGAACCGCGGCCGCTCCGGATCGTCAGAAACCTTGCAGCCAATCGATTCCATGCGGCGCGCCACCATCAAAAGGAAACTGGCCACCTTCTCTCCTGCGCTCTTGCGCCCGAGCAGCAGCATCCACTCCCGCGCACTGTCGAGCTCATCGAGTGTGTTCTGGAACAGTCGGTGCTCGAACCCCTCGATCTCTTTCACCAGCCGCTCGAACTGCCCCTTGTCGTAGGTGCACAGGTGAACGTCTGTGACGGTCTCCGCATGGTACGGGCTGTTAGCCCGAAACGGGCGGCCGAGAAAATCCGAGGCGAACTGCAAACCGACAATCTGCTGCCGGCCATCGGCGAGCGTCTTTGTGAGTTTCACCACGCCCGACACAATGTTCGCAAAGTAATGCATCTCTGCATTGTCGTGCAAAATGACCTGACCGGGCGGCAATAGTTTATGATGCGCAATTGCGCTGAGCCTTGCGACTTCGTCACGCTCCAGCGCACCGCAGACCGCGCGGTGGCGCACGGCACAGCTGTCGCAGCGAAGCAGATGCTCTGCCATGACCACCTCAAAATAGAGTCACCAGACCGTCGACCTGCGCGCCAGACGGGCGCCGCTCGAACGAGCCGGCAATCCGCCTGTCTTCCCCAAGAGCGCGCCGGGCCCACACGACTGCAGCGCCCGTTTGTCAACTAGTGCTGACACAAACACTATCCGATGCCGCGACTGCCGGACAAGGCATTTGAGCCGGATCAAGGTGAATAGATCGCACAACCTTCTGACAAGCGTCAGACTTCAGCACACGCGATGCCAACGGGGAAGCGAGGCGCTCTGCCTGATCAAACGGTAAAGCCGCAGCGGGCGAACTGTCAGCTCCGCCAATGTCTAAGCCATAGGAAAACCGGCCCTACGCCAGAACCACGCGCATCCCCGCGGGCCCGCGCGAAGGCGCACTTTGACTAACTTTTCGTGCGTGGACTGAGAATGGCGAGGCTGTAGTCGATGACGGTTACGATCGTTACCGCGATTGCGAGGCAGGAAAGCCAGAAGCTGACCGAAGGACTGGCCTCAGGTGCCAGAGCAGGCCCCGCGATGTGCGGCAAAATAAGTGCTGCCTGAACAAGTGCATGGGTCGCGGTGCGTAAGGTCAGAGACGGCCTGTAAACAACATTAGCCCCGCGCTGACGGGCGAGCACGCAAAGGTAAGGCACGAGCAGGTCGCCTGCATAGCAAACGAACAGCGCCCAAATTGGGAACCAACCCATCAGCATCAGAGCAATGTAAATCGTGAAATGAAAAATACTCTCGCACGCCGAGTCGAGAATGAGACGGAAGTCATCCCCCTTCCCATGCCGCTGACTGGATGCCGTGGTGACAAAATGAATGAGCAGCGCAAGTGCGATCACCGCAGCAACGAACGTCAATCCTTGTGTCGTTTGGCCCAGGATCAGGGGCACGCACACGAAGCCCAGAAACGGACGCAAAAAACTCAAAAGATCGAGAATGGCAGACGGCTTTTTGATTTCGGGCTGCATGCGCATTCGATCAAGGTTGTTTGCTGAATTGAACGGCTTTGCGCGCGGATCTCGCCGAGTAGATCAGCCAGACGTAGTCGAAGAACGACCACACCGAAAGCGCGGTCGTGACAAAGAGCAAAAGCCACGTGAAGAAGATGAGGCTTTCGGGAGGAGCGCCGGCATAAAAGGCGAACAGAAAAGTGATGCCCAGCTGGCTCAAACCTTGCGCGGCCGCTTTGATCTTCCCGCTCCAGCGGGCGGCCATGGTGCCGATGTGGGATTCCGCGACGATCCGCAAATGGGCCTGCGCGATCTCCCGCGCGGCCATTACAATCAACATCCACACCGGCATCCAGCGATTGGCCGCAAACGCTGTGAACACCGACACGCGATAGAGACTGTCGGCCATCGGATCGAGGATTTTGCCGACCGCTGACACCTGACCGGTGCGCCGCGCAACCCACCCATCCACGCCGTCCGAAACCTCGGCAATCACCATCAGCCCCAGCGCCGCCCACAGCGCCGCGTTGGAACCATTCACCAGCAACAAAATGATCGGCACCGCAGCCGCAACGCGATACCAAGTGATCGCATTTGGCAGGGTCCAGAGACCAAGGGGTTTCAAACGGGGCTCTCGATGGTGGAAGGTCCGGTCCGGTTCGTGGGGCGACACTAGCCAAGCCCGGGCCGCCCCGAAACCCCCTGCGACGTGTAAACCATCCCTTCGCCTAAACAAAAAGGGCGCCCCCTGGAGCGCCCTTCTCGCAATGAGCCGGAAATGGCCGCCTTACTTGATCCCGTGCTGGATCTTGGCCGCTTCCAAGGTGTTCTGCAGCAGGCAGGCAATGGTCATGGGCCCGACACCGCCGGGCACCGGCGTGATGGCGCCGGCCACCGCCGCGCAGCTGGCATAATCGCAGTCGCCCACGAGCTTGGTCTTCCCATTCTCCGACGGCACGCGGTTGATGCCGACATCGATCACGATGGCGCCCGGCTTCAGCCAGTCGCCCTTCACCATCTCAGGAATGCCGACCGCCGCCACGACGATATCGGCGCCCTTGACGACCGCTTCGATGTTCTTCGTGCGCGAATGAGCGACCGTGACCGTGCAATTTTCCCGCAGCAGCAGCGCCGAAACCGGCTTGCCGACGATGTTGGACCGGCCGATGACCACCGCATGCAGACCCGAAAGATTGGGCTGCACCGTCTTGGCCAGAATGACCGATCCCGTCGGCGTGCACGGAACCAGCGTGCGCTCGCCGATCCACAGCCGCCCGACGTTCACGGGATGGAACCCGTCCACGTCCTTATTCGGGTCAATGGTGTTCAAGACGCGCTCGGCGTTGACGTGCTTGGGCAGCGGTAGCTGCACCAGGATGCCGTTCACGGCCGGATCGTTGTTGAGCTTTTGCACAATGGCCAGAATATCGGCCTCGCTCGTTTCCGCCGGGAGCTTGTACTCCCAGGAGTTCATGCCAGCTTCCTTGGTCTGCTCGCCCTTGTTCTTGACGTAGACCTTGCTCGCCGGATCTTCGCCCACCAGAACCACGGCCAAGCCGGGGGTGATGCCATGATCGGCCTTCAAAGCGGCCACGTCCTTCGCGACTCCGGCGCGGACCTCGGCGGCAACGGCTTTGCCGTCGATAACACGCGTTTGCATGGGGCTCTCCTCTGCGGGTGATTGTGCTTGAGCGGTGTTGAGTGCGGACTTCAGGTCAATTCCAACAGGCGCGCCGCGAGCCGGTTGTCGAGGCTCGTCGCATCACCCGTAATCTTTAGGGATTTCACGCGTGACTGGTGACCGGAGGCCACCGCGACGCGGCTCTTGGGGACGTCCAGCCAGTCCGCGAGCTGTCGCTCCACGGCCTCGTTGGCCTCCCCGTCGGCCGGAACCGCCCGAACCCTGACCTTGAAAGCCGGGCCCTCGGCGGTCAGTTCGACCCCGTCAATTGTATCTTTGGACGATTTCGGAGAGACGCGCACGCGCACGATGACGCACCCGTCGCTGATCCGCCAGGGTTGCTCGCCGTCCGCCATGAGCAACCCTCACAGGTGCCGGACAGGCGCGCCCGCCATCACTAAACAAACGCCTTAGCGATGTTCGTGATCACGACGCTCTGAATAAAATAAAGGCCGAGGAGTAGAACGACCGGTGACAGATCGATGGCGCCCAAATCGGGCAGCATCCGGCGGATCGGCCCGAGCAGCGGTTCCGTCAGCGCGTTCAATGTGGTCCAGATAATTTGCACGACCTGGTTGCGTGGATTGATGACGTTGAACGCCAGCAGAAAGCTCATGATCACCGCGGCGAAGACCACGTAGCTGTAGAGATTGATGACGTAATTGATGAAGCTGAGAAATTCGAGCATGTGTCCTCGCCGCTGCGGCCGTCTCGCGAGCCTGTGGTGTACCTGCCCCGGGCTGGTGGGGCAAGCCGGGACGCCCCGCCATGAGCCCCGTCCGCCACCTATCCACCGTTCCCGCCCCGTTCCTTGACAACCCCAAACCCCCGTCCGTAAATGCCGCCTCCCAGGGTCCGGGGCCGTAGCTCAGATGGGAGAGCGCTGCAATCGCACTGCAGAGGTCAGGAGTTCGATCCTCCTCGGCTCCACCAATTAAATCAAACAGTTAGTTCGTCGACGAAAATCCAGCAAGTCTCTGTCGCACACCTGTCGCACACCGATGCATGTTCCGGCGGGTTCTAAGAGGTTTGTAAGCGCTCATCTATCGACAGAGTTCTATGTCGACACCCGCTGAGAGACTTGATGAACTGAAGGCTGCATGGCTTGCCGGCAGCGACGAAGAAGAGTTCTATTTCGAGGCATTCAGCCACCCGAAACTACTTCGGCGGTCGAAGTCCGTCACCGGGGCGCTAACGCAGCTAGAATTCGGCAAGTATCAGAACTTCCGACAAGAGTGGATTGACGACGATCGTGTCGTCTGGCTTGGCATGATCGTCTCTGATCAAGCGGGAGCCGGCACTGAGCTACTGAAAAAGCTAACGAAGCAACTGGCGCGGTGCGGCGTCTCTCTGATTGGCACGCCGACCCCTCTGAAGCCGCGAGATTGGGCACCGGACCGGCCATTCGAGTACAGGGCCGACAAGCTCATCGATTGGTATCGAAAGCTTGGATTCCAAGTTCTTCCAAACGGGTCAGAGATGCGCGTTGTACATCTTGGCATGGCATCGCGGCTCGAAGTGGAGTTCTCGTTCAGGCAGTGATGTCCCTAGCGTTCAAAGTTCTCGTCCAAAGTCCTTCCCCGCATTCTTTGCCCGCCACTCGGCCATGCGCTGTTTGATCTCGACCGCGCGGCCCGCGTGATCATTAGCGGGAACCCTCTGTAAATCATTCGCGAGCGACGCTTTGGCCATCTGCAGAGTGACGCGTCGCGTTGCCGCAAAATGTTCATCGCGTTGTTGCGCGCGCTCAGCGGACTGCTCGGCCTTAAGGCGATCGACGCGGCCGGCGTGCTGCGCCCAGATCCGGTCGCTGTAGACATGGAGCTCGGCTTTTTCAGCCTGGGCCAGCGAGCGCCGTTCGCGCGTATGGACAGCCTCGATGCGCGATAGCAGCTTTCCTGGCCGGCGAATAAGCTCGATGGCAGTGCGAACTGAGATTGGCTTGCCCCGTCCAAGCCGTTCGCGCTGCCCGAACACGAAGACGGCCCGCTCAAAGAGCGTGGCTGCGCCGGCAACATGCCGAAGCTCGCGCTTCTGGGCGCGATACAGGTCACGCCAATGCGGCTTGAATACCTGTCGCACGCCGGCTCTTGCCTGATCGATCGCGGCATAGGTATTGCGGCCAAGCGCCTTGAATTCCCGATCGTGCCGCTCGCGCAAAGCATTGCGCTCGACACGAAGTGACAAATCGACCTCCGCGCGCAGGCGCTTCATGCGGTCTTTCAAATCTTTGAGCGCGAACCAGTCGCTGCGGCTTGGCCCTTTGTACTTTACGGGGACATAAGGAACAGGGTCTGCGCCGGCATTCAGCTCGCCTGCCTTGCTGAGATCGCCGATCATGAGAAGGCCGTTGGCCTGCCTGGCCTTGATGGCGTCGTCGCGCAGCCGGTTATTCTCGACGCGCTGCTCGCAATGGATGCCATGCGCCCGCTCATAACCTTCAGCCCAACGGGAGAGGCGTTCCTTTGTATACTTAAGGGGTGCCGTCATCCCGGTCTCGGGATGGATGGTGTTGACCACCATGTGCACGTGAAGGTGCTGCTTGTCGCCGTGAGCGGCGATCACTGCCTGATGGTCTGCAAGTCCCATGGCATTCAGCGCTGCCCTAGCAGTTTCGAGCATGTGCTCCGATGTTGGGTTGTCGGTAATCGCCCAGGATAGGGAGACATGGAGGACGGGCTTCGTATTCTTTCGCCCTCGTGCATCCTGGCCGGATTTCTGTTTGAGCACCGCCTGATCGCGCGCGGTCGCAAACATCTCGAACCAGGCGTCTTCTGCCCGCGAGACGAGGTTTTGCGTTGCGCTCCAAAGGACCCGGTCACGGGAAGTCTTCTGTGCGTCGTGCAGGATGTACCCGCACGCTCCTTTGAAACTCTGCCCGCGTTTGTGGAGGCGCGGAATCACCGTCGTCTGTCCTTGTCCTTAGGGCTGCGATTTTTTGAGAGAGAAGTTCGTCCGAGAGCAGGGCGCTCATCAGATTGTTGACGGACCGCCAGGCGAACATAACGTCCGTAGGCAGGTTGCTGTTTGTGGCATGGGCGATCTGGTTCACGTTGTTGCCGATGCGCCGAAGCTCGGTGAACAGCGCCGGGTCCATAACCCGGTACGCGGGCCGCCCCGACATATCGACCTTGCCGGTCAGCACCAGCTTTTCGCAGAGACCCGAGACGGTCAGGCCAAGCTCTTTAGCCTGGGCGGCTTTGAGCGCGTAGTCCTCGTCGGTCATGCGGATGCAAACCATACGGCTGCGCGTTGCCTTCGCGTGTGTGCGTCGTCGGGGCACTTGATCGCCTCATCATTGTTGGGTTCGGGGCGCCGCGAAAGCGCCGCCCTGACCGGAGGGGTCCAGGGGAGTGGCGGAGCACTCTCCCCGGCGAGTGGGATTTGATATCGATATCGGCGTAAGCCGTAATATCGATATCAAATCCACATCTCGCTACTCCG
>PERL01000013.1 GCA_002928735.1 Hyphomicrobium sp. | reverse complement strand
ATTCTGAATGACCCGATAACGGTGGTATCATGCCGAGCGAAAGCAAAGCCCTTTACACCCTCGTCGATCCTAGTTCGCCCCCATAATTTCCAGGTCTTGCGGCCGGCTCCCCTCAGGGAAACTGCAAGGCACAGGAAAGATGGTGGAGGCGCCGGGTACTGCCCCCGGGTCCGAATGGCTTATTACGACCGCGTTTATCGCCATAGCCGGACGAATCCGGCCCCATGTATATAGGCTGTGCGACAGACGATGGAAAGGCGGGCGTGGCCGGTCGGCCAGTCAGCTTTTCAAAGCATGATGAACACTTTTGCCGCAGGCAGGGAAAACGAGCATGACGGTGGGTCCCGACGTCTTAACTGAAGGCCCGCCACGCTATGAGCCGGACACGCCCTGGAAACCGGTCCCGGCCCTGCTCGCAACCGCGCTGATCGCGCTCGGTCCCGGCATCGCGGGCATCGCCGCCATCGCGTTCGCCATGCCGCAAATGGCCAAAGATGACGGCGGCCAATCGTTCATGTCGCTGGCCACCTGGGAAGGCGTCGCCTTTGCCGCTGGCGTCCAAGTACTCTCGCTCATTCTGGTGTGGATGATCGCCGGCAGTGGCGGCCAGCGCGCTGCCGTCCTGCGCCTGACGGGCGAGAGCTTCTCATTCGCCTTCTATGCCACCGCCGCCCTGCTGCTCATTCTGATCACAGGCGTCCTGGAATTTATCCTGTACAAGTCCTTTGCCATCGACATTTTCGCCGACACTGCCTGGCTCCGCGAAGGCCTGACGTCGCCCACCGCGCTGGGCACCTTCGTCATCGCTGTCATTCTGGCGCCGCTCTGGGAAGAGTTCGCCTTTCGCGGCTTCTTGCTCTCAGCGCTCGCCAAAACCCGTCTCGGCTTCTGGGGCGCCGCCGTCATCGCGAATGTCTTGTGGACATCTCTGCACGGGACCTACTCCTGGGCCGGCCTCGTCTCCGTCTTTGTGGCGGGCCTCATCCTCTCCTGGCTGGTCTGGCGCACCGGCTCCATCAAGCCCGCCATCGTCACGCATGCCATCGGCAACCTGTTCGCACTGGCCTTCACCTATGGATTTGCGCCACACCCGCTGCCGGTCCCGGCATGAGGGAATCGCTCTAGAACCGCGTCATGGATCAGTATCTCGACCTGCTGCGCCGCGTGCGCACCTCGGGCACCAAAAAGACCGATCGCACCGGCACCGGCACCTTGAGCGTGTTCGGCCACCAGATGCGTTTCGATCTCGCCGCCGGCTTCCCGCTGGTGACGACCAAAAAGCTGCACGTAAAATCCATCATCCACGAACTGATCTGGTTCCTCGCTGGCGACACCAATGTCGCCTACCTGCAGAAGAACGGCGTCCGAATCTGGGATGAATGGGCACGCCCCAATGGGGATCTCGGCCCGGTCTATGGCAAGCAGTGGCGCTCTTGGGCCGCCCCCGACGGCCGCACGATCGACCAGATCGCCGAGGTCGTCCACACGCTCAAAACCAACCCCGACAGCCGCCGCATGATCGTCTCGGCATGGAACCCGGCTGATCTCCCGCAGATGGCGCTCGCCCCCTGCCACTGCCTGTTCCAGTTCTACGTTGCCGACGGAAAACTCTCCTGTCAGCTCTATCAGCGCTCCGCCGACATCTTTCTCGGCGTGCCCTTTAACATCGCCAGCTACGCGCTGCTCACCATGATGATGGCGCAGGTGACGGATCTGCAGCCCGGCGAATTCGTACACACCTTTGGCGATGCGCACCTCTACTTGAACCACCTCGAACAGGCCGACCTCCAATTGGCACGCACCCCGCGCGCGCTGCCCACCATGACCATCAACCCCGCGGCCAAGGACATCTTCGCCTTCTGCTACGAGGACTTTGTCCTCTCAGGCTATGACCCCCACCCCCACATCGCCGCGCCTGTTGCTGTTTAGAAAAGAAACGTACCCAGAATGACCGTCATCACATCCCTCATCGTCGCGGTCGGCCGCAACGGCGTCATCGGCCGCAACGGACAACTCCCCTGGCGCATGCCCTCCGACCTGAAAACTTTCCGCCGCCTCACCATGGGCAAGCCGATCGTCATGGGGCGCAAGACGTTCCAGTCCATCGGCCGCCCCCTCGACGGCCGCGACAACATCGTCATCACACGCGACCCGCACTTCGAAGCGGACGGCGTCTCCGTCTTCAACAGCGTCACGGAAGCCCTGGTGCTCGCCCGCGCACTCGCCCGCACCAACGGCACCGATGAGGTGATGGTCATCGGCGGCGCCGACATTTTCACAGCCAGCCTCCCCCAAGTGCAGCGCGTCTATTGGACAGAAATCGCAGGCGATCCGGACGGCGACGTGACCTTCCCTGCGCTCAATCCCGCAGACTGGCGCGAGGTCTCCACCGAGCCCATCCCGCGCGGCCCCAAGGACGAGTTTGATGCTGTTCTCAAGATCTTCGAACGGATCTCCGCTTGAACACCGTCCCTCCTGCGGCTTCGACGCAATTAATTGAGCCCGCCCCGCGCCTTGATCCCACCCCGCGAACGCCCACATGCAGTGATGCGCGTTTGCGTCGCCAAGGGGGCTCGCCTATAAGCAAGCAACTTTTCCCCGGCGACGTCATGCCGATGCAACCTTGATCCGCTGTGCAAGCAGCCAACGTTCAAGCGATTTCCTGACAAGACCAACCGAAAGGCTGAAGAAGCGATGCCCTGGAGCAATCAAAGTGGTGGCGGTGGCTGGAAAGGGAGCTCCGGAGGCGGCGGCGGTGGACCGTGGGGCCAGGGCCCGCGCGGCGGCGGTGGCGGGAGCGGCGGCGGACAGCCCCCGGATCTCGAAGAAATTTTGAAGCGCGGCCAGGATAAGATGAAGCAGGCCATGGGCGGCGGCAGCGGCGTTCCCGGTCCGCTCCTGTTCCTTGCCGGTGCGGTGGCAATTGCTGTCGTCGCCTGGAATGCCTTCTTCTTCCGCGTCAACCCGGACGAACTCGGCGTTGTGATGCGCTTCGGCCAATACGTGCGCCAGGAACCGCCGGGCCTGCACTTCCGGTTGCCTTACCCGATCGAAGAAGTGGTGCTGCCCAAGGTGACCCAGCAGCGCGTCACTGAAATCGGCCTGCGCTCCTCGTCGGGCGGCCGTGGTATCGCCACCGGCGTGACCGACGTGCGCGAAGAAAGCCTCATGCTGACCGGCGATGAAAACATCGTCGACATCGATTTCGCCATTTTCTGGCGCATCCGCGATGCGGCCGAATTCCTGTTCAACATCCAGAACCCTGAGAACACCGTCAAGGAAGTCGCCGAAAGCGCCATGCGCGAAATCGTCGGCAAATCGCGCATCCAGCCGATCCTGACTGAAGAACGCCAAAAGCTCGCGCAGGATGTGCAGAAGCTCGTGCAGGACACGCTCGACCGCTACAAGTCGGGCATCGTCATCACCGAAGTGCAGCTCCTGAAGTCCGACCCGCCGGCCGAAGTCATCGAAGCGTTCCGCTCCGTTCAGGCCGCGCGCTTGGAGAAGGAAACGCTCCAGAACCAGGCCAGCGCTTACGCCAACAAGTCGGTCAACGAAGCCAAGGGTGAAGCCGAGCGCATCCTCCAGGCCGCCGAAGGCTACAAGCAGCAAACGGTCGCCGAAGCCAACGGTCAGGCCAACCGCTTCCTGCAGGTCTATGAGGAATACAAGAAGGCGCCCGACGTCACCCGCCAGCGCATGTTCCTGGAAACCATGGAACGCGTTATGGGCGGCACCGACAAGATCATCCTCGACGGCAAGGGCGGCCAGGGCGTCGTGCCCTATCTGCCACTCGACCAGTTGCGGCGAACGCCGCCGGCCGCACCGTCGACGGGAGGTAACTAAACATGCGGAGTTTCCTCGCCTTTATCTTCGTCCTGCTGTTGACCGGCGCCGCGGCGCTCTACGCCTCAGCATTCATCGTGCACCAGAACGAGCAGGCCCTCGTCCTGCGCTTCGGTGAACCTGTTGGCGTTATCACCAAGCCCGGCCTCAACTGGAAGGTGCCGGTCGTCGACACCGTCGACATCTTTGAAAAGCGCGTTCTCGATCTGGATGCTTCCCCGCAGGAAGTTACGGCTCTCGACCAGAAGCGTTTGGTCGTCGACAGCTTCGTGCGCTACCGCATCACCAACCCACTCGAGTTCTACAAAACCCTGCGTTTCGAAGGCGCCGTTCCCTCACGCCTCGGCCCGATCGTCGAGTCCGCCGTTCGCGGCATCCTCGGTGGCGTCAACTTCTCCGACATTGTCCGCGACAAGCGCGAGGAGTTGATGCAGCGGATTGCCAAGCAGGTGAACGCACAGGCAGCCCCGCTGGGCATCGAAGTGGTCGACGTGCGCATCAAGCGCGCCGACCTGCCCGAGCAGAACGCCACGCGCGTGTTCGAACGTATGCGCGCCGAGCGTGAACGCGAGGCCGCCGAGTTCCGCTCGCAGGGCACCGCCGAAGCCAACCGTATCCGCGCCACCGCCGACCGCGAAGTGACCGTCCTCAAGGCCGACGCCACCCGCAAGGGCGAAGAATTGCGCGGCACGGGCGACGCGGAACGCAACCGCATCTTCGCCGAGGCCTATGGCAAAGACGCCGACTTCTTCGGCTTCTACCGTTCAATGCAAGCCTACGAGCAGGCGATCAAGGCTGGCGACAGCAAGTTGATCCTGTCTCCGGACTCGCCGTTCTTTAAATACTTCAACGATCCCTCGGGGCTCGCCCCGAAGCCGTGATCAATCGTCAGCGATGACACAACAAAAACGAGACCGGCCCTATCATGAGTGATCTCATCGTCGGCGCCGGTCTCGTTCTCGTTTTCGAGGGCCTTTTGTGGGCTCTCGCACCCCAGATGGCCCAACGCCTCCTTGAAATGGCCGCCGAGACCCCGCCCTCCACGCTCCGCGCCTCGGGTTGGATTGCCGCCGCCACCGGCCTTTTTCTCGTCTGGTTTGTCCGCGGCTGATGAGAACGTGAATTCGCCGGAAACGCCGCGTTGACTTGCACGCCACGCGGACCAAAATGATCAAGACCGCGCGCCACCCGGCAGCGGCCTCCTGGGAGACACGCATGCGTTCGCAGATGCGCAAATCCGTAGTCGCGGTCGCCGCCGCCGCGCTCGCCCTCGTTTCGCTCCCCGTTGCAGCCTTCCGCGATGGTCCCCAGTCCGTCGCCCCGCTCGCCGAAGCGCTCTCGCCAGCAGTGGTCAACATTTCCACCACCCAGGTCGCCAAGTCGCCGGACGGCGTGCCGCTGCCCAAGGTGCCGAAAGGATCGCCCTTCGAGGACTTTTTCGAAGAGTTTTTCAACAAACGCGGCGGCCGCAACGGCGCACCGCAGGACCGCAAGGTGTCGTCGCTCGGCTCTGGCTTCGTCATCGACGGCGTCGAAGGCCTCGTCGTTACCAATAACCACGTCATCGAAGGCGCCGACGAGATCATCATCAACTTCGCCGACGGCACCAAGCTGAAGGTCGACAAGGTTCTCGGCAAAGACAGTAAGGCCGATATCGCCCTTCTCAAAGTCACGCCCAAGGCGCCGCTCAAATCGGTGCCGTTCGGCTCCTCGACTGATATGAAAGTCGGCGATTGGGTCATGGCCATCGGCAATCCGTTCGGCCTGGGCGGCACCGTCACCGTCGGCATCATTTCCGCCAAACAGCGCGACATCAACGCCGGCCCCTACGACGACTTCATCCAGACCGACGCCGCCATCAATCGCGGCAACTCCGGCGGCCCATTGTTCAATATGAATGGCGAAGTCATCGGCGTGAACACGGCCATCATCTCGCCGACCGGCGGCTCGATCGGTATCGGCTTCGCCGTTCCCTCGGACACCGTGCAGACGGTTGTCCAGCAACTCAAGGAATTCGGCGAAGTGCGCCGCGGCTGGCTCGGGGTGAAAATTCAAACGGTCTCCGAAGACATCGCCGAAAGCCTCGGCGTGCCGGAAAACACCGGCGCACTCGTCTCCGCCATCACACCCGACAGCCCGGCCGCCAAAGCCGGCGTTCAGCAGGGCGATGTCATCTTAAAGTTCGACGGTAAGGACGTCTCTACCATGCGCGGCCTGCCGCGCCTTGTCGCCCAAGCCCCCATCGGCAAATCCGTGCCCATGGAATTGCTGCGCGCCGGCGAAAAGAAAACCCTCGATGTCGTCGTCGGACGGCTCGAGGAAGAAGACGTAGGAACCGAATCCAAAGAGCCCGAACAAAAGGACGAGGATACCGCCAAGCCTGAAACGGTTCTTGGTCTCACCGTCACGCCGTTGACGGACGACCTGCGCACCCAGTTGGGCTTCGATAAGAAGGTCAAAGGCCTCCTCGTCACCGCCATCGACGGGGAAGGACCTGCCGCGGGCAAAAATCTGAAACTGGGCGACGTCATCGTTGAAGCCCAGCAAAGCCAGATCGCCACCGTCGCCGATCTGAATGCCGCGATCGACAAGGTAAAAAAGGCCGGTGGTCGCCAAATCCTTATGCTGGTGGAGGATTCCAAGGGCGATACGCGCTTTGTCGCCTTACCAATCTAGGACCAGGCCTGCTTCCTTGGGCCCACTAGGCACCGGACGCGCGAGGGGTTAAACAGCCCCTGGAATATTGCAAGCCATGCCCGCGGGAGCCCACACCCATTGTCTGATCGTCATCCCAGCCTGCTCGACACCATTCTCGATTTCTTTGTGCCGATCCATCAGGACGGGCACAAGTTCATCGCTATCGGGCTTCTCGCAACGTTGGTCGGGTTCTTCCTGTGGGATCCCATCGGCTGGATCGCCGCCGGCATCACCGCCTGGATCTGCTACTTCTTCCGTGATCCTGATCGCATCACGCCCCTCCGCGACGGCCTCGTCATCTCCCCCGCCGACGGCCGCGTTTCGCTGATCGAGAAGGTCCGCCCCCCAAAGGAATTGGGCCTAGGTGACGAAGAGCGCGTGCGCGTCTCGGTCTTCCTCTCGGTCTTCGACGTCCACATCAACCGCGCCCCCGTCGCCGGCCGCATCAAGCGCTCCGTCTACATCCCCGGCGCCTTCCTCAATGCCGCTCTCGACAAGGCCAGCGAAGAAAATGAGCGCCGCGCCATCGTCATCGAGACGGCCGCTGGACAGGAAATCGGCGTCGTGCAGATCGCCGGCCTCGTCGCTCGCCGCATCGTAACGTTCTCGCAGGAAGGCGACACCGTCGGCGTCGGCCAGCGCTTTGGGCTTATCCGCTTCGGCTCGCGCGTCGACACCTTTTTGCCGCCGGGACATGGTCCTCTGGTGTCAGTTGGCCAGCGCGCCATTGCCGGCGAAACGGTGTTGGCCGATCTGAAGTCGTCCGAGCCCGAACGCGAAGCACGGCGAGTCTGAGCGAAAGACCGCACCACGCCTTGAACGGGCGCGGATAGGAGGTGAGCATGGACCCCTTGATGCCAGGCATCGAAAAAGAGATGTCGCGCCGCCGCCGCCGCCGGCTGTTCTCCCAGCAGCGCGTGCCCGTCCGCATGCTGGTGCCGAACTTCTTCACGCTCCTCGGCCTCTGCGCCGGCCTCACCTCAATCCGCATGTCGATCGAAGAGCGCTGGGATGTTGCACTCGCCGCCATCGTCTTCGCCGCCATGCTCGATGGCATCGACGGCCGCGTCGCGCGCCTCCTGAAGGCCCAGTCCCGCTTCGGCGCCGAACTCGACAGCCTCGCCGACTTCGTCAACTTCGGCGTCGCCCCCGCCATCCTTTTGTTCACGTGGGGTCTCGTCGACATTAAGAGCATCGGCTGGATCTGCGTGATGATGTTCGCGCTCGCCTCCGCCATGCGTCTCGCCCGTTTCAACGTCGCCGTCGATGAAGAAAAGCCCAAGTGGCAATCGAACTTCTTCACCGGTATGCCGACACCGGCCGCTGCCATCGTCGTGCTGCTGCCGTTCTATCTGGCCAAGCTCGGGCTGGATGCCAACGACAGCCGCCTCGCCATGAGCGTCGTGCTGGTTTACACCATGCTGATTGCCGTGATGATGGTCTCGACCATTCCCACGTACTCCGGCAAACTGATGGGCGAACGCATCCGCCGCGAGTGGGTGCTGCCGATCTTCATCGTCGCCGTCGGCCTCGTGGCGTGCCTGCTCACATTCCCCTACGAAACTTTGGCGATTGTATCGCTGGCCTATCTTGCGCTCATTCCCCTCGGCTGGCGCCGCTATAACGCCAAGGAGCGCGAGAGTGCCGACGCGGCCGCCCCGATGCCAGCAAACACGGTGCCGGCCACCCAAACCCCGCCCGCCGCAGCCACACCGTCCGGCGATCCTGGCCGCGTGATCGACATGCGATCCATCGAGCCCAAGCGCTGAACGCTACAGGCGGACCCGGATGCACATTGAATCCCTGCCCATTCCGGACGTGAAGCTCATCACCCCGCGCCGCTTTTCCGACGCGCGCGGCTTCTTCTCCGAAACCTTCAACGAGGGCACATGGCGTGAGGCCGGCTTCGACGCGCATTTCGTCCAGGACAACCACGCCTATTCGGTCGAGAAAGGCGTCGTGCGCGGCCTGCACTTCCAGTTGCCGCCCGCCGCCCAGGGCAAGCTCGTCCGGGTTGCGCGTGGCGCGATCTTGGATGTCGCTGTCGACATTCGCCGCGCGTCCCCCACCTTCGGGCAGCACGTCAAGGCCGTGATCTCGGCTGAAAACTGGGCGCAAATCTGGGTGCCGCCGGGCTTTGCCCACGGCTACGTGACGCTGCAAGAGCACACCGAAGTCATCTACAAAGTGACAAACCTCTACGCCCCGGCGCTGGATCGCGGCATTCGTTGGAACGATCCGGCGCTTGCCATCGATTGGGGCGTCGAAGAGCGCGCTGCCATCCTGTCCGATAAGGATATCAGGCAGCCGCTATTGGCAGACGCATCCGACCTGTTCTGATCAGCGCGGTGCGTTTGGCTTCAAAAGCCGGTCGCGCAGCGATTGGCGATCGCTACCGGCGTTTGCCGCACCCATGGCCGGAGCAGGCGGCGGCGTTTCACGTCGCAAGAGACTGCCACCGGCGGGCCGCGTAGCGGCCCCCATTCCGGCACCGGCCGGAACATTGCTGACCGCTTGCGGCGCAGGCACCGCACGGTAGCCCCCGCTAGATTGAGGCGCGCGCACCTGCGGCTCGGGCGTCTCCATGCTCTCCACACGGCCACCCGTAAAATTGATCGACTCGGCAAGCATGGTTGCCTGCTGGTTGACATCGAGGCCGTTACCGATGCCAGCCGTGCGCCAGCGCTCGACCACCTGATCGAGGAAGTTTTCGTCGCCGACCGACATCTGCCACTTCTCAGAGAACTTGGCCGTCGATGAGCGCGGAAGCCGGTCGCGCGGCAATTCGTCGAACTTGATGCGCACCGGTAGCGCCACGCCGTCGCCAAACGCCAGCGCCTCGCGCTGACCGAGTGCAGGCAGGAACTCCAGCAGCCCCGAGCCCGTATCCGAAATGGCCGACGAGACGATCGCCTGGTCGCGGTCGTTCGACATGCGCAATGCGAATACGGTGTTGCACTGAGACAAAATTGTGGGATCGATTTCGGCCGGGCGCTGCGTGACGATGCACAGGGACGCGCCGTACTTGCGGCCTTCCTTCGCGATTTTAGCGATGGCCCGCTTACATGGTTCGAAGCCGGCGTTGGAATTCAGCGGCACGTACCGGTGCGCTTCTTCGCACACGAGCGTAACGGGCACCTTGCCCTCGCTCCAAAGCGCGAAGTCGAAGGTCATGCGGCACAGAACCGAGACCACCACGTTGACGATTTCGGTCGGAATGCCGGTCAGTTCCAAAATGGTAATCGGCTTGCCCTGCACCGGCACGCGGAAAATACGCGACAGGATCTGAGCCATGCCGTCGTAAACGGTCAGCGACCCGAACATGAACGCATAGCGCCCATCCTGCGAGATCGTGTCGATGCGCGACTTCAAATTGCGGTAAGGCGCCAGATCGCGCTTGTTCTCCAGCTTGCCCATGCGCTCGTCGATGAGGCCGGTCAGGTCGGAAATGCGGTAGGGAACCGGCGTATCGACTGTGAAGCGGCCATGGTCGAGAACGCCGCGGCGCAGCTTCTGATTTTCCGCCTGCCGTCCGGCCGCATAGCGGCTCTTGGCGAGCGGGATGAGCTCTTGCAGAATTTCGATCTCGTGCTTGCGCTCCGGATCGCCGACGAGCACCTCGATCGCCTCTTCGAAATTGAGCAGCCACAGCGGCAGCTGCATATTCCAAGGGCTGATCACTTCGGCCAGTTCGCCGAAGGCCGTTGCATATTCATTGTGGGGATCAAGCAAAACGATGTGCGCCGCCGGATGATCTTCCAGGATCGAACGCAGGATCAACGCCGTCGTGCACGACTTACCTGTACCGGTGGTGCCCAGAATGGCGAAATGCTTGCCGAGCAGATCATCCACCCGCACCCGCGCGTCGATCGTCGAATCCTGGCGGATGCACCCCACGCGCACCGAGCGCGCGCTCGATCCGCAGAATGCCAGCGACAGTTCGGACTTCGTCGCCACGCGAACACGGTCGCCCAGACCCGGGTACACCGTCACGCCGCGGTTGAAGCTGGCCGCTCCGCCATCCGTGCTCCGCCAAAGCTCACCGGCAAGGCCGAGCTCCGCGATCCAAATTTCGTTATCGCCCTCGCGCTGCGCCGGCACCGGCACACTGAGTGCGGACACAATGGCCAGCACGACGGTATTGGCCGTATCGATGGCCAAGAGGGTGCCCATTTCCGGCCGGTCTTGGATGTTGCGCACCGTTCCGTCGCGCGGCGAGTCGAGGAGTACGATGGCCTTCGACCCCGTCACCGACACGATGCGGCCGATCGAGCCGTCAAAGTGCGTTAAGGCAGAGCCCGCGCCGCCGCCCGCAATCAGACTGTGAATCATAGTATTCATGGCCCTTCAGTCTCACCGCTCACGAGACACCGCCGTTTCCGAGCAGAACATCCCGCGCTTCCCGGATATTGATGGTGGATGCGGAAGGCAGGATCACACCGACTTCGGTGCCCCGGCCCTTCTCGCTTTGAATTCTGATCTGCCCGCCGTGCAGCTCAACGAGCGACCGGGCGATCGGTAGGCCAAGGCCCGCCCCTTCGCGCCAGCGCGTCCGCTTTCCGTCGACCTGCCCGAACGGCGTCGTTGCAAGCTTCACTTCATCAGGCGACATGCCGACGCCCGTATCGCGAATGACAACGGCCACACCCCCGTCCGCGAGCCGAATGGCTTCGATCTTCACCGCGCCGCCCTGCAGCGTGAATTTGATCGCGTTCGAGATGATGTTGTGGAACGCCTGCCGCAGCTTTGCCGCATCACCCCGGATGAGCGGAAGGTTGGCCGCCACCTCCAGATCCAGGCTGACACCGGCTTCCCGCGCCGCATTTCTATTCGCGGTATAGGCGAGCTGCAGGACGTCCTCGACGTTGATCTCGCTGGCGTCTAGCGTGTAGCGGCCGCTCTGCAACTTGGAGATATCGAGAATATCGTTGATCACCGACAGCAGATGACCCGCGGCATCGTTGATGAGCTTGGCGTATTCGACAATTTCTGCGTCCGGTAGGCGGCGCTTGTCGTGCTCGCTGATAAGCTTGGAAAAGCCGATCATCGTATTGAGTGGCGTCCTGAGCTCGTGGCTCATATTCGAGATGAATTCGCTTTTGACCCGGTTGGCGAGCTCAGCTTCGATCCGCGCGGCATGCTCCGCCTCGCGCGTCCGCTGACGCAGGATGGCCTCGCCGACGAGAGAGGCATACTCCCCCATCAACGAAACGCCGCTCTGCTTGAAAATTGCTCCGCCGATCATGGATGTACCGAATGTCAGACAATCGGTTCGAGCCTATCGGCGAATGGATAAGGGTAGGTTAATTGAAAGCTTAAGAATTTATGAGAACCGCTGAAACTCAGCGCACAGTGAACCGGAATGGCACCGAAACAACCATCGGTGTCTGATTGAGTTCCTGCGGCATGGCCGGGAACGGAGCCGACCGCTCCACCGAAGCGATCGCGGCATCATCGAGCTGCTTGTTGCCCGAACTGAGCGCGATCTCGCGGGTCAGCAGCTGCCCGCTCGCGTCCACCGTGAACCGCACGATGGCAGTTCCAACCTTGCGCGTGCGCGGGTTCAGCTTGCGCTTCTCCAGGTGCGTGCGCAGCTTTCCGAGGTATTTGCTGTGCGCCGTTGCATCGCCACCCGACTTGACCGCGCTGGTCGCCCGCTTTTCTTCCACGGCGATCTGGGCGGCCTGTTCGACGGTTGCAACCTGCGGCGGCACCGGCTCCGTCACCGGCTCGGGCTTCACTTCCTCGATCTCTTGTTCCGGCCCAGTTTCCGAGCCGATGACCTTGGTCTCCTCGACCTCTTTAAGTTCCTTGACCTCTTCTACCTCTGGCCGCGCCTCGCTAGCTTCGAGCGGTTCCGCCTCGATGGCCTGCACGGTCTGTTCGTCCTGGCCCCACATGTCGAGGCCTTCGATGGCGATCCCCTGCTCAACGACAAACTGGTCTTCGCCTTCGCCAGTGTCGAGAGCCGCGCCACCGGGCACGATCATGAGCCAAGCCGCGAATGCGGCATGGGCACCAAATGATAGCAGCCAAGTGAGGGGCTTCAGCATGGTCACGGCGTGGTGCGATCCCGGATCAAGGAGTTGCGGCCGGCGCGGCCGGTGCTGCGGGCGCCGCACCACCGCCTGCGGCGCCAGCCGACGGCTGTTGCGACAACAATGAAACGCGCGCGAACCCGCTTTGGCCCACTTGGCCCAAGAGGTCCATTACCTCGCCATAAGGGTTCTTCTTGTCGGCGCGAACATAAACAACCGCATCGCCTTCTGTGGCCCTGATCTCGCGCAGTTTATCCACCAGCGCGTCCCGGGTGACGAAATCATTGCGGATTTGAAGCTTCCCGTCAGCCGTCAGTGTCACGACCATCGGCTTCTTGGACTGTCCAAGCTTCGCCGCCGTCGTCTTCGGCAATTCGATTGGCACCCCCGTCACCATCAACGGAGCCGCGACCATAAAAATGATCAGCAAAACGAGCATCACATCGACGAATGGTGTGATGTTGATCTCCGCCATCGGGCGGTATCCGCCCTCTTCGCCGTCTCCAGATGAGACGTTTGCGCTCATACCCATCAGTATGCCTTTCCGGCGCGCAGCGGCTCGACGCCGGCACGTGCACCCGCATCCGCCGGCGGCCGCGAGATATTCTTCGCAATCTCAACGATGGCGGCATTCCCGCGCTGGCTGGACCGTCCGAGCTTCACGGCAAAGTGGTTATAGGCCATCACCGCCGGAATGGCCGCCACGAGTCCGAGAGCCGTTGCGAACAGGGCTTCCGCAATACCCGGTGCCACTGTCGCCAAGCTCGTATCCTGGCGGGCGGCAATCGCCGTGAAGCTGTTCATAATGCCCCACACCGTCCCGAATAGGCCGATGAACGGCGCCGCGGAACCAATCGTGGCCAGAAACGGCAAACCGGCCTCGATCGACTCCAACTCACCTTTGAAGCGCTGTTTCATGGCACGCTCTAGCCTTGCGCGGATTTCGCTGCGCGCCTCGCCACGCGAGACGCCATCGGCGGCCTCGTTCTCGGCTGCAGACAGGACGCGGCGGACCAGGCCGTCGGCCTGCGCGGCTTCAGCATGGCCGTCGGCTAGGCTTTCCAGGGCCTTGACGTCGGACTTGAGACGCCATGTCCGGATCGACTTTTCAATCATGATGGCCCAGCAAGCGACCGACGAGAGCACGAGGAGGAGCATCACGCCTTTGACGATCGGGTCAGCGGCGAGGACAAGCTCCGTGATGGAGATCGTCGAGTGCGGGGTGGAGGTCAAGAACAAGGGGGCTATTCCTTCGCGTTGCGCTGCGCGTTCTACTTGGAAATCTGCACGTTACTGAGTGACTTCAGCGTGATCGCATCGAGGCATTTGTCGGCCGGACCTGCATCCGTCTTACATTCCATCACGTCGTGCACGAGGAAGCTGCCGATCTTATCGCAGGCCGTTCCATCCAGATCGAACATCTTGACGGTCTTCTTCGCACTCTTGAGTGGCGCCAGATCCAGCATCAGGCGGCGTCCGATGACACCATCAGTGTGAAAGAGGATCAGATCGAGTTTGAACGTTTGAAACGCGGTCGAGCCTGGATTGTCGACCACCGTATAGACCCGGCAGCCCTTTTCGACGGTCTCGAGCTTATTGAGCTCAACCGTGATGCCAGGCGCGGCGGCGGCGGCCGGCGCACTCTCGCCGGCGATGGCAGCCGGCGTCAGCGCGGCCATGACCGGTGCGATCAACAAAAGGGCGAACAGGCGCATGCTGCGAAGTGAATAATTCGATTTCAAGTCGTCTCTCCCCAGGATCGCACCCGACGGTCTTGGTGCCGTCGTGGTCGCGTCGGTATTCATTGTCACTGGTGCTGCCGCCAGTCCTGTGCCGCCAGTGCTGCCAGCCCTGTGACCGGTCTCTTTATAACATCACAATTCTGGCCCGTCCGGGGCGGACACTGGGTAAAATGCAGAAGCATGTGTGGTGTCTGGACGGTCCATCGTGTGCGCTTTGGCGGTCATGAGATAGCGGGCGAAGGTCCTGGCGATCAAGGACTTTTCCTCAGAACGGTTCCAGACTTCGCCAGTCGGCGATGAACGTCCCGATTAAGGCTGATCATCGCGAACATTGGGGGCGCCAGCAGCGCCTGTTGCAGGTCGGCAAGACACACACGAAGGCAATGGGTCTACCTGCCGGCGGGTGGGCACATCGTCACCACGAAAAATCCAGCAAAAACGGCACGCTGCCCATATTCCCTGCCCGGAGAACCATATCGGCACTGGCATCGATAACCAACACGAGGACACAGCCCGCGTGACATCCTCATCACGGTGGAGGAGCGATCAACAAGTTTAACCGGGAAAAAGTCCTATAAACTGGCACGGATTGGGAAAATTCGTAAACTTGGGTACGAAATTTATCCTCAAAGCAGGCACCCGAGTGCATTCCACCATATCCCTCCGAAACCTCATCCTGAGTGCCGTAGCCGTTCTTGGGGCCATGTTCGGCGCTGGGTCACCCGCCGGCGCCGATCCGGCGATCGGTCAGTTCGAGTTGAAAACACTGGAATCCGCCCCCGGTTACCTCGAATTCCAAAGCCAGAACGCCTGGACATTTGGCCAGCCCCGCCGGCAGTCCGCCGATGTCGGCGGCGAACAGATCTATGACGACAATGCCGTGATCAAGCAGCGCGAAGCCCTCGAAATGGAAATGGGCTTTACCCGCTATCTCAAAATGCGCATCGGGATCGAGTTCGAAGAAGAACGCATTGAGGATCCTGCGTCGCCGGCCGAAGCCGACGGCTTTGCCGCTCTCAAACTCGACGAAATCGGAACCGAGGTGATTGCGGTCTTCATCCCGCGCGATGGCGACGGCTTCGGATTCGGAACCGTCGTGGAATTCGAACGCCCCCTCGAGTCCGGCGAGCAGATGAGCCTGATCATGGGGCCGATCTTCGAATACGCCTCCGGCCCTTGGCTCGTGTCTGCAATCCCGATGCTGGTCCATGACTTCGGCGGCGACCCCGACGAGGACGGCATCAAGGACGACAAGTGGGACTTCGCCTACGCGGCTCAGGTCGCCTATGAGTTCTCTGAAACGTGGACGCTCGCGATCGAAGCCTATGGCACGGTGGAGCGTCTGGGCAACTCCGGCACGCGGGGTGAAGCCGCCCTCGCCTTCGGCGACCACGACCAGCACCGCATAGGCCCGATCCTTTATTACACGTATGATTTTGGCCGCAGCCTCCGGCCGGATCCGCGCCGTGACGCCAATGGCGAAATTGAAAGCAGCGAGGTTTCCGTTGGGCTCGGTCTTCTAGCGGGCCTCAATGACAACACGCCGGACGCAACTTTGAAACTCAGCGTCGAAGTCGACTTCTAGCGCTCAAGGCGTCGTGCGCAGGCGCGCCGGCAAAAACCGCGACGCAATGGGGCTGTAAGACACCGGCGTCAGCTTCGCCTCGGCGGCGTCGACATCCCGGATAGCAGCATCCAGCGACTGCGCCACCTGTTCCAGACCCGGAACCGCGCGCGCATCATCGCGCATATAGATCAATGTCTCGCGCACGGTCGCAAGATCGATCGCCGGCGGCCAGGGACGTTCACGCGAAATTCGAAACACGGGGGGCAGCTCCTCGTCAGACCCTAACGAAGGGTTAAACTCACCCCGTCAATCTCGCAAGATCCGTGCCCGCAAAAATTCCGGATGTTTTCGTGCGTCCGTCCCGAAGTGGGACAATTATCACGACAATTCGAGCCATGTCGGGAGGAGAACATTTACTCGGCTGTCCCAGGATGCATCTGGAAAGAGGGCGCGCCGGTACGGCCGCTCGGCAAGCATCTGTTGGGAAGGACCGCGTCGTGGGAACGCGCCAGCCAGGTATCCTCATCATCGTCGAAAACCTGACCGTGCCGCTCGACCGGCGCGTGTGGCAGGAAGCGTGCGCCTTGCGCGACGCAGGATACAAAGTTTCCGTCGTCTGCCCGAAAGGCGGCAAATACACCGCGCCGTATGAGTTGTTGGACGGCATCCACGTCTTCCGCCATCCCCTTCCCATCGAAGCCCGCGGGCCGCTCGGCTATGCGGCCGAGTATTCCACCGCGCTGTTCTTTGAATTCGTCCTCTCCGTCAAAGCCTACTTCAAGGTCGGCTTCGATGTGGTCCAGGCCTGCAACCCGCCCGACCTCCTTTTCATCATCGGCGCCTTCTGGAAGTATCTCTTCGGCAAGCCGTTCGTCTTCGACCACCACGACATCAACCCGGAACTTTACGAAGCCAAGTTCGGCCGCAAAGGCGCCTGGCATCGCTTACTGGGCTTCCTTGAGCGCCAGACCTTCCGCGTCGCCGACGTCGCCATCGCCACCAATGAAACCTTCCGCGACATCGCGATCGGCCGTGGCGGCATGGAAAAGGACCGCGTCTTCATTGTTCGCTCCGTCCCCGATACCAGCCGCTTCCGCCGCGTCGAGGCTAATCAAACACTGAAAAATGGCCGCAAGCACCTCGTCGGCTTTGTCGGCATCATGGGCGCTCAAGACGGCGTTGACCTCATCGTCGAAGCCATGAATGCCATCGTGCGCGAACACGGCCGCACGGACGTTCAGGCCCTGATCGTCGGCACCGGCACCGAACTGCCGCTTCTGGAGCAGCTGACCATCGAGCGCGGCCTTCAGGATTACATCACCTTCCCCGGCTTCCAGTCCGGCACCCCGCTGCTGACCGCCATGTCGACGTTCGACATCGGCATCATCCCTGACCCCAAGAACGTCTATAACGACAAGATCTCCATGAATAAGGTGTTCGAGTACATGACGCTCGGCATTCCGTTCGTGGGCTTCGATCTCATCGAAGGCCGCAAGATGGCCGCCGACGCCGCCATCTACGCCAAGGATAACTGCCCGCGTTCGCTGGCCGCACAGATGCTGCATCTTCTGGATGACCAGGACCTCCGCGACCGAACCGCCGCCGAAGGCATCGCGCGCGCCAAGTCGCTCTTGCGTTGGGACGAAGAGCGCGGCCGGCTTCTGGCGGCCTACGAAACAGCGCTGGGCTCCAAGGTCAGCACCGCCACCCGCCCGCTCGCCATGCCGGCGCACGACTGAGTGGCTCCCCGCCTGATCGATTGAAATGTTAGACGCGCAGCAGGCTCTGCACGCGGCCGCGCGTCTCAGGCATGATAAGCACGGCCCCAGCGGCGATTGCGGTCAGCACAACGCTCAGAGCTCCAGCATGGACAAGGGTTTCGCTCGCGGCGCCCGAGGTGAAGAGATGGCCTGCCGCCGCCACCACCCCAGCCGGCAGTAGAAACAACGCGCGCTGCGCGAAGATCCGGCAAAGCCCCCGCTCCTGGGCCTCCATTCGCCAGGCGACGTACGCCAGCGACGCCACCTCGCCCAAAAGGCCCATCGCCGCGACAGCTTCCAGCCCATAGCCCAAGAGCGCCACGATCGTCGCCGGAATGAGTGCCAACGAGCGAATGATCCCCGCAATAAGAAACGGCTTCGTTTCGCCCACCGACAAAAGCAGCATCCCCGGCACCGCCTGCAGCATGCGCACCGCCCACATCGCCGCCAGCCACGCCATCACGCCACCGAGCCCCGCATAGTTGGGTCCGAACGCGATGCGCAGAATATCTCCCCCCGCCAGAATGGCCGTCGCAAGATAAATGGCAGCCGCGATTGCGGTCGCCTCAGACAGCGCCGCAAACCGGCGCTTCAGTTGCTCCGCATCGCCCCGGGCGGCAGCAAACACTGGCAGCATCAGCGACTGCCCGACCTTCCCCGCAATGAGGCCCGGCACCATGGCGAGCAGGAAGGCGGCGCTATAGCCCGCAAGGTCTTCAACGCCAAGCAGTCGCCCGATCACAATGCGGTCGCCGTGATAAACCGCCACCAGCGGAAAGGCGCTCAGCCAGATCGGCCAGCCAAAATCGATCAGCCGCTTCAGGATCGCGGTATCGAACGCCAGTTCATATCGCCGCTCGGCAACGGCATGCGACACAGCCAGCGCCGTCACCGCCTGCGCCAGCGACAGCCACACCACCGCCTGGAAATCCGGAACATATGTCACCACCGGCCACGTCAGCGCCAGTGCCACCGCTTGCGGCGCCACCTCGATCCAAACAAACGGCCGGCTATTCAGGCGCCGCTGTGCGCGCCGCGCATCCAAATGCTGAAATCCCCGCAACAGCGGAACAAGCGCAATCGCCGCAATCGCCGCTGCTGCATCCGGCACCGCAAAAAAGTCCGCAATCGCCCCCGACGAGACGAACAGCAGCGTCCCGATCAATAGCCCGCGAATGACGAGCGCCGTATGGTTGGTCGCTACAAAGCGCGCATCGTCGCCGTCCTTCGCCTGCACGATCAACCGGTCGACACCAAGATCGGTCAGACTGTCGAGCAATTGCAGCAGCAGCGTCAGAATCGCCGCGACACCAAAATCGCCCTTGGCCAACATGTGCCCCAGCATGGCATTGCGCACGAACGCCATTGCCTGCGCGCCGGCAAACCCGCCGAGCAGCAGTGCGCCTTGTCCCGCGACACGGCGCGACATCGTCACCGGCGGAGTGGGCGCCGTTCCAGTCATTCGGCTGCCTTTGCCGACGGCCGCTGACCCGGCATCCGCCGCAACAGACCGGCCAGAGGACGCGCCGCTACCCGCCCGGCGATGCGATCGGGCCCGAAGCCCGAAAGCCTGAGCAGCGCACACGTCGTCTGCAGCCAGCGCGGCCGCAGCGCATGGTTCCACTTCGTGCGGAATGCTGCCTCGGCCGCAAAGAAATCCCCGCTCTTTCTTCCACCCGAAAGATGCTTCAGATGAAAATCGATCACCCACGCGCTGTGTCCCGCAACATCCGCGTTGAGACACAGATCCGCACCGTAAAAATGAAAGCCTTCCAGATCGGCGGAGCAGCCGACCCGCGCGCTCCGCTTCACGACAATGAAGTTTTCATCCAGACTCATCACGCGTGCCGGCAGATCGCCCATCCGGCGGTCGGTCCCGTGCGGATCGGAAATCCGCATCACGAGAGCGCCGGGGGCCATGCCCCCCGCATTTCCAGCCAGCGCCCAATGGGGATCGCGCTGGTCAAGCTCAGCTAGGCAACGCTCCAGCGCCGCCGCACCGTCGCCGATCAAAAGCACGTCTTGATGGCAAAGAACGACATACTGCCCCTGCGCCGCGTTGAGCAGTGCATTGAGCCCGCGATAGGCGCCCGTCTGATCTGGCCCACGATTGTCGATGTAGAGGAACTCCGCATTCGATCCGTCGAACCCGTGCGCCGTAAACGATGCCCGCATCGCCGCATACTGCTCGAGGTTGGTCACGAGTGTCCCGACGGAATACCGCGGCGTTCCCTTGCCGCCATAAGCCGCCGCCGTCAAAACGTTGGGCGCGCACTGTGTCATCTCATGTCCCCGCTGCGCTGACGAGTCGTGCAAGACCTGCATCGCTCACGACCACGTCCCGATAGCCCCGCCGCCATTCGTCCCGCGCCTGCCATATCGTCCGCCACGTCCGCGCCGCCTCGCGCTTCACGGCATCGCCTTGCAGGCGTGCCAACGTCTCAAGCGCGACCCATCGCGACAACGGCCACATCATCAACAGAAACTGGCCGAGCCCCACCATCCCGCGCGGCCAATGCCGGTCGATCAACGTCGCCTTCGCCGCTAGCAGTTTGATCATCTTGCCCGACCGCGTCGCCTCCGACGCACCGCCATAGTGCACAATCGTCGCCTCGGGCGTTACCATCGGTTTGGCCCCGATCCGCCGCGCGCGCAGGCACAAGTCCGCTTCCTCGCCATACATGAAAAACGCCGGATCGAATCCGCCAAGCGCCAGCCAGATGCTGCGCGGAATGAGCAGGAAGCAGCCCGAAACGATATCGACCTCGCGCACGCTGTCGCGTTGCCAGCCGCCGTAGGCCTCTGAATTGAACACGCTCGACTGCGAAAAAATCGCCGCCAGACCCGTCGCCCGCGTGATGAGGTTCCACAGCGTGATCCGCTGCCAGCATGACGCCGGATTGAGCTGGCCGTCGGCAAACACCGTCCGCCCGCCCCAGATCATGGCCCGCTTGTTCGCTCGCGCAAACGCCACCAGTCTGTCGATCGCCCGCTCCGTCACCAAGGTGTCGGGATTGAGCAGCAACACGAAATCGCCCGTCGCGTGCTCGGCTGCGAGATTGTTCCCCCGCCCGAACCCAATGTTCTCGGTCAAACGGATCAGCGTCGGCCGAGCCGGATGCGCGGCAATCGCGTCCGCCGACCCATCGGTCGACGCGTTATCGACGACGATGATTTCAAAGCTCACGTCCCGCGTCTCGCGCACAACCGACGAGATGGCCTCGAGCGTCATCGCACGTGTGTTGAAGCTGACGATCAGAATTGAAACGTCGATCTGACGAGCGGATATCAAGAGAGCGGCTCCGAAGGCTGCCGCGCGCCCGCCGTTAACGAGTTGTTAACGGTTGCGGCATGCGGGGAACGGCGAAGATTGCAATCAACATGCGCGCGCCGCTTGAGGAAACGATTAACGCGACTCAGAGAGACTGCCGCTCGACCGTAATTTGCCGCCTGCGCGGCTTCACTTGGACCGGCAACTCAATGCACGCCACACCCCACCGCGACTATGACGGCATCATCTGCATCGGCGGCTCCGACTGGTGGTACCACAACCGTGGTCACTTCGATTTCCAGGTCATGCGCCGCTTCGCGCGAACTATGCCCGTTCTCTACGTGAATTCCCTCGGCGTCCGCGTCCCCGAAGTGTCCAAGCCCGTCCAGTTCGCGGGTAAGATCCAGCGCAAGCTCAAAAGCCTCAGCCGCGGCGTCGTCAACGTCGAGAATAACTTCTGGGTGATCTCGCCGCTCAACATTCCCGGCGAAACCGGCAAGAAAATCTCAGGCTTCGCACTCGCCCCCCAAATTCGTCTCGCCGCCCGCCGCGCCGGTATCGCAAAGCCACTCCTCTGGATGCACTGCCCCGCCGGCGCCGATCTGATCGAAGCGCTGCAGCCTGCCGGCGTCATCATGCAGCGCACCGACCGCTTCGAGGCCTTCCCTGAGGGCGACCCCGTCCTCCTCGGCCAGCAGGTGGCCACCATCAAACGCGCCGCCGACCTCGTGATCTACTGCGCGCCCCACTTGATGGCGGAAGAGACAAACGATGTCCGCCGCCAGCTCCTCGTCACCCACGGCGTCGATCTGGATATGTTCGTCGCCGAAGGCTCCAAGCGGGCACCCGGCCCAGCCGATGTCGCCATTGTCTCCAAACCCCGCGTCGGCTTCATCGGCGGCATCGACGCCCACACCTTTGACCCCGAACTCTTCGTCGGCGTCGCCAAGCAGCTGCCTGACGTGAACTTCATCATGATCGGCGGCTCTTCGCTGCCAGACGGCTGGTGCGCACTGCCCAATGTCCGCTTCCTTGGCCGCAAACCCTACGACGTCGTCGCTCGCTACATGGCCGCCATGGACGTGCTGATCATGCCCTGGAACAAGAGCGAATGGATCAAGGCCTGCAATCCGATCAAGATGAAGGAATATCTGGCCGTCGGCCGCCCGGTGGTGACGACAGACTTCCCCGCCCTCGACGGCTGGCGCGATCTCGTCCGCGTCGCCGATGGCGCTGGCGAGTTTGCATCCCACATCCGCTCAAGCCTCACCGAACCCTATGATCCCGCCCCGGCCCGCGCGCGAGTCGCCACCGAAACCTGGGACGCCAAGGCCGCCGCCATACTGGATGCGGTACACGGCCTTGGCTTTGTCCTGACCCCCACGGCATCGACGGCCTCATGGACCAACGCGGTGCGCGCCACCCTCAGCCCGAAATCTGCGGCCTGAAATCGATGAGCCATCCATGAGCGCCGCCGACACACAGTATCGCCCGGATATCGATGGTCTTCGCGCCGTCGCGGTGCTGTCCGTCGTCCTCTATCACGCCGGCGTCCCGTTCCTGCCCGGCGGTTATGTCGGCGTCGATATCTTCTTCGTCATCTCCGGCTATCTGATCACGCGCATCATCGCCCGCGAAATCTCCGAGAACCGCTTCTCGCTGCTGACCTTCTACGAACGGCGCACGCGGCGCATCTTTCCCGCCCTCTTCGCCATGCTCGCAGCCTGCGTGGTAGCGGCATCAATCATTACACTTCCCGGCGAATTCAAAGATTTCGGCAATAGCCTCACTGCCGCAACGCTTTTCGTCTCCAATATCTTCTTCTGGCAAACCGCCGACTACTTCGCTGGGCCCGCGCATTTGAAGCCACTGCTGCATACCTGGTCGCTCGCCGTCGAAGAGCAATTCTACATTGTCCTGCCGCTGCTTCTCCTGGCGTTGACGCGCTGGGCCCGCCGCCATCTGGTCGCGGTGCTCATCGCTGCAACGCTGATCTCATTCGCGCTCGCCGTCTGGGCCGTCGACGCCAAGCCAGCCGCCGCCTTCTATCTCCTGCCCACTCGATTCTGGGAGTTGATGGCGGGCGCTCTTCTGGCACTCGGCGTCGTCCCCGCGATCCCCACGCAGAGAGCAGCCAACGCCGCCGCAGCAGCAGGCCTTGCCATGATCGCCGTCGCCGTCAGCGTCTTCTCAAGCGCAACCGCCTTCCCCGGCGCGGCAGCTCTCCTGCCCGTCATCGGCACGGCGCTCGTGATCCACGCCGGCTCCACCGCACAATCCACCATCGCCGCACGCCTGCTCAGCCTGCGGCTCGTCGTCTTTGTCGGACTGATCTCCTATTCGTTCTACCTTTGGCACTGGCCCGTATTGACCTTCGCCCGCATCGCGCGGGGCGAATTGCTTGCACCCTTCGACGCAACCCTACTGGTCGCTCTAAGCTTTGTGCTCGCCATTCTCTCGTGGCGCTTTATCGAAACGCCGTTTCGCGAGCGCCGCGTCGCCGCCGCCCGCGCGCCGCTCTTTCGCGTCGCGGGCGCCGCCATGGCCACGACCCTCGCCATCGGCGTCTTCGCAAACGTTTCGCTTGGCTGGCCGCAGCGCCACGACGGTTACGCCCCACCCGTCATCGCCGGTCTCGACCGCATGAACCTCGCCACCTGTTTCTTGAAAGACGATCAGCCAGCCAGCGCCTGGGCCGGCGCCGCCGCCTGTCGCCACGGTAATCCAAACGGCCCGAAAGTCTTCGTCTGGGGCGACAGCTTCGCGGCCCATCTCATCCCGGGTCTGACCGATGAACTCGGCGAACGCTTAGAGACGGTGCAGTTCACCGCTGCCGGCTGCCCGCCCATCCTCGGCATAGATATCGCGAACCGCCCCCACTGCCGCGCCGTCAACGCCCGGGCGTTCGACAAAATCGCGCGCATGAAGCCGGATATCGTTCTCATCTCCGCGCGTTGGGAACTCTATGTGCCGCGCAAGATCTCAGATGCGGATGTTCGCGCTTCGTTGGATCGCATTGCCGCCACCGGCAGCAGGGTCATCGTGGTCAGCGCAAGTCCGACCTTCGACTTTGCCCACCCCTATGATGTCGCTTACCGGACCGGCCGCAACGAAGCCCACGTCAACCCGGCCCCGGCGATGGACGTAGGCGGCAATGTCGCAATCTTCGATGCGACACCGCTCTTCTGCTCCGGTGGACTGTGCCGCCTGACGGACGATGGCGGCTTTCTCTTCTTTGATGGCGGACACTATTCCGTCGCTGGCAGCCGCCGCGTCGCCCGCGCCCTGGCCCCGCTCATCGACGCCAGCGTTCATTCGCTGCCCAGCGTTCACACCAGCCAAGTACGCTAACGCAGATCGCTGTTTCCGCCTTACGCCGGCAACGCCGCTTCAGGCATCGCCCCACCGCGCTGCGGCCGGATGAAGCTCGGATGCAGCCGGCGAACCGGTTGCGCCGCACGAGACACTGCCTGCGCGACCCGCTTGGGATCCGCAATCGCGCCACCGAGCCCTAAGAAGAAATAGAAGAGCGCGTGCGGCACGTTCCAGAAGTGCACCGTGGCGCCCAACAGGCAGATAGCGAGCAGCGACATCATCCACCCCGCTGCCATATTTCTGCGCAGACGGTCGCGCGATGTCCGCCCGCGCGTTGCAACGCCAAAGGCGATGAGCGCGATGCCCGTAACGAGGAGCAGGAACGCGGGCGCTCCCGTGCGCAAGGGAAGCACCAGCCAGTACGCATCGATGGTCGACGAGTACATCCACTCCGGACGCACCCAATCTGCCATGCCGATACCGAACCAGAAGCTGCCCCAGAGATTGTCCAATCCATGCTCCCAGATCGCCAACCGGTAGAGGCCGGTCCAAGGATCGAAGGTCGCCAGTGTAATCAAGAGCTGTGCCGGAGACCGGTTGGCCACCATCAACACCCCGATGTAGAGTCCGGTGATGATCGCGATCGTGATCTGCGTCCGCATGAAGACCCGCACCGTATATTTGTGCCAGATCATGAAGGCGAGCTGCAGTCCAAGGCTCAAAAGGGGCGCCGACGACATCGCCAGAATGGCCGCCACGATGAGCACGACCGCGCGGATGTACTGCCATTTCCGGTCCGGCTCCGACATCCACAAAAGCGCGAACATCGTCGCGCAGTAAGTGCCGTAATGAATCGGGTGATCGAACGTCGAAGCTGCGCGTGCCAACCCTTTGCGGAATTCCATCGCCGGCATTGGGTCGCCGCCCACCGCCGAGCGCAGCAACTCGTGGATGAAGTAACTGCCCGTCAGCGTGTCGAACATCGCGATAAAGGCAGCCAGAATGATGGAGTAGAAGACGATGCGCAGAGCGGCCTGCAGCGTTTCCAGATCGCGGATATAGGCCCGCGCAATCGTGTAGGCGCCGAGGCTCTCCAGTGACCACGATCCGCCAAAAACGAACCCCGGCTGCCCCGCATGATAGGCAAACACAAACGTCTGCCAGAACGCCAAGCCGAAGAAGGGAATGTCATAGACATGCAACCGGCAATCGGGCCGGGTGGCCAGCCGCCAGATGGCGAACGGAATAAAGACAAGGAACACGACGCGATGCGGCGACAGCCGGAGATCGCCGACGACGAGCGACAGCTCCGTCGGCGAAATGAAGCTCAGGATCGCCAGCGTGACCGCCAGCGGCGTTTTCCTGAAAGCATCCATCATTGACCGCGTTTCCCCCCGCATCCCGGCCCGTATGTGGGCCGGACCAGCAGCGTCAGTAAGCGTTGCGTCCCGAGATAACGGTCGCCACCGTTCGCGCGATGATCTTCAGATCAAGCCACAGCGACCAGTTGCGCACGTAATCCAGATCCGCCGCGACCCGCCCCTCGACGCAATCCTTCGTCCGCGTTTCGCCGCGAAACCCGTTCACCTGTGCCAGACCCGTCAAGCCCGGCTTCACCTGATGCCGGCTCGGATACGTATCGACGATCTCGGTGAACTTCTCGTCGTGCGCGATCAGATGCGGCCGCGGTCCCACGAGCGACATGTCGCCATTGATCACATTGATCAGCTGCGGCAGCTCATCGAGGCTGGTGCGTCGCAGAAAGCCTCCAACGCGCGTCACCCGCGGATCGTCCTCGGTAGCCTGCTGGACCTCTTGGCTCGCCGGTCCAACCGACATCGTGCGAAACTTCATGATCTCGATGGGCATCTGATTCCGCCCACCCCGCTTCTGCCGGAACAAAACCGGACCCGGGCTGTCGAGCTTGATGGCAAGAGCAATCAGCGGGAACAGCGGCAAGGTGATCAGCAGCAGCGCACCACCGACAACGAGGTCCTCCAATCGCTTCAGAATGCGCTGAAGGTCATCAATGGGCTTTTTTTTTACGTCGATGAGGCCGACCGATCCAACCGATGACACCGTATGCGCCGGACCCGCTTCGATCAGATCCGATGCGATGTGCGTAACGGCGTGCAGGCTGACCGGCAGCGATTCCAGCTTCCGCGCCACCACGGCGATCCGCTGATCGGCCGACTGGGGCAGAGCGATGATGATCTTGTCGATTTCGTTGTTGCGCGCCGCTGCCACGAGGTCGTCGAGCTTGCCGGTCACGTCGACGCCGTCGGGGTTGATGCGGTCCGATCCCATGCGATCGTCGAACACGCCGGCAAAGTGAATGCCGGTCGGCACGGCTTCCAGATGCTCCTTCACGCGCCGGGCGATGTTGCCGGCTCCGAACACGGCGATGCGCTCGTCGAACACACCCTTGCGCGTCAGGTGGGCCAGAAGCGGATTGGCGATCGCTCGGTTGAAAAGCAATAGCGTGAAGCCAGACGAGAGACCGACAGCCATCCACACCCATTCATGGTCGCCGCGCAGCGCGCTCGGCATGCCATGACCGAGAAGGACCAACATCGTCAGAGCCAACGTCGTGAACAAAAGGCCGGGACGCAGCGGAATGTCGTGCAGCCGATCGGTGGAATACATGCCGTTGATGCGCAGGATGAGATGAACGATCAGGGTTGCGGCCATCGCCGACTGAATGAGGGCCCGCCAGTCGGCCACGATGCCGCCAGCCTGGCTATAGATGACGGCTGGAAGTATGACGGCTGCAAAAACCGCGAGGACGTCGGCCGCGCCAACCAGTCCAACCGCCAATTTGCGCGGCATCCGCCGCTTCGGCGCTTGCGCGACGGAACGGGTGTCGCTGGCGGGATGTGCTGGGGCGTTGGCTTGAACAGCGGCGTCAGACACGGCTTCGACGGTTTGCATGGCAACTCCGGTACGCATAGAGCCCTGCGCCAGGATTGCGCGCGGGGAGGTGGAAACATCGCTGCCGATCGTGATCGCAATCCGCTAAAATTCGATTGAAATTAGTGGGGCTTCGTTCGGTTTCGTGCAGATTTGAAGTAAAGATTGTCTCAACCATAACAAGGCCGCCATTTGAGGGCCGGGCGCCGGGCTAGGCCGCCTGCGCCATCCGCCTTGGCTGCGCCGGCGCCATCCGCGTACCAAGCGCATAGGTGTCTTCCAGCGCTTGGCGTCCGACGCTGTTCATGACCACGCCGGCTACTTTGTCGTGATTGAAGCCGAGCGAATGCAGCGCGCGCTTGGCGAGGTGCTTGGGCGTGTGCCGCCACGTGGTCACAAACACGATTTGATCAGCATAGTCGGCCAGAACCCGCCCATCCACCACCGGCAGCAGCGGCGGGGCATCGACGATGATGATGTCGAACTGGTTCTTCAATGTAGCCATCGTCTCGGACATGCGACGCGATGCGAGCATATCCGGCCGCGCTGTCTCCAACGGCGTCGGGCTCATCGCCGGCAGGAAGAACAGGCCGGACGCCGTATCGTGAAGAATGGCGCGCTCGATCGGCGTCTGATGAATGAGCGAGTCGAGGAGGCCGGTCGTCCTTTGCGGCGCCAATTTGCGCGTCAGCGGCGCCCGCCGCAAATCGCCGTCGGCCAGCAAGACGCGTTGCCCGGCCAGCGCATAATGATGCGCCAAGTTCGAAGCGATCACGTCCGTGCCCTCGCCGGGAAGACTGGACGCTACCATGATCACACGCGGTCCGCCGCTGCGGTGGCGCATATCGAGTTCGCGCCGGATGCCGCGCACGCTTTCTGCAAAGATGCCGCGCGGTTCAGTGAGGACCAGACGGATGGACCGCAGGGGATCCATCCCCGGACCGGATGCGGCGATCTCTGGGACCGAAGCAATGTGCGCCACTTCGAGATTGCGCTCCACGTCGTCGGGATGGACCAGACCGGGTGCTGCAAATTCAAATGCGAGCGCCAAAAGAATGCCGAGACCAAGGCCTGCAAACAGCCCCAGGAGTACAATTTGCTTGCGATTGGGCGAGGCCGGAAACAGCGCCACGTCGGCCTGTTCGACGATCCGCGCGTCGGGCAGCTGCAAATCCTGCGTTTCCGAAGTCTGCTTGTAGCGCGCCAGAAGGCTCTCATAAATCTGCTTCGATGTGGCCGCTTCGCGCTGCAACTCAAGTAGCCTTACCGACGATTCCTTCGTCGCCGCTTCCTGCTCCTTGAGCGTCGTCAGCGCCTGCCGCATCTGCATTTCGCTGCGCTCGGCAACCACATACTCGTTGCGCAGATTGGCCACTTGCCGCGCGATTTCTTCCGCCAGCTGGGCCTGTGTCTCGGCGACTTCGGCCCGCACCTTCTGCATCTCGGGATGACGCGGACCATAGCGCGTCGCCAATTCCGCTTCGCGCTTGCGGGCGGACGACACCGTCTCCTTGAGCACCCGGATCGAGTTACTATCCAGAACTTCGGCGATGGTTTCCGTTCCGCCGGGACTGTTCGCCAGCCGCTGAGCGTTCTCATACTTCGACTTAGCCGTGGCCGTCGCATTACGCGCCGAAACCGTCTGCTCCATCAGCCGGCTCAATTCCTTCTCCGAGAGGATGTTCCCTTCCGAGTCGAAGATGTTGTTGTCGGCCTTGAACATCGCAACCTTGCGCTCGGCATCCGCGACGCGCTGCTGCATCTCCTGCAACTTGCTTTCGAGAAGCTCCGTCGCAAAACCTGAAGCTTGCGTCTTGCTGGCGAGATTGTTGGAAAGGTAGACCTCCGCAATCGTATTGGCGATCCGGGCCGCCTTAGCCGGATCCCGCGCACTGAACTTGATCTCCAAGAGCAGCGTCATGCGCACGCGCGAAACCTTGAGCCGCTCCTGGAAGGCCGCTGCCAGTTCGTCCCGCTCAGGGGTGGAATCGCCCGGCTGAACCCGGCCAACACGCGTGCCGACGGGATCCTGGTCGAGCCGCTGAGTGGCGCCGTTGTGCACAACACCGCGAGCCGCCTCCTCTGCGGGCAGATAGCCGCCCAGCCCGAGAAAGCCGAAGATCCGGCGAACCGCCGATCGCGGCCGGAATTCCTCGTCGTCGCGCAGATTGAGAATATCGATGACTTTAAGCGCGATGGCGCGCGAGGACAGCACTTCCACCTCGCTGTCGATCGAAGCATTGTCGCCGCGCAGGTTCTCCACCACGCTATCCACTTGCGAAATAGTCTCCTGCCGCGGATCGATTTGGACGACGGCAACACCCTCGTACCGGTTGGGCAATGAAACAGCCACGGCCACGGCGATCAGCGTTGCTGCAATCGAGATCGCGCCCACAAGAGCAAGGCGGCGGCGCACGGCATTGAAGGCGCGCGCGAAGCTGAATGCTCCGCCGCCACCCTCTTCCATGCCTCTGTCCATCGTGCTCATGTGTGTCTGGATGATCCGTTAGAACTTCAACGTGCCGCCGATGCGAACTTGGCTGCGATTCATGTCGAATTCCGCTTCGTTCGATTGGCGGTCCTCATAGGAGTAACCGAGCGTCAGCAGCATGTTTTTCGTGTAGTGATAGTCGAGCGAAACGCCGGCCTCGAAGATGTCGTCCTCGCGCGAACTTCCGATAAAATCGGCCCGCGTGAAGCCGGCATTGGCCGTAGCAAAGAGATCATGGCGGATCTCGTAGTCCGCGGTCAGGCTGACCGCGCTTTCGATACGCCCGTTGTCATTGGCGCCTAATTCATCGTCGATTTTACGCGACGCAACCGCAGTCAGCGTCAGCCGGTGCGTGGCAAGCCACTGCGCCTGCGCTTCCAGAAGCGAACTGGCGATGCTCTCTAAGCCGGGCTGGTCGAAATTACGGACCCCATACCCGCCGAGCACGCGCCAGCGCAACAGCGGATCGGTCTCGAACGCAAGCCCCGCCGAAATCTCGTACCCCTTAGAGTCGCGGTTCTCGAATCCCGGCGTTTCGGGCTCGTTGTACTGTCGAATGCCCCGCACGTTGGCGACAAAATCGAACCCGGGCGAAATACGGTAGCCCGCGCGCAACTGTGCCGCATAAAGCTCCTGATCGCGGTAGTCTTGGTTCAGCCGTCCGCCCCCAATTGCCGCGACGCTGTGATAGTCGAGCTTTTCTGCCGATGCAGACAGCGTCCCGTAAAGCCGTCCGGCATCCCGCGTCAGACCGATCGATGCGCGATATTGGTCGACGGGAACGGGTTCCGCGGCGACCTGTGACGCGGTGATGGCCGAGCGCTCCTCGTGGTCGCGCCGGGCACCGGCCGAGACCGAAAGCGTATGGGCATGATCGATATGCAGTGCGCCGCGGGCAGCGGCACCGAAGTCGGCGTAATTCTGATCCGTGCTTTCGGCAAAGTTCATGAACCGTCCGAAAATGTTCATGTCGAAGGCATGCCGGGGCAAGTCCGACCGGATGGAAAGCGTCGGCGCCGTGATGAAGCGCCAATCGGCCGTCGGCGCCTGCGCCTGGCCATAGATATTGCTGTCGTAGATGGCCGTTTCACTGACTGACGGATAGAGGATGAAGTTACCGACGCGCAAACCATCAGGCGCGGCAAATCCGCGATCAGCTTGATCAACCGAACGGGCCGCGCGCCTCTGCGCTTCCTGCCACTCACGGCGCATCTCGCCGCTGGCCACCGTATCGGTAATCAGGTCGGCGGTGTTGTCGACTTCGATTGCAGCCGCATTCCCAAATGGCACCGCCGACAAGGCCACCGCCGCAACGCACGCGAAGGCCTGCGCATCGCGGCGCGGCCCTCGATCGTCAGCGGTGTATGGTCTCGGAAACACGAGGTGTCGAACCTTTGCGTACTAGAAGAAGCGTTCTGGAATGCGGACGTTGTCGCCTGGAAGGAGGATGACGGAACCGTTCGCTGGAATGCGCACGTCGCCGGCGCCCTCCCGCGTCACAACGGCATACGATTGCTCGGCCCGGTATGTGTAGCCGCCGGCCATCGCGACCGCATCGCGCAGCCGGATACCGGTCTTGTAGGCAAACTCGCCGCCGCTCTTCACTTCGCCATGAATGTAAAACGGCCGGTAGTTTGTGATCTCGATCGTCACCTTGGGGTTCTTCAGGTAGCCATCGGCCAGCCGGTTCGCCACCGTCTCGCGGAACTGCCCCAATGTCTTGCCTTGTGCGGGCACCTCGCCGGCAAGCGGCAGCGAGACCTGTCCGGATGCATTCACCTCAGCGGCGCCCGAAAGGCTCTCTTCGCCAAACACTGTGATCTTGAGTTTGTCGCCGATGCCGAGACGATAGGAGGCTCCAAGCGCCGAAGGACCGGCCTCAACGGCGAAGCTGGCGGGTGCGGGTCCGATTTCGTCGGCGCACGCGCCAACGGCCAAAGCCGCCAGGAGTGCGGCCGCAAAGGATCTGAACGCAGGAACCACGGACATACGCAAAACCAATTTCACCGGAGCGAAAACACACGAGGCGGAAGGCGGATGCCGAGAGACAAGACCTCCACCGCACCGTCTAACAGAGCGCTGTTAGTCTTAAAGACGCCCTAACAGAATGCGAAAAAAGCGGGCGAAATCCGAAGTTTACGCCTCGTAAGTAATTTCCAGATTCACACGCAACTCTGGTCAAGGGCCGTAACCCGGCCGTTTCATAAACGGCTCGTTGAGATGTGCCCTCTATTCTCCGCGAGCATTAGGTGTCGTGTGGAGTTGAACGTGACGACTGAAATCCTGTCGCCGGCTGCCCGCCTCGTTTCGGCCTACGAAGGCAAGGCGACCAGCTACTTCACCAATGCCCGCGCCGACTTCGTCCGCCTTCTTCCGCGCGACCCCTCGGCCCGCATTCTCGAAATCGGCTGCGGCAACGGCGCCACCGGTGCTCTCGCCATGGCCCGCGGCCGCGCCGGTCACTATGCTGGCGTCGAACTCATGGAGAGCTATGGCAGCGCCGCACGCGAAATCCTAAGCGAAGTCTTGATCGGCGATGCCGAACGCATGGACTTCAATTGGCAACCCGCTGAATTCGACGCGCTCATTCTCTCCGAAGTGCTCGAACACCTCGTCGAACCAGGGGTCTTGCTCCGCCGCCTTTCGCGCTTCATCCGTCCCGGTGGCATGGTGCTGGCCAGCTCGCCCAACATCGCCCATTGGCGCGTTCTGCGCGAACTCGCCAAGGGCCGTTTCGATCTAGCCGATCAGGGCGTCTTTGACCGCACGCATCTGCGCTGGTTCACGCCGGCAACCTTCTGTGCGATGTTTGAAAATGCGGGTTTCCGCATCGATCACGTCGGCCCCGTCACGCCGTTCTCGCCCCGCGTCGAACGCCTGTCGCGCTGGACGTCAGGCCGCATCGACCATCTGTTCATGACCCAGATCGCCATCCAGGGCTCGCGCCGCTAGGTCGATATGCAGAGCCATCGGCAAGGCGCGCGGCACTAGAGCACCAGCAGCTCCGCCTTGCCCGACGTCACGTCGTAATCGCACGCCAACCGCGAATAGCGATCGCCCACCGTCAGCCGCACAATCGGATTCTTGTAGCGCGCATCCCACATCGGATGCTCGAGCTGCCAGATCGGCACGCTGAGGCGCGGATTGCCCAGCATCACTTCAGCCGTCTCCGATTGCTTCCAGTTCACCGATCCGACGGCCACGGGCATACCGCGCGCATCGGTCTGCGGGCGCGCCACGCAGGCGGCTTCAGCATGGATTTTGTAGGCGGCGAGTAGCGCTTCACCGGCGGCTTCGCGGTAAAGGCGATCCTGCGCCCAGATTTTGACGCCGACCAGCACTGCCAGAACCATGACGACCGCACGCATGGCGGGCTCCCTTTCACGGTGATCATAATGCCTGTGGCTGGCCGCCCCGCTCATCGGGCGCGTATCGGGCGCAGCTGCAACACTCCGCCCGAGTGTCTTCGATCAGGGTGAAGAAAGCGTAAGTCACCGTGCCGCGTCGCATCGCGGCGCAAAGGACGAGTACCGCGATGCAACGCGTCGCAAAAACCGAGAGCCGCGCCGCAGCGGCCGCTGAGACGCTCAATGTCGCGCTGCCACAGCCCTTGTCAGCCGCCCGACGTTGCGGCAATACGGGCGATCCTCAACGAAAGTCGAACCCCGGGTAGGATACGCAACCAATGTCCAAGAAGAAAATTCTCATCACCTGGCCTCTGCCGGATGCCGTCATGGCCCGCGCCCGGGAAACCTACGACGTAATCGCGCACGGCGACGAACCCAAGATCACCATCGACGAAATGCTCGAAACGGCCAAGTCCGTCGACGCTATCCTTCTGACTTTGAACGAAAAATGCCGCGCCGACGTCATCGCGCGCATCCCCGAGAACATCAAGTGCATCTCGACGTTCTCCATCGGCTTCGACCATATCGATCTCGACGCCTGCAAAGCTCGCGGCATCAAGGTCGGCAATGCCCCCCACGGCGTCACCGTCGCCACCGCTGAAATCGCCATGCTCCTCCTCCTCGGCGCCGCCCGCCGAGCGGGTGAAGGCGAAGCCATGATCCGCCAGCGTCGCTGGCCGGGTTGGCAGCCGCTCCAGCTCGTCGGCCAGCGCCTCGATAACAAGACGCTCGGCATCTACGGCTTCGGCAAAATCGGCCAAGCGCTCGCACAGCGCGCCCGCGGCTTCGACATGAACGTCCACTACTACGACATCTATCGCGCCAAGCCGGAAGTCGAAGCCAAGTACAACGCGACCTACCACGACAGCCTCGACAGCTTGCTGGCAGTCTCGCAGTTCTTCTCCATCAACGCGCCCTCGACTCCTGAGACGCGCGGCTTCTTCAACAAGGCCACGATCGAGAAGCTGCCGCACGGCGCCATCGTCGTAAATACGGCCCGCGGCGACCTCGTCAACGACGAGGACATGATCGCGGCGCTGAAGTCCGGCCGCCTCGCGTATGCGGGGCTGGACGTGTTTGCCGGCGAGCCCAAGATCAACGAAGGCTACTACGATCTGCCCAACACGTTCCTCTTCCCGCACCTCGGCTCGGCCGCCATCGAAGCCCGCAACCAGATGGGCTTTGAGGCCCTCGACAACATCGACGCCTTCTTCGCCGGCAAGGATATGCCCTTCAAGCTGGCGTGAGCACAGCCGAAAAGGTGAAAAAAGCGGAAAGGCCGGGTCCGCGACCCGGCCTTTTCTAATTCACTACAATGGGGCCGCCCATGACGCCATCAGTTGAAATGATAGGTGAGACCGGCCCGCAGAACCGTTTCGCTTGGGTCGATGAATTCGCGCAGAATGTCCTGGTCAAATGAATATTCGTAGCGCAGTGCCTCCACGCGCAAAGACGCGTTAGGCAATATGAAGCCCTCAACGCCGGCGCCGTATACGACTCCGTTCAGCGATTCAGAAAATCTAAAGCTGTTGCCTAACACTGAAGCGCTGAAATCGGTGTCGGAATGGGCATATCCAACAGTCCCGTAGAACAGAGCTGGGCCGGCGGTCATGCCAAAGCGGGCGCGTACGCTACCACTCCAGTTTGATTCATACGAACCGTCGATCCCAAAAGTCGAGGCCTCGAAGGCAAATCCGCCAAAATTGACATCGGCTTCAACGCCGACGACGAAGCGCCCCTTGCCGACATTGTATCCCGCATGAAGGCCCCAGATGCCGTCGCGCGTAATGACATCCCCGAAATCACCGAATCCGGCTTTACCCCAATCGGGATCCAGTTCCGCCCACGTCGCGCCGCCATGCATACCTGCGTAAGCGCCCGTCCAGATGGGCGCTGTGTCCGCCGAGGCTGGCATGACGACAAACAAACTAGATAGAGGAATCATCGCGCCAAGAGCGCGCGAGCAGTGAAGTCCCACGATCAAGCGTCCTTTTGATACGCAACACTATGGACGAACCGGGCCAGATCACCGGAGACGATCACCGGCCAGAACGCTCGATTTAGAACCTGGAAAGGCTAACATCCGGCAAAGGAAGTGCGTCAGTTGAAACACTTGGGGTCACGCCGCATTCGCTGTGGCCGGCATTCCCAACTTGTGCTGATGTTCTTCGCCACAGCATCCGTCAGCGAATGCCCTCATCCATGTCCGACAATACCCTGACACCGTCCCTGCCGCCAAAGCCGCCAACCGCTGGAAAACCCGCCATCGGCCTCGCGCTGGGCGGTGGCGGCGCGCGCGGTCTGGCCCACGTCGTCATGCTGGAAGCCTTCGACGAGTTGGGGCTCCGGCCGAAAGTCATCGCCGGCACGTCCATCGGCGCCGTCATCGGTGCAGCCTACGCGTCGGGAATGTCCGCACGCGAGATCCGCGCCCAGATGCAGGAGGTGCTGTCCGCCCGCTTTGAACTGGCCCGCGACCTCTTCGCCGCCCGCGCCCGCACGCTGCCGCGCGTCTCTCGATTCTTTTCGCCTTTGAATGCGGTGCTGTCGCCCGAAGCGCTTCTTGATCTCATCTACCCCACCCGCGTCGCGCGCGACTTCGCGCAACTCGACATCCCGATGAAGATCATCGCCACCGACTTTTATGCGCTCGACGCGCACATCTTCGAAATGGGAAATCTGCGCCAAGCCGTCGCCGCCAGCATGGCGCTACCCGCCATCTTCGAACCCATCGTCATCGATGGCAAAGCCTACGTGGATGGCGGCCTGGTCAATCCGCTGCCCTACGATCTCGTGCGCGAGGGCACAGACTTCACCATAGCCATCGACGTCTCCGGCGTCCCCGTCCCCGCGCCCGACCGCGCGCATCCGACTGCAACCGAAAGCCTCTTCGCGGCCTCCTTCATCTTCGAGCGCACCATCATTCGCGAGAAACTAAAAACCGAGCAGCCCGATATTCTTATTCAAGCCGGCACCAGCCATTTCCAGTTGCTCGACATCTGGAAAGTCGACGACATTCTCGCCGCCGCTATCCCCGCCAAAGAAGAACTCAAAATCAAACTCGACCGCATCATGGGCGCCGAAACGCTCCCCATCGAAATGACCCGGCCCACCGCGCTCCCCGTTCCGCGCTCGCAAACCTCAACCGCGGTTGTGCCCATCGAAAAGCCGCGCCTCCTGCGCCGCCTAAAATCCTTCAAGCGCACGCGCAAGCCCGGCGTCTAGCTCCGCCGCTCGGCGAAGAACCCTTTTAGAATTGCCCCCGCCTCGTCCTCGCCCAGACCCGGATAAACCTCCGGTGCGTGATGGCACGTCGGCTGCGAGAACACGCGGGCCCCATGCTCCACGCCACCGCTCTTCGGATCGCCGGCCCCATAGTAAAGCCGCCGGATGCGCGCGAACGAAATCGCCGCCGCACACATCGGGCACGGCTCCAGCGTCACGTAAAGATCGTGGCCAATGAGCCGTTCGCTGCCGAGTGCCCGGCACGCCTCCCGGATCGCCAGCACCTCCGCATGCGCCGTCGGATCGGAGTGTTCCCGCGTCCGGTTGCCCGCCGCCGCCACCACGCGGCCCTCCGGCGACACGATCACGGCACCGACGGGCACCTCGCCCCGTCCTGCGGCGAGCCGCGCTTCGGCCAAGGCGAGTTCCATGTGGCCGGGCTTGTCAGGCGGTGTCATAAGGGCGTCCCGAACAGGCGGTTCCCCCGCCGCTGCAAAGAGCCTGCATCTGATGCGCAAACCATTTTCCGGTCAACGCCCGCCCCGCGGCGGCGGTAAAGGCCCGGCCGATCGCGATAGCCGCCCGCCCGGCCGCCCAGAAGGACGTGGTGAAGGACGTGGTGAAGCACGCAGCGCCGAGCGCTCCGCTGCACGCGGCCCATCGCGCCCGGACAATCGGCAGGATGCCCGTCCCGGCGCCCCCAAGGGCGAGCGCAGCGAGCGACGCCCCGAAGGCGGCAAGCCCGGCAAACCGCGCTTCTCCGGCCCCCGCTTCAGCAAAGATCGCCCTGCCGGCTCCCTTCCCTCCGGCGCCCGCCCGGGCGGCGGCGTGTCCAAGGCCCCGCCGCCAGCCGCCCTCACCGAACCCATGCGCATCGCCAAGGCGATGGCGCGCGCCGGCCTGTGCTCGCGTCGCGAAGCCGAACGCTGGATCGAAGAGGGCCGCGTCGCCGTCAACGGCAAGATTCTGACCACGCCCGCCTGCGAAGTAGGACCCGGCGACAAGGTCGTTGTCGACGGCCGCCCCCTACCAGCGGCCGAACCCGTCCAACTCTGGCGCTATCATAAGATCAAAGGCGTCGTCACAACCAACAACGACCCCGAAGGCCGCCCCACCGTTTTCGACAAACTCCCCCCCGAGATGCCCCGCGTCATCTCCATCGGCCGCCTCGACTACAACACCGAAGGCCTCCTCCTCCTCACCAACGACGGCGCGCTCGCCCGCCACCTCGAACTGCCGGCCACTGGTTGGCTGCGCCGCTACCGCGTCCGCGCGCGGGGCCGCGTCACGCAAGCCGATCTCGACAAGCTGAAGGACGGCGTCGAAATCGAAGGCATCCGCTACAGCGGCATCGACGCCACCATAGACACTGTGCAAGGCGCCAACATCTGGCTCACCGTCGGCATCCGCGAAGGCAAGAACCGCGAAGTCCGCAAAGTGATGGCCGAACTCGGCCTCGAGGTCTCGCGCCTGATCCGCATCTCCTTCGGCCCCTTCGAATTGGCCGACCTCGTCCCCGGCGCCGTCGAACCGGTCCGCCGTAAGCACCTGGCCGAACAATTGGGCCCCAAGGTCGCTGGTGAATTCGGCCTCACTGAAACGCCCGAGCAGCGCAAGGAACGCCACACCCGCGGCAAGCACAAGACCAGAACGGACGAGGACGGCACGTGAGGATCGTCGGCGGCAAGTTCCGCGGCCGTGCCATCACGAGCCCGGAACACGAGGGTCTACGGCCCACGTCCGACCGAGTCCGCGAAAGCGTGTTCAACATTCTTTTGCACGGCATCGACGATTTCGAGATCGACGCCATTCGCGTCATCGATCTCTTCGCCGGCACCGGCGCCCTGGGCTTGGAAGCCATTTCCCGCGGCGCATCCTATTGCCTGTTTGTCGAAGACGGCGCCGAGAGCCGCGGCCTCATCCGCCAGAACGTCGAAGCCTTTGGCCTCACCGGCAACACGCGCCTTTTCCGCCGCGACGCCACCGACCTCGGCCCCGCAGCCCCCATGCAGCCCTTCAGCCTCGCCTTCCTCGACCCACCCTACGGCAAAGGCCTCGGCGAACGCGCACTTATATCGCTGCGCGACGGCACGTGGCTGAACCCTGGCGCCATCGTCGTCTGGGAAGAACGCGCGTCGAGCGACCTGCCTTGGCCCGAAGGCTTCACAGAGTTCGACCGCCGCACCTGGGGCGAAACCCAAGTCGGCTTTGCCCGCTTCCAACCCGCCTGATCAAACAACCCTGAGATCGCGCGCGACGGAGACGGGAAACCGCGACACTGGCGCGCCACTCGCGCGTGCTTCCAGCGCCAGCAATTCCTGGGGAAACGGCATCTTCGTCGTGCGCAACGCATTCCCCATGAGAGATGCGTTCGAATGCAGCGACAGCACATGATGATGCACGTCGCCCTCCACGAACGATCCGTCCATCAGATGCACGACACCGGCATGCACCGTGCCCACGATCTGACCTTGAACGTAGAGTTCACGCGTTGTGATGTTGCCGAGCACATATCCGTCACGGCCGATATCGAGGCGTGAACACAGAATGTCGCCCTCGAACCACGTGTCGAGTTCCACGCGTCCGGCTGCAACGAAGTTGCCGCGCATGACGCTGGAGGTCGCGATTTTCAGCATGGAACCAACGCAAGACTAAGGGCGCCCGCCCATCGTCACTGAACCCCACATCCATGGTCGAATTTTGGCGATCTGGGAAATTCTCTTATGCTCATCGCCGTCCGAACAGCCGCTCGATGTCCGACAGCTTCAATTCCACATACGTCGGCCGACCGTGATTGCATTGGCCCGAATACGGCGTCGCTTCCATCTCGCGCAACAGCGCATTCATTTCTTCCGGCGCCAGACGCCGTCCCGCGCGCACGCTGCCATGACACGCCATGCGCGAACAGATCGCCTCCAGCTTGTCGCGCAGTGCAAAGCCGTGACCCTCCGCCAAGATCTCCGCCGCCAGATCGCGCACCAACCCTTCGACGTTCGTATCGCCAAGCAGCGCCGGCACCTCCCGCACCGCCACCGCCCCGAAGCCGAACGGCTCCAGCACCAGTCCCAATTCGGCGAGCTCTGTCTCGCGCTCGGCCAGCGCCTGCGCCGCATCATCGCCCACCTCGACGATCGCGGGAATGAGCAAGCCCTGCCGCGCCACGCCGCCATTCGACAGCATCGCTTTCATGCGCTCATAAACGAGCCGCTCGTGCGCCGCGTGCTGATCGACGATCACGACCGAAGTCCGCGTCTGCGCAACGATATAGGTCTCATGCAATTGCGCCCGCGCCGCCCCCAGCGGTCGGTCGAGCAAATCGGGTGACACTGGTGCCGCATGCGCCCGCGCATCTGCACTCGGCGCATCAAACGCCGCAAACGGCGCCTGCATTGCCTCCGCCAGTCCAGGTGGGATGTAGGACGGCACGCGATCCGCATAACCCCCGCCGCCGAAGGCTTGCGTCTCCCCAATCGCCGACCGCGCCAGCGTCTCCAGCGTCAGCCCTCCGCCACGCGCGCTCGCCCGGTGTCCCGCACCTTCGAGCGCATGCTGGATCGCCCCGATCATCAGACCCCGAACGCGGCCCCCATCGCGAAAGCGCACCTCCGCCTTCGTCGGATGCACGTTCACATCCACATCGCCCGGATCAAGCGTCACGAAAAGCGCAAGCAACGGATGCCGCCCCTTCGGAATGAGATCGCCATAAGCCGCCCGCACCGCGCCGACGAGAACCTTGTCGCGCACCGGCCGTCCGTTGACGAAAAGAAACTGCTGCCCTGCGTCCGGACGGTGCAACGTCGGCAACCCCGCATAACCCAGAATGCGCACGCCATCCCGCTCGCCCGAAATGGCCAGCGCATCTGCCATGAATTCCGAACCCATGATTCGCCCGAGCCGCTGCAACAGCCCATCCGCCGTCGCCGCGCACCGCGGCAACCGCAACCCCGCGCGCTCCCCCGTCGTCACCGAAAACCCAATATCGGGATGCGCCATCGCCAAGCGCTTCACGGTCTCCGAAACGGCCATGTTCTCCGCTCGCTCGGACTTGAGAAATTTCAGCCGCGCCGGCGTTGCCGAAAACAATTCGCGCACTTCCACGCGCGTACCCGCGTTGATCCCCGCCGGTTTCAGTCCGCTCTTCTCGCCGCGCTCCACGATGATCTCGAACCCGTCGCGCTTCGCGGGTGGCCGCGACGCAATCGACAGCACCGCCACCGATCCAATCGATGGCAGCGCCTCGCCGCGAAACCCGAGCGTACGAATATCGAACAGATCGTCTTCGTTGAGCTTCGAAGTCGCGTGCCGCTCCACCGCCAGCAGCAGATCGTCCGGCGGCATACCGGCCCCGTCGTCCGTCACGCGAATGAGCGACAGCCCGCCGCCCACCGTTACAATCTCGATTTCGCGCGCCCCCGCATCGATCGCATTCTCGACCAGCTCTTTGACGACGCTCGCCGGCCGCTCGATGACCTCACCGGCGGCAATGCGATTGACGGTCTCTGGCGCGAGTTGGCGGATGGCCACGGGCGAATCTCCTCGAACACCTGCCTAGCAGAGCAGAGCGGGGCGAGGCCAGCACCTACGTGGACGCGGCTGTAAACAGGCTTCAGCCGCCAAGTCTCTGTTTGGTGAGGATTTTGGCGAGTTCCACGGCCGGCTGGTCGAACGGATCGAGTTTGAGCAGCCGCCCCGCCACGATCGTCTCCAGCATCAAATGCATGAGCAGCGCGCCCGCCGCCCGCTCATCCAGCGTCTCGATATCGATGGTCCGCACGGGCCGCCCGGCTTTCTGCAAGGCCTCCGCCACCGCATGCCCTTGAGCATCGACGATATCGCCGATCGTCTTGCCCCCCAGAAAGCCGAGGCCCGCCGTCTTAGCCATGCCAGCATCGAGCGTGGGTCCCGTTCCCTTCGACGCCACCCGGATGATCGTCATTGCAATTTCGCGCGGCCCGTCCATGAAGAGCTGCAGCTGGCTATGCTGATCGACAGGGCCGACAGCCGGCACCGGCGTCGTTCCTTCGCCGCCTTTGCCGAGACTCTCCGCCCATAACTGCACGTACCAGTCCGCCAGTTTGCCGAGCCGGTCCGCATACGGCATCAGTACCATCGTGTGAATGCCGCGCTCTTTCGACAGCCCCACCATCGCCGCCGCGCCAGATGCAAACGCAATATCGGCGGCCGATTTCCCATCAAGCAGCGGCTGCAAAACCGATCGCGCGCCGGCGCGGATCGCCCGAGCATCGAGCCCCCGCGCCATGGCCGGCAGCAGCCCAACATTCGTCAGGCACGAAAACCGACCGCCGATGCCGGTGTGATGGTCCAGCATCGGGATTCCAAGCGATCCGAAGAGCGCGCGCAAACCATTCGCCTTGCCCGGCACATCCGGTTCTGTGATGCCGAGAAAGAGTTTGGGAATGTGATCGCCGAGCCCCGCAGCTTTCACCGCCGAAATCGTCGCAATCGCTTGCGCCAAGGTCTCAGCCGTCCCGCCAGACTTCGAGGTCACGACAAAACGTGTCTTGGCAAAATCGGTCGCGCGCAGCAGAGCAGCGAACGTCCCCCCATCGAGATTGTCGTAGAAGCGAATGCGCGGGCGGCGATGCGGCGCCTTGGGCGATGTGTGCGGAATGCCCCAACCGGCGATCTGCGCAAGTGTTTGGCCTCCCAGGCTTGATCCACCTGTGCCCAGAAAAATAATGCTATCTGCGCCGCTGGAAAGTTTTTCCAGAGCCGCTTCCGCCGCATCGATGTCGGCGGTATCTTCAACGATCCGCAGCAGGGCCAATGCGCCGCTGTCGTAATCCGCGCGCAAGCCGTCAAGAACGGGCGCCGCTTTTTCCAACCAGCCAGAGAGCAACGCCGGCGGCAATCCATGTTGTCCGATGGTGGGCTCGAGGCAACCGTCAATGTCGTGCCTGTAGGCGCTCGTCTCGGACACGGCAGTTCTCCTGGTTAGGTTAAGGTCGACCACGGGCTCTCTGACCGTTCCGGTAGTCGCTTTTCCCCCGTCCGCCAAGGGGCGAAAACGCGCGAACCGGCGTTGCCGCCGGTTCGCTGAAAGCACTCAAACTTTTGCCGTAATCCGCCGCGGTCTACCAGCCGTTGCGGCAGTTCTTCCACCGGCGATACCACTTCGGATTGCCGGTCACTTCGTAACGGTCGAGCAGGTAGCCGCAGCCGTAGCCGGCGCTGCGATAGCCGTAATAGCGATTGCGCCCGTAGTAGCCATATCCGCCGTCGCCGATAATCACGGTCACGCCGTGGCGCTTGTGCTTATGGTTGCCGCCGGCCTCGGCGGTTCCAGCAAATGCGGTCGCGCCGAATGCTGTCAGGGCTGCCAGACCGGCCAATGCAAGGCCGTGACGGGTTGTGCGCATGGATCATACTCCAGTTGTGAACGATGCCTTCGAAGCGGACGGAATGCCTCGCTCGATGGACGGACGATCACATGATGAGAGGGTGGGCGCTGTTCCCGCTGGAACAGCAACTCATGCGCGGCGCGATGCGGCTTCCACGATCTGGATGATGTCGTTGGGCGCCGTATCGAGAGGCAGGCGGCCAAAATTGCCCGAATGTCCGAGCGCCTGCTCCAACCGGCGGTGGAAGGCGGTCCGATCGATCTCAATCGTTCCGAATTGCTTCAAGTGTTCCGTCACAAATTGAGTATCGAGTAGCCGGAACCCGCCGTGAATAAGCCGCGCGGCAAGATAAACGAGTGCAATCTTTGATGCATCGCGCTCGAAGGAAAACATGCTCTCGCCGAAGAACGCGCCATCGAGCGCCACACCGTAAAGCCCGCCAACGAGCCGGTCGCCATTCCACACCTCCACGGTATGGCAATGCCCAAGCTTGAACAGCTCGCGATAGAGCGCCCGAATGCGGCTGTTGATCCACGTGGAGTCGCGGCCCTCGCGCGACCCCGCGCATCCGTCGATGACACCGTCGTAATCCGTATCGATACGAACCGTGAGATGCGTGGTACGCAGCGTGCGCTTCAGCCGTTTGGGGATATGGATCGCATCGAGGGGCAGTACACCCCGGTTCTGCGGTTCGATCCAGTGCAAGGCCGGATCATCGGCGCTTTCCGCCATGGGAAAAATACCGCAAGCGTAGGCCTTCATCAGGACCTGCGGCGTAATCTCGATCAGGATGTCGTCACGCGACATCGGCGCGGATGCCCCTGTTTTGGTTTAAACCTGCCCAACTCTACCGGCCTTTTTGAAAAAATGCGAGCCGGGCGCCCCTGAGCGAGCGTGCCTCACTCCGGGAGCGCGAACATACCATTCTGAGCCAGTTCGCCGGAAGTCTCATAGCCAGCGCCCGCCAGCGCGCCGATGAGATCGCCCGCCCAACTGTCGATGGTGGCTGCCTGAACGATACGCGCCTGCAGCGCCGTGGGCTGATACGCCCCGAATGGGAGAGCGGCAGTCTCGGTCACATCATCTCCTCGCGCCGCGCACAATCACGACTTGCCGAGATACTTCTCCAGCCAATGAATGTCGTACATGCCGTTGACGACATCCGGGTGCCGGACGAGTTCATGGAACAGCGGGATCGTCGTCTCGATGCCGTCGATGACGAATTCCGACAGCGCCCGCTTCAGCCGCATCATGCACTCGTTGCGCGTCTTGCCGTGCACGATGAGTTTGCCGATCAAGCTGTCGTAATAAGGCGGGATACGATAGCCCTGGTAAGCGCCGCTATCGACGCGAATGCCAAGCCCGCCCGGCGGATGCCAGTAGGTGATCTGCCCCGGCGACGGCCGGAACGTGCGCGGGTTCTCGGCATTGATGCGGCACTCGATGGCATGCCCCGAGAACTGAATGTCTTCTTGGCGGAAAGACAGCCCCGCCCCCGATGCCACGCGGATCTGCTCCAGCACGAGGTCAATTCCGGTGATGGCCTCCGTCACCGGATGCTCCACCTGGATGCGCGTGTTCATCTCGATGAAATAGAATTCGCCATCTTCGTAAAGGAACTCCACCGTCCCCGCGCCGCGATATTTGATCGTCTGCATCGCCTTGGCGACCGTCTCGCCGATGCGTGCCCGCGCGGCCGCATTGATCGCCGGTGACGGCGCTTCCTCGAACACTTTCTGGTGCCGCCGTTGCAGCGAGCAATCGCGCTCTCCCAGATGAACCGCGTTGCCCTGCCCGTCCCCGAACACCTGAATTTCGATATGCCGCGGCTTGGTCAGATATTTTTCGATGTAGACGCTGTCATTGCCGAACGCGGCCTTGGCCTCCGAGCGCGCGGTCGAAAACGCCATCGGCAGATCTTCCGCGCTGGTGGCAACCTTCATGCCCCGTCCGCCGCCGCCCGCCGTCGCCTTGATCAGCACGGGGAAACCCATGCCCTTGGCGACCTTCATCGCCTCCGTTTCGGTCTTCACCGCGCCGTCTGATCCAGGCACCACCGGAATGCCGAGCCGCTTGGCCGTCTCCTTGGCCTCGATCTTATCGCCCATGATCCGGATGTGTTCCGAGGTCGGGCCGATGAAGGTGATATTGTGCTCTTCCAGGATTTCCGCGAACCGCGCGTTCTCCGACAAAAATCCATAGCCGGGATGCACCGCGTCGGCGCCCGTGATTTCGCACGCGGCCAACAGGCGCGGAATATTCAAATAGCTGTCAGACGACGTCGGCGGGCCGATGCACACGCTCTCATCCGCAAGCCGGACATGCATCGCATCGGCATCCGCCGTCGAATGCACCGCCACCGTGGCGATCCCAAGCTCCTTGCATGCACGCTGAATGCGCAGTGCAATTTCACCCCGGTTCGCGATCAAGACTTTGTCGAACATATTTTACCCGGCGACGGCCCTGGCATTCGGCTGTGACAAGCGGCATCCGCCGGCCTGTCTGCGAAGCTCAGGGCGCGTTGCCCTCCCTTATTCGATGACCGCAAGAACCTCGCCGAATTCCACCGGCTGCCCATTTTCGAAAAAGATCGCCGTGACCGTGCCCGAGCGCGGGGCCGGGATCTGGTTCATGGTCTTCATGGCTTCGATGATGAGCAGCGTATCGCCCTGCTGCACGCGCGTGCCGACTTCCATGAACGGCGGCGACGTGGGCTCCGGCGACCGGTAAGCCGTGCCGACCATCGGCGACTTGACCGCACCGGGATGCTTGCCGGGATCGCCGCTGCCAGCGGATGCAGCAAGGACCGCACCCGCGCCCGCCGGACCCGAAACGGCGGCCGGCGCCGCGGCGACGGCGTGCGAAGCGGTGATCGTGATCGACCGGGCGACGCGGACCTTCAGGCCGTCCTTCTCGATTTCGATCTCGGATAAGCCCGTCTCATTCAGAAGGTCCGCCAGATCTCGGATGATCTTCTGCTCCGGGCTCTGCGCCTCACCCTTGTCCTTCGCCGTCATGTTTCGTCTCACCTTCTTCGGCCGCGGCTTTGCCGTCCGCGGCATTGTCTTGGCTTTGGCCTTGGCCGTAGCCTTCACCTTTTTACGCTGCGGTTTCACGCCGCCGTCGTCTTGTCGAGGATCCCACGCACGGCTTCGAGCGCGAGTTCATAGCCCTTCGCACCCAGCCCGCAGATCACGCCCGTCGCCGCCAGCGACACATAAGAATGCTGCCGGAAGCTATCCCGGCGGAAGATGTTGGACAGATGCACCTCAACCACCGGCAACTCCGACGCTTGCAGTGCATCGAGCAGTGCCACCGATGTATGCGTCAGCCCAGCGGCATTGATGATGACCGCCGAGGCCGCCGTGCGCGCCTCCTGCACCCAGCCGATCAATTCCCCCTCGACATTCGTCTGGCGGAACTCAACGGCTAGCCCGAGCGACTTTGCCCGCGTCTTCGCCAGCGCCTCGATATCGGCGAGCGTATCACGGCCATAAATGGCTGGTTCTCGCGCACCCAGGAGGTTCAGGTTCGGGCCGTTCAGAATGTAGACGGGCTTTGTCATGGGACCGGTAAGGCGGCTTGCGGGGGCACGGGACCAGACATACCGCGAACCCCGGCCGACTGCCGCAGTTCCGCACGCCTCTCCCGTACAACCCGGGGGTCTAGCAGCTTTCCCAAGGCGACGAAAGAGTTCCACCGCCGCGTTCGCCAACGCAGCGGTGGGAAAATAGTCTGATACGCCAAAACTTTGCGCGAATAGGCAAAATCACCGCAATCCGGCCGGCTTAGCAGTAGGCGCAACCCGTCTGGCGCAACGTCGCAATCTTCTGGGTCAGCTGATCCAGAAGGTCTTCCGGCGCCCCGCCGATGGCGTCGCTGCCGACAAGAAAATGCGGCGTGCCCGAAATGCCCATCTTGCGTGCCAGCGCCTCAACCCGCGCCAACTCACCCTTCACCGCTTCGCCATCCTTGTCGGCTTTGAGCTTCTCAACGTCGAGACCAAGTTTGCCAGCCATCTCCAGCGCAGCAGCCTCCGTCACGCGGCCCTTGCTCTCGATCATCGCCTGATGGAGTTCCCAGTACTTGCCCTGTGCCCGCGCCGCCAAAGCGATCTTCGCCGCGTCCTCTGAATCCTTGCTCAGGATCGGCAGTTCCTTGAACACGACCCGGACGTTCTTATCCTTCTCGATCAACTCGCGAATGTTGTGGAAGCCGCGTTTGCAGTAACCGCAATTGTAATCGAAGAATTCGACCACAGTGATGTCGCCGTTTGGATTGCCGGCCACCGGCGCATCCGGATGCCGGTAAATCTCCTTCGCGTTGTCCGCGACCAGCGCTTTGGTCCGCTCGGCCTCTTCCTTGGCCATCTTCTGCTCGAGCGCGGTCTGCACTTCGACGAGAACCTGCGGGTTCTGCAGTAGATAATCCTTCATGATCTGTTCGATGCCGCGCTTCTGCGCGTCGTTGAACATCGACGTATCGGCGGCATTGCTATGCGACCGGAACGGACCCGTCAGGAGAAACGCGCCGGAAAGCGCCAACGCCCCGCCAAGCGCGGCAATCGTCCATCGCGACGGACGTGTCTTGGTCATATCGGAGGTCGGTTCGGTCATTGAAGTAAACTCATGGTTGAAGATTGAAGCTGGGCCAAGGCCGCGGCCAGGAGACGGGATCGCAGCCTCATATCAGGTCTGCGGCTTGTAGTTGACGATATCGTCCGCCTTCACCCATTCCGGACTGCCGGGCTTGAGGGCGCTTTGCGCACGCTTGGCGAATTCCTGCGCCTGCTTGATCGCACCGAAGTAAAAGAGCCCCTGGGCGCGGGCCAACTCCGCTTGCGGGATCAGGCCTTTATCGTAATAGGCCTGCCCCAGCATGTTGAACGCCATGGCGTTTTCACCTTCACGCGTGATCGCCTTGCGCAGCAGAGTAATCGCCTCATCAAGCAATTTCGGTTGCTTGGACTGCACCATGCTTTGCGCCAATTGGACCGCGATCAGGGGCGCTTCGCCCCCGGCCAGCTGCAAGGCCTTCCGCAGTGGCGGGATTGACTCGGAAAAACGCCCGCTCTTTTGCAGGAAATCCGCCTTGAGCTCATAGAAGTAGGGGTTCTGCGGTTGGGACTTGATCAGCTGGTCCGCCTCCGCAAGCGCTGATTCCAGTCCGCCGCCGCCGCCCATCCGGAACCGCGCCACAGTGCGTGCATACCGCGCGGGCAGGCTCTGATCGGCGGCCGAATACCGATTGAACACGGTCTGCGGATTCTCGATGTAGCCCGACAGCTTGGCCCGCATCATGTCGTGCCGGAATTGCAACTCCTGCGTATCGGCCGTTGCGAAATAGGGACTGCTTTCGACCAACTGTCGCAAGCGCGCCAGACGGTCGGTGGCGACGGGATGGGTCCGGGCGAACGGATCGCGGTTCTGATCGGAGAACAGTTCCTGGCCCGCGAACCGCTCGAAGGTGGCAAGCATGCCCCGGCCCGACTGTCCGGTCGTGTTCAAATAGCTGAGCCCGGCCTGATCCGCCGCCGACTCCTGCGAGCGCCGCTCCGCGGTCAGCCCGCGCATGATGAGTTCGTTACCGCCGTAAAGAACGCTCTGGCCCGCCCCACCGAGATCCCGGCCGCTGTCACCGCCCGAAACGCCACCCGCAACCATCAGGCCAATACCGAGAATCTGCGCAATCAGCGCCCGCGTCTGGTCTTTTGCAATCCGAGCCCGCAGCGCCGCCATGTGACCGCCCGCAATGTGCCCGGCCTCATGCGCCAGTACGCCAATCACTTCATTGGGCGTCTGCGCCTGCATCAGTGCGCCGGTGTGGATGAAGACGTTTCGCCCATCCACCACGAAGGCGTTGAAGTTCTCGTTGTTGACGATGCGGACGGCGACCCGGCCACTGCCCAAGTTCGCGGCCTTGAAGATCGGCCGCGCATAGTCGTTGAGAAGGTTCTCGATCTCCGTATCCCGGATAAGGGGAAGTCCTTGCGCCGCCGCCGCAACGGGCGTCAGCCCGACAAGCGCCGCAACCGCCATCGCCCGCCATATCCTGGCCGGCCGCGCCCGGAAGCCAAAGCCCCTCAGCACACGGTCAAGTGTCGGAAATCCTTCGCTCATGCCCAACCGATCGCCCACAAATGAGCCCAAATGTCGGCAGGCCCAACCCACATGCCGAACGGGCGCCATTTCGGCCCCGCCGCTCATAGATAGTCAAGCGCCGGACGAAGCGCGAGGGGCGACCGGCGGTCTGCAAAAGAGAAAGGGGGAAATGGCTGTGGGCCATCTCCCCCGCTTTCGGAATGGGCAACTCGTCGTTTAACCGCGGCGGCCGCTATTGGCGCCGAGCGAGACGAAGCGGTGTCCGATGTCGACATGGATATGGCCCATGCCGCGATAGGTCATCGTGCCACCCGAGTGGTGGTTCTTGATCAGCCAGTTGACGATGGCGCCCTTGCGGCTGCCGGCGTCAAAGTCGATGGCCAGACCATAGCGGTGCTTCGACGGCTTGCCACTGGTGGCAATGACCGCGCCGGGACGGCAGGTCGAGACGATCGACACGGCGCCGAACTGGCTTTCGATTCGGTTGAGCAGGGCTCGGGCCTGCGGCTGCAAGCACGAGCGCGACGTGCCGCCCGAAGCGTAGTTGGTGAAGGAGCGCGACTTGAGGCCCTTCTTACCGGCGTAGCGGCGCGACTTGCCGTACTTCGCCGAACGCGAGCGCTTGGCTTTGTATGCATAGCGCTTGTTCGACTTCACCGTGTAGTTCTTGGCGACCGACGGCCGGCTGGCCGACGCCGAGTTGCTGTCCGGATGGGGTGCTGCGACTGCGGACGTCGCCGACAGTGCGACGAGGCTTCCAAGCGCGGCGACAATCGAAAGAAAACGAGTGCTCATGTGTACTCCAATTTTTTTATCGTCAGACATGCGCCGGTCCTACGGCATTCGGGAGATCACGGTGACAGCTTTTGCTGTTCTCTGAAGTTGAGTCTGAGAAGTTCCAGTATCCAGCGGCCATCTAAAACCGCCTGACCTGTCATTCATCTCAAGCTCGACTGTGCTCTCCCTCGGGTGGCATTGGCCTGTTGCGCTGCACACCGAGTGCGAACACTGTCAGGCACGCTCCAACAGCCGGGACCTTATGGTGAAAATTTGACGGCTAGAACCCGCCCGGGCCGTGGTGCGACCACGTGCGCCGACTGCCAAAAATTGCAGCGCGGAGCGGTGAGGCATGTTGATTCGCAACGAAAAAAGCCGGGCTAAAGGCCCGGCTTTCTCGCAAAATTCAATCTTGGCGGGTGTGACAGGTTAACCTAGCCGCCTAAACGGCGCTGCCACCACCCCTTGCGCGCGGGCTGTTCTGCAGCCGTGTCAGCGGCCGCTTCCACCTGATCGGGGGACACGACAACGCGTTCGAGTTTAGGTTCGCTCGCCACCGGTTCCGACACGCGCCGGCGCGGCGCTGGTTCGGCTTCGACAGCCGGTTCGGCGTGACGGTCAACGGGCTCACGCCGTTCTGCGGCAGCTGCTCGCTCCCGCTCAGGACGGCGCGGTTCCTCAAACACGGGGAGCCGCGCGCTGGCCGGTTCGGCCGCTTGAGGTTCCGGATCGGTATCCACACCGGCCGGTCCCGCAAAATCGTCGACAAAGTCTTCCGTCACGTGCGGGCGCGCCGCATAGCCGGTGGCCTCGTCGGACCCACCAAGCTCGCTGCCAGCCTGTTCGCCACCAGCTTGATCGCGCTCGCGGCCACGACCACGCCGGCCGCCACGACGCCCCCGGCGCCGGCGGCGTCCGCCCCGGTCGCCATCGCGTCCACCCTCGCCTGCTTGTGACGGAACACGGCCGTTGTCGATCCCGTCGTCGCCAACCGTTCCGATGAGGTCCGCGTCACCGCCGATGACCTCCGGACCGAAGTCCTCGCCATCCTCAGCGTCGTCGAGCTCCGGTCCGCTGAATTCGGACCCGTTCACCGCGGTACGGATTTCGGGACGATCACTCCCGCGCCCTTCGCCACGCTCATTGCGCTCGCCACCGCGGCGGCCACGGCGCCGGCGCCGGCGGCGGCCACGGTTGCCATCGTCACCGTCCCGAGCCTCACGGCCCTCGCCCCGGCTTTCACCGCGGCCTTCACCCCGGCCCTCGCGTTGCTCCCCGCGACCCTCACGTCCACCACGTCCCTCACGGGCCCGCGGGCGATCGGCCTCGGCCTCGTCATCCTCGCTCTCGCCGATGAACCGGACGCCATCCGATACCGCTGGACGTTCATCCTCACCATCGGCGTGCCCAGCATCGTCTTCGCCGTCGAAGCCCCAGTCCATGTTGACGGCTGTCCGTTCGGCGCGGCGCGGCGCCACATCGGTCCGCGCCTGGGTCTTTTCGATCGTGAAGTTCGCCCCTTGCAGCTTGTCGCTGGCCTGGACGGTGATCGAGATCCCGTGGTGCGCTTCAAGCTCGGTGATGAACTTGCGCTTGTTGTTCAGAATATAAAGAGCCACCTGCGCCGTCGTGGTGGCAATAAGCGAGGAAGGAAGTCCTCCCATCAGCCCGTCTTCGATACCGCGCAACACGGCCAGCGCGACGCTCTCCGTCGACCGGATGATGCCTGTCCCCTGGCAGTGCGGGCACTGCGACGTCGAGCCTTCGAGCACGCCCGTCCGCAACCGCTGCCGCGACATTTCCATGAGGCCGAAGTGCGAAATCCGCCCCAGCTGGATGCGGGCCCGGTCGAAGCGCAGCGCGTCCTTGAGACGCCGCTCCACCGAGCGGTTGTTGCGCTTCTCCTCCATGTCGATGAAGTCGATGACGATGAGGCCGGCCAAATCGCGCAGCTTCAACTGGCGCGCGATCTCGTCGGCGGCCTCGAGATTGGTATTGTACGCCGTCTCCTCGATCGAGAATTCGCGCGTCGACTTGCCCGAGTTCACGTCGACGGCAACCAGGGCTTCCGTCTGGTTGATGACAAGGTAGCCGCCCGACTTCAGCGTCACGAACGGGCTGAACATCGCATTCAGCTGCCGCTCGATGCCATACTTGTTGAACAGCGGTTCGGGCGAGGAATGCAGCAGCACGTTCTTGGCGTGGCTCGGCATCAGCATGCGCATGAAGTCGCGCGCTTCGCCGTGCGCCACATCGCCGGCCACGATCACCTCTTCCACGTCCTTATTGTAGAGGTCGCGGATAGAGCGCTTGATCAGGTTGCCTTCCTCGTAAACGAGACTCGGCGCCGTCGACTGCAACGTGAGGTCGCGCACGCTCTCCCACAGCCGCAGCAGATATTCGTAGTCGCGCTTGATTTCCTGCTGCGTGCGCGCCGCACCCGCCGTGCGGATGATCAGCCCCATACCTTCCGGCACGTCGAGTTCGGCGGCAATCGCCTTCAGGCGCTTGCGGTCCTGGGGATTTGTGATCTTGCGGCTGATCCCGCCCCCGCGCGCCGTGTTCGGCATCAGAACGGTGTAGCGGCCGGCCAGCGACAGATAGGTGGTCAGCGCCGCGCCCTTGTTGCCCCGCTCTTCTTTAACGACCTGCACCAGGATCACCTGGCGCCGCTTGATCACTTCCTGAATTTTGTACGACCGGGGCCGGCGGCGCGGCCGCGACGGCAATTCTTCCAGCGCGTCTTCCGATCCCGTTTCCACCGTTTCCGGTTCCGCAGGCGGCGCGGCGACAACTTCGACCGTTTCGTTCTCGACCAGACCGATCGGCGCGGGCGCGTCCGAATGGCCGTCGTCGTCGGCTCCCTCGTCGTCCAGATCGTCGCCTTCCAGATCGCCAGGATCCGACAGGTCCTGATCGTGCGCGGGGTCGAACCCACCGACCACTTCCGGCTCCGGCAGATCTTCCGACATCACATCGTCGGCGCCATGCACGTCGTGGGCACGCACCGTATGGCCGTCGTCGCCGTGACCGTCGTCATGATCGTCGAGATTCGAACGCTCGCCCCGCGCATCGTCATGATGCCCGTCGTCCTGATGATCGTGTTCGTGATGATCATGGTCGTGGTCATGAGCCGCGAGCTCGTGCCCATCGTCCTGATCGCCGCCGAGAGAAGGTTGATCCCCGGCGCCGGGCACGGGCCCCGCGCGGCGTCCGCCGCCCTGACCGCCCCGCTGCCGCCGCCGGGCCATCCGCTCGGCGTGGGCGTCGGCTGCTGCCTCTTCCGCAGCCTCGGCAGCGGCTTCTTCGTCGAGAAGCGCCTGCCGGTCGGCCATCGGGATCTGGTAGTAGTCGGGATGAATTTCATTGAAGGCGAGGAAGCCGTGCCGGTTCCCGCCGTAGTCGACGAAAGCGGCCTGTAGCGACGGCTCCACGCGCGTCACCTTGGCGAGATAGATATTGCCGCGCAGCAGTTTGCGCGCGGCACTTTCGTAATCGAATTCCTCTACGCGGCCGTCACGCAGAACGACGACCCGGGTCTCCTCCGGATGCGTCGCGTCGATGAGCATCTTGTTGTTGGACATGGTGCAAGTTCCTGCGCGCGCCGGCTGGGCATGGGGCCGGTCGAAGGCTCTGAGCCTCGTTCGGCCATCGGGATGCCAAGGGCGCGCGATTTGGGTGGGGTTGATGGATAAAGCGGGTGATGGGGCATGGCAGCGCGCAGGCGCTCTCCGGCTGGGCCAGCCGGGCGGCGCTCGCCATCGGCTCTTAGGAGCGTCGTGGCGTTCGGGTTGACTGCACGCGAAAGTCGCATTCTCTCTAATTCACGTTGGCCACGGCTGGCGCGCAGGCGCAAACCAGTTGGCGGTTCAAAGGGTTAGGCGCCACGCGTCGCTTTTGGCGACAGGCACCTTCGGTGGGCGCGGCTCTGGGGCCCCCTTTCATCGGACCCCGAGCGAGCCGCAGGCGATGGACAAGCGCGTCCGTTCCGTTGCGGCGCGGCCGTTTCGGTTCAAGAAACTTTGGAGGTCCGTGGGTCCGGCACCGCTCCAGCCGAAGTCGGAGGGGGCCGCCGCTCGAGAACTCTTCCAGTTCTTTGCCGATCCGCGCGAACACCCGTCTGATCGTATCGCCGTCCGGGAAACGCCGCCGCCCAATCCTAGCCACCAGAAAATACAGTCCGGTCAACGGCTTAAGGTTTGGCGCGCGCTACCCATCGGCCCCGACGAGGCGCGGAGAAACAGAACGCATAGAAAGTGTAACGGGTTCGCGGTCCCTGTGACAAGAGTGTTCAGCGCACCACACGCCGCCAGTTGCCCACCGATCCACGCACCAGCCTGGAGCGCAACGGCAAATTATTTGTTAAGCTGCGGCAGATTCTGACATTTTTCTGGAATTTTACGTAGGGATATCGCGCCAAGGATGCAGGGGGGGCTGCCAATTCGATCGCGCCGGATTCGCGCGGCATACTTAGCCGCCGTCCTCCTGTGGCCGGTCGCCCTCGCGCTACCCCATCTAGCACGGGCAGCGGCGAATGACTGGAACCCACCTCTACAACTCGCCCAAACCGTTGTCGAAAAAAGCAATCCCGCTACCGTCCAAGCCCCCCCGGGCCAATCGCTCTCGAACGCCACCGCCGTCGACGTTCTAGGCGACCGCCAAAGCACGCTCATTCAACTCACCCTGTCGCGGGGTGTCACCACCGAGATCTACACCCTCGCCAATCCTTATCGCGTCATCGTCGATCTTCCCGGCGTCGTCTTCAAACTCCCCTCCGACGCCGGCCGCGACCCCCGCGGCCTCGTCTCAGCATTTCGCTACGGCCAGTTCGATGAGGGCAAAGCCCGTATGGTGCTTGATACGGCGGGCCCCGTGGCCATCGCTAAAGCTGCCATGACCAAGGCCCGCTCCGGCCCAGGTGTGGTGTTGACGATTGAATTAAATCCCACCGACACTGCAGCTTTCGGTGAGGGCACGGGCGGCGGCCGCACCCCCTCCGCACCGGTTGAATCAGCTAGCGAACCGCGCCCCGCCGCCGGGCCCAAAGCCTCTCAGTCCAAACCCGTGATCGTCATCGATCCCGGCCACGGAGGCATCGATCCCGGCGCCGTGGGAGCTGACAACCTATTGGAGAAAAACCTTGTGCTAGCCGTGGCCAAGCGTGTTCAGGCGCAACTGTCCGAGACGGGCAACTATGAGATCGTCATGACCCGCGCCCGCGACGTCTTCATCTCGCTCAATGACCGGCTCAAAATCTCGCGTAAAGCCGGCGCCGACTTGTTCATCTCGATCCATGCCGACAGCATCGAGCAGACCTACGCTCAGTCCATCAAGGGCGCGACCATCTACACCTTGTCCGAACGCGCCTCCGATGCCGAAGCCCGCGCCATAGCCGAGAAGGAAAACGCATCCGATCTGATCGCCGGTCTTGATGTCGCCAAGGGCGAAGAGAATGACGACGTGAAGAATATCCTCATCGACCTCATGAAGCGCGAAACGGCTAACTTCTCCGCCGAATTCTCTCGCACCCTCGTCCGCTCCCTGAAGTCCAAGATCTCACTATCCCGCGACCCCGAACGGGCCGCCGCCTTCAAGGTGCTGCGGCAGACCCACGCGCCCTCCGTTCTGGTTGAATTGGGTTATGTGAGCAATCCTGAAGAATCGCGCCAGATGCAGGCTGCGGACTGGCAGGAAAAGGTCGCAAAATCGATCGCCAACGCCATCAATGCCTATTTCTCCAAGCGCTCCCCGGCCTCCCGTTGACGGAGCAACGGACTATGCAGGGACGAACGCATATCCTGTGCCCCACGCGCGAAGGCCCCGACGACGTGACGCCACAATTCATGCTATGGTGACAACCTGGACCACCGGCATTGCTGCGTTGCGGCAAGTCGTCTATTCAAGCCAAACAATTGAGTGCCAGAACGACTTAGGCCCCATCGCCCGCGTGTCAGCCTAGAGTGACGCAAACGGCCAATCCCGGAACGCATGCGACCTCCCGTTTACCCGCCCCCAGCCGCACCCAAGAAAAAGCGGCGCCGCAAGAGTCTGCTGCTGACGTTCCTTGGCTGGAGCTTCGGGTTGTTCGTGGTGGCATTCGTGGCCGGCTCGGCTGCCGTCGGCTGGCTTTTGTTTGAAGCGTCGAAGGATCTGCCCGACTACGAAAGCCTCGCGCGCTACGAGCCGCCCGTCATGACGCGCATCCACGCGCACGACGGATCGCTCATCGCCGAGTACGCCCGCGAGCGCCGCATCTTCGTCCCCATCAACACGATCCCCAAGCGCGTCATCGCCGCCTTCCTCTCGGCTGAAGACGCCCGGTTCTATGAGCACGGCGGCATCGATTTGCAGGGCGTCGCCCGCGCCGCCATCAAGTACATCGAAACCAAAGCCACCGGCCGCGGCGGCATCCAGGGCGCATCCACCATCACCCAGCAGGTCGCCAAAAACTTCCTGCTGACGAGCGACCGGACCTTCGATCGTAAGATCAAGGAAGCCATCCTCGCCATCCGCATCGAGCGCGCCTACTCGAAGGACAAGATCCTCGAACTCTATCTGAACGAGATTTATCTGGGCATCGGCGCCTATGGCGTGGCCGCCGCCTCGCTCAACTACTTCAATAAAGAGCTGAAGGATCTCACGCTCGAAGAGGCGGCCTACCTCGCCGCCTTGCCGAAGGCGCCCAACAACTATCATCCGTTCCGCAACCGCCAGAAAGCCGTCGAGCGCCGCAATTGGATTCTCGACCAGATGGCCGACAACGGCTTCATCAAGTCCGACGAGGCCGGCACCGCCAAAGCCAAACCTCTAGAAGTGAAGTTCCGCCAGTCTGGCGCCCATATTTTTGCTGCCGAGTACTTCGCCGAAGAAGTCCGCCGGTCGCTGCATGCCCAGTACGGCGAAGAAAAGCTCTATGCCGGCGGCCTGTCGGTGCGCACGACGCTCGATCCGCGACTGCAGGAAATGGCGCGCCTCGCGTTGATCGATGGCCTCGTCAGTTACGACCGCGACCAAGGTTGGCGCGGCCCAGTTGCCAAAATCGACATTTCCGGCGATTGGGGCGTGCCGCTCGGCGCCATCGATATCCCCTCCGATATCCTGCCCTGGCGTCTGGGTGTCGTGCTCGATGCCGGCAAGGACAAAGCCGTCGTCGGTCTGCGTCCCTCGCGCCAGCAGGATGGCACGCTGACCAAGGATCGCGAAGCGGTCGAGATTACGCTGGCCGAAGTGAAGTGGGCCAAGGTACCCGCCACAAAGGCGACGCCGAAGGCGATCACGGACATTCTCGCTGCCGGCGACGTGATCTACATCGCCCCCAAAGACCCGCGCAAACTGGATGGCGTCTGGTCGTTGATGCAGATACCCGAAGTGGCCGGCGGCCTTGTCGCGATGGACCCGCACACCGGCCGCGTCCTCGCCGTGGCGGGCGGCTTCTCCTTCGCCATGAGCCAGTTCGACCGCGTCATTCAGGCCAAACGCCAGCCGGGCTCGTCGTTCAAGCCCTTCGTCTACGCCGCAGCCCTCGACAACGGCTACAAGCCCACGTCCATCATCCTCGACGCCCCCATCGAAATCGAGCAGGGCCCCGGCCAGGACATCTGGAAGCCAGAGAACTACGACAAGGAAAAATCCTTCGGGCCCACCACGCTGCGCGTCGGGATCGAGAAATCGCGCAACCAGATGACCGTGCGTCTCGCACAGGACGTCGGTATGCCGATCATCACCGAATACGCCAAGCGCTTCGGCATCTACGATGATCTGCTCCCGGTGCTCTCCATGTCGCTGGGTGCAGGCGAAACCACATTGCTGCGCATGGCCACCGCCTATTGCATGCTCGCCAACGGCGGCAAACAAGTACGCGCCACGCTCATCGACCGCATCCAGGATCGCTGGGGCCGCTCTGTCTGGAAACACGACGCGCGCGAATGCACCGGCTGTACGGCCGAGGCCTGGAGCGAGCAGCCCGAGCCCGAGATACCCGATGATCGCAAGCAGATCATCGACCCGCACAGCGCCTATCAGATGACCTCAATTCTGGAAGGTGTCGTCCAGCGCGGCACGGCAACCGTCTTGAAATCTTTGAACCGGCCCATCGCCGGCAAAACCGGAACCACCAACGAAGAGCGCGACGCCTGGTTCGTCGGCTACACGCCCGACATGGTCGTCGGCGTCTTCGTCGGCTTCGACACGCCCCGCCCCATGGGCAAGGGCCGCACTGGCGGCGGCGTCGCAGCCCCCATTTTCGGCGACTTCATGAAGCGCGCCATGGCTGATGAGCCGGCCGCCCCCTTCCGCGTTCCGCCGGGGCTGAAACTTGTGCGCATCAACCTGAAAACAGGTCTGCGGGCCGGACCAGGCGACGCGCAGGCCATCATGGAAGCTTTCAAGCCGACCGAAGAACCCGATGACGCCTATTCGATCATTGGCTTCCAGGTCAGCGACACGGCAGCGCCCTCCAGCGCCACACCCCCGGGCGGCTCGGCAGGATCCGGTGGCTATTCCGCGACCACGGATGCCTGGGCGCCGACGTCCGCGCCCCCGGGCAATGCGCCCTCGCCCCCGCCACCGCGTCCGCCAGATTGGTGACGCTGAACGCCCTCGCCACTTATCCCGCGGCGTAACGGACTGCCGCGCCCACCCGGCGTTTACATGATCGGCACGCGCCTCTATATGCGAGGCAACTCCCCGCCCTCCCTTCCCGACCGAAGGTCATTTGAAAGGCATGCCCCATGCGCGCTGAAGCGCAAAAACTCGTCGATAGCATCCAAGAAGCGCTCGCGCTTCTGAGGAGGTATCTTTGACCCGGACCAAGCGGAAGAACGCCTAGGCGAACTCAATCGGCGCGCCGAGGATCCGGCCATCTGGTCGAAGCCCGCCGAAGCGCAAAAGGTCATGCGCCAGCGCCAGTCGCTGGAAAAATCGCTGACGAATTTCAAGCGCATGCAGCAGGAACTCGACGACAACGTCACGCTCATCGAAATGGGCGAGGCGGAAGGCGATAACGCAACCGTTGCCGAAGCGGAGTCGTTGTTGGCCAAGCTCGATCATGAGGTGCGGCAACGCAGCGTCGAAGCTTTGCTGTCAGGCGAAGCCGACGGCATGAACACCTACCTCGAAGTCCATGCCGGCGCCGGCGGCACCGAAAGCCAGGATTGGGCGTCCATGCTCTTGCGCATGTACATGCGCTGGGCCGAACGCCGCGGCTTCAAGGTCAAGCTCATCGACGAAAGCCCTGGCGAAGAAGCGGGCATCAAGTCGGCAACGCTCGAAATCGAAGGGGAGAATGCGTTTGGCTTGCTGAAAACCGAAGGCGGCGTCCACCGCCTCGTGCGCATCTCGCCCTACGACTCCAACGCGCGCCGCCACACGAGTTTCGCCTCTGTGCAGGTCTTCCCCGTCATCGATGACACGATCGATGTCGATATTAATCCGTCCGACGTCGATATCTCGTTCGCCCGCTCTTCCGGTGCCGGCGGCCAGCACGTCAACCGCACCGAATCGGCCGTCCGACTCGTCCATAAACCGTCGGGCATCGTAATTTTTGCGCAGGAGCACCGGTCTCAGCATCAGAATAGAGACGTCGCCTTCAAGCGCTTGAAAGCCAAACTGTACGAGCGGGAATTAAAGCGCCGCGAAGAGAAGGCATCTGCGGATCAGGCCGCAAAAACGGACATCGGCTGGGGTCACCAGATCCGCTCGTATGTCTTGCAGCCCTACCAGCTCGTGAAGGACCTGCGCACCGGCGAACAGTCCACAGCACCCGACGATGTGCTCGACGGCGACATCGATCCCTTCATTCAAGCGACGTTGTCGGCCCGCATCAAGGGCGGCACCGGCGCGGTCGTCGAGGATATCGAGTAAGTCTTACCCGCCCTGCCGTGCCGACAAGATCTCGACGCGGTCGCCCGCTGCGAGCAGCCTTTCGGCGCGCGCGCGTGCCGGCACGAATGCGCCATTGACCGCAGTCGCCACCCGCGTCTCGCCGAAATCTTCACCCGCAATAAACTCCGCAAGCGTCTCCGCCCGCGTTTCGCGCGGCGCACCGTTGACAGTCAGAGAGATGGAGTCGGCTCGCATGGGGTCCGCCTGCACGCGCTTCACGTCAGAAGCTTGCCTTCCAGCTGAATGATGCAGCTGTCGATATTATGCAGGATCTCCTCCGTATGGCCCAGATCCTTTTCCAGCCGCTGCACGTCCTCGGAATGATCGTCGTCCGAAAACGCCGACGACAACCGCCCGAGCGCGGCAAAAAATCCCTTCTGCCGACGGCTGCGGGCGGCCGCCTTCTCCGCCTTGGCTTCAAGTGATCGCGCCCGTTTCAACTCGGCCGCCACCCGCCGTTTCAACAGGCCGACCTCTTTCTTCTTATGGCGCAATTCCTTGATCGCCGCTTTCGCCTCGGCGGCCGAATTGACCTTCACCTTCACCTCGGTTCCGACAATTGTCGCAAACCGCATTTCCCTCAGTTCCATGCCGGATGGTCCCCGCCGGACATCTTAACGAATGTCTGCAACGCTACACGCTCGCACGCGTGTCGTCAGCCGCCGCACGGCCTGTGTTGCCACCTGCAACTCGAGACACAATTAACGTGACTGCCGCTCTCGGGTGGACAGATACGCCCCGGGCTGGAATTCAACAATGGACTGTGACGCCTACCCAATCGTCACACTGCGACATCCGCGCGTCCGGTCTGGTTCAAATGCCTTCAACCCGGTATCGGATGTCGATTCTCAAACGGGCAACGGACGGGATCGCCGTGAACATTCTAGGCATCGTTACCAAGTCGCATGACACGGGCCTCGCGCTGCTCCAGAACGGCGCGCCCGCCTACATCCTGGAAGAAGAGCGCTTCAACCGCCAGAAGCACACTCTCGAATTCCCCACCCAATGCCTCGATGCCCTGTTCGCCGACAGCGGCTTGACGTTCGACGACATCGACGTTTTGACGACCCCGTGGGAAATGGACCGTCTCCGCCCCACCTTCTACAACAACGTCACGGGCAAACTCCCCGGAAGCCTTAACCTCCTGCGCCCCGGCGCCCACCGCGTCCAGGCCTCCGCCATCGTCAACCTGCCGCTCCGCCTCTGGCTTGGCCTCGGCAAGCGCTACGGCTACCGCAAGGTGCCCAAGATCGTGCAGGTCTCGCATCACAATGCGCATGCCGCCGTCTTCAACGTCTCCCCCTTCGAAGAAGCCGCTGTCCTCGTCATGGACGGCTACGGCGACGACACGTCCACGTCCGGCTACATCGGCCAGGGCACCAAGCTCGAACGCGTCTGGCAGAGCCACTTCTTCGACAGCCTCGGCATGCTCTACACCTGCGTGACCGAGTACCTCGGCTTCAAGGTCTTCGAGGAAGGCACCGTTATGGCGCTCGCCGCCTGTGGTGGCCCGACCTACGTCGACAAGATGCGCGACCTCATCGAATTGCGCCCCGACGGCCAGTTCCGCATCAACCGCGATTACATTTCCTTCGACACGCACGGCCTCGTCCGTCCCTTCAAGTGGAAGTTCTACGAAACCTTCGGGCCCCCGCGTTCGCGCAAGGACCCGCTGACCGATCACCACCGCGACATGGCGCACGCCCTGCAAACGGTGATCGAGGAGACCATCCTCCACATCGTCCGCGATATGGAAAAGCGCCAGTCCTCGCGCAATCTCGTCATCTCCGGCGGCGTCGGCCTCAACTGCGTCGCCAACGCCCGCATCCTGCGCGACACCAAGTTCGAACGCGTCTGGGTTCCCCCCTGCGCCTCCGACACCGGTGCGCCGTTGGGCTCCGCGCTCTGGCATTGGCACCAGACACTCGGCAACCCGCGCACGTTCGAGATGACGCACGCCTTCTACGGCAAGGGCTTCACCGACGCGGAAATCAAAGCCGCCCTCGATAAAGCCGGGCTCACCTATCAGAAGTTCGAAGAAGCCGATCTGTTGAAGAAGGTCGCCAAAGATCTGAGCGAACAAAAGATCGTCGGCTGGTTCCAGGGCCGCGCCGAAATGGGCCCGCGCGCGTTGGGCAATCGCTCCATTCTCTCCGACGCCCGCGACAACAAGATCAAGGATCTCATCAACGCCAAGATCAAGCATCGCGAAGCTTTCCGTCCCTTCGCCCCCGTGGTGCTCTTGGAGCGCTCGAAAGAATTCTTCGAGGTCACCCAGCCCGACCCCTTCATGACGCTTGCCCCGCGCATCCACCCCGATAAGCTCGCGCTTATTCCCGCTGCCGCCCACGTCGACGGCACCGGCCGCATTCAAACCATCGAGCGTTCGGCCAACCCGCGCTACTACGGCGTCATCGAGGAGTACGCCAAGATCACCGGTATCCCCGTGATCTTGAACACGAGCTTCAACCGGCAGGAGCCGGTCGTGAACTCGCCCGAGCAGGCCATCTCCTGCTTCCACCGCACCGACATGGACGTGCTGGTGATGGGCGACTACTACACGACCGACCGCAACCCCGCCGCCGTCAAGCACGCCCGCGAAAGCTTCGTCTCCGTCCCCGCCGCCGGCAGCGAGTAGAACGAACGCAACCTAGAACAGGTGACTGTACCTCTCGATCTCCCACGGCGAGATCGAGAGGTGATACTCGCGCCACTCTTCGCGCTTGTAGCGAACGAACTCGTCCCGCAGCGCCGTCCCAAGCGTCTTTTCGACCAGCGGATCGGCCTCGAACGCATCGACCGCTTCGTCCAAATTCTGCGGCAGGAAATCGATGCCCCGCGCCCGCCGCGCGTCTTCGCTGATCTCATAGAGATTGTCGTCATTCGGCATGCCCGGATCGATCTTCTCGCGCACACCCTCCAATCCCGCCGCCAGTGCCATCGTCGCCGCCAGATACGGATTGACGGCGCCATCCGCGTTTCGGCTCTCGCACCGCCCGCCGCCCATCGGCACGCGGATCGAGTTCGTGCGGTTGTTGGACCCGTAAGAATTGAACACCGGCGCCCACGAAAACGTCGCCATCGAGCCGCGCCGCACGAGCCGCTTGTAGCTGTTGACCGTTGGCGCGAACGTCGCACACAGCGCCCGCCCATGCCGTAGAACGCCGCCAATGAAATGATACCCCATCGGCGTCAGACCAAGCCCACGTGGGTCATCCTCCGGCTTGCACTTGAAGAGGTTCGCCTTCGTTTCGAGGTCATAGAGCGACATGTTGAAATGCGCCCCGTTACCCGTCCGGTTGGCGTAAGGCTTCGGCATCAGCGTCGCGAGCAGTCCGAGATCCTCGGCGTACTGCTTTGCCATCATGCGGAAGAACGTGAACCGGTCGCACGTCGTCAGCGCGTCCGCATAGTTGAAATCGAATTCGTACTGCCCGTTCGCATCCTCGTGATCGAACGAATAGAGATCCCACCCCAGATCGTTGATCGTCGTCGCCATCCGGTCGAGCCAGGTGAAGTTCCCCATGAACCCGCGAATATCATAACAAGGCTTGATCAGCTTATCGTCCGGGTTCGGGATCGCCAGCGACCCATCCGGCATCTTTTTCAAAACGAAGATTTCGCACTCGATCCCGAGATTGAAACCAAGCCCCAGCTTCGCTGCCTCCGCCTGCACATTCTTCAACGCAACGCGCGTCGACAGCGGATAGGGCTGCCCCTTGAAATGAATATCCGCCGGCATCCACGCGACCTTCGGCTCCCACGGCAATTGCACCAGCGCGTCGAAATCCGGGATCGACGCGAACTCATCGTCGTTGGGCGCCTGCCCCATGCCGTCGACCGCGTAGCCCGTATAAAGTTCCGATCCCGCCGCCATGTGGTGCAGATGATCGATCGGCACCACTTTGCCCTTTTGGCAGCCATGAATATCCACGTAAGCGCCCATGCAATATTTGACGCCGCGCGCCTTCAAATCCGTCATCAGCGCATCGAGCTTGGGATCGTGAGCCATCGTGTTCCCCGGTTTTGGGCGTGTGATCAGGTGCTGGAAAACGGCGTGTGATAGGAGGCGTCGAGCGGGGGTGTTTCGCTCATCCCGCGCCGGACCATGTCCGACAGGTCCTCGACCATCATGGCGAATAGGTCTTCGCCTTTGGTCTTCGTCGCGCGGCTGGGATATCCCGTGACGCCATTCTTGCTGGTCCGATTAACGGGGTGCGAGAACACCAGTCCCTCCGTCCGGTCCGGATCGTCCGCGCCCGCGATCTCGTCCTCGCGCACGATCTCGGGCGCCACCGCCAGCATGAGCGAGGTTTCCGCATCGTTTGCGTGCCAGTCGTCGCCATCGGCGAAGTGGACGGCCTTCACCCGCGGTGTCATCTGCCCGGTGTTGATCACGCACACCATCAGATCATCGAACGTCGCGCGCAGATTTTCCAGCGCGCACCGGAGCGGCGCGAAGTTCGTTACATGCGTGTTGACGATGAACAGCCGCCGCACGCCGGAATGATAAGCCCACGTCCCGATCTGCGTGATAAGCGCGGTCATCACAGCCGGTTCGAGCGCGATCGTCCCCGGCCAGCGCCGGCTGTGTCCGATCGAGCAGCCGTATGGAATCGTCGGCAACATCGGCACGCCGGTCTCATCGGAGACCTTGCGGCACAGTTTGTCCGCCAGCACGAAATCCATCCCGCAGCCCAGCTGCGGCCCATGCTGCTCGGTCGCCCCCACCGGTAGAATGGCAGCGCCGTTGACGGCCCGCAGAACGCCTGGAATTTCAGGCCAGGCCTTGTCAGCCCAGAGCATGAGTGCCTCCCTCCATCGAACCCGGTATGACGCTTGCAGGAATTCGTCATACTGTCGAGGCATCGCACGGACCGTGCCAAATGAAGGAAGAATGCTCATGGCGGCGAAAAGCCCGCGGTCGAAACGCTTATCCGCGAAGGTTCGCCCGAATGCGCCGGCCACCAAGCCAATCAAGCGCGGACCCGTCAGCCGCATCACCATATCGCTCTCGGAAGACCTGCTCACCGATCTGGACCAAGTGGTCACGGAACGCGGATTTCAGAGCCGATCTCAAGCAGTTGCCGACTTCGTCCACCGTGCGCTCGTCGAAACGAAGAGCGACAAGGGCGAGGATGTCATGGTCGGCACCATCACCCTGTTCTACGACCACACCGTCGGCGGTTTGCAGCAACGGCTAGCCGATCTCCAGCGGCGCTACATCGATGAAGTGATCTCCTCCCTGCATGTCCACCTCACGGGAGACAAGACGCTGGAAGTGATCCTCGTGCAGGGCCCCGCGCCCAAGTTACGGGCAGTTGCCGGGGAGATAGGCAAATTGCGCGGCGTCATCTCTGAACACCTCCAACTTGCCGCCGCCATCATCCCGCAGCTACATCCTCTCCCGGCCAAGCGGCGGTAAAACCCGTTTCGCAGCAAAAGTTGTCGCGCCGGAGCACGGTTCGCATTACCTAACGGGAAAACGAGTGGCGCAGTGCGCCCGACCGGAGGCCAAATGAACGAACGGGCTGATGCGACTGTGGGGTTGAAGGCGGCAATCATTCCGGTGACGCCCTTCCAGCAGAACTGCTCTCTGATCTGGGACGAGGCCACCAAAACCGGCGCCGTCGTCGATCCCGGCGGCGATCTGGGCCAGATCCAGGCAGCCATTGCCGAACTCGGCCTGAAGATCGAGAAGATCCTCCTCACCCATGGCCACATTGATCACGCAGGCGGCGCGGATGAACTGCGCAAAAGCCTCGGCGTCAAAATTGAAGGCCCGCACAAGGCCGATAAGATCCTGCTCGACAACCTGGAAACACAAGGCGCCGCCTACGGCATTCCGGCTAAGAACGTCACGCCCGATCTTTGGTTGAACGAGGGTGACACCGTCACGGTCGCCGGTCACACGTTCGATATCTTGCATTGCCCCGGCCACTCGCCGGGCTCCGTCGTGTTCGTCAACAAGCGCCAGAAATTCATGCTCGCCGGCGACGTCATCTTCCGCGGCTCCATCGGCCGCACCGATTTCCCCTACGGCGACCACGATGCGCTGATCAATGCGATCAAGACCAAACTCTTCCCCCTCGGAGACGAGTTCGCCTTCATCTGCGGCCACGGCCCCACAAGCACCATTGGTGCCGAGCGCCGCTCCAATCCGTTTCTGACTTGAAAGGTTAGTCCCGCCAGCCGGCGCCGAGGTCGAGGCAACCGAAGATCCCGCATTCCTGGGTGGCGGTGCCGTAGCCCTGCATCACGCCGTGGTTCTCGAACTTGTCGACGGTCTCAACGCGCAGCGTTTCCGAGCAACTGGCGCGGCAGTATTCCCACGTCCCGCCGGGCAACTGGACCTGCAACCCGTTGCGGGCCTCGCGCACCCGCCCCGTCGCGCTGCCGTTGCCATAGCGGCTGTGCGCCACGACCCCACCTTCCTCGACGCCATTGTATCCCCGGCCACGCTTGAACCCCGCCTCGGCCGGCGCGAGGCTGGCGAGCGTGAGACCCGTGGCAAGTGCGAGGATCAGGGCATGAGGACGGCGCATGAGCATAACGAATCTCCAGGATCGATCATAGGGCCGGACCCATTCGATCCAGCGAAGCATGACGCATCAATACCATGACTCTGCGCAGAAAAGCGTGTCCCGCCAGCCGCGCTTGAGCGCCTACAAGTCGCGCTCGCGCGCCTAGCTGCGCTCCAATTCCAGATCGACCGACCGGAAGCCCTGCCCCTCGGTGGCAATCGAGATCAATTGGCTCTTACCCTCGAGCGTAATCGACATGGTCGCCTTGATCGTGCCGTCGATCGTGAGGTCGATCCGATCGTTCCCAAACGTCCCGGCCACCGACCCCGTCGAGTTGAACGATCGCTCCTCCCAAGACCCCGAAATGGCCTCTCCCGTCTGGGCCAAGGCGGCCCTGAGGTCGATCTTGTTCGACGCACTGGCGCAGGCAAGCGCGATGCCCAAACCGTTCCCGTCTTCTTTCGCCGTAAAGTAGGCCTTGCAACTCAAAGCCTCCGATTGTCCGGACAGCAACTGTACCCGTCCAACGCCGCGCCACGTCCCGGCCAGATCCTGAAACGAAGTTGCTAGGCTGGCCGGCGCCTGCACCAGCATCGCCAAACCGGCGCACAGCAAGGATTTTGCAAAACGGGAATGCATGGCTGCGGTCGCCTCCTCAAGGTTCGAGCCAAGGTCGGAACAACAAACGGGTCTCACCATCGAGCGCGAATGCGGCCAATCTTTGGGTTAAGGCCAAAGTCTCCCATTCCCTCAGCCTCCAAGGTCCATGCTGCAGCGCACATAATCGGAGCTGCGCGCGACCGCCGCGCCCTTCGGATAGGCAGGTTCTACCCAGGGGAGTAGGACACCCACCCGGGACTTCCCGCTATGTATCTTCGCCGAAAGTATGATCCATTCATTGATCAAGACGGCAGCGGCCGGGCATCAAGACCCGGACCGGATAATGACCTCGGGGAGACGCCTTATCCATGGAAGCCAGAGCGAAGAATAAAGTCATTTCCGCCGAACAGGCCATCGCCCTGATCAAGGACGGCGATGTCATCTGCACCACCGGCTTCGTGCAAAGTTGTATTCCCGAAGCCCTCCATGCCGCGCTCGAAAAGCGCTACGTCGAAACCAAAGCGCCCAAGGCTTGCACGCTCATCATGTGCGCCGGCGCTGGCGACTCGAAGGGCCTCGGCACCGGCCGCCTCCATCATGAAGGTCTGCTCACGCGCGTCATCGCCGCCAACTTCGGCCGCATGCCGAAAGTCGCCCAAGCTGCCCAAGAAAACAAAATCACCGGCTACAATCTTCCCCAGGGCGTCATCTCCAAACTCTACCGCTCCTGCGCTGCCGGCTCACCCGGTCTCTTCACCAAAGTCGGCCTGCACACCTATGTCGATCCCCGCCTCGGCGGCGGCAAGGTTAACGAGGTGACGACCGAAGACATCGTTAAACACGTCGAAGTCGAAGGCGAAGAGTGGCTTTTCTATAAGGCAACGCCCATCGATGTTGCGCTCATTCGCGCCACCAGCGCCGACCCCTCCGGCAACCTCTCGATGGAAAAAGAGTGCCTCACCCTCGATGTTCTCGCCCAGGCCATGGCTGCGCACAACAACGGCGGCGTTGTCATTGCGCAGGTTGAGCGCATCGTCGAGCAGGGCTCAATCAAGCCCAAGGACGTGCGCGTTCCCGGAATTCTCGTCGATTGCGTGGTCGTTGCCACCGAGCCCGAGATGCACCGCATGAACTACGGCGTCATGTATAACCCGGCGCTCTCCGGCGAAATCCGCATCCCTGTCGATGCCATGCCCAAAATGGATCTCGACGAGCGCAAGATCATCGCCCGCCGCGCCGCTTTCGAACTCCCACCCAACGGCGTGATCAATCTCGGCGTCGGTGCGCCCGACGGTGTCGCCGCAGTGGCCGCAGAAGAGCGCGTCACGCCCTACATTGTGATGACAACCGAAGCCGGTGCCATCGGTGGCGTTCTGGCGGGCGGATCAAGCTTCGGCGCCTCCGCCAACGCGCATGCCATCATCGACCAAAACCAGATGTTCGACTTCTACCACGGCCGCGGTCTCGACCTGACCTGCCTCGGCATGGCCGAATGCGACCAGTTCGGCAACGTCAATACGTCGAAGTTCGGCGGCCGCCTGAACGGCTGCGGCGGCTTCATCGACATCTCGCAAAACGCCCGCGCCGTCGTCTTCGCCGGCACCTTCACCGCCGGCGGCCTGGAAGTTGAAATCCACTACGGCAAGCTTAAGATCGTGAAAGAAGGCCGCGCCCGCAAGTTCGTCAACAACGTCGAGCAGATCACCTTCTCCGGCCCCTACGCCAGTCGCAAGTCGCAACCCGTCATCTACGTCACCGAGCGCTGCGTGTTCCAGCTCACCCCCGGCGGTCTGGAATTGATCGAAGTCGCCCCCGGCATTGATATCGAGAAGCACATTCTCGCCCACATGGACTTCAAGCCCATCATCAACAAGCCGATGCCCATGGATCGCCGCATCTTCGTCGACGAGCCGATGGAACTCTTGTCCGAACTCTTGAACCTCAAGCTCTCGGAACGCGTCAGCTACGACAGCGACCGCAACATCCTCTTCGTCAACCTCGAAGGCTGGAGCGTCCGCAAGAAGAGCGACATCGACGACCTCCGCAAGACGCTGGTCGCCGCATGCGTCGCCGCCGGCCGCCGTGTCAACTCGGTCGTCAACCATGACGGCTGCCGCATCGCCGAGGATCTCTACGACGACTACGCCGAGATGATCCAATACATGATGGACGATCACTACCTGACGACCACGCGCTACACGACGTCCGCCTTCATGCGTCTGAAGATGCAGGAAGCGCTGTCCAAGCGCGGCCTCGCGCCCCACATCTTCGAGCGCCAGGAAGATGCCCACGCCTTCCTCGAAGGCCAGGCAGCCGAGTAAATCGCTGGATAGCAGCGCCGCGTGACGTTACGCGCGGCGCTGCACCCGTCCGATGAAAAACCCCACCGCCATTAATACCCCGCCGATCGTCAGCAACGTCAGAGACGTGGTGCTTGGTCCGGCCTTCAGATAGGCGCGCCTGGGGTCTTGAGGATCATACGAAACCGTATGCTTGGCCCCCGAGCCAAGCGCCGCCACCGCCTTCATCTTCGCCTGCCCCGGCAACCCGAAATCCCACGGCTCCAGCTTGTGCCCTTCGAACGGCACGCCATCCACCGTGTAGCGATAGGTCAGGGCCAACTGTTCGGTCTCCACCGTTTCCTTGATCCCACCACGCAGCCGATCGGTCATCGGAATCGCGCGTGTACCCGTCGCCGTCTCCAGCGCGTTGGTGATGAGCGTCGCCTCAACCGTTGGCCACGACTGCGTGAGGATGCCCCGCCACGCCCCCACCGCTCCGGTCAACGCCATGATAATTCCGGCCGACATGACGATGGTGGCGAACATGGACGTGCTCCGGCGGTACTGATGGGCCGCGCGGCGGCGCTGAGCGGGCGACATGGTGCGCAAAACTCCTGCAAAGACTGCAACCGGGGACGCGCAAACCGAAGGAACCCAGCCGGATGAAACTTAAGATAAGACGCTTTCCCTGCGGCGCAATGGCATGAGGCATGTCTCGATCAACCGCAGTCCGCCTGCGATTGCATCAGGCCAGCTGATTAACGACGTCTCACCACCGACGCCGCTTTCGAGTGTGGCAGGAATGTGGATGAATCCGGCGCGCTGCCGCGGCGCCGTCCGCGTCGCGTGCCGGAGAGAATGATAAAGCACGGCGTTGCAGAGATAGCGGCCGGGATCAGACGACAGCTCCGCTGGGAATCCAGCGGCACGCAAATCCCCAACGATGCGGCGCACGGGAAGGGTCGCCGAACGCCGTGGCCGGTCGCCGGAGATGAGATAGGACGTTTCCGCGGTGTGCCCGCCTTCGTCCGGCATTATAATCGCCGCGTTATAGGCATGGGCCTCGATGACGAAGCCGGTTGCCCGTGCCGAGACGCCGAAGTGCAACGAGACCGCCGGGCGATATTGGCCGATCAACGCGCCGATCCGCACAGGCGCATGCCGCCAGTCGACCGGCAGAATATCGGCGATAAAACGTACATTTTCGTACCGCCCGGTCCCCATCCGCGCCAGCGTCTGCGCAAGGTCCGCCGACGCATTGCGCTCCACACCGGGAAAGGGCCCGAAGCCCGTCAGCAGAACGACCGGTTTGGCCTCGGGCGCCGTCCTGGAAAAAACAAGGCTCCGGTACCGCGAGGTCCCGGAGCCTGATCTGTTCGTCGAAGCCATGGAGACTTAGCTTCCGTTGGTCAGGGCCTGCATCCGGATCGTCTCGAAACCGGAAACGTCGAGATTGGGTTTCAAATCCGCCGCGTCCTTAGCCCGCCGCACGCGCCCGTCGAACTGCGCGCCTTCGGAAATGGCCAGCGTCTGATGTGTGATGTCGCCTTCCACCTGCGCGGTCGGATGCAGCGTGACCGTGGCCGCCCTGATTGCTCCCTTGACGCCGCCGCGCACTTCGATGGCCTCCGCGTTCACGGTGCCGATCACCGAGCCTTCTTCGCCGATGACGACCTGACGGCCATGGATGTCGCCATGGACATCCCCGTCGATGGTCAGCTTGTTCTGCGAAATGATCGTGATCTTCTCACCCATAATCGTGAGATCGGTGCCAATCACTGACGTTCCGTTGCCACCGGCCGCTCTGTCGAACGGCGACCCGGCCGGGCGCGCCACTGGTGCCGCCGCGGGAGCGGGGCTCATAGCCGGCATGGAGGGAGGTTTGGGCTGAGTACCGTCGGAACCGGGACCACGACTGAACACGGATATATACTCCCTCAAATTGGTAGGATAACGCCCTCTCCTAGACCAGCATCATGAGGCGTTGTTGAAAATATGTCGAGGAGCGTGAACGGCATGGCTCCTTCCTGTGTCGTTAAGGAATCCGAACACGGTCCTATGCCCCGGCTCCAGGCCGACCTGCCTTGGTTATCAGCCCGGCTGAAATGGCCAGCCATATCGCGATTATAAACGGCAGAGCCGCATCCAACGTTGGCAGCACCATCTCCCGCGCCACCCCGAGCGTGGGGTTGCTCCCGCCGGTGCGGAAAAACATCACCCAAAATCCGATTTGGATGACAGCGCCGACGACGGCCGGCACACCGGCCAAGAGGCTCCACCAACGGCTCGCGCCCACAAGCGGAAGTCTCCGCCAGAGCAGAACCGTCACCGCCACAGCCGTCGCCAACAGAACCGTAGCCCAGCCGTAGAAATCGAACCACCGCGCCCCAAGGCCGAGCCGGATGGCCCCTGCCAGAAGAAGTCCCGCAGCCAAGGTTCCAGCCAGCCGATAGAGGAAATCGCGATGCGTCATGTTCGCGTTCTAGCGCGTTTGCCGCCCCCAGCCTATGCCGCCCGTAACACGGCAGAGTGCATTTGCGATGTGGCAAGATGAGACAAAAACACAAAGGGCCGCTCGTTTCCGAGCGGCCCCGTGAGACCGGCGCGAAGTTCCGGGGGCATCGGCCCGCCGGCGTCGCGGACCATCAGGCTATCAGCGGAAGGTGTTCCGAAGAAAGCCCATGCGACCCCAACATCGCAGCCTTCAAGATCCCACTCGACATCGGATCACCTCCTTCCAGTTGTTGAACGATAACTGAAAGCTCGCACATTCGCTCTCGCTTGAAAAGAGGCCGCGTAAAGTCACGCAGCAACCCGTCTGGAATGGTTGACGCGGTGCAGTTGTTCTCTACCCTGTCCGCATCGCGCCCCGCGCGGAGAGAGAAGCATGCTCCCCCATCTGCGCATCTTTCAGCCCCATCCGAACGTGCTCGCATTCTACGACGGCCGCATCCCCGGCTACTGCTTCGCGGCGGGTGACAATTGGGTCGATGACGGTGCCCTGTCCCTCGGCATTGCCAGTTACGCGATCGTCGATGGAGAAGAGTGCCTAGTCTACGATACGCACGTCTCGATTACCCACGCTCAAACCATCCGCGCCACCCTCACTGCCCGCGGCGTGCGCCGATTCACTGTCGTTCTCAGCCACTGGCATCTCGATCACATCGCCGGCAACGCCGTATTCGCCGATTGCGAAATTGTGTCCTGCGCTCGAACAGCCGCTCACATGAGAGACAACCAGGCCGCAATCGAAGCGGGAACGTACGATGGCCCGCCCGCCATCGCCCCGCTTGTGATGCCAACGCGGACGTTCGAGGATCAGCTCACGCTGAAAATCGGCGCCATCGATGTCGAACTCCGGCACTACGACATTCACAGCGATGACGGTGTCGTACTCTGGCTTCCCGCGAGCCGGCTTCTCCTGGCGGGCGATACACTGGAAGATACCGTCACGTACGTGGCCGAACCCGCAAACCTCACCCGTCATGTTCCCGAACTCAAGCGCCTCGCGGCACTATACCCAAAGCGCATCTTGCCCAATCACGGTTGCCCAGAGCGCATTGCATCGGGCGGCTATGGGCCGGGACTAATACCCGCCACCGCTCGCTATGTCCGCGCCTTGATCGACATGGCATCCGGCACCCAAAGCCCCGCCACCCCCCTGCGCGACCTTATCGCCGCCGATCTCAATGATGGAACGTTGATCTATTATCCAGACTACGAAGCCGTCCACGCCCGCAACGTGGTGGGCGTCACTGGTCTTTGATTAGCCGGGCACTGTGGTGGGCACGGATTGGCTGGCCTTTCGAACGGTCAGAATGCGGGCCGCATAGGCCATCGCCGCCACGCCGAGGGCTGATACGGCAAACTCCAGCGCCATTGACGTGCCCATCTGGCGCAAGACGATCCACGCAGCAAAAGACAAAATAGTGCCAAGCGCGAAAATCTCCAGCGCATGCCGCCCACACAGCGAGATCGCGCGCGCCACCGGCCGTTGCAGCCACGCCGCCGAGCCCGGAATCAGCGATCCGGCGAGATAGGCCAGCGCCAGGACGTGCAGGAATCGCCATGCCGAGAGATCGGGCTTGCTCACCGTGCCGATCAGATCGGGCGGCAGCAGCGGACGATCCGGCAGCCAGCCGATCGGCACCCACGGCGCCGCATACAGAAACGAGAACGAGATGTAGAAGATCGCCATGGCCAGCAGCGCGGACTTCTTGGTCAACTCGTGACTGCGCCCCAGCATCGCCGCCGCCGCCCCGGTTGTGAACAAAAGCTGCCAGGCAAACGGATTGAAGAACCAGCCCTCGCCCGGCGTGTTCATCGGCAGATTGATCTTGAAGTAATTGGCCACCGCCCAAATGCCGGCCGAGACCGTCAGCGTCAGCACGACGCCCCGCCGGAAGAGCATCAGCATCACCGGAAACCAGAGCATCAGCACCACGTAAAGCGGAAGGATGTTCATCTGGTTGGGTTGGTAGGTGAGCGACAGCACCCCAAACGCCGCCCCGGCTGGATCGTCTCCCAGCCGCTGCAGAAACATATTGTGGACGTAAGCCGGGTCGCGGAACGCGTGGGCGGCGGCATACAGGATGATGGCCGACGCAATGAGAATGGCGATGTGCCAGAGATAGATTCGCCCCGCCCGTTTGAACGCCCGGTAAAACGACGGCTTAAGCGGCCCGCGATCGCTGCCGAGCCCATAAGCGAGTGCCGCCGAATACCCCGACAGAAGCACGAAAACCTCGCTCGCATCCGCGAACCCGAAGTTCTTCAGTGTCCCATAAGCCCATGTATTATCAGGGATATGGTCGATAAAAATAAAGATCAGCGCCAAACCGCGGAAGAAGTCGACACGAGGGTCGCGAGGGCGCGCACGGAGCGCGGGCGGTTCGAGCATGGGTGCGCTTCAGCTTGGCATCAGACGATGAACCTAGGGCCGAACCCTAGTCGGTTCGTCAGTGTTATGCGTCTGCATCGGCGGCGCCAATATGGCGGAAACGACAGCCACAGGATTGTTTTCAACTGTGCCTTTCTGACGCCACGCCCCCCCGTCAGGGGACCCTTAACCGCCCCCGCTCTCCCGCACGTAAACCTGACCGCCCATCTCGCGAAACTTCTCGCTCATGTCCGCCATCCCCTGCGCTTGCTCATTGAGCTTCGCCGCATAGTCGCGGACGTCCTGCGTGATCTTCATCGAGCAGAACTTCGGCCCGCACATGGAGCAGAAGTGCGCCACCTTGTGCGCCTCCTTCGGCAGCGTCTCGTCGTGATAGGCCCGCGCCGTATCTGGATCGAGCCCGAGATTGAACTGATCCTCCCAGCGGAAATCGAACCGTGCCCGCGACAGCGCGTCATCGCGCAACTGCGCCGCCGGATGCCCTTTCGCCAAGTCCGCCGCGTGTGCCGCGATTTTGTACGTGATGACGCCGGTCTTCACATCGTCCCGGTTCGGCAGCCCCAGGTGCTCCTTCGGCGTCACGTAGCAGAGCATCGACGTCCCAAACCACCCGATCATCGCCGCCCCGATCCCCGACGTGATGTGGTCGTACCCCGGTGCAATGTCCGTCGTCAGCGGCCCCAGCGTATAGAACGGCGCTTCACCGCACTCACGCAATTGCTTGTCCATATTGACCTTGATCTTGTGCATCGGCACATGACCCGGCCCTTCGATCATGACCTGACAGCCCTTCGCCCACGCGGTCTTGGTCAATTCGCCGAGCGTCTCGAGTTCCGCAAACTGCGCCCGGTCGTTGGCATCCGCGATCGATCCCGGCCGCAAACCATCGCCGAGCGAGAATGACACGTCATACGCCCGCATGATGTCGCAAATCTCGTCGAACCGCTCGTACAGGAAGCTCTCTTTGTGATGCGCCAGGCACCACTTCGCCATGATCGACCCGCCCCGCGAAACAATCCCCGTCACCCGGGTCGCCGTCAGCGGCACGTAGGCCAGCCGCACGCCCGCATGAATTGTAAAATAATCGACGCCCTGCTCGCACTGTTCGATCAGCGTGTCGCGATAGAGTTCCCACGTCAGTTTGACCGGATCGCCGCCGCACTTCTCTAGCGCCTGATAGATCGGCACCGTCCCGATCGGTACCGGCGCATTGCGCAATATCCACTCGCGAGTGGTATGGATATTGCGCCCCGTCGACAGATCCATGACCGTATCCGCCCCCCAGCGGATCGCCCACACCATCTTCTCGACCTCTTCTTCCACCGAAGAAGACACCGCCGAATTCCCGATATTCGCGTTGATCTTCACCAGGAAGTTGCGGCCGATGATCATCGGCTCCAGTTCGGGGTGATTGATATTGGCCGGAATGATCGCCCGCCCACGCGCAATCTCCTCCCGCACAAACTCCGGCGTGACGTGAGGCGGTATAGCCGCCCCGAAACTCTCGCCATCGGCAAGCGCGGCCGCCGCGCGCTCCAGAACCCGCTGCCGCCCTACATTCTCGCGATGCGCCACGTAGATCATTTCCTTCGTGATGATCCCCGCGCGCGCGAATTCCAGTTGCGTCACCGGCCGGCCTGTGTGTGCTCTTAGCGGTGCATTCACCACCGGAAACACCCGCGCCGCATGCGCGCCCGACACATGCCCGTTGTCCTCCGGCTTCACCTCGCGGCCCTGATACGCCTCGACGCCACCCCGCTCGACAACCCACGCCGCCCGCGATCGCGGCAAACCCTTCGCCACGTCGATCGCAACGGAAGAATCGGTGTAAGGCCCCGACGGATCATAAACGCGAAACACCGGTTCATTCGGATCGGTAAGCGCGATCTCGCGCAGCGGAACGGCGATATCGGGATGCCCCTCCGGGGCCGTATAGACCTTGCGCGAAGCACTGATTGGCCCCGTCGTCACCGTGGGCAAAGAAAGATCGGCAGGCCGCGTCGGCTTGTTCATGGCTCGTCTCCCGCGCGCACTAGGGGCCGCGCATTCGCGTTTCATCACGCCACTGAAGGAGGAGCCCCGGCTGATAGCCAGGAACATGCGTCCGTCCCTTCGCCGGCATGACCCGGATCAGGTTCGAAGGGTGCTCGCGCTCGATCGCGCAATCTCAGCCGGCCAACCGGCGCCCCTCGGAACGTCACTACTTTGGCCCGGCGCCGCATCCGGCGCAAGGGCTTGAAAAGCGTAGCATCACCCGCGGCTCGCCGCCAACAGCCGCTCGAACGCCCGCTGCGTCCGCTCTTGCGCCATCCGGTCTTTCATCGACCAGTGCCAGAAATGATGGCTGAGATAGAGACCATAGAGTTCGAATACGAGTTGGCCGGCATCCGTATCGGCGGCCAGTTGACCGGCCGCTTTGGCATCGTCGATCGACGCCTTCAACGCGTCCGACCACCCAGTCATGAAGTCTTCCAGCTTGTCGCGCACGCCCGGAGGCAACGCATCGCTCTCCGCACTCGCATGGACGAACGGGCAACCGCCGGTGAGACGTGGTGACCGCGACCAAGCCAGCCAGCGTCCAAAAAGAGCCCGAAGACGCGCCTCGCCCGCTGCAGTTGAAGTCGCCGCCTCCACCACGTCATGCACGAAAAGTGTCGCTGCCTTCTCGATCACGCCAATCTGTAGTGCATCCCGATCCGCAAAGTGTGCCAGCAGAGCGCTGCGCGAGAGTTCCATATCCCGCGCCAGATCGCCGATCGACAAAGCCGAGAGGCCCCGTGCACTGACAAGCCCGAGACTGTGAGAAAGAATGCGGTCCCGAACCGCTTCCATCGTGGTCATTGTTGAACCCTCGCAATCACAACCATCGCGAAAAATAGTCGTCGGAGCCCCCGCTGCCGAGCGGCCGGACGCTAAGCATCCGCCGTTACTGCCGACTAATCAGTCGACTGGGGAGAGAGTGGGGCAAAATCGAGATGACGTCGTGAACGCACGCGATGTGTGGCGCAAGTGCCGCGCCGGTGATCAGGGGGGCCCCATCACCCTGGTGCCTAAGCGGCCAGAGCCTGCTGCGCACTCTGGACCCAACGCGTGATCGCTTCGATGTCGGGCGTATCCCCGTTTCGTAAAATGCGAGTGCCCATCGGCGAAGTCGCAAAGGTCAACACAGCCGCTGACAACGCGACGGGATCGGCCTTGGCGAGCTTCTCCGCCGTGTCGTAACCGGCCCCCGCGAGCAATTGCGCATGCGTGCCGCGCAATCCGGGCACGCGCAGAACAAGCCGCGCTTCCGCCTTCCAGCGCTCAACGATCGCCGCATCGATCCGCCCCCCGCCGAGCAGCGACACGACCGCATCAGGCTCCGCGTCGAGAAAGTCCTTCACGCTCACAATGCCGCCGAGCGCCAGCCGCTCCGCCAACTTCGGCCCAATCGAAGGTGCGCGCTCCAGATCGTCGGTCTCCAGGAGATAACAGCGCGGCGCCGCGTCCAAACTCGAAAGACCCTGCTGCCGCTGCGGCGGTGCCAACACCACGATGTGCGGACGCACAGCGGCGGACATGGGAGCCGGTTGTTCGCCCGCCGGCTTCGGGGCAACTGTATCCAGCGCACGCAGACCCGCCACCGCAGCCGGCCTTGCAACGGCTGATGGCTTGGCTTCTTTCGGCGCCACTGCAGGTCCAAGCCGCTTCGCCCGCTCCGCCGCCATGGCCGCGGCGCGCGGCGCCAGCACTTCCCTGGCATGAAGATCGCGCACCATCCGGTCATCTTCGGGCAGTGTCGCCTCGACCCGGCCGGTCGCCATCAGCTCATCGTACATGGCCTGCACCTGCCGCCGGGTGTCCGCGTCGGTAATCTTTTTCGTGATCCACTTCGCCGGCACCTTGAGCGTCGCCAACACCGTCTCCGCCGTCAGCGATACCTCAGGCGGTTCGACACCCGCCTCCGTGATGGCGCGATCGAGGATCAACGCGAAGCCGTGCGCGGCATAAATCAGCAGTCCCGCCACGGCATCCCGCGAAATCGGGTTCAGGCCCTCGGTTGGCTCGCGCACGCCCCGGGCAAGATCGTAGTGCGTGATGAGCGTCTCGTAGTGCGGGTTGGCGCGATCCGCACCCGCAAGCACCATCGCTCGCAGCCAGTCGCCGCCAGCCGGAACCGACGGCAGCCCGTCCTGATGTTTCGCTTCGCCCTCGGCGCGTAAGCTGTCGTAGGAGCGATTGATGCTCCACTCGACCGCGCGATGCACGCTCGACTCGGCATCCGATTGTCCAGTGTGGAAGGGGTGAATTGGGTCGGTGTAGTAGTGGCTGAGCACGCCGGCAGCATAAACCGCGCGCTCGAAATCTTTCTCCCGCAGCGCCTCGACCACGTGGCCATACCAGCTGGCGACCTTCTCCGGCGCGCCGCCCCAGTAATTGTCGCGCACATGCAGAACGTGGTTCTTGAAGTCTTTAAATTCGTTATCGGGCGCCTTTGAGCCGGTCATATAGACCTCGGCATACTTTAGGAAAACGCGCCGCCAGGGTTCCGCATCCGCGCGCGGCAAGGTGCGAAGCGCGTCAAGCGCCAGCTTGTGGTGCGTCCCATTCGCGTGCGCCGCGTAAACGATGGAAAAAAGTAAAGACATCGCGCCGTCCCTTGAGTGTCAGCGGCCGTCGAAACCGGCCATCCATTCAGAAGGGATAGCCCGAGTCGCATGACGGTTCGCATACCGGACCAAAACGCGGCCGGGGATATGTCGTCGGGGAATTTATGAAGAGGCGGAGCGAATTATTCGGCCGCGCCGTTCAACAACACGTTGGCCGGCCGGTCCGGCGTCAGCGGCCATCCGCCGATGTACGGCTTCACCTCGACGGCGGTGCCCACCTTGCGCTTGCGTTCGACCGAACGGATCATCTGGCGCAGGCGCGGCTGGATTTCCGTGCGCCACCGCGTGCCGTTGAAAACGCCGTAGTGACCGACGCCGGGCTGCACGTAGTGGAACCGCTCGTCATCCGGCACATTCGTGCACAGAAGCTGGGCAGCCTCCGTTTGACCAAGACCGCAGATGTCGTCGCGTTCGCCTTCGATGGTGATAATCGCCGTCTTCCGGATCTTCGAGCAATCGACCAGTTGATTGCGATGCATCATCCGCCCGTCGGGCAGCGAATGCTCCTGAAAGACCGTCTCAACGGTCTGCAGATAGAACTCGGCCGTCAGGTCCATGACCGCCAGGTATTCTTCGTAGAAGTCCTGGTGTCCCTTGACGCTGTCGCAGTCGCCCTGAACGAGATTGTTGAACAGGTCGACATGCGCATTCATGTGCCGCTCGAGGTTCATCGTCATGAACCCGGTCAGCTGCATGAAGCCCGGATAGACGCGGCGCATGGCGCCCGCGTGCGGCGGCGGCACGAACGACGTGACGTTGTTTTCGAACCACGTGATGGACTTCTTCGCGGCCAGTTCGTTGACGGCCGTCGGATTGCGGCGCGTGTCGATCGGCCCGCCCATCAGCGTAAGCGATGAAAGTTGCACCGGATCATCGTTGGCAGCCATGATGGCCGTTGCCGCCAGCGCCGGCACGGCCGGCTGGCAGACCGCGATCATGTGCGTGTCGGGTCCAAGCGTGTGCACGAAGTCGATCAAATAATCGATGAAGCTGTCGAGATCGAATCGGCCTTCGAACAGCGGCACTTCGCGCGCGTCGGCCCAATCGGTGATGTAAACTTCATGCTCCGGCAGCATGGCGGCAACCGTGCCGCGCAGCAGCGTTGCGTAATGGCCCGACATGGGCGCAACGATCAGAACCTTGGGATCGTGTGCCGGCGCCGGCACGCCGTCGCCGAACTGGCGCTTGAAGTGGATGAGATTGCAGAACGGCTTGACGCTGACGATCTCTTCGCTGACCGGCACGGCGATACCGTTGATCTTCGTTTCCTTCAAACCGAAGTGAGGCTTGCCATAGCGCCGCGTTACGTTCTCAAAAACTTCACAAGCCGCCGCTATGGAGCGGTTGAACGGTGTCGCCGAGAAGGGATTGAAAGGGCTTTCTACGCTGTACTTGAGCGCCTCCGCCCCAAACCGCAGTGGGCGGGCGATAGCGTGCGCGAGCTCGTATGCGTAGTAGTGCATGTCTAGGCCCCCAGCTTCTCTGCTCTTGATTGTGCGATGCGATGTCGCGTCGCACATTGCTGCCATTTTTTGCAGCGCAGAAGATTCTGCAAGTGTAATCGTAAAAACCTTGTGATCGCCAGTGAATAACAGCCGTGGGCGGCGCGCCATCGTACTTATAGGCGAACGCTGTTGCTTAATTTTCGTTCCGATTGTGGCTATCGGCCCTCACGCCACCAGGCCAGCGACAGCAAGGCAAGCAAGGCGGCCAGCGCCAAGATCCCGGTAAACAAGGGAAAAATCTTAACCCCCCGGGTCACGTAGGCTTCACGGTCCCGGAGCGCCATCCATCCAGATCCGGAAAACACTTTCGCAGTAGCGAGCATGCTGATGCGCGGCACATCCACGTCAGCGGACGCGCCGGAGCCCGTCCAGAACACCCCGCCGCCCGTCTGAGAGGCCAGCGTTTGCATAACCTTATCGGTCGCCGTGACATCGCTCATCTCGCGCGGGTCTTCCGTTCCCGCATGCACCACAACCGTCAGCGGACCCTCGGGGCCCTCGTTGGACGCCTTATAAAGACCGGGCAGCTTAACATCCGCGGTTCCACGCCAAATGCCGGGTCCCGCCGGCTCGAGCTTGACCTCGGTCGCCGTACCATCGGCAGCGGTGAGTTGCGCCGGAGCCACCGTTGTCCCCATGGAGCGCCGTTCCAGCGTCACCTTGAGCCCCTTGGCGGATGCGATCAGCCGCTCTTCTTCAAGCTCCGGCTCCTTCATCAACCAGTGCGACAGCCGCCGCAGCAGATCCGAGTGCGGTCCGCCGCCCTCGAACCCGCGCGCCCACAGCCAGGCATGATCGGACGTGAGGAGCGCCACGCGCCCCTTGCCGCGCTTTTCTAACAGCAGCAGAGGACTGTCCTGTGCGCCGGCCATTACCGATGTGCCACGCGCGGATTTCACCTCTGCCTGCCGGAACCAACGGCCCCAGGTCGGCGGCTTTCCGTCCACGCCCGCGCCCGGCAATCCGCGCGTCACGGGATGCTTCGCCCCGTCTTCCGTAATCGACGCTTTGAATGGCTCCTCGAACACGCGCCCCGTCGGCTGTGCCGGCAGCACCGGCGCCAACGGCGTCCGGTACAGCGACGTCGCGCCCGCAAAATCATCGCCTGCCGCGATCAGCAACGCGCCGCCATGACCCTCAACGTAACGCGCGATGTTGTCGTAATAGCTGAGCTGCAGAATGCCGCGATGCTCGTACCGGTCGAATATGATCAGGTCGAAATCGCGGATCTTCTCCAGAAACAACTCGCGCGTCGGAAACGCGATCAGCGACAGTTGATTGATCGGCGTCCCATCCTGCTTTTCCGGCGGCCGCAAAATCGTGAAGTGGACCAGATCGACCGACGCATCCGACTTCAAGAGGTTGCGCCATGTCCGCTCACCAGCGTGCGGTTCGCCCGACACCAAGAGCACGCGCAAGTTCTCGCGCACGCCCTCCGCCGCAATCACCGCCTTGTTGTTGACCGGCGTCAGTTCCCCCGGCGCCGTCTCGAGTTCCGCTTCGAGGATGTTCGCCCCCGCATGCGGAAACTCCATCGGGATGCGCACGATCTGCCCGACCTCGACACTGCGCAATTCATCCGGCTGCCCGTCGCGCCGGATCTTCAGCGAAACGAGATCGCCGGGCTTGCCCGCCCGCCCCGTCTCGATCGCGCGCAATTCCACATCGCGCGACTGTCCGACGAGACCGTACTTCGGCGCCTTCACCACTTCGATGCGACGATCGAATTCATTCGGACGCCCGGTGAGCAGCGTGTGCACCGGCGCATCGAATCCGAGCGCGGCCGCCTTCTGTGGCACGTCGTGAACCTGCCCATCGGTCACCATGATCACGCCCGCGATCCGGTCCGGTGGAATATCGCCAAGTGCCACATTGAGATCGGCAAAGAGGTTCGTACCCCGTGTCGCCGTCTCACTCGGCCGCGCCGCCGTTACATACTTCACATCGAGATCGGGAATGGCGCCGAGCTTCTTCTCCACCTCCGCGCGGATCGCCGCCGCCTGCTCCGGCCGCTTGTCGATCGACTGGCTGGTGCTCTCGTCGATCACGACGAGTGCGATGTTGGCGAGCCGTTCCCGGTCTTCTTGCCTGAGCGTCGGATTGGCGAGCGCCGCGATCACGGCTGCCAGCGCAATCGCCCGCAACGCAGCGCCCCGGCTGCGCCGCACCAGTAGTAGAACGCACAGCACAGCCGCGATCGTCGCCGCGACCCACAGCCAGGGTTCGGGGATCAGCGGTGCGAAATCGATCGACCAATTCATGCGTCTGCCCTTACTGCCCCAGCCGCTCAAGAAGCGCCGGCACGTGCACCTGATCGGCTTTGTAGTTGCCGGTCAGCGCATGCATCACAATGTTGACGCCCGTCCTCAGCGCCATTTCACGCTGGCGTTCGCCGCCGGGAACGACCGGATAAAGCGGAGTGCCACTCTCATCCAGCGCCCAGGCTGAGGCGAAATCGTTCGGCGTGATCATGATCGACGACACGCCGTCCGCCTGCCGCGCGCGATTTGTGTCACCTTCCGCGCCGTCCTCGCTGCGCTCCTGCGCTTCGACCCACAGTTGTCCGCCGTCCCAACGTCCGGGAAACGACTGCAAGAGATAGAACGACTTCGTCAGCACATGATCGTCGGGAACAGGTTCGAGACGTGGAATGTCGAGCTTGCCGATGAGCCGCTGCAATGCAGGCCCCCGTTCGCCCGCCATCGCCATGCCCGTCGGCAACCCGCTGCCATAGTCGCGCGTATCGAAAATGATCAGCCCGCCCTGCTTCATGAACGCGTCGATCTTGGCGAGTGCCGCTTCCGGCAACTCCTCCGCACTGTCCAGCACCGGCCAATAGAGAACCGGATAAAACGCGATTTCATCGGCGACGATGTCAACGCCCCGCGGCTCGCCTGGCTCCACCGCCGTCCGCGCCCGCAACACCTTCATCAAGCCGGATAAGCCCTGCTTGCTCACCTGATCCACACTCGGATCGCCCGTCAGCACATAACCGAATGTCACATTCGACGTCGCCTCCACCGAAGGCTTGTCCGCCGGCGCGACCTCGGCCGGCACCGTCACATTCGGCGCCGTCGGCTGAGCACGCCCAGGGAAATTGAACCGGCTCGGCAAATCGAAATCCTGCGCATCGGCCCGCACGGGCGCAAACGCCATCACAGCCAGCACCACCGCCGCAGTCTGCGCCGCAGGACGCATCAGTACCCTGAGGCCACCCATCAGTAAGAGTACGGCCAGAACGTCGGCAAAGAGCAGCGCCAAGGCTGCCGTCAAGAGCGCCGGTTTCAAATTCGTCGTGCCTTCCTGGTCGTAGCCGATACGTTCGGTCCCAGCCGGCGGGGCCGGCAGCGGCGCCAAAACTGTTTGCGCCGTCACCGCATTGATCGCGCGCGGGGCGGCACCGGCACCATAGTACCCCGGCGGATGATTGAGGCTTGCTTTTGTTTTGTCAGCCGTCGCCCGCTTCAGCGGCTGCGCGGTGGGCGGCGGCGGCTTGAGCACACCAAACCCATCCAGCGTCTGCGTCGGAGCCAACGTCTCTGGAACGGCAGCCCCAGCACCCGTGTCGGCGACCGAGCTGCCCTCTTCACCAGCACTCGGCGCCGCCGTCATCGTGCCAAGTTCCGTAATCCGCCGCAGCATCTCGACGAATAGACCCGACATCGGCAGGTTCGACCAGTCCGAGTTCGCCGTCACATGGAACAGCACGAGATAGCCGTCGCCCTTGCGCGTCGCGGTCACCAGTGGCGTCCCATCGTTCAACCGCGCCCAGACCTTGACCTCCGGCGTCAGCAGCGCCGGATCCGCCAGCACCTGCCGCTTGATCGAAACGTCGGCGGGGATCGTCAGCCCGGCAAAGATGCTCTCTTCATCGAAGGCCGCCAGCGGCTGCGGCGTCGACCACGACAGCGCACCGCCCAGCGAACGCCCGCCGGCCCGCAATCCCACCGGCAAAAGATCGTCGCCGCCCTTTTCCAGACGCGGGCCGGCAAAGCGCACGAGCACCCCGCCCTTTTCGACCCACTGGCTCACCTGTTCCGCAGCCTCGCCCGAGACGGTTCCGATGTCGGCCAGCATCATCAGGCTCGCCCGGTCATCAATGATCGTCTTGATGCCCGACGCCAGGTTCTTCTCCTTCGGCAGGATCAACTCCGAGAACGGCTGCACGGCGCGCTGAATATAATAGAGCGGCGCCAGCAACGGCTGGGCCTTCTCCTGCGCCTCGCCGCTGATCAGCCCCACGCGCTGCCACTGCGAGCGCTGATCGAGCAGGCTCACGCTACCCGCTGATCGCGACCCGGCAATCTCGAGCCGCGTCACCTGATTGCGCAACTCCAGCGGCATCTCGATCGCAGCCGTCGTTGCGGTCTCGCCAGCGCCAAGCTTGAAAGCGGCTTCGCCCAAACGTTGCCCCCGCGCCGAATAGGCATAGACGGTGCCTTCGCGCAGACCGCCGGTCGCACGAACAATGCGCGCGGTCAGTTTGCCGTCCGCACCAACGGACGCCGAAAGACCCAAAGGTTCCCCGCCCGCCGACACATCGACCACCGAGAATCGGCCATCACCCTTCGCTTTGGATAGCGCCTCGGCAAACGAACCACCCTTGCCGTCGTGATCGATACCATCCGCCAGCCAGACGACGCTCGCCGCCGTTGCATTCGCGGTTGTCAGCGCCGTCTCCAGCGCGGCCACCAGTCCCGTCCGATCCGGCGCGAACGGCTGCGGCTGCAGGGCGGCTGCGGTCGCCCGCGCATCAACGGGTGCTTCCAGCTTGATCACGGGTGCTTTTGTCGAAGCGGCCGTTCCAAACACGGCGACCGGCCGGCTTTCGCTCTCGGCCTCGTCGATCAGCCGCTCCACCATCGCCAGTCGTTGATCCCACGCCCCGGCCGACGCCCAGCCGTTATCGACCGCGATCACCACCGGCCCGGTCCCTTTGACCGGCGATTGCGCCTGCGGGTTCAACACCGGCTCGGCCAAAGCAAAAATCACGAAGGCCGCCGCCAGCAACCGGATCAGCAGCAGCCACCACGGTGTTTTCGCCGGCGTCTTTTCTTTGTTTTCGATGCCGACGAGAATGCGCGTCGGCGGAAACTCGATCTGACGCGGACGCGGCGGCACCGTACGCAACAGCCAATAAATCAGCGGCAGCGTCAGCAAAGCCGTCAGCAGCCAGGGGTTGAGAAACGCCAGTGCGCCAAGACCCATCACACGGCCTCCGCGGGCGTCTCGGCGCGATAGACCGCGCCCATTTCACCGGCAAGCCGCATCACGAGCGTGAGCAGCGGTTCCGTCGCCGGCCGGTCCGTATGATGAACCAGGAACGACCAGCCGAGCCGGTGTGTGAAATCTTCGATCTGCGCCCGGTGATCAGCAAGCCGCTTTTGATATTCAACGCGCAGCGTCTCCACGCGGTCGGCCAAATAGCGCTCGCGACCAGACGCGTTGGAAAATTCCGCCCGCCCATCGTAGGGCAACGTCTCCTCAGCTGGATCGAACACCTGCACCAGATGTCCGCGCGCGCCGAGCGAAGCCAGCTCCTCAATGCGTTCCCGGATCGCCGGTACCGGCGCCAGGAAATCTCCAAACAGCAGCACTTCCGCATGCCGCGGGATCTGCTGCTGTGGCGGCCGGCTCTTCGAGATCAACGGCGACGAGATATTGCTGATGATCGCCTCGGCCAGAACGTTCGCGATTTTGCGGCTGCCCGAAGGCTGCGACATTGCCATCAGACCGATACGCTCGCCGCCGCGCACCAAAAGTTCCGCCGCCGCCAGCATGAGAACAACGGCCCGGTCCCGCTTCGTCACGCTCGAAAGGTGGCTCTTGAAGTCCATCGACGCCGACAAGTCCGACCACATCCAAACGGTGTGCGCCGCTTCCCATTCGCGCTCGCGCACATAGACATGATCCGACGATGCCGAACGCCGCCAGTCGATCAACTGCGCACTGTCGGTACCTTCATAGTTTCGGAATTGCCAAAACGTCTCGCCCGGCCCTGAGCGCCGCCGCCCGTGGATGCCATGCGCCACCGTTTGCGAAATCCGCTTCGCATCGATCAAGAGGTCGGGCAGCCGCTCGGCCAGCGCATGCGCGCTCTCCTGCAGCCGGTCCAGCGAATGCGCGTTCCCTTCCGAGGCGTCCGCTGCAGACCAATTTTCAGCGACTGTGGCCATCGGTTCCGTTATCCGGCCTTCGCGGCCAGCCGCGCAATGATGCCGGAGAGGTCTTGGTTGTCCGCGCGCGCGGCAAACTTCAGCGCCATGCGGTGTTTCAGGATCGGCTCCGCCAGCGCCACCACGTCGTCGATTGAAGGCGCAAGCCGCCCGTCGATCAGCGCTTTGGCGCGCACGGCCAGCATCAACGATTGGCTGGCGCGCGGCCCCGGACCCCAAGCGACATACCGGTCGACTTCCGTATCAGCGCCTGTGCCAGGACGCGCCGAGCGCACGAGCGTAAGGATCGCCTCCACAACTTTGTCCGGGACCGGGATTTGACGCACGAGCCGCTGAATCGACATCAAGTCCGGACCCGTCAACACCGTTTCGAGACGGCGCTCTTCCGTGCCGGTCGTCGAGTAGAGCATCCGCCGTTCAGCTGCGAGATCCGGATAGGTCACGTCGATCTGCAAGAGGAACCGGTCGAGCTGAGCTTCTGGCAGCGGATAGGTGCCCTCCTGCTCCAGCGGGTTCTGCGTGGCCAGCACGTGGAAGGGGGTCGGGATGTCGTGCCGCTGCCCAGCGACCGTCACGTGGTGCTCCTGCATGGCCTGCAACAGCGCCGACTGCGTCTTGGGCGAAGCGCGGTTGATTTCGTCCGCCATCAGAAGCTGGGTAAAGATCGGACCCTTGATGAACCGGAACGAACGCGACTTGGTGGCGCTTTCCTCCAGCACTTCCGCGCCGATGATGTCGGAGGGCATGAGGTCGGGCGTGAACTGGATGCGTTTGGCGTCAAGCCCCAGCACTTTGCCGAGCGTATCGACGAGCAGCGTCTTGGCGAGACCCGGCACGCCGATCAGCAGCGCGTGTCCGCCCGACAGCAGCGTGATTAGAGTGCGTTCGATAACCACGTCTTGGCCGTAGATCACCCCGGCTGCAGCCTTGTGGGCGCGCTGGACCTGATGCGCGGCAGCCTCAAGGCGCGGTACGATGCTCTCATCCGTCGAAGTCAGGACTGTCATTGAAGCTCCATAGCCCGGGGGGCACTCATATGGCCCGAACGGGCAATTGACCTGTCGCAAGCCTTGCGGCTGTCGTACCGTTACACACGCGGGGCGCGGCGTATAGGGATGCCGGTTGAGCCCCTCGAAGCCTGCGGATAGTGGCTGTCCGGGACCCGTTCCGGTCAAGTTAAACCTGTGTAACCGGTTGTCATTTTACCCGAAAATAAGCGCACGAGGACGCACCGCCGAATGGCTGAAAATAATCAAGGAAATGACGCCGCCAACCGGCTTGGCAACCTCGCCGCAATGCTGCAGCAAGGCAGCGGAAAGGGACATCCGCCGGTCGAAACATGGAACCCGCCCTATTGCGGCGATATCGGCCTGGAAATCAAAGCCGACGGCACATGGTGTTACCGCGGATCACCCATCAACCGGCCTGCCTTGGTCCGGCTGTTTGCCAGCGTGCTCCGCAAAGACGTGGACGGGAAGACATACCTCGTCACGCCCGACGAACGCGTTGACGTCGCGGTCGCCGATGCGCCCTTCCTCGCCGTCGAAATGGAACTGACCGGCCATCCCCCCCATCAGGAATTGGTCTTTCGCACCAATGTCGATGACGTGGTGCCATGCGGCCCCGCCCATCCGCTGCGCTTTGCCGTGGATGAAAAAACCGGCGCGATAAAACCTTATTTGCGCGTTCGCGGCCGCCTGGAAGCTCTGGTCACGCGCGCCTTGACCCACGAACTCCTGAACCTCGCCGTCGATACCGAACCCGTCGGCATCCGCAGCGGCGGCATTCTCTTCCTGATCCCGGACGCCCCTGTTTTCAGCGAAAATTGAGCGCGGATCTTTAAGCAAGCTGATGCGTTAACGGCGCGGCGGATCGGCAGCGGTCCTGGCCAAGTCAATCCTATTTATTTGCTCTGTAATAATAATTGACACCTTCCGCGCGGCAAGGCGCAGGCGTACGCCGCCGCCCCAATGTTGCACCGCAGCAGGTAAGCATTAGGACATGCCATGGCCAAGATCGACGCTTCGGCCGACATCGCCGGCTCTCAAGCCCCCGGTTCGACCCCCAACCCCAAATTCGCAGCCCTCCTCATCGGCTCGATCGGAGTGGTATACGGGGATATCGGCACCTCGCCCCTTTACGCCTTTCGCGAAGCCGTCGTCGCCGCGAAATCCGGTGGACTTGAAGGCCGCGCCGCCGTCCTGGGCGTGCTGTCCCTGATCACCTGGGCGCTGATCCTCATCGTCACCCTCAAATACGTTCTCCTCGTGCTACGCGCCGACAACAACGGCGAAGGTGGCACATTTGCTCTTATGGCGCTGGGCCAGAAAGCCGCCAAACGCAGCGCGCCTCTCCTGTTTGTGCTGGGCTTGGCGGGCGCGTCATTCTTTTATGGCGACGCGGTGATTACGCCCGCCATCTCCGTGCTCTCGGCCGTCGAAGGATTGAAACTGGTCTCTCCTGTCTTCGACGACTGGATCATCCCGCTCTCACTCGTGATCATCGTGGGGCTGTTCGCCGTCCAGTCCCACGGCACCGCGCGCGTTGCCAAGTTCTTCGGACCCATCACCGCCGTCTGGTTCCTCGCCATGGCCGCCGGCGGAGTCATCCACATCGCCGATGACTGGGCCATCGTGAATGCCCTAAGCCCCCACCACGGCGTCGTGCTCGTCGCTTCGAATGGCATTCTCGGTTTGACGATCCTTGGGCTTGTCTTTCTGGCGGTCACCGGCGCTGAAGCGCTCTACGCCGATCTCGGCCACTTTGGCCGCCGCCCGATCCAATATGCATGGCTCTTTTTTGTTTTCCCCGCACTGCTGCTCAACTACTTCGGCCAAGGCGCCCTCGTCCTCGCCCACCCGGATCTGATCGAAAATCCCTTCTTCCGCCTCTATCCCGAATGGGCGTTGCTGCCGATCGTTATCCTCGCCACCCTCGCCACGATCATCGCCAGCCAGGCCGTCATCACTGGCGCTTTCTCGCTGACCCAGCAAGCGGTGCAACTGGGGTTCCTACCTCGCCTCACCGTGCGGCACACATCGGAAGAGATGGCGGGGCAAATCTACCTGCCGCAAGTGAACTGGCTTTTGTTTGCCGGCGTCGTGTTCGTAGTCGCGCTGTTCAAGACCTCGAGCAATCTGGCCGCCGCCTACGGCGTGGCCGTCACCGCCGACATGCTGATCACATCAGTCATGGCCTTCTTCGTCTTCTGGCGCGTCTGGAAGTGGCCGCTTTGGGCCGCTGCCGGCGTCGTGGTCCCTCTGCTGCTGATCGAGCAGGCCTTCTTCACCGCCAACATCTTGAAGGTGATGGAAGGCGGCTGGCTGCCGCTCCTCATGGCCGCCGTTCTGTTCGTCATCATGTGGACCTGGGTGCGCGGCTACGACCTGCTTTCCAAAAAAATCCGCCGCGAAGATACCGATCTGGCGTGGCTCACGCGCAAGCTCACGGCCAAACCACCGGTCCGCGTCCCCGGCACCGCGGTCTTCCTCTCCGCCGATGCCGGCCTCGCTCCAACCTGTCTCATGCACAACCTCAAACACAACCGCGTGCTCCACGAGCGCAACATCATCCTGACCATCAAGACTGAAGCGGTCCCCCGCGTTCAGCGCCACGAGCGTGTCGAGATCGACCGCACCGATCCGCTTTTCACGAAAGTCACCGCCCACTACGGCTTCATGGAAACACCCAACGTCCCGAAGATCTTCGAGACCTGCCGCCGCAAGGATCTGAACCTTGAAGTCGGCAACACATCCTTCTTCCTCTCCCGCCGCTCCCTCCGCCTCGCCCACGAGTCGGGCCTGCTCCGTTGGCAGCAGCGCCTCTTTCTCGCACTTGCCCGCTCCGCCGAAGATGCCACCGTCTATTTCCGCATTCCCATGGACCGCGCAGTGGAGGTAGGTACCCAGGTTGCGGTCTAGCGGGCGCCCGACGACGTAAACAGCCTGTAGAATCACCGAAGGCACACCCACGTCCATGTCCAACGAAGACAACCGCTTCTCCGCCCGCGCCGCGCGCTACATGAAAGTCGGCACCAACGTCGGCACGGTCGCCGCCAAGGTCGCCGCCAAGGTCGCCGGCCAGCGCCTGTTCGGCATGGAAGGCAACGACCGCGCCCAGGCCGCCGAACTGGCCGCCGCACTCGGCGGCCTCAAAGGTCCGCTCATGAAGGTGGCGCAGCTCCTCTCCACGATTCCGGAAGCTTTACCCCCCGAATACGCCCGCGAACTGTCCCAGCTCCAGTCTCAGGCCCCCCCCATGGGCCCCGCCTTCGTCCGCCGCCGCATGCAGGCCGAGCTCGGCCCCGATTGGCGCAGCCGCTTCGCCACCTTCGAAGATCAATCGACCGCCTCGGCCTCCCTGGGGCAAGTCCACCGCGCCACATCTCTCGACGGCCGCGCGCTCGCCTGCAAACTCCAATATCCCGACATGCAATCCGCCGTCGAAGCCGACCTCACGCAGTTGAAGGTCGTCTTCGCCCTCCACGCCCGCTTCGACAGCGCCGTCGACACCACCGAGATCCTCAAAGAAATCGGCGCCCGCCTGCGCGAAGAACTCGACTACACGCTGGAAGCCAAACACACTCGGCTCTACGGCCTCATTTTCGAAAACGACGCCATCATCCGCGTGCCAAAGATCAACGCAGGTCTCTCCACCGGCCGCCTCCTCACCATGTCCTGGCTCGACGGCCGTCCGCTCCTTTCGCACAAGGACGACAGCCTCGACGACCGCAACCGCATCGCGCAAGCCATGTTCCGCGCTTGGTGGTATCCCTTCTCCCACCACGGCGTCATTCACGGCGATCCGCACCTGGGCAACTACACCGTCTTCAGCGAAAACGGCCGCCCCGCCGGCCTCAACCTGCTGGACTACGGCTGCATCCGCACCTTCCCCGTCGCCTTTGTCGAAGGCGTCATCGAACTCTACAAGGGCCTGCTGTCCGACGATCGCCCGCGCATCGTTGCAGCCTTTGAGCGCTGGGGCTTCCGCGGACTCACCCATGAACTGATCGACGCCATGATCATGTGGGCGCGCTTTATCTATGGCCCACTGCTCGACGATCGCGAACGCACCATCGCCGACGACACCAAGCCCGGCGAATACGGCCGCCGCGAAGCCTTCGCCGTGCACAAAATCCTCAAGGAAAAAGGCCCGGTCACTGTCCCGCGCGAATTCGTCTTCATGGACCGCGCCGCCATCGGCCTCGGTGGCGTCTTCTTGCACCTCGCCGCCAAACAGAACTGGTACCGCCTCTTCAACGAAACCATCCAAGACTTCGACCTCGAAGCGGTCAGCGCCCGCCAAAAACAGGTCTTCGCCGAAGCCGGCGTGCCGCTACCCACATAACGCCGTCACGTCTTCGGCTTCGCCCCGCCCTTCGCCTTGTGCGTTTTGTAAGCGTTGACGATCGTGAGCATGCCCTCCCGCACGGATGGCCAGCGGTTGACGAATTGCACGACAGGCCACGAGATCACGCGCGTGATGCCTTTGATGTTCCCGAGCCCCGGCGTCGCCGACACCGCCACGCCGTTTTTGAACGTGACCTCCGGCGCAAACGTCCCCGTCACATCGAACGTGCTCTTGTACGTCGTGATCGTACACACGACGGGCTGCTCCGGACTTTTGAACGCATAGTCGACGGCAGCCAGCGCTTTGTCGATTTCCGCCCGTGCAATCCGCACGGTCATCCGGCACGCGAAGTCTTTCACATAACCCCGCGACCCCGTCTCCAACTCCGCTCGCTCGGCGGCCGATGGCTGCAACCGGAAGAGACACGCGATATCGGGCCCCGTGCCGGTCTCGACTTCGGCAAAACAATCCTCCGAAAGCGCCGCGGCGGGCGCACCTGCAAATGCAGGATGAGAAGCAACGGCAAACACAAACGTCAGCGCCAGAGGCCCGCCGCGCTTCATTTCGCGTCGGCCGCTACGGCGTTTGCCCCGCTGGTCCCTTTAGACACTGTCGTGCCTGTCTCCGCCGGCGCAGACTTCACGGCATTCGCTTTCGCGACGGGAGCCTTGGCCGGCTTCTCAGGCTTATCCGCCGTCTTCGTCGTCGCCTCGGGATCATCCTTCGGCCGGCCATCGGCGTGATAGCGCTCACCGCACTTGGTATGCAGGAACCGGTTCACCGACTTCAACATGCTGCGATGGAAGATGCCGAGCGTGTCTTCCAGGCTGGCGGCCAAGTTCACAGTCGCCTTCACCGCCGTCGGACCGGACACGTCGCCGAGATTGAGCCAGATCTTGTCCGCCTTCCCGTCCTTGAATTTCAGCTTCGGCGCCAGCCTGGCGACGACCGGCCGGGCCTTACCGTCCTGCTCGACGATACAGCGCACTTCATGCTCGGGGATAACCACGGTGTACTTGGACGCCGTCAGCGCGCCGACGAGATCAGCCCGGCTGAGTTTCAAATCCACCGTACAGCGCGCATCTCCGAATCCCCAGGAAACGGACGAGCTTTCGCCCTTCTTCAAAGTATCCCGGTCCCACGTCTTGCCAACGTTGCAGGCCAGGTCCGGTCCGGTCGGCTGGCGGCCGAGAACCATGGTGCACAGCCGCCGCTCGCAGGTTTTGATCGCTTTTTCCTCGCCGGGATCGGGCTCCAGCGCCAGCGCCTCACCGGGGGGCCGCAGAAGTCCGGCAAGCGCCAGAAGGAGGATTGCGGGAGCAAGGCGCGACCGCCACTTGGTTTGCTGCATTGCAAAAATCCCGTTTCGAATGAAGGCGATGCACGAACCCGAGCCTCCTGCCAGCCCAATAAGCCAGCAATGAGGCTGTCGCTGATACGATGGCCGCCGCCAGCAGACCCGCTGTCAAAAGCCGAGGGTCATCTGTCACATCATCCGACACGGGTCCCTGCACCGTTAAGCATTCCGTGAGGCACATCCCCAATCGACCCAAAGCAGGGTGCGTCCGCCTGCCGTCGCCTAAAAGACGAGCGATGGGCGAATGCGGCACGCTTGCGGCGCTTCGGGGGCTAGGTTAGGTAACGCACAGGGTCTCCGGGCCCAGCAACGCCCAAAATAATGCGAGGGAGGGGAAGACCTCAATGAGCGTCGATACGTCAAAGGGCCACCCGGCCATGGACTATAACCAGCACAACGACACCTATAACGCCTTCCTGCGCTATTCGAAGGTCGGCATTGTCCTTCTCGTTCTGTTGCTTGGCGGCATGTATTACTTCCTGGTCTAACGGCCAGCGGCGTTCCCTCTCCAAAGAGCGGAACGTTCCACGACGGCGGCGGTGCCGAAACGGCATCGCCGATCACCTCCTGCGTCATCTTATAAATCGGTGACGCGGCTCCGGCCGCGTTGCGCATTCGGGAATCTCCATGATCACGATTGCTGTTACTGCGGAGGGGCCGGACGAACCGCGCGTCGCCGTGTCCCCGGAAACGGTCAAGAAGCTCGTCGCGCTGGGCGCGGCAGTGAAAGTTCAGTCGGGCGCCGGCCTGCGCTCGCGGTTCTCCGATGAGATGCTGAAGGCGCAAGGTGCCGAGATCGTCGACGGTGCGGCCGCCGCGATCAATGGCGCTGACATTCTCTTGAAGGTCCGCCGCCCGTCGCCGGAAGAACTGGCAGCGTTGAAGCCGGGCGCGCTCGTTGCCGCAATGATCGAGCCCTTCAACGATCGCCCGGGCCTCGAATCGGCAGCCGGGCGTGGCGCCACGCTCTTTTCGATGGAATTCATGCCGCGCATTACCCGCGCGCAGTCGATGGACGTCCTGTCCTCGCAGGCCAACCTCGCCGGTTATAAGGCCGTCGTTGATGGGGCCTCGATGTTCGGTCAGGCTCTCCCGATGATGATGACGGCGGCCGGCACAGTGCCCGCAGCCAAGATCTTCATCATGGGTGTCGGCGTCGCCGGACTCCAGGCCATCGCCACCGCCCGCCGTCTCGGCGGCATCGTCTCGGCGACCGACGTCCGCCCGGCCACGAAAGAACAGGTGCAATCGCTCGGCGCCAAGTTTGTCGCCGTCGAGGATGACGAGTTCAAGCAGGCTCAGACGGCTGCCGGCTACGCCAAGCCCATGTCGCCCGAGTATCAGGCCAAGCAGGCCGAACTCGTCGCCAACCACATCAAAATCCAAGACATCGTCATCACCACGGCATTGATCCCCGGCCGCCCCGCCCCGCGCCTGATCACCAAGGCGATGGTGGAAAGCATGAAGCCGGGATCGGTCATCGTCGATCTTGCCGCCGAGCGCGGCGGCAACTGCGAACTGACCGTACCCGGCCAGACCGTGGATGTCGGCGGCGTCACCATCGCCGGACCGATCAATCTGGCTGGCACCGTGGCGGTCAACGCCTCGAGCCTCTACGCTAAAAACCTCCTCGCCTTCCTCGAAGTACTCATCGACAAGAAGGAAAAGGCGCTGAAGATCGATTGGGACGACGATATCGTGAAAGGCACGCTCGTCGCCAAGGACGGCAAGATCGTTCACCCCAACCTCACCGGAAACTGACGCTTTCAACGCCCGCGTCCCGCGCGGGCAGGAGACGATACGATGCGTTCCATTCTAAACCTTGTGGCTATGGCCGTGCTCTTTGCGGCAGCCCCCACGTCGGCCTTTGCAGCTGGCGGCCCCGACACGGTGAGCCCCGTTGTCTATGAGTTGATGGTGTTCGTGATTGCCGTCTTCGTCGGCTATTACGTCGTTTGGTCGGTCACCCCCGCACTGCACACGCCGCTGATGAGCGTCACCAACGCGATCTCCTCGGTGATCGTCGTCGGCGCGCTTCTCGCCGTCGGTGTGGCCCTGACCGAAGCCGACAGCATCTTCGCCAAGCTCTTCGGGTTCCTCGCGCTCGTGATGGCGTCGATCAACATCTTCGGTGGCTTCCTCGTCACCAACCGCATGCTTGCCATGTACAAGAAGAAGGAACCGGCTCCCAAGAAGTGAGCCCCGCCTGTTCTTGTCCCCAGATAAACCCGATACCGTTCCGGAAGTGAGCCGATGTCCGCGAATTTAGCAGCCCTCCTCTACCTCGCAGCAGGTGTCCTTTTCATCCTCGCCCTGCGCGGTCTTTCGAGCCCGGCAACGTCGCGGCAGGGCAACCTGTTCGGCATGATCGGCATGGCCATAGCCGTCGTGACCACACTGGGTCTGGCGCAGCCCTCCTTCATCTCCTGGATCCTGATCCTCGCGGGCCTCGGCATCGGCGGGTTCATCGGCGCCAAAACGGCGCGCGAAATCCCCATGACCATGATGCCCGAACTGGTCGCGGCGTTTCACTCGCTCGTCGGCCTCGCCGCCGTGTTCGTTGCCGCCGGCGCGCTCTACGCCCCCGCCGCATTCGGCATTCTCGAAAATCCCGCTGATCCCGCGATGGGCATCAAGGCCGCCAGCCTTTTTGAAATGGCCCTCGGCGTCGCCATCGGCGCCATCACCTTCACCGGCTCCGTCATCGCGTTCGCCAAACTCTCGGGCAAGATGTCGGGCAAGCCCATCATCCTGCCCATGCGCCACCTCATCAACGCCGCGCTCGGCATCTTCATCATCGCGCTGATCTACTGGTTCATGCAGTCGGGCGGTTCGTCCTGGCTCTTCTGGCTGATCGTCGCGGCGAGCCTGCTGTTTGGTGTTCTCATCATCATTCCCATCGGCGGCGCCGACATGCCCGTCGTCGTCTCGATGTTGAACTCCTACTCCGGCTGGGCGGCCGCTGGCATCGGCTTCACGCTCTCCAACATCGCGCTCATCATTACTGGCGCGCTTGTCGGCTCCTCGGGCGCCATCCTGTCCTACATCATGTGTAAAGGCATGAACCGCCAGTTCCTCTCCGTCATCGCGGGCGGCTTCGGCGGCGAAACGGCGGCAGCGGGTGCGGGCGGTGGCGAGCAGAAGCCGGTCAAGCTCGGCTCGGCCGAGGACGCCTCCTACGTCCTGAAGAACGCCTCCAAGGTCATCATCGTCCCCGGCTACGGCATGGCGGTGGCCCAGGCCCAGCACGCGCTGCGCGAAATGGGCGACCAGCTGAAGAAGGCCGGCGTCGAGGTGAAGTACGCCATTCATCCCGTGGCCGGCCGTATGCCGGGCCACATGAACGTGCTGCTCGCCGAAGCCAACGTCCCCTACGACGAAGTCTTCGAACTGGAAGACATTAACTCTGAGTTCGCGCAGGCCGACGCCGTCTACGTCATCGGCGCCAACGACGTCGTAAACCCCGCCGCCGAAGACGACAAAACCTCGCCCATCTACGGCATGCCCGTGCTGCAGGTGTGGAAGGCATCCACCGTCTTCTTCAACAAGCGCTCGCTCGCCTCGGGTTACGCTGGCATCGACAATCCGGTGTTCTATCGCGACAACACCGTGATGGTTCTCGGCGACGCCAAGAAAGTCACCGAAGAAATCGCCAAGGCCCTGGCGCACGGCTGACCCCCTAGCGGTCCTGACAAACAAGATAGGCCTCGCCCGACCGGCGGGGCCTGTTTTTTGGCGGAACCTTTCGTGGCCCGGTAAATTGTTTTGTTAGGTCGACATCCACGGCCAAGTTTCACACCGCAATAAGGCTGACATATTTTTTGATCCACGCCCGGGGGAATCCGCGTTAGCCTCATGTCAGCGTCTGAGCGAAGTGGCCGTTCTTCGGCCTCCAGCGAGGGAGATGTGTATGCAGTGGGCCACCCGGCGGGTCCTGTTGTCTCTGGCGGCACTATGCGGTCTCGGAGTTCTCGGGGCAGCCCACGCCAATACATCGGGCGGTCTTCAGGCGCGCATCCACCTCGGTGGGCAGGAACTCACTTGCCGCGACTTTCGTGGCCAGACGGTTCGCTCCATTCAGATGGATGATCTGGGCGATGTCGCCCACGCCCGCATTGTCAACCGCATGCCAATCATCACCCTGAACAAACGGCGCCTCGACACGCTGCCCGACAAACTGCAGGTCTTCTTCTTCAACCACGAGTGTGCGCATCACATCCTGGGACACGTGTTCTATCCGACGCAGACAAGCGAGAACGAAGCCGACTGCTACGCCATCAAGGTCGGCCGCAAGGATGGCTCGCTGACGCGCGCCGACGTGGAATCGTTTTCCCCCTACATCGCGGTGAGCCGCGGATCGGCCTTCGGCCACCTGCCGGGTCCCCTGCGGTCGCAGCGTCTGCTCGCCTGCTTCGATGACCCGTCCGAGGAGAACATCGCCGAACCCGCTGGCTTCACGCCGCCGCCGCCTCCCGTACTTGCCGAAGGCCTGCGCTGAAACGGCGGCTCCGGTCCCCGTGCGGTTTTGCGGATTGCAACGCCTGTCACAGGTCGCGATAACCCGGCAGTCCCGGGATTGATCGAGCCTCCGATGATGATTGCACTCAAAGGTCTGGGCCTTCTTCTTGCCCTCGCCGTTATCGTCCACTTCGGCGCGCAAGCCATCCAGCAGCGTTTGCTCTACGCGCCCGATACGCGCCGAACGTCTCCCGCTGAGGCAGGCCTCTCTAATGTGGACGAACGCGAACTGGTCATGCGCGATGGCACGCGCATTCTGACGTGGTGGGGCGCGGCTAACCCAGGCCGCCCCACGCTGCTCTATTTTCACGGCAACGGCGGCTCGTTCGTCACCCGCTCTGAGCGCATCCGCAAATACATGACTCATGGCTACGGCGTCGTGATGATGACCTATCGCGGGTTCGGCGGCAGCGGCGGGTCGCCCAGTGAAAAAGCCAACGTCTCCGACGCCAAGGAAGTCTATGACGCCGTGCGCGCCAGCGGCATCCCGGCAGCCCAGATCGTGCTCTATGGCGAGTCGCTCGGCAGCGGCATCGCGGTGCAGGTGGCAGCCGAAAAAGACGTGGCCGGCCTCATCCTCGATGCCCCCTACACCTCCATCGTCGACCTTGCTTTCCTTCACTATCCCCACTTGCCGGCCCGCTGGCTCATGACCGACCGCTATGAAACGCTCAAATCCGCCGGTAAGGTCACAGCACCCACGCTGATCGTCCACGGCGAGGCCGACGACATCATTCCGGTTAGCATGAGCGCCGGTGTCGCCGCCGCCCTGAAGGGCCCCGTCCAGCGCGCTACGTTCCCCGGCGCCGGCCACTCCGACCATTATCTCTTCGGCTCCTACGATACGATCTACGCCTGGCTCGCCACCCAATTTCCTTCCAACACGGCCGGATCGAATGCTATCGCGCCCTAGAGCTGCGGGCATAAGAAAGGGCCGTGCAGTTTCCCGCACGGCCCCTCTGAAATCAAAATGTCTGGCTAATTCAGCCGCCGAACGACGAACCGCCGCCGCCAAATCCGCCGCTACCACCGCCGCCGCTGCCAAAACCGCCGCCCGACGAACGACCGCCACCGGCACCCGGACCCTTAGCGCCCGGACCGCCGCGCGCAACGACGGGCTTGGACGGCAGCAGGCCTTCGCGCTGCAGCTTCTTGCGAGCCAGCTTGCGGGCGCGGCGAACGGCTTCCGCCTTCTCACGCGCCTTCTTTTCGGAGGGCTTTTCGAAATAGTTCCGCAGCTTCATCTCGCGGAAAATACCCTCGCGCTGCATCTTTTTCTTGAGCGCCTTGAGGGCCTGGTCGACGTTGTTGTCGCGAACGAGAACTTGCAAGAGACTGAACCTCTGCTGGTATCAGGTTGATCTGGTTAAGAAAAACGAGAACCGACGCCGCGAGCGATTGTTCGCCCAGCAGCCCCGGGTGTGTTTCGTGAGGCGGCTTTTAACAAAGGAAATCCGAATTGTCCATCGCTCCACAGGGGATAAACACCGGCGCGACCACCTGTCGGGCGCATACAACTGAGAGCCTTACGCATCCTTCGCCACCAAACGGTTGACGTGCCCCATCTTCCGCCCGGGCCGAACGTCGGTCTTGCCGTAGTGATGGAGGAACGCGCCAGGCTCCGCCGCGATCCGCTCCCACGCCAGGATATCGTCCCCGATGAGATTGATCATCTCCGCCCCGGCCGCCTTGAGGCGCGTCGACCCCAGCGGCCAGCCGGCAATGGCGCGAATATGCTGCTCGAACTGCGAGGTCTCGGCGCCATCCATCGTCCAATGTCCGGAGTTGTGCACCCGCGGCGCCATCTCGTTGACATAGACGTGCTCACGCCCACCCGCGGTCACCACGAAGTATTCGATCGCGAACACGCCGACATAATCCAGTGCCGCTGCGATCCGCCGCGCGGTCTCGAGCGCCTCCGTGGCCGCCTCTGCCTCCATATGCGCCGGCGCGACAGACCGGTGCAGAATGTGATTGCGGTGCTCGTTCTCCGTCACCTCGAACGCCCGGAACGCGCCATCGAGCGACCGCGCCGCCACGACCGAGACTTCCCGGTCGAACGTAACAAAGCCTTCCAGGATCGACGGCTGATCGCGCATGGCTGCCCACGCAGAATCCGCATCGCCGAGCGCGAGAATTTTCGCCTGCCCCTTGCCGTCGTAGCCAAAACGGCGCGTCTTCAACACCGCCGGGACGCCGATTTCCGTCAACACCCGGTCGAGATCCGCGCGGCTATCCACCTGCGCAAAAGGCGCTGTTTCCGCCCCCAATTCGCGCGCCAGCGTCTTCTCGTTAATGCGGTCCTGCGCGCACGCCAACGCCTTGGCGCCTGGACGCACCGGCACAATGGCGTCGAGGAACTCCACCGTCGCAACCGGGATGTTTTCGAATTCGTAGGTCGCAACCGAAATGGCGGCCGCAAATGCGCTTAACGCCGCGTGATCGTCATAGGGCGCGATCGTGTGCTGATCGCACACATCGAATGCCGGCCCGGCGACGTCCGAATAGATATGGCTCTTGAACCCGAGCCGCGCAGCGGCAAGCGCCAGCATGCGCCCGAGCTGGCCGGAACCTAAAATACCGATGGTGGAGCCGGGCGGCAGCGCGGTCATGGCGAGCGCTCACGCATCCTTGGGCGTCTCGGCGACGGACGCGGTCTGCTTGGCCCGGAACGCCTCGATGCGCCCGGCCAGTGCGTCGTCGTTCAGCGCCAGGATCTGCGCCGCAAGCAGCCCCGCGTTCGTCGCCCCGGCCTCGCCGATGGCAAGCGTTCCGACGGGAATCCCGGCGGGCATCTGCACGATGGAATAGAGGCTGTCGACGCCGTTTAGTGTCTTGGTCAGCACCGGCACGCCCAGCACCGGCAGAGAGGTCATGGAAGCGGCCATGCCCGGCAGATGGGCCGCCCCGCCCGCCCCGGCGATGATGACCTGTAAGCCCCGGCCCTTGGCCGACTTGGCGTAATCCGCGAGCCGGTCCGGCGTCCGGTGGGCCGAAACGATCTTGGCCTCATAGGGCACGCCCAGGTCGGCCAGCATGTTGGCAGCCGCCTTCAGGGTTGGCCAATCTGACTGGCTACCCATGATGATGCCGACGAGGGGGGAGATTTTAGCCATTGTTCTTTCGGTCAGCTCCCGCAGGAAAGCGGCGGGTCTAGTGGATATTCTACGGGTTTACAAGCGCTACGGGGAGTTCCTGCGTGCCGACTGGTCGCACAGGTCGCACGTTGCGCTAGATCAGACTTCCACTCAGTTAAAGGCCCGGGAGCGGTACGGTGATGGCTCCCATGAGGGAACAGGGCAGGCCGCATCGACGGGCGTGTCCAACTGGGAAAAAACGCCAGATGCTGCACGATCCAAAAACCTTTGAAATGGCGACCGCCGCCCCGGCCGCAGTCGCCAAGATCAAGACCCCCGCTCAAGCCGCTGCCGAGCGCCAGGAACGCCGCGAGCAGGACAAGGCACTCGCCGTCATGCTGTGCTACATTGGTATCCTGGTTTTCTCCGTTTGGACCTGGGGCATCCAGGGCCTCGTCGGCTGGGCACTGATGAGCGCCGCCCTCGCCGGCGCTTGGGTCATCTACACCACCCGCGGCATCCGCGGCGCCGACAGCGACTGACCATAACGCCCGGCTGCGTTGGCCAGTGGCGGAGCGGTCGCGGACTGCGTATGAGCCATGCGCAGCCAAATCATATTGTATTTGACATTCAAGTGCCCTAAGTGCGCACGCTCTGGCGTTCAACATCGCTGGAGCGCGTGCCTTTGCACGTGATGCGGCGGTCTCTTCAATCGGAGGATTTAAAACTTGGACAGCGTTCTCATCATTGGCGCCGGGGCCGCCGGTTCCGTCACGGCGCAGAAGTGCGCGATGAACCGCGACGTGTTCAAGAAGGTGCATCTGGCCTCGCGCCGGATCGCCAGCTGTGAGGCCGTCGCCAAGCGCTGCAAGACGCCGATCGAGATCTCTCAGGTCGACGCCGATAACGTCAAAGAGACCGTCAAGCTGTTGAAGAAGGTCAAGCCCGACCTCGTCATCAACATGGCGCTGCCCTATCAAGACCTGCCGATCATGGACGCGTGCCTCGAAGCCGGCGTGCACTACATGGACACCGCCAACTACGAACCGCGCGATGAGGCGAAGTTCACCTACAAGTGGCAATGGCCGTATCACAAGAAATATAAGGACGCCGGCATCATGGCCGTCCTCGGCTGCGGTTTCGACCCCGGCCAGTCGAACATCTACTGCGCCTATGCGCAGGAATTCCTGTTCGACGAAATCGAAACCATCGACATCATCGACTGCAACGATGGAAGCCACGGCAAGTCGTTCGCTACCAACTTCAATCCCGAAATCAACCTGCGCGAAGTCACGCAGCGCGGCAAATATTGGAAAGACGGCAAGTGGATCGAAATTGATCCGCTGACGATTTCCGCCATGATCGATTATCCGGAAGTCGGCCCGCGCAAGTCCTACCTCATCTATCACGAGGAAGAAGAAAGCCTTGTGAAGAACATCAAGGGCCTGAAGCAGATCCGCTTCTGGATGACGTTCTCCGACAACTACATCAAGCACCTCGACGTGCTGCAGTCCGTCGGCATGACGCGCATCGACCCCGTCATGTACAAGGGCAACCCCGTCATTCCGATGGAGTTCCTGAAGGAGCTTCTGCCGCCGCCGTCGTCGCTGGGCAAAGGCTACACCGGCAAGACGTCGATCGGCTGCATCTTCCGCGGCACCAAGAACGGCAAGAAGAAGATCACGATGATCTATAACGTCTGCCACCACGAGCAGGCGTTCAAGGAAACCGGCGCGCAGGCGGTCTCCTACACGACCGGCGTGCCGCCCGTCGTCGGCGCCATGATGATGTTCAAGGGCGCATGGAAGGGCAAAGGCGTGTTCAACGTCGAGCAACTTCCCTCCAAACCCTTCATGGACGAAATCGGCAAGCAGGGCCTCCCCTGGCACATCAAGGACCTCAAAAAGTCCGACCAGGAAGACCTCTTCAAAGTGAAGACCTAAGCAGCGTCTTGCGGCACCCAACGATGTCATCCCGGGCCTTGTGCCCGGGACCCATTGCGCCGCATCCTCGATTTTGAAGCTACCGCCGCTCACGAGCCGCGCGATCTATACAACCCTAAGCCTGGTTGTTTGAGACCTCCTGCGCTCTCCTTTTTCGATGTCGCCTCCGCATTATCCGCGAAGGGGGCGGGGCGGTGGTCGCGCCGCTGAGGTTTGTTTTAGTGGTGCGGCCCGAGGAC
>PERL01000012.1 GCA_002928735.1 Hyphomicrobium sp. | reverse complement strand
ATTCGTGTCGTTGGCACGATCGCTGAACACGAACTCCTGCGACTGGCTGCGAGCCTTGAGCGATCAAGCGAGCATCCGCTGGCCGATGCCATCGTCCGCGAAGCGCAGAGCCGCTCGCTTGCACTGTCGGAAGCCAAGGATTTTGACTCCCCCCTCGGCAAAGGCGCGCTTGGCGTGGTGGATGGCCGCCGCGTAGCCATCGGCAACAGGCGATTGATGGATGAGCAAGGCATTGCCACCAGAGACCTTGTTAACGAGGCTGAAAAACTGCGCGGCGAGGGTGCGACCGCAATCTTCGTGGCTGTGGACGGGGTAGCAAGCGGGATCATTGCCATTGCCGACCCGATCAAGGAGTCGACGCCCGCGGCGATCAAGGCTTTGCAAAGAGCCGGCGTGCATGTGGTGATGCTGACGGGTGACAATGCCACCACTGCGCGTGCCGTTGCCGAAAAGCTCGGGATCACTGATGTCGAGGCCGAAGTCCTCCCCGAAGACAAGAGCCGCATCGTGGAGAAGTTGCGCGCGCAAGGCCGTATCGTCGCCATGGCCGGTGATGGCGTGAATGACGCGCCGGCGCTTGCTGCGGCCGATGTTGGCATCGCCATGGGCACCGGGACAGATGTCGCTATGGAAAGCGCGGGCGTCACGCTGCTCAAAGGGGATCTGATGGGCATCGTGCGCGCACGGCACCTCTCGTCAGCGACTATGGCCAATATCCGTCAAAATCTGTTCTTCGCCTTCGCTTACAATGCGGCGGGTGTCCCGATAGCTGCAGGCGTTCTCTACCCGGTCTTTGGGATACTTCTCTCGCCAATCATTGCGGCGGCCGCCATGGCGCTCTCGTCGGTAAGTGTCGTCGGCAACGCACTACGGCTCAGGAGTGTAGACCTATAAACTTATTACACCGACAGCCCATTTCGTGTTTGGCTCGACTGAATTAGCGCATAGAAGGGCCTGATCTCGCGATCTGGACTATGAAAGCGGAGGCGGAAATGTTGGCGGGAGCCATCGCCTTCCACCCTGATCGGCTGGCGCGCGCTGACCGGTTTGTCGCGCCCGCAGCGACCTGAGCCACATCAGGACGCTCGTCTCGCAAAGCCAGATCGCCAGAAGACCACCATGCTCGCGGCAACGATCGTGACCCGCATGGGCCGAGACGCGCCCCCGCGGCTCGGTCGCGCTCTCCCGCGCGATAGAGCGTGGCCCGGCCTGGGCCGGGCGCCGCCCGTTCCGGAGAGCATTTGTGCGCAAGACCGGTCATCTGCGACGGGGTGGAGCCATTGATGGAAAGGGGGCTCCCGCACAACATTGGACGGAGAGGTATCGCAGAACAGGAGCCAGCTATGACCCATCACAACCGTCCCGCGCGTGAGATGGATTTCGGACGCGTGCTTGATGTTCTGCGGCCACTGGACGATCAGGGCCGCCGGGTCTGGCGCGACGCGTTGGCGCTGCATGGTTGTCCGGCAAAAGCCAAAGTGGATTTGCGGCAAAGGGCGAAGGTTAGCGCGGAGGTCGGGGCAGAGCTCGCATTGGGACGTCCGGCCGGTTGCCTGGGCGTTTGCGAGTCGGGGGAAGAGGAGCGGCCAACACTGCGCCCCAGCGTGCTGTGCAGTGAGCGCCTCCGCGGAGAGGTTAGCATCCCTGTATGGAGCGTGGATCTGGAGCGCGTGCTCGCCGTGGAGACCGCCCGCCTCTACGGCATGCTGGTGGTCGCTCTGGAATGCCGCGAATGCGCCTATGTCTGGATGCTCGACATGATCGAGGCGTGCGCCCCGGGCGCTCCTGATTGGTGCTGCCAGCAGGATGGACTCCCGCGCGACGCGTAAGTCTCACACAAAAACCGATCGGTCACTCCATCGCCATCCGGAGCGGATCTCATCATGGACAGGTTCTCGCATGCCTTCAGCATGGCCTATGAGCAGCGCCGCCAACATCCCGCGGTGGCAAGCACTCTGGCGCGCTTCAATGAGAGTCTGCCCGGTTTCGAAGACCATGCCGAGCGCGTGCTCGTCGCCTGCTCGCTGAGCTTCAACGGGTATGGGCCGGATGAAGACCTCATCCCGCCGGTCTCGTTGCTGCTGGAGGGGATCCAGGCGGGGAGCTGGCTCCCCCTGCTCCTGAGTGCGATTGAAACCGCACCGGGTCTTGATCCGAGCGAGCGCCAAGCCATGGTGGGCGCCTATCTCATCGTCGAGACCATGCTCTTCGCGGACGAATTCCGCGGATCATACATCAATACGCTATAGCGTATAAATATGATCGATGCGCCATAGCGTATACGATACGTAAATACGCCAAAGCGTATATTGACATTCTATACGCTGTAGCGTATTGTGCTGTCATGAAACAGATCGTGCGAACAGCCCCGCAAATGGGGGAGGCGCTGCGCCGGATCCGGCGTGCGGACCAGCTGACCCAGGCCGAACTTGGCCAGAAAATGGGGGTGCGGCAGGCCACAGTCTCCCGTTTGGAAGCCGGAGAGCGCGGCACGGAGCTCGGCACACTCATGGATGCCTTGGCGGCTCTGAACCTTGAGCTCGTCATCCGCCCGCGCGCCCAAGGACAGGGATCGGATTTTGAGGACCTCTTCTGATGGCCCGGCCGCGTAAATCAGGGCTGCTGGCCGTGTGGCTGAATGGGAAGCGCGTCGGACAACTGCGGCGCGCCTCCAGCGGTGCGATCGATTTCCAGTACGACCCGGACTGGCTGGCCTGGGAGAATGCGATCCCAGTCTCGCTGTCCATGCCGCTGCGCGAGGACCGCTTTATCGGCGACCCCGTGCTCGCCGTCTTCGACAATCTGCTGCCCGACAATGAGGGCATCCGCAAACAGGTCGCGGAGAAGACGGGCGCTGCCGGCGATGACGCTTACAGCCTGCTCGCCACGTTGGGCCGCGACTGCATTGGGGCGCTGCAGTTTCTCCCCGAGGGCGTTGACCCAGGGCCAGCGGGCGCCATCAACGGCCGCGCGGTCACGGATAAGGAGATTGAGAAGATCCTGGTCAATCTGGCCCGCAACCCGCTGGGGCTCAGTGAAGATCAGGAGTTCCGGATTTCGATTGCCGGCGCCCAGGAAAAGACAGCACTGCTGTTCTGGAAGGGGCACTGGCATGTACCACACGGATCGACGCCCACCACCCACATCCTCAAGCCGCAGATTGGCAAGCTCAAAGACGGGATCGATATGTCCCGCAGCGTTGAGAACGAACATCTGTGCCTGCGGATTGTCGAGGCTCTGGGCCTGCCGGCTGCCAAATCGCAAATCAAGGATTTCGGCAAGGAGCGCGTGATCGTCATCGAGCGCTTCGACCGGCTCTGGGCCAAGGATGGCCGCCTCTTGCGCCTGCCGCAGGAAGATCTGTGTCAGGCGCTCTCCGTGCCGCCCTCGCGCAAATACGAATCCGAAGGCGGCCCCGGCATACCGGCCATTGCCAACATCCTCAAAGGCAGCGACCAGGCCGAGGCCGACCGGCTTATGTTCTTCAAAGCCCAAATCGTGTTCTGGCTGCTGGCCGCCATTGACGGCCATGCCAAGAATTTCAGTATCCAGCTTGCGCCGCAGCAGCGTTTCAAGCTCAGTCCGATCTATGACGTCATGTCGGTCCAGTTGGCGCTCGACAAGAAGCAGATCCAGCACAACAAGGTGAAGATGGCGATGGCGGTCGGTAACACGCGCCATTACGTCCTCAAAACCATCGCGCCGCGGCATTTCATCGAAACGGCCAAAGCCTGCGGCCTGCCAGAAAAAGCCATCCGGCAGATGATGGAAGAGCTCGCCGATACGGCGCTGGAGAAGATCATCGACACGCTAGGTGCCATGCCCAAAGACATGCCGGGCGATCTGATGGAGAGCATTGCTGAGGGCGCAGCGAACCGTCTCCACCGGATCGGTTTGATGCTCAAAGCCGATGCGGCCCCATGACAGGCGCGATCAAAGAATGTCGGGATAAGTCACACGCCCGCTCAGGCAGCATCTTCGCGCAGCGAGCCCGGCGCATCATACTCAGTACATGGTTGTGCGTCTGATCATCTCTCTCGCCTGTGTTGTCTTCTCCTACCTCTGGCCAGCGCCCCTCTCTGCAGAACCTCCGTCGCATGCGATGATGCTCCTTGAGCGCGTCATTGATGGCGACACCTTTGTCGCCTCAGGGCTCAAAATCCGTCTGTGGGGCATTGATGCGCCCGAGCGCGGTGAGCCGCTTTATGAGTACAGCCGGCTGATCCTGGAGCAGATTCTCCAGAGCGGAGCGCTCAGCTGCGCGCCTGTGGACCGCGACCGAACTGCCCGCGTCGTCATGCATTGCCGCAGCGATGAGGCCGATATTGGCGCGCTCATGGTGCGGGCTGGGTTCGCTAGAGACCACGTGCGGTATTCGAAGGGCTTCTATGCCGAGGAGCAGGACGCAGCCCAAAGCGCGGGCGCGGGACTCTGGAACTAGGCCCGCGGCGATCCAAGGTCTGTCCAATCGCCTACGCGCCGCGCAAAGACATTTGCACGCCATGCGGGCACAGATGCGCTGATCTCCGGCCAATCGCAGTGAGACCGCAATCTTGTCGGCCCTCCAGCCTTGTCCTCATCTTCCCAAACATCCTCCGGCGCTATGGCGCGGACGGTTCGGCAGGGAGATGGCACCATGACGCTCGACGACGCCCTCAAAACATTTGGCCTCAAGCGGCTCCTCACAAAGCCGGCTCTCAAGGTTCTGCGGGACAGCCAGGCGAAGGAGGCTGCTGCGCGCGGCGATGAGGACGCGCTCATCCGCATCAACGCGGCCTGGTCAGTGCTGACGGGTAAAAGCGATGCGGCGCCAGAGGGCGATACCGCCGCGACCGGGCCGCAGGGTCTGATCCGGGCGCAGTGCGCGCGCAAAAACGGGCAGGTCTTCATCCTCGATTGGACCATGAGCCCTCGCGCGGGCCAGAGCGGGGCTGACAAGATCGTGCTGGATAATCCGCAGCTCATCTCCTGGGATTCGGAGCTCGGCCTCTTCCAGATTGTCGGCACCAGCGGCGAGGCCAAGCCCTATTACGGCGAAACTGGCGGCCCCTCCTCCGCAGAGAGTGGCCTTTTCACGCAAAGCTGGGCGTCACAGTTCCGCGGCGAGATCACCTTCGCGCCGGTCGCCTGCCCCTGCTGCCAGGCCCAGCACATCCAGTGGTGCCAGCACTGCAACACCGTGTTCTGCCACGGCGGCCCCAAGGATACGCGTGATGGCCGCTATAGCTGCTCCTCCTGCGAAGCCGCCTACATGTGGGGCGGCGGCGGAACACCCATTCAGCGCGTTTTCGACGGCAAGCAGCTCCGCTCGCTTAGCGATCTTGCGCCTGATGGCGCGATCGGCACGGAGACCCGTAAAGCCCTCCCGAAATCCACACGCTGAAAGGACGAGACCCATGTCACGCGAAAACAAAATCGCTGCTGCGTTTCTGCTTACATGCGCTTTTCCGCCCTTTGCCGCCGTCATTGCCGCCACTTACGGCGTGCGGTGGCGGTGCCGCTTCTATGCACAGCTGCTCAAAGCCCAGAAAGAGGCTGAGAGCGATCCGTATGTCCTGCGGCCCTTCATCCATCATGGCCGGGCGCCGATCCGGACATGGCTCCCGCCAAAGCTCATCCTCATGACGGTGGCGGGCGTTGCCATACTGGCAGCCTCGCTGGGATATTTCCACGCCGTGAATGCCATCTGGGTCGCGCTGGGTTTTGCACCGATCCTGCCCATCGATACGCAGCTGCCGCTTTGGGGGCTCCTGATCGTCATGGCTGGGTGGTTCGGCACGTTGCACCTCTTCAGCAAGTTCATTCACCGGCGCTATGTCGAAGGGCGGATCTTCCCGGGCTATCCCGAACTGCTCACCCATATCCGCGCCTGCAAAACCTCCGAAGACGTGCTCGCTTATGCGCCCTCGCTGCGTGCGGCCGCCAAGACGCATATCCGCAGGCCCTATGACCTCTACCGCCTCTGGGCTGCGTGGCGCGACGAGGAGGATCATGCCGCCTATTACCGCTCCGAGCGACTGCTCGATGCATTGGAGCTTCTGGCGCAGCGTTTCCCCTATGACAGCAGCGATGAAGCCTTCCGCAAGCGCTATTGGGCCTATGCGCAGTCGCTCTACCGGCTGCTCCTGCTGCGCGACCCTGCGAAGGTTCAGCATCTGCTGTTCGCAAGGCCCTATCCTGCCTCGCCCGATACAACCCGGCGAGACCGTGAAGCCAAGCTGGCACAGGCACGCGCTCAACCGGACATCGCGTTGGCCACGCATAGAGACCTCACCTGCATCGAAGCGTTGGAAATCTTGGGTCTGACGGCTCAGCCGGATCTGGCGACGCTGAAGAAGCTCAAAGAGACGGTGCTTCGTGACACGCACCAGGATCACAAAAAAGAGGTCTTGGCCCGGGCGTTCAAGCGGCTGGAACAAGCCTATGCGTGAGAAACACAATTGACACCTCTCGGAAGGCATCGCCAGGGATAGAATGGAACTTGACGTCTCCGCACTTGGCCGGCCGCTGGGCCAGGTCGAACGGCATATATGTAAACACTCTTGCAACGCGCTTTGCGCGCGGCAATAAATTTGGACGTTGCTGAAGATTGGCGTTGTCTGATTGGGCCTGGGGCCGTTTTGTGAGGTTGGATGAGGGGACGTTCCATAATCGCTTTTCTGTTGGTCGCGGGCGCAGCAGTGGCCGACCAACCGGAGTCTCCGGCGGGGATCGATCCTCAGCCTTCCGCAGCTAGAGCTGAGGGGAGAGGAGCTGTCCCCGAATCGACGAGAGATCTGGCAATGCTCGATCGGCGCCTCACGGTGCTTGAGAACAAGAGCCCTCCCGCGTGGTATGTGCCTTTTGTTTTGACGCTTTTGTCGACCGGCTTCGGCATTGCCGTGGGATCCTTAATTACGGCACGTTATACACATCGTGCCGAGGCGCGAGCCGACAGACTTCGTCGGGAGGATGCAGCTATCAGTGTCGCCAGTGAGTGGATCAAGATGTTTCCCTCACTCCAGCATGTCTACAAGTGCTTAGACTCTCCCGATCTTCTGCGGGAAGCAAAGAATCTCAATGCTGTCTTGGACTACGGAAACTGGCTTGAGACAACCGCGCAACGCCTCGGGCATCAGCTTATCGACAGAGATCTCTTGAAGAAAATGGGTTTAATCGATCGCATGTCAGTTTTTGTTGGCAAGTATGATCATGCCGCTGGGATATTGGCGAGCGCGCAACCCGCGCTTGATATCCGACTGTATTCCGGCGCATGGACCGCACTTGGGGAGCAAGTATCGAAGGAGAAGGGGGGCGAGATATGTCATCACAAAACAGTCTGATTGAAGCGATGGATCATTCGGTCGATTTATTGATACGGCTTAAAGTCTTGGCCCGGAGTGAAAAGATTTCCTCGCAGTCGAATGAAGAGATTATGCAGGCTCTGAAGGAGCTTGATGATCGCGTCGCAGGCATGGTTGTTGACCCGGTGCCCATTCAAAAATCCGGCATTGTATGCCCGTATTGCAGCACAAGTGTGAAGGTCACGCTCAGCTAAGATCGGTCGGCATGGGCTCGGGAACTTTTTGGCCGTTGACGTACCAGTATCGTCCACCTCCATGGTGTTCGATGGCTGGACCGTCGAGGCGATGCAGAACGCCGTCCTGCCACCAGCTTTTGAAACCGTCAGGCCTCTCAATAGCAGGACCATTTATGCGGTGCGGTACTCCGTTTTTGTACCAGCGGCGCGTACCGTCTGCGAGTTCTGCCGCGGGGCCGTCCTCCCTATGAAGTACGCCCTGACGATGCCAGTACCGGGACCCGTCCATTGCAACCACGATGCGAAGCTCCGACCCGAGAAGAGGCAGGTTATATGCGACGTTCTCAAAAAGGTTTTTCAATCGAGCTGTATTTGTGTAAACGATAATCTTGTCAATGCTCATGAGCGTGCAGTGCCTTTGTTTTTCTTTTTTATACTATAACGATCCTCCCCTATTGCAATTAGATTATATTCCTATTGGACCCTCCCGTACTCCATTTCAATCGATATCGCGGCTGACAGGCAATCTTTTGGTCCGTTGTTCTCTGAATGCGCCGGCTGCTGCCGCTTGAGCCAGCTGACTGCTTCTGACGCTTTGGCCGCTGCGGTAAAGATGGCCTTGGGATCGTCTTTCAAGAGATGCAACCAGTGCGCCAGATATTGCGAATGATCGGCGCGGGTGTCCTGGGTGATGCCGAGCTCTGCACAGAGAAACGCGGATCCGATTTCAGCGACGAGCTCCTCCGCCGCATAGGCCTCGGTCTTGAAGCGCCCAGTAAAGTCGCGGTCGCAGCGGCTCTTGTGGCCGGTCGCATGGATTGCTTCATGCAGCAGCACCGCGCAATAGGCTTCATCGCGGTTCATGGTCTCGGTCCCGGTGAAGAGCCCCTCCTCCGGCATCGTGATCGTATCGGTGGAGGGTCTGTAGAATGCCCGGTCACCGGCATGTACGAGGGGGATTTGCGTGTGGCGCATGAACTGATCGGCGCTGGCAAGCCTCGCAATCGGACCCAGGGTCTGGGCGGCGGGTGGCGCCTCATAGCCCTCCACCTCCTCGGCATTGAAGACATAGGAGGCGCACGACACGCGGCGCTTGCCGTCATCGCCCTCATCGTCGGGATTGGGCTCGGTTTCAAACTCTTTGTAAAAGATGACCAGCTCTGATTTGGCGCCTTTGCGGACCTGGCAGCCAAGCTCTTGCCACTGCTTGTAGGTCGCGAAGACGGGCGTTGAGAATCCGCGCATCTCCGCAGCAACCCAAAGATTGACGACATTGATGCCGTTATAGGCTTTGTGGGAGAGGGCATTCTCAGGCATCCAGAGCGGCCGGCCAGCTTTACGCCAGGGCATTTTCGGTTCTCCGGGATGGGCCTCAATGGCCTGGATGAGTCGCTGGGTGATTTCGGTGTGCAAATCGCGCTTGGGCGCAGGCGATGAGGAACGGTGCATAGGGTCTCCTGTCAGGCTTGGGGTTCGCCCGTCAGGCAGGTGCGCGCGCTCTCGCGCTCGGTCCCGGGCTCACCCGGGCCAAAGCCTCACTCTCCCTCTCATCGGCACTTCAGGCCGCCGTAGTCGTCACCGCTGGCCGCGCAGCGGGGGATTAGGAACGCGCCGCTTGGATGTCCTCCGGCGACACATGCCCTCAAGTTCGGGCATGTGATGGTCTTGTGGTGACCCGCCTCCCGCCCGATCTCCAGCATGACGTCGTCGTGGAGGCCGCGCGGTATGGATGGAGAGTTCCCAGGGCCCAAGGGTTTGCGCGAGCAGCTGATGCGAGGCTTTGCGGAGCGGGTGTTCGGCCGCTTTCGAAAGCATGCGCCTACAATCGAGGCCGCTCCCGCGCCCGCGTTCCGTCCGCCTGGATTTCGCGGGGTCCCGCCTCCGCTGCAAGGTTATCCGATGGAGAGTCGGCACGAGACCGAGCGGCGCTCGCTCTATGAGTCGCTGCGCGCGAAAGTACGCGGCGAGCGGCTGGGTGCGGAAAGCTTGTTGGCCAAAGACTATGAAAGCGCGCGGGAAGAGAAGAAGCCCCCTGCTCCGGCGAATGACCAGAAGCGTCCCGAGCCTGCCCCGTTGCGCGGCATGCTCTATGAAGATCTCAAAGCCAAAGTGCAGGGCGAAGGCTCAGCCCATGAGAGCTTGCTCAAGCATGATTTTGATCGCGAGCGTGATTGATCTCTGGCGCTCAACGCAAGGTCGGCGCATGGGCAAGCCTCGCCTCTCTGGGAGCGGGCGTTGCCCGTATTCTGTCCTGTCAGCGCTTTTGCGGGTTTGCCGCTACGCCATGAGCGCTTGGGTCGTATCCAAATGGCCGCTTCAAAGGGGTTAGGACTTTAATATAGTAGAGTTAAAAGGTTAGGGGTGCTGTCAGGGGCGGTCTTGAGGCGCTCAGTGCGTCGATGGCGGGGTGGGCCGTTCCTAATACCCCGCCTGTTTGTTCCTAATCCCCCGCACGATTCGTTCCTGTTCCCCCGGGGGTATGTTCCTATTCCCACGGCCCTGTTCCCGATCCCCCGCAAGAGAAATCGGGGCGGGAAGGTCCTGCCGTTCCTATTCCCACGATAGGAAAACCCGCGAGTTCCACGCTGTGTTCCTGTTCCCCCGATACCCTATAGGCCCGCGCGGAGCGAGAATCGCGTTCCCAATCCCCCGATGCTCGTGCAGCGGCGCCTAATCGCCCGCACAGCGCGACGTTTGGCGTGAAGGCGTATTCATCCGCTCTCCGCCAAGGGATGAGGACGCGTGTTCCTATTCCCCCAAAGCAGGAGAAGCTCTAATGGCTTGACGAACTCACAGCCGTTCCCAATCCCCCGATGGATATGCGGGGGATGGTGCCAAACAGTACGGCCGATGGGGTCTATGCCGCTATGAACCTCCAAAACAATAGGTTTTGTGGCTCACGAGAAGGATAGTTTCATATCAAATATCAAAATTCTGAGAGGGTGATTCGGGGATAAGGAACGAATAACATGAATAACTCTATGGTTATATACAATCTATAATATAAAAGGGGCGTGGGTCAATACATCCTGGAAGTGTTATAAAGTCTGAATAAATCAAATTTATCCGCGGGATATAAAACTCATACTGGATGGATTAGGCGATTCTAGGCGGTGACCGCGCGTTGCACGAAGCTGTAGAAGAGCTTCTCGTAATTGCCGGGCTCGATGGTGCTGCTTTCGAGCCAGGCATCATAGTCCCGCTGAAGGGCATGCAGGTCCCATCCGGGATGGGCTGCCCGGATCTTCTTGCGCATGGCGTCTGAGATTTGCGGGCTGGGTTTTGGAGTCTTGGCGGGCGCTTGAGGTGGGAGCACAATGCTTCCATCCGTTTTCCCATCCATGCGGACCATGCGAAGGCCAGGATCCGGGCTGTTAGGGTTGAGAATCTCGAGGGCGTAATCCGGCAGCGCATTTTCGCGGGCGATTTTGAGAAGCTCAAACTTGAAGCGCCTGAAATTGCCCTCAGCGCCGGATTTAGCGAAGAGCGTCGAAAACGACATGGCAAAACCCGAGGGCCCTGCTCCGCCGGCGTGCTTGCGCGCGACACGGTAGAGCCAGCGCTCGCGGCCGCCCGTGATCGTAAAATAGAGCGGGTTAATGGCCAGGACGCCGTTATCCGCCATGATGCCTTCATAGAGCCAGTCGCTCAGTGTGATCGACATGCCGTGGTTGATCCGCTTGTCAGGATCGATATCGTCGGTGAAGCTCTCGATCCAGCTGAACTGGCGGTGCTTGTTGCTGCGCCCGGCACGGATATTCGTGGTGATCGTGGTTGATTGCAGCCGCGAGAGCGCGCGGCGCAGATTCATGTACTCGTCGCCGCCCGTGTGACGGTGAATGGATTTGAGGAGATCATAGGGGTAGAAGCGCAAGGTGCGCGGCACATCATTGATTTTGTTGTCCTTGAGCTTGCGCATGACCGAGGTCGCCCAGATCAGGATGTCGGCATCCCAGATCGTGGCCATGCCGTATTCCGGCACGGGGCTGACCTTGACGAAAATCTCCTTATCGGGACTGACATATTCGATCGGCTTGATGCGCTTTTTCTTAGACAGGCTGAAGAAGGGCCGTTCCATAACTTCGCGTTGATCGCGCAGTGCCAGATCCGAATGGAAATCAACAAAGAGATCGGGCTGTGTGTCGAACGCGGGCCGCTTCATCCATTGCGCTCCGCTCCGCTTCTCGCAGAGGCCGTCCCGAAGGGTTTGCCATCGAAGGCAATTTCAGGGAGGCCTTCGGTCTTGAATAGAAGGTTCAAGGCGCGGGTCATGAGTTCATCGATCGTCGTGTCTTGCGTCACCGCCATCATGCGAAGCTGCTTGACGACCCTGGGGCTGCAATAGGCGGAGACGCGGATGGGCTCCTGCCTTGAGGGTGGCTGCTTATAGCGCTTAGAGGCAGGCGGTTGCGATGACCGGGTCCGTGCGACGGACGTCGCATCGTCCTGCAGTCCATATGGAGCGTCCCCTGCTCCCACAGTCGCATCGGCCTGTGGCGTCGCAATCGACGGTGTGACTGTCGTCGCATTGTCGGCAGGTCGCATGGGCGTTTGAGACGTTGGGATGTCAGACTCTTCGTCCTGTGGGACCTGTGGACGAGGTGACGATGAGACGGAGGGCGCATCGGACGCGAGGACGGACGGATCAGGGGATGGAGCGACGGATGTCGCAGCAGACGAGCCGTCTCGTGGGGATTGAGGGGGAGATCCCCACGCCGCGCGCGGTCCCAGGGCGTCGGTTTCAAGATCGGCTTCCATAGCGGCCGCGAGATCAAAGCGGGGTGGTTTACTGGACATGGCGGGCTCCCTTTACGGCTGGAGTTCCGGCGTCCGCCACCTTGATCTTATCGAGCGCCTTGAACACGGCGGTGAATTCCAGAGCGGCTTTACCGGTGGGTTCGAATTCGAGAATGCTCTGGTGCAAGGCATAGGCCCGGCGGGCCGAGGCGCGGTTGGCGATTCGCTGCTTGCAGACATCGAGGCCCAGCGTCTTGAGAGCTTGGGCTGCTTGATCCGCTTCTGTGCCGTAAGAAGGGCATAGATTGAGCACCGCAAGCGCAGGCTTCTTGGCGATCCGCAATATGTTCTCGGTGCGTTTGAGTGCCCGGAGATCCACGAAGGAGGGGCCGCAAGGCACCACAATCAGATCGGAGTGATCGGCAATCGCCAGGCTCTCCTCGGTCGAGTTGGGCGAGGTGTCGATAAACACATAGTCGGCTTGATTGGCACGCGCTTTATCGAGAAACTCGGGCAGCGCATCAGCAAAGACGGAGGCCACATAGGGCAGGGGAGTCTGATCCTTGCGGCCCACATACCAGCGATAGGTGGATTGCTGGGGGTCTGTGTCGGCGATGATGACGCCGCCGCCCTTTTGCTGAGCTGCGGCTGCCAGATTGATCGCCAAAGTGGTTTTGCCGACTCCGCCTTTCTGGGAAATGATGGATATAATCTTCATGTCGCATTGTCCTTAAGTCACAATGCGACGATTATCCCGTGAGACGGACCTGTCAGACAATTACGTTTCTAACTATTTATATAAACAGTCCACAGATTAAATTAAATAATGGTAATTTAGGGTCTGCCTTCGTGTCATTCCAATCGTCATGGTTTGAGGCGGCGTCGCGGCTTATCTTCCCATCGTGATTGCCCCCATCGCTTTCGGCTCGGAACACTCAAGACTGGCTTTGCTGTTGGCGATGCACGCGTCGATGGTTGCCTGCGAGACGCTGCTTGTAGGAGCATCAGACTTTTCCATAGCGCCACCTGATTTCGCCGCAGTCGCAGCGCAACAATTCGGAAGTGGAATCATCCAAGCGCCAGATAAATTTCTGGCAGGAACCGCATTTAAAGACTGCCAAGGCTTGCTCGCAGGTGTCGATCAGCAATTCCGCTTCTGATTTCGTTACATCTTCTGTGTGCGAGCCACGGTTTGCCCAGGTCATCAAGAGGGCGGCGGTATCGTTAAACAACTTCAAAGCCTCAGCATTGGACACGTATTCGGTTCCAACCTTCTTTTGGAGGGATTTGACACCATCAGCCGCGAAGCGCTTGAGAAAATCAACGCCCGTGCGATGATCGTTCTTCTCTCCCCGCAGATAGACCATTTTGATTTTGAGCTTCTCGGCGGCGATGCCCAGCTCTACATCCATGATCTTGCGCGCATCGTTGACCGCAGCATCGGGACGCATGGAGAGGTTGGCGCGCGCATCGTCAAAAGTTGTTGATTTATGGGACCATCTGATACCGACTACCGGGGTCTCGTAGGGGAGCAGCGACTTGAATGACCAATTCGTATCGTCAAGCTGTTGGCGCAGGTCGGCGTACCAATCTCGGTCGTGGGTCATGATGATGACCTGACGATCTGAAAAATTGTCTTTAAGCAGCTTAATTATCATCCCTCGATGACTGCGGTCAAAGCTTACGACAACATCATCAAGGAACAGCGGCCTCTCATGCTCCGCCTGACGCTTGGCCATTGCCAGAAAAATACATAGTCCAAGACCGTTCCTGTATCCTTCTGACAGCGTCAAGCGTGGCGAGTCCTGGTCCCTGCCGTGAAACTTCAGAGCGATGTCGATCGCCTTCGGGTCATCGGGCAGGTACAGCCTGACATCTTCTATGGGTTCACCGGGGTGCAAGGCGGACCACATCGACCCGATGTCGCTGGAAATTTCCTTGATAACCCTTTCAGACCTGGTGCGAATTTGTGTGCGGATGTCCGACTCGGTTGCCGCCACGAAAGCAATGAGCGATTCAATTCTTAAGATTTCCGCGACGGTGGCCAGCGCTTGAATGGCAGCTCGCGCCGCCTCGGCGGACGCTTTGTCGATCGACAGTTGTGTGATTTCGGGCGGCGCCTGTTTGCAGGCTTTGGCAGCGGAAGCAATAACCGGCGGCCAGTTGCTTTCGATGGCAAGAAGCACCGCTTCGTCAAGGGATTCTCTGAGATCTTCTGGCCTAAACGCCTCTATCCAGGCAAGGCAGTCTTGTAGCGGGCCGCTATTCAGCTCTTCGCGCCACGATTTCAGCTCCGGCCGCCCGAGTGCGGCCGCAAGGGCTTTGAGGGCATCGATGAGCGCTGCGATGGCGGTGCGCCGCTCATTGAAGACGGCTATGATCTCTCGCAGCCGTTCCTGTTCTGCCTTGACGTGCGCTGCGAAATCGTCCGCTGTAATGGACTGACCGCATGCAGGACAGGCGATGTCCTCGGCCTCGCCAAGTTTGCGTGCGTATGCATCAGCAGAGCGCAGCACTTCCAGTTTTTCAGCGATCAAGGGCTCGACAGAACCGGCAAGTTTGGCGCTTGCCTCGCGCACGCCGCCGATAAGCTTGGCGAGCGCTGTGTTGACGATATATTTCAGAGTGACGTGCCGTTGGTTCTCCGACGACAACGCCGCTATTCTGGCTGTTAAGGCCGTGATGATCTCTTCACAACGATCGGCGGTCGCATCGGTCGCTGAATTCGGGCAGTACGTCGCGTGCAAAGTTGCGATCGTTGCAGTGATCTCGTCGTCGCTGGCATCGCCAACGACCTGCTTCCGCTGTGTTGCGGCGAGACTGGCTGCGCCTTTTTTCTCGCGCAAACCGCTGTCTTTCTCTATCGCGGTTACGAGCTGCCGGAGATTTTCGGCGGCAGTTTCGAGAGGCCCTAGCCCTAGCAGGGGCAGAAGATCGGAATATTTGCTCCCTTTGGTGCTGGTGATGAAACGTGCGATCTCATCTTGACGCAGCACTGTGCGGCGATAATCCCACGTCGCCGTATCTGCGGTGGTGGTTCCTTTGCGCGCGCAAGAGCCGTTCGGGGCAACCGTCACCTTGAGGTTCGAATCATCCTTGAATACAATTTCGTAAAATGTATCCTTGTCGGCGGGCGTGTGGGTGTTCCGAATGCCTTTTTCCTGCTTCTTGCCGCTATATTCATGAGCCAGGTGGTTGACCTTACCGTCGCAGATACTGTGCTCGATTGCGTCGATAAACGACGACTTTCCCGCCCCGTTCTGCCCGTAAACGACAAGTGACTTCGATCCGATTTCGAGCACGGCTGAATCAGAAGCGCCCCTGAACCAGGACAGTGTTATGGTTTTAATCCTCACGCGGCCTCTCCAGCTTCTGGATCGCCGCCGAGAGCAGCAACGAGCGTTCTGGCAAGCTCGTTCAGCTCGGAGGATTTGAGCGAGCGCTCCTGGGCAGGACCTTCGATCTGGCGCTGAAGAAGTTGCGAGATCCCGCTCGGCACTTCATGGTTTGCGGCAGCGTTACTTACGCACTGTGCCGGCCAATCCGCCGTTTCCGAATCCATTGTCAGTCCCTCAGAGTGAATATTTTCTAGAATTTGCCTTTGCGAAATCGGTCGATCTCGACGCGGACAAAGTCGTGACCGAGTTGCGGAATGCCGAAGCGCTCGTATAGAGATGCAGCAAGCGGGTATACGACACTGGCCAGATCGTGTTCAATCGCACTAACAGGGAGAGCGGTTTCGAGCATGGCCTCGCCGCTTCGCGCCGGGGTGCTTTCGAGGAAGAAATCAAAAGGGCTTGCCCGCAACGAGCGGAGCTGGCGGCCTTGCAAGCCGCTATAGAGCGCGCGCAAGCGAACGGTCAGATCGACTGACTGCTTACCGCGCAAATGTGAGGCGACGTGCGCCGCGTGGAGCAGCGCTTCACCCAGCCGCCAAATCGGAAGCGTTGTGTCGAAAATTGTGCCGGGCGGAACGGCATCCTGCGAGTCTTCCTGATAGCCGCGAATGAGAAAGAATCGGCCGCTTGGTGCGGCGCGCCAGAAATCGCAGTGAGCGGCGTCCTCAGAGAACCGGTCGACACCGGCTTCGCGCGGCTTCAGCCAGGCCTCAAGAACGCCGTCGATTTCACGCGGCGCGAACTCTTCTCGCGTCATCGACATGAACATCGGCCAGCCGGTATGCCGGATGACTGATTTTTGGATGACCTTGTGAAGCTCGGTTAGGTCCGGATGTTCGAATTCGCCTTCGATGGCGTAGTCGATGCGATACCAGCCGAGCGGGAAGCGGGCGGGTGAGTCCGGCTGCAATTTTCCGGTCAGTGTGCGCCAGCGCTTGAACGCTTCGCGCACGAAATTCTCCTGTACGCCGTCATGCGGACTTTCGGCCACAAGTCCGACGACTCGCAAAATGTCGAAGGCTTTGGCGAGCGTGAGCGTGCGCTCGCCGCGGTCGAACGCGGCGATGGTGGGAATGCTGACGCTGGCCAGCGCAGCGTGTTCGCGCTGCGTGAGTTTTTCAACCTTGCGCCGCCGCAGCGCTTCATCAACGACGGCCTGCCAGTCGATGGGGCCTAGTTTTCCAAAATTCTCAGGCATCCGCTTCTCACAATCTCGGCGTACCGGTGAATGAAACCGTCAGGCGGCTCGCCCTGCGGCGGCGTGACGATTTCAGTTGCAGCGGTGCTTCGGACCTTGCGCGCAATGTCGGTAAAGGCCTGCGCGATCGCGCGGTCTGGAAGTCCTATTGCGCGTCCAAAATCTGTAAGCAGCGCTTTCGTCACGGCTTCAAGCTGGACAACCTGCCCGCCGATAGAGAGTGCGAAGCGGCGGTCGAACTGCTCGTACAGCGCCGTGTTGACGACATCGTATGAAGGCGAAAGCCGCAGGCCTTGCTGCGTTTCAAGCAACGAATAGTTCTTGAGGTGAGCATCACAGTTGCCGACTAGCGCCGTCACGATGAGTCTTCGGAAAAAGCGCGCGCGGTCGATTTCAGGCCTCGCCGAATGCTCTGCGATGACTGCGGCGATATCTTCGCACGAGGCATCATATTTGCCCTGATAATCACGGCCACGCGGCTTGCAAAGAATCTGCGCGAAGTCTTCGAGCCGCAGCTTCGCTCCATCGTCTGCACGGTCGAACCTTTTGACGATAAGCGCGTGTTCGTTGACGGTCTCAATGCGCGCGGTCTGAAACGCGGTGACCTCATTTGCGCCGAGAATTGCTGCCGTCCAGCGCAGGCTGATCGCTTCATTGCGGACAAGAGTTGGAATTGCCTCGGAATTGAACTTGGCGATGTAGGGCGCAGGTCCGTCCGGTCCCGCAGGATGAAAGCGTCCTTCCGCATCGCGCACGGCAAGTAACTTTTTCTGAACACCGGAGACGGTGCGCCCAGGGTTGGCGAGCGCTTCTTCGGCTTTTGCTGGAATGGCAGCTCCATCGGGCGCGCGAATGCTGACGGCACCGATGCAGTCGCCGCCATATCGCAACAGCAATCCGAAATCATCCTCCAGCGCGAGGTGTGCGGATCGGGCCTGCTGTTCGCGCAGCCAGCCCTCGGTGCCAAGATGCTCAAAGAAGGGATGCAGCCCGACACGCCATTCGTGCTCGCGGCGGTCGTTGGGAAAGCAGCAGGCAATCGGCTCGCGCCACGTGGCAGCATACGTGAAACGTGTGCCGCCGCCCGCGGTCTCTTCGAGAGCGCCCGCGACCTGATCTTTGAAAAGTATGTCGGCTGTTCTATTGTTCACGCTAAACTGCGGTTCCTTCGTACGTGCAACGCGGGTCTCCGGACTCTAAAAGTCATTCTACAGTTGATTTGCTGACCTCGTCAACACAAAAAAGAAGTTATGACTTCATTTTTCTTTTAATATGCCTTTATGACTAGCTTTAGCTAGCTAATCGAGCAACGTTCGCCCCATTTTAAGATTTTACGAAGCCCGAGCTTCACCTAGCCGGCGGGCCTTGCCTTTTGTTCTATTTTTGTTCTATTTAACTGATGGTTCGACGCAAGGGAGAACTCAGTCACCGCAAAATCGACCGTGGCTGGCGCATCAGGTCGCAATGTCCGCCGACCAATTTACGGGCGGGGTATACCCAGAGCTGAATGCCGTGGCACCGTGTGTGGCTGCCCGTAGTAGGACAGGGAATCCCGGCGTGGCCCCGACTTTGACCTCATGAACCTCAAAGCCGATCTTCGCGCGCAGATCATTACCCAGCTGCCACATAACCGGAGCGATCCAACGGTCGTGGCTGAGCTATCAGGCATGTCACTGCCCGAACTCCTAATCAGGTACTACAACTGGCTCCATAGGTTCGTGCGGCCCGTGCCGCGCTCCGTTCACTACTCCCGCGAATTCTCGTCCAACGCCCTGAAGTCCGCCCACGCTGCCGCACTCGCGGAAATTGTCGACGCCATACAGAAGGGAAGGGACCTCACGCCGCGCCTAAGCAAGGGGATTCGCCACGGTTACGTCGCTGGCTCGACCTCGGCCTCGTCGGATAAGGATCCCATGCTCAATGACTGGGGCGTCCACCATCTCCATCTCGGCATCAATCCCGACTCGAAAGACACGGCCTTCATCGAACGGACCGGCGACCTCCTGTTCGTAATCTTCAGACCGACGGCCGCTTACGTGCTGAACATCTTCGCGCACCAGACTTGGACTGATCGCGACATCATACGCATCGCCGTCAACAATTGGCCCCGCCTCGACTTCTTCATTGAACTCCAGGGCATGATGGCTCCCTCAGGCTCCGGCTATACAAAAGCCGAGCACCAAAAGCTTCGTCGAGCTGGGCTGGTCGTAATGGCAAACGTGGACGGCCGCATCTTTGCAGGCCTCGGTGCGCTGTCGACCGCCGGCACGTCCATTGATGCAAAGCGAGCTGCCGACGACTTGTTAAAGAGGGTAATGGCCTTCGAGGACCTCTCGTCCAACAAGCGTGACCATATCGCCGCGCTCCTGAAGAAGGCCGGCGTCACGCCACCAGCCGTGCCCAAATTCGAGTTTGTGCTTCTGGATCTAGGTTACGGCGTGCGCGAGAAGACAACAGGCGCTGTCATCATACTATCCGACTGATGTACATTTCTTGTTGGCTGATGGTCGTTGTCCGATGAAGGCCGATGTCCGCTACCAGCTCACATGCTTGCCTGGAACGGCGGCTCTCTTTTTTTTCCGATCATATCATTGTCAGCTACGCACCCATTAATCATCATTCGTACTCGCGTTCCGACTGTCGATGGTGCTTAGCCTGTTCACTCTTCTCCCGCTCCTCAGCCGCCTCGCGCAGCATCTCAACCAAGGTGCGCTTCTCACCGTCAGGCTTGAGAGCCGCCTCCAGGGCGCGCTCAGTTTTGAAGGTTTTGAATCCACCGTAGAGGTGGCGAACGGTGAGGGTCGGGCGCTTGTCGTCAGCCATTGAATGTCTCCTGTCCTTACTAGCGTTCGAGTTCCGGGCCGGTGGTGGGCTCCTGCTGGGCCTCCGGAACCGGCCGTGGGAGCGTGCGAATGGCGCTGCGGGCTTTGAGCGTCTGGATCAAGTCACGCTGCTGCAGGGAGGAGGGGGCCGGTGCCTTGTGGAGGACGCCCTGCCGATGCGCCGTCACGCGGTCCATGAGTTCCAGATTGATGGAGGTGCGGGCATGGCTGGCAATATCGCGGGCTGCATAGTGCAGGTCCATCAAGCCAAGGGTGAGCTCGTGCTGCGCCTGACGCAGTGGCGCGTTCTGGCTCAGGGATGTTTGCAAGGCATGGCTTTTCGCCAGCAGCGCATTGGTCTTCTGCTCGAGCGCCTGTTCGGCCTGCTCCAGGCGCTTGTAATGCGTGAGGTAGCTCTGCGCACTGTGGGGGAGGGGGCCTTCAGCCATAAAGGCCTCGACCTCACGGCGTTCGGCGGCGAGACGCTCCGTGCTGTCAATACGCTGTGGGCGATCGAAATCCTGCCTGCTCATGCGGTGTCTCCCGGTAAGGCGGTGGGACGGGTGGCGATCCAGTGCGCGATCTCGCGGGCGAGATAGACGCGCCGGTGGGCGCCAATAGCGATCCGGCGGGGAAAGCGTCCGGAGCGTTCCAGCGTGTCGATATGGCGCCCAGAATAGACGACCAGACGGCTGACATCGCGCTTGGAGAGGAAGCGGTCCTGAGTTCCGAGTAGGGGAGTGGGACCGTAGAAGGGGCAAGCACCGCGTGCGTTCAGCTTGGATTGCATCCAGGCCGTGATCTCATCGGCAGACCAGGCAATTCTGGCGGGTCCAAGGATGCGGCGGCGCGGAAATGCACCGGCCTGTTCAAGCCGGGTAATGTGGGGGAGGGAGAAGACGATGCGGCGCGACACGGCGCGGCCCGACAGCAATCCCGAAGGGATGGTCTGGGCGCGACAATCGTTCTGACCTCCCGTATCGAGCATGGCGGAGCCTCACCGTTTGAAATCGTGAGTCCGACATGGTGAGCACGTTCAAGGTTCAATAGGGCTGATGGTCTTCGGGGCGTATTGCGATCGACCGGAGTGAGCGGCAGTTGGTGCCCTTTGCCAAGCAAATGGAAGCGCCGTAGTGCAAACGCTCGCTTTTGGTAAGACTAGACGGATGTCAGCCCAACGCTGCGCGCGCCCGGCCGCGCGCGCTTGCGCGGGGCGATCAGAGTTTTCTCAGGCGGACGGGCTTTCACCACGCGCTTCACATGCGCCGCCCAAAGCGCTAGCGCCTCCCGCATCTGGGGCAGGTATTTGGCGCGGTTATAAAGCCCCGAGCTTTATCGGCTGTTGCTGGAGCGAGATCCCCAGGTGCTGAAGGGCAGCCTCTTCGGCAAGCCCAATCCAAAATCACAGGCACAGCGCCGCCGGGAACGGGATGCCCAACTTGCAGCGCGCGGGTCCAAGCCCGCAGCGCGCGGCATGCTCAGGTGCTGACACGGGCAGAGGCCTTGGACGTGCTGGGCTTTGCAGCTCTGTCCACCCAGGACACCCTGCGTAAACTCAAGTCTGTCCTGCTGAAGGGCGCCGGGCGACCCGGCGAAAAGGAGCTGCTATCGAGGGCATTCGCCCGCCATGAACAGGCTAGGGCCTCGCCGCCTTCCTCCGCGTTCACCCCTAGAAACAAGCCCGGCCGGTCCACGTCCGCGCATAAGGGTCGGTGCCGTAACAGGCATCGCCCTCCGTATATGTTGCGTTGGGATAAGGCCCCAGACGGCCGAAGGGTGTGCAGCAAAAATTGGGATGCCGGTCCGGCCGAGCACGCGATCGCGCTTGCCGGACGGTGATGGTTTCCCGCCACAACAACCGGTCTTCGAATGTATCGCGGTCGATGGCGTATTGCAGACCCTCTAAGGGACGCGCGCCAGCTGCAAGATAAGGATTGCGGACTCCGGCCGCCTCAAAGGGAAAGGGATCATTGACGATGAGGACTTCGCCGTCGCGACGGTACCCGATAATCAGGGCCACATGTTCGGAAGCTGGCAGACCCGTTCGGCTGGGAGATATGCCTGCGATGATCGGAACACCGGCATCGATCATATCGACCACCTCCTCAGCCGACAAAGCGGTGTTCTCATGGTCCGCATCGATGCCGGGTTGAGACCGGCCGGTGAAGGCTTGGGCTGCGCGAGGGTACGCCTCCAGCGCCCTGACAATCGTGTTCGCGGACCCTGCTGGAAACGTGCAGTTTCCGCACTGGCTTCCGCAGGTCGCCGGATAGAGTAATCCGGCCATACCACACTGGTAATAGCCGGCCGGATTGGCATTGGATACGCCGTGATAGCGCAGGGCCATCTCACTGACCGCCAGCCAGCACCAGACGCCGGTGTTTTGGCTGACGGGCGGGATGTCCAGCTTTTCGGATGCGGCGGTGGCGGTCTGCGTGACCGCGGAAAAACTCAAGGCAAGCGAGACGATCAGCGCGCGTGTGAAAGTCATATCGCACCCCAAAAGAACGGGTATGGCTCAAAATGGCGAATGCCATCCCCCTGCAGTATAACCATAGTAATTGACGCTATCACCATCGCACGTGGGCTGTTGCGACAGCCGTGGATTTCGAGCGGTGGCGCACACGACGGACAGGCACGTCCAGCGATAATGACAATACAGCTCGGCACGAGGAAGATTGGCATGGCAGCGCGTTCCGTCATAGAGGGCATACTTCGCCAGGCAATAGTTTTGTGCGGACTACTGGCTGTTTCTTGCGCTGTATCAGTCGCGCCGGCACAGGCGAACTTCGAGCTCGTCCACTAGGGCACCAACGGGCGTCTGATCGTGTTCGTGCACGGTTTTCGCGGAAGTCTCGCTGAAAGCTTTCGCGCCCCGGACGCCGCGCAATCATGGCCCGAGATCATGGCTGCGGATCAGGAGAGCGTCCGAGGTGTGGATCCTCTCGGCCGCTATACGATCGCGGGGTTGGAGTATCCGGCCGGGCTGAACAGCACGGTCTCTGCCGTTGAACTCGCGGTGCAAATGAATACGGCCCTGCTCAATCAGGGCGTGGGGCAGAGATTTGAAGAGATCTTCTTCGTCACGCACAGCTTTGGAGGGATCCTGGTGCAAGAGATGCTGCATCAGGCCCTGCTGTCCCCTGGCGGTGAGGGCGCGGTGAATGAGAAAACCAAGCTCGGTTCACTCTATGACAAAACAAAGCTGGTCTTCCTGATCGCGACCCCGGCCGAAGGGGCCGACTTGGCCTCCATGACGAGAAAGCTCACCGGAATGGGTACGCCCATCCTTTCCGACCTCCGGCGGATCGATGAAAATTCTTACCTGCGGAGCTTGCGCAACACGTGGGCCGCCCTGCTCTCCAATGGAAAGCTGGCGCCACAACTAGCCTGCGCATACGAGACAGTGCCCACTTGGGGGTTTGTCGCAGTCCCGCAAGACAAGATCTCAACAAACTGCCGTGGCGTGCCATTTCCCGCAGCCGAGGATCACAACATGATCGTCAAGCCAAGCACGTCATCGGCGGCGATTCACGGTTGGGTCAGAGGCAAGCTCGCTGAACACAGGCTGGCCAGTACTGCGCCCAACACCTCCCAGACTGTGGCTGAGCCCGCGCCTACCCACCTATTAGGGACTCGATTTAGCTCTGAAGCTCGCTGAAGCGCGAGCTATTGTGGAGGCGTCGAAGATCAAGGACATCGTCGATGAGCTTTTTGCAGCTGCTCTACAAAATCTTTCGGACCCCACCTTCCGGACAAAAATCCAGGACGTGGTGAGCACTTTTCTCGAAGAGTATCCGGGGGTTCTGGCCGATATGGCCTGGCTGGAAGATCTGCAGACGCTGGCGGAGTACTACCGATCGGAGCGCGGTCAGCGCTCAACAGAGATCACCAAACAGTATGTTCTGGCGACCGTTCCTGCGTGGAGGAACGACGAAGCGGCGTTGCATGACGAGCTGGTCGCGGTGTGTGCGATGCTGGAGGCCCGGCTTTAGATACCTCGCTCGTGGTGATCCCGAGACCTCCGGTTGCTGGCGCTTCAGCCAGCCAACCGCCTCCGAGGTTTTCGCCGTAGCCGTAAAGATGACTTTGAAATCATCTTAGAGCAGTCGGAGTCAGTGGGCCAGCTATTGTGCGTGTCTGGGCTAGGTACGGCCAAAGAACAATAGACGGTTGTTGCCATCGTAGAGGTCAGCGGAGGCCGCCGGCGCTTGCGCGGGGCGATCAGAGTCTTCTCAGGCGGATGGGCTTTGACGACGCGCTTCACATGCGCCGCCCAAAGCGCCAGCGCCTCCCGCATCTGGGGCAGGTATTTGGCGCGGTTATAAAGCCCCGAGACGCCATCAAAACTCTCGGAGCTGTGGTTGAGGATGCGCTCGATGATGTGCGGCGCGACGCCGAGATTGCCCAGGCCCGTCGCCCCCGTGCGCCGGAGGTCGTGCAAGGTCCACGCATCGATCGGGCAGAGCGCATCCAAAGCCCGTTTCCCCGGGGAGTAGCCGCTAAAGGGGCGCTCCAGCTTGCCCCGGGCCGGGAAAACATACTCCGAGTCAAAGCGCGGGAGGCTCTTGAGGAGGGCCCGGGCGCGCGGGAGGAGGGGGACGTCATGGGCCTCGCCGTTCTTGGTCCGCTCCGGTGGCAGTTTGAGGAGAGAGAAATCTCCCATGAGTTCGCCCCGTCTCATCCCGCAGATTTCCCCGCGGCGCTGAAGGGTCAGGATTAACAGATGGACGATCGGGCCGTAAGGGTAGCCCATGGCAGACGCCGCGTGCCAGATTTTGGCGACCTCCTGGTCTTTCAGGACGCGGGAGCGTTTGGCCTTCTTGGCGGGCGGTTTGAGTTTGAGGCAGGGGCTTTCGGGGATGAGGCGCCGACTCTCGCACCATCCGAAGAAGGTTCGGATATTGGAATAGGCATGAATGGCGGCGCTGGGCCGGTTGTCGCGAATGAGCTCATCGAGGATGGCGAGAACATCCCCGGCGGTGATCGAGAGGAGGGCCCGTCCGCGCCAGCGGGAGAGAAAGGTGGCCCGCAACAGCCGCTCGGTTTCTGCGGCGGTCGAGGCCTTGTTATGGACTTTGCAATAGAGGTCGACGAAATCCTCCAGAACCCTCTCAAAGAGCGGCCCCTTCGGCGCCGATGCCGGTGCGGCGGTGTCCCCCGGGCCGGGGACCGTGCGCGGGTCTTGCCCGGCATTGACCGCCTCGATCAGGCGCGCGGCCTTGAGCCGCGCCGCAGCCAGTTTGAGCTCGGGATAGGGGCCCAAGGTCAGGCGCTGCGCGCGGCCTTGATGCATATAGGTGAGGTAGAAACTCCTCTGCCCCGTATGGCTGACTCGCAGCCCAAGCCCACCGATCGTCCCATCCGGCACCTGCACCTTTCCCCGTTCCGGGACCGGCCACTGGCGGATCATCAGATCGTTCAAAACAACCTGGGTTTTGCGCGCGGCGCGTTTGGGCATGGACTCCTCCATCAAGGCCTGGAGGGGATATAGAGGGACATAAGGGGGACATAAAGAGGGCCCGCCGTGACGAGCGCCGATTTCCGCGTATGTTTCACAATGCTCTGAAATACCGACACAAATGCCGATTCTGCGAGGACGTGCTGCGCGCTATGAAAGGCTGTTTTCCAGTCTGGGGGACTGGGGGTCGGAGGTTCAAATCCTCTCGCTCCGACCAAAATCCTCTCATTCAATCGTCATCGATCGATGAACATGCGCGGTTGCGGTCCGCGGCATGCGCGCTGCTGCAACTCGATTTCGTTGCCGCACCACAGCGATCGTGGGTGCGCTGAGGGTTGAAACGGACAATATCCTTATTAGGTCTATGCGCGGCAACGATGGTGCAGGTTGACCCGAAAGGGCGCCGGGGCCGTACCCGGCGATAGTCGAAACTTAGTCGTGCGTACTGGAACGGGGCGAACCGGGTTGGCAGCCCGGGCAGGCAAACTCGCGCCTGCTCATCGTCGAAACTTTGATCCTGAGGCGGACGGTTCATGGCTCTTCAAACGCCGGAAACAAGTATGTCCTGGCGGGAACTCATGCGTCCCGTCTGGCGGATGGTGGAGTTCGACGGCCGTGAGGTCACCATCCTGGTGATCTATACACTGGCGCTCGGTGTGGTCTCGGCGGCGGTTCCCTTTGCATCGCAGGTTTTGATCAATCAGGCCGCCTTTACTGGTGCTGCGCCACCGATCATTGCGCTGTCGCTGATTGTGTTCGGCGTTTTGCTGATCGGGTCCTTTATACGGTTGTTTCAAATCCGGGTGGCGGCGCTAATTGCCAAGCGCGCCTTTGTAAGATCGGCGTTGAGGGGCGCACAGTCGCTCCTTGCTCACCCCTCGCGCGCCTACGAGTTCGACGATCGCGAAATCGGCAACCGGTTTTTCGACGTCATGACGTTCCAGGTGGCCTTCGGCGTGCTCGCCGCCGAGGGCCTGGGTGTGATTGTGCTCAGCGTCGTCGGCATCATCATTCTGGCGCTGTACCATCCGCTGTTCTTTGCCTTCAGCAGCGTGGTCTTGCTGTTGTGCATCATCGTCATCGGCATGATGGCTAAGCGCGGCGTGGAGCGCAGCTACGCCCGTTCGACCAACAAATACCGGACGGCGTATTGGATTTCGCAGGTGGCGGAAAATCGCTCCCTGCTGCGGCAGACGAAGGCCAATCGCATTATTCAAGAGCGTACCGACGATCTCTCGCAGGATTATGTGCGCACTTATTTCGACTATCTGCGCGTGCTGTTGTGGCAAAGCGGCGGATTGTTCTTCATTCAAGCGGCGGCGAGCGCGGCGTTCTTCGGACTTGGCGGATGGCTTGTCGTGCGCGGACAACTGAACCTTGGGCAGCTTGTGGCGGCCGAGATCGTGCTGCTTGCCAATATGACCGCGCTGACACGGTTCTATTTCTACCTCGACAGTTTCTATGAAACGGTTGTCGCGGCCTGGAAGGTGGGCGAACTGACGGAAGTTGAGGGCGAGGCAGTCGTCAGTCCCGTGCAGGCTACGATGCCCAATATTCAAGGGTTTACTCTCACGTCGCCGCTGTTGGAGGAACCGTTGAAGGTCGCGCGCGGGGACATCATCGTCCTGCGCGGACAATCGCGGCGCAATTGCAGTGTTCTTTTGCGCGACATCGCCGCCTCGGATAAGGGGGACGCTGCCAGCATTACGTGGCACAGCGACCAGCCTGTTTCGCGGCAGTCGAGCATCGATTTGATGCTTTATCTTGCGCGGCCGGCCATTTTGCGGATGACGCTGGCGGAAAATCTCTCACTGCTGAGTGACGCTGACACCATGGGCGAAGCGCGGGAGACGGTGCTCGACGTGCCGCTGATCCGGCCCGCAGAGCGGTCGCGGGCCGACATGATGCTCGACGATACAGACATGAGTATTTCCGACCGGGCGCGCTATGCGGCCGCGCGCGTGTTCATGACGAAACGGCCGGTGGTTCTGGTCGACATGTTCTTCAATCTCATGGAGATCGCGGATCAGGTGACATTCGTGACGGAATTCAAGCGGCGTTTTCCGGACTGCATTTTGATCATCAATGCGTTCGACACGGCGATTGATCCGCTTGCGAGCCGGATCGTCCAGGTGCGGGGAGACGCGTCATGAAGGGCTTGCCGTCCGAATTGTCACGTTCGACCGCCTATCGCATGCTCAGTCTGCCGCGGGTTCTGCGGCGCTCGGCGACGATTATTATTGCATCGTTTATTCTGGTGACGGTGGCGGTGTTGTTCATTCCCTGGCAGCAGACAGCCATGGGCGATGGGCGCGTGATCGCGTTCGATCCGGCCGAGCGGATGCAGATCATAACGGCGAACCTCGATGGGCGAATCGAGAAGTGGTACGTGCGTGAAGGCGACAAGGTGCGCGAAGGCGATCTCTTGGTGCGCATGGCCGACAACGATGCGGATATTCTCGACCGCTTGAAGAGCGAGCGCGGATCCTTGGTGAAGGAAATCGACGCGCTCAAGCTTGGCGTAGAGTTGGCGAACAAGAACCGCGAGCGTCAGAAGGCTCTTTTGAAGAAGGAGTTCTCGACGGACTTCAATGTTGAGCAGGCGCGGATCTCAGAGGCGCGGGCGCAGAAGGATCTGGCGGACGCGGAAGGGCGGCTGGCGCGTCTCGACACGCAGATCGCGCGGCAGATGACGCTTGATATCCGCTCACCGCGGGCTGGCGTGGTGCAGAGCATCCTGGCGGGCGAGAACAGCGGACTTTTGAAGTCGGGTGTGGCGATTGCGCGGATCGTACCGGAGACCGAGGAGCGCACGGTCGAGTTGTTCGTCAATGGCCTCGATCTGCCCTTCATCCGACTGGGTCAGGATGTGCGCTTGCAGTTCGAGGGCTGGCCCATTCTTCAGTTTTCCGGTTTGCCGCAGCTTTCGACGGGCACGTTTTTGGGTACGATCAAGGTGATCGATCCCTCCGACGATGGGCGTGGCCGCTTCCGGCTGATCATCAAGCGTAAAGAGGGGGCGATCTGGCCAGAGCCGGCCTTGCTGAGGCAGGGCGTGCGCACGCGCGGCTGGGTGCAGATGAATCAGGTGCCGCTGTGGTTTGAGATCTGGCGCCGGATCAACGATTTGCCGCCCGCGACGCCGCCCCTGACGATGGGCGGAGATTCAGCGGATAATCCGCCGACGCAATCGTCGCCGCCGTCGGACGAGGAGAGCAGTTCATCGCCGTCGACGACAAACCCGGTGCCGGGGCGGTAACTAGGCGACGGGTGTCCATTCGGCAAAGCAGGCGGCTTGGCCGGCGCGGCGGCCTTGCGCGTCGGTCAAATTCCAGACGGCGGCGTTGGCGATGCGGAATCGGCGGCCGGTGGCTGAGATGCGGACGCCGGCGTAGTCCTCGATGATACCGAGGCGCGTGACGCGATCGAGCAAGCGTGCGCGCTCGTCGCGGGCGAGCGGCTCGGCGGAGAGGCGCGAGGGCAAGCGCGTGAAGTCCTCGAAGGACATTTCGAACAAGCGCAGCGCTGTTTGATTGCCGAAGTAGAAGATGGGATCGGGTTCGGTGCCGTGGCCGACGATGGCGGCCGGCGCGTTCCAGAGTGCGTGGGCGATGTCGGCTGAGGGCGGGATAAGGTCGCGGCCGGTGAGGGCGTGGTAGCTCGTCGCGATGCGCGCGATGCGAGCGCGTTGATCGGTTGTCCAGTCGGGTATTGGTATTGCGGGCATGTGCACTGTTCGTCAGGCAAGCGCGGGTGGGGTGAGTTTGCGCGCCATGGCGAGGAACGCCGAGACATGCGGCGGATGGGGCTCGCGGGCTTTGAGGACGAGGCCGATCTCGTGCGTGACGGCTGGGGAGACGATGGGAATGGGGACGAGTTCCATTGGGGCTGCGAAGCGTTCGCCGGTGCCAAGGGCTGCGATGGTGGCAAAGAGGCCGGAGCGGACGTGGACGTGTAGCATCGTCATGGAATTGGATTCCAGCATCGGTGGTTTTTCGATGCCGGCGTCGTAGAGGTGGCGATCGATGATGCGGCGGTTCTGCATGTCGCCGGTAAGAAGGCAGAGCGGCAGCCGGCCGGCTTCGGTCCAGGAAATCTCTTTGCGCTTGGCGAGGGGATGGCCGGGGGCGACGAGGAGCGCGTAATGCTCGGCGTAGAGCGGCACGGTCTGGAAGCGCTGGACAAGATCGGTGCCGATGTAGGTGATGCCGATGTCGATCTCGAGGTTGTCGAGGCCGGAGAGGATCGTGTTCGTCGACATGCTGACGATAGAAAGGTGAAGGCCGGTATGCTTGGCCATGAACGGCAGCGTCATGTCGGGCACGAAGGGCAGGGCGGTTGGGATGACGCCGATGGTGAGTGTGCCGGTGAGGCCGCGTTTGAGACCGTCGATTTCCTGGCGCATGGTGCGGGCGTCGGAGACGATGCGGCGGGCCCAATCGAGGACGCGCTCGCCTTCGGGCGTGAAGCCGCGGAAGCGGGAGCCACGCTCGACGATCAGAACGCCCAGTTGATCCTCGAGGCTTTTGACGGCGGAGGACAGCGTGGGCTGGCTGATGCCGCAGGTTTCCGCCGCGCGGCCAAAGTGGCGTTCGCGGGAGAGGGCCAGGAGCAGTTCGAGTTTATCGATCATGAGTGGGGAGGCCTTGTGCCGGCCGGGATAGATATAGCCGCTTTTGAGCGCAGCCGACAGTTTCGCGCCTTGCGGCGCGGCGGGCGAGGGTTCAAAGTTCGCGGCAGGTTAACTGACACACGGAACGACGCCCCATGCAACTCGATGAACGGCCCGAGACGGAAGAGGTCGTGCTGGTCGATGCCGACGACCGGCAGACCGGGACAGCCGGCAAGATGGCGGCGCACCGGGAGGGCGCGCTTCACCGCGCGTTCTCCGTGATCATCTGGAACCGGGCGGGCGAAGTGCTGCTGCAGCGCCGGGCGCTCAGCAAATACCATTCGGGCGGCTTATGGACGAACGCATGCTGCGGGCATCCGCGGCCGGGCGAAGCGGTGGAGCGGGCCGCGTCGCGGCGGCTTTTTGAAGAGATGGGCTTTGCCTGTCCGCTGGAGGAGTTCGGCACGATTACCTATCGCGCGGAACTGGATCAGGGTCTGGTAGAGCACGAGTTCGTGCATGTATTCCGTGGCACGTTCGACGGCGAGATGGGGCTCAATCCGGACGAGGTGTCGGAGATCCGCTGGTTGACGCCGGAAGCGCTGCTGGCGGCGTTCGATGCGACGCCGGAGATTTTTACGGCGTGGTTCGTCAAGTATATGCGGGCGGGTTGGCCTCTCGAACGGCCGGCGGTTTCCGGCTGATACACGCGTTAGGGCCGCCTTAACCAGCGGCTGGCATCCTCCGGGCAGGTTTGCGTTTGTCCCGAGGTATGCGTCCCATGTTTGCGTTTTCACGTGCGCCGATGCGCGCGTCAGTCACCGGCTTTGTGAAGCCCGTGCTCGTCCTTTCGCTGGCCGCGCTGCTGGCGGCTTGCTCCAACACCAAACAGCCCGCCGGTCCGCAGGTGTTTTCCTGGCTCGCGCCGGAACCGCCGCCGCCGGCTCCCATTGTGCAGGCCGAAGTCGAATTGGAAGATGACGGCTTGCCACCGCAGGCCGATCCCGTTGCTGGTATTCGCCGCATGCCCGATGATCCCAGTGCGCCGTGGAGCCCGAACTATGGGCGCAGCGCGGCGGGTGCGGGCGATGTTGGGGTTCCCAATGCCGCGCCCACTTCTGTTGCCGATGACGACGGATTGCCGCCGATCAAGTCGCCGGAAGAGGCGGGCGTGATCGGGCAGCCGCAGCCGCGCCGCATGCAGGGGGCTTCGCTCGCGTCGCCGTGGCGGACCTGTTCTTCGGCGGAGCGCTGGAAGTGCGCGCGGTGAGGCGCTAGCGTTTGCGCTGGTGCTTATCCGCGGAGGATGCGATTGGCCGGTCTGCCTGTCATCGAACCGTATCTCGTGCGGCCGCGTTCCGAGCAGGCGCGGGCGGAGATCGACCGCATTTTTTTCGAGTCCAGCGGGACGAAGACTTTTGCGTCGGATGACGCTCGGGCCGCGTTTCATGATCGCTGGCTGGGGCGATATCTGGCGCACGATGCGCGGCATGCGTTTCTCGCTGTCGTGGCTCCCGGATCTGCGGACGAGACGATCGCGGGATATCTTGTTGGTTCGCTGGACGATCCGGCGCAGGCAGCGCGGTTTGACGATCTTGGATATTTCAAATCTGTGGCTGCGTTGACGGCGCGGTATCCGGCGCAGCTGCATGTGAACCTTGCCGAGGCGTGGCGCGGGAAAAGCGTGGGGCGTGCGCTTGTAGAGGCGTTTTGTGCGCATGCGCGGGCGGCGGGTGCGCCGGGCGTACATGTGTTTACCGGGCGCGGGATGCGCAACGCCGGGTTCTATAAAGCGGCCGGCTTTCGCGAGGTTGGCGGTGTGGCGTGGAATGGGTCCGAGATCGTCATGCTTGGCCGCAACCTGGATTGATCTCAGACGGTGGTGCCCGCGAGACGCGCGGCGATCCTGTTTCCGATGGCGAGCGCCGACGTGAGCCCCGGGCTTTCGATGCCGTAGAGGGCGATGAGATTTTCGCAGCCATGCTGTTTGGCATCCGCGATGAGAAAATCTTGGGCGGGTGCGCCGGCGCGCGCGAGCTTGGGGCGAACACCGACGTAGGCCGGGGTCAGGTGGGTTTCGTCGAGGGCCGGCCAATAGCGGCGGATGGCCTCGGCAAACGCGAGGCGGCGGGCGCCATCGGGATCATCGAAGGTGGTTGAAGGCTCATCGACCCAGGCGACATCGGGGCCGAATTTGGCTTCACCGGCCGTCGTTAGCGTGAAGTGGATGCCGAGGCCGGCGCTGGACGGCATCGGATAAATGAGGCGCGAGAAGGGGGCTTTGCCGCTGAGCGCGTAGTAATGGCCTTTGGCAAAATGCGTCTGCGGGATGGGGGCTGCGAGGGGCGGCGTGACGAGCTTGGCGAGCGCGGTGGCGTGGAGCCCGCCCGCGAGAACGAGGTTGCGGCAGGTGATGGACGCTTCGCAACCGTGGCTGACGGTGACGATACGGAAGCGGTGCGGTTCGCGGTCTATGGCAACGGCTGAGGTGCCGGTGGCGACCGTGCCGCCGCGATCGATGAAGCGCGCTTCGAGGGCGAGCATGACGCCGGTGCTGTCGACCACCGCGGTTGAGGGCGAGTGCAGGGCGGCGACGCAGGCTAGGCCGGGTTCCATGGTTTCGGCATCCGGGCCGGTCAGCAGATGCGCGTCCATTACGCCGTTGGCGCGGGCGTTTGCAGCGAGCGCTTCGAGAGCGGGGATTTCTGATGGATCGCAGGCGACGACGAGTTTGCCGAGCAGTGCATAGGGCACGCCGGCGTCCGTGCAGAAGGACTGCAAGCGGTTGCGGCCTTCAACGGAGAGGCGGGCTTTGAGGGAGCCCGGGGGATAATAAAGGCCGGCGTGAACGACCTCGCTGTTGCGGGCGGTGGTTTCCTGGCCGAGACGGGCGTGTCGCTCGATGAGCAGCACATCGCTGCTGCCCCATGTGCAGGCGTCGGCGGTCGCGAGACCGATTATCCCGCCGCCAATGACGGCGGTTTCGAAGTCCACTGACAATCAACAGCCCCGCAGGTTTGTTTGTCCCACTGATTTTAAATGAGAATAGCGGAATGTTCCGCACTTTATCCACAGCCGATCAGATCGAGAACAAAAGGCTTGGAACAAAATGCGAATCACTGTTGCCACTCTGTTCGACGCAAAATAGCCCGGCAGGATGGCCTACCGGGCTGCGTGTCGAGCGTTCGAACTGGTCGTTCTAGAGGACCGGATTTTCGCTTGGTTCATCGGACGCCGCCGCGACCGGTGCCGGAGCGGCGGGCCGTTCGGCGTGTGGGGGTGCGCGATCGGGAAGGCCGAACCCGGCGGTGGGGTCTTCGGTGCGGCGCGACTTGCCTTCGAAGTAGGCGCCCTGCTCGATGGCCAACGTCAGATGGTAGACGTCACCTTCGACCCGGCTTGTTGATTGAAGCAGGACGCGTTTGCCGCGCACCGAGCCCATGACGTGGCCGCGCACGACGACCTCGTCGCCGACAATGCCGCCGGTGACCGTGGCGCGCTCGCCGACGAGAACGTGGGACCCGTGGATGTCGCCGTTGATCTCGCCTTCGATCTGAACTTCGCCGCGCGAGACGAGGTTGCCGGTGATCTGGAGTTCAGGCCCGATGATGGAGGGCGAGCCACGTTCCGTGGACCGCAGTACGCCACCGATGGGGCGGGTTGGCGGGGCGGTTGTCTGCGGAAGTGTGGGTGGCTGTGACGCTGTCATGAATCCAGATTTCGTGTCGCCATCCGGCTTTCTGAAATTTGGCAGCATCGAACGCCTCCCTCATACTTAACGCCACACCCCGAACCCGACGCCATACGGCGCAAATCGTGCGCGATTATGACCATCTCCTTTCGGCCCGAAGTCCCCCACGGGTAGCCAAGAGACATCGCACGGCTAACACGTTTTATGATGCAGGTCACGACGCTCAGTTGCGGTTTAAGTCAACATGCAATCGCTTCGGGCAGGTTGCCTGCATGGTGAGCGCGTGCCGCCTAATCGCGCGCCGCTTTACTCATGTTTTCAGGGCTTTGACGGCAGCCAGGACCTCCTCTGCGTGACCGGGGACGCTGACTTTGCGCCAGACTTTGGCGAGCTTACCCTTGGCATCGATGAGGAAGGTTGAGCGCTCGACGCCCATGTACTTCTTCCCGTACATGGATTTCTCGACCCAAACGCCGTAGGCGGTGGCGACCTCTTTTTCCTCATCGGACAAAAGGCGGACGGTGAGGTCGTGCTTGCAGCGAAATTTGTCGTGGCTTTTCACGCTGTCGGGGGAAATGCCGTACACGGCGGCGCCGGCTTTTGTGAAGGCGGGCGCGAGATCGCTGAAGTCTTTGGCTTCGCGCGTGCACCCCGACGTGTCGTCTTTGGGATAGAAATAGATGACGATGGGCTGGCCCTTCAGCTTGGACAATTTGACCTCGGAGCCGTCATCGGCGGGAAGCTTGAAATCGGGAGCCTTGGCGCCTTCCTCGAGCATGGGACGTGCCTTTCTTTTGTCGCTTTTGCACCTGTACTTGCGATGGAACGGAACTTAGCCGATCCCGGTTCAGGAGACAGTTGATTCGGCGTTGTTTTCCGCCAGTTTAATCGAGTTTGTCTAGACGCGGATCTTGGGGTTGACCGCTGAGGCAATCCGCGTCGCCGACGGGTCTATTTCAGGCGGCAATTCCTGGCGGCGCGAAGGGGATCGTGAAGGGTGGATAGACCGAACTGGACGGAGCAACAGCCGCGCACGGCGGCACAGCGCACCGGCCGCACCCGACCATCCGCCTCATCACACGGATCAGAGTCCGCTGCGCGCCTTGGTGCGCAGGGCCGCCGCCGGTGGCGCGACAGCGAGCAATGGCCGGCGCCCGCGCGTCTGGCCGGCCGGATCTTGATGTGGTTTGCGCCCATCGTCATCCTCTCTGTCCTGGCGTTGATCGTCCTTTACGTCCGGCTGTTGCAGGGGCCTGTTTCGCTGAAGGTCATGGCGGGGCCGATCGAGCGCGGGATTAGCGCTGAATTGCAGGGGCTCACGGCCAAGGTCGACGATGCCATTCTGCAGCGCGGGCCAGGCGGCGAGTTTGAATTCCAATTGCGCAACTTGCGGCTCTTCGAGGCCGACGGCAGCGTCGTGGCATCGGCACCAGTGGCCGGCGTCGCGCTCGATCTGGCGCAATTGATGATGTTCACTGTCGCCCCGCGCCGGGTCGATCTCATCGAGCCGCGGGTGTCGGTGGTCTATTCCGAGCGGGATGGACTGTCCCTCAGTTTCTCCGAACCGGTGGCGGTAGCGCCCGATACGCCGCTATCGGCGGCGCCGGATAAGCCCACGGTCGCCGAGGTGCCCGCGGCGCCTTCGGCGGCTGTGCCAAGCATGCTGCGCAAGTTGGACCTGGCGCGTGTCATTTCCGAATACTCGGCGCGAGCGCGGCGGCAGCAGGATGCATCGTCGAACCTGGCGCAGGTCGGGTTCCGGAACGCCACGGTCGATATCGATTACGAGGGCCGGCGCAGCAGCTGGAAGGTGGCCGAGTTGGCGCTCGATCTCGATCATAAGCGGCGGCGCAGTGTGATCTCGGGCGTGGCGCGGATCGAGAGCGACCGCGGGCCGTGGACGCTTTCGTTGCTGACGGAGGATTCGGAGAAGTCGGGGACGCTTACTCTCAAAGCTTCCGTCCGCGATCTGGTGCCGAGCGTACTGGGTCGGGCGTTTCCGAATATGGCGCTGTTGCGCGCGCTCGATCTGCCGACGGCGGCGAATGCCGCGATCCGGTTCAGGACGACGGGCGAAGTGAACGGTGCCGATTTTGCGGTGGAGACGAGCCGGGGGCTTATTGATTTCGGATCGGCGATGTCGGCTCCGATGCTGGTCGATGCCGGATTGTTCAACATCAATTACGACGCGGCCACGGAAAAGGTGACGCTGGCTCCTTCGACGGTGCGGTGGGGCGACAGCACGGTGACGCTGACCGGCGGCGCGGTGCGTGAGACGGCGACCGACATTTCAAGCTGGGCGTTCAACGTGCGCAGCGTTTCGGGTTCGCTGGCGGCGGAAGAGTTCAAGGTCGCGCCCGTTCCGCTCGATTCCTTTGCTATCGATGGGCGGATCATTCCCGCCACGAACAGGATTGAATTTTCAAACATAGCGGCTGAGGCGGGCGGCGCGCGTGTCGTGTTTGCCGGGGACGTGATCGCGGGTGACGCGGCGTCAGCCGGATCGCGGATCGATGGGCAATTCGGACCGGGCAACGCGGATGTCGTCAAGGCCTTTTGGCCGCGGATGATGGCCCCGCGCGCGCGGCAGTGGGTGGGCGAGCACCTCGTGTCCGGCTTGCTCCAACAGGGCACGATGCAATTTCGCAGTGGCGTTTTTGCCGGGCCCGATGCGGTCAAGGGGAGCCATGGCGTGCCGGAAACCATCGTGCTCGACCTCAATGGTCAATCCGTGAATTTGCAGCCGGTCAAAGAGGGGCCGGTGATGACCGCGCCGGCCATCGCCGTGTCGATGCGCAATCAGGTTCTGCAGATCACGTCGGGCGAGGCGACGATTGGCGCGGGCGGTGTAGGTAACGTTGCGTTGCGGCAGGTCCGGTTTTATGTCGCCGACGTGGATGCCCCCATTGCGGAGGCGGAACTGTCGTTCAAGGTGCAGTCGGCGCTGGGTCCCGCGCTGGAAGCCGTGCGGCAGATGAAGTTGATGAATCCGGACAGCATGACGGTGCCGCCGGACAAAATCCAAGGCAAGCTCGATGGCGACTTTGCGATCCGGCTGCCGCTTTTGCCTGAGATCGAGGCGGACACCGTGGCCGTCGTCGGACGGGCGAAGATTTCCGATATCAAGACAAAAGAGAAAATCGGGATCCTGGCGGTGCAGAGTGGGACGGTGGATGTCACGTTCGCTCCCAACGAGGCGACGGCGAAAGGCGAACTGATCCTCAACGGTGTGCTGGCGAAACTCGACTGGCGGCGGCAGACGCCGCTGGGCGCCGATCCGATCACGTCTCCGTTGACGCTGACGGCCAATCTCGACAATGCCGACCGGCGGCAACTGGGCATCGACGTCAGCGATTTCATCGACGGGGATACGCCGGCGACGGTGGCGTTCGGGGAACCGGTCGTCGAGGGTGCGGCGGGGTCGGTGCGTGTGATTGCGGATCTGTCGCCGGCGGAGTTTTCGATTTCGCCGCTGGCCTGGAAAAAGCCGCGCGGGCGGCCGGGGCGGCTCGAATTCGAGGTCGTGCCGGGGACGGTCCACAAGACTGAGCTCAGAAACTTCAAGATCAGCGGCGAGGCGATCGCGGCGGAGGGGTGGGTTGGCTTGTCGGCGGATCAGAAAGTGCAGGAGTTCGATTTTCCGGCGGTGTCGCTCGATACGGTCTCGCGTTTGAAGATCAACGGGAAAAGGGGCGCACGCGACATCGTGGATGTGCGGGCCTCGGGGTCGACGTTTGACGGGCGGAATTTCTTCCGCTCGCTGTTCACATCCGGCGGGACGGCGTCGCAAAAGATCGCCAACAAGAAGGGCGGCGTCGATGTGACGGTGGCCATCGATAACGTGATTGGGTTTTCAGACACCAACCTGCGCGATTTTTCGCTGAAAATGTCCAGGCGTGGCGACGAAATGACGGCGCTCGACGCACGGGGCAAGTTCGAGGGCGGGAAGGCCTTGATCGCCATCCTCCAGGCGGAGACGAATGGCACCCGCAAGATCATTTCGGATACGACGGATGCGGGGCAGACGCTGCGGCTCGTCGGGTTTTATCCCAACATGCAAGGTGGGCGCGGGCGCATCGACGTCTATCTCGACGGGAAGGATGCGGAGCAGACGGCGGGCGTGCTGATCATCGAGGACTTCAAGGTGCTGGGTGACCCGATCGTGTCGGAGGTTGTGTCGAGCGGATCTGGCGGCGATGGGCCGGCGATCGGCGCCTCGACGTATGGTCAGCGCAAGGTGGTGCGCGAGGTGTTCGAGTTCGATCGCATGCGGCTGCCGTTCACGGTGGGTTATGGTCAGTTTGCCATCGACGACAGCTATCTGCGCGGCCCGCTTCTGGGCGCGACGATGCGCGGAAAGGTCGATTACACCGCGCAGAAGGTGAACCTGGGTGGAACCTACATTCCGCTGCAGGGGCTCAACAACGCGCTGGGCGGCATTCCGGTGCTCGGACAGATTCTCAGCGGCCCGCGCGGGGAAGGCATCTTTGGGATCACGTTCGCGGTGCAGGGCGCGATGGCCAATCCGCAGGTGGTGGTGAACCCGCTGTCGCTGGTGGCGCCGGGCATCTTCCGCGAGATGTTCCAGATGACGAACCCGAACACCAGCGTGCAGCCGCGCGCGCCTTCGCCGGCGAATGTGCCCATCGACAAGCGCGTGCGCGCATCGAGTTCGGGCGGGGCGTATGAGGCGCCGGAAACCGTCGACGGGTGGTCGTCGGATACCGTCGTGCCGTCGAAGAAGAATTGAGTTTCCGGTCGTCGGGCGGGGTGGGTCAGACGTGAACGGTCGCATCTATTTTGCCAACAACCCATGGCCGAAGGGCCATCGTCTCATGTCGTTCACGTGGGGAGGGACACTGCATCCTGAGATGGGACTTGGGCTGCATTTCGAACTGCAGAGCGCGGACTACTACGAGGGGGAAGAGGATGGTTTTCCGTTTACCGATGTGATCGTGGATGACGCAGAGGATTGGACACAGAAGGCGGCCTGGGCAAATTATCATGCCTGTACGATTGGGCCGAGCGCGACGAATTCCCGGCCGGGCATTCTCGTGTCAGACGGTAAAACTGCGTTCCGGTTTGGCGAGCGCAGTTACGAATTTTTCGCCGATCCGTTGCCGGTGGCACTGCCGGACTTTTTCGAGACCAATGCTTTTGGGATCTATCTTCTGGGCCACGATGCGGTGGCCGATCATCACATCCGGCTGACTGAAGAGCAGGACACCGGTTGCTACGCGCTCAATTGGACCGGCAGGATTGCGTTGGCGTACGTGGGTGAGACGGACTTCCGGTATCAATTTCGTGTTCAGGCGCAGGGCGTCCGGTTCGATGCGATCTCGCTGTTTTACATGCGGCCTGATCGCGCCAAGGACTATTTCGGCGTCGATCTCGATCCGGGTCTCAGCCCGCTGGACCATTTGAAGCCATACGTCAGCGATCCCGAGCGGTTCGTTCTGGAAACGCGCAATGGCGAACTTTTCGCGGTGCGCCGGGATTAAGCCGGTTTACCGTCGCGCGCTCAGGCCGGCTTCAGCAGGACGTGCTTTTTCTTGCCGAGGGAGAGTTTGATGATGCCGTCGGCGGTGAGGTCGCGTTCGGTGAGGACGGCTTTTTCGTCGGTCGCGGTCACGTCGTTGATCTTGAGGCCGCCGCCTTGAATCTGGCGGCGGGCTTCGCCGTTCGATTTGACGAGGCCGGCGGTGACGAAGGCGTTCAAGACGCCGATGCCGGCGGCGAGATCTGCTTTTGCGACGGTGACGGTGGGCAGGTCGGTGGAGAGCGCGCCTTCTTCGAAGGTTTTGCGCGCGGTCTCGGCAGCGGCCTCGGCCTTGTCGCGGCCGTGGACGAGGGCGGTTGCTTCGGTGGCGAGGATTTTCTTGGCTTCGTTGATGTCGGCGCCGCCGAGGGCCGCGAGGCGTGCGACCTCGTCCATGGGTAGGAGCGTGAAGAGCTTCAGGAAGCGGGCGACGTCGGCGTCTTCGGTGTTGCGCCAGAATTGCCAGTAATCATAGGCGGGGAGTTGGGCTTCGTTGAGCCACACGGCGCCGCTGGCGGTCTTGCCCATCTTGGCGCCGGACGCGGTGGTCAGCAGCGGACAAGTGAGTGCGTGGAGGGGATGCTTGACGCCCATGCGGCGGCCGAGATCGAGGCCCATGACGATGTTGCCCCACTGGTCGGAGCCGCCCATCTGGGTGTTGCAGCCGTAGCGGCGCGCCAGTTCGACGAAGTCGTAGGACTGGAGGAGCATGTAGTTGAATTCGATGAAGGAGAGTTCCTGCTCGCGGTCGAGGCGGAGTTTGGCCGAATCCATCGTGAGCATGCGATTGACGGAGAAGTGGCGGCCGACGTCGCGCAGGAATTCGATGTAGTTGAGCTTTGCCAGCCACTCGGCGTTGTCGAGCATAATCGCATCGTGGGCGCCGTCGCCGAATGTGAGAAACTTGGCGAAGACCTGTTTGATGCTGTCTTTGTTGGCGTCGATCTCTTCGATGGAGCGCAGCTGGCGGGTTTCGTCGCGGCCGGAGGGATCGCCGATGCGCGTCGTGCCGCCGCCCATGAGGGTAAGCGGCTTGCCGGCGCCGGTCTTCTGCAGCCAGTGCAGGATCATGATGGAGAGCAGGTGGCCGATGTGCAGCGACGGCGCGGTGCAGTCGTATCCCACGTAGGCGATGACCTTGCCCTCTGTGGCGAGCTTATCGAGACCTTCGAAGTCGGAGGTCTGGTGGATGAAGCCGCGCTCGGTGAGGGTGGCCAGGAACTGGCTTTTGGCAGTGTGGGTCATCGTCTTGCGGCCGGACTTTCTCGGGTGGGCGCCGCGGCGGGGTTGGGCGGCCGCCAGCGGTGCTATAGGATCATGCAAACGCCGGCGCAAATTGCATGACGGCGGGGGTGGGAGCAAGCCGATGCGCGCGCTGGGATTGATGAGCGGCACCTCCATGGATGGGATTTCGGTGGCGCTCGTCGATACGGACGGGGAAACGGTGGCGGCGCGCGGGCCGGCGATGACGTTTGCCTACAACTCCGGCGAGCGGGCGGCGATTGCGCGGGCGATGGGCGAGGCGCGCGCGATGACGGCGCGGGGCGAGCGGCCGGGCTCGCTGGCGGCGACGGAAGCGATGCTGACGGAGCGGCATGCGGCGGCGATTGCGGATTTCTTGTCGGCTCAGGGGATCGCGCGGTCCGGGATTGATGTCGTCGGCTTTCATGGGCAGACGGTTTTGCACCGGCCGGATGCGGGACTGACGGTGCAGTTGGGCGATGGGGCGAAGCTGGCTGAACTCTGCGGGCTAACGGTGGTGCACGATCTGCGCGGGCGGGATGTGGCGGCCGGCGGGCAAGGGGCGCCGCTGGTGCCGGTATATCACCGGGCTCTGGTGGCGGGGATGACGCAGCGGCCGGTGGCGATTGTCAATATCGGCGGCGTGGCGAACGTGACGTACGTCGGGCGCGATGGCGCGCTGATCGCGTTCGACACCGGGCCGGGCAATGCGCTGCTCGACGACTGGATGATGAAGCGGGCGGGCGTCGCGTATGATCGCGATGGGGTAACGTCGGGCGATGGAACTGCGGACGAGGCCGTGCTGCGGTTTTGCCTGTCGCACTCGTTCTTCGCCGAGCCGCCGCCGAAGTCGCTCGACCGGAATGCGTTCATCTGGGACGTCGTCGAGTGGATGTGTCTGGAAGATGGGGCGGCGACGCTGGCTGCCTTCACGGTGGCGGGGATTGCGAAGGCGCGGGAGCATTTTCCGGAAGAGCCGGCATTGTGGATTGTGGCCGGAGGCGGGAGAAAGAATCGCACGATCATGAGCGGGCTGGCGGGGCTCGTGCAGAACGCGGTGGTGCCGGCGGAGGCCGTGGGGCTTGATGGTGACGCGGTGGAAGCTGAGGCTTGGGGCTATCTGGCGGTGCGCGCTTTGAAGGGGCTGCCGATCACGTTTCCTGGTACGACGGGTGTGCCGGAGCCGCTGACGGGCGGGGTGATCTCGCGACCGGCGCGGGCGTTGGGCTGAGGAAAAGTGAAGATGCCACTGGTTCGTTTGCTGATGCCGCTGGGGCTTATCGTGTTCGGTGCGGTGGCGGTGTTCATGGGGGCGATGGTTTTGCTAGGCGGGATGAGGGCTGGCGAGATCGGCTGGTCGTCGGGCCCTGTGGGAGCAGTGACGGAGACGCGCATTCGCAAGGCGGATGATCCCGACGGGTTTTGGCGCGTGATGGGATTGGGCGGCGCGTTGCCGCTGGTGTTTGGCTTCGGGGCGGTCGTGGCCGGACGGCGGATGCTGCGCTCATAAACAAAAAGCCCCGCGTTGAAGCGGGGCTTTTCGAATTGGGGTCAATCGTCGCCGTCGTCGCCGCCGCTCGATAGCGCGCCGGGCGGCGGTTCGGCCTTCTCGCGCTCGCGTTCCTTCTGGCGCTCGGCTTCGCGTTCGCGCTCGCGAGCTTTCTTGGTTTCGTATTCTTCTTCGGCCTGGGCCAAACGGCGGTCGAGATAGCCGCCGACGACCGTTTGCAGTTCTTCGGTTTTGTTTTCGAAGAAGTGGTTGGCGCCGGGGACGACCTCGTGATCGATCTTGATGCCGCGCTGGGTTTTCAGCTTGGTGGAGAGTTCGGCGACGGAGGCGGTCGGCACGACGCGGTCCTTATCGCCGTTGATCATCAGGCCCGACGAGGGGCAGGGGGCGAGGAACGAGAAGTCATAGAGGTTCGACGGCGGGGCGACGCAGATGAAGCCGTCGATCTCGGGGCGGCGCATCAGAAGCTGCATCGCGATCCAGGTGCCGAAGGAGACGCCGGCGATCCAGCAATACTTGGCGTCGGGCTTGACGATCTGGAGCCAGTCGAGGGCGCTCGCCGCATCGGCGAGTTCGCCGGGGCCGCCATCCCAAAAGCCCTGGCTACGGCCGACGCCGCGGAAGTTGAAGCGCAGGACGGAGAAGCCGCGCTCAGCGAACGTATAATAGAGCGAGTAGACGACCTGATTGTTCATCGTGCCGCCGAACTGCGGGTGGGGATGCAGGATCAGGGCGATAGGGCTGTCGGGCTTGGGGTCGTGGTGGTAGCGGGCCTCGATCCGGCCGGCGGGCCCATTCATAATCAGTTCGGGCATAGGACTTCGGGGCCTCGTGTTGTCGCTGCGGGCGGCCGGGGCGGCCGGGCGGGGTCTGCCTGTTTGACGGAAAAATCCACAGTTCTGAGCGCTTTAGCCGCCTCACGCAGCCGTGTTGTCGCGTTGGCCGCGCAATACTTGACTTCGTTGCTCGGAATTTCCATAAACAGTCGAGATTAGAACTCTTCGAAAGAGTGGTTCGGACAGGCCAAAGGCCGGTTCCGGGCGGGCGGTCCTCTTAACACGAGAGGGGTGCCCGATTGCAAGCGCCGTGACGCTAGGCCTGCTGGCAAGGGGCGTGCGGTGATGCGATCCGGCTTCGAAATGTGGAGGACGCGGAATGGAGCTGACGACGCGAGGACGCTATGCCGTGATGGCGATGGCTGACCTGGCGCGTCAAAGTGCCGGGCAGCCGGGGGGCGGGGAGCCCGTCGCGCTGGCGGCGATCGCGGAGCGACAGAAGCTGTCGCTCGCGTATCTGGAGCAGCTCTATGCACGGTTGCGGCGGGCGGGGATCGTGGTCTCGGCGCGCGGGCGCAGCGGTGGTTACACGCTAGGGCGTCCGGCATCTGAAATTTCCATCGCGGACATTCTGACAGCGGTCGAGGAAGAGACGCGCATGACGCGCTGCTCGGGCGACGGCGATGCCGGTTGCCTTGGCGAGACGCGCTGCATCACGCACGGGCTATGGCAAGCGCTGGGTGCGCACATTGCGCAGTTCTTTACGTCGGTGACGTTGCAGGACGTGATTGACGGCGGTCCGCATGCGTTGGGTGGTCAGGCTCACATTGGTCAGACTGAGGCCGAGAGCGAGAGGTTCGCCGCCGAATGACGACGTCGCGCACATACCTTGATCACAACGCGACGCAGCCGCTGCGGGCGGACGCGCGTGCGGCGATGATTGCGGCCATGGACCGGTTCGGCAATCCGTCGTCGGTGCATGCGGAGGGGCGCGCGGCGCGCGCCATCGTGGAGACGGCGCGCGAGCAGGTGGCGGCGCTCGTCAATGCGAAGCCGGGCGAAGTTGTGTTCACGAGCGGTGCGACGGAGGCCAACGCGCTGGCGATTGGCGGCCGGGCTTGGAGCGCGGTTTTGTTCGGCAATGCCGAGCATGCGGCGGTGCTGGCACCGGTGCGCAGATTGAAAGCGGTTCAAACGGAATTGCCGTGCCGCGCGGACGGTGTGCAGGACATTACCGGCGCGGAGGCGTGGGCTTTGCAGTTGCCGGCATCGGAGACTGCGGCTTTCGCGAGCATGGGGCTGGCGAACGGTGAGACGGGCGTGGTGCAGCCGGTGGCGGAATTGTCGGCCGCGTTGGCGCCGTTCGGTGTGGTGGTGCATTGCGATGCCGCGCAGGCGGCGGGACGGATGCCGGTCGATTTTGGAGCGCTCGGCGTGGCGCTGATGTCGGTGTCGGCGCACAAGATGGGCGGACCGAAGGGCGTCGGCGCGCTGATTGTGCGCGATGGAACGCCGTTGGACGCGCTTTTCGTTGGCGGTGGACAAGAGAAGCGGCGGCGCGCTGGCACGGAGAGCGTGGTGGCAATCGCGGGGTTTGGGGCTGCGGCGGAAGCTGCGCGGCGCGCGCTTGATCAGGTGCCGGCGATGGCAGCACTGCGGGACGGTCTGGAAGCGGCGATTTTGCGTAATGTCCCTGGTGCAATTGTAATTGGCGCGGGCGTGGAGCGGTTGGCGAACACGTCGCTAATTTCGATGCCCGGCAAGACGGCCGAGACGCTGGTGATCAAGCTCGATCTGGCGGGTTTTGCGGTGAGTGCTGGGGCAGCGTGTTCGTCGGGCAAGGTGGCGTCGAGCCATGTGCTGGAGGCGATGGGCGTGGCGCCGGAGATCGCGCGAGGTGCCGTGCGCGTCAGCCTTGGGCCGGATACGACGGCTGAAGATATCGAGAGATTTGTCGCGGCGTGGATTGCTGCGACGGGGACGGCGGCTCTGGCCGCCTAGAGACGAGACGACTGGATGCTAACGGCGCACCCCTTGAGGGCGTACGGGAGAAGAGGACGAGATGCCAGCAGTTCAAGAGACGGTCGCACAGGTCAAGAAGATCGACGTCGACCAGTACAAGTACGGGTTCGAAACCGACATCGAGATGGTGAAGGCGCCGAAGGGTCTCAACGAAGACATCGTGCGCTTTATCTCGGAGAAGAAGGCCGAGCCGGCTTGGATGCTGGAATGGCGGCTGGACGCGTATCGCCGCTGGCGTGCGATGACCGAGCCGACCTGGGCGAAGATCAACTATCCCAAGATCGATTTTGAGGATCTCTACTACTACGCCGCGCCGAAGAACTCGGAGGGGCCGAAGTCGCTCGCCGACGTCGATCCGGAACTTCTCAAAATGTATGAGCGCCTCGGCGTGCCGTTGCAGGAGCAGGAAATCCTGGCCGGCGTGAAGAGCGACAAGCCGCGGGTGGCGGTGGATGCCGTGTTCGACAGCGTGTCGGTGGTGACGACGTTCAAGGACGAGCTCGCCAAAGCGGGCGTGATCTTCTGCTCGATCTCGGAGGCGCTGCGCGAGCATCCCGAGCTGGTGCGGAAGTATCTGGGCTCCGTGGTGCCACAGTCGGACAACTACTATGCGGCGCTGAACTCGGCGGTGTTCTCGGACGGGTCGTTCGTTTATGTGCCCGAAGGCGTGCGCTGCCCGATGGAATTGTCGACGTACTTCCGCATCAACGAGCGGGAGACGGGGCAGTTTGAGCGCACGCTCATCATCGCGGAGAAGGGCGCTTACGTTTCGTATCTGGAAGGCTGCACGGCGCCGATGCGGGACGAGAACCAGCTGCATGCTGCGGTCGTCGAATTGATCGCGCTCGATGATGCCGAGATCAAGTATTCAACGGTCCAGAATTGGTATCCGGGCGACAAGAACGGCAAGGGTGGCATCTATAACTTTGTCACCAAGCGCGGCGATTGCCGGGGGCGGAATTCGAAGATCTCGTGGACGCAGGTGGAAACCGGTTCGGCGATCACGTGGAAGTATCCGAGCTGCATTCTGCGCGGGGATAACTCGCGGGGCGAGTTCTACTCGATCGCGGTGTCGAACGGCTATCAGCAGGTCGACAGCGGCACTAAGATGATCCATCTGGGTAAGAATACCTCAAGCCGGATCATCTCGAAGGGGATCGCTGCCGGGTTCTCGCAGAACACATATCGCGGTCTTGTCTCGGCGCATCGCAAGGCGACGGGCGCGCGCAACTTTACGGCGTGCGATTCACTGCTCATCGGTGACAAGTGCGGGGCGCATACGGTGCCCTACATCGAGGCGAAGAATTCATCCGCGCACTTCGAGCATGAGGCGACCACGTCGAAGATTTCCGACGACATGCTGTTCTACTGCCAACAGCGCGGGCTTTCGGAAGAAGAGGCCGTGGCGCTGGTCGTCAACGGGTTCGTGCGCGACGTGCTGCAGCAGCTGCCGATGGAGTTTCTGGCGGAGACGCAGAAGCTGATCGGAATCTCGCTGGAAGGCAGCGTGGGTTGATGAATTTGGGCGAGGCTGGCGCTGCAGATTGTGGCTGCCCCTCACCCCAACCCTCTCCCCGTAAAGGACGGGTAGAGGGCGTTGAACATAGACATTGGAGTTTGGACGATGCTTGAGATCAAGAACCTGCATGTGAAGCTGGCGGATGAGGACAAGGTGATCCTCAAAGGACTGACGCTCAGCGTGCCGAAGGGCGAAGTTCACGCGATCATGGGGCCGAACGGGTCGGGCAAGTCGACGCTCGCCTATGTGCTGGCTGGCCGCGAGGGTTACGAGGTGACCGACGGCGACATTCTCTGGAATGGCGAGAGCATCATCGAGATGGAGCCGGACGAGCGGGCTGCGAAGGGCGTGTTTCTGGCGTTCCAGTATCCAATGGAGATTCCGGGCGTGGCGGGCTTGACGTTCCTGCGCACGGCGACGAACGCGGTGCGCAAGAAGCGCGAACTGCCGGAGATGACGACTCCGGAGTTTATGAAGTTCGTGAAGGAGAAGGCGGCGAAGCTCAACATTGATTTCGAAATGCTGAAGCGGCCGGTGAACGTGGGCTTTTCGGGCGGCGAGAAGAAGCGCTCGGAGATCCTGCAGATGGCGATGCTTGAGCCGACGCTGTGCGTGCTCGACGAAACGGATTCTGGGCTCGATATTGACGCGCTGAAGGTCGTCTCGGACGGCGTCAACGCGCTGCGCGGTCCGGACCGGGCGATGCTGGTGATCACGCATTATCAACGGCTCCTCAATCACATCGTGCCGGACAAGGTGCATGTGCTGGCGGACGGCCGCATTCAAAAGACGGGCGGCAAGGAATTGGCGCTGGAGCTAGAAAAGTCCGGCTATGCCGAATTCACCGGCAAGGCAGCCTGATCGATGGAAGGGGCAGCAGCGGTTTCGGAGAAGGCAGGGCGTGGCATGACGGTACAGATGCTGAGTACGAAGGCGGAGCAGGCGATCCTCGCGTCGTTTGAAGCGAATGCAGCCACTCTGCCGGGTGGGGCCGCGGTGGCGGCGTTGCGGCGGGCGGCGATCGGCGCGTTTGCGTCGAAGGGCTTGCCAAGCCGGCGCGTGGAAGAGTTCAAGTACACGGACCTCAAGGCGAATGTGAAAGACGTGCTGCCGCTGGCGACGGGTGGCGGGACGAGCGACGCGGCGACGGCGCTTGGCGCGCACTTCGGGCCGGATTTTGCGGCGAACGCGGTGGTGTTCGCGGATGGTCGCGGTGTGGCGGCGAAGGCTGGCGTCACGTTCTTAGCCGATGCGCTCGGCAAGGCGCCCGACTGGGTGTCGGCCGCGCTGGCAGATGCTGAGTTGTCGGCGTCTTCTGATTTGCTGCTCAACACGGCGCTGTTTACGGACGGGGCTGTGCTCGACATCGCGGCAGGCGCCGAAGTGGCCGAACCGATCGTGATCGCGGCGACCGCGAAAGACGGCGCGATGACGGCTTTGCGGCATGTGATCCGCGTCGGCGCTGGCGCAAAGGCGACCATTGTCGAGATCGAGCGGGCACCGAAGGGTTCGGGTGTGCGGCAGTCGAGTGCGTTGACGCAGATCATGATCGCGGATGGCGCCGAGGTCGTTCACATCAAGCTGGTGGAGACGCAAAAGGGCTCGCTGCACTTGAGTCATTGGCAGGCTAATCTGGGGGCGAACGTGTCCTACAAGCCGTTCCAGATGACGGTGGGCGAAGGGTTCGTGCGCAATGGTTTGAACGTGCTGTTCAACGGCCAGCATTCGACGTTCGACTACGGCGCCGCCTCGGTGGGGCACGGGACGGGGCATGCGGATTCGTCGCTGATCGTCGATCACAAGGTGCCGCACTGCACGAGCCGGGAACTGTTCAAGACGGTGCTCGACGGGCAGGCGCGGGCGGTGTTCCAGGGACGCGTGATCGTGCGGCCCAACGCGCAGAAGACAGATGGCAAGCAGATGGCGCAGGCGCTGATGCTGTCTCCGGATGCGGAGTTTGATTCGAAGCCGGAGTTGGAAATCTATGCCGACGACGTGGTGTGCGGGCATGGTTCGACGGCAGCGGAGATCGATCCAGACCTCGTGTTCTATTGCACCTCGCGGGGTATTCCGACGGCAGTGGCCAGGGGCATGCTGATCGAGAGCTTCATCGGTGAGGCCATCGATAAGGTCGAGCACGAGGGATTGCGCGAGGCTTTGGGCGAGATCGCCCGCGACAGCCTGACAGCGTGATAGATTGAAGCCTTCCGGAATCGGGAGGCGCGGAGAGACGAATGGCAAACGCAGCGCGGCACATGCAGGGCGAAGTCAGCGGACGGGCCGGCGGCACGTTCGACGTGGCGCGGTTGCGCGCGGACTTCCCGATCCTATTCCGTGAGGTGCATGGCAAGCCGCTTGTTTATCTCGACAACGGGGCGAGCGCGCAGAAGCCGGCGGCGGTGATCGAGGCGATGGATCATGCTTATCGCTTCGAATACGCGAACGTGCATCGTGGGCTGCACTATCTTTCCAATGCCGCGACCGCGCGGATGGAAGACGCGCGCGAGACCGTGCGGCGGTTCTTCAATGCGCCGACGGTGGAAGAGATCATCTTCACGCGGAATGCGACGGATGCGATCAATCTGGTGGCGTCGTCGTTCGGCGGCACGCACATCGGTGAGGGCGACGAGATCGTGCTCTCGATCATGGAGCATCACTCGAACATCGTGCCGTGGCATTTTCATCGCGAGCGGCGCGGGGCTGTTTTGAAGTGGGCGCCGGTATCGGATACGGGCGAGTTTCTGCTGGATGAATTCCAGCGGCTGCTGACGCCGAAGACCAAGATGGTCGCGATTACGCACATGTCGAACGTGCTCGGCACCGTTGTGCCGATCAAGGACATCGTGCGCATCGCGCACGCGCGCAACATTCCGGTGCTCGTGGATGGCAGCCAGGCGGCCGTGCACATGCCGGTCGATGTCCAGGATCTGGGCGTCGATTTTTACGTCACGACGGGCCACAAGCTCTACGGTCCGTCGGGGATTGGTGTGCTGTTTGCCAAGCGCCGGCATCTCGATGCCATGCCGCCGTATCAGGGTGGCGGCGAGATGATCGAGAAGGTGGCGGTCGATGAGATCACGTATGCGCCGCCGCCGCACAAATTCGAGGCGGGCACGCCGGCGATCGTGGAGACCGTCGGGCTCGGCGCGGCGCTGAACTACATGATGCAGGTGGGGCGTGAGGCGATTGCGGCACACGAGCAGGAGATTTCGGCGTACGCGCACGCGCGGTTCGCGGAGTTTCCGTGGCTGACGGTCTACGGCAAGGCGCCGGGTAAAGGAGCGATCCTGGCGTTTAACGTCGAGGGGCTGCACCCGCATGATGTGTCGACGATCATCGACCGTTCGGGCGTGGCGATCCGCGCGGGGCACCATTGTGCACAACCTTTGATGACGCGGCTCGGCGTGCCGGCGACGTGCCGGGCGTCGTTCGCGATGTACAACACCAAGGCTGAGGTCGATGCATTGATCACGGCCTTGCAAAAGGCACGCGATCTGTTTGCGTGAAGGAGCGTCATGATGATGGACGACGATATCAAGCGGGACGGTATTGAGCTGCCGGCAGCGGCCGCCGAGATGGAGCCGGTGCGCGTGCCGAGCGTCGCAGAAGGTGGGACGCCGGTTGCGGGATCGGCGCTGTCGCAAGAAGAGCTCGATGCGCTGACGCCGGAAATCGTGAAGGCGTTGAAGACGGTTTATGACCCGGAAATCCCTTCCGATATTTTCGAACTCGGCCTCATCTACAATATCGACATTTCGGATAATCGCGACGTGACGATCCTTATGACGCTGACAGCGCCGGGATGTCCGGTGGCGGGCGAGATGCCGATTTGGGTGGAGAACGCCGTGTCGGCGGTGCCGGGCGTCAGCGGTTGCAAGGCGACGATCACGTTCGATCCGCCGTGGGATCAGAGCCGGATGTCGGATGAAGCCCGGCTCGCGCTCAATATGTTTTGAGCAGGCGCTTTTCGCAATTTTTTGAGCAGGCGCTTTTCGGGGCGCGCGGATCGCATTACATGGACGGGGCGTCAGGGGCCCCCATTTCACACTCCCTTGCCGGCGCCACTCGCTGCAAGGGAGCCAGCCGAATATGCCGAATAAGGCTGCCGGGTTCCTGACGCTTTTACCCCATTTGATCGTTTGGACGGGCTGTCTCGTAAGCAGATGGGACGTCACAATGGGAGGCCGGCCTTGGCCGAAGATCAGCGCAATCTGACGGTTTATTTCGATGGATCGTGTCCGCTGTGCCGGGCTGAGATCGGGCACTATCAACGTCAGTGCGGGGCGGAGCAGATCGACTTTGTCGATGTGTCGGATGCGAGCGTTGCGATCGCGGGGGACCTCGATCGCACGGCCGCCATGGCGCGGTTTCATGTGCGCGAGTCTGACGGGCGGCTGCATTCCGGGGCGGATGCGTTTGCGCGGATTTGGCAGCGCTTGCCGTCGTGGCGGTGGGCGGCTGCGGTGGCGCGGGTGCCGGGTGTGACGCCGGCTCTAGAGCTTGCCTATCGCGGGTTCCTGCCGCTCCGTCCGGCGATGTCGCGGGCGGCGGGCCGCATTCAGCGGTGGCGAAACAGGAGCGCGGCTTAGATCAGCTGCCGCTTCCAGCTCCCCTTGCGGGGAGCTGGCGGTGAGCGAGTATCAGCGGCTGAAGACGCCCGCGGGATCGATCCGCGTGACTTTGAAGATCGCGGAGATGGCGGCGAAGATGCACATGCCGAGCGTCAGGAGGAAGAGGCCTATCGCGAGGCGGGGCGTCATGACGATGTTTAAGGTCGAGTTTTTGGTGGCGTTTATTAGGAGCATCGTGAGCGTGAAGCCGACGATGTAGCCAATGATGGCGGAGAGCACGGCCTGGATCAGAATGACGGCGTGGATGTAGCTGGCGGAGGCGCCGAGCGCGCGCAGCGTTGCGAACTCGTTCAAGTGGTCCTTGGTGGATGAGTAGAGCGTCTGGGCGACGATGACGACGCCGACGATCACGCCGAGGGCGGCGCCGGCGATGAGAGCGGCACCTGCGGCGGTGTTGAACATCCAGTAGTTGAGCGAACGGTCGCGGAACTCAGTGTGAGTCAGGACCTCGTTGTCGGGCATGCGCTCGATGAGGGCCTGGCGGACCTCTTCGACGTCGGCGCCGGGAGCGAGTTTGACGAGCTGATAGGTTGCCTGTTCGGGGGCGGCGTTGACGAGTTTGCGCGCTGTCTCGAGGCTGGTGAAGCCGTAAGGGAGCGTGGTGAAGGAGCGAATGCCGCCGGTCAGCGCCGTTACCTGCACGCGTTGTCCGTTCACTTCCGCGAAAGCGCCGAGCCCGTCGATGCCGAGATCCTTGAGGTAGGATTTGTCGACGGCAAGGGAGTTGGGTGTTTTTAGTTCTGCTGGGCTGCCTTCGATGATGTTCCAGGGTTCGACGCCGCCGCGCAGTGTGTCGAGGCCGACGAGGATGAACGCCTTCTTGCCGCCGCCGGGTTTGCGCCAGCTGGCGAAGTTGACGATCATTTCCTGGACGTTCTCGACGCCGGGCGTGGAGAGGATGTTGTATTTTTCGCGGCCCGTCAGCAGCGAGGGATCGTCGAAGGATTTGGTGCCGAAGGGGACGACCCACAGGTCGGCGGGCGTTTTATCGATGACGGTGGCGATTTTCTGTTCCGAGCCGATATAGAGGCCGCACTGGACCGCGACGAGGATCAGCGAGAAGACGATGCCGACCAGGGTGACGACGAGGCTCAAGCGGTCATGGAACAGGTTCCGGTAGGCGAGCTTGGGCGCCATCTTGATCGTCTTGGGCGAGATCTCGCCGACGGCGGGACCGGAGAGGCCCGGAGGGGTGGGGGTCGTTGCGCCAGCCATGATGTGCCTGTCCGTCTATCCGCCAAGGAAACGCGATTCCACAATTCGAACCTAACCTGATCTTCAATCGCACGCGACCGTGACGGTGACGCCAACCGCGGGGATGAATTTGCGGCAGGTGGCCGGGGTGTCGGTGGCGGCCTGTTGGGTGGGCGCCTCGGTCTTGATGATGGAGGCTGTTGCGACGGAGGCCGTCGCGCGTTCGGCCAATTCGGGTGCGTCCTTAGCGACGATCGTTTCGGACGGCAGGAGCGCATGCACGGTCTCGGCGCGCGGCAGGTTGTCGATAGCGAGCGCGCGGCCGATGAAGCCAGGGTTTTCACCTTCGTTGGCGGTGACGGGGATCGCGGGGATGGTCTTGGGGGCGTTGCTCGTGGGCGTGTGGCGGACGGGCACGACATGGCGCGGTGCCTTCGGCTTGTGGCGCTCGGCGACGATGACCGGGGCTGGCTGGCGGCGCTTGGCGGCATGAAGCTTGGGAGCTGACTTGCGCGGGGCGCTGTAGCCGCTGCCGCCGCCGTAGCCGGGCGTGGGGGTGGCGACGAAGCTCGGGAGCGGGCCGCCGAAGGTGAGGCGGACGCCGCCGCCGGCTTCAGCGGGTGTGCCGAACGCCAGCGCAGCGGCGGCGAGAGCAATGGCGTTGAGAACGGTGCGGCGGGTCATGGTGGGCTCCTGTTGGGAGAGGGTGTTTCCAGTTGTGCCCAGCATGCCCGAGCCGGGCAGGTTGGGCTGTTCCGGCCGGAACACGGGGAACGCCTCTCTTAGAGCCCGTTGTAAGCATTTGCGCGGACTTGGCTTTTGACGGCCTCGCATTTGCGGCGAACGTTGCTATATTGTGGATTAGCACCCGAGGCCTTGAACCTGGATTTGCCACATATGACCGAACTCGCCCCACAGCCGACCCGCCGCCCGCGTCCGCAAGTCATGACGTTGACGCCGGTTGCCGCCGAACGCATTCGTACGCTCATGGCGTCGAAGGGGGAGGGCGTGGCCGGTCTAAAGATCGGGGTGAAGAAGGGTGGCTGCGCGGGCATGGAATACACCATGACCTGGGCCAGTGACGTGGGCCGGCTGGATGAGGTGATCGAGGTCGACGGCGCGCGGGTGATCGTGGACCCGGCGGCGATCCTTTATCTCATCGGCACGGAGATGGACTACAAAACCGATAAGCTCGCCAGCCAGTTCGTGTTCAACAACCCGAACCAGAAGAGCGCCTGCGGTTGCGGGGAAAGCGTGCAGCTTGAACCGGCAGCCGGCGTGGAAGCCGCGCGCGACTGATCAGCCGTCGTTGGCGATGCCCGACGGGGATGTCGCCATCAGATAGGCGATCGCCGTGGACCAGAATTTCGCTTCGGCTTCGGCGCGGGCGCGTTCGGCTGTGAACACATCGATCCAGTTCGCGGGCATCGACGGTGCGGCTTGAGCAATTGCCGCAAGATCTTGGGGAGATTTCATCAGCACGGCGCGCGCCAGATGGACCAGCTCGGCCACATCTGCACCGGGAAGGGCGACGGGTTCCGTCGCGGCTTCGGGGTCGAGTCGGGGACGGGCTCGGGTCAGAGCAGCCGTCTCTTCAATGGAAAGCGGATACTTGGCCAACATGGCAGCCTACCGTTACTCTTCGGACGACCCCGGCGCCCTCGCACCGATGAACCGTCCGTACGAAGATACGATACAGAAAACTGAGGAAAACTCTTGTGGCGCGGCCGACTTCTCCACAGAGTTGTCACACCCAGAAATGATTATCACTTCTTCTTTGCTGAACATGATTCCTTTGCAACAGTCGCGCCGTCCCGGGTGAGTGCAGGATGCCGCTCGATCCACGTTTGAGCGAATTGGCGGAAGAATTGTTTGGTCCGCTGGGCACCATCAGCGTGCGAAAAATGTTCGGTGGTGGCGGGATTTACTGCGACGGGGTGATGTTCGCGCTGATTGCGGACGGGGTGATTTATCTGAAAGCGGATGCGCGCTCCCAGGCCGACTTTGAGGCCGAGGGACTGGGGCCGTTCGTGTATCAGGGCAAGGCGAAGCCGGTGGCGATGTCGTACTGGCGCATGCCCGAGCGGCTTCTGGATGATCCCGATGAGGCTTTGGCGTGGGGGCGAAATGCGGTTCGCGCGGCCCAGAGTGCGCGGGCTGCACCGCGCAAAACAAAGCCGCGCGGCAAGGGCTGACCCCAACCGCGCGGCGCGCTTTTTCTCGACGACGTGTTACTCGCTGCCGACTTTCACCGGGCGGGCGGGCTTTCTGAGGAAGGCCGGCACATTTTCGGCAAAGCCTCCAGCATGAGCGCCGGACGACGGACGGGCCGCCTGCGCAGGGCGCTGCGGTTGACGCTGCCGTTCTGCATTGTCCTGACGCGGTTCGTTTCGGGGTTGTTCGCGGTTCTCGGCGCGATGATCGCGGCGTGGACGGTCGGATTGCGACCGCTCGGCGCGGGGCTGCTCAGATCGCGATTGCTCGGTGCGAGGCTGTTCTGGGCGAGGACGATCTTCGCGGCGCATCGGGGGTGGAGCATCGAAGCTGGGCTGTTCGGACACGTCCCTGGCGATGCGTTCGGGCCGAGCTTGACGCTCGGGACGATCTTGGCGCTCTGGACGGTCGTTGCGCTCCGGGCGGGGGCCACTGCGGCGTCTGGGGTTGCGGGCTTCGCCATCGGGACGTTCGCGGCGGGGCTCCGCCATGACGCCTTCGGCTGGCCGTGTTTCAGGGTTGGTTGCATCCAGGCTGCGCGCTTCGGGGCGGCGTTCACCACCGCGACCTTCAGGACGGCGGTCGCCATTGCGGGCCGGAGGCCTACCGCGGCTTTCGCCGCGCGCGGGGCCACCGCGTCCATCGCTTCGTGCGGGCCCACCGCGGGCGCGACGGCGTTTGCCGGCGTCTTCGTAGTCTTCCGGCGTGGGCTCGTTGCCGACCCAGACCGGCGTATCGCCGGTGATCTTCTGGATGTCCTTCAGGAGCTTCAGATCTTCATGCGTGACGATCGAGAAGGCGGCGCCTTCGCGTCCGGCGCGTCCGGTGCGGCCGATGCGGTGGACGTAATCTTCCGAGTGCCAGGGCAGATCGAAATTGAAGACGTGGCTGACTTCGGGAATGTCGAGACCTCGGGCGGCGACATCGCTGGCGGCCAGCAAGGTGATTTCGCCGGCGCGGAACTTATCCAGCGTCTCCATGCGGCTGCGCTGGTCCATGTCGCCGTGGAGAGCGCCGGCGTTGAAGCCGTGCTTGACGAGCGACTTGTGCAGAATGGCCACATCGCGTTTGCGGTTGCAGAAGATGATGCCGTTTTGGATCGTCTCGATTTCGCCGCGGATCAGCGTGCGGAGAAGATCGCGCTTGGCCCAATCTTCACTCGAGGGGCAGAAGCAATAGCGCTGCGTGATCGTTTTCGCGGTTGTCGCCTGCTTGGCGACTTCGATGCGGACGGGGTCCTTGAGGAATGTCTGCACGAGGCGCGTGATCTCGGGCGGCATGGTGGCGGAGAAGAACAGCGTCTGGCGGCGCGGCGGCAGCAGCTTACAGATCTTCTCAATGTCGGGGATGAAGCCCATGTCGAGCATGCGGTCGGCCTCGTCGATGACGAGGATTTCGACGCCCATCAACATGATGCGGCCGCGCCCGAAATGGTCGAGCAGGCGGCCGGGGGTGGCGATGAGCACGTCGACGCCGCGATCGAGTTTCTTGACCTGGTCGTCCATCGACATGCCGCCGATGAGGAGCGCCACATCGAGCTTGTGATTGACGCCATATTTTTCGAAGGCCTGCGCCACCTGGGCGGCGAGTTCGCGCGTGGGGGCGAGGATCAGCGAGCGCGGCATGCGGGCGCGCGCGCGGCCGGTTTCTAGCCGGGTGATCATCGGCAGGGTGAAGGCGGCCGTTTTGCCGGTGCCCGTCTGGGCGATACCGAGGACATCCCGCCCGGATAGGGCAACGGGGATGGCCTGGGATTGGATAGGGGTGGCGGTCGTGTAACCGGCTGCTTCAACGGCGGCCAGAACCTTGGGGCTGAGCCCGAGCTCAGCGAAGGGCAACGTTTCCAAAAAAGTCTCACTCCGAGTGCGTCATTGATCCACGCGTGCGTTACCTCGCGCCACATCAGGTGGAACGAGTGCTCGCGGTCGAACGAGGCGCAGGGGGAGATGGTGCCAATAAGAGGCTAAAAGCCGGGCAACGGAAATGCTCGAAATGGATCAATGAATCGATCCCCTGCGCTCGAGCGTGATGCTTGCTGACACAAGGCCGGGGGGAAAGCAAGGAAAAGGGCGTTTTGGGCCGGTGGTGGATGGTCGCTAGTGGGGGCAAAAGGGTAAATGACCGCCCCTGGCTGGGGCGGTCATTGATGGGTGGCCGATCAGCCTTCTGTCTCAATGGCGTTATAAATCAGCGCGCCGAGGATGGCGCCGAGGATGGGGGCGGCAAAGAAGACCCAGAGCTGGGCGAGTGGTTCGCCGCCGGCGTAGATCGCGGGGCCGAAGGAGCGGGCCGGGTTCACGGATGTGTTGGAGACCGGGATCGACATGATGTGGATCGCGGTCAGCGCGAGGCCGATGGCGAGGGGCGCAAAGCCGGCCGGGCTGCCGGGGCGCGTGGCGCCCATGATGACGATGAGGAAGAAGGCGGTCATCACGACTTCGATGATGAAGACGCCCTGGAGGCCGACCTTGAGCATGGAGAGATCGCCGAAGCCGTTGGCGGCATAGGTGCCGCCGATGCCGCCGCCGATCAGCGAGAACACGCCGCAGCAGGAGGCAGCGCCCAGCAACTGGGCGGCGATGTAGGGGATGACCTGAGAGAAAGGAAAGCGGCCGCCGACGGCGAGGCCGACGGTGACGGCGGGATTATAGTGGCCGCCGGAGATGTGTCCGATGGAGCGGGCCATGGCCATCACGACGATGCCAATGGCGAAGGCGACGCCGAGAATGCCGGCGGGGCCAGACGGTGCGCCAAAGGAATAAAAGGCGCTGCCGAGGATGGAGGCCATCAGCATGAATGTGCCGATGAACTCGGCGCCGAGTGCTTTGAGTTTCATGATCGCTTCCCCAATGTGGACGATGACGCGCCGTCCGGCGGCCGCGGGGATTTTCCATTCGCGACGCGGACGGGCGGCAGCCGCTGAAGTTGCGGCGGCGGGGCCATGATTAGGGGCGAATCATATGAGGCCTAAGACGCAGGCAGGGGAAACAGTTGTGCGCGTTTGGCGGGGGGAGGAGCGGCCGGGCTAGATATCCAAATCCTTGGCGAAGGCGGCGCGGTCTTGGATGAAGCGGAAGCGGGCTTCGGGTTTGGAGCCCATGAGCGCGCTCACCGTGTCGCCAAGCGTGGCCTTGTCGGCTTCGGTGACTTCGACTTTGAGCATGAGACGTTTGCCCGGGTCCATGGTGGTGGATTTCAAATCCTTGAAGTCCATTTCGCCGAGGCCTTTGAAGCGGGTGACGTCGGGCTTCTTGTTTTTGAACTGGGTGGCGATGATGTCGTCGCGTTCTTTTTCCGTGCGGGCATAGGCGACATCGGCCTTGTGCGCGATTTTGTAGAGCGGCGGCACGGCGAGGTAGAGGTGGCCGTTTTCGATGAGCTCGGGCATCTCCTGATAGAAGAACGTGATGAGCAGCGAGGCGATGTGGGCGCCATCGACGTCGGCGTCGGTCATGACGATGACGCGCTCGTAGCGCAGATCCTCGTCGCGGTATTTGGAGCCGGTGCCGACGCCGAGCGCCTGGATCAGATCGGACAGGAGCTGGTTGGCCGACATCTTGGCGGATGAGGCGTTGGCGACGTTGAGGATCTTGCCGCGCAGCGGGAGAATCGCTTGCGTTTCGCGATTGCGCGCGCTCTTGGCGGAGCCACCGGCCGAGTCACCCTCGACGATAAAGATTTCAGTGCCGGCGGCCTGCTGAATGGAACAGTCGGCGAGTTTGCCGGGGAGGCGCAGCTTGCGCGTGGCGGACTGGCGCGAGACTTCCTTTTCGCGGCGGCGCTTCAGGCGTTCGTCGGCCTGCTCGACGCACCATTCCAAGAGCTTGGTGGCCTGCTGCGGGCTGTCGGTCAGCCAATGGTCGAAGGCGTCCTTGACGGCGTTTTCGACGATGCGGCCGGCCTCGACGGTGGCGAGCTTGTCTTTGGTCTGGCCCTGGAATTCGGGTTCGCGGATGAAGATGGAGAGCATCGCCGCGGCGGTGCCCATCACGTCTTCGGCGGTGATCTGGGCGGCCTTCTTGTTGCCGACGCGCTCGCCGAATTCGCGCAAGGATTTGGACAGCGCGGAGCGGAAGCCGTTTTCGTGCGTGCCGCCTTCGCCGGTAGGAATAGTGTTGCAGTACGAGCGGCTGAAGCCGTCTTCGTCGGAGATCCAGGCGACGGCCCATTCTACTGAGCCGTGCTTGCCTTCTTTTTCGATGTTGCCGGCGAAGATCTCTTTGGTGACGAGGGTCTGGCCGGTGATTTCGGAGGCGAGATAATCCTTCAAGCCGCCGGGGAAGTGGAAGACGGCTTCGGCGGGTGTGTCGTCCTTGATAAGGGACGGATCGCACGACCAACGAATCTCGACCCCGCCGAAGAGGTAGGCTTTCGAGCGCGCCATCTTGAGGAGGCGGGCGGGTTTGAAGTGGGCGCCCTTGCCGAAGATCTGCTCGTCCGGTTTGAAGCGGACCTTGGTGCCGCGGCGGTTGTGGATCGCGCCCAGCTTTTCGAGCTTGGTGACCGGTGTGCCGCGCGAGAAGACCATGCGGTAGAGCTGCTGGCCGCGGGCGACTTCGACTTCGCAGGTCTCAGCCAGCGCGTTGACGACCGAGACGCCGACGCCGTGGAGGCCGCCGGAGGTGGCGTAGGCCTTGCCGTCGAATTTGCCGCCGGCGTGCAGCGTGCACATGATGACTTCGAGCGCGCTCTTCTTGGGATATTTGGGGTGCGGGTCGACGGGGATACCGCGGCCATTGTCGGCGACGGAGAGGAAGCCGTCAGCGTCGAGGCGGACTTCGATAAAGGAGGCGTGGCCGGCGACGGCCTCGTCCATGGAGTTGTCGATCACTTCGGCGAAGAGATGGTGCAGCGCCTTTTCATCCGTGCCGCCGATGTACATGCCGGGGCGGCGGCGCACGGGTTCGAGGCCTTCGAGGACCTCGATGTCGGCGGCCGTATAGTTGTCGGAGGCGTCACCCGATTTACGGCGGGCGGCTTTATCGTTCATGTCGGTATCCAGTGCGGCGAAGAGATCGCTTTGCGATCGGGCCATGCGCGGCTCCCCTCGGGACGAGGTCCGGTCCTGCGGCGGACGCGGAACAGGGCGCGCGGGCCCGAATCTGGTGGTGTCAGTCGTTGCGTCAGGTCGCACGGATGGGGCTGGCAATCAAGCTGCGTCAGGGACACAGCTGGGTCGCTTGGTATGCTCCACGCCAATTAAATCAAGGGCTTGATAGCAGCCATTGGTTGAGTGCGAGGCCTATGATCAACAGGACGGCGAGGCGATAGAGGCGAATATGGAAGCCGCGCTGGCCGAGATGGTCGCCGGCCGCGTAGCCGGCTGTGAGGATGATTGCGAAGAGATATTTGATGGTTTCCTTGCTGCCGTCGCCGCCAGAGGTGATGGAGGACGCGTTCGGATCGTGGCCCAGAAGGAACACGATGGCGAGCACGGCCATGATGGCGAGGCTCGGCCATGTCATGCCGTCGAGGAAGCCCCAGCGGCGTTGGAGTGCCGTGCCGGTCCAGATCGCCGAGATGCGCGCGCCGAGGCCGATTAGGGTGAGGAAGGCGGCCAGCGCGATGGCGGCTTGGAGATGCGAGTGGGGGTAGAAGCCGATCTCGTCGTAACGGTCGAGCCAGAAGTTTGAACTGACCGTGAGCCACCAGCCGAGGATGTCCATGAACGGACGCGAGAGGGGCATGATCGCGGCGAGCTGAGAAAAGACGGTGAGGGCTGCGCCGGCCATGCCGAGGAGGGCCAGGCTTTCGCGCGCGAGCCAGCCGCCGAGCGACCCGGCGGGGCGGGTGGTATCGGTTTCGCGTGCGGGGTTCGGCGGCGCGCTGGGCGGCGGCGATCTGGGGACGCGGGTGCGCGTGCGCGGCACTGTTGCGGGGGGGACTGTCGACGCCGCTTCGATTCCGCCGTCGTCGCCGTCTTCGTCATCGGAGTTGCGCGGGTCGCGTGCCAACGGCTTCTTGCGGCGGTCCGGCGTGAGGCGCCAGCGCGGCCAGGGGAAGGCGGGTGCGCGCTGGACGGTGGGCGTGCGGCCGGAGAGATCGGGCTTGGTCATCGGGGCCGCTTTACAACTTTTGACGCATCACGAAGGCCAGAATGCCAGCGACGGCGCCGATGCAGGCGGCGGCCAGGACTTCGAGCAGCACAACATCGGCCAAGGTGCCGCCGCCCCACCAAGCGGTGTTCCCTACGGTATAGACGATGCCGATGGCTGCGCCGAGAGTGCCGGCGAACATGGCGTCCTGATTGGTGAGGTTCATGGTGAGCCGTGTGGGTTCCGTTGTCTTGCCGTTGGCGCATCGTGACGGGTGCGCCGCGCGGGATCAAGGGTGTTGGAGCGCTCGTGTGAATGGAGCGCTGCCGGTGGCCGGGATCGTAACCTAAATGGATCATACGAGATCGCAGGCCCGGTCTGTTTGTCTTAATTTCCGGACGCGGGCGGAAATTTGGAACGCTTTTGCAGGCAATGAAAGAGGTGTCGTCATGTGGCTGATCGATGTCTTGGTGGGGAACCGCCGGCGTTTTCTGTGTGGGTTGCGCAGTACGGCAGTTTGGATTTTTGCAGTCGGCGCGGTCGCGCTGCCGGCTGGGGCTGAGGATGTGCAGCCGGCGATTGGGAAGGCCAATCTTTATATCGAGGTGGCGAAGAACACGGAGCGGGCGGTCGACTCCTGGGATCGCTATGCGAGCTGGGTCAATATGAAGACCGGGCCGACGGGGAAGGAGCGTTACCTCAGCTACGGAATGTACGAGCTTTACGATGTGGAACCGCTGCTCAAGGAAGCGCGCGATATGGCAGCGCTGGAGCCGAAGGCCGAGGCCATCGATGCGGCGATGCTCAAATATATCGCAGCCTATGAGGCGCTGGCACCCGTGATGAGCGAGGCGGCGGCCTACTATGAACGGCATGGGTATGAAGCGGACAAGATGAAGTTGGGGAAGACGCTGCATCCGAAAATGGTGCCGCTTGCCACGGCATTCTTGGCCGAACGCAAGGCGATGATGCCGGTGCTGCGTGCGCATATCGCAGAGGTGCAGGCGCTCGAGGTGGCGGCGCTTGAAGCCAAGGACGGGCGTACGGCGGCGTTCCATACGGCGGCCGTGATGGCTGCGCTGCATCGCGTGATGAATACGTTTCCGCGCGAGAAGCCCGAGCAGATGAATGCCGACGAAATGGATCAGGTGATGGCGGAGATTGGGCCTGATAATTTCGCCGAGAAATTTGATCAATTGATGGGTGGCGTGAAGCCGTCGAATGCGACGATCGACGTGGCGCGATTTGGCGCGGCGCTCGATGCCTACGTCAAGGCGGTGGAAAGGTTCGAGGGCTTTTCGGGTGAGACGCCGAAGGACTTCGCCAAGTTCAAGCCGATGCCAGGCGAGATGCGGATCGTGCTGCAGGAGTTCCAGACGCCGCTGGTGAAAAGCGGGGGGCGCGAGTTCGACGGCGCTGGGCAGATGGTGATGCGCCTTACCCAGCGGTAATACGACATGATGAACGAGAGCCAATCCGTTTGGGGCAGCCAGCTGCGGCATCTGCCTTGAGCCGTGGCTAGCTCTTACTCAGGTGCCTGAGCGCGGCGGCGTTGGCTTCCCAGTTGCGGCCGTCGAAGGTCTCGATGACGAGGGACGGGATGGGCGTTTCGAGGCAGCGGACATTGACGTCGATGCCGTCGGGGTTGGAGCGGGGAACGTAGAACGGTTTGATGCCGCAGGTTTTGCAGAACGTGTGCTGGGCGACGCCGGTGTTGAAGGTGTAGCGCGTGAGATGTTGCTCGCCGGAGAGCAGGCGGAATTTTGCTTTTGGCACGATCAGATGCAGAAAGCCGGCCTTGGCGCAGATCGAGCAGTTGCAATCCTGCGCGACGATGGTTTCGGGCGCTTCGACCTCGAAAGTAACCGCCCGGCAGTGGCAACTTCCCTGGTAGATCATCGGATGCTTACTGTGCTCCGGCGGCCGGTGTTTCTTGTGCCTCGACGCCGGCCACGTCGGCTTCGGCAAAGACAAACAAATAGGCCAGCATGGCGAACACGCAGAGCGCTGCTGCGACCGTCATCATTCTCGTGGAGAGCATTGGGCGCGTGTCCTCGTCAAAAGGGTTGATGGACAATTTAGTCCGGTAGCGGGATGAATTCGGCGGCGTCGCCGGGGACGGTGTCGAAGCGACCTTGGCGCCAGTCTTCCTTGGCTTGGTCGATGCGCTCCTTGGATGAAGAGACGAAGTTCCACCAGATATGGCGCGGGCCGTCCATGGGTTCGCCGCCGACGATCATCAAGCGGGATTGGGTAAGCGCGAGGATTGAGATGCGGTCGCCGGGACGGAACACCAGCAGGCGGCCGGGACCGAACGTTTCACCGGCGATGTCGATTTCGCCGGAGACGATGAAGAGGCCGCGCTCGTCGTAGTCGGGATCGAGGGGGAGAACGGCGCCGGGTGCGAGGATGGCTTCGGCGTAAACGCAATCATGGGGGAATTGGGCGGGCGAGGTCTCGCCGTACATCGAGCCCATGATCAGGCGGACGCGTTTGCCTTCGCCCATGATCCGCGGCAGTTCAGCTTCGGTGTGGTGGATGAAGGCGGGCGCGTTCTCTTCGTGGGATTTTGGCAAGGCCGCCCAGGCCTGGATGCCGAACAGGCGTGGGCCGGTGGCTTTCAATTCGGGGGCGGTGCGCTCGGAATGGACGATGCCGCGGCCGGCGGTCATGAGGTTGAGAGCGCCGGGACGGATCGCCAGTTCGGTGCCGAGGCTGTCGCGGTGCATGATTTCGCCGTCGAAAAGGTAGGTGACGGTGGAAAGACCGATGTGGGGATGCGGACGGACGTCGATACCTTGGCCGATCAAGAATTCGGCCGGGCCCATCTGGTCGAAGAAGATAAAGGGGCCGATCATTTGTTTGCCGGCGGCTGGCAGCGCGCGGCGGACTTCAAAGCCGCCAAGATCGCGGGCGCGGGGCACGATGACCTGCTCGATGAGATCGCAGGCCTTGGTGTCGCCGGGATTTGGATCTGTGTCGGGGAGCCAGCTCATGGTTCTCGCCTCGTGTGTGGTTTGGAGAACGAGATTGCCACGCGCGGCGCGGCGATAAAAGGCTGAGGACTGTGCAGTTGCGGGCGTCAGAGGACGAGGGCAGCGGCACCGAAAATGACGGCAAGGCCGATGAAGAGCCAAACGACGATGCCGGCTTCGGGGATGCCCATGTAGGCCAGCGCGCCGACAACAAGGAAGGCGGCAGCGGAGCCCCAAAAGGCCGGGCTCTGGGTCTTCGGCCAGATGTTATAGACCACGCGTCCGATCATCGCCGCGCCGACGGCGATCAAGAGCATCAATCCTACGCGCTGTGGGTCCTGAAAAATCGCGCCCCAGTCCATGGTGATTTTCCCTCCGTGATTCTCCGGATCGCAGCGTGGCACGGGAGGGCCTTATCCGAAAAGAGTGATCGGGGGCTGATTGTGACGCGGAGTTGCGCTAGTCTTAGTCTTGATTTGCCTAATCTGACTTGGAGCCATGCTATGGGCGACTGCAAACTTCCGCATCACGAGAACCACGCGCACCAGCATGGGCCCGGCTGTGGGCATACGGCTGTGAAGCATGGCGATCACGTCGATTATCTCCATGATGGCCATCTGCACCACATGCACACTGGGCACGTGGACGAGCACGCCATCGAGGTTTCGGCGAAGAACCCGGACGTCTGCACGCCGCAGCATCAGTGCGCCGGGCATGCGCCCGGACACGTGCATGGGCCGGGGTGCGGGCATGAGGCTGTGCCGCATGGAGATCACGTCGACTATCTCGTCGATGGACATCTTCATCATCCCCACGGCGATCATTGCGACGACCATGGACCTGTCGAGGTTGTGAAGTAGGCCCGACGTGGGACCACGCGCGGGGAGGTGGCATGGTTGATCTTCTCGTGCGTGTGGTGGGCAGTGCCGTCATTGGCTGGGCGCTGGGTGGAGCGGCCGGAACGGTGGTTTCGCGCACGTTCACTGGCGGTGGCGCGCATCCGGTCATTTTTATTCCATTGACGATGATCGTTGTCTTTCTGGCGCCCTATGCGCTGGTGCCGCGCCCACGGTGACCGCACAGCGGGCAGACTGGGCTGTGTTTGGGCATGACCGGTTCTGCGGGCCGGGTTAGACTGGGGCTCCCGACATCGTGGAGCGACCCTGATGATCCTCACGCCGCTGTCCGAAATTTGGGTTCCCGAGCCGCAGCCGGACGAGACGTATAAGATCACCCTCTTTGACCGGGCTTACGCGTTTCGGGGGCTGAAGCACCTCCTGGGGGCGGCCGACTTTGACAAGGCGGGCGAGCGGCTGGCGTGGCTCGCCGCCAAGGATGAGGTGGAGCGCGAAGCGGCGCGGAACATCCTCTCCGGCCTGACGATGCAGCATCTCTATGACCGGCCTCTGGTCGCCGACAACGGCAGCGTCGATGACGTGATGCGGGTGAACTACGACATTGATCGAGACGTGTTTGCCGAGCTTGCGCCGCTGACGTGCGGGGTGGTGAAAGATCGTTTGTTGAAGGCGAAATCGTCGGAGGCCAAGCGGATCGGGCGCGGGCTCACGGGTGTGATGGTGGCGGCCATCGCCAAGTTGATGGATGTGCATGAGCTCATCTACGCCGCGCGGAAATTGAAGCGGAGCGGCAAGGCGCGGACGGAGGTGGGGCTCGCCGGCACGCTATCGTCGCGGTTGCAGCCGAACCATCCCACTGACGATCTGACGGCGGTGACGGCGCTCGTTTATACGGGGCTGTCGATGGGGGCGGGAGACGCACTCATCGGTCTCAATCCGGCGATCGATACGGTCGACAACATCGACAAAATCTTGCGGCACTTGGATGGCCTGCGGCGGGAAACCGGCGCGCCGACGCAGATTTGCGTTCTCAGCCACGTGAAGACGCAGATGGCGTGTCTGGAGCGGGGCGCGCCGGTGGAGATCATGTTCCAGTCGCTGGCGGGGACGGACCGGACGCTCACGGAAGAATTCGATGTGACCGTTGATGTGCTCGATGCGGCCACCCGGATGATGGCGGACAAGGGACCGCTCGGGCGCGATGCACGGCAGTTCATGTATTTCGAGACGGGGCAGGGCAGCGAACTCACCTACGGCAAGCACAACGGCATCGATATGACGACGACGGAGGCGCTCTGCTATGGCCTCGCGCGGCGCTATGATCCGTTCATGGTCAACAACGTGACGGGGTTCATCGGGCCGGAGACGCACCGGACGAACTTCGAAATGATCGTGTCGAATTTGCAGGATCATTTCATGGGCAAGCTGATCGGCCTGCCGATGGGGATGGCGCCTTGTTACACGCTGCATTCCGAAATCACGATGGAAGGCCAACAGATCGCGACCGAACTGCTTACGGCGGCGGGCGCGAATTACTTCATGGACGTTTATCTCGGCGTGGATCGCATGCTCGCCTACTTCGACACGGCGGGGCACGACGATCAGACGATGCGCGAGGTGCATGGGCTGCGGCCGGCGCCGGAGTATCTGGCGTGGGCGGTTTCGCGCGGGATTTTTCAAGAGGGCGAGGACGGGGAGATCGAGCGCGGGCCGAACTGGGGCAATCCGCGGATCTTCTGCGAAAGTGAAGAGACGTTCGCCCGCCTGATGGCGAAAGTGCCGGCGGCGTATGGGTTGGAGAATGCGGGGCCGCGTCCAGCCGATCATGTGTCGCGCGCGGTGAAGGCCAATCTGGCGGTGGCGCGCGAGGCAATCTATGCGGAGGTCGAGCCGCAGTATCTGGGCCGGATGGAGTTCCGCCGGGTTGCGACGGCGGCGGAGTCGAAGGTGGCGCATCTGAACAATCCGGAGAAGGGCGCGCGTATTGCGGCTGCGGCACGGGCGGAGTTGCGGCCGGAGACGACGGATGTGCAGATCGTCGTGTCGGACGGCTTGAGTGCGGAGGCCGTGCATCACAACATACCCGACTTGCTACCGGTGCTGACAGCGGCGCTGGAGAAGAGCGGTTTTGGCGTCGGGCGGCCGATCCTGGCGCCCTATGGGCGGGTGAAGCTGGCCGAAGACATCGGAGACGCGCTGGCGCCGAAACTGGTCATCACGCTCATTGGCGAGCGGCCGGGCGGGGACGCCATCGCGTCGCGGAGTTTGTCGGCGTACATAGCCTATCGCATCACGGAGCCCGGTGCGGATGCGCGATATGAGTATTCGGTTATTTCGAACATCTACAGCGGCGGGTTGCCGCCAGCGGCTGCGGGTGCGCAAATTGCGGAGCGGGCGCGGGAGATCTTGACGTTCAAGGCCGCGGGGAATCGCCTGGAGAAGATGTTGTCGGCTCGGGGGAGCGCGGGCGCGGCTGCGTAAGGCGGACACGTACGGTTGTTGGACGGCGACTCACGCAGCCGACTTATGACATCACGTTTGCGGACAGATGGATCCTCGGGACGAGCCCGAGGATGACAACGGTGGGGCCGCGGGGAATTGTTGTCGGCGCCGGGTGGAGCGGGGGCTGCGGCGTAGGTCGCCCGCGGCTATGAATGTCGGGAAGTTTCCATGCCCGGCCGAAGCAACCGCACGACTTCGCGCGCAAATGCGTCGTCGTAAGGGTCCTCGGTGCCTGAAAGAAATCGGTACCAGAACGCGCCATGGATTAAGTGTGCCAGGGCATCTTCGTCGACATCGGTTCGAAACTGACCAAGCTTGTAGCCGTGTTCGAAAATGCGCCGCAAGGCGATGCATCGCACGTGATGCACTCTTTCATACAAGTTAGCGCGAAACTCTGCGTCGAGCTGGGCTTCGGCAATCAGGCTGCGAACACCTTTTGCAACAAGCTCGTTGCGCATGAAGGCGAAAAAGCGCTGCAGATCAGCTTCGAGATCGGCGAAGGCATCCGAGGATGGTACAAGCGGGGGCATACGGCTCAGGGAGTGCTCCGTAAAGGCATCAAGCACAAGATCTGCTTTTGAGCCCCACCAGCGATAGATGGACTGCTTGCCGACTTTGGCGGCCGCCGCGATGGCGTCAATTGATACGTCGCGGTAATCGCGCTCGCCGACGAGGGCTACGGCCGCGTCGAGAATGGCCTGGCGGGTTTCTTCGCTGCGAGGGCGGCCGGGGCTGCGTTTTTCTGCGGGGGCCGTTTCATGGCTGGGCACACTGCTCTCCGATTCGGATGTGGTCTGCCAATTATATAAAACGGATCGTTTAGTTCTACAATTGTGCAACGCTTCACGTACTTGGCTGCTGCGTCTCAAGACATCCCCATCGCTATATATTGCGTTCTGAAACAATCATTTAAAGGCTGCGAAGGCCATTTCCCGCCAAGGTCACGATTATTTGAAAACGGCTCGTCTCGTTTTGCTATTGATAATATAAAACGGATCGTCTAGTTTTGTTTCACCGGCGGCCCGAGCAGACGCCCCGGAAACAAGATTGTTCTTCTACTTGGCTCTCTCACGGAGAAAACACCATGAACCGCTTCATCTTCGCCGCACTCGTTCTCGCAGCTTCGCATTCGTTTGCTTCAGCGCGCGATCTCTCCACCAAAGTGATGCAGGACAACCCTGGCGTTAACGGTTCCGGCGTCACCGCCAATCCGACTGCCAAACCTGAGACCGGCGGGCTTGCCGAACACGCCATGCGTATCGCGCCCGGCGTCAGCGGTTCCGGCTCTACAGCCAACCCCACTGCCAAGCCGGCCGCACAGGGCCTTGCCGAAAAGGCGATGCAGGATCATCCGGGCATCGGCCGCTAAAATTTTGCTGGCGGATCTCGTCCTTCCCCGAAAGATCTGTGCTGGCTTAAAACCGGCAGTGTCGTCCCTCCCGACACTGCCGGTTTCCCTCATGTGATTGCTTGCGCGACTGCCGATTACCGGCGGGGTTGATCCGTTCTGCTCCTAACTTTTTGTCGTCTGTCTGCGCCGATTGGGCTTTTCAAACGTATACTTAAGGGTATTCCCTTGGCCGCATCTCTGGCCGCGCGCGATGGTTGTTGCGGTGCTTGATGGAGTTTGTCCTTGAAACAGTCTGATGCTTCCACTGCGCGGGACACGCGCGATTCTGTTCGCAATCGTGAGGGGCGGATTTCGCCCGGCGAGATGGAGGCGTTCAAGGCTCGGGATAACTGGACCAACTGGCGCTACTTGGCGCTGAACTGGTTTGTGATTGCGGGCACGCTGTTTCTGGCGATTTGGGGCGAGAGCCAGTTGCGGGCGTTGGGATATGGCTGGGAGGCAATCCTGCCTTTGGCGATTGTTGCCATCGTTGTGATGGGCGCATCGCAGCATCAGTTGGGTGGCGCGATCCACGAGGGGACGCACTATCAATTGTTCGCAAACCGCACTTTGAATGAGGTTGCTGGAGATTGGTTGGCGGGATTTCCGATTTATACCTCCACGCATCACTATCGCCTGCATCACATGGCGCATCATCAATTCGTCAACGATCCGGCGCGCGATCCGATTTATGGCCAAGCCGACGAGAGCGGTCATTGGCTCGATTTTCCATTGACGCACGTGGAACTGGCGAAGGGTCTGTTGCGGCTCTTATGGATTCCCAACCTCGTGAAATACACGGTGGCGCGAGCCCGCTACAGCGCGCTGGGGCTTGGCACCAATCCTTACGCCGATCCGAAGCGGCCTGGGCATCCGGCGGCGCAGACGGTGGGCATTCTGTTTGCCGGTGTGGTGCCGGCCGTGCTGATCGGCATGATGCTCGCGGGCTTTGGCGCGGCGGCTGTGATGGGGACGTTCTTCGCCATGTGGGCGGCGACGGTGGTGTTTTACGCCGTCATTCCCGAGGACTGGTTTGCGTCGGGGCGCGTGGAGCCGGTGCTGTCGCACAGGATAGGTTCGATTGCGCGCATCTCGTTCATGGCGATCGTCTATGGGTCGCTGACGGCGATTGATCTGACGGGCTACGAGAAGGCGTGGATGTACTACGGCCTCTACTGGGTCGTGCCGTTGTTCACGACGTTTCCGGTGTTCATGATTTTCCGCGAGTGGATTCAGCATGGGAATGCGGATCGCGGGCGGTATACCAATTCGCGCGTGATTTTGACGGGACCGCTGTTTCGTTACGCCGTGCTGCCGTGGGGGATGGAGTATCACCAGCCGCACCATCTGATGGCGACGGTGCCTCATTATAAGCTGCGCCGGTTCCACGAGCGGCTGCTGCGGGATGCGGAGTATGCGGAGAAAGCGCAGATCGTTGAGGGACTCTACGGGCGCATGACGGAGGGCAAGCCGACGGCGTTCGGGGTGCTGTTGAAGGAGCACGCGCCGGTGACGCGCGAGGCGGCGCATGTGGACGAGACCGTGCTGGAGCGGGCGGAGTTGAGCGATCCTGCGGCGCTGGAACGGGAGAAGCAGGCGTCGCTGAAGGCTGAGCGCAGGGATGCGGCGGAGTAGGCCGGTGACCCGATTGTACGACTCCCACATGTGTCATCCTCAGCTTTAGGCCGAGGATCCAGGGTAAGGCGGAGAGGGTGGGTGTTGCGCGAGCGTTGGGGCTGCTGCTTGATCTGACCCTGCGGCCCGATGGGTCCTCGGGACGAGCCCGAGGATGACAGCAGTGGGGTGGCGACGCTGCTTACTCCGCAGCTAGCTTCGCGTATCCCAGCTGGGTGTTGAGTTTGACGATGAGGTCGGCGGCGGCTTGGGGGATGTTGGTGCCGGGGCCGAAGACGGCTTTGGCGCCGGCGCGGAAGAGTTCGTCGTAGTCGCCGGGGGGGATGACGCCGCCGACCACGATCATGATGTCTTCGCGGCCTTCCTTGGCCAGTGCTTCGCGCAGTTCGGGGACGAGGGTCAGGTGACCGGCGGCGAGAGATGAGACGCCGACGACATGGACGTCGTTTTCGACGGCCTGACGGGCGGCTTCACCGGCGGTGGCGAACAGCGGTCCGATGTCGACATCGAAGCCCAAGTCCGCGAAGGCGGTGGCGATGACTTTCTGGCCGCGGTCGTGGCCGTCCTGGCCGAGCTTGGCGATCAGGATGCGCGGGCGGCGGCCGTCGTTCGTTTCGAATTCCTCGACGAGCTTCTGGGCCTTCACCACGTCGCTGCTCATGGATGCCTCCGAACGGTAGACGCCCGAGATCGCGCGGATCTCGGCGCGGTGGCGCGTGAAGACCTTCTCCATCGCTTCCGACATTTCGCCCACCGTCGCTTTAGCGCGGGCGGCTTTCACACACAGGTCGAGCAGGTTGGCGGTGCCCTTGGCGCCTTCGGTGAGGGCTGTGAGGGCGGCTTGGCATTCGGCTTCGTTGCGCTCTTCGCGCAGGCGCTTCAATTTGGCGATCTGGGCTTCGCGGACGGCGACGTTGTCAACCTTCAGGAGGTTGATCTTGGCGTCGCCGTCGATCTTGAACTTGTTGACGCCGGTAATGGTCTGTTTGCCGGTGTCGATGCGGGCCTGGGTGCGGGCGGCCGCTTCCTCGATGCGCATCTTCGGGATGCCGGCGTCGATGGCTTTCGCCATGCCGCCCAGTTCCTCGACTTCGGTGATGTGCGCAAGCGCTTTCTGGGCGAGTTCATAGGTCAGGCGTTCGACGTAGTGGCTGCCCCCCCAGGGATCGATGACGCGCGTGGTGCCGCTTTCCTGCTGGAGGAGAAGCTGCGTGTTGCGGGCGATGCGGGCGGAGAAGTCGGTCGGCAGTGCGATCGCTTCGTCGAGGCCGTTGGTGTGCAGCGATTGCGTGTGGCCCTGCGTGGCGGCCATGGCTTCGAGGCACGTGCGCGTGACGTTGTTGAACACGTCCTGCGCGGTGAGCGACCAGCCGGATGTTTGCGAATGCGTGCGGAGCGACAGCGAGCGGGTGTCCTTGGGATTGAACTCTTCCTTGATGAGTTTCGCCCAGAGCAGGCGGGCGGCCCGCATCTTGGCGATTTCCATGAAGAAGTTGGTGCCGATCGCCCAGAAGAAGGAGAGGCGGGGCGCGAAGGCGTCGATGTCGAGACCGCTGTTGACGCCCGCGCGGACGTATTCGACGCCGTCGGCCAGCGTGTAGGCGAGTTCGAGGTCGGCGGTCGCGCCGGCTTCCTGCATGTGGTAGCCGGAAATCGAGATCGAGTTGAACTTCGGCATCTTCTGCGAGGTGTACGTGAAGATGTCGGAGACGATGCGCATCGAAGGCAGCGGCGGGTAGATGTAGGTGTTGCGCACCATGAACTCTTTCAGAATGTCGTTCTGAATGGTGCCGGCGAGTTTTTCCGGCGGCACGCCCTGCTCTTCGCCCGCGATGATGAAGAGGGCGAGGATCGGCAGCACGGCGCCGTTCATGGTCATGGAGACGGTCATCTGTTCGAGCGGGATGCCGTCGAACAGGGTGCGCATGTCGTAGATGGAATCGATCGCCACGCCGGCCATACCGACGTCGCCCTTCACACGGGGATGGTCTGAATCATAGCCACGGTGCGTGGCGAGATCGAAGGCGATGGAGAGGCCCTTCTGACCGGCGGCGATGTTGCGGCGGTAGAAGGCGTTGCTCTCCTCGGCGGTCGAGAAGCCGGCGTACTGACGGATGGTCCAAGGCTGGGTGACGTACATCGTCGGGTAGGGGCCGCGCACGTAGGGCGCGATGCCGGGCCAAGTGCCGAGGAAGTCGAGTTCGGCGGTGTCGGCGCTCGTATAGACCGGCTTCACCGGAATGCCCTCGGGGCTCATCCATGTCTCGACCGGAGCGGAGGCCGCTGCGGCGGCGCCCGCGGATGGCGTGCCGAGGTCGAGGGTGGTGAAGTCAGGGATACGGGTCATGTTGATCTCTGGAGCGGTCTCTACGCGTGCGTCTTGGTAGCATAAAGGTAGGGCGGAAGGCGATGCGGCGAACATCGCCCCGAACAGCGTCCGGGAGGGGCGGTGCTATGATCGTGGTAATCAAAGGACGCAAGATTATCAACACGCTAGCGGCGGTGACGGCGGCCATTGGGGTTCTCGTAGCGGCGCCGGGTGTCTGGGCCGCACCGGGGGACGAGGCGCCCGTGCGCGAGAGGGCGTCGCCGGAGCCAGTTCTGACGTTCGATGCGCCCGATGGGCATTGCGCTTTCGACACGCCGAAGGTGGGTGTGCCGGGGCATGAGACGGGGTTTGAACCGGGGCTGAAGTCGGGGACTGAATTGCTGGCGCTTTATGTTCCGTGCGCGGCGCTCGATGCGGCGCGGGCCGGGACGGCGGAATGGCTGCCCGAGTGGGTGGCGTTCGAGAAAAATACAGTGACCTATCCCAGCGACGACGAGCGCAGCCTGGGCTCGCACGGCGCGGTGAAGCAATTGTGCCAGGACGCACAATCGGCGAATTGGGGGCATCCGAAGTACGACGGGGCCGACTTCGCGGAGATGGTGAAGACGGCCAATGCGAAGCTTTCGCTGGAGACGCCGGAGATCTTTCTGGGTGTGGTCGGAGAGGACGACCATGCCTGCTATTTGGCGGCGCTGCGGATCGTCTATTCGCCCTCGGGCAAGGCGCTGCGGTTCTTGAACGTGCAGGCGTTCATGCAGGCCGGCGATCGCTGGGTGACGCAATCGTTCCGGCGGGAATTGAGCGATGCGCCAGAGGCGGCGCAGTCGATGTTCGCGGCGGCGAAGAAGGAATCGAAGGCGTTTTCGGATAAGAACCGGTGAGCGCCCGTTAGCTCAGTTTCTTTTGCAGATCGGCGAGTGTGGCGACGGCATCGGCGCCGGCGAAGAGGAACTGGTCCACTCCGGCGGCTTTAAGAGCGGCTTCGCGGTCGCCGGGGCGGCCGGCCATGAGGACCAATTTGGCGCCGGCGGCTTTGAGTGCTTTGGCCGTGGCTTCAGCGTGCTCGGCGTTGACGGCGTCGGACGAGCAGATGCAGGCCGCGTCGAGGCCGGAGGCTTTGAAGGCGCTCGCGGCGGCGTCCGCGTTCGGGTAGCCGTCGCTCATGTTGGCTGCGATGCCGCCGGCGGCGAGGTAGTTCTTGATCCAGGTGGAGCGGACGTTGTGTTCGACGACCTGGCCAAGGCTGGCGAGGAATACGGCGAAGGGTTTGCCGGTCTTGGCGGCGCGGGCGTCGGCGGCATCGCGGAGCGTTTCGAAGGGCTCGGCGAGGCGGGCCATTTTGAGCGGCGTGATGGTGATGGCCGGCGTGGCTTTGGCGGGCGGGTTTTGCGGCCAGGGCGTTGTTTCGATCCCATCGTCGCCGAGGATCGGGAACGCGGAGACCCCTGTCAGTTCAGCGCGGCCGGTGGCGATGGCTTTCGCTTTGGTCTCGGCGCACTTGGCGATTTCGGCCTGGACATAGCCAGACTGGAGGGCTGCTGCCATGCCGCCGTGCTTCTCGATGTCCTGGAACAGCGACCACGCCTTCTGCGCCAGATCGTCGGTGAGCTTTTCGACATACCAGGAGCCGCCGGCGGGATCGACGACGCGGCCGAGATAGCTCTCTTCCTGGCAGACGATCTGGATGTTGCGGGCGACGCGGCGGGCGAAGCTGTCGGTTTCGCCGAGTGGATAGGTGAAGGGCAGCACGGTGATGCTGTCAGCGCCGCCGAGGGCGCCTCCGGCGCAGGCAATGGCCGTGCGGATGATGTTGGTCCACGGGTCGCGCTTGGCCAGCATTCGCCAAGATGTGACGGCGTCGAAGCGGACGGACTTGGCGGCGTCGCCGGCTCCTGATGCTTCGGCGATGCGCCAGACGAGGCGGCGGGCGGCGCGCAGCTTGGCGATGCCGAGGAACTGGTCGGCATCGACGGCGAGGTTGACGGCGATCTTGGGCAGCGCGTCGGCGGGGGCGATGCCGGCTTTGTCGGCGGCGCGCAGGTAGGCGACGAGGGTGGCCAGCGTTGCGGCCAGTTCCTGGGCTTCGGTGGCGCCGGCGCAGTGATAGGCATTGCCATCGGTGAGGAGTGCTGTGACGCCCGGCATATCTTTGGTCTTGCCGATGAGGGCGATGGCCTCGGCGAGGGCGGCGTCGAGTGGGGTGGAGAGGTTGCCGGTGGTTGCGAGGACGCCGAGCGGATCGGCGTTGAGGTGGCCGCGGCGATCGGCGGGCGCGATGCCTTTGGCGGACCAGAGCGCAATGAGCTGGTCAGCGGCGGCGGCAGTTTTTTCGCCGGCGAGAAGTGACACGGGGCAAATATCGAGCAGCACGCCATCGAGGGCTTTGGAGAAAACGCCGTCGGTCAGCGGCAGACCCGATGGGCCGACGAGCAGCGTGATCGATGTGGTGCCGCCGTTCAAGTCTTCGAGGATGGCGGTGTTGATGGCCTTCACGTCAGCGCCGGCGTGGAACTGGCGAATGTCCCAGCCGAGACCGTTGGGGGTGGCGTGCGTGCCGCGCGTCAGGGGCGCGGCGCCGGGTACGCTGCCGGCTGCATGGGGCAGCGCGTCGGCGGGCGTGTAGATCGGCTCGATGCGCAGGCCGTCGGCGGTTTTGCCGATCATTTTCTTTTCGAACTCGGCGCCCTTGATCGCCTTGTCGACGAGGGCGAGCCAGGCATCGCGGGTGGCTTCGGTGAAGCCGGTGGCGAGCGGCATGACGGGCGCGTCGGACGAGGTGGGTGCGGTCATCGGCGGGTGTCCATCAGTGGGAGTGGAAAAGCGCGCTGGGCGCTGCGCTGCGCCCGATCAATGCTTGGGCAGTCTATAGGGGCAAGGCTCGGGTTCTGCATTCAAAAAACGGTCACATGGGGCTCGGCGTGACGCCGCAGCGAAGCGGAAAGTGTTTCATGCAGATGGGTATCAGTGAGCCATGCAACCAGGGTTTGCAATGGCTGGGTTTGCGTGCCAAGAGGGTTCCCAATGACGGGGCCGCCCGAGTCGACCTCAGCGGGCGGCATCGTCCCGATTTTAGCCCTTGGACCACGGAGTGGCGGACCCATGAGCGAGCAGGTTTTGCAAGACGGCAAGATCTTCGTCGGCAAAAGCATCAAGCCGGAATATCTCGATCTGAAACTCGCCAACCGGCATGGGCTGATCACGGGGGCCACGGGCACGGGTAAGACCGTGACCCTGCAAGTGCTGGCGGAAGGGTTTTCGGCGGCTGGTGTGCCGGTATTTGCGGCCGACATCAAGGGTGACCTTTCGGGCATAGCGGCGGTGGGTGAGCCGAAGGACTTTCTCGTCAAGCGCGCGGGCGAAGTTGGGCTGGGGGACACCTACCAGCAACGCGCTTATCCGTCGATTTTCTGGGACGTGTTCGGCGAGCAGGGTCATCCGATCCGTGCCACCGTGCAGGACATGGGGCCGCTGTTGCTGTCGCGTTTGTTGGAACTCAACGAGGTTCAAGAAGGCGTCTTAAACATCGCGTTCCGGGTGGCGGCGGATGAGAAGATGCCGCTCGTCGATCTGAAAGATCTGCGCTCGCTCATGAACAACATCTCGGAGCGGTCGAAAGAGATCGGCACGCAATACGGGAACGTGGCGGCGACGTCGGTGGGATCGATCCAGCGGCGGTTCCTGGTGCTGGAAGAGCAGGGCGCCAATCAGTTTTTTGGCGAACCGGCGCTCGACATCATGGATTTCATGCGGGTGGCCCCGGATGGGCGCGGCGTGATCAACTTGCTTGCCGCCGACAGGCTGATGGAAAAGCCGCGTCTTTACGCGACGTTCCTGCTTTGGATGCTGTCGAAGCTTTGGATGACGCTGCCGGAAGTGGGCGATCAGCCCAAGCCGAAGCTCGTGTTCTTTTTCGACGAGGCGCATCTGTTGTTTAACGATGCGCCGAAGGCTTTGCTGGAGCGCATCGAGCAGGTGGCGCGCCTCATTCGTTCGAAGGGCGTCGGCGTCTATTTCATTACGCAGAACCCGATGGATGTGCCCAATACTGTTTCGGCGCAGCTTGGCAATCGCGTGCAGCACGCGTTGCGCGCGTTCACGCCGCAGGAGCAGAAGGCCGTGAAGGCTGCGGCGACCACGTTCCGCAAGAACCCGGATCTCGACACCGAAAAGGTGATCATGGAGCTGAAGGTCGGCGAAGCGCTGGTCTCGATGCTGGAGAACAAGGGCGAGCCGTCGATGGTGCAGCGGACGTTCATTCGGCCGCCGGAAGCGCGCCTTGGGCCGGTGTCGAAGGACGAGCGGTTGAGCGTGATCGAATACAGCCCGGTTTATGGGAAGTATGAAGAGGCGGTTGACCGGGAGAGTGCACACGAGATCCTGACTAAGCGTACGGAAGCCGCTGCGCAGCAGGCCAATGCGGGCGAGGGCGGGAGCTGGGCGGATGTGATTTTGGGTGGCGGCGGGGCAGCCGGCGGCAAGACCGGAACCAAGCGCGGTCAGCAGGGCATGGGCGAGATGATCGGCAAGGAATTGCAACGTTCGATCTCGCGCACGATTGCAACGACGATCAAGAACATCATCGTGGGATCGATCAAGGGGGGCAAGCGTTGACCATTGGCCGACTTTCAGTCCTGGTGATCCTGTGCGGTGTGAGCGCTGCGTCTCCGGCGTTGGCCGGAGATGAAGCTATGATCGCTGAGGGCAAAGCGCTGGTCGAAGAAAAGTGCGCGCGGTGCCATGCGACCGGGCGCGACGACAAGAGCCCGCACGAGAAGGCGCCGCCGTTCCGAGACGTGGTCGAGATCTATCCCAGTGAGAATCTGGCCGAAGCGTTGGCGGAGGGCATTGTCTCGGGGCATCCGGATATGCCCGTGTTCAAGTTCGAGCCGCCGCAAATCGAGGCATTCCTGGGCTATTTGAACAGCTTATCCGAGAAGCCGTGACCTAAACGGGGGATGAACGGCGGGTTCAGAGGCAATTCAGGCGGCAGGCGGCACAGTTGGTCTCATCTTAACGTCGAGACCGGAGACAGCCCCCATGAAACTTCTGATCGGTGCCATCGCAGCTGCTGCCCTCATGTCGGTGACGATGGCGCCTGCCAAGGCTGCGAGCTTCAGCTGCATGGAATTGGAGGGACGGCCGGCGGCGGAGGTGCGCGTTTGCCAGAGCCGTTGGCTGGGTAGCCTCGATGAGCGCATGGATAGCTGGTATCGCCGGGCCCTGGAACGGGCGCGGTATTTCGATCAGACGGGCAAGGTGCGCTCCGAGCAGCGCGATTGGATGGCTGCGCGCAATGCCTGCGGGACCGGTTTCTTCTGCATCCGCCGCGCGTATCTCAACCGCATTCGCGATTTGAAAAACTACGTCGAGCATGTGTAAGCGGGCGGCCGCACCGCGGCGCTATTGGGTGGCGCTGGTCTCGAGGTCTGAGACGCGGTCCATGGCAACGGGCTGGCCGGGTGGTTTGGGTGCTGCGGGCTCGGTGTCGCCGGGTTCTAGGGGTGTGGCGGCCGGTGCTTCTGGCGTAGCCGGAGCGGGTGAAGCCGGTTCCGGCTTGGGCTTTGCAACGCGCGCGGGCCGTTCTTCCGGGAGATCACTGGGCTTCTTTCGCCAGTCCTTGGCTTTGCCGATCCGGATGCCTTCCTCATACAGCGCGCGCTGATAGCCGAGGTCGAACTTTTCCGTATAGGCGTGATTGAACTCCGGCGGGATGGCAATGGAGTTGAAGTTGGCACCCGCATCCTTGGCCATGCGGTAGATTCGGTAGTTGTCGCCCTTGTGCTGATAGAGCATCAGCGCGTTGATGCTTTCGCCGGCGATCTCGAACGTGGTGGGCTTCACGGCGCCGAACTGCGGGTTCATCTTGCCATTGTGGACGAGCCAGAGGTGGCGCTGCGGCGGCTTGGGATAGAGGACGTCGAAAGCCTGGAACGGTAGGTTGACGGGCGTGACGTAGATCTGGCGCGTGACGCCGCCGTCCACGTGCATTTCATCGTAGAGCTTACCGTCAACCTTGACCTTGATGTTGACGGGCGGGAAGAGGCCGGGAATCGCGGCGGAGGCGACGATGACGTCGCGGAAGAGTTGGACGGCTTCCGGGTTGTCGTAGTGGCGGGCGATGGCGCCCATGTTCCAGACGACGGGCCGCTTGGCGTCGAGGTTGGTGGTGCCGACGGTGAGTAGGCGGCCGCGCTGGTATTCCTTGGAGACGGCGATGAGGAATTCGCGGTCGATGTATTTGGCGACGAGTTTGCGCAGTGGCCCCGTGTCGGTGAGCGCTTGACCGCCGAGGAGGCCGTTGACGATCTGGGGGACGACGAGTTCGTCGGTTTTGTATTCGGTCCAGATTTCGCGCAACTGCGGATCGTACTTCGGTCCGAGGAAGGCGAAGGGCGCGATGATGGAGCCGGCGGAGACGCCGGTGACGTGTTCGAATTCGGGGCGGTCGCCGCGGGCGGTCCAGCCGGTCAGGACGCCGGCGCCGAACGCGCCATCGGAGCCGCCGCCCGAGAGGGCCAAAACGTCGATCTGCATACGGCCGTTGACGAGCGGTGCGCTGGCACCGAGCTTGGGCACGCCCTGGAGATGCTCCGCGTACGCCTTTTTGAGGTCTTTGGGGGCTTCGTCGGCCCAAAAGCGGGCGCCGGGAATGTTGGGGACGTTAGCCTTTTCGGCGGCCATGGCGGTCGGGACGGGGGTGCGCTCGATCGCGCCGGCGCAACCACCAACGACGCTCGCAACGATCACAACACTCGCGATGGCACGCAACGCGCGCAAGGTTTCCCCCCAAACCAAACCCAATCCTCGCTCCTAGCATAGGCGCGAAAGGTAACAAATTAGATGAAGGGGGCCGATGTGCGGCGCTGGGGTAAGGGTGCAAAAAAGCCACCCGTGTGCGGCGGATGGCTTTTTCTATGTTCTAACGAGGTCTGAAGGATCAGCCCATCATTTCGTCGACGTACTCCCAGTTCACGAGATTATCGAACCAGGCCTCGAGATACTTGGGACGGGCGTTGCGATAGTCGATGTAATAGCTGTGCTCCCAGACGTCGACGCCGAGGATCGGCTGGGCGCCGTGCATCAGCGGGTTTTCGCCGTTGGGGGTCTTCGTCACCTCCAGCTTGCCGTCGCGGATGGCGAGCCAGGCCCAGCCAGAGCCGAACTGCGTGGTGCCGGCGGCCAGGAAGTCGGCGCGGACCTTGTCGAAGCCCCCGATTTCCTCGACCAGTTTTTCCAGGCGGCCGGGCAGTTTTTTGCCGCCGCCGTTGGGCTTCATCCACTTCCAGAAGTGGATGTGATTGTAGTGCTGGCCGATGTTGTTTACGAGGCCGGCGTTTTTGCCGTTGAAAGCTGCGACGCAGATTTCTTCGATGGATTTGCCTTCGAGTCCAGAGCCGACGATAAGCTTGTTGCCGTTGTCGACGTAGGCCTGGTGGTGCTTGTCGTGATGGAACTGCAACGTTTCGGCGGACATGTAGGGCTGGAGGGCGTCGTAGGCGTAGGGGAGGTCGGGGAGCTTGAAGGTCATGGTCGTCTCCAATGTCTGGGGAGGCCGGTTCTCAAGGGAGGCCGGTTCGCGGCGCGCAACCTAGCGGCGGGGCAGCGTTGAAACAAGTGTGCGGACGATTGGGTTCCCGGCCGGGGGGAGGGGCGTTAACCGGTCAACTCGATCAGATACTCGTTTCGCCGCAAAAAGGGCAGCGACCAAGGCGGATTATAGAAGGCGGCGACGGGTGGCCCGGCGGCGGGCAGGGCTTTGGACTTGACCCAGGCTACGAGCAGGTCGCGATGCTCAGCGAGGTTCGCCTCGCTCGACCAGCCCGAGAAGCGGATCACGGCGAAGCGCTTGGGTGGTTCGGCGACGATGCGGACGGCTGTGTTATTAGGAACAGGCAACGTCTCGGCGGTGTACTGCGCCGGCATGATGAAGCGGACTTTCCATTCGTTGCCGGACGCCTGTTGCGTGACGGGAACCGTCATGGCGATTTTTTCGCTCGGCTGCTGGGTGACGGGGGCTGTCATTTCAATTTTGGTCTTCGAAGTGTTGTTGCCGAAAATGAAGTCGGCGAGCAGACGGAAGCCCTGGCTGATGGCAGCGCTGCGCTCGCCTCCCACCGTGACTTCGGCGGCGAGCAGCGGCTCGTAACGGCGGATTTCGAAATCGCCGTCTTTCAACTCAACTGAGTAGGCGGGCTCGTCAGAGGCCATGGCGATCACTGTGGGCGCGAGTGCGGCAGCGATTGTGAGGATGGCGAGGATCGCCAGCAGTTTGAATTTTGAGAGGCGCCGCACCGGCATTGAACATCCTAACTGATTGGGTCGATATCGCGTAAACGCACCAAGACGACATCTTGGATCAATGACCGGTTCCGGCCCGGATGCCAATATTGCGCTTGCGAGGTAACGTCCAACAGATGGCGCGTGCCGATGTGAAGCAAGATGCGCGCAAAAGGTTCCGGCGCCGCAAATGAGTAAGGGCGCCCCGACCCTGAGCGGAGCGCCCTCATAGATCACGCCGGGGAAGCGTAGGGTTCAGGGTAGGGGCAGATTGCCCGGAAGCCACTGAACCCGTTCTGAATGGGCCATTCATCTGCGGTTCATCTTTTGGCGCGCGAGAAAGTAAAGCGGCTACGGCGGACCGGCTTGTTCACCGTCAAAGTGAAACCTTTATGTCCCGGCGATATAATGCATTGCCTCGGCGGCCGGGGTATCGCCAACTGGCGCGCCTTCCGGCCGGCTGGTCCGAGGCCGGGCGGGGGCCGTTCGCATTCCAGGTGCGACAGGCCAGGTCCGACGGGCCAGGTGCGACGGGTTTTGGCCCGCGCAGCGTTGATGACCGTGCCCACCGATCCGTTGTTGACCTGAAAGACCTTGACCCATATGCGCCTCAGCCGACTGTTCACTCTTGCCATTCCTGTCGCGCTTGCGACCGGGGGTGCTGCCTGGTTTCTCAACCTCGGGCAGCCGACGGAACCGCGACTAGAGTACGAGACGGCCGTCATCGAAAAGGGGACCATCCGGCGGATTGTCTCGACGTCGGGGCCGGTGCGGGCGCTGGTGACGGTGAGTGTTGGCTCGTATCTCTCGGGGCCCGTTGAATCCGTCAATGCCGATTTCAATTCGGAAGTGAAACCCGGCGACGTTCTGGCCAAGCTCGACCGGCGGACATTCGCCGCAAAGGTCGCGGAGGCGGAAGCAAACCTGCTGGCGGCGAAGGCGGCGCTGGCCAATCAGAAGGCGGCGCTGATCAAGGCAGAGGCGGTGCTACTTAATTCGGAGCGGACGATCGAACGGCAGCGGTCATTGGCGCAGAAGAAGTTCGCCAGCGAGCAGTCGCTCGATAATGCGATCCGCGATCGCGACGTGGCACGGGCCGAGATCGCCGTGGTGAAATCTCTGATTGAAACGGCAGACGCCCAGATCGTGCAGCGGCAGGCGGTGTTGGAGAGTGCGCGCGTCGATCTGGAGCGGTCGGAGATCAAGTCGCCGATTGCCGGGACCGTCATCTCGCGGTCGGTCGATCCGGGGCAGACGGTGGCGTCCAGCTTCCAGGCGCCGGAACTGTTCAAGATCGCGCAGGATCTGTCGCGGATCCGCATTGAGGCGCAGGTGAACGAGGCCGATGTCGGTTCGATCGCGGAAGGCAACCCGGTGACGTTTTCTGTCGACGCCTATCCCGACCGTGAATTCGAGGGGCGGGTGACGCAGATCCGGCTGGCGGCAACGGAAATCAACAACGTCGTCACGTACACGGTGATCATCGAGGCGAAGAACGAGGACCGGCGGCTGTTTCCCGGTATGACGGCGAACGTGCGCATCGAGAGCGCGCGGCGCGATGGCGTGCTGCGCGTGTCGAACGATGCGCTGCGCTTCCGTCCGCGCGGTGAGATAGCGGGATCGGACGGCGGCACAAAGGGCGGCGCAGATCGCTCGGCGCGCACGGTTGAGCGGTTGAAGGGTGAATTGGCGCTGACGGATAGCCAAGCGGAAAAGCTTAAAGCCGAGGTGCAGGCCATTGGGGCGGAAGCGCGGGCGGACTCCCAGGGCGGGGGCTTCGCGGCCGCCCGTCCCGATCCGTCGGCCTTTCGTATGAAGCTCAATATGCGCATCGAGCAGGTGATCGTGCCGACGATGAGCGAGGAACAGCGCAAGATCTACGAGCGCTGGAAGAAGGGCCGGGAAAGCACGCGGGCCGCGGCGCTCTGGGCGCTCGATGCAGCAGGTAAGCCCGAGCGGCGCATGGCGCGCGTGGGTCTTGCGGACGACCAGTTCACGGAGATCGTTGGCGGCGACGTGAAGGAGGGAGATAAGCTGATCGTGCGGGTTCGCGAGGCCAAGAAGTGACCGCGGTGGCGAAGACCGGCTCCGAGCAAGGCGGCGCGATCATTCAAGCGCGCGACGTGGTGAAGCTGTACACGATCGGCGATCAGGAGTTGCGTGCGCTGGATGGCGTCTCGCTCGAGATCGAAGCGGGCGATTTCGTTGCCATCATGGGGGCATCGGGTTCGGGCAAATCGACCATGATGAACCTGATCGGCGGGCTCGATACGCCGACGTCGGGCCGCTTGCTGATCGACGGACGGGATATCTCACAGCTTGATACCGATGAACTGGCGGACTTGCGCAACAGGGCCATCGGCTTCGTGTTCCAGCAATTCAACCTGCTCCCGCGGACGCCGGCGTTCCGGCAGGTGATGCTGCCGTTGCTTTATGCCCATCCCCGTCCGGACGATATGGAAGCGGAGGCGCGGCGGCGGCTCGATCAGGTGGGGCTTGGCAACCGGATGGAGCACTTGCCGCGGCAGCTTTCAGGCGGACAGCAGCAGCGCGTCGCCATTGCACGCGCGCTCGTCAATAATCCGAAGATCCTTCTGGCCGACGAGCCGACGGGGGCGCTGGACAGCCGGACATCGGAAGAGATCATGCGGTTGTTTTCCGAACTCAACGCGCAGGGGATCACTGTGGTGATCGTCACGCACGAGCCGGACATCGCGGAGTGGGCCCGGCGGCGGATTACGTTTCGCGACGGGCAAATCATTTCGGATGAACGGCAATCTCCCCGCGTGCGGGAGGCGGCCCAGTGACCATTCTGGATAGCATTCTGGTGGCGTTGACGGCGCTGCGCTCGAACTTGATGCGATCAATTCTGACGACGCTCGGCATTGTGATCGGCGTGGCTTCCGTGATTATTCTGGTGGCGGTCGGCAACGGGGCGGCGGGCGAAGTGAACCGCCAGATATCGACGTTGGGGACTAACATGCTCGTGGTATTTCCCGACGCGATGCGCGTCATGGGCCGTTCAGGCGGCGCGGGAACGGCGTTGCCCCTATCGGAGAGCGATCTTGCGGCGCTGCGCGATAAGATTCCCGGCGTCATTGGTGTATCGGGGCAAATCGACGAGTCGGCGCCTGTGGTGCGCGGCAATCTGAACTGGACCACGGCGGTTAGCGGGGTGCATCCAGACTATACGGCGGTTCGAGACTGGCCGGTGGCGGAGGGCCGCGAGATCACGGCACAGGACGTGCAGTCCGCCGCGCGGGTTGCGCTCATCGGGCCGACTGTGGCGAAGCAGCTTTTTCCCGGTGAAAATCCGGTGGGCGCTGAAATCCGCATCAAGAACGTTCCGTTTCAGATTGTCGGTTTGCTGTCGGTCAAGGGGCAGTCGGCCATGGGTCGGGACCAAGATGACGTGATGCTCATTCCGATTACAACGGCGCGGAACCGGGTGGTGGGCAAAAGCGATGTGCAAGTCGATCAGGTCGGGCGCATCTATCTAAAACTCGACGAACAGACTGATATGAAGACGGCGCAGGAGGATATTGAGACGCTGCTGCGCCAGAGGCGCAAGAGCGGTCCGAACAGCGAAGACACGTTCTCGGTTCGCAATTTGGCTGAGTTCATGCGCGCGCGCACGGAAGTGCTTTCGACGATGAGCTATTTGCTGGGAGCGACGTCCGCGATCTCGCTCATTGTGGGCGGGATCGGGATCATGAATATCATGCTGGTGTCGGTCACCGAACGGACCCGCGAGATCGGATTGCGCATGGCGGTGGGCGGCCGTAAACGGGATATTATGCGGCAGTTTCTCGTGGAGGCTGTGACGCTGTGCCTTTTCGGCGGGCTGATTGGCGTTGCGCTGGGCATTGGGATTGCGTGGCTGATTGCCTATTTCGCCAGCTGGCCGGTGGACGTGAGTGTGAGCGTTATCGGGTTGGCGATGGGTGCTGCTGCAATCACAGGTATCGTATTTGGCTTTTTCCCCGCGCGACGGGCGGCGGGCCTCAACCCCATTGACGCTCTGCGCAGCGAATAGGCCCGAAAAATTACGTGCGACGCCATAATTGGGTGTGTTCTGCCTTTTCCCCGATATGGCATGCATTTTGAAATTGATTTTTTGAGTAAAGTGGGTTGTCAAATGGCGATTAACGGATTATCGGCATTTGGTGCGTCAAAAAAACTATGACCAGATGCGCTCTGAATGATATAGGGCGCGATTAGGGCAACTCGAAATAACCCGTACTCTTACGGGCTGCAAATAAAGGGACTGCACCATGGCTGCTGTAAACGTCGACCGGATGACGTTGAGAGAAATCAACGACCTCGAAGCTAAAATCGCGAAAGCGAAATCGGCTGCTCGCGAAAAGGCGAAGTCGGATTTGAAGGATAAAATCGATCGTCTCGTGGACGGCTCCGGTTTTACGATCGCGGAGCTTTATGGGTTTGCCGCGCGCGGACGCGGCCGCTCGAAGTCGGCGGCGAAGTATGCCAACCCGGAGAACAAGAGCGAGACCTGGACGGGCCGTGGACGCAAGCCGAACTGGTTGGTGGCCCGCCTCAAGAAGGGTGCGAAGATGGACGACTTCGCGATCTGATTGCGCACGACGCTGCAATCCATGTTCACGACTTTACGACCGCAGCGGACAATGCTGCGGTCGTTTTTCTTTTCTGGGCTTGGAAAGATGGGTTGCCGGGTGGGGTTGACGATCGGGAGGTGGCAGCCCACGTCTCTGTAACGTGAAGTCAGGGACGAGGAGGCGGCGATGTTGGCTCTCGACGTTCAAGAACAGGCGCGTCTGCTGATGGCTGCGCGCGGACCCAAGGCCATTGCGGATGCTGCGCAGAAGGCCGTTCAGTTTGAACAGGAAGGCCGCGAGAGCGATGCGCGCGCCTGGCGGCGGATTGAGGCCGCGCTCATTCAGCTTGCCGGACCGCGCGCCAAGTGAGGCGCGCTCAATCTTTGGCCGAGTAGATGCGTTCCCACACGAACAAGCAGAGCGCGTAAGCGGCTGCGAGCACGAGGAACGTGTCGGCGATGCGCCGCGGTTCGGCGTCGGCGAGTGCCAACAGTTCGGGCGCATGGTGGGCCGTCAGGGCGAGGCCTGCGAAGAGCACCGTGAAGAAGCAGAAGACGATCTGCACGAACTTGTGCGAGCGCAGCCGTGCATCGGCGAGCACGTCATCGGTGTTGGAGTGTTTATCGTCGAAACGCATGTCCGGACCTACGCGATACAAATGGGCCGGCGTGTGAAACGCCGCTTAACGGAACACTAACTGTGATGCGGCGCAGGGGGAAGCGGGGATTTACGCGTTCTTAAGGTTGACGAGCGCGCGGAGCCGTTCGCGCACGGTGGCCTCGTCGGCGGGAAAGCCGGCGGTCATCCACCAGTGCTCGAAGAGTTCGAGGATGTGTCCCACTTCGGGACCGGCGGGCACGCCGAGCGCCATGACGTCCTTGCCGGACATGGGCAGCTTGGGGGCGGTCCAGCGATCGGGGAGCGTCAGAAGTTGGCGGTGGGGGCCGCTTGACGGATCGGCTGCCAGATCGCGCGCCCAGGAGATCAAGACGCCATCGCAGAATGTGCCGCCGCCATGGCGGTAGATGAAGCAGCGGGCGCGGTCTTCGTTCGTATCGGGTTCGACGGCGCGGTCGGGCAGCGTGAGATCGGCTAAGCGCTCGTATTCGGATTTGGAGAGGCGCAGGCGGTCGCGCAGGTGGGCAGCATCAGCCGGCTTGACGACGGCAAGCGCGTAGAGACGGCGGATGGGGTCGGGCGCGATGCCGTTGGCGGATTCGATGGCGGCGAGGCGGGCGAAGGTGATGACGTCGGCGGGGGCACCGAGGGTACGCGTCAGCAGTCCGGTTTCGTCCATTTCGGAAACGGTGATCGCGGCATAGGGGGCGGCGAGGAGCTTTAGCAATTCAGAGCGGATGCGTTCGGCCGAAATGCCGTCGAGTCCGTCTTGCATAGCGGCGCAGGCTTCATGGCCTTCGCGGTCGATGCGGCCGGCGCCGTAGTGCGCGGTGAAGCGATAGAAGCGGAGAATGCGCAGATAGTCCTCGGTGATGCGATCCTCGGGCCGGCCAATGAAGCGGACGCGGTTGGCGGACAGATCGGCGAGGCCGCCAGTGGCGTCGAACAGACGGCCGCCGGCGTCGCAATACAGGGCATTGATTGTGAAGTCGCGGCGATGGGCGTCGGTGGACCAGTCTTCGGTGAACGCCACGGTGGCGTGGCGGCCATGTGTTTCGACATCGCGGCGTAGCGTCGTGACCTCGAAGGGTTTGTGGTCCGCGATGACAGTGACGGTGCCGTGCGCGAGGCCGGTGGGGATGGCCTGGAGGCCGGCGTGTTCGGCGCGGGTGATGACGTCTTCGGGGCGGACGGTGGTGGCGATGTCGATGTCGGTAACGGGGTAGCCCAGCAGCGTGTTGCGGACGGCGCCGCCGACAATGCGGGCGTCGCCGCCGCCGGCGGTGATCGCTTTTAGAACGGATTGCGTGGCCGGCGCGGTGAGCCAGGGGGCGGTGGCGAGCCGTGGATTGGGGACGGGCGCGGTTGGGTCAGCGGCGGTCACGGTCAGCGTCCGTTGCTCATTCGATGTGGCCCGGCTGGATCTTGCCGTCTTTGAAGACGGGCGGGCTGTAGGTTTGGTCGGGGCGGCCGCCCGACGTTTTACCGAAGGCGACAAGGACGACAATCAGCAGGATCGTGCCGGATGCGGCGAGCCAGAGGAGGGGGGCGTCGTTGAGAACACGCATGGGGCGGATGCGGCCGCCGGGCGTGCGCTCGAGCGTTTCGGGACGCGCGATCAGGACCCAGCCAAGGTAGGCGAGGGTGGGGAGGAGGAAGAGCAGAATATTCTCAATGACGATGCGGATCATGTGACCTTGATATCGGCGCCACTTATGGCGCGGAAAAGAGCTTGTCGTGCATGTTTCGGAGGATACCCGCTGTTGCGCCCCAGATATAGCGTTCGCCGTAAGGCATCGCGTAGAAGCGCCGGTCGCGGCCGCCGAGGGTGCGGGCATCGATGCGATGATTGGCCGGGTCCATCAGGAAGGCAAGCGGCACTTCAAAGGCGGCTGCAACTTCATTGGTGTTGAGCGACAATGCGAAGTCCGGACGGATAAGGGCAACCACGGGGGTGACGGCGAAGCCCGTGCCGGTGCGATAGATGTCGAGGAAACCTAGGGGTTCGACGAAACTGCGGCAGATGCCGATTTCTTCTTCAGCCTCGCGCAAGGCGGTGTCGATGGGTCCCGTGTCGCCGGGATCGGGTTTGCCGCCGGGGAATGCGATCTGGCCGGCGTGGGCGGCGAGGTGGGGCGTGCGTTCGGTGAGGAGAACCGTGAGGCCGTCACGGGCGACGATTGGAACCAGGACGGCTGCCGGGCGGACGGGGGCGGGGCCGTTCCATTCGGCGAAGGCTGACGGATTGAGGTCGAAGTCGCTTGGCGGGGGGACGGGCCCGACGGGCGTGGCGCTGGGCAAAGTCGGCGAGGCGAGCAGGCGCGTTGCTGCAGCGGCGCGGAAAGCGTCGAGGCCGAACGGGTCCTGGTCTGGCAGTCCGTGCATGGGCTTAAGGTGTGTTCCGGGTCATACTTGATCGCGCGCGACCATACTCCCTCTGCCGCATTTCGCGCGACTTCGCATGACCAAATCCGAGCGAATCGTGAGCAATACAGTCGTGGGCGGACGGTTTTTCAGGTGAAGATCGATATGAGTGTGGGTCTTTGGCAGATCGGCCGTGTGATGATCGCGGTTGTTGCCCTGGTGTTGGTGGCGTTGGCGACGGCTGCCCCCTCGCCGGCCGTGGCGTCGCCCGAGCGCAATTTCGCTGCGGGGCTTTCGGCGTCCGAGCGGCGGACGTTCGAGACGTACATGTCGGCCCGGCGCTTCTACAACCTGACGCTCGATGAGTTCTGGGACGAGGTTAGCGAGAAGCGTGCGGCGCGGCGCAAAAAGCGGGCTGCCGATCAGGCGATCACCGCGAAAGACTATGCGAAGGGCTTTCCGCCGGACTACACGGGCCCGAAGTTGTCCGCTGATCTCGCGAAGCGCTGGGCGAAATTCCAAGAGGCGCAGGCGGAAAAGAAGCCGCCACGTGAGCCGCTTCCCGGCGTTGATGATTTTCTAGCCCATGCGCGGGAGCAATTCGGGTTCGTGCCGGAGCGCATTGCCGAGCGCGAATTCAAGCGGCGGTATGCGCGGGAGGCGTTGCGCGTTGGGCTGACGAAAGAACAGGTCGTGCGCGTCTATGCGCTGGAGACCAGCGGGCTTGGCACGGCGGATATGGTGGCGGGCATCCATCCCATCACCAAAAAGGGCACGCCGATTTCGACGGCGATTGGATATGCGCAGCTGCTGTCGGCCAATTCGACGAGCGAACTCGTCAAACATGGGCCGGGGTTCATCGCGCGACTAAAGGACATGGCGGCTCGTGCGCGGACGGAGGACGCTCGTAAAAAATATCAGCGCAAGGCGCAGATTCTAACGCGTATGCTGGCGGTGTCGAAGTCGGTGCCGAACGAGTGGAGCCGGCATCAGGCGCTGGGCCGGACCGCCAAAGGCTATGGCATTCACGCCATTAACATCGACGGCGATATTGGACCGTGGTTGCAGGTTCTCAAACTTCTCGGTCTGAAGGAGCTGGCCGACAAGCGTGGCAAGACGCGCCTGTCGGGGGCGGAGATCGAGCTGATGAATCTGGCCGGGCCGGCAACGGGGCTGGAGATGATGACGCCGGCGGGACGGGCGGCCACGACGCCGAACTTTTTCGAGCGTGGGGCCTATGGGCGCAACACGATCGTTCGCGGCAAGACGGGGGCGGAATTGCTCAAGGCGCTCGACGAGCGGATGGATACGAACGTCAAGAATGACGGCGCGGTTCTGTTTGCGCAGGTGTTCGACGAGGTCGCGGCTGAAATGGCGCGAGACTAGGAAAAGCCGGCGGCGTCGCGTGAGGAAGCCGCCGGCTGAATCTAGGCAATAATCGCAATACTGGCCAATACTCCGCCAGCCTGCGGCTGTACTGTTGCAGCGGCGTCTGACAGTTTGACGACAGTTGGGGCCGTTTAAGGCCACTTCACGACGGGGGGCATGGAGGAGAGTATGCTCTCGACGTTGCCGCCGGTCTTAAGGCCGAACATGGTGCCGCGGTCGTAGAGCAGATTGTATTCCACGTAGCGGCCACGGCGGATCAACTGCTCTTCGCGGTCGGCTTCGGTCCACGGCGTCGTCCAGTTGCCGCGCACGAGCATGGGATAGACGTTGCGGAAGGCGCGGCCGACATCTTGCGTGAAGGCGAGCGCCGCATCGAAGCCGCCGTCCTCTTCCGATGGCGTCAGGTAATCGTAGAAGATGCCGCCGATGCCGCGCATTTCCTTGCGGTGGGGCAGATAGAAATACTCGTCGCACCATTCCTTGTAGCGCTTGTAGTCGGCGATCTTGTGGGCTTCGCAGGCCTGATACATGGCGGCGTGGAAGGCCAGCGTGTCGGCGTCCTTCTGCGTGCGGCGGCGGTCGAGAACGGGGGTGAGATCGGCGCCGCCGCCGAACCACCATTTCGACGTTACGACCATGCGCGTGTTCATGTGGACGGCGGGGACGTGCGGGTTGTGCATGTGGGCGATGAGTGAGATGCCGGACGCCCAAAAGCGCGGGTCTTCCTCGGCGCCGGGGATCTGCTTGCGGAATTCGGGGGCGAACTCGCCGTGAACCGTGGAGGTGTGGACGCCGACTTTTTCGAAGACGCGGCCGTGCATGATGGACATCACCCCGCCGCCGAGGTCGGCTGAGGGATCGGTGCCAGTATGTTCGGCGCGGTTCCAGGGGGTGCGGACAAAGCGGCCGGGCTTCTGGTCCGAGGTTGGCCCGCCGGCGGGAAGATCGTCATCGAGTTTTTCGAAGGCCGCACAGATGTCGTCGCGCAGGGTTTCAAACCAGGCACGGGCTTTAGCCTTGCGTTCGGGTAGGAGATCGGTTTTGGCATCCATCGGGACCGGTCTTTCGTATCGGTGTGGCGTTTGGGCTCGTTCGCGCCACGGTTCTGGCACGACCTTGCCCCAGCCGATAGTGTATTCCGGGCCCGCCGTGAAGGGCCGGGACGCACCCATCGTGAACGGGTTTGCCGCCCGTACGTTCTCCCCACACTCGCCCGCATCCCAGCAGCAGAAAGCGATCCCCTTTTGTCCCGGCTGTTCGAACGCTTTGAAAAACATATCGATCCCTTTGCCGGGGATGTCACGCAGCGGCCACCGGGGACACTGGCTGCGTTTTATTGGCACTTCGTCGGCCAGAGCTGGCCGGTATTCGCGTTGCTCTTGTTCATGGGGTTCTGCGCGGGGGTGCTGGAGGCGTCGCTGTTTGCTTTCGTCGGGTCGCTCGTCGACCGGATGCGGGAGGCGGCCAATCCGGAGACGTTCATTGCCGACAACGGGCGGCTTCTTTTGTTCATGGCGTTCGTGGCGGCCGTTCTGAGGCCTGCCGTCTCGTTCGTGCACGATCTCGTCAAGCATCAGATGATCGGGGGATCGTTCACCACGCTGATCCGGTGGCAGAGCCATGCCTATGTGCTGCGGCAGAGTTTGGGCTTCTTCCAGAACGATTTCGCAGGCCGTGTCGCCAACAAGGTGATGCAGGCGGGGCCGGCGGTGCGCGAGAGCGTCGTGCAGTCCATCGACGCGGTGTGGTTCGTGGCGGTCTACTGGCTGACGGCATTGGTTCTGTTCGCGCAGGCCGATCTGCGGTTGGTTGGTCCGCTGGTGGTGTGGTTCGCGGCCTATGTGTTCGTGCTGCGCTATTTCATTCCGCGGTTGAAGGCGCGGGCGATCGAGACCAGCGAAGCACGCTCCATGCTGACCGGGCGGATTGTCGACAGCTACACGAACATTCTGACGGTGAAGCTCTTTGCGCATACGGAGCGCGAGGATGCATATGCGAAGTCGGCGATGCAGGAGCAGCTTGACAAGCTGCAGGTGCAATTGCGGCTGACGACGCTGATGGAGACGTCACTGTTTGCGCTGAACGGGCTGTTGCTGGTGGGCATGTCGGCACTTGCTATATCGCTCTGGAGCACGCAGGCGGTGACGATTGGCGCCATCGCGCTGGTGATGGGGCTTACGATCCGGATTGTGAACATGTCCGGCTGGGTGATGTGGACGGTGGCCGGGATCTTCGAAAACCTTGGCATTGCGTACGAGAGCATGGAGACGATCTCGCGGCCGTGGACGGTTCTCGATAAGTCAAAGGCGGCGGCGCTGACGGTGCCGAAGGGCGAGATCGCGTTCGAGGACGTGACGTTCCGCTATGGACGGGTAAAGTCGTACGGCGACACGCGGCGCGGAGGCGTCATCGACGGGTTGTCGCTGACGATTGCGCCGGGTGAGAAAGTCGGGCTCGTGGGGCGGTCGGGGGCAGGCAAGTCGACGCTCGTCAGTCTGCTGATGCGGTTCTACGATCTGGAGAGGGGGCGTATTCTGATCGACGGGCAGGATATCGCGGATGTGACGCAGGAGAGCCTCAGGTCGCAGATCGGGCTCGTGACGCAGGATACGTCGCTGCTGCATCGCTCGGTGCTGGACAACATCATGTACGGGCGGCCGGAGGCGGGACTTGAGGCGGCGAAGCTCGCGGCCAAGCGCGCGCACGCGGATCATTTCATTCCGGATCTTGAAGATCTGGCGGGGCGGCGGGGGCTTTCGGCGCATGTGGGCGAACGGGGCGTGAAGCTATCCGGCGGGCAGCGGCAGCGGATCGCGATTGCCCGCGTGCTCCTGAAGAACGCGCCGATCCTCATTCTCGACGAGGCGACGAGTGCGCTCGACAGTGAAGTGGAAGCGGCGATTCAGGAGAGTTTGCGCGAGCTGATGGCGGATAAGACCGTGATCGCGATTGCGCACAGGCTGTCGACGATCGCGGCGATGGACCGGCTGGTGATCATGGACCAGGGGCGGATCGTGGAAGAGGGTTCACACACGGATCTGTTGCGGCGCGGCGGGCTTTATTCCGATCTGTGGAAGCGGCAATCCGGCGGGTTCCTGGGGCAGGAAGCGGCGGAGTAATTGCCGGGTTGTGGCCGCGGTTTGAATTACCAGCGGCTTATGTCATACGGCGGTCCCGGTTTATGCTTAAGGCGTGCCGTTATGTTTTCATTTTTTGAGAGGCTGATCGATCCCTATCGGGCGGTGCCACTGGCGCCGCCGCCTGAAGGGTTGCCCGCGTTCTTCTGGCATTACGTCAAGCCGGTGTGGCCGATTGTGCTCGGCATTGCGCTTTTGACGGCGGCGATTGCGGCGCTCGAGATCGTGATGCTCGATTATGTCGGGCGGTTCGTCGATCTGATGTCGACGGCGGACCGGGCGACGTTTTTCGAGGTGCACGGCGGTGACGTGTGGCGCATGGCGCTGCTGGCGCTCGTGGTTCTGCCAATCCTGGCGGTGACGTGGGAGTTCATCTTCCACCAGTCGTTTGCCGGCAATTTTCCGATGATGATCCGCTGGCAGGGGCATCGATACATGCTGCGCCAGTCGCTGTCGTTCTATCAGGACGATTTCGCTGGGCGGATCGCGAATACGCTGATGCAGACGGCGCTTGCGGTGCGCGACAGTGTGGAGCGGGTGATCAACACCATCGTTTACGCCATCGTTTATGTGGCGAGCGCGATGGTGGTTCTGGTTTCGGCGGACTGGCGGTTGGCTATTCCGCTGGCGGTTTGGATCGCGTCGTACATTGCGGCGGGGACGTATTTCATGCCGCGGCTGGCGCGGTTGTCGGAGGCTCAGGCGGATGCGCGCTCGGTGATGACGGGGCGCGTGATCGACAGCTACACGAACATCACATCGGTGAAGCTTTTCGCGCATACGGCGGCGGAGGATGCCTACGCGAAGGAGAGTATGGCGGCTTTTATGGAGACGGTGCACGGGCAGATGCGTCTCGTGACGCAGATGAATGTGTGCCTGCGGCTTTTGAACTACGGCCTGATGGCGGTGACGCTGATCGTCTCGATTTTTCTTTGGCAAGCGGCGCTGGTGACGGTGGGGGCGATTGCGGTGGCGACGAGCCTCGCGATGCGGCTCGATGCGCTTTCCGATTGGGTGCTGTGGCAGGTGGCGGGGCTATTTGAGAGCATGGGCGTGGTGCGAGACGGTGCCAACACGCTGTCGAAGCCGTTGGGGATCGAGGACAAGCCGGGGGCGCCGGCGCTGATCGTGCGGAAGGGGGAGATCGCGTTCGACAAGGTGACGTTCCACTACGGCAAAGGCCGGGGCGTTATTCAGGATTTGAACTTGCGGATCGCGCCGGGTGAGAAGGTCGGCATCGTCGGGCGGTCGGGGGCGGGAAAGTCAACGCTGGTCAATCTGCTCTTGCGGTTCTTCGAGCCGGAGGCGGGGCGCGTTGTGATCGACGGGCAGGATATCCGCGACGTGACGCAGGAGAGCCTGCGGCAGGCGATCGGTGTCGTGACGCAGGATACGGCGCTGCTGCACCGCTCTGTCGGGGACAATCTGCTGTATGGCCGGCCGGATGCCAGCCCGGAGGAGGTGGCGCGCGCGATGCAGCAGGCGTCGGCGGATCAGTTCATCGCTGGGCTGAATGACGGGCGGGGGCGTGCGGGGCTCAGCGCGATGGTTGGTGAGCGGGGTGTGAAGCTTTCGGGCGGGCAGCGGCAGCGGATCGCGATCGCGCGGGTGCTTTTGAAGAATGCGCCGATCCTGGTTCTGGATGAAGCGACGAGCGCGCTCGATAGCGAGGTGGAGGCGGCGATCCAGGAGAGCCTCAACGATCTGATGGCGGGCAAAACGGTGATCGCGATTGCGCACCGGCTGTCGACGATCGCGGCGATGGACCGGCTGGTGATCATGGATCAGGGGCGGATCGTGGAGGAGGGGAGCCACGCGGATCTCATTGCGCAGGGCGGCCTCTATGCGGCGCTGTGGAAGCGGCAGTCCGGTGGGTTCCTGGCGGACGGGGCGGCCGACTAGGGGGCGCGCGCTGTCGCATTTGTCGTGGATCAATGACGCGGGCAGTGGGCGTGGCAGGTTTCATGGCAACGCAATTCATGGTGCGTGTCCGGCGACGGCACGCCAGGGAGGCCTGTCATGCCTAAACTCGCAGTATTGATGTGGATTGTTACCGGCATCGTGTTCGCCGGAGTATTCGGTCTCGTGGTTCTGGCGACGCCGGCGCTTTCGAACGAGGCGGCGGAATTGTTGCCGTGGGCTGCGCTGGCGGGTTTCATTGTCGCCATTCCGGCGTCGGTGGTGATCGCGCGCAAAATCCTGGCGGTGAGCGGTAACCGGTGACCCGTCAAAGGGCCGGGTAGCCGCCGGTCTGGCGGAGCGCTTCGCCCAAGACCATGGCGGCGGCGATGGCCACATTGAGCGACCGAAGCGGGGGCCGGATCGGGATGACGACCGCGGCCTCACAGGCGTCGCGGACGGCATCGGGGACGCCGGCGCTCTCGCGGCCTAAAAGCAGAGTGTCGGACTCGGAAAATGTGAAGGCGGTGAGCGGCGTCGCGGCCTTGGACGAAAGCAGCACGAGACGGGCGGCGCCTTGGGCCCGGTGGGCGGATATAAAACTTTCCCAGGAGAGATGACGCGTCAGGTCGACATGGGCGATGTAGTCGAGGCCGGCGCGGCGGAGATTGCGGTCGGACATGTCGAAGCCGGCCGGGCCGATGATGTCGACGGGGACGCCAAGGCAGGCGGCAAGGCGCAGAATCGTGCCGGTGTTCTGCGGGATGTCGGGCTGGTAAAGGGCGAGGCGCATGCGACGGACCTGGGTTTTTCTGGCCCAAAACGGCGGCGGGTGTGACATGGATGAGCACCTCTTCGGTCCCACCGATCAAACGCACCCCAAAGAGCCTGTTAAAACCTATCAAAAGGGTGCGGCCAAACGATGCAAGACTTCAGGACGCGAACCGCGCGCACCGACATAGCAGTATAAGGGGCGCCGGTTTATCTAAAAGCTCAGCACCGATTCGCCGGCGTGGAAACACTCGATCACGTACAGGTCAACGCCGTGCACGGGGTGGTTCGCTGAGACATCGACCACCCGAACATATCTGGAGGACCAAGTGGCTTCGTCAGCAGAAGAAGAGCCCAACCGCAGAGACTTTCTCGTTATTGCCGGCGGCGCGTTCGCGGCCGTGGGCGGCGCGATTACGCTCTGGCCGTTCGTTGCGCAGATGAACCCCGACTCCAGCGCGCAGGCGCTGGCTTCGGTGGAACTCGATCTCGCGCCGGTGAAAGAGGGTCAGGCGATCACAGCGATGTGGCGCGGCAAGCCGATCTTTATTCGCAATCGCACGAAGGCCGAGATCGAAGCGGCGAAAGCTGTCGATTTGGCTGCACTGCCCGACAACTCGGCCCGCAATCTGGCGCTGCCAGAGTCGGATCCCGCGACGGACGAGAACCGGACCAAAGCCGGACATGAGAACTACCTGATCCTTATCGGGATCTGCACGCACTTGGGCTGCATTCCCAAGGGGCAGGCCATCGGCGACAGCCGGGGTGAATTCGGTGGCTGGTTCTGTCCGTGCCACGGTTCGCATTACGACACGGCAGGACGCATCCGAAAGGGCCCCGCCCCGCGTAACCTCGATGTACCGCCGTATACATTCGTCAACGATAGCAAAATCAAGATCGGCTAAGGGAGCACCAGCATGTCGGCTCACGAGTCGAATTACACGCCTACATCGCCCATCGGTAAGTGGTTCGACGAGCGTTTGCCCGTCGCACGCCTCATGCATGGGCAGTTCGTCGACTTTCCGACCCCGCGCAACCTCAACTATGCGTGGACTTTCGGGGGCATTTTGACCTTCTGTCTCGTGGCGCAGATCGTGACGGGCATCGTGCTCGCCATGCACTATCAGCCCACCGCGGAAGGCGCGTTCGCGTCCGTCGACCATATCCGCCGGAACGTGAACTTCGGTTGGTTGATCCAGCCGATGCACGCTGTGGGCGCGTCGATGTTCTTCATCGCCGTCTACATCCACATCTTCCGCGGTCTTTATTACGGGTCGTACAAGGCGCCGCGCGAAGTGCTCTGGATCCTCGGCGTGTTCATCCTGCTCGCCATGATGGCCACGGCTTTCATGGGCTACGCACTTCCCTGGGGCCAGATGAGCTTCTGGGGCGTGACCGTGATCACCAACCTGTTCTCGGCGCTGGATAGCATCTGGGCCGGGCTTGGGACCGCGATCACCGAGTGGCTGTGGGGCGGGTATGCGGTGACGGGCGTGACGCTCAACCGCTTCTTCTCGCTGCACTACCTCTTGCCGTTCGTGATCTTCGGCTTGGTTGTGTTGCACATCTGGGCGCTGCACGTGGCCGGTCAAAACAACCCGACGGGTCTCGACATCAAGTCGAAGTCGGATTCGGTGCCGATGTATCCTTATGCAGTCGCAAAGGATGCTGTGGGCTTGTTCGCCTTCCTGATCGTGTTCGCCTGGTTCGTGCTGATCATGCCGGACTATCTGGGCCATGCCGACAACTTTACGCCGGCTAATCCGCTGGTGACGCCGCCGCACATCGTGCCGGAATGGTACTTCTTGCCGTTCTACGCGATCCTGCGTGCCGTTCCGGACAAGCTTGGTGGCGTGATCGCGATGTTCGCAGCCGTGCTGGTGCTGGTCTTCGTGCCTTGGCTCGATACCAGCCGCGTGCGTTCGGCGAAGTACCGTCCGTACTACAAGATTGCGTTCTGGTTCTTCGTGTTCACCTGCATCGCGCTGGGATGGCTAGGTTCGAAGCCTGCCGAACAGCCTTACGTGTTCTGGTCGCAGTTCTTCACGGTTGCCTACTTTGCATTCTTCCTCGTCGCGCTGCCGCTGCTGGGGCTTATTGAAACGCCCAAGCAGTTGCCGCGGTCCATCACCGAGTCGGTGTTGGGCAGGAGTGGAGGTGGCGGAGCGCCGCTGCCTGCGGGTGCGGCTGCCGCACCTGAGAAGCGCTAAGGGGGACCGAGCCATGACACGCAAGACCACGGCTTCGGCCTTTGTATCGAAGAGTTTCGTCGCGGCGGGTCTCGCCGCGGCGGTCCTCGCCTCCGCAGCGCCCGCACACGCGGCTGGCGGCGGTCCGGAGATCCCTCGCATCGGCTGGTCGTTCGACGGGCTGACGGGTCAATTCGACCGGGCGCAGCTGCAGCGCGGGTTCCAGGTTTACCAGAACGTCTGCTCGGCCTGTCACGGGCTGGAGCGGCTGTCCTGGCGTAACCTGGTGCAGCCGGGCGGGCCGGAGTTTCCGGAGGAGGCCGTCAAGGCGCTCGCCAAGGATTGGCCGAACAAGATTCCAGACGGTCCCAATGATGCGGGCGAGATGTTCGAGCGCGACGCTTTGCTCTCGGATCGTATCCTTGGGCCCTACAAGAACGAAAAGGCCGCGCGGGCTGCACAGAACGGCGCCTATCCGCCGGACCTGTCGCTGATCGCACGGGCTCGCAACCCCGAGTATAAGGGCTCGGCGCTGGGTCATGGCCCGCACATGCTCAAGGACATTCTGACCGGCTATCAGGCGGGCGGCGAAGATTATCTCTACGCCTTGCTGACCGGCTACACGGATGTTCCCTCGTATGTGCGTGAGGAGAACGGTCACCTCAAGCTTGTCGGCGCAGAAGGCGCTGGCGACAAGCCGGTCGAGCAGTGCGCTTCGGTTACGCCCGGTGAAGATGGCAAGCCGGACGTGTGCAATGCGCTCGCCGACGGCATGAATTACAACGCGGCATTCCCGGGTCATCAGATCGCCATGCCGGCCATTCTTGCCGACGGGGCGGTTGATTATCCCAAGGATGCCAACGGGGTTGCGCTGGTTCCTGCGACGCTTGACCAGCACGCCCGCGACGTGGCCGCGTTCCTGGCATGGGCCGCCGACCCGCATCTGAACCAGCGCAAGGCGACCGGCTGGCAGGCCCTTTTATTCCTGCTCGTGACGACCGTGCTGCTGTTCCTGGGCAAGAAGCGGATCTGGTCGCGCATCGAGCACTGATGCTATAGCGATTAACGATGGGGAGCGGGCGCGGAGCTGGTATCCGCGCCCGCTTTCGTTTGCGGACAACGAACACGAGGAGACAGCCGTGACGGCATCGGTTCTGGGAATTGTCGGCGGCAGCGGGTTTTACAATCTGCCGGGGCTGTCCAACGCGCGCTGGGAGCGGGTGGAGAGCCCGTTCGGAAAACCGTCGGACGACATTCTGTTTGCCGAAATGGACGGGCTGCCGGTGCGGTTTCTGCCGCGGCACGGGCGGGGACATAAAGTGCCGCCGTCGGCCATCAATTACCGGGCAAACATCGATGCGATGAAGCGGGCCGGTGTGACCGATCTCGTCTCGGTGTCGGCATGCGGGTCGTTGAAGGAAGAGTACGCGCCGGGTCATTTTGTGCTGGTGGACCAATTCATCGACCGGACGTTTGCGCGGGAGAAATCTTTCTTCGGGCCGGGGCTCGTGGCGCATGTGTCGGTGGCCGATCCAGTCAGCCCCTTGCTCGCCGATGCGTTGCAGGCGGCCGCCACAGCAGAGGGTATCGCGCACACGCGGGGCGGGACGTATCTCGTCATGGAAGGCCCGCAGTTTTCGACGCGGGCGGAATCGAACCTCTACCGGAGCTGGGGTTGCGATGTGATCGGCATGACGAACATGCCGGAGGCGAAGCTCGCACGCGAAGCGGAGATCTGTTACGCGACGGTCGCGATGGTGACGGATTACGACTGCTGGCATGACGATCATGCCGCCGTGGATGTCGCCTCCATCATCGCTGTCATGCATGCGAACACGGAAAAGGCGCAGCGGCTGGTCACGCGGCTCGCGCGCGATTTCCCACGCGAACATCCGGCGTGTCCGATCGGGTCGGACCGGGCGCTGGACGTTGCTCTCATCACGGCGCCGGAGGCGCGCGATGCGGCCTTGCTGGCGCGGCTCGATGCGGTGGCGGGGCGGGTGTTGAAGGCGTGAGGCTAGGCGCCGTAGAGGCCCATTCGGGATAGGATAGCCAAGCCGATTTCTTGGCGCTTTGGCAGGTCGGAATCAGAGGCCACATCGATGTTGAGGGCGAATGTGTCGATGCGGCCGTCGCCCTCGACCCAGCCGACCCACCAACCGATTTGAGGTGTGGCTGCGGTCAGCCAGCCCGTTTTTGCATAAAGGCTGCGGCTGCCGCGGGTTTCCCGATGGAGCATGCCTTTCACGGCCGCTTGGGCCGCCTTCGACATGGGCAATTCTTGCAAAGCAAGCGCGGCGAGGAAGCTCGTTTGTTCGATCGCGCTGATCGTCAATGGGCCGTCGAGCCAGAAGCGATCGACGGCCGAACCGGGATTGGCGTTGCCGTAGCCGAGCCGGTCGAGCCAGTCCTCGTAGGCTTTTAACCCGACGCTGCGGGCGATCTCCTGGTAGACCGGGACGTTGGAGACGCGGATCGCGTCGGCGAGCGTCATATCGCGTTCCCAATCCTTCATGAGGGCGGGCTGGCCGTTCCATGAGAAGACGTCGCCGGGTCCTTTGACCGCGCCGGTCTCAATGGCGATGAGGCTGTTGGCGATCTTGAATGTCGAGGCGGGGACATAGCGCTTCTGGGCGCGGGCCTCATTGATGAGCGTGACGCGGTCGGTAGCGATCTCGAGGCGGACAAACGTCCCCATTACGCCGCGCTGTAGAAACTCGGCCTCGAAATCGGATGCCGCGGCTTCAGACGCGTCAGCGGGGGGCAATGCACACGCAGCGGTAACGGCCATGGCTCCCGTGAGCATCGAGCGGCGGTCTAGTCGGACGGGAGGCGACATCGGGCAGCCGTCGCGTTCAGCTATTGGGGAAGGTGATGAGGATCTTCGCCTTCAGGAGTTCGGGGAAGGCGGCTTCGAGAGCCTGACCGCCGAGCCAGAGCAGAACGCCCAGAATGATGATCGCCGGAATGGCGGCGAACACTGCTTTGATGAAAAACAACATCAGGCGAAAGAACGGCACATCGATGGAGCGGACCGCGGCGGGGTAGGCTTCGTCGGCCGGGTAGCCCGCATAGGTGGCGGCGGACGCATAGGGCGCCGGTTCGGGCTGGTGGGCGGACAGGCCGGAGGGCTGGGCGTCCCGGTCGCGGGCTTCGCGCTCACGGGCTTCCCGGGCGCGAGCCTCTTTTTCGCGGCGGAGCGTGCGGGGCAGGTCTTCCATATCGCCGTCGGCGGTCAGCGGTATAGACATCGCATCCATCCTCATTGGGCCTCGTGGGGGCCGGACACAGCCGGCGAATCAATTTTCGCCAAGTCTAGCGGCGTAGCTTTCGATTGACGTTCGATATTGGTAGTTTGCGCCGTGAATTTGGCGGGGAGGTGTCTGTTGAGCGACCTGAAGACCTTGATCCGGACAATACCGGATTACCCAAAGCCTGGGATCATGTTCCGGGATGTCACCACGCTGCTCGGCGACGCGCAGGGGTTCAAAGCCGCGATAGCGCAGCTGTGCGAGCCGTTTCGTACGGTACCCGTCGATGCGGTGGCGGGCATCGAGGCGCGCGGGTTCATTCTCGGCGGTGCGGTGGCGGACCGGCTGGGATGCGGGTTTGTGCCCATCCGCAAGAAGGGCAAGCTGCCGTGGAAAACAATCGGGCAGGAGTATGCGCTCGAATATGGCACCGACCGGATCGAGATGCATGAGGATGCGATCAAGGAGGGTGAGCGCGTGCTGATCGTCGACGATCTGATTGCGACGGGGGGAACGGCTATTGCGGCGTCGAAGTTGATCCGTCACGTGAAGGGGACGATCGTAGGCGCGGCGTTCGTGATCGATCTGCCGGAACTGGGCGGGGTGAAGGTGCTGCGTGAAGCGGGCATCGAGAGCCACTGCCTGATGGCGTTCGACGGGCATTGAGGATGGCTGGCGCGGCGATCACGGCCGAGACCATGGGCGAGGCGCTGGCTGCGATCATGGCGTGGCGGGTCAATCCCGATGTGGCGCCGGCCTGTCCGCTATGTGGAGCGGCTGGGCTTGGCATCAGCGATCATTCGGCGCGGCCGCATGCGGAGTGGTACCGCTTGGTGTGCGCGGCGTGCGGGCTCGAACAGATGCTGGCGGTGCCGCTGGGCGCGCGGGTGCCGGGTTCGGAAGGATGAGGCGATGAAGATCGGCGGCAAGCCCTATCGGACGATCTGGCCGGAGGATGGCGGTGCGCGGGTCGCGATCATCGATCAAACGAAGCTGCCGCACCGGTTCGAGATTGTGCATCTGACCACGGTGGAGGAGGCGGCGCGGGCCATTCTCACCATGCAGGTGCGTGGCGCTCCGCTGATCGGGGTGACGGCGGCCTATGGTGTGGCGCTCGCGATGCGGGCGGATGCGTCGGACGCGGCCTTGAACGCGGCGGTGACGTTTCTGGCCAAGCAGCGGCCGACGGCGGTGAATTTGCGCTGGGCGCTGGAGGAGATGCGGCGGCACCTTGCTCCGCTTGAACCGGGCAAGCGGGCTGATGCAGCGTTTGCTCACGCGGGCCTGTTGGCGGATCAGGATGTGGCGATGTGCAAGGCCATCGGCGAACACGGGCTCTCGATCATTCGCGAGATTGCGGCGCGGAAAAAGCCGGGCGAGGCGGTGAACGTTTTGACCCACTGCAACGCGGGGTGGTTGGCGTGCGTCGATTGGGGGACGGCGACGTCGCCAATGTATCACGCGCATGATGCGGGGTTCGCGCTGCATGTGTGGGTGGACGAAACACGGCCGCGCAATCAGGGGGCGGCGCTGACCGCGTTTGAATTGGGATCGCATGGCGTGCCGCATACGTTGATTGCGGACAACGCGGGCGGGCATTTGATGCAGCGGGGCGCGGTGGATCTCGTGATCGTGGGCACGGATCGCGTGACGGCGTCGGGCGATGTGGCGAATAAGATCGGGACGTATCTGAAGGCGTTGGCGGCGAAGGATACGGGTGTGCCTTTCTATGTGGCGCTGCCGCAATCGACAATCGATTGGACGCTGGAGGATGGCTTTGTCATCCCCATTGAGGAGCGGTCGGGGGATGAAGTGTTGCGGCTGTCGGGGCGGACGGCTGATGGAACTGTGCATCTGTTCGATATCGCGCCAGAGGGATGCGTGGCTGCGAACCCGGCTTTCGATGTGACGCCGGCGCGGCTGGTGACGGGGCTGATCACAGAGCGGGGGATTTGCACGGCGTCACGCGCGGGGTTGTTGGGTCTCTATCCGGAACGGGATGTGGCGGCATGAGCGAGGCTGTGCTGCGGGAGGAGATCGTTGCAACGGCGCGGGCGATGAGCGCGAGCGGATTGTCGCCGGGGCGGTCGGGCAATATTTCGGCGCGGTTTGGTTCGGGGATGCTGATCACGCCGTCGGGGTTGGCGTACGACGCGATGGGGGCGGGCGATATTGTGCACGTGGCCGGCGATGGGTCGGTTGCGGTGGGGCAGAGGGCGCCGTCGACGGAGTGGCATTTTCATCTGGCGGCTTATCGGGCGCGGCCGGATCTCAACGCCCTGGTGCATACCCATTCGCTGCACGCCACGGTGCTCGCGTGCGCGGGGCGGAGCATTCCGCCATTCCATTACATGGTGGCGGTGGCGGGCGGGAGCGACATCCCGCTAGTGCCGTATGCCACGTTCGGGACGCCGGAGTTGGCCGCTCACGTGGCGGAGGGCCTCAGGGAACGCAAGGCGTGCCTGATGGCGCACCATGGTCAGGTGGCGATGGGGACGACGCTCTCGGCGGCGCTGGAACTGGCGCACGAGGTGGAGATCTTGGCGGAGCAATATTTCAAGGTGCTGGTGCTGGGGCCGCCGCAATTGTTGCCGGAGGCGGAAATGTCCGTGGTGCTGGAAAAGTTTAAAAACTATGGCCGGGCGGCCAGCGACGTGGAGCCGGGCTCGCCATCGTAGCCGGGGCGCGCTATCGTTTGTGCCGGAACGAAACGCTTGTTGCTGAATTCCTATGCGAAATCGCGGTGTTTGCTTAAATCCATCTTATCGGTTTTGGTCGAATATGCCTGCACGTTGGATCGAACTCCTCAACCTTGGGAGCCCGTTATGCGTAAGTTCGCTCTGGTCGCTCTGCTTGCGACGTTGACCGCTTTCACCAGCCTGTTGGCAGGTCCGGCCGAGGCCGGCCATCGCCGCGGTTGGCATCACGACCGCACGGTCGTGCACTTTGGCTACACGCCGCGCTATCACCATGTGTTCGTCCGGTCGTATGCCGGCACGCTCGACCCGTATGCTTATCGCTACGAGCCGCGCGGGTACTATCCTTATTACAACTCGGGCCACTGGAAGCCGGCGCACGTGATGCGCAACAAGCGCCGCCGTCATTATACTCACCCGCCCTACTACCGGGCGTGGGGCTACCCGAAGCGGCATTACCATCATCGCGCTTGGCATGCCCGTCATCATGGCCGCATCCACATCGGCCACTGGTAGTAATTTCCCGCCTCAGGGAATAGCGACTTAGGGAATATTGACAGGGCCGGAGCGTTTCCGGCCTTGTTGCGTTGTGGCGTGCCGATTGACGGCGTTATGGGCGCCCGGAGCCCAATAAAGGTCACGGGGTTGCGGAAATGGTAGCACGTTCATGCCGCATTCATGTGGACTTTGATTAGATCACGGACATGAGCGGCGATGCCGTTCGCGAGATTCGATGAAAGACCTGCCGGATGCTTTGCGTCCTGCAGCCGATGATAAGGGGAATTCATATGATGAAGAAACTCATGGCTTCGCTTTTGGCCGTCACGCTGGCGTTCGGCGCCGTGATGACCGCGAGCACGACGTCGGCTGAAGCGGGGCGTGGCGGACGCGTTGCCGCCGGTATTGCCGCCGGCATCATCGGCCTTGGTGTTCTTGGCGCGGTGGCGAATGCGCGTGAGCGCCGTCATTACCGCTACGATGAAGAGGTCTGCTACAAGGGCCCGCGCGAATGCGGCTGGACCGGCCGGCGCTGCTTCGAGAACCGCTATGGCGAGGAAGTCTGCCGTGGTGGCCGTTGGACCTGCTGGCGCGACACCATCTGCGAATAAGCCACGTTTTCGACAGAACAACGGGCGAGGTGAGCCATCACCCCGCCCGTTTTTCGTCGTCTGATTGGGTTGAGATTTATACCAATCGGAAATCCGTCACGGCTAGGTTTTGACCGTTTCGGTGTTGGAGTAGCGTTGCATGACAGTTATCTCACGTTCCGCCGTCGTGTTGGCCGCGGCGCTCATGGCGGCGAGCCCTCTGTCTGCGCAAGAGTATCCGGGCATCTGGACCGGTCTCTATGCGGGTGCGCACACGGGCTACGGTGAAGTCTATGACGAGCCGGCTGGGTTCGATGTCGGCGGCGGTCTGCTCGGCATGCATCTGGGTTACAATTATCAGATCGGCAGCACCGTTCTGGGTGTGGAAGGTGACTACACTGGGTCGTGGATGGAAGACGGCGTGCTGGACGTGGATTATCTGGCCAGCATCCGCGCGCGTGCCGGCTATGCTTTCGGGAACGCTCTGTTCTACGGGACGCTCGGTTACGCCTGGTCGGATGTCTCGACGCTCGGCGGGTCGGTTGATGCCGACGGTCTCGTTCTCGGTGCCGGCCTCGACTACAAGTTCGCGCAGAATTGGAGCGCGCGCGTCGAAGGCTTGCAGTATTGGCTGGAGCCGGAGAACAACGGCGGCGATTTCGATGTCGGTGTCGTGCGCGCGGGCATCTCGTGGCATTTCAATTAAGCCAGTCAATTGGGCCGGCTGTCAGCGCTGCCGTTTGATCAGCGCGGTATGAAGGGCGACGGCGGCGGCGTTCGAGACATTGAGGCTGCGCAGATCGTCGGCGGTTGCGATCTTCACCAGACGATCGCAACTGTCCGCCGTCAGCTGGCGCAGACCTTTGCCTTCAGCCCCCAGCACAATCGCGACCGCGCCGGTGAAGGGTTCGTCTTCGATGGCCGCTGTGGCGGTGCCATCGAGGCCGAGGATGGTGACGCCTGCATCGCGCAGGTCGCTCATGGCGCGCGCCAAGTTCTGCACTTGCGCGATCTTGACCAATTCCAATGCGCCTGATGCGGATTTGGCTAGCGTGCCGTTGAGCGGTGGGCTGTGGCGGCGCGTTGTGATGACGCCCGAAGCGCCGAAGGCGGCTGCTGAACGCAGGATGGCGCCGGCGTTGTGCGGGTCGGTGACCTGATCGAGCAAGATCAACGGACCACCGGTGGCCGCGGCCTCGGCGAGATCTTCCAGTTCGGGTTCGGGGAGCGGTTCGGTTTCGAGCAGCAGCCCCTGGTGGACGGTGTCGGGTCCGAGCAGCCGGTCGAGATCGCGCGGTGTGACGGACTCTGGCGTGAGGCCACGGGCGGCGATGGCTTCGGCGAGGCGGTTCGCGGCGTTGTCCGTTGCCTTGAGGCGTAGGACCACACGATCGGGATTGCGTAACGCCGCTTCGACCGGGTGGACGCCGAACAGCCGGACAATCCCATCGTCTTCCACGGGCTCGGGCGCCCGCTGGGGACGGTGTGGCCGGCCGCCACCGGCCTTGAAGCCGCCGCGATAGCCGCCCCTGTCGCCGCCGCCTTTGAAGCCTGATTTGGGTTTGAAGCGGGGCTTGCCCTTGTGGTCGTCTGGCATGGCGTCGACTGCGTCTCCGGCCGCGTCGGAGGGCGCGAAACGGGCCCCGGCGGCTCCCCGTTCCCCTAGCGGAAACGGGGCGCTTTTCCAATTGACATCGGCGGCCCTGGCCGGGATAAGGACGCGCTTGCCCTGTCGCTCGAAGCCGCGCAGGGCGATTTCGTTTGGGTGCTGGCGCAACTTCGCGCCTGTCTTCGCCCCAAACCGGATGGAAGGGTGCCCGAGTGGCTAAAGGGGACGGACTGTAAATCCGTTGGCTTCGCCTACGCTGGTTCGAATCCAGCCCCTTCCACCATTCTTATAGCTCACGCGCCTGAAGGGCGCTCCGCTCTCTTGGTGGCCAAGCTGCGCTTGGCGTGGCGCCGCTTGCGCCGGGTCGCGTTGCTCCCCGGGCCTTTGGCCCGAAGTGGTTTTCTTTGTAGCT
>PERL01000011.1 GCA_002928735.1 Hyphomicrobium sp. | reverse complement strand
GGCCGGCCTCGTGCAGGGCAACGAGACGATCAAGAACGCCACCTCGATCCTCGACTACATCTTCCGCGAGTTGGCCGTGTCGTATCTCGGCCGTCACGATCTGGCGCATGTCGATCCGCGCGAAATCGTCGGCGAGACGGGGCTTGGCTCTTCGGACGACGCGACGGACGAGCAATTGGCGCTGAACCTGCCGGAAGTGCAGAAGATGGTGTCCAAGGGTCTCGTGCGCGGCAATCCGGTGGTGCGTCTCGCCAGCCGGACGACGACATCGACGACGACCTCTTCGTCGGGTGGCGTGGCAGATGCCTACGTACCGGAGCCGGTAACGGGCCTCTACGGTGAGACCACGACGGTCGGCAACACGGTGATGAAGCGCGAAACGGAAGTTGCCTACGCCCGCTCGACGGTTTCCAGCGAGCCGGTGCTGACGAAAGCGGAGTTGTTCAAACAGCGGATCTCGGAAGCCAAGGTTCGCGGGTATGAGGGCGTGTCATGTCCCGAATGCCAGAACTTCACGATGGTGCGGAATGGCACGTGTTTGAAGTGTGAGACGTGTGGCAGCACGAGCGGGTGCAGCTAAAAGGGCGGGGAGTGAAGGGGCCGGGTGGAAACACCCGGCCTTGGCGCTTGTAAGAGGTTTTTTATGGATCCATTTAACTGGACTTGTCCGTACTGCGGCACTGCCACCACGATCGTAAGCGATCATCATTGGGTTTCGCAGGCCGACATTGCTTCACGCTCAAAGTTTTTGGCGCCAAAGCTGCGAGTAGAATCCATCTCTTGCCCCAGCCCTGATTGCAAAGGGTTATTTATTTCGGCGTCTCTTCACCGTTTTGGACTGCCTACGGGAAAGACTGAGGGGCACTATGCCCTGCGGGAAAAGTATGCCGAATGGCAATTGATGCCGCGATCGAGGTCTAAACCGCAGCCTGAGTACATTCCGGAGGAGATCCGAAGCAACTATTTGGAGGCCTGCCTCATACTTAAAGACAGCCCTAAGGCTTCTGCGGCAATGTCGCGGCGCTGCCTACAAGGCATCGCGCGGGACTTTTGGCAAATTCCTATGAACCGGAGGGGAAACCTCGGCGCCGAGCTATCCTTCGTCAAAGATCAAGTCGCCCCTGACACTTGGGACGCCATTCAGGCCATCCGATCCATTGGTGATATTGGCGCACACATGGAAAAGGACGTAAATCTGATTATCGAGGTTGAGCCTCACGAAGCTGAACTGCTCATTGAGTTGATCGAGACCCTCTTCGAAGACTGGTATGTTGACCGACACAAACGTCAGGTCAGAGCCGCCGCAGTAAAGACTATTGCAGCAGAAAAGCTGAATGCCAAAAAGGCTGGTATAAAGGCGCCCCTTGCTCCTGAAGGCGGCGAACCCTAAGCGGAGCGCGACCTGTCGTCACCACCCCACCGCTGTCATCCCGGGCCTTGTGCCCGGGACCCATTGAGCAGCGGGTGATGGCGTGTGGGTATGTGCTGCGCCGGTGCTGCAAACGGCAATCGCCACAACGCGATGAGGAATGGGTCCCGGGGACGAGCCCCGGGATGACATTTGAGGGGAGGCGCGGGCGGTGAATTGACAGCGGTGGGGTGTCGCGGGCGGTAGGGTGGCCGTTAGAACTTCTTCACAGGCGCGACGCCGGGCAGCGTGGGGTAGAGGTCGACCCAGTGGGGATTGTCGCGTTCGATGAGGTTGGTTTTCCAGTCGCGCGGCCACTCCTTCAGCGACTTCTCGCGTTGGATGGCGGCGGTGATGTCGGAGTGAAGTTCGAACCAAACGAGCGTGTGGACTTTGTAGCGGGCCGTGAATTTGGAGCCCATGCCGGCGCGGTGTTGATCGACGCGGTCGATGATGGAGTTGGTCACGCCGATGTAGAGCGTGCCATGGGGCCGGCTGGCGAGGATGTAGACGAAGTACGTCTTCATGGATGGAATTTGCGGCACGATGGGTCCCGGGCACAAGGCCCGGGATGACAGCGGAGGGTGGGCGCGCAGCGGTGGCTCTAACCACCGCCGCGGAGGCGGGGCTCTCGGGCAATGATCCGAAAGAATGCATCAGCAGCTCGCGCGGGTCCCGGCCTGCGCCGGGATGACAGTGGAGGGGCAGCGCCCAACAAAAAAGGCGGTGGAGGCTTATGTGCCTCCTACCGCCCGTCGTGTGCTCATGATTGAGGGCTCAACCCTCGAGAGGCTTAGCCGCGGCCGAGAACCGTCACCGAGACCGGTGCGACGCCCGAGGCGGTCATGCCGACCTGCTTGGCAGCTGCTTTCGACAGGTCGATGATGCGGCCCTTGATGTAGGGACCACGGTCATTGATGGTGACGACGACCGAGCGGCCGTTGTTGCGGTTCGTCACGCGGACCTTGGTGCCGAACGGCAGCGTCTTGTGGGCGGCCGTCATGGCGTTCGGGTTGAACCAGCCGCCGGAAGCGACACGCTGGGGCTGCCAGTAGTACGAGCCCATGCCGCTGTAAGAGCTGCCCGAAGAGACCGAGTAGGACTTCTTCTTCGCGGACTTATAGCCGTAAGCCTTCTTGGAGGCTTTCTTGTAGGACGCCTTCTTGTTGGCGTGCTTGTGGGCCTTGGCGCAGGCCGCAGCCGGGCCCTGGCATTCGTAGGCGGCGCTGGCGGTTCCAGCGTTAGCAAAGCCGACGGCAACCATGGCCATCGCAGCTGCAAACAATACGCGCATCTCAAGTCTCCATCTCATGTGACGACCCGCGCTCGGCGTTTCGCTGCCTTTGCCGGGGATCTCGCGGCCCGAGGGGCTCGCGCTGCCCTCCTACGTCCGGCCCCGCGTCAGGGCGGCCGGTCCGCGTCAGGCGATTGATCCACGTGGCAGCTCAAGTGAAACGTGAGCCTGGACCCGGAACGTCCTCGATCGTCCAATTTGTTTCGGGTGCAACTGATGCCGCCCCCGCCCGGTGCGCGGAAGCAATCATCGCTGGGCCAACGGGTCAACCCAGACAAGTGAACGTCATTCAATAAAATGTGCGAGTAGGCCATTTTTCATATGAAATTCAATGGTGTGTCGCATCGGGCACGCGACGGCGCGCCGCACTTTCGTGACTTTAACCACGATTTGGAAGCCTCTGAAAATAAGGCCAAATCTTGGCACTCTCGCAGTGCACACTGCGCTGGCGGCGTATTGGAGAGTGCGAGCGCCCCACTTGGCGAACTGACTTTGCACCGTCGCACGGGCGGTCTAAGGCAACGCTTCGCGCCACGGGAGGGCGTGCCAATGACCGCCGATGCGCCGACCGTCCACCCAGCGTTCGCAGAGGCGGTTCGTACCTGGGCGAAGATCGGGTGCCTCTCCTTCGGTGGACCGGCCGGGCAGATCGCCCTCATGCACCGCGTGCTGGTCGATGAGAAGCGCTGGATCGATGACCGCCGTTTTTTGACCGGGCTCAACTTCTGCATGCTGCTACCGGGGCCCGAGGCCATGCAATTGGCCACCTACGTGGGTTGGCGGCTGCACGGCGTCGTGGGGGGCCTCGCGGCCGGTCTGTTGTTCGTGCTGCCCGGCGCGCTCTTGATGCTCGTACTCGCACTGGCCTACGCGCACTTCGGATCGGTCCCTATTGCGGAGGTGCTTTTCCTGGGTGTGAAGGCGGCGGTCCTTGCCATCGTGATCGAGGCGCTCTTGCGGGTCGCCCGCAAAGCGCTGCACGCGCCAGCCGACTGGGCTATCGCGGCTGCGGCCTTCATCGGCCTTTTCTTTTTGAATATCCCGTTTCCGCTGATCGTCGTAGCCGCCGGGATCATCGGTTTTCTCCGGGGACGCGGCGGAACCGCCGTTGCCGCAGACGGTCCGCTCGTCCCGGTGAGGCATCGTGATACGTTGCGCACCATCGCCATCTGGCTGGCCATATGGTTCTTGCCATTGCTCGCCATCGCGGCGCACTTCGGCCCGGGGCATGTGCTGACCGAACTGGCGTGGCTTTATTCGAAGCTGGCGATGGTCACGTTTGGGGGCGCCTATGCGGTGCTTGCTTATCTCGCGCAAGAAATTGTCGAGACTTACCGTTGGCTCACGCCGGGCGAGATGCTGGACGCGTTGGGCCTTGCCGAGACGACGCCGGGTCCGCTCATTTTGGTGACGGAATTCGTCGGCACGCTGGCCGCCTTCCGCCATGGCGGCGGCGATCCCATCCTCATGGGCCTTCTCGGCGCGCTGGTGACGCTGTGGGCCACGTTCGCGCCCTGCTTTCTGTGGATCTTTGCCGGCGCACCCTACATCGAACGGTTGAACGCCATCCCGGCGCTGCGCTCCGCGCTATCGGCCATAACGGCCGCCGTCGTCGGCGTGATCTTGAACCTCACCGTTTGGTTCGCGCAGCACGTGTTGTTTACAGCCCACAGCCGCGCGGTCGCCGGACCGATTGATGTCGATTTGCCGGTGTGGTCATCGTTGCGGTGGGATGCAGCCGGCCTTGCCTTGCTGGCGGCTGTGTTGCTGTTCGCGCTCCACCGCGGCATCGTCACGACGCTCGCGCTGACGGCGGCAGCCGCACTCGCGTTACATGGTGCGGGCGTCATCTAACCAACTACAGCCAGCCCTTGCGCCGGAAGTAAACGTAGGGAATGACGGCTGCCAAAACCATCGCCAGCAGAGCGAGCGGATAGCCGAGGGGCCATTCGAGTTCCGGCATATGCTTGAAATTCATGCCGTAGATCGAGGCAACCAGCGTCGGCGGCATCAGCATGACCGCCATCACCGAGAACAATTTGATGATCTGGTTTTGCTCGGTTGAGATCATCCCGAGCGTGGCGTCGAGCAGAAAACTGATCCTGTTGGTCAGAAAGCGTGTGTGCTCCATCAGGGACATGATATCCCGTTGGGCGACATCGATCCGCTGGAGGACGCGTGGATCGAACCCGCGCTCGCGCGCCGTATCGCGGAAGAAGTGCATCGTGCGATCGAGCGAGGTGGCGCTTTCTAGAACGCGGGAGACCAAATCGCCTTCCTTGCCTGTCTGCTTCAGGAGAACGTCCAGACGGCGTGAACTGTCGCGGCGCGCGGTATTCAGATTGAATACATTGTGTGTGAGCTTATCGACATCGTCCTGAATGCGCTCGATGACGTCGGCGGTGCGCATGATCAGCGTTTCGACGAGCCCGATCATAAGCGCCCCACCCGATGTGCATGCCACCGCGCCCTTCTCGGCGCGGGCCACAAACAACGGGAACGACTTCGGCTCCACATAACGCACGGTCACGAGGCGATTGTCCTTCAGAACGAAGGTCACAGTGGAGGTCAATGGGGTCGTATTGTCGGGAAAGTGGACGATGAAGGTCGTCATGAAGGTTGCGCCGTCTTCTTCGTAGAAACGGCTCGACGCCTCGATCTCGCGCACCTCGTCCTTCGTGGGCACATCGATACCTAGCGCGGTCTCGATCAGCGCTTCGTCCTCTGCGGTCGGGTTGACGAGATCAATCCATACGCTTTCCGCACCGAGAGCAAACCCTTCGGCTTGGCGGACTAGGTGTCCGTTCCGGCAATCGTAGACGGTGATCATAGCAGTCTCCTTGTCCGTGCGCGGATGACGGAAACTTAAGATGCTGTCAATCGCCAAGACGGGCTATCGTGAGGACACGGGGCTATTGAGACAGGCAGGAGACAAATATGAAGCCGTCCGCACTTCTTCTCGCAATCGCCACCGTCGCAGGCTCCACCCTCGAAGCAGAAGCCGCCATCACCTGCCGCAATGGCGCGCAATTGGTCTCCGGCAGCTACATCATCACGCCCTACTGCCAAGACAAACTGTTGGCTCAAGTCGCTCGCCAGTATGGGTCGCGGGCGTCGTTCGCCCAGATACGCGACAACCCCAATATCAAGCGCCACGTCTGCCGCCTCGTCGGCCGCGACATCCGCGTCTTCGAGAACTGCATCACCGTCAATCCCAACGGCCGCCGCGCGTACTGATCTGCTGAAAGCGGCGCGGTGCATACGTCGGTTCAGACGGCTCAAGTAGGCGAAGTAGGGCCATCATGCTCAACCCGAAGGCAAGATCGCTTGGGACGGTAAGCAATAAGTACTCGTAGTGGAATTGATATGATTGGCTCAATGCCCAGTCTCGGGCTTGCAGAATTATGATGACGCCAAGCGTCCATGCAACCCAGCGAGCCGCTCCCATCAACCGGCCAAAAAGAAAAGTCAGGAAGACACCAGTTGCCGCGCTTAAAAGGGCAAATTGAAGAACCGCTGGGAGCCCGAGTGGCGGGACAGCCTTGAATGAAAATAATGTCGTGCTAGCCGCTCCCCCAAATTTCCAGGACACCATGACCATGGTCGCGAGTTTCGCAAAAACAAGCCCAGCAATGACGCCTGCCAACGCACCGTGCCAGATCGGGTTCAACCTCGGGCCAGTGAGGGGTTCGCCCCAAAATTGCTGACGGGGTATTGTCCCGACCGCTGCCCCGGCGATAACGGCCGGGCTCAAGAGGAAGGCGGGAATAATGACAGGCCAAGCGCCCTGAAAGAATTCATAGGCTACTAACGAAGCCACTATGGCAATGGTGAGCCAAAACCCAGCGAAGGATGAAATCACTGCGGTTACGCCAAACGTAACGAGGTAAGCGATCAATTCATTAGGCATAAAATATCCGAAAAGCTAAAGGCCGCCGCTCATGAAGGCAGTCAGAAAGTAGCAAAAAATAACTAATGTCGGGTTGCTGCGCGAAATGCCCCCGTCAGGCCCCAAGCCCCATCAGGCCCAATATCTCGTCCACCGCGCGTGTCGGGAACAGCCGCCCCTCGCGCACGTCGGTCTCGATGGCGGGAAGGCGGGCGGCGACGGCGGGATTGGATTTCACCGCCTGGAGCAGGCGGTCGGAGAGCATATCGCGCATCCATTCGACCGCTTGGCGTTTGCGGCGCTCGGCGAATTGCCCGTTGTCGTGCATGAGCTGGCGGTGTTCGGCGATCTTGGCCCACAGGTCGTCAAGGCCGAGGTTTGTTCGGCCCGAAATGGTGACGACGGGTGGCAGCCACGCGGCCGATTTCGGCGTGAAGATCGCGATTGCGTTCTGATATTCGTTCGCCGCCCGTTTGGCGCGGGTGATGTTATCGCCGTCAGCCTTGTTGATGGCGATCATGTCGGCCAGTTCGATGATGCCCTTCTTGATGCCCTGAAGGTCGTCGCCCCCGCCGGCGAGCAAGAGCACCAAGAAGAAATCGACCATATCGGCGACGGCGACTTCCGATTGGCCGACGCCGACCGTTTCCACGATGACGATGTCGAACCCGGCCGCTTCCAGAAGCACCATCGTTTCGCGCGTCTTGCGCGTGACGCCGCCGAGCGTGCCTGATGTCGGCGAGGGGCGGATAAAGGCGTTTGGCAACGGAGCGAGTTGGGCCATGCGCGTCTTGTCGCCGAGGATCGATCCACCGGTCCGCTTCGAGGTCGGATCGACGGCGAGGACGGCTACCTTGTGGCCGGCTTCGACGAGGTTGGTGCCCAACTGGTCGATGGTCGTCGACTTGCCGACGCCCGGCACGCCCGTGATGCCGAGACGGATTGCGCCGCCGGAGTGGGGCAGCAAGAGCTGTAAGAGTTCTTGCGCCTCGGCGTTGTGAGCCGGCTTGGTGCTCTCAACCAGGGTGATGGCCCGTGCGAGAGCGGTGCGATCGCCGGCCAGAATGCGCGTTGCGTAGTCGGCCGGGGTGAGGGTCTCGCGCATCAAACGTTCGTCCAGCAGGAGGGGGAAGGGACGTTCAACCCGGCTAGGTGCCGGAGAACGCGGGACCATGTGCAGGAATTGCCCGCGCCGCAAGGGGGGCCGGGTGCGTCCCGTCGCCGTTTTGACGCCGATGGGTCAACGCCCTCGTGTTGGCGTCATTTCCCGATGATATCCCGCCCGTGCGGGATTGCCCGCGCGCGGCCGAGCGCTAAAGTGCTGCACCGCACAAGGGGGGACGTGAATGTCGGAGCTACCTGAGATCGCGCGCTATGCATTGGTGACGTTGGCCATTCTGGTGCTGTTCGCGTTTGCCTGGAGCGCGACGCGTCCCATGCCGAAGCTGGCCCGCGCTTTGGCCCGCCTGTGTCTCGTGGCCCTTGCCGTTTTGCCCGTTGCTCTGGCCGTGCTTCAGTCCGACATGAGCGCGCCCAGCCGCGCTCCGCCGCCCGTGGCAACCGCGCCGGCGCCGGAAGCCGTCAAACCCGATCCGCCCGCGCCGCCGAAGAAAGCCGCCGAGGCTAAACCTGCTCCGCCGGTGGAGTCCGCTCCGCCTCCGGTCATTGTGGAAGCACCTGAAGAGCCGGTCGTCGGCGCGCCGGAAGAAGAGGCTGCCGCCGAAGCCGAGCCGCCGGAACCCGAAGGCGGTTCCGGCCCTCCGGCCGAAGCGCCCCCGCCATCGCGTGGCCTGGGTGGTGCCGACACGTCGGCCGGCTCGCCCCCGCCCCCTCCCCCCGCGCCGGCCCCGGCCATGCCGCCGCCGGGCGGCGGGACCGCGGCTGAGGAAAAGAAAGACGGCTTCGATATCGTGCCGATCTATTACGGCACCGACCGCGCCGAAGCCGCGACGGAGAAGCGTCTCGACTACGGTCCCAATCGCGGCCGCAAGCTGATCCTCGGCCAAGCCCTCGTCACCGTTCCCAAGACGCATGTGCAGCCGCAGATCGAGCGGCCCTGGGCGATCAAGATCCCGTATTTCGACATCACGCTCTATGAGGAAGACGAGGATCCGGACAAGCACTTCACCATGAAGGAGCTGAAGGCTCAAACGCGCGAGGAATTGCTGGCGCTCGTGCGTGCTCGGCTCGCCAAATCCGAACGCTTCAAGGACCACGCCATTGTCTTTGTTCACGGGTACAACACCACATTCGACAACGGCATCTACCGCACCGCTCAGATCGCCTATGATTTGAAATTCGACGGTGCGCCGTTCCATTACAGCTGGCCGTCCGGTGGCGGCTTGTCGAGCTACACGTACGATCGTGAAAGCTCAGGGCAGTCGGTGCCTTACATGCGCGAGTTCTTCGATCTCGTGATCAAGGAGAGCGGCGCGAAAAAGGTGTCCGTCATCGCTCACAGCATGGGCAACCAACCTGCCCTGCAGGTGCTTCGCGAAATCAAATCGTCGTCGCCGCCCGGCGTTGTCATCAGCCAGATTATCCTGGCGGCCCCGGATGTCGATCGCGACAACTTCGAAAACATCGCCAAGGAGATCAGCGGGCTGGCCAGCGGGATCACGCTCTACGCCGCATCGAACGATTTCGCGCTCAACGCCTCGCGCCGGTTCCATGGCGGGGTGCCGCGTGCGGGCGATGTGCCCACCGGCGGCCCGCTCGTGCTGCCCGGTATAGACACCATCGACGTCACGGCCGTTTCCACTGACAGCTTCGGCCTCAACCACTCTGGCTATGCCGAGAACAATGCGCTCATCAACGATCTTCAGTTGCTGATTCAAACCGGCGAGCGCCCGCCCGAAAAGCGCGTGCCGCTTCTGGAAAAGGTGGGCACGCCGGCCGGGGACTACTGGCGCTATCCCGCCCAGCGCTGAGACGATCCTTAACGCGGTCTTAACGGCTGTCCCATAGTCTGACACTCCGCAAATCCATCGGAGGGACAGCCATGGCCGGCATCACGCGCACGACGCGACTGGGATTGTTCGCATTGGGATTCCTTGCCGCAACAGGTGTGGAAGCGGTGCGCGCCGATGAAGCCTATTTGTGCGAAGGCGGCCGTATCGTGAAGGTCACACCCGGCACCTTAGAGACCTTGAAGCGCACCGACCCCTGCATTGCCGGCTACTTCGGCCTCAAGATCGATGCGACGGGTGACCGGGATAGTGGCGGCCGGGATATTGCCGCTCTTGAGACCGGCGCGATCGCCGTGCCATCTGCCATCCCCGCCGCGCCGAAGCGTCCGGCACCAGCGGCCAAGGCCGCTGAGCGCCTGCCTGCCAAAATGGCGTCCGTGAAAGAGCCCGCAGCTGCGCCGCGCGCGTCTGCCGGCACGGACTATCGCAATGTCGTTCTCCTGAACGCGCCCCCCGGTGCCGCGGCCATCTTCCGGCACGACCGCTAGCAGCCGCCGCCCCAGCTTGGGCTCGGCATAAGGATTTCATTTACCCGGGTTTGCGATTGTAACGGTCCATTCACGGATTTTTCCGTCCCACCGGTCAGGCGAATCTCATGCTCAAACTCGTGCCCGCGCGTTTTATCGGCGCTCTTTTCTGTGCCGCGGTTGCCACCATGGCTTTGCCCGCTGTAAGCCAAGCCAATGAAGACCTGTCGGCCGATGCCCCGACTGGCATGGACACGGGCACGGACACTGGCATGGACGAGGTGGAGATCCAGCCGCCTAATGGTGGCGACGAGATGCCGGCGCGTTCTGGCGCAGAACCTTCGCCCGCCGACGCAAAGCCGGCACGTCCATCGGCGGCGGCCAAGCCGTCAAGCAATGACAACGCCTCCAAACAGGCCGCCCGCGAAGCCGCCAAGCGCGCGCTCTTCGGCGACCCGAAGAAGGAGGGCGACAAGCCCAATCCGCTTCTGGATGTTCGTAACTCGGACTACTACGACCGCCGCGCAAAGGATCTACTGCAGTCTGATAGCGACCGCAGCAAAGTCGAGCTGCATCCGCTGATGGAGGCCCATCCGGACAGCTATGTCGTCGTCTGCACTGCCGGCTGTGTGACCGGTCGCGGCGCGGAAATCGTATCGATGCTGCCCAAGCCAGCGGCCGCGCAAGCGCCGGTGTCCACACCGGATGCGCAGAACGGCGGCAACGTGGTTAGCTGCGTTGCCGGCTGTGGCGCCGAGGGTAACATCGCGATGGCCAGCACGCCGTCCGCAGGGCCTGCGATCGTCGGCGAGTGGATGACGACCGTCGCCAAAGTGCCAGCGCTTGCCGAAGCGCCTGCGCCGAAGGCTGCCGGCTCCGGCGACTGGATGGACAAGATCAATCAGGACCGCGCCCAGCAGAAGGCCGCGCAACCTGCCACGAGCGACACGCCCGCCGTGACCAAGGACACCGACGCCAAGCCGGCCACCGCGCCGATCGCCGCAGCGCCCAAGGCCGCGCCGCCCGTCGACAGCAAGCCCGCCGCCGTCGCCACCGCCAAGCCGGCGGCCCCTCCGGCCGCGCCTATGGCCGAAGCCAAGCCCGCGCCAGCCGTGGCCCCAACTGTGGTTGAAGCCAAGCCCGCTGTCGCCGCCGAGGCGAAAGCTGCACCAGCCGCACAGACTGTCGAAGCTAAGCCTGCGCCGGCTGTGACGGTGGAGGCCAAGCCTGCGCCCATTGCCAAGACAGTGACCGCCGCCGACGCGACTCTAACCGAACCGGCACCGGCCAAACCGATTGTTGTTGCCGGAGAGGCTCAGCCAGCTGCCGGCAACGCCCCGGTTGTAGGCAAAGCTCCTGCGGTTGCAATGAAGCCCGCGCCATCGGCCACTCAGATGGCCGCGCTGGAAGCGCCGAAAGCGCCTGCTTCTGCTCCTGCGATCAAGCCTGCCGATGCCGCACCGGCCGCCGGCAACGGATCGCTATTCAAGGACAGCGCTAAGGTGACGACGCCAGTTCCGGCACCGGCCGAAGCCATTGCGACCAAGACCGCAACGCCGCCCGTCGCGCCCGAAGCCAAACCATCTTCCAGCAACGGCTCGCTCTTCAAGGAAAGCGCCAAGGTTGCGGCTCCCGCGCCTGAGGCCAAGCCGGCGACGCCTCCAGTGGCCGCCACGGAGCAGAAGCCCGCTCCCGGCGCCACGTCGCTCTTCAAGGATCAGACCAAGGTTGCAGCGGTCACACCGCCGGCCGTGGATAAGCCGGCCGCAGCCGTGCCCGCCAAGCAGAAGGACGGCGTCATCTCGGTTTTGTCCGAGGACAAAGACATGAACGCGGCCATCGAGAAGGCCCGCGGCTCGCTCTCCTCGTTCTGGAAGAGCTACGATGCGCCCGCCAGCGGCGAAGCTGATCATGCTCTCAAGGTCGCGGTCGCTGGCAATGGCACCACCGAGCACTTCTGGCTGACGCGCATCAAGCGCGACGGCGGCAAGATCTCCGGCGTGATTTCCAACCAGCCCCAGAGCGTCAAGACCGTAAAGGTCGGCCAGCGCTACGAGTTCACCGAAGACATGATTTCGGACTGGACCTTCAAACGCAATGGCAAGCTCGTCGGCAACGAAACCATGCGCGTGCTGCTGCCGCGCATGCCGGAAGAACAGGCTGCCGTCTATCGCAAGATGTACGAGACGCCCTGATCTAACGTATTTGAGCTGAGAGGGAGCGGCGTTCGCGGATCACCCTGCGAGCGCCGCTTTCAGTTTGGCGGCGTTTTCCGCCAGCACCGCGCCATCTTCCATGCCGCGTGCGTGCGTCTTGAGCGGCACACCCTCGTGCCGCGGGATCACGTGGACATGCAGGTGGAAAACCGTCTGTCCTGCCGGGGCCTCGTTGAACTGAATGATCGTGATGCCGTCGGCGGCGAAGGCCGTTTTGGCGGCGCGAGCAATTTTCTGCACCACGGGCATGAGCTGGGAGAGCACGGCGGGGTCCGCATCAAGCAGGTTGCGCGAAGGCGCTTTTGGAACCACGAGCGTGTGTCCGGTCGCCTGGGGCATCACATCCATGAACGCCACCACGTCGTCATCCTCATAGACCCGTTGCGCAGGGATCTCGCCGCGCAGGATCTTGGCAAAGATGTTTCCATTATCGTAGGCGGCGGACATGGGCGGTCTCCTTAATCGGCCGGAGCCCCCGGCTTAGGGGAACGGCGCTGCCGCCGTCAAGGCAACGGCCGCTGCTGCACTCAATCCTGTTCCTCGGCCATCGCCTTCTTGTAGGGCGCGTAATCGGCGAGAAGCCGGTTCGTTTCCTCCACGGCGCGGCGTTCTTCCACGAGAAATCGCGCCACGGCCGCGTGAAGTCCGGCATCGGCAAACCAATGCGCCGAATAGGTCGTCACGGGATTGTAGCCACGCGCGAGCTTGTGCTCGCCCTGCGCGCCGGCTTCCACACGCGCCAGACCGTGCGCGATCGCGTAATCAATGGCCCGGTAGTAGCAGAGTTCGAAATGCAGATATGGCACGTGCTCCGCCGCACCCCAGTAGCGGCCGTAGAGGCAGTCGCCGCCGATCATGTGCATGGCGCCGGCTATGCGGCGGCCTTCGCGCACGGCAAACATCAGCAGGCAGTGATCCGCCATGGTGTGGTGAAGTTCGGAGAAGAACGCACGATTGAGGTACGGCCGCCCCCATTTGCGCGCGCCGGTATCCATGTAGAAGGCGTACATGTCGTCCCAGTGCGCCTCGGTGATCTGAGATCCTGTCACCTCTTCGATCGTGAGGCCCGCGATCGCTTCCGCGCGTTCCTTGCGCACCATCTTGCGCTTGCGGGAAGCGAGGCTCGCCAGAAAATCGTCGAAGGATTGGTAGTCCTGGTTCTGCCAGTGGAACTGCTGCCCCGTCCGCTGCAAGAGACCCATCGCGCCGCACCGGTCCCAGGCGCCGATGCAGGGAAATGTAATGTGCAGCGACGAAGCCCCGATCGTCTCCGCCAGAGTCATCGCGGCCGCCACCAGCGTCTGCTCGGCGGCATCGCGATCCGCCTCGGGCGCGACGAGCAAGCGCGGCCCGGGCACCGGGGTGAACGGGACCGCCACTTGCAGCTTGGGATAATACCGGCCGCCGGCGCGGTGATAGGCATCCGCGAACGCGTGGTCGAAAACGTACTCGCCCCGGCTGTGGGCCTTCACGTACAGCGGCATGGCCGCTTCAATGGCACCTGCCGGATTTTCCAAGACGATATGCTGCGGCACCCAGCCAGACTCGGGTCCCGTGGTGCCTGCCCGTTCAAGTGCGTCGAGGAACCCATGTGCGATGAACGGATTAAAGAGCCGGGAATCAGGGTTCGCCATGCGGTCCCAGGCCGCCGCGGGGATATCCGCGATCCGGCTGACAACCTTCGCCTCCCGGGTTCCGCCGTCGTCCATCCATTGGCCTCTGCTCAAACGCTTACTATATGATACTTGTACGGTGGAATCCGGATCACGCGAGGGCATAGGACATGCGAAATAATTGGGGTGTTTTCATGCCGGTACGGCGGTCTGTGGGCCTTGCTGCCGCGGTCCTGGTTTTGTCCGCGGGATTTGCCGTGGCCCAGGATGGCGAAGGCGTGAAGGTGCCGCGCAAGTCCATGTTCAATAAGCTGGTCTCGGCGGAGTCAGTCGAGAAGTCGGCCGCCCTTCAGTATAATCAGATGACGCGTCAGGCTTTCCAGCAGCGCAAGCTTCTGGACAAGGATGACCCCCGCAAGCTCCGCGTCCGCCGGATCGCTAAGGATTTGCTGCCGCATACCAAGAAGTTCAACGAGCGGTCCGACACGTGGGACTGGGAAGTGAACGTCTTCGAAAGCCCGACCATCAATGCCTTCTGCATGCCCGGCGGCAAGATCGCATTCTACACCGGCATCATCGAGAAGCTGCAGCTGACCGACGATGAAATTGCCGTCATCATGGGTCACGAGATGGGGCACGCGTTGTGGGAACACGCCCGCGAACGGACCGCTAAGGTCAACATCACCAATATCGGCAGTCGCGTTATCGGCGGCCTACTCTTCGGCCAAGCCGGCGAACTCGTCGGCGCGGCCGGCTCGAGCCTTGCTGCACTCAAATTCTCCCGCAACGACGAGACGGAAGCGGACCTTATCGGCATGGAATTGGCAGCCCGCGGCGGCTACGATCCGCGCGCCGGCATCACGCTCTGGCAAAAGATGTCCAAGGCTGCCGGCGGCGCGCCTCCGCAATGGATGTCGACGCATCCCTCCGGCAAAACGCGTATCAAGACGTTTGAAAACAATTTGAAAGACGTGATGCCGCTTTATGAGCGCGCAAAGGCCGCCAAGCGCGGCTGACGCGTCTCACTCCTCGAAGATCGGCGCGTCGGCGTAATAGTGCGCCCGGGCACGATCCTCGTGCGTGCGCACCGTCCACGCGAACACCGGCAGACCTGCCACTTCGCGCGCATAGCGGGTGACAGACGTGGGCAGCGACTTGACGTGATAGGCGTAAAATGATGGCGCCACCGGTCCGGATTCGAGCAGGTTGGCCAGCCGGTCCGCGCGCTCGTCGCTGATCCGGTCGCGCCACCATGTCTCACCGTTTTCATCTTTGTAGCCGCCCGAAACGATGCCGCGCGGAATTTCGGTTGCCAGTTCGCGCATGACCGTCATTACATCCGGATCGAAAGACATCAGCGCGATGTCGCCGCGATAGTCGAGCGCGCGGCGTGCGATCTCCGACAGAAACGCGATGTCCGGCGGGTCCCACTCACTCTTGATTTCGACCAGGAGCGGCGCGCGGCCATCGACCAGCGCCAGAAACTCTTCAAACGTCAGCATGCCATGGCCGCCGACGCTCGTCCGCATCGCCTGCAATTGCGCGGGTCCTAAATCGTGGATACGCCCTGGGCTGCCCATCAGCCTCTCCGTCGACTCATCGTGAAAGACGACTGGCAGGCCCCCGCGCGCCGGGCGCAGATCACACTCGATGCCGAAGCCCTTTGCTATGGCGGCTTCGAACGCGGCCGCCGTGTTCTCGACGATGCCGGCACCAGCATTGTGCAAACCCCGATGCGCAATCGGTTTCAGGAACGCGCCGCGATCAAGCATGGCGTTCTGTCCTCAACCGACCATCAGGATGGCGTCCACTTCGACCGCCGTGTTCGCGGGCAATCCCGATGCACCGACGGCGGCGCGGGTATGGCGGCCCTTGTCGCCGAGGACCTCGACCATCAGATCGGAGGCGCCGTTGATCACCTTGGGATGATCGGCAAAGCCAGCGCCTGCATTGACGAAACCGGTCAGGCGCACGACTTGCTGAATGCGGTCGAGCGAGCCCAGCGCCGCCTTGGCCTGCGCCAGGATATTGAGCGCGCACAACCGCGCCGCCTTCTGACCATCCTCCACCGTCAGATCGGTCCCGACCGAGCCCGTCATTAGCGATCCATCGGCCGCCTTGGCGATTTGTCCCGAAATGAACAGCAGATTGCCGGCCTGTAGCGCGGGGACATAATTCGCAACTGGAACGGGGGCTGCGGGCAATTCGAGCCCCAGTTCTTGCAATCGTGCCTCGATATCGCCAGCCATCCGTGATCTCCTTGAAGCTCGAAGCCGAAACGCCTAGGTTTGGTGGGCAGGTTGTCCGCCGAACCGGCGATTTTTGCAACGGCCGCGAAAGGCCCCGGAGACCCCATGCAGTTTGCGCGAATGGTACGGATCATGGCCGTGGCGGTACCCGCCGCGGCAGCGGGCAGTGCGCCATCTGTGGCGCAGATCGTCAATCCGGTCGCCTCGCCTGTCCGCTTGCAACCGCACCGTGCCGTGTACGACGTCGTGCTTGACGAGACCGGTCCGGCGATGAGCATTTCCAGTATCTCCGGCCGCGTCGTCTATGAATTGATGGGCAGCACCTGCGAAGGCTATGCGCAGAACATGCGCTTCGTGACCGAGACGACGACGACCGAGGGTCAGGTGAATACCACCGATTTGCGCACTTCGAGCTGGGAAGACGCTGCCTCGCGGCGCATGCGTTTTTCGTCGTCCACCTACGGCAACGATCAGTTGGCCGAGCAGACGCAGGGCACGGCGACGAAATCGGATGCGCCCGCCAAGCTTGCCGATAAACCGGCCGCCCCGCCGGCGCCCACCGCCAAGATTTCCGAGGCAGGGCCGGGTGCGCAGCAGTCGCTGAACATTGATGTCTCCAAACCCGCCCGCAAGTCCGCCCAGATCGGCGAACCGGTTTACTTTCCCATCGATCATTCCGTCGCGATGATCCGCACTGCGAAATCCGGCAGCCGCGTGTTTTCCGGCAATTTGTATGACGGCTCGGAGGGCGGGGAGAAGTACTACTTCACCGCCGCCGTGATCGGTAACGCGTCGGCCAAAGATGAGCTGAAGGCCGTGCCCAAGCTGACTGGCGATGCCGCCAAGCTTGACGGGCTGCGCTCGTGGCCCGTGGCGATCGCCTACTTCAAGCCCGAGACGCGGCACTTCGATCAGCTGCCGCTCTATGAGATGTACTTCCGCTTCCACGAGAACGGCATCACGTCCAATCTGCTCATCGATCACGGCGACTATCGCCTGAAGGGCGAGCTCAAGGAATTGACGCTGCTCGATCAGAGCCCCTGCAAGTAGGGCTTAAATCTCGACCGGCCAGAGCCAAGCAGCTCCGCGCACGCCGCCCGCATCGCCCCAGCGCGGGGGCATGACGCGCACGCCTTGATCCTCGCCGAAAATGTGCGGCGCCATTCGCCCTGGCAACTCATCGTAGAGGTGCGCGAGCTTTGATAGTCCGCCACCAATGACGATCACGTCCGGGTCGAGCACGTTGACGACGACCGCCAGCCCCCGCGCCAGACGGTCCGCGTGGCGGTTGAGCGTCGCGCGCGCGGCTGCATCGCCGGCACCGGCGCCCGCAGCGATCACCGCCGCATCAATGGACACGCCCGTCGCGCGCGTATGATCCGCCGCCAGCGCCGGTCCGGAGACCCAGACTTCCATGCAGCCGTGCCGTCTGCACCAGCACGCTGGTCCTGGCCACTCCTCTGTCCCGGGCCAAGGCAATGGATTGTGGCCCCATTCGCCGCCAATGCCCCGGGGTCCGTCCATGATGTGCCGGTCGACGACAAAGCCGCTGCCACACCCGGTACCCAGGATCACGCCCAGAACCCGTGCGGCCCCGGCCCCTGCCCCATCGACGGCTTCGGAGAGCGCAAAGCAGTTGGCGTCGTTGGCAAGGCGGACACGCGGCCCCAGCCGCCGTTCCAAATCAGCAGCCAGAGGCTTTCCATTGAGCCAGGTGGAATTGGCGTTCTGCACCAAGCCGGAGCGAGGGGCGATGGATCCCGGCATGCCGATGCCCACACGGGCACCCCGACAATCCGCGTCCGCCTCGAGCGCTGTCACCACATCGGCCAGTGCATCCAACGTGGCGGCATAATCCCGTTGTGGCGCGGTCCGCCGCATCTCAGCGCAGACGTTCCCTTGGCGGTCGAGCGCGACGGCCGCGATTTTCGTTCCGCCAAGGTCGATGCCGATGCGGACTTCAGCGCGGGCGGCGCTCAATCGAAGCCACCGTGACCGGCGCCATCCAGCAGCGCGCGTGCGGCGGAAATGGCTGACGGATCCAGTGCGGCATGGCCGGAAAAGACCATCAGCAGGGATTCATCGCTGAGCAGGTAGTCGAGCACGGCCACCTGAACCGGGGCCGTTTCCGCGCCCGCGAACAGCGTGTCGGGCTCCAGCCCTGTCAGCGACATGAAGCGCCCGATGCGGTTCGGGTCCTCCGCCAGAAAGCCAATCGCTTGTATGGCGATCGTTTCGGCGGCCTCGCGGGTGAGGGCCTTGGGGCGGCCCGCCTTCAGCGCACACATCTGATTTACCTTCACAAAAGGTGACTGGGGGGATGATGCCCCATGTTTAAACTGTTGGTTACTGCTTCATGCGCACAGTGAGAACAAGGCGGCGACCGCTCGAATCGGTGCATCACGGTCCAGGTTTTTAGAGTTGGGATTAACCGGAAATGGCCTACCAGGATCAAGGCTTGACCGTCGAGGACCGCCCGCCCGGCGCGCGCGCCGGCCGAAAGCTTGTGCTCATCGTTGAGGATAACGAACTCAACATGAAGCTTTTCCACGACCTGCTCGACGCCCATGGCTACGACACGGTTCAGACCCGCAATGGCTTCGACGCCATCGCGCTCGCCCGCGCGCATCATCCCGATATCATTCTCATGGATATCCAGTTGCCCGAGGTCTCCGGCCTCGAGGTGACGAAGTGGTTGAAAGAAGACGACGCGCTGCGCGCCATTCCCGTTATCGCGGTCACCGCGTTCGCCATGAAGGGCGACGAGGAGCGGATCCGGTCGGGCGGGTGCGAAGCCTACGTGTCCAAGCCGATCTCCGTCATGACGTTCCTGGAAACCGTGAAGCGGTTTGCCGGAGCGCAGCGCGCATAATCAAACCCAGACGTTCAGGTCCCGAGTATCTCATCCAATGACCGCCCGCGTTCTTGTCGTCGACGACATCCCTGCCAACGTCAAACTGCTCGAAGCCCGGCTGACTGCCGAGTACTTCGAGGTTGTCACGGCGTCCAATGGGCCTGCCGCACTCGAGATTTGTGCGAGCCAGCGCATCGACGTCGTCCTCCTCGACGTGATGATGCCGGGCATGGACGGTTTTGAAGTCTGCCGCCGCCTCAAGTCGGAAACCGAGACGCAGCATATTCCCGTGATCATGGTCACGGCGCTCGATCAGCCCTCTGACAAAGTGCAGGGCCTGGAAAACGGTGCCGACGATTTTCTCACCAAGCCGGTTGACGATATCGCCCTGATCACGCGCGTGAAAAACCTCGCGCGCCTGAAAATGCTGAACGACGAAATGCTGATGCGCGCGTCAACCTCGCGCCAATTGGGCCTCAGCGACACCGCCGCCCTTCAGAAAGCGATGACCGTCCGCGCCGGCCGCATTCTGCTCGTCGACGACCATCCCCGGTCCGCCTCCCGCTTAGTCGACGTGATCTCTAAATCGCACGACATTTTCGTCGAGCGCGATCTTAACGCTGCCTTGATTAAGCTTGCCGAGCACAACTTCGACCTGCTGATCGTCAGCCTGAGCCTTGCCAATGCCGACGGCCTGCGGCTGTGCTCGCAGGTCCGATCGCTGGACCGGACCCGCCATCTGCCGATCGTGATCCTGGTCGAACCCGGCGACGAAGCCCGACTACTGCGGGGCATGGACATGGGCGTCAACGACTATCTGATGCGCCCCATCGACCGGCACGAACTCTTGGCGCGCATCAAGACCCAGATCAAACGCAAGCGGTTCACCGACTATCTCCGCAACCGCCTGGAAGAAAGCGTCGAACTGGCCATTACCGACGGTCTCACCGGGTTGCATAACCGGCGCTACATGGAGAGCCATCTGCAAACGCTGGTGGATGAATCGATCCGCACCGGCCGGCCGCTTTCGATCCTGGTCACCGACATCGACCACTTCAAGAGCGTCAACGACACGCACGGGCACGACGGCGGCGACATCGTGCTGAAGGAGTTTGCGGCCCGCCTGAAACGCAACACGCGCGGCATCGATCTGGCCTGCCGAATGGGTGGCGAGGAATTCCTCATCATCATGCCGGAAACGGACTTGGCGCGCGCTTATCAAGTCGCCGAGCGGACCCGTGCGATGGTGGCGTCCGAGCCGTTTAAGCTCCGGCCCGATCTCCAGATCCGGGTCACGGCCAGCGTCGGCCTTGCCACTCTGGAGAGCCCGGATGATACGCCTGAGACCATTTTCAAGCGTGCCGATAACGCTCTTTATGCCGCAAAACGGCGGGGCCGCAACCGCGTCAGCGCCGACGCTGCTTAACCCAAGCACCTGAAATGATGTGGAAAACTTCGGCGCCGCGGCGGCGAATCGTGGGCGTGCGCAGTTGCGGCGTAATTCAGCCGCAACACGTCAAGAGAATTCCTTGAATCCGTACTGAACCTCTGTCAAAGTCCGGCTCGATAGGGTGAGTAAGGAGCTTCACGACCGAAAACTCCATTGGGCGCTTCCGACTGGCCCCCGGACTCATCCGCAACTAAAGATTGTCGTTTACAATTGCCGATTGAGCGGCGAACGTAGGACGACTTTGAAATACCAGGTGGGACGTCAACGCCCTCTATGACCATCGCCTGGTGACGACGCCAGGGTCCGTGATCTTCTCGGAATGCTAACCCCGCTGCCGAGCGGTTACGGACCCTGGTCCCTCTCTCTTCCGGGAGGGCCCTTGCAATCAATTCAAAATCGATCGTCGATGTTTCAGCCGGAAAATGACCGGCCGCGCTGGCGTGTGCCGCGCAGACTTACTTGATCTTCGTTTCCTTGAACTCGACGTGCTTGCGCGCGACGGGGTCATACTTCTTGAACACCAGCTTTTCCGTCGACGTGCGCGGGTTCTTCTTCGTCACGTAGAAGAAGCCGGTGCCGGCGGTCGACAGGAGCTTGATCTTCTGCGTTACGGGCTTAGCCATGGTGAAGAACCTTCGAAAAACAACGAATTCGCGTTTGCGCGGGAAGCGCGGAACATACTGACGGGCGGTGCGAAGTCAAGCCGCCCGGTTCAGCCTCCGGTGCGCCCCTTAAGCACAACCCGTCGGAATGACCCTGACCGCCAGTAATAGAAGGGAATTTCGCGGTTCTGGCCCCGATCTAGGACATCTTTAAGGTCTTGCAGGACAAGCCGCGTGATCGAGGGCAGATCGTGCGCCGAGACGCGGTCGAACCCGAACCAGCCGATTTCGGATAATTCCCCGTCGGTCCGCGGAACGATGGTGCGGATGGCCGACGCATCCGCCAGGAAGAAGCGGGTGTCGTACCGCCGCGGCCGGCCCGGTGGGGTAATCGCGCGGGCCGCGTAGCGCAGATGGCTGAGATCCGGCCGCACGCCGCTGCCAACCAGTCCCGCCCAATCCAATGCAGGCGCGGCATCGACGGGCGACCCATCCACTGCGACCAGATACCCGGTCTCCTCGAAGGTCTCGCGGATCGCCGCAGTCACGAACGCCCGCATGCCACGCTCAGGATCGGCATGGCGTACGCCGCGCACCAGACAGGTGCGATCATAATCCGGTAAGGCGCCGGTGGGGGCGAGATCGCCGTCGTGCGTTTCAAGGCGTCCGCCGGGAAAGACGAATTTGTCCGGCAAGAAGACCGCGTCCGGTCGCCGCCGCCCCATGAGTATGCGCGGCTCGGGTCCGCTACGGTCGACGACGATCAAGGTCGCGGCCAGCAGCGGCCGTCCGGTAAAGGTTTTGGCGGCCGCAGGCGAGGTCACGCGTGTGGCGCCGCTTGGGGTTCGGGATCGGGCTCATCCGAGTGGCCGCCAAAGCCGTGCATCCGCAGCGCCCACTGCAGGCCGATGAGCCCGCCCTTCACTTTGGGCAAAAGCCACAGGCTCAAGATCAGCGTCAGCGGCAGCCAGATGACAAGATGAACCCAAGTCGCCGGTGCGACGGACTGCTCTAAAATCAGCAATCCGCCTATGATGATGTGACCGACGATGAACATGGTGAAGTAGGGCGGTGCATCGTCGGCACGCTGGTGATGCAGTTCCTCGCCGCAGGTCGCGCACACGGGAATGACCTTCAGGTAGCTCTCGTAGAGCTTGCCCGTGCCGCATGCCGGACACGTGCACCGGATGCCGTTCATGACTGCTTTCGGCCAAGACCGGTCGTTGGCGGGCGACTCGGGGTCGTTCGTGTAAATCTGATCCATGATCTGAACGTGGTCCCAATCCTGATCTGGGTCAAGCGTGCCACGGGGCCGCGCTATCGCTGTTACCGGCGCGGACGCCGCTGGCGCATGATGTGCCGTCCGCGCGGGCCTTTGACCGGCTTCAACACACCGCGCTTGCCCTCCGATACCATTTCGAAGCGCAAGGCGCCGGCCGACGGGATCGCCTCCACCAGTTTTACCTCGACCACATCGCCGAGCCGGAACGTTTCGCCGGTCTGCGATCCGACCAACGCATGCGCCTCTTCGAGGTGATGAAAATAATCCTGCCCTAATGTGGAGATGGGCACGAAGCCGTCGGCCCCCGTCTCCTTCAAGCGCACGAACAGTCCGGACCGGGTCACGCCACCGATGCGCGCGGCGAAAACCGCGCCGATCCGGTCAGCAAGATGAAGAGCAACAAGCCGATCGATCGTTTCGCGTTCGGCGGCCATGGCGCGGCGCTCCGCATCGGAGATCGACTGTGCGATTGCCGCCAGACGCGGGATTTCCTCGTCGGTCAGACCATCGTCGCCGAGTTTTAGCGCGCGGATCAAAGCGCGATGCACAAGGAGATCCGCATAGCGCCGGATCGGTGAGGTGAAATGCGCATACCGCGCGAGGTTCAAGCCGAAATGGCCGATGTTGTCGGGATGGTATTCCGCCTGTGCCTGCGAGCGGAGGATCACCTCGTTGACGAGTTCCGGCACGGGGAGCGACTTGGCCGCGGCCAGAACCTTGTTGAACGCGCCGGGCTTCAAGCTGCCGTGCGGGGGAACCTGCAAGTCCAAGGTTTCCAGAAAATCGCGCAGTGATTTCAGCTTTTCTTTCGACGGTGCATCGTGGACGCGATACACGAGCGGCGACTTTTTCTGTTCCAGACTTTCGGCTGCGGCCACATTCGCCTGGATCATCATTTCTTCGATGAGCTTGTGGGCTTCCAAGCGCTCCGGAATATACACGCCCGCGATGCGTCCCTTGTCGTCGAGCTTGATCTTGCGCTCGGGGAGATCGAGGTCGAGGGGTTCGCGCCGGTCGCGCGCGGCCTTCAGCGCCTGATACGCCGCCCATAAGGGTTTGAGCGCGCTTTCCACATGGGGTGCTGCCTTTTCATCCGGCGTGCCGTCGAATGCCAATTGCGCCTGCTGGTACGACAGCTTCACTGCCGACCGCATCATGGCGCGCAGGAAGGTATGGCTGCGCTTGTCACCATGCTTGTCATAGACCATGCGCACGGCGAGACACGCCCGGTCCTCGCCCTCGCGCAGCGAGCACAGGTCGTTGGAAATCTTCTCCGGCAGCATCGGCACGACGCGGTCGGGGAAATAGACCGAGTTGCCGCGAATTTGCGCCTCGCGATCAAGCCGCGTGCCGGGCCGCACATAGTGCGCCACGTCGGCAATGGCGACGATGACGATATGCCCGCCGGGGTTTTTCGGGTCCGTATCGGGCTCGGCATAGACCGCATCATCGTGGTCGCGCGCGTCGACCGGATCGATGGTGAGCAGGGGGATGCCGCGCAGGTCCTTGCGGTTCGCCATTTGCGGCTGCTTCAGATCGCGCGTCTCGTCGATGACGCTTTGGGGAAAGTCATCCGGAATGCCATGCGCGTGGACGGCAATGAGGGAGACCTTGCGCTCGTCATCGGGATTGCCGAGTGCTTCCACGATCTTGGCGCGTGGCGTCGTGAAGCGGCCGGTCTTGGCGAGTTCGAAGCGCACGAGGTCGCCGTCTTTGGCGTCCTTTTCGTCGCCCTTCTGAACCGGCCAGGATTTCAGTTCTTTCCGGTTGATGGGTTCAATTGTGCCACCGCCCCGGGAATGCGCGCGATAGACGCCGAGCAAGCGGCGCTGATCGCGCGGTAGTTTGCGGATCGCCTCGCCTTCGTACTTGAAGCCGGCCACATCCACGTCATCGAGCTTGGTGATCCGCGCCATGACATGATCGCCGACGCCCGGCACGCGGTCTTCATCGGCTGTGATGCGCGCGAGCGTGCGCGCCAAAATCAAGACACGCGGCTTCTCGCCTTCCTCGTGATCCCACACAACGGGTTCGCCGATCAGATCGCCGTCGCGGTCGCGCCCGACGATCTCCAATACGGTCACCGGCGACAGCGCCCCCTTTTCGCGCAGCGCCTTGCGATCGCCCGTCAGCGTGCCTTCGTCGGCCATTAAAGAGAGCAGCCGCTTCAGTGCAATCTTGTCGCCGCCTTTGATGCCGAAGGCGCGGGCGATCTCGCGCTTGCCTACCTTGCCCTGCGCGCCCTCGATGAACTGCATCACCTGTTCGCGGGTCGGCATCCCGTCCGCGCCCACCGGTCGCGGAGCACCGCTCTGGCCGCGATCCCTGCGCGCGAACGAGCGGCCCCCGTGTCCGGCTGCGCCAGCGCCCCTGCGATCCTCGCCGCCTGAGCCTCCGGCTTTCCTCCGCCCCTTCTCGGGCTTGCGCGCCATGTGACCTTCGATCCTGCTGCCTCACTGTGCCGCTTCTCGCATGCAGCAGCGGACTTGGGAAGGGAAGGAGCCCGGCGGCAGGGGCTGGGATGCGGTTGTGCAGGCGCCCCGTGTGGACGGTACCGGCCGCCGCCTTCGGAGCGCCGCCGAATCGCTTTAGCGGGAAGAGGATTGGGTCTGGCCCGTTGTCGCCGGACCTGAACCCATCGACCGGAACCAGCATGCCCGTCCTCAGCCGCCTTTCATTTGCCGCCGCCTTACTGGCGGTTTCAGCCTTTAGCGCGCTTGCCAATTCCGGCGGGACGCCGTGGGTGACGGAGGTTCATGTGGGATCGGCACCGGCCAAGACCGTCGTCACCGGATCGCTGGGGCCCAAGCGACCCAAGTCGCACGCGCTCGACGGGATCGCGTCGTACTACTGGCAAGATCAGATGACGGCGTCGGGGGAGAAATTCAACAAGCGCGACATGACGGCGGCGCATCCCAGCTTGCCCTTCGGGACGCTGGTGGAGGTCACCAACACGCGCAACGGAAAGAAGACCGTTGTGCGCATAAACGACCGGGGACCGTTCAAGCCCGGCCGGATCATAGACGTGTCTGAAGCCGCCGCCGAAGTGCTGGACATGACAGGCCGGGGCCTGGCGCCGGTCAAGTTGCAGGTGGTCTCCAATCCTTAAGTAAGCCGGCGTTCATCCGTCTACGCTATACCGGCTGCCTTTCTGGCGCTGGAGCACAATTATGGCTGATGCCGCAAAGTTGCCCGTCTGGCGCACCGTCTACGATGCCCATATCATCACGATTGAAAACTTTCTGACCCTGCTACGCGTCGGTTGGGTTTGGGTGCTGCTACTGGCGGTTACCGACGCGGCTCTCCATTGGTTTCTCTGGCCCTGGGAAGAGGCGGCTATTGCGCAGGGTGGAAGTGGCTCCATGTCCCTGCTGCTGCTTTCGACATATGTCTGGACGCTGTTTGGAGCCTGTGTCGCCGTGCCGTGGCACCGGCTCGTCCTAAAGGGCGATGTCATCACGGCAGGCGGCATGTGGCCACTCGCGAAAGATATTGGTCGATATATCAGTTGGGCGCTCTTTCTGACTCTTTTTATTTTGGGACCGTTTTTGCTCGCGCTGTTTGCGATAGAAACCAATCTGACAGGCAGCGTGGACGGGCTGGTAGCCGATCAAAGTGAGGTGCCCGCTGGCGCAACAGATCCGGCTACTTGGCCATGCCTTATCTGCGCTGGAGCGCTTCTAATTCCGATCTCGTTGCTCGCCTATGTCCCAGTTCGCCTATCTCTGGTGTTGCCAGCCATCGCGCTGTCACGTCACGACTTTGGCGCTGGCGACAGTTGGCGAGCCACGCGGTGGAATTTTTGGCGCTTGTATCTGGGTTATTTCCTGACCATGACGGCTACATTTGTCCTACTCGCTTTCGCTTTGTCACTGACTGGACTTGATGAAGTGAGGACGCGGGAGATTGCAGTCCGAGATGCCTTGATCGCCGATACCATCCTATTTCTTGCTGGTATGTTCACCGTTACCTACATGTCGCTGGCTTATCGCCACCTCGTGGAGGACCCGGCAACCATGTCGGCGCAATAGGGCTTGGCGGGACCGATATGCGCCGGTAAATTCCGGAAAGTGCTTATCGCTGTTCGCTGAGACCCGCCCCCATGGCCTCCGACAAAATTGTTCCGGCCCGCGCTGAGCGGAGTGCGGCGGTGCAGATGCTGCGGACCGCGCTCATCGAAAAGAAGATGACGCAGGCGGAGCTCGCGGACGCGGCCGAGTGCCATGAGAAGACGATCCAGAATTTGCTCGGCGGGCGGGCGGTGCGCGAGCAGACGCTGTTCGATGTCTGCATGGTGCTCGGGCTCGACTATCAGCGGCTCAAGGAGTTGTGGTCGGGTGCAATGTCGACTGCACAGCCGATGGATCTCAAGGGCGAGGGCGGGCTCGTCGCTCCGGTTTACATGGGCGCTTACACGCGCGCGGGCGTCGATCACTATATCGGCAGCTATCTGACGCTGCGGCCGGCGTTCGCGGTGCCAGGGGCGATCGTCGCCTATCGCACCGATATCATCTGGGACCCGGAGTGGCCGTCGCTTATTTTCGAGGAGCGCGACCGGCCGGATCAGCCGTTCTCGCATCGCGGGCGGCTCTACATTCCCTCGTCGTCGATGTTCATCCATCTCGTGTCGCTGACCAAGGGCGCGATGCGGATGGTGGTGGTGTCACAGTTAGATCAGGCGGGCGAAATGCGCGGGCTGATTACGACGCTCAATAAGCAGGGGCGGTTTTTCGTGCCAGTCGCAGCACCGATCGCCTATCTCAAGCGCTCGGACTTCAAGGGCGCGGCGCTAGGCGAGGTGGCATCGGGTCAACCCGGCTACGCCGAATACAAACGCATTCTCGACGAGACGATTGCGGAAGGATACGCGCGGCTCGCTGCGCCTTAAGCTGGATCAGGCGCTGCCGCTCGACGCGGATGGGCGCTCGGCCGGCTTGGCAGGAGGTGGCGGGGATGATGTTGCATCGGCTCCAGATTTAGCCGTGACGTTGGACTTGGTGGGCCGGGCCTCGCCGCCGTCCAGATTGTCTTTCGGTTTGAGGTGGCGGCCGGCGCGGACGGATTCGAAGTGCGCGCGCAGGTTGACCGTGGACCGCTTGCCGATAGCGCGGCGGTTGGTGGCGAGCCACTTTTCGGCTTCCGTGCGGCCGGCGGCGTGCAGGTGATTGAGCAGTTCCATATCAGGGTGGATCATCGACTTGTCGGAGAGCAGGCCCGTGTAGGGGGCGGCTTCGACGAGATGGAACCGGTGCTGAGCCAGCGGACGCAGCCGCGAGAAGCGCGAGCGGACGGCACCGTGCATGGCTTCGCGCGCCATTTCGATGATTTCGACATCGCGGATCAGCGGCGCGTTGAACGTCAGGCGGTTGACGTGGGCCTGGATTTCGCGCGCGCCCGTCGGCAGGCCTTCCTTTTTCAAGGGCGAGAGCTGCACGATCAGCGTGTCGGCGACGGGGCTTTCCATGGCGAGCGTGACGAGGTCGGGATTGGCGGAGAAACCGCCGTCCCAATAGGCCACGCCGTCGATCTCGACCGCATGATGGAGGGCCGGCAGACAGGCGGAGGCGAGCACTGCATCGACGGTTAGCTCCTCGCGACGGAAGAGGCGGGCTTCGCCGGTGGCGACTTCGGTGGCGGCGATCAACAGTTCGATGGGCGAATGTTTGCGGATGGCTGCGAAATCGATGGTTTCGTTCAACAGGCGGCGCAGGGGATCGAAGCCCAGCGGATTGAATTCATAGGGCGACCAGAGAGATGCCCAATGGGCCAGCGGGGCTGAGCGCGAGAGCGTGAACAACACGGGATTGAGGCGCAGGAATTCGGGCATGCCGGCCTTTGCGACGGCCTCCCAAACCTGGCGCAATTTCGCGCGCGCGCCTTCGGGGCCGTTTTCGGCAAGGCCTGCCGCGAGTGCCGTGGCGTTGATCGCGCCGGCACTCGCCGCACTGACCCAAGAGAGCTGGAGCGAACGGTCCTCGAGCAGGCGGTCCAACACACCCCATGTGAAGGCGCCATGCGTGCCGCCGCCCTGGAGTGCCAAATTCAATTTCAATCGACGCCGGAAAATGTCCACGCGTGTCTGACCCCGCTGCATGTTCGTGAAACGCGGATTGCTCGATCCACGGTGCGAACGTTACGCAACACCCTGACGGTATCATGGCCGGAGTGGTACGGGGATGACACATCACAGGACTGCATTGCGTGCCGCCAATGCCGTGACCCGATAGACACGGGCGTTTCGCGCGGCTGGTCAAAACGTCGCGCGCGGGACGGGATGCCGCAATGTGCCTGTTAAACGAACAGCGGCTGCATGGTGGGCAGCAAACGGCCGCGCGAAATTTCGACGACATCGCCGTTGGCGTCGGCAAGGCCGCGCACGATCATTTCGATGCCATCGGATGAGAAGCGATACAGGTTATAGCGGGCGAGCGGCTCGGGGCCGTGTGTTCGAAACGCCGAACCGGAGGCGACGCCGACGACGGGAATGGGATGCTCGCGCGATGGATGCCAAACGAGACTGTCGCGATGGTTGTGGCCGTGCAGAACCAGATTCGCACCGGTGCGGGTGAGCAAAGCTGCCATCTCAGCGGCATCTTCCAGTGCGCGGCGCGGAGCGGTCTGGCCGGGCAGCGGCGGGTGGTGGATGAGCACGACACAAATCAGACCCGCGGCCTTCAACTTGATCAGATCGCTTTCGAGACGGTCGCGTTGATCGCTCCCGATGCGGCCGGCGGCGACGAGGGGGCGCGTCGGCATGGCGGAGTTCAGGCCGATGATTGCCAATGGACCGACGCGGCGGATAAAGGGAAATGTCTGCGGCGGCCGGCCGGCGAATTCCGCGCCCCACGCGTCGGCGGCGATGTAGTCGCGCCAGATCTCGGTGCAGCCGGGTCCCTGCATGCGGCGCGTGTAAATGTCGTGGTTGCCGGGGATGGCGGTGACCTTTTCGGGCGTGCCAACGGTGGCAAGCCATGTCAGCGCGGCGCCGATTTCATCTGGCAGGCCGAGATTGACGATATCGCCGGTGACGGCGACGTGATCGGCGCCCTGGCGCCATAGATCGGCCACGAGGCGATCGGCGATATCCTGGCGGTGGACGAGGCGGCGGTTGCGGGCCCAGTTCAAGTAGCCAAGGCCGCGTTTGATGTTCCAATGGCCGACGCCGAAGCCGAGGATCGGGGTCAGGTGCAGGTCGGAGATGTGGGCGAGACTGAACAGCTCAGACATGCAGGACTTTCGACATTCAGGTTAGCATTTACTATTTTGCAGATGCAGTTGCTGCTTGCCAATCGGCTTCAGGGCATCGAAACGGTTGGTGTGTCATATCCTTTATTGATTGTTTGTTTGAGGCCCGTTCTTGATGCCGTCCGAAAAAATCGTCATGCCGGTGTTGCAGCGCTACTGGCGGTGGGTCCGCGGGATGACGCTCGGCGCGCAGGGTATGGTTATCGACGACGCGGGGCGGGTGCTGCTGATCCGGCATACCTACAGGCCGGGATGGCATTTCCCAGGTGGCGGAGTGGAAAAGAACGAGCCGATCGGAATTGCGCTGGAACGGGAACTGCGCGAAGAAGCCGGCGTGGCGATCGACGGCGCACCGGAGCTTTTTGGCATGTATGCCAACTTCCGGTATTTTCCTAACGATCACGTGGCCTTTTTTCTGGTGCGGTCGTGGACGCAGCCGGTGGTGCCAGCGGCCAATAGTGAGATTGCCGAGCAGGGTTTTTTCGGGATCGATGCGCTGCCGGAAGGCACGCATCGGGCGGTGCTTGCGCGCATCGCCGAGGTGTTCCACGACCGCCCGCGCGACCCGATGTGGTAACGCACCGGTGGACCCCCTGTTCCATCCGTGCTAGCTCGCGCCGCATAAGTTATCCCAGCCCTTTAATTGCCAGATCTTCGATGTCCGACAGAGTCCTCATCCGCAACGCTGAAGCTGCCGATGTGCCCGCCATCGCGGAGCTGCATGCACGCGTGTTCGGCCCGGGGCGGTATGCGCGTTCGGCCTATCGCGTGCGGGAGGGCCGGCGCGACGGCAATCCGCTATCCGATTTCTGTCACGTCGCGACGCGCGGCAACCGGCTGATCGCCACGATTACGCTCAGCGGGGTGAAGATCGGCGGCGTGCCCGGCGCGTTGATGCTTGGGCCGATCTGTGTCGATCCGGACTTCGCGGGGCAAGGATATGGGCGGCAGTTGATTGCGGAAGGTTTGCAGGATGCGCGCTCGGCGGGTGTGTCGCTCGTGATCCTGGTGGGCGACGAACCCTATTATGGCAAACTCGGATTCAAGTTTGTTCCGCCGGGACAGATCACATTGCCGGGGCCGGTCAATCCAATGCGGCTCTTGGCGTATCCGTTGAAAGACGGCGCGATCGAAGCGGCGCACGGTCTTGTGACGTCGGCTTAGCGATCACATCAGGCCGAGACGTTCGAGCGTTTCGGGGATGCGTTCCTTGACCTTGAAGAAGCCGGCGCGGGCATACGGCCAAAAGGCGCTGTCCCAATTGCGGCGGACCTCCATGGCGGCAATGCCTGAGCCGCCAAGTTTTTCGACGAAGGCATCATACGTTTCGCGCGACGGGCCGACGGGGACTTGTGCTGTTACGAGTTTCTCAACGCCGTGCGCATGGCACAGCGCGATGGCGCCGTCCGGCTCGGCGGTGGCGAGCGACGTGACGGGGCAGCCGAAAAATCGTTCCGCGCGGGCCGCTGTGTCGGCGATGGCCGCGGTGCGGAACGCGAGGACGTGTTCGGCCAGACCCGGATGGCTCGTATCAGCGGGAAGCAGCGCCACGCCTTTTACTTGCGCGGCGTCGATGGGCCAGCGTTCGGGGGTTAGATCGTCTTCGTTGACGAGCAGCACGACGGGTTCGCCGGGCGGTATGCTCATCGGCGTTTTGAGGCGCGTGGCGGGCGGTGCTTCGGGACCGTCGAGGGGTTCTGGGGCTTCGTTCAATTGGCCCGCGGGATCGAAGCGGCCTTCGGTGTAGGTGCGAATGTTGTCGGCGCGCGCGACGTAGTGCTTGCCGCGCGTGTGGAGGCCTGCGACCCAGCGCCACGAGAGCGTGTTTGAGGCCGGATCGCCGTCGAGCAGATTGCGATAGAAGAAATTCGCACCGAGCGTCCAGGGCAGTTTGAGGGTGAAAATCCAGATGGATGCAAACCACATGCGGGCGTGGTTGTGGACGTATCCCGTGGTGACGAGTTCTTTCGCCCAGGCGTCGAAGGGAGCGATGCCGGTTTCGCCGGCGATGGCCGCTGCATGGGCTGTGGCGAGGTCGGGGAATTCGCGCAGCGTGTCCTGGTCGCGTTCGAGTTCGGCGAGATAATCGCTCCACACGCCGGGGCGCTGTTCGAGCCAACCCTTCCAGTATGTGCGCCAGCAAACTTCCTGGATGAACTTGTCGGCGGCGGAGATGCGGTGCGTGGAGAGAACCGCGCGCACGACTTCGTCTTCGCCGATCAGGCGGTGGCGCAGGTAAGGCGAGAGGACCGAGACGTTGCCGCGGTAATCGGGCCCGAGATCGAAATTGCGCGATTTTGCATACGCGCCGCCGGCGCGCGGCACGAAATTCTTGAGCCGCAGCAGACCGTCTTCCCGTGCCGGACGACACGCGTGCGTCATGCCGACTTGCGAACGGGGGCGCGCACGATCGCTTTAATGGCGCCGCGCGAGCGGCCAGACTGCTCTTGGATCTGGCGATCCTGCTCCTCGATGACGGCTTGAGCCGGGGCATCGCCTTCCAGGCCGCCGAGGATGGCTTCAGATACGCGGCGATTAGACGTCATCGTGCCGTCTTCGTAGGTGACGTTGAACATCACGAACGATTCTTTGGCGGTGGGCTTGCGAGCCATGTGGACTACTCCATGACGACCGTTAGCGCGTGCAAAGCACGGCGGGCCGAAGGTTTCCAGTGAACTTCCAGACAGGATGCTTGTGACGTGTGCGGGGTTGCGGCACGTCCCTGTTCAGGCGAGGAAGGGATCCTTCATCAGGATCGTGTCGTCGCGCTCGGGGCTGGTGGAGAGGAGCGTGACCGGGCAGCCAATCAGTTCCTCGATGCGGCGGACATATTTGACGGCCTGGGCCGGCAATTCGCCCCAGCTGCGTGCGCCGCGCGTCGATTGCGACCAGCCTTCGAAGGTCTCGTAGACCGGTTGTACGCGGGCTTGCGCATTCTGACCGGCGGGAAGACGGTCGAGTTTGTCGCCGTCGAGGGTGTAGCCGACGCAGATTTTGATTTCCTCGAAGCCGTCGAGCACGTCGAGTTTGGTGAGTGCGATGCCGTCGATGCCGGAGACCTTGCACACCTGGCGCACGAGCACGGCGTCGAACCAGCCGCAGCGGCGCTTGCGGCCGGTGACGGTTCCGAATTCGTGGCCGCGTTCGCCGATCTTTTCGCCGACCGCATCGTCGAGTTCGGTGGGGAACGGACCGGAGCCGACGCGCGTCGTGTAGGCCTTGGCGATGCCCAGCACGTAACCGACGGCGCGCGGACCCATGCCGGAGCCGGTGGCGGCTTGGGCGGCGACAGTGTTCGACGAGGTCACGAACGGATAGGTGCCGTGGTCGATATCAAGCAGCGCGCCTTGCGCACCTTCGAACAGGATTTGCTTGCGGTCGCGGTTTGCCTGGTCGAGCAGTTCCCAGGTGACATCCATGAAGGGCAGGATCTTGGGCGCGATTTCGGTCAACTCGGTGATGAGTTCCGCCTTTGCAACGAGGGGCTTGCCGAGGCCGGCGCGCAGCGCGTTGTGGTGGACGAGCAGGCGGTCGATTTTTGCTTCAAGTGTGGCGAGGTTTTTCAGGTCCTGAACGCGGATGGCGCGGCGGCCAACTTTGTCTTCGTATGCGGGGCCGATGCCGCGGCCGGTCGTACCGATCTTGGCAGTGCCGGCGGCTTCTTCGCGGATGACATCGAGTTCGCGGTGGAGGGGGAGAATGAGGGTGGCGTTTTCGGCGACGCGGAGGTTGTCGCGCGTGATGGCGACGCCTTGCTTGCCGAGCTTCTCGATTTCCGCGATCAGCGCCCAGGGGTCGACGACGACGCCGTTGCCGATGATGCCGAGTTTGTTCGGGCGCACGACGCCCGAAGGCAGAAGCGAGAGCTTATAGGTGTTGTCGCCGATGACCAGCGTATGCCCGGCGTTGTGACCGCCCTGGAACCGCACGACCACGTCGGCACGCTCGGAGAGCCAATCGACGATTTTGCCTTTGCCTTCGTCGCCCCATTGAGCGCCGACCACCACAACATTGCCCATCGCGAGCCTCTAGACGTGCCTTGGCCCCAGCCGTCCGCTAACGGATCGCGGTTGCCGGGGCCAAGGGGATTTGAACCATTTCGGCCCTGCTTATAGCCCAGAATCGATGCCGCCCAACACCCCAGATGCCGCCTAGATGCCGCGCCTCGGCTGGCCCGATCCGGGCCCGGTTTGACGGGCGCAAGGGTTGCCTATAGACCCCAAGTTCACGCCCGCTTCCGGACCTCCCCGACATGCCCTCCCGCACTTCCAGCGCCTCTCCGGCGACGGCCTATCTGTTCCTCACCCTGACGATGGCTTTGTGGGCTGGAAATCACATCCTCGGCCGTTGGGCGCACGGCCATATCCCGCCGATGACACTCTCCTTCCTGCGCTGGACACTGGCCGCCGTTCTCATGTTTCCCTTTGCCTATGGGGCGATGCGCGCGGACTGGCCGGTGATCCGGCAGAACTGGAAGCGGATGCTTCTGCTCGGCTTCATGGGCTCGGGCATTTACAATACGCTGCAGTATATCGCGCTCACCGAGACCACGGCGACGAATGCCGCGATCCTCAATTCTTGGGGACCGATCCTGATCGTGCTGGCAGGCGCCACGATCTTTGGCGACCGGCTGCGCGCGATGCAGATTATCGGCATGATGGTGTCGCTCGTGGGGGTGGGCGTCGTGGTCCTGCAGGGCGAGTTTGAGCGGATCTACGCTCTCGCATTCAATCGCGGCGATCTCGTCATGTTGTTTGCGACAGGCGTGTGGGCGCTCTACACAGCGCTCCTTCGGGTGCGGCCGGCGATATCAACGATGAGCTTTGCCGGCGTCACGTATGTCATCGCAGGCGTCGTGAATTTGCCACTGGCGGGGTGGGAATTCGCGCACGGCCAGCGGATGGAGATCACCGGGGAGACGATCGCGGCGGTATTCTATGCGGGCGTGCTGGCGAGCCTCGTTGCCTATTTCTTCTATGCGCGCAGTGTTGAGACCATCGGCGCCAACCGGACGGGCGTGTTCATCCACTTGATCCCGCTGTTTACGAGCGTGCTGGCGTTCGTCTTTTTGGGCGAAGTGCCGGCGCTTTATCACGCGGTCGGTTTTCCGCTCATTTTGGCCGGTGTGTTTCTCGCGCAACGTTAGGCGGCAGTCTTCCGCTGAAGGATCGCGGCGGCGGCGTTGATCACCTTGATGCGTTCTTCACGGGCGGCGCGGTCGGCGTCATCGCTAGCCAGATCGGGATGCCAGGATTGGCGCAGGCCTTCGACGACTTTGCGGATGACGGCTTCGCTCGCGCCCATGTTCAAGCCAAGAAACGCGAGCGCGTCGTCGCGCGTGACGGGCATGCCCGTGGAGGCGGCGATGGCCGACAACGCAGGCGGACCGGGATCATCGCGCACAGTCAGCGCTTGCCCTGGCTGATCGGCGCATGCGCGATCGAAGCCCGGCAATATCGGCTCGATGGGACCGCGCACGGGGCCGGCGGCGACGGGGCTTGCGGCCTGCTTCTTGAGGATCACGAGCAGAATAGCGAGTGTGGCGGCGGCAATTAGAATGGCAAACGCGATGGGGGGAACGGAGAGGCCGGGGCCGCCCGTCGCGCTCCAGCCTTCGACGCGCGGGCCGGTATCAGAGGCCGTTTGCGCCGGCGGCTGCGCAGGCGGTGTGATTTCTGCTGCTGCGACGACGGTTTCGGTTTTGCTTGCGGTCTCGACTTCTTTCGCCGCCGGATTGTTGAGGATCGTCGGCATCACGGGCGCGGCCGCATCCGGCGACTTGGTTTCGGGCTTTGCCGTTTCGACGAGAGGCGGCTGCGGCGCGGTGGTGCTGGCGGTCTCCAGCGGTTTTGTTTCAGCCGGTTTGGGTTCAAGCACGACTTCCGACTTCGGCGGTTCGGCCGGCTTTGGCGGAGCGACAAGTTTGGGTGCCTCGGCGACTTTTGGAGCATCGGCCGCTTTTGGCTTTTCGGCGGCCTTGGGCGTTAGCGCGGGGGCGAACGAGGGATCGCCTGCTGTCTCGCGATCACGACCGGCACGCGCGGACGGGGGCGGGGCATCTGCCAATTCGGCGACGCGCGGATCGAGCGGGGTGAAAATCGCATCGACGCCGGCCATGGGCGCGAACCCGTCCGGCAACTCAACGACGCCCATCGCGTGGCGGGGTGCTGGAAACGGATAGCTGTCCTGCGGCTCGCGTGGGCCCATGCGGTAATAGAGGCGGCCGTCGTTGTTGTAGAATGCCCGGCCATCGGTGGCTTTCGAGATGGCGGCGTAGACATCGGTCCAGTCGGCGCGGTCGCGGCCGCAGGCCATGGTGAAACTCTGCACGAGGAAGGTTCGGCAGCGATCGGGGTTCTGTTCCGAGCAGGCGCGATACTGGTCCTGCCGGCGGGCGCCGTAGATGCGATAGGCCTGATCGCCCGAAGGGCGCACCTGCACGCGCCCACCGACGACGTTACACTCGAAGGGCAGCACGATCTGCTCGGCGGCGTGCGCGGGGGCGGCCGTCCATGCGCTCAGCAAAAGCAGCAGCAGTAAAATGGGTGCGCCTGTGTGGCGCCAAATCAAGGATGTGCTCATGCTGCGAACCCTAGCCGCAAGCGTGGCATCTTTGTGTCGAGATGAGGCGCGACCCCTTCCGGGACCGCGCACCGTTGCCGCTAAGACGCGTTCGTTATGCTCAGCCGTACGCTCCTAGGCCGACACGCGGCCGACTTCCATCAAGAGCCGTTCGGCCTTGGCGTCTTCGATGCGGTTGGCGAAGCGCTTGGCTTCCTGTTCGTCGCGAACCGTTTTCGCGAGAGTGAAGGCGGCGCCCAGCATGGAGACGGTGGCCATCGACAGATAGCCCTTGATCCACAGGTCGGCGGGGATGGCCCAGATGCCGAGCACCATCATGCCGACGGCGAAACCGAAGAAGATGTAGGTGAAGGTGAGCCAGGCCGGCGTGTTCTTGGTGGCGGTGGACATGGTGAAGGTTCCTTGATCGCGGGGGGTGAGGGGTTCGGTGGAGCGCGTGGCGGAGGCAAAGTTCGTGCGCGCGGGGCGGGTGGTCATGTGCCGCTCTCCGCGTCATGTGCTTTGCCGGCGGATGCTTTGAGGCGGGCCAGGACGTCGGCGGGCTTGGTTTTCTTCACGCTGCCGAAGCCAGCGGCAGCGAGACGGTCGGTGAGATCGCGGCCACTTTCGCGGCTATCCAATTCGTCGAGTGCGGCGGCAACATCTTCTTCGCGGGCTTGAACATCGCGGATGCGGATGAGGGTTGCTTCGGCTTCGCGCAGCGCGCCGGTGCCGACGCTGAGAGCGCGGCGGCCATTCGCCCCCGCGCGGCGAAGCGCTTCCTGGGCGCGGGCCATTTCGAGGCCGCGGCGCAGGTCGGCCAAACGCAGGCGGCCGTCTTCGGAGAGTTGCTTCAAGCGGCGCACGTCGCGGGAAAATTTTTCGACGGAGGCTGTGCGCAGTGAACGTTCGTCTTCGTTGGCGGCGATGACGGTCGCGACTTCGCCGGCCAGATCTTCGCGATTGGCTTCGAGGGCGTCGCGGGCGGCTATTTCGAGTTCCGCGATACGGCCTTCGAGGGCCGCGACGGCGCGTTCTTCGCTTGCCTGATGGGCCATGGCGCAGGCCAGTTCGCGGCGGGCGTGTTCGAGGCTGCTGGCTGCGTCGCGCAGCTGCTGCTCCAGGACGCGGATGGCGTTGGCATCGAAGAGGGCTTCTTCCGCCTCGTTGGCGGCGCCGCGCAGAAGTGTGGTGACCATTTTCAACATGGGAGATCCTTTCTAAAACGGGTCCGAACAGAGCCCGGAAGCGAGACACGATTGGGAGACGCCCGCCGTGAACTATGTTCAAGCTAAAATATGCCGCGAATATGAACTTTGTTCAAGGGTGACGTTGAACCGGGTTCGCGACGGCTGGAATCGTGCTTAATTACCGATGAATGGCCCGACAGACCAAAAAGCCCGCCGCCGCACCGATACCCGCTGCCGCCGATCCCGAGATCGCCGGACGGGAAGCTTTGCGCGGGGTCATCCTCAAAATCGCCGGCAGCATCGTCGCCACCGAAGGGCTTCCTGCCGTGCAAGCGCGGCGTCTGGCGGCGGAGGGCGGCTGCTCGGTCGGCACGCTCTATAATATCTTTGGCGACCGGGACGGTCTGATCCTGGCCATCAACCGGGAGACGATGACGGCGCTCAGCGTCCCGCTGGAGGCCGCGCGGCAAGCATCAGCGACGGCGCCGCTGGAGGCGCGGCTGATGGCACTGGCGGCCGCCTACATGACGTTCGCGCTCGAAAACCGGAACCGGTGGCTTGCGGTGTTCGAATTCCGGCTGCCGGATGATGCGGCTCTGCCAGCGGATTTCGTGGCAGAGCGGGCGCGACTGTTGGGGCTTCTGGTGGAGACCATCGGCTCGGATGTGCCGGATGCGGCCCAACGCCAGACGGCGGCACGGGCGCTCTTCGGCGCGGCGCACGGTATCCTGCATCTGGCGGTCAACAACCGCCTGTCCGACTTCGATCGCAGCGAACTGGAGCGCGACATCCGCTTCATCGTCAAAGCCGCGGCGGCGGGGATGCGGAAGATGGCGTGATGTGGATGTGGTAGCGGGACCCGGACTTGAACCGGGGACCTACGGATTATGATTCCGCCGCTCTAACCAACTGAGCTATCCCGCCTAACCAGAGCGCCGTCTATAGGGACGGGGTGGTGAGCCTGTCAAGCGGCGCGCCGCCTGAAACGCGCGCCGACGCGTGTAAAGAGACTGGTAAGGAGACTGGGCCGGCGGCGCTTTGGGCCCCGCCGGAGTGCATGGTGCTATTCGGCGGCGATGCGCTTGGCCTCGGCCGACTTCTGAAAGCGCATCATGGTGAAGATGCCGAACGGGCGGACGGACTTGCGCTCGATGAGTTTGAGGTCGTCGCAGACCATGACGCGCGAGTGATCGAACACCGGGCGCCACCCTATCAATTCAGCGAAGGGGGCCATGCGGCGCTCGACCCAGCCGCGCACGCCTTCTTCCTGGCTGAAGTGATTGACCAAGATGACTTCGCCGCCGGGCTTGGTGACGCGCGAGAGTTCGCGCATGACCTTTTCGGGATCGGGCACGACCGTCATGACGTACATGGCGACCGTGGTGTCGAAGGTGTGGTCGGGGAATTCCAATTCGCCGGCATCCATCTCGTGCAGGCCGGTGACGTTGGTGAGGCCCAGCTCCTCGACGCGCTGGCGGGCCTTATCGAGCATGTCCGTCGACAGGTCGATGCCGACGATCTCGAGTTCGCGCTTGTAGTCGGGAAGCGAGAGGCCGGTGCCGACGCCGACTTCGAGCAACTTGCCCGAGCGGTAGCGGTTGATGGTATTGGCGGTGTGACGGCGGCCTTCGGCGGCGACCTTGCCGAAGGTGCTATCGTACACTGGAGCCCAACGGCGATAGGCCACCTTCACGTCGTCTTCGTGGATATGGCCGATGTGTACAATACGGCCACCAGCCTTCTGCACCTGTGGTTTGGTGCGCTTTGCCTTTGGCCGCAAATTCGAAATCATCTGCCAACCTCGTCCTTTGTCGTTGCCCCCGCACACCCGGGCGATGCCGAGTCTGCTACCTTTACCGTGCCACGGTCTGCGGTGTTCCCGCTTCTGCGGCGTGTATGCGATCCGCCGCGTTCAGCACCGGCCCTTCGGCGCCGCGCAGCGTCTTGACGATTGTGCCGCCGCCCAGAACACGGGCCGCGTCACCGCCGTCGGCGTAGAACACGCAAGCCTGACCGGCCGCGATGCCCTGCTGGCCCTCGCTCTATATCACCTTGATCGAGCCATCTTCGGCTGACGTCAATATGGCAGGTTGTGTCGGCTGTGAGGAGCGCACGCGAACATGCACCGCGCGCGCGGCGGCGGCAGCCTGTTCCAACGGCTCATCACCCAGCCAATTCACGCCCTTGAGAATGAGAGCTGCGGTTTCCAGCGCCTGACGCGGGCCGACGACGACTTCGTTCTTGGCTGCATCGAGGCGCACGACGAAGAGCGGTTCGGGGCTAGGGATGCGGATGCCGCGGCGCTGGCCGACGGTGTAATTGATGATGCCGTCGTGGCGGCCGAGGCGGCGGCCATCGATGTGGACGATATCGCCTTCCTTGAGCGCGCCGGGCTTCAGACGCTCGATCACATCGGTGTAGCGGCCCTTGGGGACGAAACAGATGTCCTGGCTGTCGGACTTGTCGGCGACGGGCAGGCCCAATTCGCGGGCGAGTTCGCGCACGTCGGCTTTCGGCACGTCACCGAGCGGGAACATGATGCGTTCGAGCTGCGCGCGCGTCGTGGCGAAAAGGAAATAGCTCTGGTCACGGTCGGCATCGCGGGCGCGGCTCAGAACCGGGCCATTGGCCGTGTGCTCGAGGCGAATGTAATGACCGGTTGCCAGCTTTTCGGCGCCCAGTTCCAGCGCCATGCCGAGAAGATCCTTGAACTTGATCTCCTGGTTGCAGGTGACACACGGAATGGGCGTCTCGCCGGCCATGTAGCTATCGGCGAACGACGACATGACCTTGTCGGCGAAGCGGCGCTCGTAATCGAGCACGTAATGGGGAATGCCGATCAGGTCGGCGACACGGCGGGCATCCTGAATGTCCTGGCCGGCGCAGCAGGCGCCTTTGCGGGCGGTCGCTTCGCCATGGTCGTAAAGCTGGAGCGTAATTCCGACCACATCGTAGCCCTGGCGCTTCAGAAGAGCGGCGACCAGCGAACTGTCGACACCGCCCGACATGGCCACGACCACGCGGCCGCGTGCGGCGGCAGCGGCGGTATCGATCGGGTTGTCGGCGCGCGCGGTCACGGCTTTTCGGGCTCTCTCGCAATTAACAACGGTTCGTTTAGAACCTCTGCCTGTCGGCTGGCGGCTTGCCCGCATCCAACTCGAACATTGGGTCTGAAACAGACGTCACATGCCCATCATGATCCACAGAAGCGTCATTTCTGCGGCATCGCAACATGACGGTTGCAGAGACGTGGTACAAGCGCCTTGTTTACCGCTCCACCGCCTTCGATGACAAGCGCGGTTCTAAAACGCGCTGCGAGACATTTTTTTGCGGTTGGCTGATGATTTTTTTCACGCTCGCGCGCCCTCGACCGGGCTCGGCTTAGGAAAACGGGCAAGGCGGAGTTAATCGGGCGCTCAGAACGGCACGAACGTACCGCTGCGGGATCAACCTTAATCGCGCGCACACCATTGGCGAGACAGCGCGTTATGGTATGTTTACTCAATAGGTTAGGTCGAATTTAAGACCGGCTTGCTAGGGTGTTTTTGCGTGGTCATCAAGGTGTACCGAGTATCATGACCGAACATCAAATGAGAGGGCGTTCGCGTTACGTCATCGGGCCCGATGGGTCGCCGTTGACGGTTGCGGATCTGCCGCCCAAAGACACCAAACGTTGGGTCATCCGCCGCAAGGCGGAGGTCGTCGCGGCTGTTCGCGGGGGCCTGCTCAGCATCGAAGAGGCCTGCGACCGCTACAAACTGACCGTGGACGAATTTTTGTCCTGGCAGCGGTCGATTGACCAGCATGGGCTTCCGGGCCTGCGCGCCACGAAAATTCAGGATTATCGCCGCTAACCGCCGGTGTGCGGTTCAGGGCGGATAACGCGCCGCTTCGGTTGCCGAGGCGGCGCGTATTGGTTTTGGCTTAACGTGGAGCGGAAGCGGCCGGTTTGGCAGGCTTTGCGGCGGGCTTCTTAACGGCCACTGCTGCCGGCGCGGCCGGCAGTTCCTGGGATTTTGCCGCGGCGGCCGCCGATGGCCCGTCACTGCACTCCTCCTCGCCGGCGGCCCAGCGGCGCGCATCGCGGGTCAACGGCTCTGCGATTTCGGGCGGCAATTTGAAATTCTCGATGTCGACCGTGGTGCCTTCGGGCGCGGGCACGACCGCCAGCTTCCAGGCACGGATCGAGCGCGGGTCGGTGGCTTCGCGGTCGCGCAAGTGAATGCTTATGACGGAGGCGCCGCCCTTGGAGGGCGGCTCGGCGTCGGCATGATAGATGTATGTCGGCTTCATCGGGCCGCCGGGGCCAAACCAGCAGGTCAGGATGCCGCGCGCAATGCGGGTGTAGATTTCGGTCGGGGCGCCGACAGGGCGCGGGGCATCGGCGGGCGCCAGCTTGGGCGTCACGGCGGCGAGATCGGGGACGGCTGCCACATTCGTCAAGCTCGGGGTCGAGCCGGAACAGCCGGCCAGGGCCACGGCGGCGGCGACCCCAAGTGTTCCAGCGATGTCGCGCAAGAAGCCCATACTGACGTGGCCTGACTGAAAATCATCCCATACGCAATCACTACACCCGATTCTGGGCCGGAACACGGGACCCGGATAAGCGGCGAATCCGGCCTTTTGCGGACGCTTCGCATGGGCGGTGGAGCGGCACAACCCGCCTGCGGCGACTGGAACGACGCAAAACGGGCCGGAAGCGATCCGGCCCGTGTCATTCGTCATCAGAAACTTGCGGGATTAGCGAAGGGCCGCCCCGGTGGAACGTTCGCTCCGGCGGCGGCCGGAGGTGGTCCGTTCCGTTTCGCGCGGCTCGGCGGTCGCGGCGCGGGTCAGCTGTTCGGCTGCCTCGTCGCGCTCCTTGATGGCGGCGTCGAGCTTGCCCTTCAATTCATCAGCCGAGGAGCGAAGGTTGTCGCGGCGCGCGCTCGCCGACTTGGCGAACGTGGAATAGGAAAAATGTGCCGGATCCTTGATACCGGTCCGGTCTTCCTCGGCCTGGATCTGGCGATCGAGATCGGAAGCGATGTTTTCAAACTCCCGGATCATCAGTTCGATGTCCGCGACTTTGCGGGCCTTTTCATCGGCCTCGAAGCGCTTCAGGCGAAGCGCAGTCTCGCGTGGCTTCATGGCTCGATACCCCATACTCGTTCGAACACTGTCGTCCCTGTTCACGTCGCGTCTTTCAAATTCCGTGCCAATCGCGGAACGTGGTTCATCGCCAATGGCGACCTCTCAAAGCACTTCGCCGGGCAAACAGGATTGCGTGTTGAGCCTGTCAACCTTACTTGATCTAGGTAGCATATGCCAATTAAGTTGCGGTAAAGCAACGGGATGCAAAGCTTTGCTAAAGTTTTATCTGGCGTCCCAAAAAAGATTCGTCTGCGCCCTGTGGTCTGCCCGCGAATAATGATACCTGTAGATTCGTGTGCATTTGTGCTTTGGGGCCTAAGAATCGCCACATTTGGATCAGCGGCCGGGCAGGGTCGGAGTCGGTCCATTTTCAGCGGCGAAGGCGGGGCTCCGGCATACGGGTCACGGCGGCGGGGTCATCACTTCCATAGTCGTTTTCGGCGCGTTCCGGCTCCACCGGACGACCCCTGTTGTGTTGCCCATGGTTACGGCTTTGGCGGTGCTGGCCGCGTTTCGTCAAAGAGTGAAAGACAAAATTAGGGTTTGTTAACTTCTGGTGGGTAAATTCTTTAAAAGGGATTAGCGCTCCCGGCGAATTTCGCGGGTGACGCTGGCGTTCTCTTCAGCATCTGGGCAGACGACCTGGCGACGGGACAGGGAAGAGAGGAACGAAAGACATGCGAGTCCTTCTGATTGAGGACGATAGCGCAACGGCTCAAAGCATCGAATTGATGCTGCAGTCCGAAGGCTTCAACGTCTACACGACGGATCTTGGCGAAGAGGGCGTGGACCTCGGCAAGCTCTATGACTACGACATTATCCTTCTGGACCTGAACCTGCCCGATATGAGCGGTTACGAGGTTCTGAAGACGCTCCGCGTGAGCAAGGTTTCCACGCCGATCCTGATCCTGTCTGGCCTCGCCCAGATCGAAGATAAGGTGAAGGGCCTGGGCTTTGGCGCCGACGACTATATGACGAAGCCTTTCCATAAGGACGAACTCGTCGCCCGCATCCACGCCATTGTTCGCCGCTCGAAGGGCCATGCCCAGTCGGTCATCGAAACCGGCGACCTGAAGGTCAACCTCGACACCAAGACCGTCGAAGTGAACGGCCAGCGCGTGCATCTGACCGGCAAGGAATACCAGATGCTGGAGCTGCTCTCGTTGCGCAAGGGCACCACGCTCACCAAAGAAATGTTCCTCAACCACCTCTACGGCGGTATGGACGAGCCGGAATTGAAGATCATCGACGTCTTCATTTGCAAGCTGCGCAAGAAGCTGAAGGAAGTGACCGGCGCACCGAACGGCTACATCGAGACCGTCTGGGGCCGCGGCTACGTGCTGCGCGATCCGGGCGACGAAGGCACGGTCGCGGCCTAATCCACACCTCTTTTCACCGTCTGTCCCTGATTACGACAAAGGGGTCCGAATTGCTTCGGACCCCTTTCTCTTTTTGGGAATGATGAACCGGGTCAGCGGATGCCGAGCAATTCGACGTCGAAGATGAGTGTGGCGTTCGGCGGGATGACGCCACCGGCGCCGCGGGCGCCGTAGCCCAGTTCAGGCGGAATGATGAGCGTGCGTTTGCCGCCGACCTTCATGGAGGCGACGCCTTCGTCCCAGCCCTTGATGACGCGGCCGGTGCCGATCGGGAATTCAAAGGGCTCGCCGCGGTCGACGGAGCTGTCGAATTTGCTGCCCTTCTGGCCGTTCTGATAGAGCCAGCCGGTGTAATGCATGATGCACGTTTGGCCAGTCGCTGGGCTCGCGCCGTCGCCGACCTTCGTATCTTCGATCTTCAGTCCACTCGGTGTCGTCACTGTTGTCTCCTGAGCTATGGCCGTGCCCGTGAACGGCAGGCAGGCTGCCCCGGCCGTAAGCGCCAGGCTTGCCAGACTTAGACGAACGAGCTTGAGGGGCTTGCCACGCATGGGTTTCTCCGGTCCATCTCGATTTCGAACCGGAGGTGTCTAGACCAGCCGTGTGGCGATTGCACGCCTTTCCGGCTGGCTCAGGCGCCAGCGCCGCGGCCGGCCTGTTCTGGGGTAGGCGACGGGCGATCAGACATATCCGGACCGGGCGCGTCGTCGCCGTCTTCTGCATCCTGCGACGATAACCGCTGCAGTTCCTCAGTCAGGAACTTCAGGATATCGCGGCGCTGTTCAGCGTCCAGATCCTGGAGGGACACCGCCAGTGAGCGGGCCAGATAGTGGCACTCGTCGTACTGCCGGGATTTCGGCGGCTCTTTGCTGCCCATGGGATCTCTCACGTCCACATTAGAACTCGTTGGCGCGATGCGGTGTGGGGCACACTTGCTTGAAGATGTCCTCACCGACCGTGCCGGGTGGAATTGACCGGGGTTCGCTGTCGCCGGCCGGGTAATTCCGCACAAGATTACCGCGTCCAAATGAGCCTTGATATTCGGCAATTTCGATCAAGCGAACTGTTCGTTCCTTGCAATTGTAGGCGCTGTGCAGGCGCGCTGAGCGATAGGGCTCCTCGAACATATTGAGTTGGTCGGAGGAATGATCCCAGAGCGACCAAACGGTGGCGACGTCGCCGGTGCGGGTCAGCGTCGTGCGGTCAATGAAGACAGACGCGTTTTCCGTCGCGCGGATGCGTTGTAGCTCGGAAGCCGTCACCGGGGCGGCGGACAAACCGCTCAAGGCGACCAAGAAAATCTTGATCATTCCATTGCGCATCATCATCACAGCCTACCGCCTTTCACGATCGAACATGGCTCTGATCGCATGCTTTAGCACGCAAAGGATTTCAGACCTTGGCACCATTTTCGATAAGCAATGCTTGCCTTTAGCAAAGCCGCATGTCGGCTAGATGACAGCGGGGCCGGCCGATTTTAACCCTGTGCAAAACGGGCCGATGTGCCTCGCGCTGACCGCGGAAGCATGATCGGTTTTTCCGATTAGCCGAGCCTTTCTCATGGGTTGGGATTGATCATGACAGGGGGACTCCCAAACTGCCCATCATGACCCGAACGGTTCGGGACCATCGGTGGTTAGACACTGCCGCGTTTGCAAAACGACGATCCAACGTTGGGATTAAATGTCATGACCAAGGTCATTACTGCCATCGGGCTCGCCGCAGCCGCGGCCTTCGCCTTCGCCATTCCCGCTCAGGCCGTTGAGGGCCGCATGGGACAGACCACAGCGTGCAGCAAGCTGAACGGCGGCAAATGCAAGGCCGGTTCGGTTCGCGATACGCGCCTCGGCCAGCAGGTTCGCCTTCCGGGCGGCACCTGGGTCGACTGTGAAGGCGACTGCAAGGACAAGCTGCGCCAGAAGACGGTCGACTTCTGGTACGAGCAGAAGCTGCGCAACTAGTTCGACCGCGCTTTCTCTGTGTCAAGGGCCGCCGCAAGGCGGCTCTTTTTTTGCGCGCTTGCAGGGCCGGCCTTTAAATCAGGTCGTCGTCGTCCTCTAGGTCGTCGTTGAGGCTGGCGCTCACGGCGCGCAGGAACGATTCGCGTTCGATGGGCTTGGCAACGAGAGCCGAGAAGGCGCCGGCTTTGATTTGGGCAAGACGTCCGGAGGTGCCGATCGCGATGCAGGGAATGCCTCGCTTGGCGACGTCGATCAATAACCGGGTGATTTCGGTATCGCCGATTTCGTCGACATCGAGGGCCACCACATCTGCGGGGGTTTGGCTCAACTCGGCGATGGCTGCATCGGCGGTGGCGATGGGGCCGGCCACAGTGAAACCTGCCATTTCGAGCATATCTTCCAGAAGCAAGGCACGCTTGAGACTGCCGTCCATAATGAGGATGCGGCGTTCTGCGGAGCGTGGGCTGCGCGGTTGGAGGATGCGCGGGCGCAAGAGGCGCTCGCCGGGATTGAACAGATCGCCTTCGCCTGCCGTGCGGGCTTGAAGGAGCACGTGCACCACAACTCCCCCAGGTTCGAAGTCGATCGAGGTTTTGATGTTGGGGAGCGCGCGGGAGCGCTCGATCAGCGTCAGGCCGAAACCGCGCCCCACGGGGGGCTTGACCGCCGGCCCGCCGATTTCGCGCCATGTCAGTTCGACCATGGGGGGCGAGCCGTCCTTTGGCGTCCACTCGATCTCGATTTTGCCGCCGGGTTCGGAAAGTGCTCCATGCTCTAGGGCATTGGAGGTGAGTTCATGGAGGATAAGCGCCAGCTGTTGCGCGGTCTGTGGCGGCAAATCGACGGGCGGTCCGCGCGGGTCAATTCGATCGGCTTCGCCGCCCATGACGGAAATCTGGGACTTGATCAGATCGCCGATCGGTGCGCCGGACCATGTCACGTCGCTCAAAATGTTGTGCGCGGCGGCTAGCGACTGAAGGCGGGCGTTGAAGCGCGCGACGAACTTTTTAGGGTCGCTGTTGGAGCGGGCGGTCTGCGCGGCGATCGACTGCACGACGGCCAAAGTGTTTTTGACACGGTGATTGAGTTCGGCGACGAGGAGTGCGCGAACCTGATCGGCTTGGCGGCGCTCGGTGATGTCGCGGTTTGTTTCCAGGATCAGGTCCTTTTCGCCGATATTGATCAGTTCCTGGCGGCTGTCGACCCAAACGTCGAGACCATCCTTGGCGGCATAGTGAACCTCGCCGCTCCACGACCCATTTTTGCCAATCGCCGCATCGAAGGCCTCGGGGTCTTGGAGATTGCGCGGCTTGAGAAGTTCGAACGACGATTTCGTCATGGCCTCGGCGCGCGAGAAGCCGAACAGCTCCTCACAACCCCGGTTCCACATCAAGATTCGGCCACCTCGTTCGCGCACCAGCATGGCCTCGTGCGACAACTCAATAATGCGAGCGAGTTTGCGCAGCCGCTGGCTCTGGCGGCGCGCGTCGGTGACGTCGGTGTTGGTGCCGCACCAGAAGGCGATCTCGCCATCGGCGTCGCGCACCGGCATTGCGCGGGATAGAAACCAGCGGTAGCGGCCTTCGGCGCCGCGGAGGGGAAAGAGATCCTCCCAGATGCGTCCCTCAGCCGTGCAGCGGCGCCATTTGTCGACGACGCGCGCAACATGTTCGGGGTGATGGAAGACGCGCCAGCCGTCGCCGAGAGAGGTTTCCAGCGTGCTACCGGTGTAATCGAGCCAGCGCTGATTGAGCCAGAACAGATTACCGTCCGGATCGGCCATCCAGGCCAACTGGGCAATGTTATTGGCAAGCGCCTGGAATTGCTGTTCGCTGCGCTTCAAGGTGTCGGCCAGCTGCAAGCTCGGCGTCACATCGCGCGAGATCGACATCAGGCTGATCACCTTGCCGTCGCGGTCCTTGATGGGGGATATTACGACATCCCACCAGCGTGGCGTTCCCTTCAATGTCGGGCGCAACGCGGTGAAGCGCGAGGGCGTGCCGGCGCGGGCTTCGTTGAAGGCCGCTTCGACTTCGGCACGGCTGGCGTCGGGCCAGAGTTCGATCCAGCGACGGCTTCCGATGGTCTCAAAGTCCGCTTCGAGAGCCTTCAGTCCGTTGTGATTGACAAAGATGAGACGGCCGTCGCAATCCAGAATCTTTACGCCATCCGGGCTTGCTTCGAAAAATTGCCAGTTCGCGTCAGCGCCGTTGAACGCGGATTGGGTTCCTGTGCCGGCCCCAGTCTCGACGTGCTGGACGCTCCCCGCCGTATCCACCTTTTGGCTGTCGGTGGTCATGAGCTTCCTTCCAATCTTTCCGCGGAGCCGCCCTCGCCCCTGGGTGTCTCGGCGGCTCTTACGCAGCCGCACCATGCTGTTTCACGCCTGCTTTCACGTCAAAGAAAAGGGCCTGACTGATCACGGCTTTTACCATCTCATGCTTGAATGGCTTCGTGACCAGGAACGCGGGCTCCGGTTTATCGCCGGTGAGAAGGCGTTCGGGGTAGGCGGTGATGAAGATCACCGGAACGTTCAGCTCCATCAGAATTTCATTCACGGCATCGATGCCTGAGCTGCCATCGGCGAGTTGGATGTCGGCAAGGATGAGTTCAGGCCGCTTCTCGCGGGCCAATTCCATCGCTTCCTTGTGGGTTGCCGCAACACCCACCACCTCATGTCCGATATCGGTGACGAGGCCTTCGATATCGAGGGCGATCAGCGGCTCATCTTCGATGATGAGGATGCGAGAGGCTAGCTGTTCAGCGATCTCTTTGCTGGCGTCACCAATCAGGTCGATAACGTCGTCTTCCGACTTATCGAGGATGAGTGCGATGTCGCGGGTGCCGAATTCTTCCACGGCGGCCAGGAGAAAGGCTTGGCGCGGGCCGGGGTTCAGCGTTTCGATGCGGCGGTCGGCGATGTCGCCGGCGGGTTCGGCGCTGCCATTCATCGGAACGGTGTTCCACACCTTGATGAACGCCTTATAGGCTGCCGTGCGGGGTGCGATCGCGCGATCAAACAGCTTCTGGTCGGCCACCAGTGCCTCGAGCATCGCAACGACGTAGGCATCGCCGCGATCCTGAGAGCCCATCAAGGCGCGCGCGAAACGGCGCAGATAGGGCAGTTGCGGTGCAACCAGATCGGCCAATGACGTACTCATTTCTCATTCCCCCGTGATATGTTCACGACCATACGATGAGGACCGCTGGGTCCCTGGTTTCTTGTCTTTGATAGGCGGGCAATGCAGGAAGGTCAAAACCTTCGGGCTTTCCGCCTACCGCTCGCTCCCTCGTCAGACTGCTGTTCTGACGAAAAGATCGGATTTCTCACCAGTGCCGATTTCGGCGGCACTTTCGAGGCCCATGATCTGGGCCAGTTTGTTGCGGGCGCGGTTTACGCGGCTTTTCATCGTGCCCACAGCGCAACCGCACATGAGCGCTGCTTCTTCATATGAGAAGCCTTCCGCGCCAATAAGGACGAGCGCTTCTTTGTGTTCGGGGAGCAACTGGGCGAACGCGGCTTGGAAATCGATCATATCCATGTGTCCCGGCTGCTCAGCCTTTACGCTGACCTGCCCGGCAAACTCGCCATCAACGTCTTGAACTTCATTCTTGCGCTTGCGGATCTCCGACAAGTACGCGTTGCGCAGGATGGTGAACATCCAGGCCTTGAGATTGCTGTCGGGTGCAAACTGCTCCCAGTTGCGCCAGGCCTTCATCAAGGCTTCCTGCACCAAATCATCGGCCTGATCGCCCGAACGCGTCAGCGAGCGGGCGAACGCGCGCAGGTTGGGCAACAACTTCGTCAATTCGGCTTGGAATTGCGGGCTGGGCGCCGTGGTCATTTAGGCTGCTCCGGTTCGCGATCCAGTTTGGCCAGTTGCTCCAAGAGGCCGGCGAATTTGTCGGGGATCGGCTCCGCCTGCATCTGGCCGTAAAGTCGCTTCAAACCGGAAGCGATTTCCGTTTCCGCGGTTGGGGGCAGTGGCTGGACGGTATCAGTGTTCGCGGTCTCGGGGGTCATTTGATCTGGCTGCTGCTTGCTTTCACTATGGTTGAACTTCTCGTTTTGCGTGCTCATCGTGCCCCCACCCCGTTCAGGCGTTTCAACTACGTGAGCGCCAGTCTAGACCTGAACGTGTCAGCACGATCAGGGTTCCGCCCGGCTGCCATCTTTTTTGCAACGCGATGACGGTCCTAACGAACCTAGCTTTTTCGTCTATTCACCAGCCGGTTGCATATCAGCCTCAGACGAGGCTGCGCGGGTTAAGATGAATCCGGCAACGGCAATGGCCAAGACGATCGGCAGGTTGCGGAAGAGCGCGGCGAGCAGGGGACGTATGGCCAACGGCGCGGCTGTCATCAAACCGGAGAGCAACATTTCGCGCTCAGCCGGACTGAAGGACCGGAAAGGCGCCTCGGCGGCGGCTTCCGTCGCCTCCGCGCTTTGCTCATCGGCGGCGGGAGCGACCTCCGCGGCAGCGCCCGGATTGCGGACCACGTAAATCAGGCCCATCACGGCTGCGATGGCGGCATAACTGCCCGCAACAATCAAATCCGCAATCTCGGGCTCGTATCGCCGATGCAGGACCGTCGACACGGCTGCCGTCGCATAGCCTAACGCAACAAGCAGGGGCACAGCGATCAGAAGGCCCCACACAAGTTGAGCGATGGCGTTATCGACCGTCGCTTGCGCCTTGCGAAAAATGGAACCAAATCCGAACATATCCGTGCCCCCGTTGCTGGTTTATGCGGCAGGTGGTGCTGCCGGTTTTAAGATTTACGACTTCCAGAGCGCGCCGAGCACGAAGCCCACGGCGGCGGCAACGGCGAGGGTGGCCATCGGTTGGTCCTTCACGGACTTGTCGACTGCGCCCTTAATGTTGCCGGCGACTTCGCCGACGCGTTCGGTGGCTTCACGGCCCTGATCCGCGACCTGACGGGCCACGCCTTCAGCGCTGTCGAGGGCACGATCGATCTGCTTGCCGGCCTTGTCGGCGAGGTCGGACGCGCGGTTGGCGGCATCGCGTCCAAGTTCGTCGCGGTTGACGTTCGAATAGCTTGACGTGGTGGCCATGGTGGTTCTCCTCCGGTGTGTATATTCGCCAGCAATTTCCAGCGTGCGGACCAGTAACGCGGCCCTTGGGTTATGGTTCCGATGGGCGAACGTGGTCGTGCAATTTCAATGTGTGGTCAGTTGCGGCGGCCAAAGATCTGTCCTGCCAACGTGCCGGCGGCACTGACTGCCTGGCGCGCTGCTGAACCCATGCCGCGGCTAGCGCGATGGCGTGCCGCAAAGGCCGGCGCGCGCTCGGCTTGATCGCGCACCGCGCGCACCAGGGCTGCCATGTCGAGATCGCGCTGTGGTCCGTCCGCTGCCAACAGCAGCGTCACAACCGGCATGCGGCCAAATGTTTCGAGGGGCGCGGACAGAGGTTCGGCATGAGCTTCAGGATCCGTCAATGCGCCGCCAACGGGTTGCACGGCGGCAACGACAATACCGGGCGGCGATGCGAGTTTGCCTGCTTCGACGGTTCGCTTCAGGATGTCGATGGCTGCCACATCACCGGGCGTGACACCGCGCTGATGATCGACGCACCACACCACGATATCGCTGTCCGAAACACTTCGGATGAATTGACGGCGTCCCACCGCGTCGTCATCGACCGCGTCGCTCACCTCAATCAAGATGCGCGGCTTGCCTTCCAATTCGGTTTCGCGATCGGCGGCGGCTACCAGCGCAGTCGTGGTTTCGAGACGTGTCGGTGAGGCGCCGATGACAACCGCCCGCACAGCGCGGCCCGGGCGCACGCCATCTTGCGCTACTGCCGCGCCGGCGGCTTCTGCTTCCGCATGGGGCCGCAGTATCCCGCCATAGAGATCGATGGCGGCGCGGCCGACTTCTTCGACGTAGGCTTCCGCGATCCGGCGGCCGACGCGCTCCTTGCTCCAGTTCACGACGGCGCGGGAGAGTTGTTCGCGGGCTTCATGCGTGACCGCGGTTGCGGGATTGGCGAGGCGGATGACGCGCCAGATATCGTAAGCGCGCTCGGCAACGCCAACCATACCGCGCCAGCGATAGACGGCCATCAATTGAGCCACCGTGAGGCGATCACCGAGGGGAATTTGCGTTTCGACGAAGCGTCCAAGGCGGCTGCTGACGCGCTCGGCGATAACGAGAGCCTCAGGTAGCGTGAATTGCCAAACGGCGTCGGATTTTTCCGGATGCATGCGCCGGGCGACGGCATCGATGGTGCGTTGACCCAGCGCAAGAACGGCTTCGGATGACGTCAGTGTTTCGGGATCGACTTTGGCGGCAATGGCGCGCACGTCGGCCCAGGCGCGATCCGACAACGTGAGATGGCCATCGCGGCGGCGGCGCTCGTCGGCCGCTTCCATTTTGGCCAGGCGGCGTTCGCCCGACGTCATCCAGCGGCGCTCGACCAGGAATCCTGCTGCAGCCACCATAAGTGCCGCAACCGCCCAGGGAAGCAGCCAACCGTGTTCATAAAGATAAAGTCCGCCGAGCGGGATCAGGGATAGCGTCGGAAGCAGCAACGCAAGCGCGAGGAGAATGATGCGCGTCTTCCGCTGCGCCGGGTTCAAGTCTGGCATTGCCGTCACCCCTTTTCAGCATAGCAACGGCCGGACGTCGCGGTGTGCGCCGTCCGGCCGCTTCATTCAATTCGCGGGGCCTGTCGGCTCCAGCGGTTGCCGTCACGCTCTGCGAATGACGCCGGCGATCAGTGCCACCACAAACAGGACGATGGCGACCCAGAAGAGGAGGCGCGCGCCTTCCATTGCCGTCCCGGCGACGCCACCGAAGCCGAGGAATGCCGCGACCAGCGCGACGACGAGAAAGACAACGGCGTAATAGAGAATATTGTTCATGTTAGGGGCTCCTTGGCGTGCGTTGCATGGATTACGATGTCGAGAGAACGCGAGGCTTCAAACCCGGTTCCCGGGCAGTCCTGATAAATTTTCATCGTCCTAGGCGGACTACGAAAAAGCGCCCGGACGCGGTGTCCGGAGCGCTTCCCGCAGTCCCGCGAGGCGTTAACGCCCAACGGTCTTCTTGATGTCGCCGCTGATCTTCTGGGCTTCGCCCTTGGCTTCCTGGGCGAGACCTTCGGCTTCGAGTTCGGCCGATCCGACAGCGCGGCCGACCTTCTGCTTCACGGTGCCCGCGGCGTCGTTGTAGTGGCCGGAGACCTTGTCCGAAGTGGACGACGACGTGACGCTGTCGTGTGCATCAGATGCGGCATTCTTGATCGAACCAACAGCCTGCTGAGCTTCGCCCTGCACTTCCTGAACCGCGCCTTCAGCGCGCAATTTGTCCGAGCCGACCAGCTTGCCGACGCCCTGCTTCAAATTACCGACGGCTTCGTTAGCGTAGCCTTTGATCTTATCACCCGTACCCGACATGGACTTCTCCTTCATCACTAGGGATCAAACTTTGTTAGCTGGGCGAGAGAATTTTTCTCGCCGTCCCCACTCAACGCACACGCACGATGACGGTTCCCGAGTTCATCGCAAATCTGGCAACCAATCTGGATTCACAGCGTTCAGGTTGCGGATGACATAGCGCCGGTGCGCGTGTGCAGATTGAACGGGGACAGAACGAACATGCCCATGCTTGCGGACAACCTGCGCACGCTTCAAGCGTCATTCATTATTGCAGCGCTCAGTATCGCTGGCCTGATTTATGGCGCCGATCTTCTCATTCCACTGGCTATCGCCACCATCTTTTCCTTCATGCTCAACCCGATCGTGCGAAAACTCGTGAGCTGGAAATTGCCGCGTGCTATCGCCGTTGTGATCGTCCTCGGCGGGGCATTTATCTCGGCCGTCTCGTTGACCGCCATACTCAGCACGCAGATGCTGTCGCTTGCGGGTGATTTACAGGGCTATCGCGAGAATCTCGTCGAAAAGGCACGGTGGGTTTCGAGCCTTGGACAGGGGCCGGGCACGCTAAAGCGGGCGAGCGACGCGGTCGAAGCGTTGGATGATGCGATCCGGCAGGAGTTTGCTGAGCCCAAGGTTTCGACGCAGAGCGGCACATCCTTCGGCGATGCGACGCCCAAAGCGAACGGCTCCGCCCCGGACGACGACGCAAGCAAGGACAAGCCCCTAACGCTGACAGATATCCTCGACCGCGTCTCGGGTCCGGGCACGATTTTCGCGCTGACCGTTCTTTTCACGATGTTCCTTCTGCTGCAGTACGAGGACATTCGCGACCGGCTCATCCGGCTCGCTGGAACGGATAACCTGAGCGGCACGACCGCGGCGATGAGCGATGCCGGTTCGCGGCTGTCCAAGCTCTACTTGACGCAGGCGCTGCTCAACGGCGGCTTTGGCATCGTCACGGGGATCTTTCTCGGATTGATCGGCGTCCCCAATCCGATCCTGTGGGGCGTGGTCGGCGCCATCGCCCGGTTTATCCCCTACATTGGCTCTTTTATTGCGGCTGTTCCGCCCGTCATTCTGGCGGCGGGCGTGGATCCCGGTTGGGGCCTGGCGCTGACGACGGCGACCTTCTTCCTTATCGCCGAGCCTGTCATGGGGCACATCGTGGAACCGGCTGTGCTGGGCAAGTCCATCGGACTCAGCCCATTTGCCATGGTGCTGGCGGCGAGCTTCTGGGTCTTGATCTGGGGGCCGATCGGTCTGGTTCTGGCCGCGCCACTGACACTGCTGCTGGTTGTGCTTGGTGCCTATATCCCGCGGCTCGAATTTGCCAGCATCCTGCTCGGTGACCAGCGGGCACTGGAACCGCATCTCGATCTCTACCGCCGCATTCTGGCAGGTGATACCGCGGCGGCGATCGCGCAAGTGGAAGATGAAATCGAAGAGCGCGGGGTGAACGCAGCCATCGATACGGCCGTTTTGCCGGCCCTTCGGCATGCGGCGGCCGATCAGCGGCGTGGACGGATCGACGATGCGCGGCGGGACGATATCGTCGAAACGGTCGAAGACGTCATCGATTTCATCACCGAGACCGTGCCTGCCGCTCCGTCGTCGCCGGAACGCGCGCACCGGGTTCTCGTCGTGCCCGCGCGCGGTCAATTCGATCTCCTCACCGCAAAGCTCGCGGCCGCCGTGCTCGACAAATCGCCGCGGATCGATGCGGAAGCGTCCGAGGGATCGTCGGGATTGTTGTCCGTCGCACAGCGGATTTCCGACGAGAGCGAAGCCGAACTGGATGCCATCGTGATCGTGACGGCCGGCAGCATGGAAAGCCGGTTGATCGGGATATTGGCTAAACGGACGCAGCAACAGTTTCCCACCACACGGATCATGATCCTTGAAGCCGTGGAGCCGGGCTTCGGTCTCGACCGGGCTGCGCTACCGGAGGGTATTCCACTCTGGCACAGCGTCACCGAGGCCGTTGCTGCGCTCGACTTCGAGCCGACGCGATCTATTGCCTCCGCCGATGCCGCGTAGCGGTGCGTGTATCCCGCATTGCGACGGCAAAGTCGTCGCAGCCGGAAACCAGTTTCAGGGTCCGGCGTTATGCCCACAACCCTGTCGCGGCGCGTGAACGGAGGATTCCGGCGCCAGCAGGGAGTCAGGTGGAATAGCGAAGGAGAATGCAATGAAGTCCGTAGCCCTGTGGATTATCGGCGTGCCGATTTCGGTGATCTTTCTGTTGAACATCTTCAACGTGATCTAGCGCCATGGCTGACGCACACACCGAGACGGCTGACTTTTTCGGCTGGGCGGAGGAACCGCTGGCCACTGACGTCAGCGATTATGTCTCGGGCCGTCTCGATCCTCTCGCGGAGCGGGATTTCGAGCGGATTGCACGGAGCGATGGCCGCGTCGCGGCGGCTGTCGATCATGCCAAGGCCGTCCGCCGCCGCGTGGAAATGCGGCTCGGCAACCGCCGCCGGGGATGGAACTGAGGTTTTCCGGCGGCGTTTTGCAAATGCCTTTCCGACGTCCGATCGAGAGAGAGATGAGGAGTGAGACCCATGACGCCGTTCCATGCAATTCCGCTTGCCGCCATGCTGATGTTGTCAACAGCGGCTATCGCGCAGGAGACGCAGCAGGCGCCGGCCACGCCGCCTGCCGCAACCCAGCCGGCACCATCGTCGCCTGAGCCGGCGACGCCTGCACCGCCGGCTGTGCAGCAGGCACCAGCAGAGATTCCGGCGCCAACCGCTGAGGCGACGCAAGCGCCTGTGCTCACCGACGAGCAGGCCCGTGCCTTGAAGAACAAGGTCGTGTGGTCGAGCGATGAAAAAAACGTTGGTGAGGTGGCCGATATCGTGCGCGATAGCGACGGCCGCATCAAAGAACTGCACGCCGACATCGGCGGCTTTCTCGGCTTTGGCGAGACGCGTGTTCGTGTTGCGCCCGACGAATTCCGTATGGTGAACGACCGGATTGTGCTGACGCGCACGCAAGCGCAGGTCGAGACCTTGCCGCACGTGATCGATAACTAAGCCTGCACGCGCCGGTCCCGTATGCGTGACGCATCGGGGCCGGCGGTTGCTATGACGTAAAGGGGAGGACTCTCATGGCACGTATTGTGAAGCGGCGCGGTCCATCTTGGCAATGCCCGGAATGGCGCCGGCACCTGAGTGCAGCGCCCGACCTCAATGAGCGGGCGCGGCTGGCGCTGACGCGGCTCGAGGCGGCCGCGCGCCGCCACGCAGAGCAGCCATCTTACAGCTTGGCGCGCATGACTGTGCCTTTTTTCGGAGATGGCGTTCCCGCTGGCGGCGCGTTTTCGATCCGGCCTGAATTCAGCAGTTTCGCTTAAGCGACAGGGAACGTGATGCGTGCCGTGGTTCCCTGCGGCCGATGATCGTATGTCAACGTTGCCTGTAGCGATTTGGTCATTGCCTGCACGATCCGCGTTCCCAGGCCTGTTCCCTTCGACGGTCCCGTGCCTGTCCAACCAACACCGTCGTCCTCGACGCGAATGGCAGCGGTGCCATTCCCCAGATCGTCCAGGCTGATGCGGATGGGACCGACTTCGCCTTCGGGATATGCATATTTCACGGCGTTGGTGACGAGTTCGGTGACGACCATTGCGAGCGAAATGGCCCGATCCGTGGAAATGGCGACGCTTGTGTCCGCGGTCACCGTCAAGTCGTGCGATTTGCGGCCTTCGCCAACGGCGGCGAGTAGATCCGTGCCGAGGTTCTTTAGGTATGCGTCGAGGTCGACGGAGCGTACGTCGGAGGACGTGTAGAGGCGGCGATGGATCCCTGCGATGGCGATAATGCGGGCGCGCATTTCAGCCAAGGCGGTTTTAGCGGCGGGATCGGCGACGACATTGGATTGGAGTGTGGCCAGCGAGGAAATCATCGCCAGAGAATTGGCGACGCGGTGGTTCACCTCGGCGAGCAGCATTTCGGCCCGCTCTTTCGCCTCCAGGATCAGACGCTGGGCCTCTTCGCGTTCGGCCACGAGGCGGCGCTTGGCGACGGCGTCGTTGATCGCCGATACGATCAATTCGCGGTAGTGACCATTGATGTCCTTCCAGACATAGTCGGTCGCGCCCGATCGCAGCGCTGCCATGACGATATTGGCATCGTCCGAACCGGTGACGTAGATGATCGGGGTGTTGCCGCTGAAGTTGGTCAATTCCGCGATGAGATCCAGACCGGTTTCTGTTCCCAGGTGATGATCAAGCGCGATGACGTCGTAGGCTGCATCGCGGAGAAGCGACAGGCTTTCGGATCCGCTGCCGGCATGATCGACATCCATGCCGTGGCGCGACAACGACTTCTTGAGGAGCAGCGCGAGGCCCTCGTCGTCGTCGATATATAGAACGCGGATCATTGGGGTATCCACAGTCTGGACACTCATTATTGGTTGTTCGGCAAATTAATTATTCCGCTGCTGGAACCTGCATGACGGCAACAAAGAGGCCGAGCTGGCGGATGGCATTGGCGAAGCTCTCGTAGTTCACAGGCTTGGTGATGTAGACGTTGGCGCCTAGGTCGTAGCAGCGCTGGATCTCGCGTTCGTCATCGGTGGTGGTGAGGACGACGACGGGCGAGCGGCGGATATGCGCGTTGGTTTTGATCTTCTGGAGAATATCGACACCACTCATATCCGGCAGATTGAGATCCAGAAGGATCAGCAGAGCACGTTTCGAATGAACGCCGCCGCTGCCATCTTCGCCGAGCAGGTATTCGAGCGCTGCATGACCGCTGGCGAGCGGAATGATCTCGTTGGTGACGCCGGCGCGGCGGATATTGCGCTCGATGAGGCGGGCGTGGCCCTCGTCGTCCTCAATCATCACGATGGTTACGAGCGATGCGTTGTCCGTATTCATGCCGTCTGCTCCTTGGTCGCGGGGCTTTGGCCCGACATTTTCTTCGGCAAGTCGACGGTGAAGGCCGTGCCCTCACCGAGTTTGGATTCGACCGTCACGTCACCGCCCAGCGCGCGTACGAGGGAGCGCACGTGGGCAAGGCCGATGCCTTCGCCGGGACGATCGGGTTTGCCGGCGCGGCGGAACAAATCGAATATCCGCTTCAAGTCCTGCTCGGCAACGCCGCGTCCATTGTCGCTGATGCGCAGCTTGACGCGGCCACCGCTCTCTAGGGACGTGATCTTGATTTCTCCGGGCCGGCGGGGATCGAGATATTTCACCGCGTTGTCCAGGATGTTGCCGACGATCTGGCTGAGGGCCAGGCGGTCGGACACCACGGAGGGCAAAGACGGCTCGACATCGACGGTGACATTGGCGGCATCAATCTGATGCTGCAAACTGGCTAGAGCGGACTCGACCAACTCGTCCAGCTGGACGCGCTCGCGTTTCAATTCGCGGCGGCCTTCGCGCGACAGTTTCAAGATCGCCCCAATCAGGCCGTCCATCTTGACGCTGGACTTGCGAATGAAGCTCACGGACTCGGGGATATCCTCCGTTGCGATAGTGGCGGCGGCCGCCTCATCCACGTCGGGGGCGGTGCGCGCGAAATAGCCGGCAAGCCGGTTGGATGCACTTTCCAGCTCGCTGGTGAACCCCATGATGTTCACCAGGGGCGCCCGCAGATCGTGACTGACGATATAGGCGAAGCGCTGGATTTCATCGTTAGCTTCGGTCAGAGCTTCCGTGCGGTTCTTGACCCGGTCTTCCAATTCGTCGGTAAGGGTTTGCAGGGAATCGCGGGCGGCTTGGAGCTTGCCCGTGTTGTTGGCGACAATATAGAAGGCCAAGCCAGCGAAGCTGACGAGCAGGAGCGATCCAAAAGCTGTGGTCACTGAGAGCCGGTTGGCAGATGACGACAAATTCTGAAGTCCGCGCCCCACAGCCGTATCGGCGCGCTCCGTGATGGCTTCGAGATTGTCGCGAAGAACGCCCATGTACTTCAGGCCCGCGTCGCTGCCGATGATCCGCATCGCCTCGTCCCGTCGGCCGCTTCTGGCGAGAGAAATGGTTTGGGCCATCTCGGCCAGTTTTTTGTCCACTACGGGAACAATCACAGCGATGCGATCCTGGTCGGCGCGGTCCTTCGCTTTCTCCTTCAAATCGCCAAGATACTTCTTGGCGTCGGCGATGCCGCGGACATACGGCTCAAGGTAGATGTCCTCGCCGGTCAGTAGAAAGCCGCGCTGGCCAGTTTCGGCATTCAGCAGGCCGACCTTGGTTTTTCGGGCCGCCATGCGGACGATCCGCTGCTCGGCGATTGCCTCTGCTTGCGCTTTTGTCTCGGATGACAGCTTGAACGATGAGACCACCAGCATGAACAGTAGGACTGCGCCGGCGGCAAACAGGAGCATCGTCGATTGGAACGTGTTTAATCCGAGTGATTGGGCCGTCACGCGGGCGTCTCCAGGCTCAATGAGTTCGTCTCCATCGCATACACGATCAGTCGTGACTTGAGGATGAAATGATTTACATCAGAGGTTAATCCGGATGCGGATTATATCCGTCCGTTGCGCTCCGAAACTTTTGCATGACGAGGAACCCTCCTGCGCGACTGGCGTTCTCCAGACGAACGGCGCTGCGGCGCTTTCTGACGATGGAGAGTTCAGTGGCCCACTTCAACGATGCACTGTCGTCACTTCACACGGCACTTGTCGACAGCCGGAATGGTTACGAAGAGGCCGCGAAGGATGCCGGCAAAACGGGTCTTGTTTCTCTTTACGAAGAGATGATCGCCTTGCGGCGCCAATCGATCGCGGAACTCGAACCGTTGCTGATCAAGGCCGGGCTCACTCCTGACACGGGTGGTTCGTTCATGTCGACAGTGCACCGCACAATCATTTCTTTCCAGTCGATGCTGACAGATCTGGACGAGACGGTCCTCCCCGGCTTCATCGACGGGGAGAAGCGGATCTTGGAAACATACGACGAAGCCATTGCGCAGTCAGGCGACCCGGACCGGGAAGTCCTGACGCGGCAACGTGCCGAACTCATCGAACGCATCGCCGAAATGGAGCGCCGGGCACAAAAGGCAGCCTGACTTCGGCGACACGGAAATCTGCAGGCAACCCCGTCATCCCCCCCCGACCGACCCTGCCTGCAGAGAGGCGAGCCTGCGTCATCCCCCCGGCGTGGCTCGCCTCACCTTTCTTTCTCGCATCAGAATGTCCACATCCAACGCGGAGCCCAGACCCATGAAAATCGAGAACCTCAACGACCTGTTCGTTCACACGCTGCAGGATATCTATTACGCAGAGAAGAAGATCGTGAAGGCGCTGCCGAAGATGGTCAAGAAGACCGACAGCCCTGAACTCGCCAAGGCCTTCGAGAGCCACCTCACTGAAACGGAAGGTCAAATCCAGCGGCTTGACCAGGTGTTCGAAATGTGCGGCGAGAAGCCGAAGGCGACGAAGTGCCCGGCGATCGACGGCATTCTGGAAGAAGCCGAGGAACTGATGTCGGAGATCAAAGATCCCGATACGCGCGACGCGGCGATGATCGCCGCAGCCCAGGCGGTCGAGCATTACGAGATCACGCGTTATGGCACGCTGGTGTCGTGGGCAAACCTTCTCGGGATGAAGGACGCGGCCAACGTGCTCGGCCAGACGCTGAAGGAAGAGTACAGCGCCGATCAGAAGCTTTCCAAACTCGGCGAAGGCCGCCTTAACAAAGAGGCCGCTGCCTAACTTTCATTACCTGCGCTTCCTCAAGACCCTAAAGCCCGGAGCAATCCGGGCTTTTTTTTATGACCGTTCAAACCGAAAGGCGGGCACCCAGTTGGACGCCCGCCTTGGTTCTTGTTCGCTTTGGCTTCAGGCCGCAGCAGCGTGGTGCCGGCCCTCTTCCACTTCCTCGATGATTTTGGCCACGAAAGCGGGCAGATCTTCGGGTGAGCGGCTCGTGATCAGGCCATTGTCGACGACGACTTCACTGTCTTCCCAATTGGCGCCCGCGTTCATTACATCAGTGCGAATTGATCCATAGGAGGTTGCTTTGCGGCCGTCCAAAATGCCGGCCTCAATCAGCAGCCAGGGGGCGTGGCAGATTGCGGCGATTGGCTTTCCGGCGGCGGCGAAGTCTTTGACGAGGGAAACGGCCGCCGGGACCGTGCGCAAAATATCGGGGTTCATCTGACCACCCGGGATCACCAGGGCATCAAAGTCAGTTGCCGACACGTCGCCGATCGCTGCATCCGCCTGGGCTTCCGGGCCCCAGTTCTTGTCCTTCCAGCCCTTGACGTTTTTTCCGTCAGGAGTGGCCAGGGTCACAGCGGCTCCCGCTTTCTTCAGTTCGTCACGCGGCACTTCCAATTCCGACTGTTCGAAGCCGTCTGCAGAAATGATCAGTATCTTTGCATCGGTGATTTTGGTCATGACTGTTCCATCCGTTTTACGCCACTCAGGCTGCCTGAAAGACGAACGGTGGGGTGTTTGGTTCCAGAGCGGCGGGCGCCAGGCCGCCGTGACTGTCCCTCACCCTAGGAGCATTCCGGGCTTTTTCGAGTCAGCGCGGCGTGACGGCGGATCTGCGATCGGATATTCCGATTAGATGTTGAACTGACTTACATATATTCATTTATGACAGTTGTGTGACACCACCTGCTTCAGCGTCAGCTGTCGCACGGATACCTTTTGTGGAGACCTCACATGTTGGCCACCGCGACACGCATTGCAGCGATATCGGTATTGTGCGCCATCGCCTGTACACGACCTGCGCACGCCATCGAGGGGAACCTCGGCTCAGTCACGGTTTGCAGCAAGACGCAGTCGTCAAAATGCACTAGCGGGCCGCTGCGGGCTACTGCGCTTGGCAAGCAGGTGCGACTTCCCGGCGGAACATGGGTCGATTGTGCAGGCGATTGCCGTGAGAAGCTCCGGATCAAGACCGTCGACTTCTGGTACGAGCAGATGATGCAGAACTGATCCTCATGGTCAGAACCGGATCAGCGCACCTGCCGTAACCACGTCGAGATCATCAAGATCGAGTGCCAACGGCGTGGCGTTGTTCGCCACTCCGGGTAAAATCGTCATCTCTGCCGTGCTGTGCCGGTAGTAGAGATAAAGTTCAAGGGCGGCCGCATCGACCATCTGCACGATCCCGCCGCCGACGTAGGAATACCCGGTGTCGAGAATGCGGGACTCGACGCCGCCCTCCAATATATTTCTGCGCGCGTTCGATCCGCCCTCATCGGAATAGTATTGTCCGAACAGCGTCGTCGTTCCGATTGGCATAAATTTTCGCTGAATGCCGGCCTCGACGGCCCAGAACCAACTTTCGTCCTCGACACCTGTCACGCCTCTGAAGCGGCCTGTCTGCTCGATCAGATCGTCATGGGCAAGGCCGTATGCCACGTTGGCATAGAGCCCCGTTGGATCATGCATAATGCTCGCGGATGCCCCAAACTGCTGGCAGCTGGCGTCCCTGGGCTGTCCAGGCAGTTCGGCTAAGCATGCAAAAGCGTAACCACCTTGGGTAGGACGGCGAAAGGTGTTTTCTCCGTACGTCGCAGCGGCGACCATGCGCAAACCCTGGAATTCCGCCTTATAGCGCGCGCCGATTTCCCAGGCATCGTCCACGCCCCAGTTCAACAGTCCGATGAAGCCTGCGATGTCGGGTGTTTCGTAGCGCACCATATCCGACCGGCGGCCTTCGCCAGGCTGGTCGCCGTAATCGCGGAGCAGGCGATACCAAGCGAAGCCTCCCGACGGCGTTTCGACGATGCTGCCATCCTTGCGCCGCAAGAACAGGCCGAGCGCGACGTCTTCGGGGTCGGAGTACTTGGCGACGTCGAAAGTCTTGGCGAGGTTCATTTCGGTGGCGCCTTCGCCGGCACCGCCGGTGTTCCCGAGCGCAATGCGGCCCCAGGTCTTGCTCTCGATGAACCAAATGGCATGGCGCACGTCGAGTCCGCCGGTACCCAGCGTTTCCTGATTGAAGCGCTTCGAGTTCTCGATGCGGACACCGACTTCGAGGCGGAAACCCGCCGACCACTCCTTGTCGATCTTGGCTAGGCCGCGAAACGCGAAACGGCCGCGGCCGTTGTCGTTCGTGACGACCGTGGCATCCCGCTCCACACCGTCGTCCCAGAACATGATGGCTTCGTTCAGAAAGCCGCTGACAGTGAGTTTGACTTTGCGATTGCCGGCGTTAGCTGCGGTTGCCTCGAGTTCCGCGATGCGTTCTTCAAGATCTGCGCAGCAGGCGAGCGGGCTATCAGGTGAGGCGGCCGATGCGAGAGAGGGCGCGCAGAGAACGAAGGCCAGAACGGTCGCGAAGGATGGTCGACGAAGCATGGGCATTCCGCTTGCAAAGTTGGCACTTGGCAACACGTCAAACCTTCGGGTTCGAAATGCAGCGTGAGGCCCATATCGTCGTTATATGACTCGTCGATGACAGTTTCGCAGAACCGTAATCGTTCCGACATATTGGACGTTGCCGGGGCAGCGAAGTCACAGACGCTGAATGGAAATAGCTGTCATCAATTATTGAAATAACCGATTGGGCGGAACTCCACTTGCGCTCACGGATCTGCCGGAAGCAGGTCTGGCCGCCGCATCCGCTCTAGAACCCGGCTTATCGATCACCCCGATCAGATAACGCGCATCTTTCGATTGGAATGTCCGGCCGGGCCTGCCGATGCTCTGGGCAGACTCAATCGACTTGGGAGGTACGGCCTTGGACCGGCTTTTCATATGCGCCCTCGCCATGGGGCTGTTTGCGGGAGCCGCATTGGCGACGGAACCTCAAGAACGTCCGTCCAACGGGGATGACCGGCCGCCGGGCCAGCCGTCCACTCAGCAGCCGCGGCCCAATGTGTCCTCAAGCGTGACGGACGAATGTGATATCCGCCGGCCCAGTTGCCGCCGCTGGCGGGCTCTCGCGCATGAACGGTTGAACGGTGACAGAGGCGGAAATTAGGGCTGCATAACCTGCCGAGTAGCGGCTTATTGATCGCCTTCGGCGACGAGGGCAGGTTCGACCGCGGGCGGCGCGTTTAGTGCGGCGAGAACTGCCGGCGGGATCAGGACCTTGTCGATCACGTGGATGATGCCGTCTGACGCCGTGACATCGGAGCGGACGATTTTCGCGCCGGCGATGTCGATGTCGCCCGTCTTCATGCGCTTGTTGATCTCAAGCGCCGAGCCGTCGATGGCGGAGATGGTGTAATTGCGGACTTTGGCTTTCAGGAGCCGCTCGGTGGGGTAGAGGCCGGGGATGGCGTGATAGAGCAAGAGGTCGGTGAGCAGCGCGCGGTTTTCCGGTGCGAGCAGTTTTTCGCGGATGCCCTGCGGCAGGGCGTTGAAGGCCTCGTCTGAGGGAGCAAGCAGCGTCAGCGGACCGACATCCACTTCCGGGTTGTCGAGGCCAGCGAGCTTGGTCGCTTCCGTCATTTTCGCCAGCACGCCCGTGGCGGCGGCGGCTTCTTTCAACGTCATGACCTTGGGTGCTTCGGCCGGGGGCGCTGCCGCGTGCTGGCTGGTATCGCCGCACGGGTTCAAGGGAGCGGCCATGGGGTTGGCCATGTCGCCGGCGCTCGCCGCACCCGGCAGCATCAAAAATGCGAATGTCAGTCCCGCGACCAGAGACCGGACTGCCTCAGCCACACCAGCGCGCATGTTCTTCCCCCGAAGATCAGACAGTGGCCAATGCCTTTGCATCGGCTCTCCCGTTGCTGATTCAAGGTCTCAGTATTCGAGCGCGCTTTCAACTGCGAAAATCGTTGAGTGTGAGGATTGGCACGAAATTCAATCCCGCATCGCGAAAGGCTTCCGCGGCGCCGTCGAGGCGATCGACGATCGTGAGAACACGCACGATCGTGGCGCCTTCGGCTTCAAGTGCCTTGGCGGCTTTCAGCGCCGAGCCGCCGGTTGTGGTCACGTCTTCCACGATGACGACGCGCTTGTCTTTCATGGTGTCGCCGCGCACCAAACCTTCGACCAGCGATTGGGTGCCGTGCTCCTTGGCCTGCTTCCTGACGAAGAACGCGGCGACGGGACGGCCCTGGACATGACTGACGGCGGCGATGGCCGACGCTATGGGCACCGCGCCCATCTCGAGGCCGCCGACGAGATCGGCTTCCACGTCCGCAATGGCGTCCAGCATGAGTTCGGCGATGAGGCTCGCGCCTTCCGGGTGGAGCATGGTCGGCTTCATATTGAAGTAGAACGTCGAGGTCTTGCCGGAGGCTAGCTTCATCTCCGGGCCTTCCTGGAAGGAGCGCTCTTTGACGATCTGGACGAGGCGGGCGCGTTTTTCGGCGGCGGTGGCGGTCATTGGGGTCCCCCGGGTTGGCATCGGCCCGTCCGTCGCGCGGGTGGGGCGGGCTGTCAAGCTTTGGGCAAGTTTTGGGGCCGTTCTCGGCCGGGGATATGCGGCGGCGCGTCCCCTCGCGGGCCCTGACGGCGGGGTCCGGTTGCCTTATAAGGGATGCCGAACCGCGCCGCCCGCCCTGGGCCGCGCACCTGCCGAGGACCTCCCCCCATGTTCGATCCCCAGAACCCGCCCGAGCTTGCCGCCTCCACGTGGCTGAACGCGCCGGAGCCGCGTCCGCTCAAGAGCCTCAAGGGCAAGGTGGTCGTGCTGACCGCGTTCCAGACGCATTGTCCGGGGTCGCTCAAGCATGGGCTGCCGCAGGCGGAGCGCGTCGCGCAGGGGTTCACGGACGACGAGGTGGCCGTGATCGGGCTCAACGTTGCGTTCGAGGAACCCGAAGCGCAGACCGCCGACATGCTGGAAGCTTTTTGCGCTGCGCAGGGGCTGTCATTCGCGGTGGCCAAGGACACGATCAACGGCGGGGATATCCCCAAGACCATGGCGGCCTATGAGATCCAGGGCACGCCGACCACGCTGATTTTCGACCGCCAGGGACGTTTGCGGCGGCACTATCTTGGCCGCATCGACGATATTCGCCTTGCCGCCGAGATCATGGCGTTTTGCATGGAAGCGCCGAACGCGCCGGTCGAGCAGTCGATGGCGGTGGAGCGGCGGCTGGCGGCCGCGCTCGTCGATCCCGACGCGCACGAGGGCGGCTGCTGCGGTGGCGGCGGACATCATCACCACGATCATGATCACGCGCACGCCGAGGGCGGCGGCTGCTGCGGCGGCGCGGCCAAGGGCCAGGGCGAAGGCTGCTGCGGGGGCGCTGGAAAGCAGGCGCAGGCCCACGACCACGATCACGCCGAAGCCGGCTGCTGCGGCGGGAAGCATTAGCCTTTAGATGGCCCCACACTCGGCAGGCCGGTGTGGGCGCGAGTGGCCCACCGCCCTCGCCATCCTACCGCTGTCATCCCGGGGCTTGTCCCCGGGACCCATCGGGCCGTGCGCTCAGACTCGTGGTGCTGCTCCCGGCGTCGCGACACCCATCCCAACTCGCTGAACAATGGGTCCCGGGCCTAAAGCCCGGGATGACACCTTTGGGAGGGCGCGACACCTGTGGGCGGCTCCGTCGCTCGCCTTCCTGCTGCCCTGCGAATCGCGGCACGGTCGTCCGGTTGTATGGGCGGATCGGAGCGTGGATATGGCTGGGTCACGGGCGGCGGGTAAGAAGGCGGGCAAGGCGGCTCAATCGGTTGCCGGATCGGGTGTTGCGGGGACGGGCGCGCGTGCGAAGCCCGCATTGAAGGCCGTCGCGGCCAACACCAACGCATCTCCTGCCACCGCGCGCGCGCCGGAGACCCAGCCCCACACCGGCCTGCCGAGTGTGGGCTACTCAAAGAAGACCATCGCGCTCGTTTATGATTTCGACGGCACGCTCTCGCCGCGGCCGATGCAGGAATATTCGTTCCTGCCGCAGCTTGGCATCGACCCGAAAGACTTCTGGGCGGAGTGCACGCGCATTGCGCGCGAGCGGCAGGCCGATCCGCTCATCACCTACATGCACCTCATGTACAAGAAGGCGAAGGAGAAGGGTCTCGTCGTCGACCGCGCCGCGCTCGTCAAACAGGGGGCGTCAGTGGAGCTTTACCCCGGCGTCATCGAGTGGTTCGACGCGATCGGGGATTACGTTCGCCTGCGGGCCGAGACGCCCGGCATCGAACTGCGCCACTATCTCATTTCATCGGGTCTCACCGAGATCATCGAGGGCACGGCGATCGCGCCGCACTTTCACAACGTGTTCGCCAGCGAATACTGGTTCGAGCCCTACGAGACGCCGTTCCCCAAGCGCGTCATCACCGACACCGGCAAGACGCAATATCTCTTCCGCATCAACAAGGGCATCGAGGACCTCGGCGAGAGCATCAACCAGCACATGCCCGAGGACCAGCGCCCGATCCCGTGGTCGAACATGATCTACTTCGGCGACGGGGAGACGGATGTTCCCTCCATGGCCTTGATGAAGAAGTCGGGCGGCGCGGCCTTCGCCGTCCACAACCCCGACCTGTCACCGAAGATGTGCGAAGAACTTTTCCGCGCGGGACGTGTCGATTTCTACGCGGGTGCCGACTACCGGCGCGGGAGCGATTTGTTCAAGCGCACGTGTCTGCTGGTGGACCGGATTTTGGCGGATATTCGCGTGCGGGAAGAGGTTTGGGGGTTGGGGAAGGGTAATTCAGACAAGGGTGCATTCCTCTGATGTCTCAAAGTATTATTAAGTTTTTGCGGCAGACTGACTACGGCTTTATTCGCGAACTTGGCCAAGGCGCTTGCGGCCAAACAGTCCTGTTAGAAGACGTTTTTCTAGATAAACAATTTGTCTGCAAGAAATACTCGCCACAGCTTAGCGAGCTCAGAAGTGAACTTTTTCAAGGTTTTACACGTGAGATAAAGCTGCTCTTTGATGTTTATCATTTGAACATCGTCAGGATATTCAACTATTTTGTTTTCCCCGATAAGTTCGCTGGCTTCATTATAATGGAATACGTGGATGGCGAAAACATTGACGACTACGTTGCGCGCCAACCGCAAAAAATCAATGATGTTTTCCAGCAAGTGATTGACGGTTTCTGCCATTTGGAAAGTAAAGGAATATTGCATCGGGACATTCGCCCCAGCAACATACTCGTTCGGAAGGATGGCATTGTTAAAATAATTGATTTAGGCTTTGGCAAGCAAATTGCGCAAAAGGGCGATTTTGAAAAGAGCATAACGCTCAATTGGTGGTGCGATCCACCTAAGGAATTTGGGTCAGCCAAGTATGACTTTTCCACAGAGGTCTATTTCGTTGGAAAGCTATTTGAGCGACTCGGTTCAAGTCGGATGCTAAACAATTTCGAAAACAAATCTGTGATCGGCAAGATGTGTCAAGACGACCCAGCATTCCGCATCGCGTCGTCTTCATCGGTGCGTCAACAGATGGGCACTAAAAAGTTCTCGGAGACAGCCTTCAGCGAACGAGAAATTGAAGCATACAGGGGCTTTTCAGCAGCCGTTTCCAATCATATTACGAAGATTGACGGGTCGGCAGTTTACCAAAAGGATCCCGACATGTTCCATCGGGCGCTGGAAGACGCCTACCAAAAGGTAATGCTAGAGGAGTACGCACCAGACTGCGCCCCAATTCTTCGCAGCCTGCTGTCAGGTACCTATTATTACAAGCGAGATTATTTTCCGGTTGAGGCGCTAGGAGAATTCCTAATCTTTCTTCGCTCTTGCACAGACGACAAGCGTCGGATTATCTTGGCAAACCTCCACACGAAACTTGATGGTATCCCAAGAAAAAAGCCCATTGATCCAGACGACGAAATTCCTTTTTAGCATGTGGATATTCTTCAATTCTTCCCAATAGGCACTTTCGCAGCCAATGCTAAACGGTCAGACATTATTCAAGTGCGCGTTGATGATTCGGGAGAACTTCGATGTCGCGCGCGCGCGAAAGCTTTGCCTTCAGCCTATTCGTCTTGGCCGCCGCACTCGGGGTGGCAGGCCAGCCCATTTGGACCTCGGCTCTGGTGGGAACCGCATTAGGAGCAGTGGCGTTCGCGAGGCAATATGCCCTTCGTGAGCGGTTTGCTGCTGTCGGAGCGAGCGAGGTCCTCGGCACGGCGCATCTGGCGAGTTTCGCGAGCGCTTTGCTTTTCTGCGCGGCAGCTTGGGCGGTCGGTGCCGGTCTGCGGTTGGGATTACTTCTAACTCAGTAGAAGTACATTCTTGGCCGTTTCAGGCTTGCCCTCGTCTAAGCACTTTATTTTGGCTTCGAGCGCTTCAATTTCTAGTTCGAGCCCCACACGCTTGAGCCGGATTTCCTTGAGCAGCCTAGCCGCTTCTCTGTACTCTTGGCGAGCAGTGGCTAAGTTACAACCGTGCCAGTTTTCGTCTGCAAGCAGGTCGCCACGCAGGCGGTGGGCACTTGCCCGAGTGTACGGGTCTGAACCATTTTTTAGATTGTTCGTTGCGTTCGTCAGGTTTCGGTCAGCCTCGTCGTAGCCCTCGATGCCGGTTGCCATCTCTATCATCGCAAGCCCCAAGTAAGCCTCGGCGCGATAACTGGCATTCTCGGTGCCGTTGCTATTCCGCCTTAGCCGGTCGTACCCTTGGCGAGCACGATTTAATTCGCCTTTGGAAAACAGAAGTTGCGACTGGCATCTCAGTGCATCCAAGTCGTTCGGGTTGAAGCTCAAGGCTTCTTGGACGTACTCAAGTCCCTGGTCGCTGTTTTTAAGCTCCCCTGCTAACGTCGCGAGGAAAACTTGGACGGAAGCGCGATGCTTCGCCAGATCTTCGGCGCGGCTCTTTAGGAGGCTTTCGTTGCGCTCTAATCGCTTCTCTATCTCCTTTAGGCGAGCTTCGGCCATTTCGGGATGGCCGCTGTCGAGATAGACGATTGCCTCATCAAGCTCGTGACCAACGTCAAATTCACGTTCCGTCAGGTATGACCGGCTTGCATTGCGGATGCTCTTCAGAATTTCTGAGCGCTTTGACGAGATGTTGCGCTCTTCGTTTTCTAGGTAACGGCGGAGCATTTTGTAACGGCGCTCTTCGCGCGTGTCCCACAAAACGTACATTTTGTAGAGGCCCGCAATTGCGGGAATGCCACCGACCAAGCCCGTTATGAGCATCCACAACGTGATCTTGAGACCAAAAATCTCAAGCAGGATCGCATGTCCCTCTTGCATCCCCCCAACCCCCGCACGCAAACAAACGCCCCAACCAATATGCTCAGCCTAAGACGTACACGCGGAGGTTGGCGAGTCTTTTTAACCATTGGGCGCTGACCTCGCGCGGAGTTGAGCGCGGTGCGTGCATCTCCACCGCTGTCGTCCTCGGATTTATTCCGAGGAGCTATGTGAACACTGGGTGGCTATGGGTGGCGGGCGCGGGGGGTTCATCAGGCGTTCGAGGATATTGCGCGATGGATCCTCGGGCCGAGCCCGAGGATGACATTTGGGGGTTGGCGTTGACCTCGCGCGGAGGTGAGCGGGGTGTGTCCCCTCTCCCCATCGTCTTCGATGGGGAGAGGGTTAGGGTGAGGGGCAGCATCCGCACGGTGCGGGCATACCCATGAATCTTTTCAATGCGCGGCTGGATGTGGGTGTGTCTGCGATCGCGCAAGCGGCTGCCCCTCACAAGTGTCTGCCCCTCACCCCCGGCCTTCGCCGGGGCAGGCCCAACCCTCTCCCCGTACGGCGCGAAGGCGCACCTCCGGGGAGAGGGGGCAATCTTATCCCCGCTCCCACTACCCTCCCCTACACTTGCCCCCATCTCCGTCCCTCATTGAAGGGGGCGTCGCTTAAGAGGCGTCTTGTGACGTGGGGCGGGGTGCAGAGTCGCTGACGGAGGGGGACGCATCCCTCTCTCGGCGAGGCTCGGACCGGCCGCCTGCTGGAATGCAGTGCTGCGAAGAACGCGCTGAAACGCTGGTCGTATGCCACAAAGCCTGCGCGGGGCGGTCCTCGGGCCGCACCACTACCAACCCCAGCGGCGCGACCACCGCCCCGCCCCCTTCGCGTGGAGCACCGCGTCGGGCACCCGGAGATCCCTTGCCAATGACGCGTTCGACGAGCCCAAAACGTTGTAGATCCGAGACGGATGCAGTGGCGGCGGGGAGCGGCGCAGCGCGGCGGCTCGCCAAGCGCACGAAGGCGATGACGTTGTGTGTCGGGCACGATTACGTCGGCACGTTGCGGGCGGCGCGGCGGCGGAAACACGCTGACAAGCAGACGCGGTTGATGAACGAATTGCGCGCGATGCTCTTGGAGATGAAGGCGGCGCTTGGACCGGAGCCTCAGCGCGGGAGCGCCGGCGGGTACCGTCGCGAAAAATCGCGCAGGCGCCGCTAACGCATCAGCGCGCCGGTTCGGGACTGAGTTCGGGGTCCGGATCGGGTTCGGCTGTGGGGGCCGGGTCGTATTGGGCGACGGTGGCGGCGGCGATCGCGGCATCGGCGAAGTCGCTGCGGTCTTCGGGTTTGGGGGCGGCGCGCAGGTTCATGCGGCCGAGGATGAAGACGATCAGCACCAAGTGTACGCACGCTGTGAAGACGAACAGCATCGGCATGCCCGCCACCTGGCGCACGAGGGAGGCGATGAGCGGGCCGACGGCGGCGCCGATGCCGAAGATGAGCAGGAGGCCGGAGGAGACTTCGACGAATTGGTCGGGCCGCGCGTTGTCGTTGGCGTGCGCGACGGCGAGGGGATAGAGCGGGAATGCGCCCATGCCGAAGACGAAGCCGGCGAGGATCATCGTGTCGGGGCCGGTGTCGGGCAGCATCATGAGGGCGATGGCGGCGCCCAGCGCAATGGCGGTCGCGATGAGCATGACGAAGCGGCGGTCCATGCGATCTGAGACGCGGCCGAGCGGCCATTGGGCGATGGCGCCGCCCATGACGACCGCGCTCATGAAGAGGCCGATGCCTGTCGTGTCGAGGCCGGCGTCGGAGGCGAAGACGGGGCCCAGCGTCCAGAACGCGCCGTTGGCGAGGCCGACCGCGAAGCAGCCGGCGGTGCCGACGGGCGAAATCCGGGCGAGATCCTTCAGGCGCGGATGGACCTGGTGGACCATTTGCGGGTGCGCGGCGGCGGTGAAGGCGACGGGGAGGGCTGCGAATGAAACGAGGATCGAGGCGATGGCGAAGAGGATGAACGTGTTGGGGTCGGCAAAGCCGATCATGAGCTGGCCGAGCGTGATCACCGTCAGGTTGATGATGGTGTAGACCGAGAAGACCGTGCCGCGGACGCGATTGTCGGCGCGTTCGTTGATCCAGCTTTCGATGATGATGTAGAGGACGGCGAAGCAGTATCCCGTGGCGATGCGAAGGGCGAACCAGAGGACGGGTTCGACGAACATGGGATGGAGCAGCGCGATGCCCGAGGCGACCGACGTCATGGCGAGGTAGGCGCGGATGTGGCCGGCGCGGCGGACAAGCGTGGGGCCATGCAGACAGCCGGCGGTGAAGCCGAAGAAGTAGGCGGTGCCAAGAAGGCCCAGTTCGAAGGCGCGGAAGTTTTCCAGATTGGCGCGCACGGGGATCAGCGTGCCTTGCAGCCCGTTGCCCATCAGAAGAAGCGCGACGGAGAGCAGGAGGGCCGCCACGGGGGCAAGCGCTGCGGCGAGCGTCAACGGGGCGTCGTCCGCGGCGAGCGTCGCGGTGGCGTCGGGAGCATTTCGATTGTCGTGCAACAAGGGCCTCTTAATGCCGGCACGTTGGCTCAGGCTAATATTTCGGTCGCCGTCTTGACGTCAGTCAAAGTCGCGGCGGTTCAACGTTGCGAGTACGGCGCCCGTTCCGTCCTTCAGTGTCAGTACGGTGTGCGTGGCGCCGGCTGCCTTGGTGGCTTCGAGGAACTGGAGGATTTTGCGTTCGGCTTCCATCTTGTCGGCTGAGCAGGCCATGCGGGTTGAGACCAGCGGTCCGAACGTCAGTTCGCTGCCAACGAACGAGTAGCTGCCGAAGAACCGGTTGCAGCCGGAAAAGCCGGCGACCTCCTTTTCGCGGAATTGGATGTAGGCGTCGCCCGCATCGGGAAAGCCCCACTCGGAGCCGTTGAGCGTTGATAGGGGATCGGCGGCGGCGGCGAGCGTGCTGGCGGCAGCGATGATGGCAAAGGATGCGATAAGCGCGCGCATGATTTTGTCCCCGGGGCGGATAGCGGAGGCAGACTACTTCATCATGGGGTCAAGTCAGAACCATGGCGTCGGAAAGAAAAGCCCCGGTTCGCGGGAGAGCGACCGGGGCAGTTTTGAAGGACCTGGAGTTTTATGCACTGCGTTTGTGATGGCACTGCTGCAAGCCGGCACTGCTGAAACGGAGGCGTGGCCGACCGGGGCTCAGCCCTCGACCAGGCGGCCTGAGATCAATTCAACACCGCGCGGTTTGGCGATTTCGGCCGGCAGGGATGCGCGGACCGGTTCGACCGACAGGCGATAGAGGTGCCACGTGGAATGGCCAATGATGGGGAGAAGCACCAGAAGCCCGAGGAACGCGGTCAGCACCGAGAGAACGACGATGAAACCGATGAAGAGCGCCCAGGCGATCATCGTAATGGGGTTCTTTTCGACGAGGCGGACGCTCGTCACCATGGCGGTGATGAAGTCGGTGTCGCGGTGATAGAGCATCGGGAAGGAGATGACCGTGACGGCAAAGACTGTGAAGCCGATCGCCGCGCCGGCGACGTTGCCCATTAGAAGAAAGAACCAGCCGGAGGGGCTGTCGAGCAGCTTGGAGAGGTAGCCAGTGTCGAAGGTGTTAATGCCGGCGAAGGCGAACGTGAGGACGGCGGCGATTTCGAGCCAGAAGATGAGGGCCAGAAAGGTGAGGAGCGCCATCCAGCCGAGATCGCGGCGGTGGTGCTCGCGCGAAAGTCCGGCCCAGACGGCGGCGGGCGTGACGGGTTCACCGCGCTCGCGCAGGTCGCTGACGGCGTAAAAGGCGCTGGCGGCGAAGGGCGCGACGAACGCGAAGCCCATGGCGAGGGGCCAGATCAGAAAGGGCAGGTCCATTTCGGAGAGGATGAAAAACATCAGCCAGCCGGCGGAGGCAAGTGCGAGGCCGATGGCAACGCCGTATGACGGGTAAGCGCGGAAATCGGAAATGCCGGCGACGACGGCCTCGTTCAGGTCGTCGAGCGTCACTTTGCGTATGTCCGGCCACTTATTCGTCGATGACATGCGTCGGGCTCCCCATCTGGACGTGTCAGCGCGCCGCAGTTCGTTGCGGTGCGACATCCAAGCGCAGGCATCCTAGAGTTTATTTGACGGCCGTCAAATCCCGCGAAAGTCGAATTCCCGGGAAAGGCGCTCAACTCCCTGTCGCTGATCAGACATTTTCTCGTCTCGCGGGCGTCAGCGGGCAGTATTGCCGGCGTCGACGGGGAGGCAGACGCCGGTGATCAGGGCCGCGTCGGGCGACAGCAGAAAGGCCACCGCGGCGGCGACATCGCGCGGTGTGGCCACCCGGCCGAGTGGAAGGGCTGCCGCCAACACTGCGATGCGGCGGGCTCTGTCCCCGGGGGATGCATCGGCTGCTAACATGGCCGTGTCGGTGTCGCCGGGGCAGACGGCGTTGATGCGGATGCGATCGCGCGCATGGTCGAGCGCCATGGAGCGCGTCAGTTGCACGACGGCGCCTTTGCTGGCCGCGTAGGCGACGGCGGCTTCCGCGCCGACGAGGCCCCAGTCGGAGGCGATGTTAACAATGGCGCCGCCGGTGCCCTGGCGTTGCATCTGGCGAACGGCCGAGCGCGAGAAGCGGAATACGGCGGTCGCGTTGGTCGCAATCGTGCGGTCCCAATCGGTGTCGCTGCACTGGGGCGCAGTGCCAGGGATAAGAACGCCGGCATTGTTCACCAACGCGTCAAGTTGGCCGAAATGGGTGATGGCGGTCGCAATGGTTTGTTCCGCAGCACCATCTTCGGTGACGTCGCTTTGGCAAAATACCGCCTCACCACCGCTGGCAACGATTTGGTCGCGGATGCTGCAGCCGCGAACCTGATTGCGACCCGTGATGACAACCTTTGCACCGCGCGTAACGCATGTTTCGGCGATCGCAGCGCCGATCCCGGACGTGGCGCCCGTGATTGCAACCACGAGGTTATGAAGCATTCTCGTTATCCTCCGGTTGCGATTGATCCGTAGTATGGACAATCACCTAAATTTGCCACTGTAGGGTTTTCTCTTGCAACCTTCTGCATGCGATCCTAGTTCAAGATCACACGGGGAAGTGTGTGTTCCTGCAAATCGAGGAGATGGGCATGAAGATCAAACTGGCCCTTGCGGCTGCGGCCATCCTGGGCGCATTCGCAATTACGGCACCGTCGAACGCTGCTCCGCTTGCCGGGGCTGGCGTGGCAACGCAAGCTGCCAAGGTCGATGCCAAGGCGACGGAAGAAGTCCGTCACCGCCGCTGGCACCGCCGCCACTGGCGGCACCGGCATTGGGGGCATCGGCGCCATTGGCGCCATCGCGGCTTCTACCGGCCGTACTACTACCGTCCGTATTACGGCAGCTACTACGGCGGCTATCCGTACTACGGTGGCTATCCGTATTACGGCGGCCGTCACTTCCGCCGCGGCGGCGTTTACTTCGGCTTCGGCTTCTAAGCCGCTGCTGCTTGGATGAAAACATTTGGGCCGGAGGATCACGATCCTCCGGCCCGTTGTTTTTTAGCGGCTCTAACCGGAGACGCTTACTTCTTATCGCCGGCTGCTTCGGCGGTGCCGTGCTTGGCCTTGATGCTGGCGATGCCGTCCTTGAAGATGCCGTCGATGACCTTGCGGGCTTCCTTGTCTTCGGCGCCATTGCTGTCGTAGGTCGCAGACCAGAGGACGTTGATTTCGTCGAGATCGTCATCGTCGGGGGCGACGGAGAACATGGCGGTATAGTTCTTCACTGGCAGCGGGCTTGCCGTGATCTCGTACTTGTAGCTCGTGGTCCCCTTCTCCAGCAGCTTCTCCTTGATGATGCCGCCATCCTTCAGGGTGAGCGTGCGCATTTCGGTGTCGCCGTCCTTGGAGGCTTCACACTTGGCAATCGCAGGGTGCCATTCGGAGATCGCGCACCAGCCGCCGATCTTTTCCCAAAGTGCCGTCCGTTCCGCTTCCGTTTTGGTTTCGTCGACGTTGATCTCGAGTTTCTTAGCCGAGACCAGCGACGCGGCACCGGCGGGCGCCATGGCCAGCCCAAATGCTGTACCGGCGACAATCGCGGTTGCGAGAACGTGCTTCATGTTTCACTCCCAGGGGGGCTGCTTTCAGGCAGCGGTTAGGCCGGCAGCACCGGCTTCTTGTAACTATGTAACATTTGAGGCCGTGCTGCGGCAAGTCCAGCCGGGAGTTTCTAGCAATGGTTTGCATCCGTCTTGCCACCGCCGCCGACCTGCCGGTGCTCGCCGATCTTCTCGGCGAACTGTTCGCTCAGGAGCGGGAATTTTCTCCCGATCGTACGGCGCAGATGCGTGGGCTCGTTCTGCTGCTGGAGCGCGGCGATGCGGTGCGGATCATGGTAGCGGAACACGAGTCCCGCGTGGTCGGCATGGGGATTCTGCATACGGGCGTGTCGACGTATCTGGGCGCGAAGGTCGGCATGCTCGAGGATGTGATCGTGACGGCTGCTCATCGCGGGGATGGGATTGGCCGGCGGTTGCTGGCGGGGATCATCGAGCAGGCGCGCGCGGACGGGTTGCAGCGGATCACGCTGTTGACGGATCACGACAACGTGGCCGGGCAGACGTTCTACGAAGGGTTCGGCTTCACACGGTCAACGATGCTGCCGTACCGGCTCATGCTTGCGCAGTCGGCAACGGCCTAGCGCAGGGGGCCGTGATCGTCTTTGTCGTTGGGATCGCGCATGTCGCAGACGCCATCGTAGGGAAGCGTCATAACACCGACGCCCATCGAGACGCTGCCGAAGGTGAGCGCATTAAAAGCATAGAGCAGGAAAATCGCGACGAACGGGTGCTCTTCTTCGACGAGGAGATCCTTCAGGCCAGCCAAATTGCTCCAGATCATCAGCGAAGCGACGATCACGCCGATGGCGAGTCCCGTCGCCAGATGAAGACCGAGGAAGCGGATCAAAGTGGGCATCTGAAACCCACCAGATTGAGCCGATCTGCCAGACGGCGCGTTGCGTTGACCCCGATTTTCCATAGGTCACCTGAGTTGCGCCCTGTCGCGACCGTAGTGTGGGCGCGTTTCACATGGCAATGTCCGAGTCGTCGCATTCGTTCCTTGCGCAGGCCTATTCGTGCAGAAAGAAAAAATGATCGTGACCGGCATTCGAATGTCCAGCGCCCTCGCCGGACTGCTGTTGGCCGCCTGTTCGAGTGCGCCGGCACCCGTAGCCGTTCCGCCTTCAGACTTGCCTACGCAGGTCGCCGCGACGCGGACCATGCCCGTCGTTGCGGGACGCCCGGCCCGGGTCTTCGTGTTCGCGGGGTGGGATGCGGCGTGTGCGTCGACGGCCGCGCCGCAGGTGACAGTGGCGACCGCGCCTGTGCAAGGCGAGGTGTCGTTCCGGCCCGGTCAATCAACGTCCATCGCGGCGTCGGCGGGTGGCACGTGCGCCGGCCGAACTGTGACCGGCACCGGCGTGTATTACACCGCACGGGCGGGGGCCAAGGGGACGGACCGGTTTGCTGTCGAGGCGAAACTCGCCTCGGGCGAAACGAACAGGCGCGTGTTCGAGGTGACGATCGCAGAGTAGCGCGACCGGGATCAAATCTTGCGCGGTTCGGGATCGCCGGCGGTGACGCGATAGGCGTAGCTCGTCTCGGATCTGACGGACGCCGTATCGGGCAGGATAGCACTCGGCGTGATGCGCTTGGCGGTGACGTCGAAGGATTCCTCCGTGACGTCGCAGACGACATAGCCGTGATGGCGGGAATCGAGATCGACGATGGTGCGCGCGTTGCCGCCGCCGGGTGCGGCCCAGGGTTCGAGATTGCGCAGGAACGACGAGATTGCCGTGGTCGTGAATTCAGGGGCGATGCAGGCGGAGTTTTGATCCTTCCAATCCTTCAGAACACGCGTGACGAAGTGGGAATGCACATCGCCCGACAGAACGATGGGATTCTTGGCGCGGTGCTTCTCCATGAGATCGACAACGCGCTGGCGGGCGACAGTGTAACCGCCCCAGCCATCGGTCCAGATCATGGTTTCGGTGCGCGGTTCTTTCCAATTGCAGTCGGCGCGGCTGTCGATGGCGGCCATCATCACGCCTTGGGCGAGGACGTTCCAGACGGCCTTGGACGTGTCGAACTGGCGTTCCAGCCAGCGCGACTGCTCGCGGCCCAGCATCTCGCGCGCGGTGCCATCGGCGCCGATCATGGATTCGATCTCAGGGCATTCGCCGAGCGACAGTGTGCGGGCGTTGCCGCGCAGGCCCTTCGCGCAGGCTTGATCGGAGCGGTACTGGCGTTCGTCGAGCATGTTGAGGCGCAAGAGATTGCCGAAGTCAAAGCTGCGGTAAAGCTGACGGCGCTTGGCGACGACGGGCAGGACAGAGAGCCGCACCGGCATGTTTTCAAAGTAGGCGCGGTACGCGGCGATGCGGGTGGCGACGAAGTCTTCCGCTTCGCGGACTTCGGAAAAATCGGCGGCGTAATCGTTCTCCACCTCGTGATCGTCCCACGTCACGATGAAGGGGCAGGTGCGGTGGGCGTATTGCAAGCGCGGGTCCGATTTATACTCGGCATAGCGGCGGCGGAACTGAGAGAGCGTTTTGACTTTGGCCGTGCGGTCATACTTCAGGAAGCGGGCGCGCTTCTGGCCCTCGGAGAGGTTTTCACAGCCGGGGCGGCGCGCGGGCGGCGGCGCGTCGAAGCGGTAGAATTCGTCGTAGGTCTTTTCATAGATGTAGTCGCCGAGGTGGACGATGAACGCGGGTTCGTCGCGGGCCATCAATTCGTAGGCATGGGGAAAAGCGAATTCGTATTCAGCGCAGGAGCAGAACGCGAAGCGGAGATTGTCCGGCATGCTGCCGGCGGCGGGGGCCGTGCGCGTGACGCCTTCGGTTGCATAGTCGCCGAGGGTGAAGCGGTAGGCGTAGCGCGTGGCGGGTTGCAGTCCCGTTGCTTCGACGTGGACGGCATAGCCTTTCTCGGCGGACGCGATCGCATTGCCCTTGGCTGCAATGGGACGGCCGCTGCGTTCCAGATCACGGATTTCCCAGCCGACGGTGTAGGCGTCTTCCGCCAAGCCCCAGCGCTTGCCGTCTTCGAGATCGAGCGCGAGACGGCACCACAGCACGACGCCATCGGGCAAGGGATCGCCGGAGGCCGCGCCGAGCATCTGGAAGGGATCGCTCTTGACGCCAGCGCCCGTGGCTGCCAGCGAGCGGGCCGGGGCCACCATGCCGGCGGCTGCGGCAGCGAAGGCGCCATGCAGCAGCTCCCGCCGCGAGATGCGCGTGCGACCGGCTCCGAAATGACTTCCCGACATGCTTTTCCTGCTCAATTTCAGCGCGGCGCGGCGCCGGCCCGTCGCACGGACGTCGCAAACCCGATCGGCACTTTAACAAACGGCGTGCGGGTGCCATATAGCGGCCTCTTGCCGTGTTAGCTCCGGAGTTGCAACACCTGATGACGACGCCCCACCTGCCTGACGACATGCATACACCGGCTTACGTGCTCGATGTGGCGAGCTTGAAGCGCAATCTGGAGACGGCGGCGCGGCTCAAGGCCGAGACCGGCATCAAGATGCTCCTTGCCACCAAAGCCTGGGCCATGCCGGCGGCGTTTCCACTGATGCGCGATATACTCGACGGGACGACCGCATCGGGCGAGTACGAGGCGCGGATGGGGCGCGAAGAGTTCGGTAAAGAGGTGCACGTCTATGCGCCGGCGTACGGGCCGGGCGAGGTAGAGCGTCTCGTCACCATTGCCGACCACATCTATTTCAACTCACCGGGTCAACTTTCCAAGCACATGGCGACGGCGAAAGCGGCCGGGCGTCACGTCGGCGTGCGGATCAATCCCGGGTTCTCGATGGCGACGCTCGGGGGAAATTTGTACGACCCGTGCGCGCCGGGCTCGCGCTTTGGCACGACGAAGGCGGAGAGTGGCGGCATCCCGTGGGCCGAGATCGACATTTTGCACGCGCATGCTTTGTGCGAAGCGCGCGAAGAGGGCTCCGTGGGACTCATCAAACACGTGGCGGAACACTTTGCCGATGAGATCCGGCAGGTGAGGGCGGTCAACTTCGGCGGCGGGCATTTCATGAACCGGCCGGGCTACAAACTCGAGCCGTTGATCGCGGCGCTGCAGGATTTTCGGAAGGCGTTCGGCGTCGAGGTCATTCTGGAACCCGGCGCGGGGCTCGTGGTCAACACTGGCTGGCTTGTGGCCACCGTGCTCGATCTGCATCGCAACGAGAAAGACATTGCCATTCTCGACACGTCGGCCTCAACGCACATGCCGGATGTGCTGGAAGTGCCCTACACTCCGATCATCATCGGGGCGAAGAAGGCGGGCGTGCTGGCGCACACCTATATTCTCGGCGGTAAGACCTGCATGACTGGCGACGTGATCGGCGAATACTCGTTCGCGGAACCGCTAAAAGTGGGCGACCGGCTGATCTTCACCGACATGATGCAGTATTCGTTCGTGAAGAACACGACCTTCAACGGAACACCGCTGCCTGATCTCTCTATGCTGCATGAAGACGGGCGCTATGAAGTGCTGCGCTCGTATGGCTACGACGAATTCCGGCGGCGGCTTGGCTAAGCATCGTCTGGGCTAAACGACGCCATCGAGGAATTGCAGCAGGCGGGCGGCGGTTTCTTCGGGGAACTGCTCGGGGAAGAAGTGGCCGCCCGGCAGCGTCGCGAACTGCGGTCTGGCGAGACGCTTTTCCCATTCGGCTTCCATGTCGAACAGCTGGTGCATGAGGCCCTTCGTTCCCCAGAACGCCAAGGCGGGGCATGAGATCTTGCTGCTGTTATCCCCGGTGTCGTGCGACAGATCTACAGTGATGGCGGCGCGGTAATCGGAACAGGAGCCGTGGATCATGGCCGGGTTGCGCCACGCGGTGCGATAGGCTTGCAATTGCGCGGGGTCGAAGGCGTCGAGTGGCATCTTCCCCCAACTGATGAGGCAGAACTCGAAGAAATGATCGGGGTCGCGGCCTATAAGCGTTTCGGGGAACGGTTCGGGCTGGGCGAGAAAGTACCAGTGCCAGTAGGCGGCGGCGACTTTGTGCGTGGTGTCCATGAACATCGCGTAGGTGGGCACGATATCGAGCACGGCCAGCGAGAAAACGCGATCGGGTTCATCGAGCGCCATGCGATGGGCGACACGGCCGCCGCGGTCGTGGCCGATGACGTGGAATGTTTCGAAGCCGAGGGTTTGCATCAGAGCCACTTGATCGGCGGCCATGGTGCGGAAGGAATAGTTGCTGCGGTCGGGCGTGCAGATGGGTTTGGAGCTATCGCCATAGCCTCTAAGATCGGCGGCGACCACGGTGTAGCGTTCGGCCAAAAAGGGCGCGATGCGGGCCCACATGGCGTGCGTTTGCGGATAGCCGTGAAGCAGAAGCATGGGCGGACCGCTGCCGCCCATGACATAGGCGATCTCAACATCGCCAACGTTCGCCCGTCCGCGTGTGAAGCCCTGGAACATGCGGGACATCTCCGTGCTTCAGGTGGATTTGGCAGCATCGCGCTGGTCGGCGGCTTTCAAGATAGCCGGGATGAGGCCTGGATACTTCTGTCCGATTTCATCGCAGCGCAACTGATTGATCACTTCGACGCCGCGGCGCTCGGAGCGGATGAGGCCGGCTTCGCGCAAAATTTGAAAGTGATGCGACTGGGTAGATTTGGCCATCTTTTCGGGTGCAGCGGCCGAGCAGTTCATGGCGCAGGTGCCCGCACCAATGCGGCGGATGATCTCCAGGCGCACGGGGTCAGCCAAGGCATAGAGGATGCCTTCCAAGGTCACGGATTCAATCGGGGGATGAACAAAGGGCCGCTGCATGAGTCGCTATATCACCACGAAAAGTTGATAATTCAATAGTTCGATAATCTTGAACTATGGGACCATCGGTGTATATTGGCGTGGTGACGGGGGCCAGAGGGCCGCCGCCGCCCACCGCTGACGGTGCGGCTCAATCGAGACAGGGAGTTCGACATGGCCACGTCACTGACAGGAAAAATCGCATTGGTCACCGGTGCCAGCCGGGGAATCGGGCGGGCAATAGCGGAACGTCTCGCCTCGGATGGCGCCGTCGTCGGCGTTCACTACGGCCGCAACCCGCAGGCAGCCGACGAGGTCGTTGCCGCCATCAAAGCGAAGGGCGGGGATGCGTTCGCAGTAGGCGCCGAACTGACGGAGTCGGGTGCTGCGGCCAAACTCTTCGCGCAGGTCGATGCGGCACTCGCCAAGCGAGGCAAGAAGACCTTTGACATTCTCGTCAACAACGCCGGCGTGGCGCCATTCGTCGCGTTCGCGGACACGACGGAAGAGCAGTTCGACTATGTGTTCGATGTGAACGTGAAGTCGCTGTTCTTCATCACGCAGGCTGCCATTCCACGCTTGAACGACGGCGGGCGGATCATCTCGACCACGTCGGTGGTGTCGCGATTGCCGTTCCCGGGTGTCGAGGTTTATTCGATGTCGAAGCCGCCCGTCGACAATCTAACCAAGGCGCTCGCAAAGAATTTGGGTGAGCGCAACATTACCGTCAACGCGGTGGCGCCGGGCGTGATCGAAACGGACATGACCGGCTTCGTAAAGAGCGATGAAGGCACGCAGCAGACGCTCAACATGCAGGCGCTAAAGAGGATCGGGCAGGCGCCCGAGATTGCCGATGTGGTCGCGTTCCTCGCCGGACCGGACGCGCGTTGGATTACCGGTCAAACGATTGAAGTTAGCGGCGGCACTGTCGTCACGCTGTAACCGTTCCCTGAGCGCGTTGTCCCTCCCCCGAGATGCGCTTGGGTTGCGCGGCGCCGGATCCCCTCCCCTCCGGCGCCGCCTTTTTTATGCGGCGGGTCGATCGATCAAGGCCATCGTCGTATCGAGCGTATCGGCTTCTTCGGCGGGTTTGTCCCAGCGAATGCGGTGGATGCGGGGAAAGCGCATCGCGACGCCGGATTTGTGGCGCGTGGAGGGCTGCACCGCATCGAAGGCGACTTCGAGGACGAGCTTGGGCGTCACCGCGCGGACGGGGCCGAAGGTTTCCGTCGTGTTGGCGCGGATGAAGCGGTCGAGGTCGCGCAGCTCTACATCCGTGAAGCCGGAGTAGGCTTTGCCGACGGGGACCAATTCGCGCTCGTTGGCGCCTTCCCGTGTGCGCCAGACGCCGAAAGTCAAATCGGAATAGAGCGACGAGCGTTTGCCGGAGCCGCGCTGCGCGTACATGAGCACGCAATCGAGGGTCAGGGCGGCGCGTTTCCATTTGAACCAGTGGCCTTTCGGGCGGCCGGCCAGATACGGACTGGCGCGGCGTTTCAGCATCAGGCCTTCGATGCCGGCTTCGCGGGCGCCGCGCCAGTGCTCTTCGAGTTCTGCAAACGTCGTGAATGGCACCAGCGCGCTCAGATCGGTGAGCAGCGGGCGTTCTTCGGCGTGCCAGAGTTCGAGACGATTGCGGCGGGCGTCGAAGGGGAGCGCGCGGATATCCTCGCCCCTCGCAAATAAGAGATCATAGAGCCGCAGGTGCGCAGGACTTTCACGAAGCATCTTGGAGGTGACGGATTTGCGGTTGAGGCGCTGCTGGAGATCATTGAAGGAGGCGACGGCATTTTCGCGCACGACGAGCAATTCGCCATCGGCCACGACATCCGTGTGCGCGAAAGCGGAACGGATTTCGGGGAAGGCAGGCGAGATGTCGTCGCCGGTGCGGGAATACACGCGCACGTCGCCGGCCTTGGCGGACACCTGCACGCGGATGCCATCCCATTTCCATTCGGCGGCGAAGTCTTGCGGATCAAGGGATGGCCAGTCGGCGTCCTCGACGGGGTGGGCGAGCATGAGCGGGCGGAAGACGGGGACGCTGCCGGGGTCGGGCCGGTCGGCGTGGCCTGCCATCCATGCGAACAATTCGGTGTAGGGCGGTTTCAGCGCGTGCCAGACTTCTTCGATGGCCGAGACATCCTGGCCGCCGATTTCGGCGACGGCGGTTTTGGCAAGCCGTGCGGAGACGCCGACGCGGGGGGCGCCGCCGACGAGTTTCAGAAAGGCCCAGCGCTCGCGCACGTTGCAGCGGTCGAGCACGTTGGCGATGATGGCGGCGTGTTCGGCGGGCTTGGCGTTGAGGAGCCGATCCACGACTTCACTGATGCGCGGCGGCGTGACGGGACCGGCGGGTGTGGGCCAAAGCAGGGCGACGGTTTCGGCGGTGTCGCCGACGAAATCGCGGGACAGTTTGAACAGCACCGGATCGGTGCGCGCGGCCATCAGGTCGGAGAGGATGCGGCGGAAGCCGATGCGCAGCGGCAGTCCATCGGTGAGGGCGGCGAGCGCCCAGCCGCGATCGGGATCAGGCGCGTCGCGCAGATACGCCGTGAGCAGCGCCAGTTTGCCGTTGCGGCTTTGCGTGGTGGAGAGGCTGTCGAGGGTGTCGGCGAAGGCGCGCATGGGGCTCTATTCCGCGTCGTCGTCGTAGCCGACGAGTGCGAGCGCCCGGGCGCGGCGTCCCATGAGGCTCAATTGATGGACAAGCGCGTCGTCGCGGCCGTGGGTGACCCAGACATCTTCCGCGCCGGTCTCGACGATGGTGTCGAGAAGTTCGGGCCAGTCGGCGTGATCGGAGACAATCAGCGGGAGTTCGACGCCGCGTTGACGGGCCCGGCCACGCACGCGCATCCAGCCCGACGCGAAGACGCGCACCGGATCCTCGCCCATGCGACGCGACCAGCGGTCCATGAGGGCGGAAGGCGGGCACATGACGAGCGCGCCTATCAGGTCCGCATCGGCTGCAGTGCTGGCGGGGCGGCAGTCGCCCAGATCGATCCCGAGGTTTTGATAAAGCGCCGTCAAGCCGACGAGCGCACCGTGCAGCCAAATCGGCGCGTCATAGCCTTCTGCGCGCAGCAGCGCGATCATGCGCTGGCATTTGCCGAGACCGTAAACGCCGAGCAAATGCGTTCGTTCGGGATTGCGGGCGATGGATTGAATGAGGCGGCGGGCTTCGCTATCGGCGCGCTCATGGCGGAAGACGGGGAGCGCGAACGTGGCTTCGGTGACGAAGACATCGCAGGGCACGAGTTCGAATGGGCGGCAGGTGGGATCGGTGGCGCGCTTGTAGTCGCCGGACACGACGGCGCGGCGGCCATCGTATTCGAGCATGATCTGGGCGGAACCCAGGATATGACCGGCGGGGACGAAGCGCACGCTGACGCCGTTAATGGTGTGCGTGTGGCCCAATTCGGCTGCTTGAAAGTCGCCGGCGCAGTTGGCGCCGTAGCGCACCTTCATGATGTCGATGGTTTCCGCCGTTGCCAGAACGTGCGCGTGGCCGGAGCGCGCGTGATCGGAATGGCCGTGCGTGATGAGCGCGCGATCAACGGGGCGGGGCGGATCGATATAAAAGTCGCCGGGCTCGCAGTAGAGACCGAGCGATGCGGGATAGAGCCAGGTTTCGACGGGGCGCATCAGAGAACTCGCACTGACGGCGAACATCCTTGGCCGCCAACAAGATCTAAACGCATCACGGCGGCATGAGGTTCAATCCGCGAGCCGCGACCAAACGAGATTTAAGCGATGATGTCGGGCAGGAGTTGATCTTCGATCGCGGTGATCTGATCCTTGATGGTCAACTTCTTTTTCTTGAGGCGGCGGATGTTGAGCTGGTCGTGGCCGCCGATGGCTTCGAGGGCGACGATTTCCTCGTCCAGCGTGCGGTGTTCGTTCCGCAGCCGCACGAGTTCTTCCCGCAACTCCCCTTCGTTGTGTCGCACCATGTGCCTCTTCGCACTTGCTCAGGCCGTGCCGACGTCTGCGGCTGCCCCCCGCGGCGCGTTTTACGCTTCTTTCCCAATTCTGCAACAGCTTAGCGGCCGGGAGCCCGGATTTCCGGCCTTTGCGGCGGTTCGAGGGCGGCGGGCGCGCGCTGGACATCCAATCGTAGATATTGATGCAAATGCGAACACATCCGGTTGAATTTAACGGTCACGATCACATTTTCATGAATGAGAATTGGTGATCGCTGTGCACCTTTTACAACGCACCCATTCTCTGGCATGATTTGAAGTCTCAACGATCGAAGGAGGAATAAATGGCGTTATCCGCACATCTCCACGAACTCGCAGAGAAGCACCGGCAGCTCGACCGCCGGATTTCAGAGGAGATGTCCAGGCCCGGGTCCGACGATGTCGTCATCCGGCGGATGAAGCAGCAGAAGCTGAAGATCAAAGAAGAGATCGACAGACTGTCCGCCGCCTCTCGCCATTGAGGCTCTTTGAAGCCGGCTCCGCCAAGGAGTCGGCTTTTGATTTTTTGCGACACCGGCTTGCCGCACGCTTTGCGTTGTTGGCAGCATGGTGTCGCTCATTCCAACACAGCAGCGGCTGACATGAATAAGCCCGCCGGATGGACCGGCGGGCTTCGTTCGTTAGCGGCTTGCCGCTTTAGCGATTAGAGATCGCCTTCGCGCTCGGGCGTGCCGTCATCGCCGGCGGGGCCGCCGCCGGGACCACCGCGTTCGCCATCTGGGCCACCATCACGTCCGCGCTTTTCCCAGCGCTCGTGATGCTTGCCCCACTTGCCGCGCTTACCCATGCCGATTTCGGAGACGGCTTTCTTCTGCGCATCGTCGAGCGTGGCATATAGCTTCTCGGCGGCGGGACGTACGATCTTCACGCCTTCGAGTGCGGCGGCGAGTTGGGCTTCGGTATCAGCCAAACGCGCGGTGATTTCCTTGGGCGCGGGCCGTTCCGGCTTGGCGCCGTCAGCGGCCGGTTCGGGCTTCGGCGGGCAGGCGGCGGCGACCTTTTCGGCAGCCGACTTCACAGCGGTCTTCAATTCCTCAAAGGCCGGCTTCTGGGCGTCGGTGGGGTTCACCTTATACTGGAGGCGGACCATCATCAGGTCGGCCTTTTCAGCCGCGTTGCCGCGGCACAAGGGCCCGGCGAGGCCCATCATCCCATGCGGGCCACCCCAACCGTGGTGGCCCTTGTGGTGGCCGCCGCCGTGGCGGTGAGCGATCGCGGCGGCGGAGCCGAGCGTTAGGATCACTGCAGCGCCTGCGAGGATTTTTCCGTTACGTGTCATTGGGTTCTCCATGTTCGTGCGCGGCGCGCCAGGCCCGGCCAATGCGGGGAGCTCAGCACCGAGGGCTGGTGCCGGGCGGACGCCAGCACGCCGCGTCATTCATTCGAACGCGGGAGAGGGGAAAACCCGTCGCAGATTTTTTGGGGGAGGGCTTCCGTCAGGCATCCTTGGCCAGATCGCGCAGGCGGAACTTCTGGATCTTGCCGGTGGCTGTCTTGGGCAACTCGGTGAACACTACGTGGCGGGGGGCTTTGAAGCGGGCGAGGTGCTCGAGACACCACGCCACGAGCTCTTCTTTGGTCGCGGAGGCGCCGGCCTTAAGTTCGATGAATGCGCATGGCGTCTCGCCCCACTTTTCATCGGGCTTGGCGACCACAGCGCAGGCGGCGACAGCGGGATGCTTATAGAGCACGTCTTCGACTTCGATCGATGAGATATTCTCGCCGCCGGAAATGATGACATCCTTGGAGCGGTCTTTGAGTTGGATGTAGCCATCGGGATGGAGAACGCCGAGGTCGCCGGAATGGAACCACCCGCCAGCAAAGGCTTCTGCAGTCGCTTCGGGGTTCTTGAGATAGCCCTTCATCACGATGTTCCCGCGGAACATAACTTCGCCCATCGTCTCGCCATCGGCGGGAACGCGCGTCATGGTTTCAGGGTCCATTACCGTCAGGTCTTCCAGCGCGACGTAGCGCACACCCTGGCGAATACGCTTCTTGGCTTTGACCTCTTCTTCAAGCGCGTGCCACTCGGTGTTCCATTCGTTGATGGTCGCGGGGCCGTAGGTTTCGGTGAGACCGTAAAGGTGGGTGAGATCGAAGCCTGCGGCGATCATGGCGTCGAGGACGGCTTGTGGCGGGGGGGCGGCGGCGTGGTTGAAGGAGACGCGGTGTGAAATGTGCCGCTTTTCTTCGGGTTTCGCGCCAAGCAGCGTCGACATGACGATCGGCGCGCCGGAGATATTCGTGACCTTGTGCTCGACGATGGCGTCGTACATCGCTTTGGCGCGGACCCAGCGCAGGCAGACATGCGTGCCAGCTACCATGGCCATCGACCAGGTGAAACACCAGCCGTTGCAGTGGAACATGGGCAGCGTCCACAGGTACACGGGATGGCGGCCCATGCCGGTGGCGATGGTGTTGGCGTAGCACATGAGGGCGGCGCCGCGATGATGGTAGACGACGCCCTTCGGGTTGCCTGTGGTGCCGGAGGTGTAATTGAGCGAGATCGCTGCCCACTCGTCGGCGGGCATGCGCCATTTGAATTCAGGATCGGAGTTTTGAATGAGCGTCTCGTAGTCGAGTTGCGAGAGCGGCTTGCCGTCCTGGGGAAACTCCAGATCATGATAGTCGATGATAATTGGACGGACTTTGGCGAGCGCCAAGGCGTCGGCCATGACGCTCGAGAACTCGCGGTCGGTGATGAGGACCTTGGTTTCAGCATGGTCGAGCTGGAAGGCGAGGATCGGCGCATCGAGGCGCGTGTTCAGCGAATGCAAGACCGCTCCCAGCATTGGCACGGCGTAATGGGCTTCCAGCATCGGCGGCGTGTTGGACAGCATGACCGAGACAGTATCGCCAGGACCGATCTGGAGGCGCGCCAGGGCGGAGGCGAGACGGCGGCTACGGGCGTAGAAGTCCTTCCACGAATAGCGCAGCGAGCCGTGGATGACGGCGGTGTGGTTAGGATAGACCGCCGCGGCACGTTCCAGGAATGTGAGAGGGGTCAGCGGCTGATGGTTGGCCGGGTTCTTGTCGAGGTTCTGATCGTAGGGGGACAGTGTCATCTGGCGCTGCGCAACCTGCTCGAGTTCAATATATGACGGACGCTAGACAATTGCCGTGCCGAGATCAAACGGGCTGCGCGGCGCGAGACGGGGCCGCCGTCCGGCAGGCGCTATCCCCACCCCGCTTCGGGATCTGGCTCGAATTGCTTAGACATTGCGAACGGACGGTGTAGTCTCAAGTGGGTGCGCGTGAGAATTCCTGGGAGGAGGATATGACTGAACCTCGTCTGGAAGGCCTCGCCTTGTGGGTTTTGGTGATGCTGCTGTTTGCTCTCACCATCATGCTCGAGCTTACAATTTTCGAGAAGTAGAGCTGGCGATTCGGGCTGGGCGCTGCCCCAGCCGGCTACGGCGCCCCTGGTGCCCGGTTTTCTTTTGCCACAATTAAAAAATGTGCCGTTTCAACAGCTGGCGCGGCGGTTCGCGCCGTTGCGTCTTTGCCGCCGGCTGAGGCACTTTTGTCCCGTCATGGCGCCGGTCCGCAGGCGCGATGTGGGCTGCCTCCGCCCAGTTCGGGGGATGCTCCCCTTCGCCGTCCGGCCCCGCCGCCGGACACCCCTTCGCATTCCGGAAACGAACCCGCATGTCCAAATCTCCGCAACCGCCCCAGCAGCTCTTACACCTCGTCTTCGGCGGCGAACTCGATTCGCTCGATGGCGTGACCTTCCGCGATCTCGCTCACCTCGATATCGTCGGCATCTATCCCAACTATGCGGAGGCGCATGCGGCGTGGAAGGCGGCGGCGCAGAAGTCGGTCGACAACGCGCTGATGCGCTACTTCGTGGTGCATCTTCACCGGCTGCTCGATCCGGCGCACCCGGCCGGTTGAGGTCACTCGCGGCCCAGGATGCCATCGACGACGCGGTTGGCCCAGCCGCGGCTGCGGAAAGAGCGCTTGAGCTCTACCGGGTCGTAGTGGTTATCGATCCAGGTGAACAGGTCGATGGGATCGCTGGCGGCGTGGGCGAGGTAGCGATCGAAGAAGGCGTCGAGGACGCCCGTATCGGCGTGGCGGATGTGACCGAAGCGCAGGCTCAACTGGCGCTTGGCCTCTTCGACCGGGACCTTTTCGACGAGATGCAGATAGAGCGCGCTGGCTAGTCCGGCCCGGTCGGCGCCGGATTTGCAATGGAGCAACACGGGGTGTTCAATGCGCGCGAAGAGGTCGCGCAGCCCATGTAATTCTGCCTTCGAGGGCGCGTCGCGGCTGCGGACGCAGTAATCGACATATGTGAGGCCGAGGCGCTCGCAGGCGGCCCGTTCGGCGCGCGCGGTCGGTTTGCTGCCATTGCCGCGCAAGTTGATGACTGTCCGGACGCCGAGCGCTTTTACCGTTTTCAACTGATACGGCAGCGGCTGGGCTGCCCGCCAAGCGCGTGACGATAGTCTGTGGCGATTTGGAAACAAGACGCGCACGAACAGGTGATCGATAAGCAACATATCGGCATAGTTGGCCATGGGTGCCGCGAAACGGCGCAGGGGTTCCGGAGCGGTCTCGGCGATCCGAGACCTCGCATTCGTGGCGCTGCGGCGGAGCGCCCGTTTTATTCCCTTGATCCTGTTGGATGGCATATTCGGGTCGACTATCCCGGCTTGGTCACGATTGCTGGCGGATGTCTGCGCACCCCACGGCGGGGTAGAACAAGCATTGGCACGAATGACCGCCGCCGCTGCGGTCGATAACTGCCCATGGGCCTCTGATTGGGGTTGATATTCGGTGCTCTAACCTGAGACAAGAGGGGATCGCGGCGCGCCCGTCTACGGCGCGCTCCTTGTTCGATGATTGCCATGTGGGATCAGTCTGTTCCCATAGGCGGGCCGGGACGCATAGCTTCTATGGCACATTCGCCTCCCGACACGGTGAGCGCTGGACGATTGGCTGGGCGGCAACTGGCACGGCTGGTGCGGCTGGTTTACCGCACGTCGGATGTGATTGCGGAACCCGCTGGTATCATCGACCGGCTGCGGTCGGATCATCCGTGCATCGTCGGTCTCTGGCACGGCCAATTCATGATGGCGTCGATGCACCGGCCGGATGTCCCGGTGGCGGCAATGGTTGCTCGTCATGGCGATGCGGAATTCATCGGCTCCACAATGGCCAACCTCGGCGTCGAACTCGTGCGCGGAGCCGGCGCGGGGGGACGCAAGAAGGATCGCGGCGGTGCCAGTGCGTTGCGCGGAGCACTACAGTGTCTGGCGGATGGTAAGTCGTTCGTCATGACGGCGGATGTTCCACCCGGACCGGCGCGGCGTTGCGGCGATGGCATCATCACGCTGGCGCGGATGAGCGGTCGACCGATTGTGCCGCTGGCGGTGGCGAGTTCACGGTTTACAACGTTTGATACTTGGAGCCGGCTGACGATCAATTTGCCGTTCTCAAAACTGGCCTATGTTTATGGCGAACCGATCTTCGTGCCGCGCGCGGCGAGTGCGGCGGAGCTGGAAGCGATCCGTTTGCATGTCGAGGGCGAACTCCAACGGGTGACGCGGCGGGCGTATGATCTCGCCGGGGCCGATCTCGCGCGGGCGACGCCGCGCTCGGCAGATCCGACCATTCCACCGCCGAAACTGGGCGCAACGCTGCGTTCGTATCGCGGCCTGACGCGCGCACTGGCACCGCTGGCTCCGGCCGGCCTTGCGCGACGTGCGGGACGGGGCAAGGAAGATCGCGCGCGGCAATCCGAGCGTCTGGGACGGCCGGATGCGGCGCGCCCTGCCGGTCCGTTGGCGTGGGTCCATGCGGCGAGTGTTGGCGAACTCAACGCCGTGCTGCCACTCATCGCGCGCATGGAAACAGCGCGCCCCGACATGCATGTTCTCGTCACGACGGGGACGGTGACATCGGCCAACATCGCGGCCGGCCGGTTGGGACCGCGTGCGCTTCACCAGTACGCGCCCATCGACATCCCACAAGCCGTCAGCGGCTTTCTCGATCACTGGCGGCCGGATCTTGCGGTGTTCACCGAGAGCGAAGTCTGGCCCAATCTCATCATGGCCACGTCCGAGCGGGGTATTCCCATCACCCTCGTCAACGCTCGCATGTCATGGCGCAGTTTTAAGCGTTGGCGTTGGCAGCGAGGGATAGCGAAGCAATTGTTCGGGCGGTTCGATCTGGTGCTCGCTCAGAATGCGGGACTGGCACGCCAGTTCGCCTATCTGGGCGCACCGCGAACAGTGGCTGCGGGCAACCTGAAAATCGACGCGCCGGCCCCGCCCGTCGACGCTGTGGCGTTGGCGCGGATGCGTTCACTTATCGGGGCGCGGCCGGTGTGGGTGGCGGCCAGCACACACGAGGGCGAGGAGCGTATTATCTCCGAGGCGCACCGCATCATGCGCGCGCGGTTGCCGGATCTGTTGACCATCATCGCGCCACGGCATCCGGAACGGGGCCCGCTGCTGGCGGCAGAGTTAGACGGCGGGGGATTGCACGTTGCTTTGCGCTCGGCCGGGGAAGATCCGGCGCCAGACACAGACCTTTATCTGGCGGATACGATCGGGGAATTGGGTCTCTTCTATTCGCTCAGCCAAACGGTCTTGCTCGGCGGATCGTTGGTGGCGCGCGGTGGTCAGAACCCCATCGAGGCGATCCGGTTGGGATGCGCCGTGATGAGCGGGCCAAGCCGGCATAACTTTGCGGATATTTACGGCGGCCTTGAAGGGGCTGGCGCGGTTGTTGGCGTGACCGGGGCCAACGATCTGGCCGAGGCCGCAACGCGGTTGATCACCGACGCGGCCGCACGCTCGGCGGCGTGCCGTGCGGGCGAGGCGGCGTTGGTGGGGATGAGTGGTGCGCTCGAGCAGACCGTTGCCGCGCTCTTGCCGCTGCTGCCCGTGGCTCCGGCGGCGGCAGCCCTTTCGGCGGCGCCCGCTGGCACGGACGCCGAACCCGAAGCCCGCGAAGACGCGCCCGTGCAAGGTCTCCGACGTGCCGTTTCGTGAGCCGTCGTGGTGGAATGAACCGCAGCCCGGTTTTGCTGCACGGGCGCTGGCACCGGCCGCATGGGTCTATGGCCGGTTGGCTGCCCGGCGCATGGCGCAGGGCCCCCGATATTCGGCGGCGCTGCCGGTTTTGTGCATCGGTAATTTCACGGCGGGCGGGACGGGCAAGACGCCGCTAGCGATGTGGATCGCCGGGCAATTGACGGCGCAGAATTTGTCGCCGGTTTTCCTGACGCGCGGATATGGCTCCGCCGTGCGCGCGCCCACGCTGGTCGATCGGGAGCGTCATGGCGCGGCGGACGTGGGGGACGAGGCGTTGCTGCTGGCGCGGGCGGCGCGTGTGATGGTTTCGCCGGACCGCGTGGCGGGCGTGAAGGCACTGGCTGGTCACGGGATTGCGGGAGACGTGATCCTCATGGACGACGGGCTGCAAAATCCGGGGCTTTCGAAAGATCTGACCATTGCCGTCGTGGACGGTGCGCGGGCGTTCGGCAACGGTGGTGTCATTCCATCCGGTCCGCTTAGGGCGCCGCTTCCTGTGCAGCTGGCGAAGACTGATATCGTCGTGGTGAACGGGCGGCGCGAGGATCGGGACCGGATTGCTGCGCAGATTGCGCCGTGGTTTTCGGGGCCGGTTCTGTCGGCGGGGCCGGAACCAGCCGGCGACACATCATGGCTGCAGAGGCAGCGCGTACTGGCCTTTGCGGGGATTGGAAATCCGCAGCGCTTTTTCCGGCTGCTAGAGCAATTGGGTGCGACGCTGGCGGGCGAGCGGCGGTTTGCCGATCATCACGACTTCACCGATGCGGAAGCCGCGCGGTTGATGGCTGAGGCCGATAAACTCGGCGCGATGCTTGTGACGACGGAGAAGGATTTCGTGCGCCTTGGGCGGACAGGCGCGCAGGCGGACTTGAGGCGGGCTGCACGAACGTTGCCGATTGCGCTTCGTTTGCGCGGAGATGATGGGGCGGTCTTGATGGCGCGGATCACTGGCGCACTAAACAAGAGACACAGTTGACGATTGCTTAGTTGCCCGGATGTGTTTCGAGATAGCGCTTCATGGAGATTTCCGGCGTGGCGTAGGCTTCCTGGCGCTCGACGCTCCAGTAGCGCAGGTTGGCCAATTCAATGCGTGCGCCGGACACCGCGCAGCGGACGTAGTCACCGGCCGAAAGCACCTGGAATTCGCCGGCCAGATACCGGATGCGGGCTTCTGTGCCGCCGCCAAACAATCGCTCAAGCCTGTTCATTGCCGATCCTTCCCCGAACGCCGGGGCCCATGCGTTTCGTTTGGTATGTCTAGAGGGCTTGGTGCGCCGCGGCAAGACAGGTGGCCGGTTGACTTGACGGGGCCACGCCAACGGGCGGTCTAGAGGAGCGAGCCTTGCGGCGGCGTGCCGCGCTTCTTGCGCGCAGCTGGGGGCAAGGGGCGGGGTGACGCGGGGGCGCTCGCGCCGACATCTCGGCTTGGAGGGCCGCCGGTCACTTCCACTGGGGTGCGGCCATCGGCGAATTCAACTTCGAGCGGCTGTCCCGCGGTCAACGCTGCGGCGCGGCGGACCATGGCTCCGGTTTCGTCGCGAACGATGACGAAGCCGCGGGCGAGGACGCCCTGATAACTATAAGACGTGAGCAGCTTGGACTGGGCTTCGAGTGCGCGGCGCTTCTGATCGAGCCGGTTGGCGAGCGCTTCGATGCGCAGACGGCCGCCGACGCGTTCAAAACGTGTGCGGCGTTCGCCGGCGATGCGCGTCATCGCGGTGCGGGCGCGGGCGAAGCCGTCGGTCAGGCGGCGGTCGCGGCGTTCGACGAGATTGTGCAGGAGGCTCGGCGTCAGGCGGCCGGCGACCTTTGCTTGGCGCATGGCGTGCGCGCGGGTGTTGGCGAGGAGGGCGCGCGAGAGGCGCTGATCGACCGCATCGAAGCGCTGGCGCGGTAGGGCGGTGAGATCCTCGGGGCGGGGCAGGCCGCGCGCGGCGGCTTTCAGGTGCGTGCGTGTCGCTTCGAGCAGGCGGCGGCAGGCGATCCGCAGACGCTGGCTGCGGTCAGCAACTTCGGCCATCAGTTCGGAGTATTTCGGCACCGCCCATTCGGCCGCTTTGGTGGGCGTGGGCGCGCGGGCGTCGGCGACGAGATCGATCAGCGTCCAGTCGGTTTCGTGGCCGACGGCGGAGATGAGCGGGATGCGGCTCTCAGCGGCGGCGCGGACGACGACTTCCTCATTGAAGCCCCACAGGTCTTCCAGACTGCCGCCGCCGCGCGCGACGATGAGCACGTCGGGGCGTGGGACGGGGCCGCCTGGTACAAGCGCATTGAAGCCGCGAATGGCGGCGGCGACCTTGGCCGCGCTGCCTTCGCCTTGCACGGGGACGGGCCAGACGACCACGTGCGCGGGGAAGCGCTCTTCAAAGCCGTGCAGCATGTCGCGGATGACGGCGCCGGTGGGCGAGGTGACGATGCCGACGACGCGGGGCAGGAAGGGCAACGGCTTTTTGCGCTCTTCGTCGAAGAGCCCTTCGGCGGCGAACTTGCGCTTGCGCTCTTCGAGCAGCGCCATCAGCGCGCCGGCACCGGCAGGTTCGAGGGCTTCGATGACGATCTGATATTTGGAGGAACCCGGGAAGCACGACACCTTGCCGGTGACGATGACTTCCATGCCCTCCTCGGGCTTGATCTTGAGGCGGCCCCAGTTGCCCTTCCAGACGACGGCGTCGATCTTGGCCTTGTCGTCCTTCAGCGAGAAATAGCAGTGGCCGGAGGAGTGCGGGCCGCGATAGCCGGAGACTTCGCCGCGCAGGCGGATATGGCCGAAGCCGTCTTCCAGTGCGCGCTTGATGGCGTTGGAGAGGTCGCCGACGGAGTACTCCGGCGCGTTGCGTAAGGGCTGGGGCGTCAGATCGGCCACGAGTCGTTTTTCTCCTGCGGGTGGGGCGGACTATACCCAATGGTGGCCTGAGGCAATACGGGCGAAGGGAACTCTGCCCGGCAGGGTGCGTTTTTCCTCAAACGTTTAAAATCTCATCACATGGGAGGCACTCATGAGACCCCCGGGCTGTGGACCGACCGGCTATTCCCTGCGTTGGACAGGGTTTGCGCTCATCGCCGGTTCGTTTGTGGCGGCGGCAGCTTTCGCGCAGACGGCGCCGAGCAGCACCGATCCGCAGGTCGCCTACAATAACCATTGCCGCACCTGCCATTCGGCGGAACCGGGCGATAACCGGCTCGGGCCGTCGCTGCACGGGGTGATGGGGCGCAAGGCGGGCAGCGTTGAGGGGTATTCCTATTCGCCGGGTTTCAAGACGACTGATCTGGTGTGGGACGACGGCAATATGGACAAATTCATTGAAAACCCGAACAGCGTCTTTCCCGGCAGCAACATGGCGACGTTCGCGGGGCTGTCGGACGAGAGCCAGCGCAAGGCTATTATCGATTATCTGAAGACGCTCAAGTAGCTTCAATCAATAAGGCGCCCGTCGACGATGCGGACGTGGCGGTCGGCGCGGGCGGCGAGCGCCAGATCGTGCGTGACCATAACGACGGAGCGCTTGGTCTCGTCGACCAATTGGCGCAGGACCGCCAGCACCTGCTCGCTGGAGGCGCTATCCAGGTTGCCTGTCGGCTCGTCGGCGAGGATCACCTGCGGTTCGTTGGCGAGCGCGCGGGCGATGGCGACGCGTTGGCGTTGTCCGCCTGACAGTTGACCGGGGAGTTTGTGGGCGTGGGCTTCCAACCCTAGCGACGTCAAAAGTTTCATCGCGCGGTCTTTCATGGCGCGTTCGCTCCGTTCTCCCAGCGCGCGCATGGGAAGCATCACGTTTGTCAGGGCCGAAAACTCAACCAGCAAGAAGTGAAACTGAAAGACGAAGCCCAAGAGCTTGAGGCGCAGGCGGGCGCGTTCTGTTTCGCTGTCAGCAGGAACCGGGCGGCCCTGCATCAGGACCTGGCCAGACGTGGGAACGTCCAAAAGGCCGAGAAGATAGAGCAGAGAACTTTTGCCCGATCCGGACGGACCGGTGATGGCGACGAACTCGCCCGGCTCGATTTTCATGCTGATATCGCGCACGAGTGTCGTCTCAACGCCGTCGCCGATTGTTTTGGTGACGTGGCGCAATTCGATCAGCGGCGTTGTCACGGGAAGCTGGATCGTCATGAAGCGCCCCGGATGATTTCGACGGGGTGGACGCTGGCGGCTTTGCGGGCGGGGAGATAGCCGGCGATTGCGGATGCGGTGAGCGCGACGAGGCCGGCCAACGCATAATGTACCGGGCTGTAATACATCGGCAGGCGCGTGGCATCCATGAACGGGCTCTTGAATTCCAGTGTGCCAAGCGCTTGGCAGAGCGCGAAGCCCAAGACCCATCCAAGCAGTGTGCCGGCAATACCGATGATGAGGGCTTCGAGGAGGAAGATCGATCGCACGGTGCCTTCGGTGAAACCCAGCGACTTGAGGATCGCGATGTCGCGGGTCTTCTCGTGCGTGATGGTGGAGATGATATTGTAGGTCCCAAAGGAGGCGACGAGCAGGATCGCGCCGACCACCGTGTACATGATGAAATTACGGATCTCGAGGGCGGAGAGGAGGTCTTCGTTGGCCTCCTGCCACGACACCGATTTATAGCCGGTCTGGGCTTCGATGCGTCCAGCGATGTCTCTTGCTGCCATGATGTCGGCGACGCGGATGCGCATGGCGTTCACGATGCCCGTCTGACCCGCGAGGATCTGCGCGGTTTTGATGAGCGTGAAGGCCTGCGTTTCATCGGTCTGGCTGATGCCGGAATGGAGCAGAGCGACGACCGTACACGTGAGAACGCGGCCCGTGCTCGAGACGACCGCGATCGTGTTGCCCACGCGGGCGCCGATTTTTTCCGCCAAGCGATCGCCTAGAATGATGGCGTTGGAGGAGCGGTAGAGATCCTTCAGCGTGCCTTGGCGCAGTTGCTCGGGGAGTTTGGAGACGGCGGCTTCGCGTTTGGGGTCGATGCCGGTGACGTTGGCGGCGGTGTCGCGGCTGGCGTAGCGGATGACGGCGCGGGCCTGGACGGAGGGTGCGACGGCCCCTTCGAGCCAGCTGTCGAGCGAGGCGATAATCGCATAGGGGTTCTTGATGCCGGGGCGCGTCGCCATGGTGCTGAGGCCGGAAAAGGCGACCACTTGGTAGTGATCTTCGGCGGGCTGGCGGGGCGGTTCGCGGCGCTCGTCGCTCATGGTGATATGGGGAAGTGCGTCAACCAATTGGGTGACGAAGTCGCGCTGCGAGCCCTCCATGAGGCCTGCCATCATGACCGAGAAGCCGACGCCCATGGCGACGCCCATTAGGCCGACAAGCGTTTGCCGGAGGCGGGAGCGGACGTGCGTGAGGGCGATGTCGAGGACGAGGTTCATGTCACTCTCGCAGCGGCCGCACGTTGTCGCCGTCGCTCAGACCCGCATGCGGCGGCGAGACGATCAGATCGCCGGGCGCCAGCGCACCTTTGACTTCGACGCGATCGGTGCCGCGAATGCCGACTTCGACCGCGACCTGGCGCACCTCACCGTCCTCGACCTTGAGGACGTGGTTGTTGGAGATTGCTTCGGCGGGGACGACGAGCGCGCCCTTGGCTTCGGCCACAACGATGTTGGCTTCCACGCTCATGCCGACTTTCAGCGGCGTGTCGCTGGGCAGCGCCAAGTGGACGCGGAAGGTTTTCGTCTCCGGGTCGCCTTTGGGCGTGATGCGGTCGACCGTGGCGGGGAGCGGTGTACCGGTGTGGCCCTCGTGACGGAGCAGGACGCGCTGGCCAGTTGCCACCTTCAATATGTCGTCTTCGTTCACTTCGGCGATGATTTTGAGGGGGCTCGGTTCGCCGACCCAGAGCAGGGTGTCGCGTTCGCCGATGCCGGCGATCTCGCCGACTTCGCCGATGCGGCGCATGACGATGCCGTCGAGCGGCGACTTCAAAGCCAGATCGGATATACGGTCTTTCTGCATGGCGACGCGGGCTTCGTATTCGCGCACCTCGGTAAGCTTGTCGTCGAGCGTGACGCGGGAGACGGAGTTGCGTTTCACCAGTCCTTCCAGGCGGGCGGCATCTTCCTTGTAGCGGTTGAGACGCGATTCAAATTCACGCAGAACAGCTTGTTCTTCGTCGTCATCCAAGCGGACGACGACTTGGCCCTTTTTGACTTCTTCGCCTTCACATTTGCAGATCTCTTCGATGCGTTTGCGCGCAGGCGCTGTCACCTTCGCCCAGTTGACGGGTTCGACCACACCGGTGGCATAGACGACCTCGGCGGCGTCGCCCGTCGCGACCGCCACAACCTTGACCTCGGGACCGCGATCCCACCACCACCAGCCGACGATGAGCGCCAAGCCCAGCGCGACGAGCGTCAACAGGCGGCGCTCGGCGTGGGGCAGACGGCCGTGTGGGTCTTCGCCATCATCATCGTCATCGGGGTGAGAGAACCAGCCACGCAGAGCCTGGGGCCAGTCCGCCCACGTCTTCGCCATCGAAGAGGCGATGGTGTCGGGCATTGATAAGGCTCCTCACTTGGCGACTGTGCCGCCAATGTCACCCTGACAAACTTAGGACCACGGACCATGCTGGGCCGTGATCCTGGTCAACGTGCCTGAAATGGGGCCAAAAGATCAACCTCTTGACCTGGCTCTTGACCTGGCTCTTGACCCGGGCAGTTAACCGTAGCACTTCACGGGGCCATGAACGTCCTTTTGATCGGTTCGGGCGGCCGCGAACACGCGCTGGCGTGGACGCTGGTGAAAAGCCCTCTCCTTACATCGCTCTTATGCGCGCCGGGAAACCCCGGGATTGCGGAGTTTGCAACGTGCGTGGCGCTTGACGCTTCGGATCACGCCGCCGTTGTCGCCTTCTGCCGCGATAAAAATGTGTCGTTCGTCGTCGTCGGGCCCGAGGGGCCGCTCGTCGGTGGCCTGACGGACGCGCTCGCGGCTGCGGGGATCAAGCACTTTGGTCCGTCGAAGGCCGCGGCACAGCTCGAAGGCTCGAAGGGGTACACCAAGGACCTGTGCCGGGAGTTTGGCATTCCGACGGCGGCGTATGGCCGGTTCTCGGATGCCGATTCTGCGAAGGCTTATTTAGCTGCGCAGCGCTTTCCCATCGTCGTGAAGGCAGACGGGTTGGCGGCGGGCAAAGGCGTTGTGATCGCGGGCAGCCGTTCGGAAGCCGACGACGCGATCGATGCGTGCTTTGCTGGCGCGTTTGGCGCGGCGGGTGCGGAAGTGGTCGTGGAAGAGTTTCTCGAAGGGGAAGAGGCGAGCTTCTTTGCGTTGTGCGATGGCACGCACGTGCTCGCCATGGCGTCAGCGCAGGATCACAAGCGCGTCGGCGAAAACGATACCGGACCGAACACCGGTGGCATGGGCGCCTATTCGCCGGCACCGGTGATGACAAATGAGATGACCCGTCGGACGATGGACGAGATCGTGTGGCCGACGGTCAAAGCCATGGCCGCGCGGGGGACGCCGTTCAAGGGTGTGCTGTTCGCCGGTTTGATGATCACGGCCGAGGGGCCGAAGCTTATCGAATACAACGTGCGCTTCGGCGATCCGGAAACGCAGGTTTTGATGATGCGGCTGAAGTCGGATCTGCTGGCGGCAATGTTGGCCACCGCGGACGGCGTTCTGGATACCTTCGATCTCAGATGGTCGGATCAGGCGGCGCTGACGGTTGTTTATGCGGCGGACGGTTATCCGGGGACGCCGTTGAAGGGCACGGAAATCCGTGGGCTCGATGCGGCGCGGGCGGTGGACGGCGTGCAGGTGTTCCATGCCGGCACGAAGGCGGTCGATGGGCGGATTGTTGCCGATGGCGGGCGCGTGCTGGCGGTGACTGCCACGGGCCGGACGGTGGCCGAAGCGCAGACGCGGGCCTACCAGGCCCTCGACCGTATCGAATGGCCGGGCGGCTTCTGCCGCCGCGACATCGGCTGGCGCGCACTCGGGCGGGGGTGAGCCTCTGCGGCTAAACGCATAACCCTCCGGGAGAGCGGTGCCTGGCACCGCCGCGCTCTGCAGTCCTACGCGTCCAAGAGCGCTTTGCATTCTTTGATGCAGGCGGTGCAGCTGTCCATGCAGGCTTTGCAGACGGCGTGTTTGTCGGCGTGCTTCTTGCACTCGGCTTCGCAGTCGGCGCAGACGTCCTTGCAGACGGCGGCGAGTTCCTTGAGGCGCTTGTTGTCGAGGGCGGCGAAGCGGACGAGGGCGGCGCACATCGGCATCATGGCCGACACGGTCTTCATGCAATCGGCCATGGCGGTATCGCCGGCCTTCATGAGGTCGATGCAGTGGGCGATGCAGACTTCGCCCTTGGCGATGCAGGCGGTGGCCGTATCGATGACGGCCTTGTGCTTGGTGCCGTGCATGGAATGATCCATGGCCGAATGGTCCATCTTGGAATGGTCCATCGTCGAATGATCCATCTGGCTGTGGTCCATGCCCTCGTGGCCATCGGCAGCGATGGCGCGCGTGGCTCCCATCGTCAGAGCGGCGGCGGCAAAGCCCAGAGCGGTGCGGCGGGAGAGCGGGGCGGAGATGTCCTTATTCGTCTGCATCGGTGTTCTCCTGTGTGGCGCTATTTACTTCTTATGTAATCATCTTACGCGCCCAATCGAGCCAAAGCGAGACGCGGGCTTCGGGGTGGGGCGACGTGATGAAGTCTGTGATCACCGCTACGCTGTCCGCGCCGGCTGCGATCACACCTGGGGCGCGCTCGGGCGTGATGCCGCCGATGGCGACCAGCGGCAAGGTGCCGATGCGGCGCTTCCAGGCGGTGATTTTGTCGAGGCCTTGCGGGGCCCACTTCATGACTTTCAGCTTGGTTTCGTAGATGGGTCCGAGTGCGACGTAATACGGATCGGCGGCGAGCGCGGTTTCCAGTTCGTCTTCGCTGTGGGTCGAGATGCCGATGCTGATGCCCGCCCGGCGAATGGCTGCCAGATCGGCGGCCGCCAGATCTTCCTGACCGAGATGGACGAGGGTGGCGCCCGCGTCGATGGCCGCTGGCCAGTCGTCGTTGACGATGAGATCGCATCCGTGCGCGCGGCAAACGGCGACGGCTTCTTTGACTTGCGCGCGCACGTCCTCCTGCGGGGCATCCTTGATGCGCAGTTGCACGGTCTTTATGCCCAACGGCACGAGGCGCTTCAGCCATGCGATATCGGGGACGATGGGATAGAACAGCGCGGGCGGCGGCGGCGCGGTCATGGCTTCGGCGTCATGATTTCGGGGTCAGATCGAAGAAGGGCGTGCCGGCAACGGGCGTCGACGGGCTTGCCATGTCGCGCTGTTCCATAAGGCCGGACTCGTAGGCGGCGCGGCCCGCGTCTATGGCATTGGCGAAGGCTTCGGCCATGCGCACGGGATCGCCGGCCTTGGCGACGGCGGTGTTCAGGAGGCAGGCGTCGAAGCCCATTTCCATGGCTTGCGCGGCGTGGCTGGGCGCTCCGATCCCGGCATCGATGACGAGCGGGATGCCGGGGAAATAGGCGCGCATGGTTTTGAGCGCATAGGGGTTGGCGAGGCCACGTCCGGTGCCAATCGGTGCGCCCCAAGGCATCAACACCTGACACCCGGCGGCAAGAAGCCTGTCCGCTGCTCCCAGATCTTCCGTCGTGTAGGGGAAAACGTCGAAGCCGTCCTTGGCCAGCACTTCGGCGGCTTCGACGAGGCCGAAGAGATCGGGCTGGAGCGTGTCGTCGTTGGCGATGACTTCGAGTTTGATCCACGACGTGTCGAACAACTCGCGCGCCATCTGCGCGGTGGTGATCGCTTCGCGCGCGGTGCGGCAGCCGGCCGTGTTGGGCAGCACCTTCACATCGAGCGCGCGGATCAGATCGAGGAAGCGTTCGCCCGTGCGGCCGCGCGCCTGTTCGCGGCGCAGCGACACGGTGACGATGCCGGCGCGTGAGGCTTTGACGGCATCGGCCATGATCTGGGGCGAGGGATAGAGTGCTGTCCCTAAGAGCAGCCGCGAGGGCAATTCCGCGCCATAGACCGTGAAGGGTCCGGTGCCGGGTTTCTGGCCGAGAAGATGTGGTTCGCGTGGGTTCATGGGCGCTATTTAAGCGCTCTTTGCCGCAATAGAAACACGCCTTGGGGAGAAAGATCGTCCGACACCGTCAGATCCCTTGACCGCTCCGCGGCCAGGGTGGTCTCGTCGGGTGGTTTTTTAAGCATCTCTACGCTTCGAGAGGGCCGCCGATGGCGCGCAAGATTGCCGTTCTGTTCGTTCATGGGATCTATAACAGCAGCGACAAGTTCCACGAGCCCATGCGGGAGCGGCTGGACAGGGCGCTGCCCAAGGCGCTGCGGCCCTTTGTGGACTACGAGGCGGCGAACTGGGCTCCGATCGTGCGGCGTCACCAATCCGCCTACATGGAGAAGTTGATCGGCAATCGACTGGTCGACGACAATGCCTATCGCTGGATGGCCTTGCAGGGGCTCGGCGACGCGGCGGCCTATCAGAAGACGCGGAACTGGCGCAACTCGGCCTACTACGAAATCCAGCACACCGTGCGCGCGGCCGTCGACCGGCTGGATCAGCGCGGCGATCCCGACCGCCCGCTCGTCTTCATCGGGCATTCGCTGGGCTGCCACATCCTGTCGACGTTCGCATGGGACACCTACACCATGCGGCGAATCATGCAGAACCGCGAGCAGGACGGCGATACGAAGATGCAGGAGTTCGCCGCCTACATGCGCGAGGGCTCGCCATTCCGGCGGCTGGAGACGCTCGCCGGGTTCGTCACCATGGGCTGTAACATGCCGCTGTTCACGTTCACGTTCGGGCCGGACAAGATCGTGCCGATCACGCAGGGGCGCACGCCGAACGATCATCCGGCGTTCCCCGGCGCGGGCCTGAACCCGAACGTAAAGGACAAGGCGCGGTGGCTGAACTTCTACAGCCGCAACGATCTCTTGGGATTTCCGCTGAAGCCTTTGAACGGGGCCTATGCCGCCGAGCCGCGGATTACCGACATTCCCGTCGTGTCGGAAGGGCGCTTAAAGCGCGTCCTGTGTTCGCCATTTCCTGCACTCGCCACATACGCCGCTCATACGGGCTACTGGACGCACGGGCGCGTCGTTCGCGACACGGCGGCGTTGCTCACCGACATCATCACTGCCGATGATCCCGCGCCTCCGCCGCGCCGCCTCTTCCGCCGCGGCGGTGCGCGGGTGGCGGAGACGGTGTGATACGCCTCAGTCCTCCGGCCAGCGGTAGAGGAAGGTGAGAAAGAAGAGCGCGACGTATATGGCAAGAAAGGCCAGTGCGCCGAGGCAGGCGGCGGCTTCGTATTGGGTGAGGCCGAGGGCTGGGACAGGGGCTGAGCCGAAGCCTGGAATTTCGGTCGCCGTTTTGCCGAGTTTGTTCCACGCACGTTCGGTGCCGAGCAGCAGTTCGTGGATGCCAACGGTCAAGGCCCCCATGAAGGCGAGGCCGAACGAGAATACGATGAAAGAGAGCGCGCGCAGAACGAGCGGGGCGCGCTTGAGGAACAGCCACAGACCGACGATGTAGGCGGAGACCATCCCGAACGAGACGGAGACGACCGACACGACGATATCGGTCAGCTCGTTGCGGACGGAGAGGATGTCGGCTTCAGTCATTTTGGCTCTCAAGGTACGGCGGACAGGAAGAGAAATACGCCGAGGATGACGAGATGCACGGCGCCCTGCAGGATCGTCGTGCGGCCCGTCGCCAGTGTCACTGTGCCGATGAACAATGAGAGCACCAAGAGCGCCATCTCTTCCGGGTCGAGGCCCAATTGAAGCGTCATGCCGGACATGAGCGCGAAGGCGCTGATAGCGGGAATCGTCAGGCCGATGGTGGCCATCGCGGAGCCCAGCGCGAGATTGAGGCTTGTCTGGAGGCGGTTGGCGGCGGCGGCGCGGACGGCGGCCATCCCTTCCGGCAGGAGAACGATGGATGCGATGACAACGCCGAGGAAGGCCTTGGGCAGGCCGGCGCTGGCGATGGCCGCTTCGAGGGCGGGCGACAGTGTCTTGGCGAGCAGGACCACAGCGGTGAGAGATACCAGCAAAAGAGCCATGCTCGCCGCCGTCGTGCGCACGCCCGGCGCGGCATGAATGGGGAGGTCTTCGCTCATATCGGCGAGGAAGTAGTCGCGGTGGCGGATGGTCTGTACGAACAAGAAGACGCCGTAGAGTACGAGGCAGGAAAGACTGACGAAGATGAGCTGTGAGGCGTTGTAGTTCGGCCCCGAGGTCGTCAGTGTGTAGTTCGGCAATACAAGGGTGATCGTGGCGAGTGTGCCGAGCACGCTCAGCGCGGAACTGGCTGCCGTGGTTTGAAACGTCTGCTCGCGGTGCTTTGCCCCACCGACCACGAGGCAGAGGCCGATGATGCCGTTCAAGACGATCATCACCGTGGCGAAGACGGTATCGCGAGTCAGGAATTCGCTGCCGGCGCTGGCGCCCATCAAGATCGAGATAATGAGGGCCACTTCGATCACGGTGACGGCGACGGCGAGCACGATGGAGCCGAATGGTTCGCCGACTTTCAGTGCGATGATTTCCGCATGGTGGACGGCGGCGAACACCGTGCCGCCGAGCAGGATGGCGGCGAGCGCCAGCACGATGCCGTTGTCGGCGGGGATGACGTGCGCGAATTTCAGCGCCAGCAGGACCACGGCGGCGATAGGGACGGCCCAGGTCCAGAGCGGAATTTTATCGACGTCGTGATGGACCGCCATGCGTGCGTCTTCCCTGCCCCAGAAAAAGTCCGGGCCGGATGATCCCCCCAGCCCGGCTCTTATCCAGCGTTGGCAGAGCGTGCCGTCAAGCAAAAGCTGCGCGTTGGCAAAAGCTGCGCGTTGGCAAACTCCGCGCGGCCGTTACGCCGGAGGACACACGGCGCCGGTGGCGGCCCAGGCTTTCATGAGGTCGCCGAAGGCTGCTTGCGTGCCCGGCACCGGTGTGCGGTTGCCGCCGGGGTTCCAGCCCCACCCGACGAGGGTGTCTTCGGCCATGTGGGTGACAATCTGCTCGAGCGTCTTGCCGCCGTTGCGCTTGGGATCTTTGATCTGTTCACAGATCTCTCCCAGCGACTTTCCTTCCCAGGCCATTTCGATCGGCGCCAGATGCCAGAGCGGGTGACCGGGGACGCCTGCGGGTTCGAAATTTTTGTCGCGGTGGCAGGTCATGCAGCGCATGGCGGTGGAGCCGAGATTGTCTTCGCCGCGCACCACCAGCTGCGCGTGGGGGTGCATGTCATTGCCTTGGAGGGGACGATTGCCGGCCGGATGGCAATTGATGCAGCGGGGATGCTGAATGACAGCGCCGGCTTCGCGAAAGAGCGCGACGGATTTTTCGGCCGGATCGGAAATGGAGTCGAACGCGGTGGCAGGTTTCAGCGTGCGCGCTTCTATCGGGGCGCCTGCATGCGATGCCGAGACGATGAACAGTCCGACGAGAAGCGGGCATACCAAAGCCGCTATGACAGCCACCAAACCCATGCGCATGTGATCTATCCCCATCAAACCTCTCCGCATGCAACGCATCCGGCCGGGGGTGGGTTCCTTCAGGAGGAGACCTGCGCACCGCTTCTGTGTGACGCCATCCTTTTTGTGTGGCCCACTTATCCCCGCCCCCACTTGCCTCCCCTACACTGCCCTCCATCCCCGTCCCTCACGAAAGGGGGCGTTGCTTAAGAGGCGTCTTGTGACGTGGGGCGGGGTGCAGAGTCGCTGACGGAAGTTCGCACC
>PERL01000010.1 GCA_002928735.1 Hyphomicrobium sp. | reverse complement strand
TTCCTTCCTTCCTTCCTTCCTTCCTTCCTTCCTTCCTTCCCCCGCCCCCCCTCGCGTCTGTCGCAAGACGGCATATCTGTTCCCCTCGCGGAGCGCATACGGAGATCGACTGAGTTAGTGGGCGTTGCGAAAGGCTTTTGGGGAAAGCACTGTCAGTGCAAGAATATAAAGGTCGAAGGGGATCGACCAGTTGTCGATGTAATGGAGATCGTATTCGACGCGGGCGCGCATGGCCTCGTCGGTTTCAGTGCGGCCGCGGAACCCGTTGACCTGCGCCCAACCCGTGATGCCGGGCTTCATATTGAGGCGGCGAGGGTACGACAGGATTCGCTTTTCGTAGATCTGGTCGTGGGCAACGGCGTGGGGTCGCGGGCCCACGAGCGACATCTCTCCCTTCAGGACGTTGAGTAACTGGGGAAGTTCGTCGAGATTGAAACGGCGCAGATACCGCCCGATTGCCGTGAGGCGGGCGTCGTCGGCCCGGGCCTGTTCGATATGCGGGCCATCATCGAGCGTCGACATCGTGCGGAATTTCCAAATGCGGAATTCGCAGTTGTTGTAGCCGCGGCGGCGCTGGCGAAAGAAAACAGGGCCCGGGCTCGTCAACTTGATGGCAGCCGCGATGGCCGAGAACACGGGCGCAAGTAAGATAATCGCCATCGCGGCCAAGACGATGTCGAACGTCCGCTTGGCGGCCACCTGAAGCGGTCCGAGCGGCGGGGCGGTGAGGGAGAGCGCTGTCAAAGCGTCAAGACGGGAGACGCGAGCTTCCGAGAAACGTCCCAGCAGGCTTGAGGCGCCGAGATGAATGGCAACAGGCATCAGCGAAAATGCGGCAATGATGTTTTGAATGAGCGCGGTGCGCGACCACTCGACAAGGAGCACGACATCATCGACGCCGATCAATCGGGCTTTTTCGACGGCTGTTTCAAGAGTACGGGCGAGGGTGGCATCGCGGTCGGCAGACTCGCCGGAACACGGGGCCGGCAAGGTTTGCGTAGCGACAATGCGGATGCCCGTGGGCCGAACGGCGAATTCTGACTGAACGTGGCGGATTTCATCTTCCGGACCCACCAGCATGATGCGGCGTGCGGTCAAGCGGTGCGAGGCGATGAGGGACAGCAGCGCAGAACGGGTCAGAACCGAGGTGGCTGTCAGTGCTGCAAGACCGCCGCAATAGAACAATACCAGCATGCCGCGAGAGGCGAGGTCGGTCGATTTGGTGAGAAAGCCGACGACGGCCAAGCTGAGGAACGCCGTGTTCCAGACAAAGAATGTGCGGCCAAACTCACGGTGGCCCTCGAGATAGGACTGAACGGAGTATTCTTCACGAAACACGAATGGCATCGTGTAGGCGAAGGCTGCGATGCCACCCACCGCGAGATACGACTGGAAGGACCCAGCATCTCCGTAAGCGGCAAGGTGGTAAGCCGCACCAACGGTCAAAGCGACAAGCAGGATCGTTGCGACCTCGACCGTAAAGGCGGCGACGGCGAAACTCGTCCGCCCTAATCGAGCACGGGTCGCGCGCGCCTCATCAGACCCCGGAAAACTGTCGAACCGAACACTCACGCGCAACTTCCCTGCACTTATTTCACCGCGCGCCGACCATCAGACAACAGCGCACCGGCCCACACGCAAGGCCCGAGCCAAAATATGGTTTCATGGCAGCCCCTCATTGTGCAGTGCAACAGTGTGAACCGAAACGTGGGCAGACGGAATAACCATTTTGCCCAAACCGGCGTGACGAAGGCACACGGCTTGCAGACCAGCCCCCTGTGCAGCCTCCCTCCGCCCCAACCCGGGGTTGAAATGTTCCGCTGCCGGACAAACCGCACCCATCCTGGGCCGGGTTGGAAGCAAATGAGACACTTCAACCGGGAACCGGCGCAGGCCATGCAGGAGCGATCGGGATATTTGTTAAGCCTATGAATAGCAATGCAAAACATGCACCCGATCGTTCAAGTTCGCGACTCGATGTCCGCGGACTGATGGGTATTCTGCGGCGTTATCGATGGTGGCTGGTCCTCGGGCCACTTGCCGGCCTGATCGCTGCTTTTCTCATTCTGGCCAGCACGCCCCCGACCTACACGGCGACCGGCGCGGTCTTTGTCGATCCCCGTGCCCGGCGGATCGTGACGGAAGAGATCAACCCGGCCGGATATGGCAACGACGCCTCTCTGGTCGAAAGCCAGGTCTCGATCCTGGCTTCCGATAGCGTGCTGCGGCGGGTCGTGGAGCGGGAAAAGCTCGTCGATGATCCGGATTTTTATACCGAGCCGGCAACGGGCCCGCTGGCTGAGTTCAAGGACCTCATTCGTGGGCCGCGGCCCGTTGTCGATGCCGAAACACATGCGATCGAAATGCTGGCCCGGCATGTTCGGGTGAAGCGGGCTGCGAAGTCTTATGTCCTGGAGGTGGAGGTCAACAGTTCATCTCCGGCCAAGGCGGCTAGGCTCGCAAATGCGATCATGCAGGCCTACCTCGATGATCAGACGGTAGCCAAGGCTCAAGAGTCGCGGAAAGCCAACAGCCTGATCGATGCCCGGATCGGCGAACTTCGCGAGAAGGTGCGGCTCGGGGAAAAGCAGCTCGACGATTTCCGCAAGGCCAATCGCATCGTTGTCTCTGAGGGAGGCATCGTCTCAGAGCAGCAACTCGGCAAACTCAATATCGAACTGGCGACGGCGCGATCCGTGGCAGCGGAAGCAGCCGCACGACTGGAGCAGGCCCGCGCCGCCGCGCGGTCCGGCACGCCGGAACTTTTGCCCGAAGCCGTCAAGTCAGGGCTGGTGCAAAAACTGCGCGAGCAGTATTCCCAGATCGCCCGGCGCGAAGCGGCCCTCTCTCAGCAGCTGAAGGGCCGGCACCCTGTCTTGATCGACGTCCGATCGCAACTCAGAGAACTGCAGGGACAGATCGACAACGAACTCAATCGCATTGCGGCCAGCTCGAAGGGAGAGGCCGACATCGCCAAGGCGCGCGAGCGGGAGATTTTGGCTGCCACCGAGCGCGCGAAGCGAGAGGTTGGTGCTTCGAACACGGCGCAAATCAAAATGCGAGAATTGGAGCAGGATCTCGCGACATCGCGCGAACTGCTCGGCGCCTTCATCGCACGGGCAAAGGAATCGCTGGAGCAGGCCAATCTGACCACTCCCGAAGCCCGCATCATCACGCCGGCTGCCGTACCGACACGTCAAAGTTTTCCCTCGCCACTGCTGTTCCTCGCGCTTGGTGGGCTCGGCGGACTTGGCGTTGGCATTGGGCGGGCCTTGCTGGGCGATGCGCTCGATGGGAGCGTGCGGCCGGAAGAGACGCGGCGCCCGGCACTTGCCGCATTGCCCGTCCGGGCGACGTTGCCCATGCTTGGATCTGCGAAGTCGGTGATGGAGCGGACCCAGTCGTGGCTCGGCGGCGGACCCGCGCACCCCCATTTCGCCGACATTCTGCAGGCGGTGACAGATCCACAAAATCCGCCGGCTGCCCGCTACCGACAAGCCATCCTACGATTGATGAGCACTCTCCGGGCAGCGGCCAAGGATGGGACGACTGCCATCGTGGCAATTGTGTCGCCGCGGACGGGAGCTGGCGCGTCGTCCACCGCACTTGCCATTGCCTATGCCGCCGCGCTTGCAGGCGAGCGCACGCTTCTGGTGGATGGCTCGTCGGCCAACGCCGATCTGTCCGAAATCTTTGCACAGCGCCTTGATAGCGGCACTGTGGTCGTGCTCGACAGCAAGGACGATTTGGCGAGCATCACAACGCGTGACGACCGCTCCGGTCTCTCAGTGCTGCCGATTGCACTTGCTGATTTGCGGCGCCTCAAGGCGACCCAGCGGCAGCGGCTCGCTGATGGATTGGCAGCTTTGGCGCGATCTTATGATCTCGTCGTGATCGACGCAGGACCAATCCTAGAGGACGACGCGGTTTTGACGTTGCTGCCGCTGGCTAGCGATGTTCTGGTTGTGGCGCGCGAAGGCGATACCCCACAAGCCGACTTGGAGGAGACAGCGGATGCAGCGATCGCCGCGGCAGGATCAGCGCGGCGCGGCCTCATTCTGAATGGACATACCTAGGACCTACAGAGGGTTGGGGGGCGACAGACGCTTCGGGACGGAGGTGGCCTGCGACGGGCTGACGCTTCCCCACTCTCGATCACGACACGAAAAGCACGGTGAGAAGCAGGTGAATTTCTGATATGCCGCGTACCAATCAGTGTATCCGCACGGTCAACGATGCGGCGTTAGTGGATCCGAGTGTAATGCGTCTTGAGCCGCAGCCGCCGATAGCCGCCGTTGATGGATGGCCGATCAATCTCCCCGATCAGCGCACTGCGATTGACGCCATTGTTGGCGCAGCACTATCCGGTGGAAGCTTCACGGTTTTTACCCTCAATCTCGATCATCTTGTAAAGCTGCGCAGCAGTGCAGCATTTCAGCAGGCCTATCGCGGCGCAACTTTCGTGACGGCAGACGGAGAGCCGGTCGCGCAATTGGCCCGGCGCGATGCGCCCGGCATCGTGCGCACGACCGGTGCCGATCTCTTGCTCCCACTGGTAGAGGCGTGCGCGGAGGCACAGCTGCCGGTCTTTCTCTTTGGCTCGTCGCCCGGTGTGCTCGCGAAAGCCGGTGCGCGATTCGTGGAGAACACCGAAGGCCGGCTGCAGATCAGCGGATCTCTATCGCCGCCGATCGGCTTCGATCCCGAGGGTCCGGAAGCGGATGCTGCGATAGCGCGGATCGCACAGTCGGGCGCGCGCATTTGCTTCGTTGCGCTTGGCGCACCAAAACAAGAAATCTTCGCCGCTCGCGCCCAGGCGCAAGGGGTTAAGGCCGGATTTATTTGCATTGGCGCTAGTCTTGACTTTCTTGCCGGCGAACAAATTCGCGCTCCGCGCGCCTTTCAGCGCGCCGGTTTGGAATGGTTGTGGCGGCTGGGGTCTAATCCGCGGAGGCTCATGGCGCGATATACCCAGTGCGCGCTACTTCTCGCCGAACTGCGGCTGCTGGCACCTCTTGGTGGTGCAGGAGCCGGACGGCGCCGTCCGTAGTTCAACAAGACACCGGCCAACGCAGGAGGGCAGGAACCCGGCACTGCGCTGAAAACCCTGGCCCCACTTGGATCGAACTGCACATGACCGCGCCGCGCATACTCTTCTACACCCATGGACTTGTCGACGGTGGCGGCGAACGGCTGTGGGCTTGCCTCGCCTCGTCCTTCAAGCAGCGTGGCTACGACGTAATTTTCGCTCAGGACTTTGAAGCCGACGAAAATAAGCACAACCTCGACCCATCAATTCCGCTGCATACGCTGGGCCGCAACCACATTGCTGCCACGCGGCGTCTGGCGCAGCTGCTCAGGGACGAGAAGCCCGATGTCGCCTTGTCAGCCATTGGCGGATCGAACTTGAAGCTCCTGTTGGCGTCGGCGCTCTCGCGCGCGGCAACCCTGCCCGTGATCACCTATCATGGCGAGATGGAATGGAAGACAGGCTGGCTCAGTTATTTCAGCTATGCTGGTTTGCCGCTCCTCAGCCGCTGGGCTACGCGAACGGTCGCGGTATCGGACGGTTTAGCGTATTTGTTGAAGACGAAGTGGCGGGCGAACCGCCGCCGGATGGTCACGATTTTCAATCCTGTCTTTTTTCCCCGTGACGTCCAAATTCCGACACCTGATGGACTGGCAGAACGGGAAAATCTCCTCTTATCCGTCGGCCGTCTGGTGCCAGAGAAGGATTATCTGACCCTCGTGCGCGCCTTTGCGCGATTGAAGACAGCCAACGCGCGGTTGGTCATTCTCGGCAAGGGGCCAGAGCAACATCGGATTGAAGCCGAGATCCGGAAACTGCGTCTGGAAGGGCGCGTGCTGCTACCGGGCTATGTCAAAGAACCATGGACGGTCTATCAATCGGCCAAATGCTTCGTCTCATCGTCGAATTCGGAGCCGTTCGGGAACGTGGTCGTCGAGGCTATGGCGTACGGACTGCCAGTTGTTGCCACCGCATGTTCGGGGCCGCATCACATTCTCGATCATGGCACGTATGGGCGGATCGTGGGCATCGGTAATCACGTTCAGTTGGCGCAAGCCGTTGATGCGACACTCGCGCATCCGGGTGATCCGGCGCAGCGGCGACAGCGGGCGGAGGAGTTTTCATTCGAGGCGCGCGTGCCCGCTTATGAGAGCTTGATCCGCGAGATATTGCTGGAGGCGCATAAAGCGGGCGGGGAAACTGTGCCTGTGCCCGTCAACTCAGAGACTTCGCCGTGACGGGACCGGATCGCGCCGAGAGCAACCGGCCAGTTGTATTTCTCGATTTTTCGCACCTTGGACGGCACGTCACGGGTATCGAGCGGGTGACAATTGAGCTGTTCGAAAAGGTGGTCTTTCCGGGGGCCGACGTGCGGCCCGTACGCGCCAAGGGCACGCTGGGGATGGTGCTGGCGCAGCAGGTTTGGCTTCCCTTGAAGGCGCTCATGCATCCAGGCGCGCGATTTGTGTTTCCGGGATTTCCGCCGTCTCCGCTTTTTGCCTTCGCACGGGAGCGGGTCATCCACTATGTCCACGACGCATTTTTGATCACGCGACCGCAGGATCTGAGTGGAAAGGCGCGGATTTATATGGCGTGGCCGTTCAAGCGTGCGGTGACGCGGTTGCGCTATTTCCTGACAAATTCCGAGAAGACACGGGCCGAACTATTGCCGTTTGTCGCTCACGATGCGGCCATCACGCTCTACAGGCCCAAGGTGCAGAACGTGTTTGGACTGGATGCGGCTGCCCGGCGGCACCCGCGTGCGCCGGGGTCACCGATCAAGATCATTTCCATGGGGACAGTTGAACCGCGAAAGAATTACAAGGCGGCGATTGCGATCCTGGATGCGCTACGGGCGGCGGGTGCGGCCGATGCGGAGTTGCATATCGTAGGGCGCACTGGCTGGGGCGAGGATGCAGCTCTGCTACAATCTGCGCCCGGCGTCACTCTGCACGGTTATCTCGACGCGACCGACGTGAAGGCATTGATCGAGAGTGCCGATCTCTATCTCTGCACGTCGCACGACGAGGGGCTCGGTCTGCCGCTCCTCGAGGTCCAGTTCGCTGGGTTGCCCGTCGTCGCACCGAATGCGCGCGTGTTCCGAGAGGCGCTTGGAGCATCTGGCGTGTTTATCGATCCGGCGGATCCTGAAGCCGCATCACGGACCATCCTCGACTTGCTTTCATGGCCGTCGGGGCGGGTTGAGGCGTCGCACCTTGCGGCGGATAATTTGGAACGGTGGAACGCTGCGGCGGAAGAGGATCTGGCACGGGTGCAGGCACTGCTTGCTTCGCCGATGGATGTGTCCCTCACGGCCGTCGCGCGCGAGAGCGCGTGATGGAAACGACGCGGCGGGCAGTTCTGATTGGCGGTGCGGCAACAGCCGCCGCATTGGCTGCCGGCCCCGTCCGTGCGGATGCGCCAACGTCGCTTGGCGCGAAGGCAGCAGCGAAGGGGCTGACATTTGGGGCATCGTTTTCTGTCGCTGAACTCGATCAATCCTATGGCGCGGCGTATGGGGCGATGTATGCGCGTGAGGCGCGTGTTCTAACATCGGAACTCGAGTTCAAGATGGGGGTGTTGCGGCCGACAGCCGGCGCAATCGATTTTGTTCCAGCCGACCGTTTGATGGACTTTGCATCAAAACACCAGCTGGGCGTGCGCGGGCATACGCTGATCTGGAACGACTACTTGCCGGAGTGGATCCATGCGCTCGATCCAAACGACGTCGAGCGCCTTCTGGAACAGCACATTGTGACGGTACTGGAACGCTACCGGGACCGCGTCGGCTCGTGGGATATTGTGAACGAGCCAATCGGACCTTGGGACCGACTGCCGGGCAATTTGCGCAAGGGGCCGTTTCTCATGGCGCTTGGCGAGGACTACATCGTTCGCAGTTTCGAGATCGCGCGCAAGACCGCTCCTGGTCTCGAACTCGTGCTCAACGAGGCGCAGACGGAGAGCGACGATGAGAACGGGGCGACGTTCCGGTCGAGCCTGTTTGGTTTGGCGCAGCGATTGAAGGACAAAGGTGCGCCCATCGATGCCATTGGATTGCAGTGCCACATCGACAGTGCGCGGCCGTACGATTTTGCCAAGTTCGCTGCATGGGTGCAGAGTCTGGCCGATCTGGGGTACGGGATACTTCTGACCGAACTCGATGTGAACGACCGCGCATTGCCGGGCGACACGGCAAAGCGCGATGCGGCCGTGGCCAAAATCTATCGCGGCTTTCTATCAGAAGTTTTGCAAGTGAAGGCCGTCTCGACGCTGACGCTGTGGCAAATGGCGGATCACACGAGCTGGCTCTACTACGATGCCGTGCAGAAGACCCCGCGCGCGATGCGGCGGCCGCGGCCATTGATTTACGACAGCGGGTTCCGGCGTAAGCGCGCCTGGGATGCAGTGGCTGAGGCGATTGACGCCATGCCGGCGCGCGACAGCTTCAAAGTTCGCTAAACAGCTAGAGAACCGCGGACGAGACGGGAGAGGCGCTGGCGCCGGGACCGTACTTGCGCCGCTGAATCTGGCGGTGGTTCTCATAACACTTGGCCAGTTGGCGCTCGGGCGTGAACTCGCGGATCGCTGTGGCGACGCCTTCGGGGGTCAGGCGGCCAGCACGGATATCTTCGCGCAGGGCAACGAATGCGTCCGATAGGCGATCGGCCATGTCGTCGTCGCTGTTTGAGCGGGCAACGAGCGTGCCGCTCACACCCGGCTTCACGACACTCTCCAACTGGGGCAGGTGGATCGCGCCCATGGGACGGCCGCATCCCAGAGCTTCGAGGACGGCGAAGGGCATGCCTTCGAATTCGGACGTGAGGATGCCAGCGTGGGCGTTGCCCAGCACTTCAGAGACACCAGCCGCGCTTTTGAAGCCATGCAGGGTTGCGATGGATTCGATGGCCTGAAACTCGGGGAACCGGTGAGGATCGCTGGTCCCCATGTAGTGGAATTCGACACCGGGGCCACATTTCTCGCGCAACCGCGCCATTGTCTTGAACATCAGAGGCGGCGATTTGAAGAGATCGAGGCGACCGGCGAAGGCGACACGGAAAGTGCCGTCATCGGGGAATGGGCGGGGATGGAACGTCTTGGTATCGACCCACGTGGAGAGCGTGTCGATTTTGTGCGCCTGGCGCGGGTAGGTTTTGCGGAGACGCTCGGTGATGAAGGGATTGACGCACAGAAATTTATCGGCCGCCATCACCGCGAGCCGTTCGTTGACGTTGTGCACGAAGCGATAATTCTTGAGCAGGCTATCCATCTTGAGCGGCGGCGCGCCTTCTCCATGCAGCATTTGCACGAACGGAACTCCAAGAGCCCGGACCACGGGTGCGAACTCGACACGTTGGAGATCGACACTGGTCGGCTGCTCTTTCAGCTTCCGGCGGACCGCTGGCAGATGCTTCAGCAGGCCTTGCATAAACTGGAATGTGAGCGATTGGCGCACGCTGGTTGCGGCTTCCCGGGCTTGTGCATCGGGATAACTCAGAACGGGCAAAAACTCGAACCGGCGGCCTCGGAACTCCACCGTTGTCACCTTGCCGATCTCCAGATCGCCCAGCGCATCGACGCCGACCATGAGGAACGAAAAATCCTCTGGGAGAAAGGCAATCATGTCGCGAATGAACGTCTCCAGACCGCCGACCTTCGCGCCGCGGGGATCAAATGAGTGAATGACACTCAGCCGGTGTTGCATCAGATGGCTCTGCTTCTTTGAACTCGATGATCTCTTGTCTTACCCAAGGACCATGCCATGGGCCCCGCGGACAGCGGGACGATGAAAGATGTTAACGAGGGCGGCCGCGTGCGGCTCATGGTCCAGCTCCCAAGCGTCCAGAACGCAAGACACCGGCGAGTTTGCGAACAAGATCGGGATAAACAGCTGCAAGCGACAGCGCATACGTGGCCGCGCCAACGGCGATCGCAAGTGCAAGCGATACCGGCGTGGCCTCGGCCGGCATCATGGTCACGGATGCAACCATTGCCGACGTCGCGAAGGCGATCCGCCAGAGTGCGTCGAACGACAAAGTAAACCGGTAGGCGGTCCAGCCAGCTAAGAGCGTGACGCCGAGACTGATGGCGGCGCCCGCCGCGGCCCCGGCGACGGCTCCAGGCAGGCCGCCGGCATAAAGCCCGATCGCCACGCCGGCGAGGCTCAATACCGCGTCGATGGCGTCGTTCCACAATGGCACACGTGTCCGCTCATGGAGCAGAAAGACCTGCTCGGCGAAGTGGATGCGAAAATTGCGGATTGCTCCGGCCAAGATTGCCCACGGCAGGACGGCGATGGTTGTAGCGCGGAATTCCTCGGCAACCACGAGCGAGATGAAGGGCGTCCCGATGGCGACCAGTCCGGCGGAGGCGGGCGCCAGGACGGCGAGTAAGAGGATGCCGCTACGCTCCAACTGGGCTTGGCCTGCGGACATGCCTTCCTCGCGCGCGCGCTTCATGGCGACAGGAAAAGCTGCTGCCGTGACGAGCATGGCGGCAAAGGCGGCAACGCGCAGGCCAAGGCCCCATCCCACCGTGACAAGCCCCACAGCGGCGGCGCTCTCGCGCATTTCGACGACGAAGCGGAGACCATTGTTGGCCATCCAGATGAAGACGCCACCGATGAGGAGCGGCAAACCGTACTCGAAGCCTTTGGCGATCGCCGCGCGAGCAAACCGCAGAGGATTGCGCCCGAACTCCAGGCGAACAAAGGCGATCATCAGCGAGAAGGCCTGCGCCAACGTATAGCCCCAAAGGACGTGGACGGCATCTTCCTTGCCCCAAACGACCAGTGCCATGCCGAACACGAGCCCCAGAACAGGCCACGAGATCTGCAGCACGGAATAAGTCATGGTGTCGTGTTCCGTGCGGGCGCGATCCGCCAAGTGGGTCACGAGACCGCGAGTGATCGCATAGGCGACGGCAGCCAGCGAGAGATCGAACGACCAGGGCACGCCGGTGGTCAGAGGGAGGAGCAGCATGACGCCCACGGTCGCCAGAGAGGCTACCGCCAGAACCATCAATTCCGTATCGAGGAAGGTGCGCTTTGCATCGGGGGCCGCTGCCGGATCATGGTAACGCATGGTGTAGAGCGTGAACCAGAACGTGGTCGCAACGTAGGCCAGTTCCTGCACGGCGACGACCAGCGCAAATACGCCCATCTCCACCGGGCTCAAAAAATGCGTCCAGGCCAGGATCGAGATGAACTGGAACAGGGGTCCCAGAACCTGAGCCGGCAAATAGAGCAGGGTCTGGCGAAACAGCATGAAACCGCACGAACTGGAGGTCCGACGGCAGTGTGCCGGGCCCACATAGCATTAACCTGTCTAGGATTTACGCTAGAACCGTGCCGGATGCGCTGCGGCTTTTGGGGAATTATGACCGTTAGCCATGCTCTCCGAGGCGGCGCGGCGGCGGCGTGGAACTTGCGCATAACCGGGCTTTGTAAACCAAGGGCTTTGCCGAACGCATGATGGCGGACGTGCTCATAACCAAGGACCGGGCTCAAAGGTGGCACAGCAAACTTGTGCGCGCGCTGAGAGACGCGGGCCTCGACTGCGCCGTTAGGCCCGCTGAGCCTGATGATGACCGGCCCCCTCTGCCGCAGGGGCTGGCCTTGTTGCTGTGGCTTGATCAGACCTTGCACGGCGCTGGCGAGCATGCACTGGACCGGATCCGTCTGGATTTTGACGCCGGCCCATCGCGGGCTTGCGACGTGACAATTGACCTGACGGGGGGCGTGGGGTCAGTGCGCACAGCACGCCACCTTGTTCCGTTGTTCGATGGAGCCGTGGGCGAAGCGGCTCTCTGGTCTGCCCTGCTTGATGGTCGCGCGCCGCGCCTTGATCTCTTCGACGCGGCCAACAACCAGGTTACTCCGATTGGACTGCCGGCAACGGAAGCGCCGCATCAACTCATGTTCGCGGCAGACCAGGTGATCGCCCGTCTCATCCAGGGCATCGTACGCGTTGTTCGGCACGAGCTTGACGGCACGCGCGCTCTGGAAACACCGCCTTCATTGCCAAGCCTCGCTCCGCGCCAGCCGATGTCAGCGCTGGCCAATATTCTCACCTTGAAGTCGAAGCGCGTCCTGGCGCGGCGCCTTCGACGCGAGCCGCAATGGTCTGTTGCGTGGCGACCTCGTGCTGCAAATCATCCGCTTCCCGATATTGGAAGCCTGGATCTGAGTGGCTGGACAGTTCTATCTGACGATGGCCAACGGTATTATGCAGATCCATTTATTTTTGCGCACTCGGGCCGCCGCTTTATCTTCGTCGAGGAGTATCCCTATGCCACCGGCCGCGGCCTCGTTTCAGTTGCAGAGATCGGCGCCGACGGGCGTGCGCTTTCGGTGCCGCAGCCGGTGCTCGCCGCCCCATTTCATCTCTCGTACCCGCAGGTGTTTGCGCATAGCGGACAGGTTTACATGCTGCCTGAGGCCGCCGCGAGCGGCCGCCTCACGCTCTACCGGGCGGAGCGCTTTCCCGATCGCTGGGTGGCGGTGTGCGATCTTCTCAGCGAGCCGGTCCACGATGCGACGCTGCTGGAGACGCCCGATGGCTGCTGGCTCTTTGCCACAACAGACGCCGAGGGCGGCTCCTCTTGGGATGCCTTGAACCTGTATCACGCGCCTGGCCTCATGGGACCTTGGCGCGCGCACGATATGAATCCGGTCCTGATCGATGCGGGGTCGGCGCGGCCAGCAGGAGCAATGTTCCGGGCTGGCGGCGATCTCTGGCGGCCGGTGCAGGATTGCCGTGCAGGTTACGGGGCGGGACTTGGCTTTGCACGTATCGATCAACTCGACCAGCGTGGCTTCGGACAGACGGTGGTGCGGACCGTTCTGCCGCCCGCTCGGAGTGGATTTTGCGGGGTGCACACTTGGTCTGGTGCGGCGAATCTGGAGGCGGTTGACGTCTTCGGGCCGAGGCAGGGTGGAGGATAGAGACCAAAACAGCCCGGGTCTGGAACCGTCGAGGGCGGCCCGTTCCCATCTTGGCCCGGGGCCCACAATCAGGTAGAAGCACGGCCACTGGGTCCGCCGACATTCGGCCGGGCCACGCACCGGACGCCGGCTTAGCACAGTGGTAGTGCACCTGATTTGTAATCAGGGGGTCGCAGGTTCAAATCCTGCAGCCGGCACCATAATATCAAAGGTTTAGTCTGACACCAGCTTTCATTCTGACTTCGTGATAACTGCCTCATTCTGACTTTCCAGCGTGGTTTGTTCTCCCGTCTTGCTGCTTTTCAACCCCGTACGTCCGCTTTCTGAGGCAGAGCCGCCTCCTGCAAAATGGCAAATCAACGCGTGCTGTTGACCCCAAGCGGACTTACGACCCCCTTTCACCGTAAACTTCGCAGATGATAGATGTCGATGATGCCAATAGAACTTGACGAAGCAAAGAAGCACATGTCCCGGTTGATCGGGCAAAGACTTTCCCACGTTTGGAAAGGCTATGGCGCAGCGATCTTCTTAGAACTTGGCGATCTTCAACCGCGCGGTCGAAACCCGTGCGGCGCATACAGCATCCATCTGGATGGGGATTGGCGGATTGAAAGTTCTAAGCAGGTTGTTGCGGGAAGTTCGAACAGTAACCATTGCATCGAAGATGCAATCAAGCAGCTGCAAGGACTTGAAATATCGGACATCATCTTAACCGATCCTCCGATTGAGCTGTGCATTGTCTTCGGTGATGGCAAAAAGCTTAGAACGATGTCGGCGCTGTCTGGAGACCCTCAATGGGCTGTCAAACTCGCTGAAGCTCAGTACCTCAAGGCGCGCGATGGTGCTTTGACCATCGATGACGGAAAACATTCCCTGTCTACGGGGGAGACCGATACGGCTGACATGATGCATGCGGTGGAAACGGCCCGACGCTGGGGGACACCAGAAAGCTCAATCAACCAAGGGTGCTGTGAGAGGTGTGCTTCTTTCATTTACCTGGATGCGAGTTTCAGCTTTCTGGATTTCGGTGTGTGCACAGACGCTACAAGTCCGTTCGACGGGAAAGTTACAAACGTAGCAAATGTATGCTCGAAGTTCCGCGCGGCTTAGTTGGGCAGTTCTGCTTATGGCCCAAAGCAGAACTGGACCTGATAAAGCAGTCTGTCTGCTGCTGAGAGTGAAGCGGTCGTCAAGCTGCAACATTTGCGTGCCGAGTGTCGATGCCGGCAAGATTCCAGCACCCAGCCACAGCAAGAGATTTAGACGGCGGCCAGCTTTCATTCTGAGTTCGCGTTAGCTGCCTCATTCTGATTTTCTGGCGTGTTTTGTTCTCCAGACTTGCTTCCTTCGACCCATGCACGCCGCCTTCGGGCCGCCGTTGCCCGCTGGGTCTCGGTTCGCTTCACGTAGAGCCGCGCGGCCTGTGGGGTCTTATGGCCGCTGAGGGCCATGACGCCTTGTTCAGTCAGTTCCGCATTGCCCAATTCGGTTAGACCACCGTGCCTGCAAGCCGCGAGCGTCAGATCCGCTGGTAGGTTCGCTTTCATCGCAGCCTTCCGAATCTTAGCGCGGGCATCGCGCAGCTTAAACGGCCGAGCCTGTTGAGCGTTCTTGTCCCTGAATTTCGTAAGGACGATCGGCACTCCAAGCCGCTCAAGGTTATCAAGATACGCCGTCAGTTCAGGAAACAGCGGCCCTTCGTTGTCCCATAACGGAAGCAACACCAGTTCTCCCGTCTTGTGGTGCTGGATGCGCACGGTGTCTGGCCGTTCAGCGGGGCGGTAATCCGTCCAGGTTAAATAGCCTTGAAGCACGTTCTCTGGCCGTTGGTGCCACTCGAAACAAATCAAGGGCACGGCTGCCAAGTGGAGTTCTCCGGCCTCCAATAAGGCGGCGTGCAGCGCATATGCTTCTTCGCGCGTCGCCGGCCGTGTGGTGCCCTTGCCATAGTCCTTCTCAACTCCGCGAAACGGGTTCTGGACCGGCACGGATTGCGGATATAGCCGCTGCACTACGTCCCAGGCGCGTGCCATGCACGTCATTGCCAGATTGGCAGTCCGTAACCGTTTCTCCACACGCTTGCTGGTTTGCAATCCGATATAAAGCTTATCCACGGCTCGCGCTGACATCGCCGCAACAGGCAAGCCACCAAGATGCTGGCCGGTTTTTGTGGGATAGTCGAGCACTAGGCGGAACATGCGCTCATAATCGCCGCGCGATCGCGTGGAAACTTTCTCCCAGGCCCGGCTGCGCTTGTAGCGCTCTACCATCCATTTCAGAGTGCCATAGCCCGGACGGTGATCGAGATCAATCGGCGCGCCCCGTCCCTCCCTCCATGCATCGAGGTGTCTGTTTAGTAGGTCCGCTTTTGCGATTGCCGCGCCGTAGTCGGTGCCCAGCGCCTCCCGATGTAAAGTACAGCCGGCCTTTAGGTCGCGCTTGTGCGGGCTCCAATAATAGCCAGTGCGGCCATCTTTCAGGTGCTTGGCGAGCATGTATCGGGGCCAACTTGCGGGCTTCATAGAACGTCCGCCGCGTCGTGTACGAGCGAGGCGCGGCCACTGAGCTGGTCTATGGCTTGGTCCAGATCTTCCCGCAGCCATCGCTTGCCCTTACCCGAGATGGTCAATGGTTTAGGATAAGCCGAACCTACCGCGCGGAGGAAGCTCTCAACCGAGCTTTCATCAACATATGCCGCGGCTGTTTGCGCCCTCATCAGACGAGGCCATGTTCCGCCCGGGTTGTTCGTCGGACGTGACATAACTTAGGAACCTCCATTACTACCAAGAATTTCATATCCAATACGCGTCACACTGAATTGGTTTAGAGTAGGATCCAGCGTCAACTCGGCGAGCGTGGGCTTGCCCATCGTCTCGTGGTCCTTGAGCTTGTCGATGTGCAGGAACGTCGGACCCTCTAGATCCGGGCGCCATACAGCCCACCCGATGTCTGCTTTGTTGCCCCAGTGCGCTGTGTCAGCACCGTCGTTGAGCGTGAGCATCTTGCCCCTGGAGAGACGCTTCTCCACACCATCCTTAGGAGGATGGGCCGCCACTATCATCAGCAGGTTGTAGTCGTCGGCCAGGGCCTTCAGGGCCATGATGAACTGGCCCATATAGTCGGTTTTCGAAAGGTGTTTCGGAGCCTCGTGGTCGAGCTCGTTCACTGGATCGATGATGACGACGTCGACCCCGTAGACCTTGACGGCGTACTCGATGCGATTGAGCAAGCGCTGTTGGTTCAGAACGTCGCCGCGCGGCCGCCTTAGGAAGCGAAACGCCTGGTTGATCTGCCCGTCCGCGAGCGCGACGTCATACTCGGTCCAGTCTTCGATCGGCTTGCCAATGAGGTGTCGGCGGAGATCGCGCTGGTAGCGCGGCTTGATCTTCTCCTCAAAGCTGGTGAGCAGCGTACGCCAGCGGTATTTTCTCCAGAGGTTGACCGCGAGCTGCCGCAGCAGGACAGATTTGCCAGAGCCATATGGTCCAATGACCGGCATGAAGGCTGGGCGCACCAACCGAAACCCATGATTGTCGAGCCCATAGATGCCGGTCTCAAATGTCTCCTCGGGGGTGGGATCCGGTACGTCTGACATGACGCAGACCTCGTCCGTCCACATGGGGCGGGCGGTTACGACGAGGTTTGCGAGCGCCACTGGGCCCTCGGCCGCAGCAATGGCGACTGCGTTGGGGTGGTCTGCGGGATACTTCAGCCAGCGGCAGCGCTGGTCCCCTAATCGCATTGCGAGATCATTGCGGAGCTGAGCGGCCTGCAGAGGGTACGCGAGAACGATCGTTTCGAACGCGCTCAACGGTCCGTCGAGCTCGTAGCCGGTCTCGGTCACGCGATAGAGCTGAGCCGGATCCGTGATGACGCGGATGGACTTGAGTCCAGCGGCTTTGAAGGCCTTGACCTCCTCGTCGCTACCGCAAAGGATCAACTGGAGACCGCGAGCGGTTGGCAGGGTAAGGGTCATGGCTCAGTACCTCCGCATGTGGGCGCGCGGCTGAGCGCTGTGCCCTGTGGAGGCGATAGCTGGCAATCCCTTGAGCCGCCGATCGCGTTCGTCGGCAACTGCACCCGCGAAATAGCCGAGGGTTTTTATCGAGCCGGGCGGCTTGCGGTGTGCCACCCGCTTGACCGCCGGGATGATGTCGAGTTCGAGATCTGCGCCGGCGTTGATCCAGCCAAGCACATCGTTCACTGCTGTCATGTGGCGGCTGAGTGGATTTAGCGAGCCGTTCGCCGCTGCAATCACCCGCTCATAGACGGCTTCCACATCAACTCTGGGCGCAGCTTCTGCTGATGCTTCTTCTGATGGTTCAAGTGATGGTTCTATATAAGGGGCGCACTGTGAGCCCCGGGGGGGCTCAGGATGACCCCCAGGGGGGCTCAAAGCGACCCCCGGGGTCGTGTCCTTGCTATCAGCGCTGTCGACGCATTCCGGTTTAACGATCGCGACGATATTGGGAAGCTGCACTCGACCTTTCATGCGCGGCGTACGGCGGATCATTCCCCGCTCCTCGAGACGGCTCAGCGCGCGCTTGACGGTGGCTTCTGATAGTCCGGTCAGCTTTGCGAGCGTCTTGCGGCTGAAGCGGCTCTCCCATGTGTGATTATTCGCGGCATCTGCGATCGGCCATAGGAGCGCCCGCTCTGCGGAGGACAGCTGGCTTTCCATCGTTCGAACGTACTTGAGGGCAGCGTTGCTCATGCGCTGACCTCATCGAGAGCCAGAGCTGCCGAACCGACCAAATGTATGAAGGCGCCATCAACTCGGGACTCTAGCGCACCGCCATAAGCGAGATCGTATATGCGCGCGACTGATTTGCGCTCTAGGGTTTGCGAGATCGGGTGTGCGAGCACAATGGCTGCTGTAAGCGGCGTGTTGCGCGCATCGAGCGCTGCTTTCAGAATGATGTTCACTGGCGTACCTTTCTGGTCCATTAGGACGCTCCCGCCTTGTTTTTGGCGGAGGTACGCAGTACATAAAGAGCGTCCACACGATGATTTGAGGCTCCGCACCGTTTGCCCGGGCGGGGCCTTTTTCTTTGGGCTAAGCGGCGAGCGGACGGTGGGCCATCCACTCAGCTATTGATGATGACTTCCAAGCGATGCGGTTAGGGCCAATCTTAATTGGCCTCGGAAAATCGCCTGCATCCACCAGTCGGTAGATGGTTGATCGGCCAAAGGTGGTTGCGAGCCGCACTTCTTGAAGTGTCAGAAGGCGATCGAGGCTAAAGCCTGCTGTTGCAGCTTGGTTGGTAGTCGGTGTGCGATCCATCGAAACCTCTCACGGTTGGCGATGGAAGGCACGGTACCGTTTGGGACGGTTGTCTAATTCGTCCAATTAAAAAACTTTCACGGCTTTGCCTGGAAAGCGCGGTCAGCTACGCAGTCCAGCAGTCGTTCAAGAAAAGCTAGGTGATCATCCGGGTCGTTGTTGTGCCGAACCCAGGCCAATTGATAAGACCACTGGCCACCGCTGAGTTGCTGGCGTCTGAAATCCTCGAGGCGATCTGTTCGATCCCCTGACCTGCCTTTTTGCTCACTTCGCTCGGCGGTAGTTTTGCGCCATTCTCCGCTTGAGAAGATGTCATCGATTGAAAGACGGCTTCTGGAGAGCCGTGCTTTTGCCTTTTGCAACACCCACGCACATGCTGCTGTTACCGTTTTCTGGTCAGGCTCTTGTAAAAATTTGGTTGCATACTGGTGACGCACCTCAACGGCTGCCCCCAAAGCGGCTTTAGCGTCTTTGAGATAGGCCGACGAGGGTCTGTTTCCACGACGCCCCGGGCCACTGGCAAACTTAACGAGGGGGTGCTTAGCGTGCTCTCCCATATCTTCGAGCATGCTGACGATATCGGTGATTAGCCGCGTTAAGATTGGGTCGACGCGCCAGTGTGTGAGCTCGTGATAATCCAATGCCATCACAGAAAGCGCATTTCTCATGGCGCTCAGCTTTTTGGCAGGGTCGCTAGAGTAGTATTGGTGTGCGACCGCTGCGATGAAGGTGCTAACATCTACTTTTTGGCAACCTGGCCGTTCCGGATCGTCTGACAGTTTGACGAGCGGTTCTGGCTCTGCTTGAGCCTCGATCATCCGATCAAGGATGCTCCCCGGTTCTTTGGCTATTGGTGCAACGCTTGTTGACCGGTCATGCCGACGAAGCTGTTTCTGCGAGCTATGGGCCATCCGACGCTCTCCATGCGCCCTCCACGATAAAACCGCGGCAGGCCGGTGGAGTGCCGACTTTTCGGGAGCTAACCTAGCCGCGCTTGTAGCTTGAAGTGTTTCGCGGCCAGCACAAAGCGCCCTGCGATTTTTCCACTGTATTCACAGCCAGTCTCAGAAAATTTCAAGCAGTATCAGGGCAGCGCACCAGCGCGGGAATTCATCTACTTCTCTCTACTTTAGACCCTAATGGCTGGTCTGCTGCTCGTCGTCGTCCGTGCCGACAATCTCTTTCAAATGCCCCAGCATCGCGTAAAGCTCTTCGTCGGAGAGCTCAGTTATGGCGCGATTGCCAGGGTCCTTCTCGACTGCCAGCGAAGAGAGGCGCGGGTGAACGTACGGAGCAGCCGCTTTCGCAGCATCTAGCCGGCGATCCGCGTCCTCGGTGACATTGCGCATGATGTTCAGCAGGTACTCGAGCGGAGTCATTCCCTCGCCGATCGCTCGGACCGTGGCCTCGTTGGCGAGCTTCCTATGGCTGGCAACGCTGCCTTTCTTGCGGCCGGCGTTGGGGCGATATCCCCCTCGATTGCTCATGGCGTCGATTCCTTTGATATCCAGATCAAACGGACCAACGCACACAGCGGGAATATGCACACGTTGCAGACGCTACTACGAGTTGCGCTGCGGGCAAAATTTTTCTCTAATCGCCTGTTCCGGTTGCGCGGCTGCTAACTGACTGGTCCGCCAGCGGTCACGGTCATTTGCCCCTCTACTCCTTATAGACCGCCTATAGACCTCTAGATTCTCCGGTAACTTGACCGGTAATGCCTGCGGCGCGGTTCTTTGGATTAGTGTTGAAGGGTGAAGGATCCCCGCGCGCGCACCTATTTTCCCATTTTTCCCAATTTTAATTTGGGCACCCATTGTGCGCGCGCGTACTGCTCACAAAACCTGCCCAGCGCATCGGGAGCGCTCCGCCATGACCGACCCTGTCACGTTGCGAGACCTAGACCGCGAGGGGCGGTTGCTTTGGTACTATTGCGCCGGGTGCTGCCACGAGGTTGAGGTGCCGCCGCTATCGCTCGGCCTTGCGGCTGAGGTTGCCGTGCCGGATGTGGCTACGCGCCTAAAATGTTCCCGGTGCGGTGGCCGGGAGATTACGACACGGCCGCAGCTCCACCTCCAACCGTTGGCGGTGTTGCGCGCGAGGTATCGGCAAAATGGCCGCTGTTGAAAGTAAGAAATTGTTTACCGAAGCGGCGCAGATTGGACGGTGCCGTGACCCCCCCTGAAACGGCAATGAAAGGCTCCGGTCCGTGAAGCGTCCGGGGCTTTTTTGTTTGCGGTTCCGGCTCTCCCTGATTTCTCCCAGTTCCCTCCTGTCAGAGCGTGGCAAACCTATCAGGTTGTAGGTCGGTGCAGCACTTCCCATAATGGCCCTTTCAGGAAGTTGGCCCGCTGTAACCACGCTGTATCTACAGTGAGGGATCTGCCGATAATGCCAGTGGTCACGTTAGTGCGATGTAGGTTAGCGACGCCCGCCTACTTCCGTTTGCAAGGAAATCGTTTTCCTAGGATTATCACCGCGTGAAACCCGAATGGATCGGTCCACATTTGTGGCGGAATGTCCCGTTTCACCACTTCGTACAATTGCCTCGTCGTGACCCCATCGGGCAAACAGAACCAAGGCTTTTTGACCGACACGTCGAGCACATCATTCGCCGCAATCAGACCTTGGAAATATCCCGCACATAACTTTTCGTCGCCGGCCGCTATTCCTGCATCGCATACAGCGAGCCAGTAATTTGCCGAGTAAACCGGTGGTTGATCCTCCGCGATACCGTGCGCTTGGCTGCCCAATAGAAACAAAAAAGCAATCAAAATCTGTATCTTCATAACAAGTCGTCTTCCCGTGGCTATCGTTGCGGGCGCCCGCCCCTTTGCTGTCATGCGCGTGAAATTCGATCAACTGCCGTTAAAGCGTGCTTGGAGGTGTAAATAAATCCGGTTGCAGCTTTAGACGGTGACAGCCACTACAAATAGCATACCGAAAAACTATCGACAGACAGCGGGGCAAGACGCTCCCCCGCCGGGACCTTCGTAACAGGGGCCGCCAGGGCCGCCGTAGCACGGTCCGCCCGGTCCATCATAGGCGGGACCTCCCGGTCCGTCGTATGCTGCCCCACCTGGCCCGTCGTACATAGGGCCAGCGGGACCGTCGTACATGGCTCCCCCCGGCCCATCGTACTGGGGTCCGCCCGGCCCGGAGTAACAGGGTCCACCTGGGCCAGAGTATGCGGCACCGCCTGGTCCATCATAAGCGGGACCGCCGGGGCCGTCATAGCAGGGTCCGCCTGGGCTATCATCACCAATGCAATTGCAGGTATTGATCGCAATGGCGGGGCTGGAGGCAGTGATTGAAGCCATGACTAGAAAACTAAAGATAAGCCGCATAAGCCCCCCAATACAGCGCCGCTGTAACGCACAGAGTTCGCAATTCAGTGTCTGCTCACGACCACGCAACTCTTGTAGACACTTCCGCAGACTAAATTCATGACTCAGTATGAGGCAAATGTTTTTAAGGGGAGTAGGTATGGATACTCGGCCGGTGGGTTTGGTGAGAAAAACGGTCTCTTTCTGCTTCGCCCTAGGTCTTACCGGCTTGGGTATTTGGCTGCTCTTTCAGACCCTTTCGTTCGATGCCACGACCGAAGGTTCCCCAAAAGCGAAAGGGTTTGTCTTTTTGATCGGGGGTACCTTTGGGCTAGTTGGGCTAGTGTGGCTTTGGGTGGATTTCATTGCGCCCTTGTTCGATCGAAGTAGGCAACCCTAGGTGCCGCTAAAGCACCGCGGCGAGCCCGGTGGCAATTTTTCCGGCTAAGTCGCGCCGGTTGTCGTCATACCGTATCGTTGTTTGCGGGTTGGCGTGCCGCGCGTGCTGCTGGACGGCCCGAACGTCGCCGCCGTTGGCGTCCAGTGCGGCCGTGATGCTCGCGTGTCGTATCCCGTGCGGCCGGGTGGTGATCCCAACATCGCCGCCAAGCTGTGCAATCACATAGTGCAATCCGCGGCCGGTAATGCGCTTGCCGCGGTCGGGTCCAGAGAGACCAACAAAAATTGCCGCCTCAGTCTCAGCCGTGACGCTGCCCCGATGCACGAGCCAGTCCGTGAGCGCGATCAAGGTTGGTTCCGGGAGCGTGCGCGCTTCCTTTTGCGTGCGGCCCTTGCCCTTGATCCAGAGGCGCCGGCCGGGGGTGTCCACATCCTCAAGGCTAAGCCCCGCCACCTCGCCACGGCGCAACGCCAGATCGAACATCAGCCGTATGATGGCTGCATCGCGAGCCGCCTTTACCGGAGCTTGACGGCGTGCACGGTCCAGCATTGCGCGCGTGCCGGCGAGCCCGGGGCCGGTGGTGTCGCGGTACGATTGCACCTTGAGCCCGTCAATTTCCGGGGTCCAATCCGTCATGCCGAGCGTGCGCGCAAGCTTCACAGCCGAGCGGATAGCAGACAAACGGCGGTTGATCGTTGCCGGCGTCAATCCCGACTCGCTCATGTGCGAGCGATAGGATAGCAACACCCCGTTTGCATCGCCGGCCGCGAGGTTCAGCACGTAGCTTATCGCAGCTCTTGGCGAGATGGCGCCAACGTAGGCGGCAAAGTCCGCAAGATCGCGCGTGTAGGCATCGCGGGTGTGCTTAGAACGGCCTGCCAAGAACGCGGCGTATAGCCTATCGCCAACTTCAAGAACTTCACCGCGACCGACCACTGGAACAATAGGCTTGAGCATGCCGGCTCCTCATTCTGACGGGCAACCTAACCCGTTGATCCTACTATTCCGGCACAAGAAGAGAACTGTCAGAATAGCTGTTGAATTGTCTTGAGCCGGACGCGCTTTGTAATCAGGGGGTCGCAGGTTCAAATCCTGCAGCCGGCACCAATGAAATCAATATCTTAGATGACCCCGATGGATTGTCTTTTTTGCCGGGGCGCCACTGCGGCCATATTGGTACGGCTTTCTGTCAATACATCGCGGGCTTCGGCATCAGGCTGCAACGAGTAGTACGCCCCGCACTGCCAGCCACTTTGGCGAGAGCTGGTCATTGCTGAGCAATATCGACGTTTAGCGTCCGCACTTGGATTCAAACGGTTATCCAACACGCTCCGTCAATTTGCGATGTCTTTAGGAAAAGTCCTTGCGAAGTCTCCAAGTGGCTGGTCTTCAACCTCAATGGATTTAGCCAAATCGAAGAATGTCACGTGCCTTTTCAACGAGCCGGCCGTCAACGACGGCGCGGACAACGACTCCTTCTGCTGTAGATGACGTAATGATATGGGTTTGCGGAACCCCTAACACTTCCAAGCGCCCAACCGCACTGTCGGCAAGCGTGGCGTTAGAAAATCGGCCTGTGAGTGTGTAACCAGGCATTGTCACGGCCCTCTCAAGAGGAACACTGATTTTCAATATTCACCTATCAACGCGGCTGACGCGACCTAGTTCCCCGAGGAGCAATGCGAAGCCTTTGGTCGATCGCAGCACTGAAGAACGAGACAGCTGGCTTACACTTCGAGATGTGGGTCGATACTCCGCTGCCACAATTCATTCTTTGATGTGCGAATTCCTGACGGCATGCTCAGCACCCCAGAGCATATGTTATGGCGTCTATTTGATGAAGGCTAGCGCACCAACATTTTTAGGTTTTTGGAAGCCAGCGGAAGACGCCAAAAATGTTTATAAGAAGAAGTACGACATTTTGTATGAACAGGGATGGAACCTCTTCAAGCCATCCATCGAGTATCCAAGCAAGAGATGCTGCGATGAAGAGGACGAAGCCGGCCACCATGGTTTTGGGCGACCAGTTCGACGCAATTAGCACGGCGGCGACGATGGTAATCACGGCGGCAAAGCCGCGCAGCAGTGTAAGGAAATCCAAGCAGATTCCAACCTTGAAGTATATTTTCCAAGTCGCCATTGCAACCGGTCGAGTCGGCTAGAACTTAGTCGTCCATCATAGCCGCTCTATTCGATCGCTTGCGAAGGAACCAAAGCAATCCACCGATACCGATAGCCAATCCGGCAAAGAGCGTGAAGAACATCAGTGCCGGGATGGCTTGATCATCGGTAAGAGGTTGCGTGGGCTGTTGAGCCAACGCAATTGTTGCCGTTAGCGGTAAAGCAGTGATGAATGTGACGATACGCATCGAATGTCTCCAAAGGCTGTTCAATTAACAACTGGAGTCGACGGCCATTGTTCCCGGAATTTTGGCAAATAATGTGGGCTTTAGAAACGGGCCAGTGTTTTGTAATTGCAGCACCAGCGCGTGATACGCCAAGTGGGATGCTCGTCCGACCATGCCGCAATGCGCCATTGCGCCCCGAGAGCACAATGTAGCTCGCTGATCTGTTCGTGAACGTCGACTTTGACCTCGCGGCAGGCGAAGGAAGTCACCATCAGGCATGCCGTCATGATCAATTGCATCATCGCACCGATCTCCAGCTTAAAAAGCATAAAGGGAACGGTTCCTGATACATATCGTTCCGAGTGTTTGTCCGCGAGCAGAGCAATCTATATGCCTTCAGAAAGTGAACGGAAGGCCGAATTCATTGTTCAAAGTGGATCGCAATCTGAACGCCGCAATTGGCGGTAATTTTTCGAAAGGAACCTCTCGTGTAGAATATGAGTCGTCTCACTGGGCTTGTCGCAGTTTTCGTGTTTGCTGCGGGGAGTGGCGCCGCCTGGTCTCAATCCAGTGGTGCATCTCCAGCCGATCCCAACAATGAACGCAACCAGGTACCTGCACCGAGCAACTCGCAGCCAGCCGACCCTGCAGCAGGGAGCAATCCTGGCGCTCGCGTACCCACCGCGCCAGTGGACCGCCGTGAAGCGCAAGGCGAAGAAGGTGGTGCCACGGGCACACGTCCGGGCGGTGCAATGCCAGCTCCCATTGCGCCGGCGGCCGTCCCGCCGCGCGAGTAGCGATCGCGGTTCTTCCACCGCTGCCCATCCTCATGGTCAGCGGTGGGTAGCGTTTGTTTCAAATGTTGCTGTCTGATATGTGATGTGCACGTTGCGGTTTAACGCTGAAAGCTTCAGTGGTCACGATTCTTCCAGTCTGTACGTGGCCATCTGGGGTCGTTGACCTCCCCGGCCGGCTTGTCGGCCCTCAACGCCTTAAATGCTGCGTGGCGCAATAGCCCGTCACCTGTCCATGCGCGGTAGTCAACTCGTGCCACAAGGCTAGGTTCAACCCACACAACTTTGTTCGCCTTCGCCCGGTCGACTGGAGCAGCAAAGGGCGCCGTATCCCTCCGCAGTTTTTGCAGTTCATTCCACAGGTCGCCAGCAACCCGACGATCGAAACCCGTTCCGACTCGACCGGCATAGATGAGGTTCTCGCCCTCGTAAAATCCAACCACCAGTGCTCCTATGGAACTCTTGACGGCCGTAGATTCGAGATAGCCTGCAATTACGAACTCATCGGATTGTATGCACTTGGCCTTCACCCAGTCGACGCCGCGTCCGGAGCGGTAGGGCCTATCCAGGCGTTTGGAAATAATGCCCTCAAGTCCAAGATAACAGGCTTCGGCGAGCATTTTCGCGCCATCGCATTCAATATGCTCGCTGAAACGGACCTGGACGCCCGTCTTGTGTCGGCCGAAAGAGCGCTTCAGCAGGCGTTTGCGATCCACGAGCGGCAATTCTCGCGTATCGATGCCGTCGACAAACAGAAGATCGAAGGCATAGTAGACCATGCGTACCGAGCGCTTAGCTTTCAGGTCCCGAATGAGTTCGACAAAGTTCGATGCGCCGTTTTGATCCTCGACCACCACCTCGCCGTCAATAATGGCCGACGAGACCTTGAGCTTCAGCATATCTTCTACCAATCCGCTGAACTTCTCCGTCCAGTCGAGCCCGCTCCGGGTCAACAACTGGACCTTGCCGTTGTCAATCCGGGCTTGCAGTCGGTAGCCGTCAAACTTGATTTCATGGACCCACTGTGGGCTGTCTGGAGGCTCAGCCACATAGGTTGCTAAGCAGGGTTTAATGAAGGCCGGCGTCGGCGCGCTCTTTCCAATCGCTTTGCGTGTCACGTTTTGCCAACCAGTTTGCTGATGGCGGCGCGCAGCGGTCGCTGAGCGCTATGATACTCCTTCCAAGCCGACGTTTTGGCCAACAAAGCCGGCGCGGAATGCACCGTGAATCGAGTGGGATCCAGATCGCTGCGCACCTGCGACCACGTCAGGGGCATGGACACCGTCGCGCCAGGCCGCGCACGAGGCGACAAGGGCGCAACCGCCGTGGCAATGCGGTCATTACGCAAGTAGTCGATGAAAATCCGCCCCGTCCTCAGTTTCTTGGTCATTTTAATGAGGTATTTTTCCGGACTGTCTTGCGCCATTTGCCCACTCAACGCCTGTGCGAACATCTTGGCCTCGTGCCAACCCAAGTTGTCGTTGGCCTTTGTTTTGAGCGGCGTGACAACGTGCAGACCCTTGCCGCCGGTTGTTTTGCAGAATGCGGCAAGACCGACTAATTCTAGCCGTTCACGCAATTCCTTGGCCGCTTCGACGACAGCGGCGAAAGGCACATTCGGGGCCGGATCAAGATCAAAAATCAACCGACCCGGTACGGTTGGCTGAAACGGGGCGCAGTTCCATGGGTGGAACTCCAGCGCCGCCAATTGGCCCATGGCGATCAGCCCTTCAACCTCGTCGATCTGCAAATAGGGTTCGTGATCGCCGACGACCTTGACCGTGTTGACAAGATCAGACGTCCCGGACATCGCGTGCCGTTGAAAGAACACCTGGCCATTGATGCCATCGGGCGCGCGCAGCAGCGAGCATGGCCGGCCGCGCAGATGCTCAATCAGCCAGGGGCCAACCGTCGCAAGGTATTCGACGAGCTGGCGCTTGGTCACAGCGGCGTCGTCGCCGGCAGCTGGCCAAAGCACCTTGTCAGGCTTTGAAATCTTGACGCCCAGCACTGCACTACCAGACGCCCTGACGGGAATGATTTTGAGCTTGCCGCGATTCCGTCGGCTGGCGGGCGGCGGTGGTGCCTCTTGAGTTCGCGTCGAGTGCCAGACGTCGTCAGGCTTTGCCGCCTTGTTCCGTGTCATCATAAACGGGCTCGGCCCGGTCCCTTTGCCGGCCGCAATCTGTGACATAGTTCGACCAGAGGCCACCGAGCGGTCCTTGCCTAATACCTTTTCATTACTGCCCCGTTTGGCCCATTCGTCGGTATGTTTGATGAGCAGCCAGTTGGTGCGTTTGCCACCGTTTCGATCGTGCTTAATACGAATTAGAACCCAGCTGCCTTTGAGCTTGTTCCCGGCAAGGTTGAGCTTGAGTTCGCCGTCGCGAAGCGCTTGCGCGACCGGCTTATCGCCCAGGGGTGACCAAAAGCCTCGATCCCACACCATGACCGTGCCGCCGCCATATTCACCTTTCGGAATGGTGCCTTCAAAGTCTCCGTAATCGAGTGGGTGGTCTTCAACCTCGACGGCAAGGCGCTTTTGGGCGGGGTCGAGCGAAGGGCCGCGTGTGACTGCCCAAGACTTGAACACGCCTCCGACTTCCAATCTCAAATCATAGTGCAGTCGAGACGCATCGTGCTTCTGGATGACGAAGCGCGGATATTGGGCGGGACGGACCGTCTTCGCTCCCGTCGGTTCGGCGGTTTTCTTAAAGTCGCGCTTGGCATGATAATCCGAAAGTGGTTTGGCCATGACTTCGCTCATGTCTTCGCGTGTGGCCGGTTCAACTCGCGGTCTTTGACCGCGAGGGTTCGCGCGCTGATCGTTGGGGCTTCGTGCAAAGACACCGGTCGATGACGCTTCTTGAGGAGAGCTTCAAACGCAACGCCGGCCAATTTGTCAGGGCTGGTCTCAATGTCCCGCGCGTAAGCTTCCAAGGCGTTCAGGAGTTTGGAATCCCGGCTGAATTGCTTGCGGTTGATGGAGTGGGGCTGCATACCCATGGATCGAGCCATCATGCGCGTTTTTTAGTCTTCGGAGATTTGGGCTTTGGGGGTCCCTTCCCGGATCGGCCAACGCTTTTTTTCAGTGCCTCCATCAAGTCGACCACGTTTGCACCTTTCGGTCGCGGCTCTTCCGCAGGCGCGATAATTTTTCTGCCCTTCAGTTTGGCTTGCACCAGTTCGTGCAGCGCTGTCTGGAAATGGTCTTCATATTTCTCGGGGGCAAACTTGCTCGATTTCTGGGCGATCAGTTGAACCGCCAGTTCGATCATTTCCTTGTCAGGCTTCGCGTTAGGTACCTCGTCGAAGAAGTCGGCCGGATCGCGAAGTTCTTCCGCGTAACGGAGTAGTTCCATGACCAAGCCGTCTTGCATCGGCGCAATCGCAACGAGCCACTCCCGACCGCCGATCGTGACTTGGGCCAAGCCGACCTTTCCTGTTTTTTGCAGAGCATCGCGGATGACAACGTATCCTTCTCCGGCGAACTTATCCGCAGGGGTTATGAAATACGGCCGCTCAAAATAACGATAGTCGATTTCCTTGGTGTCCACGAACTGGACAAGATCGATAGTCTTTTTGCTTTCCAACTTGAGCGCGTCGATCTCTTCGGGTTCAAGCGTGATGTAAGTGTCGGTATCGACTTCATAGCCCTTGACGATGTCGGCGCTGTCAATCTTGCCCAGCCCCTGCACGACCTTCTCATAGTTAACGCGGCGGCCGGACGGCTTATGAATCTGCCGAAAGGAGATTTCCGACTTGGACTCTACTGCGTTGTAGATTTCAACGCCGATGGAGACGAGGCTGAGCCTCAAATAGCCTTTCCAATAGGCACGGGCTTTCTTGGGCATGACGCACACCTGGGTCAAGAAGACTGCGGTTATCAAGTTTAGCAGTCTTCACCACTGTCTAATCGACGTTCTCTGAACGAACCGGAGAATGCATTCACTCGACACTGCCGAACGTGATCGATCAAGTCCGTTCAACTTAAGAACTTCGCTCGATAGCATTCGTTTCCCAACTTTATCTCCCGACACCAACATAGTCGCCAGGCGTACGTGTACGTCAGAGGCGCTTGACGCTCAGCATGCCCGGCTCGGTCCGGATCTTCGACGCGGCGGTGCCGATTGGGCCGGAACAATTTCCCGTTGGTCCGGTTCGATATCCTGCGGGGCACACAACAGAAGGAATTTCGTCATGAAGCGTATCACGCTCTCCGGACTAAGCCTTGCAGCATTGGTCTTGGCGGCTCCCATCGCATTCGCTCAGCCGTCTTCGGATCAGAAAGACGACCGTACGCCATCCGAGTCGAAGGGACCCAATGCGGATAAGTCAGACGCTGACGCGCAGCGCGGTGGAGACCGCGGGTCCGCACGGTCTGACAACGGCCGCTCGGACCGCGAACAATACCGTGACCCATCTACGGCTGGGCAGAAGCCGGCCGGCGAGAGCCGGAAGGATGCCCGCGATGATGCCAAACCATCAAAGGAAAAGGCTGCGGACGAAAATAAAAAGTCACCTGGCGGACAGGCCGGGAATGAAAAGAGTGACGACGGCGAGAATGGCAGCCGCTCGAAGTCGCCCGAGAAAGCCGATGATACGACCGGCAAAAAGGACCCGCGTGCCGCTACTAATCCGGATCGGGATCGCGAGGACAAGAACCAGGCGCAACGCAAGGACCAGAACGAGGACAAGAACCAGACCCAGCGCAAGGACCAGAGCGGAGACAAGGACAAGAACCAGGCCAAAAGGGAGCAGACTGGTGACGAGTCCGATCGGATGGATTCTGGTCAGGCGCGTGGCGAAGTAAGGCAGGAAGATCGCCAGAAGGCCGAGCAGGCTCGCTCCAAGGTCGATCGCGAGGTTCGCGACCGCGTACGGGCTGTGGCCTTTCGCGGAGACGTTCGCCGGGCTGACAGAACCGATATCCGGATTGACATCGGTATTCGATTGCCTCGGACCATCGAAGTCTATGATCTTCCGCCGGACATCATCGCAATTGCGCCAGCTTATCGTGGTTATCGGTACATCGTGATCGGAGATGATTATTGCATCGTCGACCCGGAGACGTACGTCATAATAGATGTCATTCCGCGCACGGGTGGAGATCGCGACCAGTATGCCTATCGTTCCGGCGGCGGCAGTTCGCGTCTTGATCTCACGAATGAGCAGATTGAAATCATTCGCCGGGAAACACGCAACCGCGGAAAGACGTACGATTTTGATGGCGATCTCGAGGTCGGAATTAAGTTGCCAGGAGATTATGCCTTCGAGCCGTTCCCAGAAACGATCACTGTAGAAGTCCCGGTCGTGCGCGACTATCGCTTTGTGCATGTCGAGGATGAGATCGCAATCGTCGCGAAAGATCATCCCGATGTAGTGTTCGTCATCGGCGACTAGTCGCGTAGGCGAACAACCCAAGGGCCGGGCGCGGCCCTTGGGATCTTGGGCAACATGTAACGCCGTCGGCACGCCATCTCGATGACCGCTGACAGGAAGAACCATAGCTGCGCAGGCCCGGCGAGGAGCTTGCTCGGATGCTAACGGGTCGAGTCCCCACTCAGTGCTTCTTCTCGCGACGCTGTTTCGGTCTCCCGATCTATGCGGTGGCGATCCAAGAATTCTTGCAAGACAGCCCCCCATAGATTCCAATTGGCGCCGTCGTCGACGATCGTGTGACCATCCTTCTCCAGTGGGGGAAAGATATGCATTTCCACTTTGCCACCTGCCCGCCTCCATTCAGCTGCCAGCGCTCGCGCGACCTCAGGACCAAAATAGCTGTCGTTCTCGGCGTAGAGCCAAATACTCGGATGGCGCGCCGACTTGCCGTAGAGGTACGATGCTGCACGCAACCCATCAAAATTGCAGATTGCATTGGCGCGCCCATACGCATGCCCGCCGCGTCCGCCTGCAAAGTTCACGATGGATCCGACTGTCGGCAAATTGCGTGAGGCAAGCGCAAGGGAAGCCCATGCGCCTGTTGAAATGCCCACCACGACGACATCGCGGGAGGATACGAAGTCTTGCCGGGTCATAAAGTCGATCGTGGAAGCGATATCGTCGGCGGCCGTTTCACCGGACGAGTAATGATCGGCCGTCTCGCACGTGCCTACAGACTCCACGAGATCGCCACCGGTCGCTCCATGGCCGCGCCGTTGCGGAATAATGACGACATACCCTCTTTCGATAAACCACCGGGAAAGCCAGTAGTAGACGGGTAGTGACACGGCCTCTCGGGTCGCTTCATCAGTGCCGTGATTGATAACAACAAGCTTTCGTCTCTGGGGAACTGCATCGTGTGGACGGAACACCGTTGCGCGGAGTGAAGTGCCTGGATCACCACTTGGAACGAGCCACAACTGCTCCCGCATCCTGTTGCCTTCCGGGCCAAACGCACCCAGCATTTTCGAAGAGGATGCTAAGGCGCTTTGAGCAAGGCCAAAAGTCATAGAAATAATCAGCAATACCGCTACGTCACGTGTTCTGATAATGCGCACGCGCGAACAGCGCGCCTCCCCGCTCATCGTCATCGCCCCCCACCCCAGCATGCCAACCAAATACAAGATGTGCTCGAGACCGAAGATGGATCACGCAAGAGCACTATTCAAACAAATAGTCGGAACGGGTGCGGCGCCCAGTGCGTTGGCCAACGTGTGTCTGAAATAGAGCACACTAAGCACGAAACGTGCGGTCAACTAGGAGGAACTCCCCATGAAGTACACAACTGTTGCTGCCATTGCTGCGATCTGTGCCGGCACAACCGGTGCATTTGCCCAGACGACAAGCCCGGCAAATCCGTCCCCGGCCGGTGGTGTCAAGCTGAGCCAGAGTGAATGCACGAATGTGTGGCAGCGTGCAAACCCGTCTGGTGCTGCCAGCCTGACCCAGGCGCAAGCTGCTCCGTATGTGAGCGATTTCAAGGCCGCAAATCCCGACGGCGATAACACGATCGATCAGAATGAGTGGATGGCGGCTTGCAACAAGGGCCTCGTCAGAAGCTCGTCGGGCAGCGGATCTTCGACCGGTACGTCGGGATCGAACTAGCATCCAGCAGCGTCAGACATCTAGGGGCAGTCGAAAGACTGCCCTTTTTTTGAGGATCTAGAACATTGAGCATGCGGCAGTTCCCCAAGGATGTGACGTGAGAAACGCTATTTATGGGCAGTCGGGTGGCGTTACGGCCGTTATTAATGCGTCGGCTTGTGGCGTCATCGAAGCTGCTCGTCAGCATAGCCATGCGATTGGCCGGGTGTTTGCGGCACGCAGCGGTATCATCGGCGTGTTGGACGAGGATTTTACCGATACGACCGACGTCAGTGACGACGCGATCGCTGCTCTCCGCTACACGCCATCTGGTGTGTTTGGATCTTGCCGCTTCAAGCTCGACGATCCTGCGACTGACAACCGTCAGTTCGAGCGGATCGTCGACGTCTTCAAAGCTCATGATATCGGCTATTTCTTTTACAATGGCGGCGGCGATTCCGCCGACACGTGCATCAAGATTTCCCGCTTTGCTGATCGCGTTGACTATCCCCTTCAAGCGATCCTCGTTCCCAAAACTATCGACAATGATCTGTTCGGAACGGACACGAGTCCCGGTTTTGGCTCTGTGGCCAAATATATCGCCGTCTCGACGCGCGAAGCATCCTTCGATGTCCGGTCTATGTCCGTCTCATCGACAAAGGTCTTTGTCTTTGAAGTTATGGGGCGCCACGCTGGATGGATTGCTGCGGCGGGTGCCCTGGCCGCCGACGAAGGGTATGATCTGTCTATCGTGATCATATTCCCCGAGATTGCGTTCGACCGCTCGCGGTTCACTGCGAAGGTCGATGCCATGATCCATAGATACGGCTACTGCACGGTCACTGTTGCGGAAGGTGCCAAGCTGGCGGACGGCCGCTTCCTTGCTGAACAAGGCCACAGGGATGCATTTGGTCACTCACAATTGGGAGGGGCCGCAACCGTTGTCGCAGATATGCTGAGTTCAACACTCGGATGCAAATGCCATTGGGCGGTCGCTGACTACTTGCAACGGTCGGCGCGTCATGTAGCGTCTCGAACGGACGTCGATCAGGCCTACGCCGTAGGCAAGGCTGCAGTCGAAATGGCGATGGCCGGTGACAACGCGATCATGCCTACAATAGTGCGCACGTCCAACGACCCCTATACTTGGAAGATTGGAAAAGTCCCCCTCACGCAGGTTGCCAATGTTGAGAATGTGCTGCCGCGACACTTTATTTCTGCAGACGGTTTTGGGATTACGAATGCTTGTCGGATGCATCTACTGCCCTTGATCCAAGGGGAAGATCCGCCTCCGTATGATAGGGGCTTGCCACGTTACGCAACGGTCCAACACATCGGCGTGCCCAAACGGCTCGAGCCGTTCAAACGCTGATCGTGCCGGCCGTCGATTGGTGCACAAGGGCGTCCCGGCCGACACGCCGCTACTGCTCCTTGCGCGGCGACTGAATTTCGAAAGGTGCGGCCAGCGCAGGGCCCACTGCTGGCCGCTCGGGCTTCGCCTTTCAGTTAGCAATCGCTATACTTTCACGCGCGATTTTCTCGGGTGAAAGAACGAAATCGATACATCCACTTGCGATCGCGCTTGTTGGCATATCACTCATGTTAATTCCACGTGTGAAGAATAATCTTCCACGTATCGCCATCCCGGCCAAGTACGTTGACCCAGTTGCCGCCAAACTTTTGGTCTCCGCCGCTCAAGCTCCACGTGCCGATCGCAACCGCCACACCTCCGCGCTCGATGCATGAATGCACGGCGATCTCGTGCCGTGTGAGTCCCTTGGACCTAACATCCATAAAAAATTGGCCGATTTCTGCTGGGCCTTTTGCCGGCGCGCCGCCCGCGGGAACGACGGTGGCCTCTGTATCGTAAAGGTTCTCGAGTTTAGCCACGTCGCCCTCGTTAAAAAGCTGATCCCACTTTGCCGCGAAGGCAATAAAATCACTAATCATCATTCGCTCCATTTCGCGCGATAACGGCGCCAAAACCGCTCTTTCTGAGCGGTTTTTGGATCCGATTTAAGTTCTCTACCGCGGCCTTCCTCAGAGAATAATGAGGAGCCCGGTCGTTACGCTGCATTCAGTTACCTATGGCCGCTCTGATAAAGTGCCATGGAGTATTTTGTAGCTCTCGAAAAGTAGTCCGCCATCGCTGAAGCCTGCCAAAGCATGAGGCCGTACGGAGACCACTGCAGCAGTCTTGACCACGAACTCGCGTCAATTCGCCGGCTGGAGCCGTTGTCAGCGCCAGCATTCGGCCCGGATTGCGTTTCGTTTGGGCTAGGCAAGGTGGCAAAGCGATTCATTGCCGTCTCACGCTGCTTGGCCAGATGATGATTGTTCACACTGTGAGTGCCGTCTTCATGCGCCGGCTCTGCAGGCTGCGAAGGGGTCGACGATGACGCCCGGTTCCGATCACGTCGGACATTAGGACTCACTTTCGACTTGAGTGGGGCCGCTCGCCGCTCACTCAGCACCTCACTCAACAGAGTAATTTTCTTCGCCGAGGTCACTCCCGCTTTTCGCAGTGCGGTTTTCGGTTTCATCGTTGGCCGCTCAGCAATCAGAGCGCGGGCTCGAATGAGCGCCGCCCGATCTGTAGATCTATTCACCAACTTTTTTGCTTTGGCGTTTCGTTTCGCGCGCGTAGTGGGAGAAGTCGATTTCATTTTATGATCCTTAGAAGATAAACGAGGGGAGCACGAGCTGAGCTTCAGGCAAGCACGTTGTAAGTGCCAGATAAGGCATTCACGCCAATTCGCTCATGCGTTCAGAACAGAAGTCATGGCTCTCGCGCTCGCCTGCCGCTCATGTCTTAGCCTTGCCCTGGCAAGAGGTAGTTTTTCACCACATAATTGATGCTTCGAATCCAGCTCTCGTCGGTGTTTCCACGAATGTCCACGCTGCGGACGAACGTCATTTTCTGCGACTTAACGTCGGCTATATAGACGTTGAGATTGAGGATGAGGTTCGACACCTTTTGCACGTTGATCCATGCGATTGCATCGACGCCAAGCGCGGCTCCGTAGTCAAGTTCACAACCGCCGCATTCGCCGAGCGTCTGGCCGGCTGTGATCTTGGCTGACATCGTTTGCGGCACTGACCTCACGTCGAACTGGCCTGAATTCGCGAGTTGCTCCGTAAAGGCCTGGCCAACCTTCTCCAGGCGCGCACGCTCCGCGTCACTGGTCGGCTCGTAGATCTGATTATCGTTTTGCAGATGCGTACCGAGTAGAACGATCGATATTTTTTTCTCCGCCGCTGCCGGAATGACATGCATTGCGAAAACGAGTGCAATCACAACGAAAGCTAGGACTGACGCTGGATGACTATTCATCTGGGGGCCTCGTGGAGTTACGCTCGGGCGCACACCTGACTCGCCATGCCGTTGGCCGTCGTCGCTGGTGTCATACGCGTCGCAGCCTTTTCGATTCTTATTTTCGCCAAAACATCGGGTGGTGTGTTCTCTAGCGGCCATCGAACTCTACGATGGAGATCGGCACTGTTTCGGCGTGCTACGCTGTCGAGCCACTCGAGCGCAGACTGGGCTCCGCGCACGGTTCGAACATCTTCTTTGGATAAACGTCAGGAAATCCTTTGGGTTCCGTTGCCGATCGGCTGAGGAGCAGGAGGGCTCATCGAGACGAGCCGTCTGTTAATCGCATCTCGACCGCCTTGGGCGCTGGCTTCGTTTGAGAGCTTAGGGGCCCAACGCCGGTCACACTGGATTTTCTTTCTTGATCGTCGAGTTCGTGCTCGAGGAAGAAGCGGATCATCTCTCTTGATGCGTCTGGCCCTAAAGGATCTGTATACGATCCGGCGTTGCTGCCGCCCGACCACGCGTGTCCCACTCCGTGGATGACCCAATCCTCGATCATCTGCTTCCCACTCTGATTTCGATGAACTGAGCGGGAGTAACTCCGCCCACCGGGTACCGTCCCACGTTCAACCTCCCGCACGTACGACGCACCCGCAGCCGCGCCGATTGCCACTTCGGCGCCGTTCCTGGGATGCACTGTCCTATCCTGGTCACCGTGGAAGACAATAGTGGGAATTGCATCACCTTGAGTGGGCGTAAAGAAGCTATAGCCTTGCATCGCAGCGAACGCGGACGTTAAATCTCGAGCGACGCCGCAAGGCAGACCTGAATGCACACCCAACGCGGCGAAGATATCAGGGTAGGCTTGCGCAACGACCGCCGCGGCGGCGCCTCCGGCGGAGAGCCCCGCCACGTAAATGCGCCGAGGATCAATGTTGTGCTCGCTAATAATCTGCTGCACGAGCCCTGCAATGATCGATGGCTCGCCATAACCTCGCGCTTGATGGCTACTCTGAAACCAATTCCAACATTTCAAACTGTTCGCTGAGGGGCTCTGCTCAGCAAAGGCCACATAGCAAGAATTGGTTTCTGCGGCGAAGTTCATTCGTGTGCCGGCTGCGAAATCATCCGCGGACTGGCTGGACCCATGGAGCATGATGATGAGCGGTCGCGGTTCCAATTCGGCACCGCTCGGGATGTAGAGTTTGTAGGCGCATGTTCCGGCCGTGTTGCCGAATGACTTAGTCAAGAAGGCGCCGTACGGGGGTGCCAAGTCGGAAAGTTCATTGTCCAAATTGATCATCTTCACTAGGCGAATATCCTTGAGCCAGCTTAAAGAGACGGCGCAACGCGCCTGCGAGCACGTCTCAGGGAGTAAATGCGACAACCAACAAATAGATGCTGCGATCGCCCGCGATACATCGTCTGCGGGCGCAACGCTCACAACGCCGAGCGCTCCTGCTCGCTCCCTCAACTAAGGCAACGGTGCAACTCAGGCTCGAGGATTGGAGCAATGGTTTGAGAGCCGCAGCGCCCGCGTCAACGATCAGGTTTGACTGCGTTTGGGACGAAGGCTGCCCTGTAAAAGGAGGAGGAGTGAGAACTCTCTGTGTTCGAATCCCACCCGTCACGGAGGTGGTCCGGTAGTCGTCTGAACGCCGCTCGAGCCCGCCTTTAGCCCCGAGCGGACGTCGTGCCGGTGCACAACACGTCTGTGCAACGGGCAAGCCGGGAGATTAGCAGATTGGGAACCCTTAGTGTAATGTGTCGCGGAAGGCGGCGAGCCGTGATCCTTCCCTTGCCATCAGAACGCGGCGCATGTCCGTAGACATGCGCGAATTCAGCATTTGGTTTTCTGTTCGCGCATTTGGACGTCGTGCGTCATACCATCGTGCCGGCCTGGAAACTTGTACAAACGTTGCACGGAACCAATTGCCCCCAGTCTCGTTTCCGCCGGGGGCTCCAAATGTCTGAAATTCGAGCCGTTTACCAGTTACATTCAAAGCGGCGCCATGACAAAATTAAATGACAGCCCGCCCACCTTTGCTAAGGCCCCCACGGGCATCCAAGGTCTCGACGAAATAACCGCCGGTGGATTTCCAGTCGGGCGACCTACACTCGTCGCCGGTGGTGCCGGATGCGGTAAGACGATGCTTGCTTTGGAGTTCCTCGTGCGGGGCGCGACGGAATTCGGCGAGCCCGGCGTTTTCATGATGTTCGAAGAAAACGCCAAGGAGTTGACAACCAACGTTCGCTCGCTCGGCTTCGATCTGGACGATCTCGTGGAGCAGAAATTGATCCTGCTCGATTTTGTGCACATCGAACGCAGTGAAATCGAAGAGACGGGCGAATATGATCTGGAGGGCCTTTTCATCCGGCTCGGCCACGCCATCGACTCTATCGGTGCTAAGCGCGTGGTTCTCGACACAGTTGAGGCCCTGTTTGCCGGACTTCCGAACCACGCAGTCCTCCGCGCCGAACTACGTCGACTTTTTCGCTGGTTGAAGGATCGCGGGATGACAGCAGTCATCACTGGCGAAAAAGGCGGCTCTACCCTTACTCGCTATGGACTAGAAGAATACGTCGCAGACTGTGTAATCGTCCTCGATCAACGCATCTCCGACCAAATCTGTACCCGGCGTCTGCGCGTTGTGAAGTACCGCAGCACGGCCCATGGTACAAATGAATATCCTTTTCTCATTAGCGAGCGCGGCTTCTCAGTCCTCCCGATCACGTCGCTCCAGCTCGATCATAAAGCTTCATCTGAGCGTCTGCCCACCGGGGTGGCGCACCTCGACGACATGCTTGGAGGAGAGGGCGTCTTCTGCGGCAGCAGCGTGCTTGTCTCAGGGTCGGCAGGCACGGGCAAAAGCAGCATCGGCGCAAAGTTTATCGATGCCGCGTGCCGCCGGGGTCAGAAAGCGCTGCTTTTCGCTTACGAAGAATCGAGCTCGCAGATCATTCGGAACATGCGTTCCGTCGGCATCGATCTCGATCCGTGGGTGAAACAAGGTTTGCTGCAGATCCATGCATCTCGCCCAACCTTGTACGGGCTGGAGCAGCATCTGGTAATGATGCACGATGCTGTGCGCGCTTTCCGCCCTGACATTGTTGTTGTCGACCCGATCAGCAATCTCACCCTTGAGCGGCATGATCCGGAGGTAAAGCCCACGCTGATGCGCCTCATCGATTTCCTAAAGCAGCAACATATTACTACGCTTTTCACCAGCCTCAATTCAGGCGCCAAGGAGGCACTTGAGGATTCAGAACTTGGTGTGTCTTCTCTCATGGATACATGGTTGTTGCTGCGCAATGTCGAATTCAACGGCGAGCGCAACCGAACTGTTTACGTGCGTAAGTCGCGAGGCATGGCGCACTCGAACCAAGTGCGCGAGTTTATTTTGAGTGACGAGGGAATTGACTTGGTAGATGTTTACGTCGGGGTCGACGGCGTACTCACAGGCAGCGCTCGCGTGGCGCAGGAGACGCACGAACTTGCCGCCGCCGAAGTGCGCAAGCAGGATCATGAGGCTAAGCTGCTCGTGCTTGCTGGCAAACGAAAAGCCATTGAAGCTCAAATCGCGGCGCTGCAGATCGAAGTGGAAACGGAAGCGGCCATGGTGAAGCTCGCCATTGCGCAAGAGACGTTGCAGGATAAGACAACGCTCCAAAACAGCAGTGCCATGGCGAAGGCGCGTGGCGGCGCTACTGGCCATAATGGTCAGTCAAAAGAAAAGCGGTCATCGGCATGACGCTTAAATTGATCGATCCTGAACCAGGGCCAGATTCGAAGTTCGAGCTGCGGTTGTATGTTGCCGGCCAGACAGCAAAGTCGCTTACGGCACTCGCAAACCTGCAACGCATTTGCGAGACACACTTGGCCGGTCAGTATCGTATCGAGGTCATCGACCTGACAAAGACCCCTCAGCTGGCAGCCGGCGACCAGATTTTTGCTGTTCCGACACTCGTGCGCCGTCTTCCCGAGCCGATCAAGAAAATTATCGGCGACCTTTCGAATGAAGAGCGTGTGCTGGTCGGCCTCAACATCGAGCCGGTGAGGTCGAGCCGGTGATGAAAAACGACGGCAACGAGATAGGCGAATTAGACGTTTCGGCAACCGCCGCCACGGTGGATCCCATCACCGTCCACTACGTGCTATGCCTGTACATTACAGGAGCGACGACACAATCCGCGCGGGCGATCACAAACCTTCGGAGGCTCTGCGAGAACTACATGAGTGGGGGCTACGAGCTCGAAATCGTGGACTTATCCCAGCACCCTTCGTTTGCTAAAGGAGAGCAGATTGTTGCTGCCCCGACCTTGATCAAAAAGCTGCCACTGCCTTCGCGCCGATTTATCGGCGATATGTCGCGAACCGAACGCATTCTGAGCGGGCTTGGACTCAGCACACAGCCGGAGAAATTGCCTCCAGAGAGAAGCCCTTAGATATGCTCACAGAACCTCTCAGCGTATCAAGACTTGCGGCCGAAAACGCCACGTTACGGGTGCGACTTGAGGAGGTAGAAGAGATACTCCAAGCAATTCGCGGCGGCGAAGTCGATGCGCTCGTCGTGGAGGGTTCTGCGGGCCCACGTATCTACACACTACAAGGCTTGGATGCCGCATCCAATCGCTTCCGCGGTGAAATCCTTGCGCAGGTCAGCGATGCCGTAATCACAGTCGATGGTGACGGGCTCGTCACGTATTTGAATAACGCGGCCGAAATGCAATATGGCATCAGCGCGTCCGCCGCACTCGGACGAAAATTAAATGCTTTTTTCACATCCCAATGGCTCGATGAAGAAGCCGAGGCTGCCTCTGTAGCTGCCCTGGAGCGAAACGGATAATGGTGCGGTCAATATGTCCAAATCACCCGCGACGGCCGCATGCTGAATGTTGAGTCGAGCATGTCCTTGCTGCGCGATCCTACCGGCCAGCGGGCCGGCGTGTTAGCCGTTATTCGCGATATTACCGACCGACTCCATGCCGAAAATCGCTTGCGAACTTCTGAAATCCGCTATCGACGACTTTTTGAGGCGGCACAGGACGGTGTTTTGTTGGTTGATCCCGGAACCTGCAGAATCACCGATGCCAACCCGTTTATGACCCAGCTGCTGGATTGCTCGCACGAGCAGTTGGCCGGAAAAGTCCTGTCCGAGATCGGCCTGCTCAAAGATGAAGGTGCGAGCCAAGAAATGATCCGAAGATTGAAAAGCGAGCACCATGTCCGGTACGACGACTTGCCGCTGGTGAGTCAGGGGGGGCGGCATCAGGACGTTGAACTCGTAGCCAACCTATACGATGAAAATGGCCGCTCCGTCATTCAATGCAACATTCGCGACATCACGAAACGAAAGCTGGCGGAGGAAAACAACAACCTGCTCATGGCCGAGGTCAATCACCGTTCAAAAAACTTACTGAGCGTCGTGCAAGTGGTCGCGCGGCAGACGGCTCGCCATACCGATCCTGGAACCTTAGTTAAGCGTTTGTGCGAGCGCATCGGATGCCTCGCTGCATGTCAGGACCTTTTGGTCGCCAGTCAGTGGCAAGGCGTCGAAGTTTCCGATCTCGTGGCGGCTCAGCTCGAGCATTTTAAGGATTTGATCGGTACACGTGTGCTGGTCAACGGCCCGCCCGCGCGCTTGAACTCGGCCGCGGCTCAGGGAATTGGCATGGCTCTTCATGAGCTCGCAACGAATGCTAGCAAATACGGCGCACTCTCTAACCACGAGGGTCGGGTTCGTATTTTGTGGAACATTACGCGGTCCCCACAGACAGAGTTCTCAATGTCTTGGTCGGAGGAGGGAGGACCCACAGTCATCCCTCCTTCACATCATGGTTTCGGCAGGACGGTCATCGGAAAAATTGTGGAAGCGGCCCTTCACGGTACGGCAAAAGTGAACTACCGGGAGAGCGGTCTTTGCTGGAATTTGACGGCGCCTGCTGCTTTCACACTGGAGTTGAACCGCGCATGAATGCTGGTTTCGAGAACCGTTGGCGCAGCATGTATAGGGGGCGCCGGGCTTGTCGATATGGGACGGGCATCTTGCAGCGGACACTAGTAGCATTTGCGCGCGGGAAAGCACACTTGGACTGATCGTCCGTGTTTCAAATCAGCTGAACACTGCCTGAGGATGGTCCCGAGCCTCGCCTCAGGTGCATCGCCTCAGAAACTTTCAAAACTGCCATTTCGACTAACATCGGTTAGTGTCCGACCACTGTTAGCCGAGCTAACGTATCGTACGGCCTTGACCAGTTCATGGCCGTTGTCCTGCGCCGTCATCTTGGAGGTCCTGATGGCGGACAGTGTTGGAAGGCAAACAGCCCCCATCGCCGATGCGTTGTAAAGTGAAAAGGCGACGAAATGATTATTCCCCAGTCGGTACCCGGCGATAACAATGGATATATCCGCGTCCTCATTCTTGAGGATGAGCCACTGATTGCATTCGGCATCGAAGACATCCTCCGTGACGCTGGCTTTTCGATCGCAGGCCTCGCTACCAACCTCGAAGACGCTCTGGGGCTGATTGAAGGCGGCGACTGCGATGCAGCCATTGTCGATGCTAACTTAGCTGGCGTGAGTGCAGCGCCCGCCGCGATCGCGTTGAAGGCAAGCGGGCTGCCATTTATCTTGTTATCCGGCTACTCACAGGATCAGTTAAAAAATGTTTTTGCCGGTACGCGCTTTCTTCAAAAGCCCTGCCGGCCCGAACTGCTCGTTGAGACTTTGACCGGCATACTGCCCCAGCACCGGAATTCGCGAGCGGCGGTTTGAGTGATGCCAGTTCTTCAAAGCCTGCTTTTTTGGGTTCTGCGATCGAGACAACGGCCGCACTTGTGCTGATACCCCGCGCAGTGGCGATTGGTGCGACGACGCGATCGGCGCGCGGCAGCTAAATGCGCTTGCGCTCTAATGGCACCACTTGCGCTCCCTTGCTTCTCATCCCTGTTGCAGAAGTTATCTGTGAACCGATTGAACCGGTTGCTCGGCGTAAGGGGGCGTTGTCACGTTGTAGCGGCTTGGCGATGGCTGGCTCCCCTCATGTTGCTCCGACGGAACCATGCCGGAGCGAGAGCGTTTTCTGGGCACACGACGATGCGACAGGCATGTTTGCGTACGTCCCAATCGCGTCGACGTGCGCACACGTAGCGCGGCCCGATACGTGACCGATGTGTAGCCGTGCCTTGGAAACCCAGCTTTATGAAGGAGTTCCCAGCATGAACGATTTGCCTATCAGCCGGCCTGTCGGATCGGATACAGGCGGCCAATCCAGCATTCCGCCGGATGAACTGCACCGCGATCATCACTTTCGGCGCGATGCGGGAGCGATCCGCAGCCGTGTGGACAGCCGGCCCGTTGGATTGGGGACCGCAATCGGATTCTTCGCGGCGTTACTGTTCCTGTTTGTGATGGCGGCAGCAGTGGCTCAATTCGCAGTGCGCGGCGATCGCAACGTCGGCAATGCACCGACTGCGCCGCCTGTGACGCAGGATCAGACACCGGCTCAGCCGTCGCCGCCGGCTGACGGAAATCCGGCAGGGAATACGTCGCGCGATGCGGTGACGCCATAGCAGGGCGGACGACACGCGAATAAGCGATTGACCGGCCCGGGATGGGGACCGGTCAATCGTGAAACGCTATCGATAGGGGGGGTCAATACGCAAGGAGGAATTGCGATGAAGATGATAAAGATGACTGCGGTTGCGGCCGGATTGATTCTGGCAGGTCCAGCGATGACGTCGGCGCAGACGACCGCTCCGAGCGGAACCGCACCTGCAGCGGGCGAAACAAGCGACCGGACGCCTGGAACGAAGACTGAAACGCCGCTTTCGCAGCGGGATAAAACGACGCCTGCTCCGGCAGGCTCGACAGCCGCGCCGCCCAAGCCCGGCACGACGTCGGATCGGACACCGGATGGGACGTCTGATCAGGGTGCCAGTTCGGCCACCGATGACGACGCCAGCGCGAAGGGCAAAACGACGACGGGCGACGATATGAATACACCCGACAAGTATTAGCCGCCGACGGCAATTAATAGACACATAGAAAAACGGGTTCGATCCGCGTGATGGATCGAACCCGTTTTTGTCGTTCATCAGGTCGGTCTATTAGATCGTCAGCGTGCCGGCCTTGGCGGCGGCGTAGCGATCGGCGATTGCTTTCCAGTTCGCGACGTTCCACCAGGCTTTGAGGTAGTCGGCGCGTTTGTTCTGGTACTTAAGATAATAGGCGTGTTCCCAGACGTCGTTGCCGAAGAGGACGCGCTTGCCGTCCATCAGCGGCGTGTCCTGGTTGGGGCGCGATTCGAGGGCAAGTTTGCCGTCCTTTTCAACGGTGACGAAAACCCAGCCGGAGCCGAAGACTTTGCCGCCGGCGGCGTTCAAGGTTTCCTGCAGTTTTTCCAGGCCGCCAAAGTCGCGCTCGATGGCGGCTTTGAGATCGCCGTCGGGACCAGGGCCGCCGGGCGCGCCCATGATCTGCCAGAACATGGTGTGATTGGCGTGGCCGCCGGCGTTGTTGCGCACGGTGGTGCGGATTGCTTCGGGTACGTCGTTGAGTTTGGTCAGAAGTGTTTCGAGGGGGAGGCTCGCCAGGTCCGTTTTGCCGGCGAGTGCGGTGTTCAGGTTTTTGACGTAGGCGGCGTGGTGCTTGCCGTGGTGGATGCCCATGGTGGTGGCATCGATATGGGGCTCCAGAGCGGCGGGGTCGTACGGCAGTGGTGCCAGCTTGAAGGGACCGTCGGGGTCGTTGGCCAGAGCGGGCATCACAATAGATCCCAGGCCCGCGGCAACGGCGGTCGCGGCTCCTGCGGTAAGGAGGAAAGTCCGGCGCTCGATCATGGGCATTTTTCCTGTGCTAATGGCGGACCGAGAGTGTGGCCAATCAATGCGGTCATTCGGGGACTTAATGCTAACGCGGGGCCGATTCAACCGGGCCGACCGGCCGATTGTTCCGATGGGGCCCCGCGCTCTTCGGCCCCATTGTCACCGTTAGCCGGTCGCCTTTAGCCTTCAGGGTCATGAACGATCGTTTTCATGCGCGCCCGTGGGGACTGCAGCATTGGCTCTGCCTGATGCTTGTGGCCTGCTTTGCGCTCCGGTCGCTCGTGGCGCCGGGATATATGCCCAGTATCGCCACCGGGTCGAACAAGCCGCTGAAACTGGTGATCTGCACCGCGCAGGGTTTGAAGACGATCTCGGTCAGCGACAGTGATCCGCCGCCCGATGGCCATGGTGCGCCTGGAGCGGATGGAGATTGCGGATTTGCCGGGCTGACGCCGCTGCCCCAACTGACCCATCCCGACGTGGCGGCCAGCCCCACCGACGCGCTGTTCCTCCCGATCGCATTTGCTGTCGTCGTGCCGCGCGAACCGGTGCGGCGCGCCGGTCCGGTGCTGGGGTCACGGGGACCGCCGGCTACGGCCTGAGCGAGATCGAACTTTCCAACAATCATTGATGTACCGCGTTCGGGCCCATGCCCGGGCGGTGGCGTCGCGCAGTGCTCCGACATGGAATGGCTGCGGGGGACATAACATCGGTGCGCCACGGCTTTGAGCCGGCGCCGTTTGACTGGGACGTTGAACGTGACTGCAATACAGACGCGCTCTGTTCAGAGCTTTGACGACGATTTGGCGCGCGATACCGGCTTCCATGCCGTCATCACGCCGGGGCAAAGCCTCGACCGGCAAGCCCATCGGTGGCTTTGCACGGGGATCTTGGGGATATCGAGTCTATTTCACGCGATCTACATCGCGCTCGGTTTGTGGATTATCGCGGCGGTGCTGTTTCTCACCACGGCGGCGCTGCTGGCGCTGCTGTTCGTCTTTCAAGGCGGGCTGCGGCGGTGTGAACAGATCGACATCGAGAACGGCGAGGTCGTGGTGACGCGATTTCGCCGGGATATGCTCGTATCCAGGACGGCGCTGCCACAGGGTTCCATCGAGATTGAGTGCGAGCGGGACCCGGATTATGGGCTGCGGCGGATCCGGCTGCTCCAGCGCGGGCGCGCGGTGGAGGTCGGCCGGGATCTGTCGCCCGTCGAGCGCGCCGACTTTCTGGATGCGCTCAGGCACGCGATGAGGCTGCAGGGGATGCCGATGCGGGTGCAAACGCTGCTATCTCCCACCGGCGCCTAGACCGGCAGGAGATAGCTGCAGTTCGCGCCGCTGAGCGTCATGCGGGGGCGTCCTCGACGAGATCGGCCAGTTTGACGAGGATGGCGTTCAGCTCGGTTTGGGGCACTTCGAATTCCCACCCAGCTGAGCGGGCGGTGAGATCGTCGGCGTCGGCCTTGCCGGCGCCCGTGCCGGTGGCTGTGAGACGGATCCAGACCTTGCTGTCGTCGCCGCGGAATTCGATCGTGGGCTTGAAGCCGTTGTCGGTTTCGAAGGTCGCGCGGCCCTTCAAGGGAAGGCTGTCGGCTTGGCCTGCCTTACGGACCTGACGGAACTCGACGAGGCTGACGGCTTCAGCGATGTCGTCGATAGCGCTCACGTACTTCAGCTTCTTGCCGGCGGGCATGGCAACGAGTTCGTGCTGGTTACCGTCGGCGGAGCGCTTGATGTCGATAGGCGCTTCGCCTTCGCGTTCGATGCGAAGGGACGTGATCGATTTCACGTCGCGGTCAATGAGGCGGGTTTTGACCCAGTCGCGGATTGAGAGGCTGACTTGGAGCGGGCGGTCGGCAAGCCAGGTTTGATCATCGCCGGGGCGGCGCACGTAGGTGCCGCCCTTGGCAGCTTCCATCATGTCATAGGCTGGCCGTCCGAGGACGACTTCGCCTAATACGTTTCCTTGTGCATCGAGCAAGCGGAGGAGCCGGGCGTTGCTGCCGGGCGCTGTGTGGTCGCCGAGGCCTAGGAGGTCGTGGCGATCCTTGAGGGCCGTCTTGCGCTCGACGAGGCGGGCTTCTGTCAATGCGACGACCAACTCGCGGGCCTTGGCTTCGTCGACGGGATAGCCTTCGCCGGACTCATAGACCCACTTTCCTTCCTTGTTGGCGATACGGACCGTCTCCTTCTCGCGGGCGATTTCGATGGCGGCTAGATCACCGCCTCGGACGGCGAGACCCGGTAGCATGGCTTCGCGGGACGCCTTGTCGTCGGGCGTCCACGGCACCGCGGCAAGATACGTTACGATGGCGAGCAGCAGCGAACCGGCGGCGGCGGCGGCGAGTGTTGCGAACTGTTTCGGCTTCATGCGTCGATCCTCCCTGATCCGCTGTTTCATCTGCCTTTGCGGCGACCGGCACCGCGTAGAACGGTGTAGCCAAGGCCGCCGAATGCGATCATCAGCGGCACGAGTGCGATGTTGGCAAACTTCAGCCAGCCGTCGAGGCGATCGATGTCGCTGCGAAGCGCGCGCTTGACTTCGCGCAGTTCGCGGCGGGTCTCGAGCATGACATTTCTGAACTGTTCCATCGCGTCCCGTTCTTTCTGGGACATCACGATGCCCGAGGCGCCGGAGGACTGCAGCTTGGTCAGTTCATCCTGTGCCGACTTCAGGCGCGCTTCGAGAGCCTGCTCTTTTTCGCGGAACTGGCGTTCGGCTGAGCGACGCAGTTCTTCAACCCAGGTGAACGGCCGCTCGTTGACGCCGCGGCCACGCAGCGCGATGAGCGCGTTGCTGCCGGAGAGATTTTCGAGCGCACTCAGAACGAAAGCGGCGTTGTGGGCGGTCGGCATCACGGCTTCCTGGCCGAACATCTCCTGGCGGCTGACCCAGAACTGGTCAGCGAGCATGTCGGCGTCAGCGACGACGATGGCATTGACGGTGCCGGACTTTACAAGATCCGGCCCGGGCTTGGTGTCCGTTTTTGCTTCGGCGGCCTTGGCGGCGTCCGCGCTGTCGCCCTCCTTCTTTTCGGGCTCAGCGGCGGGCTTTCCGTTCGGGAAGGCGGTCTTGGCTTCGCCGGAGAGGCGGGCGGCGAGCGTCAACTCTTTGCCACCGGGGGTGTAGGCGCGCAAGAGACCCAACGGATCGGCGCCCATGCCCATCTTTTCCGCGCCGATGACGGCTGCATCTGCGCTCGTCTTGAGGAATGGCTGAACGTTGGTGGTGGTGCCGTCTGCTTTTTCCAGGAAGCCGGACGAGGCGACATTCAAGACTTCGATGCCGGCAGCCAGGACATCATCCTTGTTGATGTTGCGCTGGTCGAGGCCGAGCCAGGCGACGAATTCGGTCACCGAATCCTGCTCACGACCGAACTGCACTCGCCGGGCGTGGCGGATGTCGGCTGCGACCTTCGTGCTATCGAATTTCACGCCCCAGTTTTCGAGCACCTTGGCAAGCCGCCTGCGGCCTTCGCCCGGGGCTTTTAGCATCGCCAACTGATTGGTCTCGGTGACGGGATCGATGAACACGAGGACCTTGCCGCCCTTCAAAGCGTATTGGTCGATGGCAAAGGCTGCCTCTTCGGTCAGGCCTGTGGGTTGCACGACCATCAGCACATCGATCCCGGACGGGATCGCGGACACGGTCTGGGCCACGTCGCGAACTTCGAAGAGTTCGCGGATCTGGCTCATGATCATCCACGGCTTCTGCGGCCGCTTGCCCATGGGCGTTTCGGTTTCGCCGCCGTCGAGGGGCAAACCAGACATGAGGCCGACAACGCGCTTCTTAGGATTAGCCAGATTGTAGATAAGCTTCGTCACGTCGTATTCAAGGAACGTCTCGCGGTCAGGGGCGAAGAAGGGAACGACTTCGGTGGCATCGGTCGAGTTGGTTGCCACAAGGCCAAAGTAGCCAACCTCGCCCTCGGTGTTGAGACGCACGCCGCGCAGACCGGCCGCGACGGCGCGGTCTTCGGCATCGGAGAAGGGCTCGGGATCCAGAACGGCGAGTTGCAGTTTACCGCCGGAGAGATCGCGGTACTGCTCGAAGAGCGCCTTGACGCGCTGGAAATAGCGCGACTGCTCGGGGGCGAGTTCGGCGAGGCGGCGGGAGAAATAGAGCCGCGCCGTGATGGGCTCATCGATGCTGCGCAGAATTTCGCGGGTACCGTCCGAGATTGTGAACAGGCGGTCTTCGGTGAGATCGCTCTTCACGTTCTTGAACGCCAGCGCAGAGATGAGATTGACCGACAGAAGAATGACCGCACCCAGCCCCAAACCGGTCCACGCCATACGGCGCCGGCTCATGCCGCCGAGATAGGCGGCGGGGTCGGTCCAGAAGCCTTCGCGAGGCTTTTGCGCTTCAGAGTTGGTGTTTGCTGCGTTTGTCATGACGCACCCTTATTCGGCTTTTTTCTGATCGACGGCGATACCGGTCGCGAACAGGAAAAACGTGATCATCGAGAGGAAATAGACCAGCGTTGGAGCTTCGAGAACGCCTCGCGTGATGCGCTCGAAGTGAGACAGGACACTCATCGACGAAATGGCTTGCGTGACCACTTCCGGCAGCCACGCCTTGACGGCGTTCTGCACCATCTCGAAGCCGCTCATGGTAAAGAGGAAAGCGATGGTTGCGGCGATGATGAAGGCGATGACCTGGTTCTTGGTCATGGCAGAAACGAAGGAGCCAATGGCCAGAAATGCACCGGCCATCAGGAAGGAGCCAAGATAGCTGGTCAGGATGACGCCGTTGTCGGGATCGCCCAGTGCGTTGACCGTGATCCACATCGGAAAGGTTAGTACCAGTGCCAGACCGATGAAGGCCCAGGCGGCGAAAAATTTGCCGAGGATCGCTTCCATCGGCGAGACGGGAAGCGTCATCAAGAGTTCGATGGTCCCGGATTTGCGCTCTTCGGCCCACAGACGCATGGCGACGGCGGGGACAAGGAGCAAGTAGAGCCAGGGGTGGTAGGCGAAGAAGGGCGCGAGGTCGGCTTGTCCGCGATCGAAGAAGCCGCCGATGTAGAAGGCGAAGGCGCCGGTGAGCGCAACAAAGATCGTGAGGAACACGATGGCGAGCGGTGTCGCAAAATAGGCGCGGAACTCGCGCTTGGCGATAATCCACGCGTTGTCGAAGGTCTCACGCATTGCCGGCGCCCTCCCCGTTGGTCTTGCGCTTCTGGTCGTCTGAAGTGGTGATCTGGCGGAAGACATCGTCGAGGCGGCCGCGCTCGACATAGAGTTCGTCGATGGGAATTTGCTGAGCGCGCAGGAGGGCTGCGACTTCGGCAGCTTCCAGGCCGCCGTCGCGGGGCAGGGCGCGGATGTGGATGTGGCCGTTGGCTTTGCCCAGAGTTTCGACCCCGGCCACGACCTTGGCATCCTTCAACAAGCGAATGGCGGCGTCGGAGCGTTCGGTGGGAACGCGGATTGAAACGGCGCCGTGGTGGCGGATGCGATGGAGCAAGTCTTCGGCGGTGCCGTCGGCGACGATGGTGCCGCGATTGATCACGACGGCGCGGGAGCAGACGGCTTCGACTTCTTCGAGGATATGCGTGGAAATGATGATGGCCTTTTCGGCGGCCATCGCTTTGATGAGTTCGCGGACGTGATGTTTCTGGTTAGGATCGAGGCCGTCGGTCGGTTCGTCCATGACGAGGACGGGGGGGTCGTGGAGGATGGCCTGAGCGACACCGACCCGGCGCTTATATCCTTTGGACAGCGTTTCGATGGTCTGGTCGAGGACGGGCTCAAGGCCGGTCTTTTCGACGGCCGAGGCAATGCGCTGCTTGATTTCGGCCCCGCGGTAGCCTCGGATTTCGGCGATGAAGCCGAGGAAGGCGCGCGTCGTCATTTCAGAATAGGAGGGCGCGCCTTCGGGGACGTAGCCGAGTTTCGATTTTGCCAGCTTGGGTGTTTCCTGGACGTCGTGACCGCATATCGTAGCGCGACCGCTATCGGGCTCGAGGAACCCCGTGATCATCTTCATGGTGGTCGACTTGCCAGCGCCGTTGGGGCCGAGGAAGCCTAGGACTTCGCCCCGTTGGACGGTGAGGCTGATGCCGTCGACCGCGGTGATCTCACCGAAGGTTTTTCGCAATTGGTGGGCTTCAATGAGCGTGCCCATGGCGTCCTCCCTCGTTATGTTGGCGGCCGGCCATAATGGCCGGATTTTTGGCAGCGACATAATGCAACGGCTGGCAGTTTCAAGGGGTGACTGCCAAGGTCCGGATTAAGAATTGGAAATGACGGCAAATCAGATGGTTGTGGCACGGGACGCGGCTCGCTGGCGGCTTGTTTGAGAGCGGAGAAGCCGGTAGGGACTACTCCTGTGGCCGGGTTTGACCGGACCCATTGCCGCCCTCTGTTGGGACCTCCCTTCTTCGATGCGATCCCCCTCCCCGCCGCCGATCCTGACCGCCGCGCGTGACTTGCTCGCGCGCTATGACGTGCTGTTCTGCGATGTTTGGGGCGTGATCCATGACGGGTTTCGCGCTTATCCCGGCGCGATGCGGGCGCTGACGGCGTTCCGGCGCAATGGCGGGACGGTGGTGCTGGTGTCGAATGCGCCGGTTCCGGCGCAGCGCGTGGCGGAGATGCTCGCGGATAAGGGTGTCGGCGTTGAGAGCTATGATGCCATCGTGTCGTCGGGGGCGATCGCATTGGAGCACGTGGCGGCGAGGGCGTACCGCTCGGTGTATGTGATCGGGCCGCGGGATCGCGATGCGGCGTTCATGGACAAGCTGCCGGCGCGGATGGTGGCTATGGGCGAGGCCGAGGCGATCGTTTGCACGGGACTCAACGACGATGTGACGGAGACGGTCGCGGACTATGCCGGTGTGCTGGAGCAGGGGCGCGATCTGGGATTGCCGTTTGTGTGCGCCAATCCGGATCTCGTCGTCGATGTCGGGGGTCGGCATTACGTGTGTGCGGGGGCGCTTGGCGAGGCGTATGCGGCGCTCGGCGGCGATGTCTATTGGGCGGGCAAGCCGCATCCGTCGGCTTATGCGACGGCGCTGGCGCGGGCAGAAGCGATCCGGGGTAAAGCGGTGCCGAAATCGCGTATTCTCGCCATCGGCGATGCGATCCGGACGGATTTGAAGGCGGCGGAATTGGCCGGTGTCGATGCGTTCTTCGTCACGTCGGGGATTCATCGCGCCGAGACGATGACGGGGGCGGCGGTCGATCTGGATAAACTTGCGCAGGCGTTGGGGCCGGGATCGCCGCCGGCGGTTGCGGCCACCGCGTTGCTCGATTGGTGAGGGACATGCTTTTTCGCACGACAGACCTGCAACTTCTGAAAGAGGCCGCCGACAAGCGGTCGAAGAATTCTGATGTTTCGGATGCGGTGTCGGGGTGGTTCGAGGGGCGGACATCGATTGATGTGCTTGATCTGCACGCGGGGACGGGGGCAACGCTGCGGGCTCTGGCGCCGCTGCTGGCTCCGGATCAAGCGTGGACACTTTATGCGCGTGATGCGGCGGAAGAGGCGCTGGCGCGGGATCATCTGACGCGGTGGGCTCCAGCAGCGCGGGCGACGGAGGATGGTCTTTTCATCGAACGGCAGGGGCAGAAGATCGCCGTGCGGTTCAAACTGCATGACGTGGTGGCGGCGGGGGGCAAGCTCGCCGAGCCGCCGCCGTCTCTGGTGGTGATCGACGACGATTTGATGCGCTATCCGGCGGCTGTCATCCGGATGCTGGTGGCGGTGCTCGCGGACCGGCGATCCGTCATGCATGCGCGTCTGATCTATGATGGGCGGCTCAAACTGATGCCACATCATGCCGCCGATGGGGCCTTCACCGCGGCCCTGCATCGCCGCTTCATGCGCGACAGCGGGCATGGCGAGGCGATGGGGCCGCAGGCGGCGAATGAACTGAGCGAACAGCTGCGGCTGTCGGAGTATTCCGTCATCGAGGGACCGAGCCATATGCACTTGCGCGCGGCGGAAGCGCCGCTCATTCGCGCGGTGCAGAAAGAACTGGCCGAGGCGCAGCGGATCGTCGCCAAAGGCCATGACGTCATGATCGATGCGTGGCTCGCCCGGCCGCGCGTGACGCTCGAAATCAGCCAAACCGACCTCGTCGGCGTACCGACCTAATCTCTCCGGACAGTTGCCGATGCAGAAGACCGCGCCGCCCGTTCTGACGCTGACCCAGATTTACACGCGCGTACTCGGCAACCTAGCCAGCGAACGCGGGCTGGCCATTGCGCTGGCGTCGGCGAGCGTCGTGATCGGCGTCATTCAGCTCGCCGAGCCGATCTTGTTCGGTCGCGTGGTGGACGCGCTGTCGACGGGCTCGGGCGCGTTTCCGCTGATTGGCCTATGGGCGGCGCTCGGGTTGTTCGGCATTGGGGCGAGTGTGGTCGTCGCTGTGATCGCGGACCGGCTGGCGCACCGGCGGCGGCTGGCCGTGATGGCCGATGCGTTCGAGCGAGCTATTACCCTGCCACTTAGCTATCACGCGGATCGCGGGTCGGGGGCGGTGGTGCGGGCCATCAATTCCGGGGCAGACAGCATGTTCTGGCTGTGGCTCAGCGCGATGCGCGAACAGCTGACGGCGATCACGAGCATTCTGCTTCTGGTACCGACGGCGATTTCGATGGACTGGCGGATGGCGCTTATCCTGGCGACGCTGGCGGTTTCCTACGTTTTCATGAATTTGCTCGTGATGCGCAAAACGCAAGCCGGTCAGGCGGCGGTGGAGCAGTATCATTCGCAGGTGTCGGGGCGCGTCGGCGATGTGATCGGCAACGTGACGGTGGTGCAGAGCTACACGCGGCTGGCAGCGGAGGCGGAAGCCATGCGCGGGCTGATGGGCAACCTGCTCAACGCGCAGTATCCCGTTCTGACCTGGTGGGGCATCCTGACCGTGCTGCAGCGGGCGGCGGCGACGATCACCATGGTGGCGGTGTTTTCAATCGGCGCGGTGTTGGCGGGACGGGGCGAATTGACGGTCGGCGAGATCGTGAGTTTCGTCGGGTTCGCGGGGTTGATGATCGGCAAGCTCGATCAGATTTCCGGGTTCGTGATGAGCCTCAACCGGCAGGCGCCGACGCTGCGGACCTTTTTCGCGCTCGTGGATGAGCCGGACGCAATTGCGGAGAAGCCGGGAGCCAAGGATCTGCCGCTGGTGCAGGGCGATGTCCGCTACGAGGACGTGACGTTCCAATTCGCCAACAGCGCGCAGGGCGTATTCGAGATTACGCTGCACGCAGCGCCGGGCGAGACCGTGGCGCTCGTCGGGCCGACGGGATCGGGCAAGACGACGACGCTGTCGCTGCTGCAGAGGCTGCGGGCACCGGAAGCGGGGCGCGTTCTGGTCGATGGGCAAGATATCGCGGATGTGACGCTGAATTCACTGCGGCGCTCGATTGCGGTCGTGTTTCAGGATGCGGGTCTGTTCAACCGGTCAATTGCTGAGAATGTGCGGATTGGACGGCCGGATGCGAGCGACGCCGATGTTGAACGCGCGTGCCGGTTGGCTGAGGCGCACGAGTTTATTTTGGCCAAGCCGGGTGGGTATGCCTACGTGATCGGCGAGCGCGGAGCGTCACTTTCGGGCGGAGAGCGGCAACGGCTGGCGGTGGCGCGGGCGATTGTGAAAGACTCGCCGATCCTGATTTTGGACGAGGCGACGAGCGCGCTCGACGCGGAGACGGAAGCCAAGATCAAGCGCGCGCTCGACCGGTTGCGGGAGAATCGCACGACGTTTGTCATCGCGCACCGGCTTTCGACGGTGGCGAACGCCGACCGTATCTACGTTCTCGACAAGGGGCGGATCGTGGAGACCGGGCGGTTCGTGGAGTTGGCTGAGGGGAACGGGCTCTTTGCGCGCATGGTGGCGGAGGGCGGGTTCACGGTGCCGAAGGAGCGGGAGTTAGGTTGAGCAGCCTCCATGAGTGGCTGCTTCACGAGCAACAGCATGCTTCTTAACACTTCGGCTCCGGGCCAACAGCGACCCATGACGTCGGTGGACAGTCCTTCGTCATGTGGCCATAAGGCCGGATCATAAACGCGCCGACAGATCATGTGTAAGGGTCCGGATTGAGGTTCAACATCCGGCTGTGTGGATGCGGATCCGTAACGTTCACAAAATCTCGCCTCTGAATGGCCGATCAGTCACCCAATAGCTTTTGAAATTGTGGGACGAGGGCGCGGCAGGCGTCGGTCAGGGTGGACTTGTTTGCGTTAAGGCAATCGTAAATGCGCCCGCCTCCAGCCTGGACCTTCGAGCAGTACTGGAGGATGTCGGCACTGCACGTTTTCGCAGGACCGCGCACGGCCTTCAGCCGCTCGTCCAGATCGCCGGACGCGAGGTACGCCGACATGCGGCAACGCGGCGAGATCTTGTCTTCGTGGGCAATGAGGCAGGCGACGACTCGCCCTGCGCCAGGGCGAACCGTGGAACAGTGGGCAGAGATTTCTGCACCACAGTCTTTTTCAATAACGAGAGCTTGAGCATGGGCTGGGCCGGTGGCCGGCACAAACATCAAGATTGCGATCGTTGCGATCAGTAGCGGAAGAGATAGCTTTTGCATTTTGTACAGGTCCCAATGTGAATGTTTGGATGGTGCCGCGCGACGCCGCTCACAAGTCTGGACGATCGATGGTCCAGTCGACGGTGGGAATGTTGGGCATCTCGCGGCCGTCATCGGAGCCGATCTCATCCTTGATAATCTTCTCCAGCTTGGCATTCATGGCGGTCATAAGTTCGGCGTTTGCCTTGCGGTCGACAGCCAAATTCTTTGCCTCGGCCGGGTCGGTGGAAAGGTCGAACAACTCGACATCATTGCTGGCATAGAGTTCGTCGAGGTAGCGCGGCGAATTGCGCTCGATGGGTGAGAAGTATCGTGCGAATTTGTACCGCCCGTCGAAGGTGGCACGGACGCTGCCGCGCTTCTTCATGTTGGGGAAATATCCCTCCTTAATCAGCTGAACGATGGGCTTCTTTCCAGCGATTTTTGCTTCGGTGTTAATCCGGAAGATTTCGCTGTCGTTTGTGACGATGCCGCTATAGGTGAACAGAACGGAGTCGCGAACGTCATTGATGCCGGCGGCGCCCGGGTTCGTGAAGACGTTGGCGAAATTCTTGCCTGGCAGATCGCGGCCCGCTGCTTCGCTTGTTTGCTCCTTTGTTGCTCCTGTAAGTGACAGCAAGGTCGGAGCAAAGTCGATGTGTCCCGTCAGAGCTTTGCAATCCTGGCCGCCCTTCACGTCGGGATGGACGACATACATGGGCAAATGCATCGTCTCTTCGTAAGCGAACGGCCCCTTGCCGCGCAGTCCGTGCGCGCCGGCAGCCTCTCCATGATCTGTGGTGAAGATCACGATCGTGTTGTCCGCCAGCCCAAGATTTTCAAGTTCGGAGAAGATGGCAGCGAGTTGAAGATCAACGGCCCGCGTACAGTTGATGTAATAGTCGTTGAAACGGCGCCAGCGTTCCTCTTCCATGGGGATCGTGCCCAGCACGTGACCCCACATTCTGAGAAACTCGCCATGTGCCGCGGGCCGTCCTGGGGCGTCCAGGGGTTCACGCAATGTGCTGGGAAGAGGTTGGTCCCATGACGCCTTATAGAGAGGGTGGTCGGGCGCGCGGGCAGCCTCCTTCATGATGGTGCCGTTGTTCTGGACGTTTTCACCCGGCGCATCGGTATTGAAATACATGATGTCGTGGGGGTTGACGAGACTGACGAACAGCGCCCACGGTTTGCCTTCCTCACTGATCGGCTGCCCCTTGCGTCGCATCCACGTGATGGCGCTCCCGGCAACGAGATGATCGAACTGATACCCGCCCAGGGTGTGGCCGATGATGTCGCCCGGGCCGAAGTAGTCGGCGAAGCCGTACGTTTCCATTTCCTTCGTTAAGAGCCGCTCCTCGTTGTTGTCGAAGTCGGCATTCAGGTGCCACTTACCCTTGTAGGCTGTATAGTAGCCCTGCTTGCGCAACATGTGTCCGATGGTCGGGATCTTAGGCGAGAGGCTGCCTACGTATCGCATGTCGCAATTCTCGAACATGCCGTTGTCGACGGTCGTCAACCCCGTCAGCATGACCGCGCGCGAAGAGGTACACATCGTGGCTGGGCAATAGTGGGAGTGGAAAGTAACCCCCTTCGACTGCAACCACTCATGACCCGGAAGGGAAAGTCCTTTCGGCCACGTCGCGCGATAGCGCTCCTGATCGCTGAAGACGAAAAGGATATTGGGCTTGCGGCTGCGCGGCTTGGCGGGCTTGGCAGCCGCCGCTTTAGCTACTTCTCCAGGCACGCCGTAACCGCCGAGCGCCGGAAAGCTCATCCCGGCGGCAATCAAGCCAGCGCCTGTTCCAAGAAAATCCCGCCGCGTTTGAATTGGTGACTTGAATTTGGACATGCCGCATTCCCCAAAGACTTCCGGAAATTCGCCGCCAATTTCACACATCTAGGCCTTGCTGATCGGCGGCGTACAAAATATGACCGGCATCCAGTTGCGCTCTACGGCAAAACTGATCAAATTTGATCTTGAGCAGATGCTAAATTGCGGCGGGATCGGACGAATTTCACATGATGCATTTCCGCGATTCCGAAGAGATGTCGCTGGCGTTGAAGCATACCAATGTGAGCGCGATGCAAGTTAGCCGCGGCGCATTCCTCGCGACGTGGATGCATCACAGCCTTCTTGATTGGAGCGTGCAGTCTATCAGCTTCGAACAGGGGCATTCAGTCTGTTCAGGTGATGCCCCTCGAGACCACCATGCGTTCGTCATTCCCTTGGCCCGGTCGGCTGGATTTCGTCTGCTCGGGTACGACGTGTCGGACACCAACTTTGCCGTTTACGCACCCGGCAGCGAGCATACCGACACGACGACATCCGGGTGCCGCGAGGTTGTGCTTGTTGCTCCAAGGACCTTTAACGAGGTCTGCGAGATAGAGGGCCGGGTGCTCCCGCGCCTTGGATCGCATGTCACTGTTGGGCAGCTACACAGCCTTTCGCGTTTGAAGGCTTTCCTGCGTCACCTGGATCAATCGCTTACCGCCATACCACCTGTCGCGAGCGCCCGTGCACTCGCCGATGCGCTCACGCGCCTCCTCGCCGACGCATTGCCTTTTCAGGCAAGTGACGGCGCGGTGACGGGACGCCCTAAAATGCCACGCTCAGTCATTCTAAAGCAGATCGCGGCAATCTTGGACGCCAACGACGGGCAGCCTATTTATGCGGGGGAACTGGCGAAGGCGGTCGGCATTAGCCAAGCGTCCTTGCAGCGCGTGTTCCACGAGTTGTTTGGAATGCCGCCTGCACGCTATCTTCTGCTCAGGCGCTTTTATATCGCCCGGAAGCGGCTTCGCACAAAATCAGCGGACACAGTGACGGAAATCGCGAGCGAATTGGGGTTCTGGGACCACAGCCGCTTTTCCCGGACATATCGGCAGCTCTTTGGAGAGGCGCCTTCGGAGACCTTGCGTCGATAACTTTTGATCGGCTCGCCGTGAAGCGCGGCGGCGCAATTAGCGTCACGGTCCCACAGGGGGTGGGCCAAGTGGAATGGTGATTGTCAAAAACCCCATGTCTCCTTCAAGCCGGTTCTCTGACTCGAACTCATGAATCCATTTTAGTGACGTCATCACTGGCAGTTGCCCAACTGCAAATGTGGCGTTGACCGCCGGGCCGACACCCGTGACGCGGCCTTTGAAGTCTCCAAGCACGGCACCCGCCCCGCTATCGCCGGTGATCTGCTGGTAGTGGTAGCCCGTGGCACCAATCGCGAATTGCTTTGAGAGATGCTGCATCAGAGCAAACTCAACGTGAAAGTCGGTCCCTGATTTATAGTCGGTGGCGGGGTTTTCGGTGTTGAACGTGAAGCCCGCCGCGGCGGAGATCTCGAAGCCAATTTTCGGATCAAGCCACGTCATTGCGGCTGAAACATCGAAGGCCCAATGATTGAAACCGATGTTGGCAAGTTGATCACTCTCCCAGCTTCCCAGCGGTACGTTGGCCAGAACGCCCACGTTCCAGTGCCAGTTACCTTCGTTCCAACCGAGAAACGCAGAAATCAGGGGATCGCCGAAAGCGGTATCGGCGTCGTGAATGCTGAGTTGCTGGCCACCCGTCAAGTCCGGCAGTGGATCGGGCAAATCGACATTGGCACGGGCATCGATCCGACCGTCAATCTGCTTCCAACCGATTGGAAGCATGAGGCTCGCCCCGAAGCTACCACCCATGATCTTTTGCGGTGCAACCCAAGTGACGGTCGGAATGTTGTAATATGCCTTTCCTTCGACCTCGATATCGGCGTCGACTATGAGCGGAAGACCGTTGAGATTGTTATTAGCGCCGGTACGCCTGAGCGTCAGGCTGAGAGCCGCGTTGCCGCTCGCCTCCCCGCCGTAATAGTAGCTGGCATCCGTGACATACGTGCCCGGTGGCGGCGTGATGCCTGCCATGGAGCCCTTTGATCCCAATAGATAGACGCTCGTGGCCGATTCTGCGCCCAACGCGACTTGTGGAGCGACCGGCATGACGGCCAGCACAGCAAGTATGATCGAACGGCGGGACATTTGGAGAGTTCCTGTCGATAGGCATGGAACAGTTCACTTATCTCGCGATTCCGACCCGTTCTCGGTCATTTTTGGTCAGAACTCGACGTCGCCGAGGTGCAGTGGCGCGGTCGCTACAGCCATTTCGCGATTGGAAGGGACGTGCGTGGGTTCGTGCCGTCGCTGGTGCGTGATCCCGGAAGGTCCTCGTCCACTATAGCTCGTGCGCCAGCCGTTTCCGCTTCGTCTCAAGGTAGGCCTTGTTGTGCGGGCTCGCCTCGACGATCAGTGGGATGCGTTCGATGACTTCGATGCCGGCGGCGATCAAGGCTTCGATTTTGTCGGGGTTGTTGGTCATCAGCCGAATGCGCGTCAGACCCAGGTCCTTCAGGATCTCGCCGGCAAAGGCGTAGTCGCGGGCGTCTATCGGCTGGCCCTGTTCGAGGTTGGCATCGACAGTGTCGAGACCCTCGTCCTGCAAGGCATATGCCTTGATCTTGCGGAAGAGGCCGATGCCACGGCCCTCCTGGTAAGGAAGGTAGATCAGCACGCCGAGCGGTTCGGAGGTGACGCGGGCGAGCGCGGCCTTCAACTGGGCGTGGCAGTCGCAGCGGAGTGAATGGAAGACATCGCCCGTGACGCAGCCGGAGTGGAGGCGGACGACGGGGACGGCGTCAGCGGCGGGGTTCTGGCGGTGGACCAGCGCGACGGCCTGGGTGTCGGGTTCGCAGCCCTGGTAGGCATGGGCTTCGAGCGCGATTTCGCTGCCGCCGAACTCGATCGGCAGGATGGTTTGGGCCGACCAATCGATCTCCAATTTCGCGGATTTTAGTTCCCCGAGGGGCATGCCGATCTTTCGGGCTGTGTTGTGGGCCATTGCCTCACCGTTCTGCGCTGGAGCGGGCGCCTCTGCAAGCCCTTAGACCTTGATACGGGGCAGGACAACGGCGGTATGGGTGCGAAGTTGACGCGGGGGAACCGCTGCGGCCGATGGCGGGTTGTTCCGGCGGCCCGGGGCGGGCATCGTGGCCCGGTCACAATCGTGCGGCACACCGCATTCTCCCAGCTCTGACCCTCCCCGGACGCATGCGCTTTCTCCTCGTCTTCACCTTGTTTGTTCTTTCCGCAGCCCCTGCGGCGGCCAACCCGGTTCGTGAGGCGGCGCCGCGCTCGCCCGCGGCAATCGAGGCGGCTGTCGGCAAGCTCCTCGGGCGCATGACGCTGAAGGAGAAGATCGGACAGTTGCATTTTCCATCTCTTGCCTTCCCGCACGAACCGCAGATCGAGGCGGTGCGGCGGGGCGAGATCGGCGCGATGCTGAATGTTGTCGATCCCCGCTACATCAAGGCGTTCGCGGCCGCGGCGCGGGACTCGCGGCTCGGCATTCCGATGCTTTATGCGATCGATGCCATTTATGCTCTGAAGATCACCTTTCCGCCGCCGCTGGCGTGGGCGGCGACATGGCGGCCGGAGTTGGCCGAGACCGCATCTTACGAGGTGGCGCGGGAGGCGCGCGCGGTGGGTGTGAACTGGACGTTCGCGCCGATGGTGGATGTGTCGCGCGATCCGCGGTGGGGGCGTGTGATTGAAGGCGCGGGCGAGGATGCATTCCTGGCTTCGGCGTTTTCGGCGGCGCGGGTGAAAGGCTACCGGCGCGGGGGATTGGCGACGTCGGTCAAACATTTCGTCGGTTATGGCGCGCCGGAGGGTGGGCGCGATTATACGGGGACTGAGATCTCGACGCCGGAGTTGCTCGACCGCTATCTGCCGCCGTTCAAAGCTGCTCTTGAGGCTGGCAGCGAGACGGTGATGGCCTCGTTCAACACCATCAACGGCGTGCCGGTGACGATGAACCGGGCGCTGGTGACGGATCTTCTCAAGAAGAGGTTGGGGTTCGACGGGTTCGTTACAAGCGATTTCGTGGCCATCGGGGAACTCGTGAACCACGGCGTGGCGCGGGACCTGGAAGAGGCGAGCGTGCTCGCGTTCAAGGCCGGCATCGATTTCGACATGGCGAGCGGCGGGTATGACTTGTATCTGGCCCGCGCGGTGGCCGATGGGCGGATCAAAATGACCGACATCGACGACGCGGTGCGGCGCGTGCTGCGGGTGAAATACCGGCTGGGGCTGTTCGACCAGACGGCGGCTGAGTTCGACGGCCTTCCGCGTGCCGTGGACGAAGTAGCGGTGCGTCAGAGTGCGCGCGAGGTGGCGCGGGAAAGTTTTGTTCTGGTGAAGAACGACAAAGCGGCGTTGCCGTTGACATCGTCCACCGGGACGATTGCGCTGATTGGAGCAAGTGCCGATAGCGCGCAGCACGATCATTCGTGGTGGGGGCCGGCGGGGCATCAGAAGCCTGAGACGGAGACGCTCCGGGCGGCGCTGGAAAAGCGTATGCGGCCAGGGCAGACGTTGATTTTCGAGCCGGCATTTGCTGATCCGTGCGGGCGGGAGTTGAAGGACAAGACAGCGGCAGTAGCGGCGGCGAAACGCGCGGATGTCGTCGTCTATAACGTGATTGAGGATTGCGAGATCCAGGGCGAGGGCGTGTCGCGCGCGAAGCTGACGTTATCGGGACGGCAGCAGGAGATGCTCGATGCGCTGGCCGAAACGGGCAAGCCGATCGTACTCGTGGTGGAAACGGGACGGGCGCTCGTACTGGCGGAGGCGGAACGGCAAGTGGATGCGATTTTGATCGCGTGGCATCCTGGGACCGAGGGGCGCACTGCGCTGGCAGAGGTGCTCACAGGCGAGGTGGGGCCGTCGGGTAAGCTGCCGATGACATTTCCGCGCTCAGAGGGTCAGATCCCCATCTCGTACAACCTTTTGCCGACGGGGCGGCCGTTTACCGGCAGCCGGTACACGACGGGATATATCGACGAAAAGCAGACGCCGCTTTATCCGTTTGGTCACGGGTTGACGTACACGACGTTTGCGTATGACCAGATCGTGCTGTCGGAGCCGAAGATGACGGTGCGCGGTGAGATCGATGTGGACGTTGACGTGCGCAATACTGGATCGCGGGCCGGCAGTGAAGTGGTACAGCTCTATACGCGGCAGCTAGTGGCAAGCCGCTCTCGGCCGGTAAAGGAGTTGCGGGCGTTCGAAAAGATCACGCTCAAACCCGGTGAGGCGCGGACGGTGCGCTTTCGCTTGAAGGCCAAGGATCTCGGCTTTCACGACGACGCGGGGCGGTATCTCGTGGAGGCCGCGCCGTACAAGATTTTCGCCGGGGGCAGCTCCGACACGGCGCTCGCGGCTGATCTGCTTGTTACTCGCGATTAACGCCGAGGCGGGCGAGTTCGATCTTCGGGCAGCGGTCCATAACCACAGTCAGCCCGGCTTCTGCGGCACGGCGGGCGGCTTCGTCATTGATAACGCCGATCTGCATCCATACGGCTTTGAGGCCGAGACGGTCCTTGTTGGCAATCGCCTCTTCCACGACGGCGAGGGCGGCGTCGGAGGCGCGGAATATGTCGACGATGTCAGCGGGTGCTGGCACGTTGGCCAACGTGGCGACGACTTTCTGGCCGAGGATTTCGCCGCCGGCTTGACCGGGGTTGACGGGGACGACCGTATAGCCCTTGGCGATCAGGCGTTCCATGACGCCATAGACGGGGCGATCGGGTTTGGGCGAAGCGCCGACGACGGCGAAGACGCGCGCGGATTGCAGGAGGTTTTTGAGGTCTGCGTCGCTCGGGTTAGCGAAGGCCATGTCAGCATCCCTTCCAGACGGGGTCGCGCTTTTCGAGAAAGGCGCCGATGCCTTCGGCGGCGTCGGCCTTGAGCATGTTCTCGACCATGACTTTGGCAGCGAAGTCGTAGGCGGCGCTGAGCGGCATATCGATCTGGTCGTAGAACGCTTTCTTGCCGATGGCGATGGTGAGGGGTGATTTGGATGCGATGATGCGGGCCATGTCGAGAGCTGCGGCAAAAGCTTCGCCCTTGGCGACGACGCGGTTGACGAGGCCGTATTCGGCGGCTTCCGCAGCGCCCATCATTTCGCCGAGCAGCAGCATTTCCATGGCGCGTTTGCGCGGCACGTTGCGGGCGAGCGCGACCATGGGCGTTGAGCAAAAGAGACCGATGTTGACGCCGGGCGTAGCAAAGCGGCTGTCATCCTCGGCGACGGCTAGATCGCAGGTGGCGACGAGCTGACAGCCGGCGGCGGTGGCGATGCCGTGGACGGCGGCGATGACCGGCTTGGGACAGGCGACGATCGCCTGCATGAGTTCGGCGCAGCGGGTCATGGTTTCGGTGAAAAAGATGCGGCCGCCATCGGGGTCGTCGCGGTGGGCAGTCAGTTCCTTCAGATCGTGGCCGGCGCAGAAGCCGGGACCTTCGGCGGCAATAACGATCGCTGCAACGGAGGGATCGCTGCCAAGCGTGGCGAGTTCACCATGAAGTGCGGCCAACATAGCGATCGAAAGTGCGTTGCGCTGCCGCGGCCTGTCGAGAAACAGCACCGCCACACCGGACTCCGGCCGCTCCACGCGCACCGGCGGCTGGTCAGATCCTGCGTTGCCGCTCATCACTGCTCCCGACGTTATTTCTTATCGGCAGGTTGGGGCTCGGCGGCGGGAGGCGCGCTGCCTTCGGGCTGGCTCTCGCCGGAACTGTCGACGGTGAGCTTCTCCAGATCGGGCTGGTACTTTTTGACGACGTCGATGTTCGACTGGAACTGGAGCGGCTTGGCAGCGGCAATTTCCTGATTGAGGTCTTCGATGACGAGCTTCTTGTCGTCGTCGGGGATGGAGGCGTCGGCTTTGATGTTTTCCAGTTCGAGCTTCATCTTTTCGACCGGGTCTGTGTAATCGCCGGTTTTCGGATCGAGGCCGTCGAGGACGATGGAGATGTTGGCGCCGACGATTTCCATGTCGTTGAAGTCGGCGAAGCCATGCTTTTTGGCGATGTTGTCCAATTCGCCTTTGAGGGCGTCGTCCGGTTTATCGCCCCCTTCCAAGAGCTTGGCCGACAGGGGTTGTAGGTCCTTCTGAGCAGCGATGAACCCGCCGACCTGCTTGTCGGTCAATTCAATCTGCTTCAGTTCCTCGACGTCCTGGGCTGCGAGCGGGCTGGACCACGCGGCAGCCAGCACGACAACGGCCGAGGCCAGTATCGCGAGCCCGCGGTTCAGGGCGGTGAATGGACGGCGTTGGAGGATCATGGGTGGTCTCCGGACGACGAAGGACGAACGCTGTTTAGCTGGCGTATCGAGGCGGTCTGATGACCTAAGACTAAGACCGTATTAAGGATGTTCGGGGCGCGGGACCAGAACACTTGCGGGCAAGATTGGTTGCCATAAAGAAATGTCCCGCGGACTGGTATCATATTACCTTTATATTGGTATTATAATACCTGCTTGATATTTGACTTGGTTTTCTTGAAGTTTTTGCGCCATCTGAACGGGATTCGGTGAGAATGTCACTTGACTAAGGCGCTAAACTCGCCGTATTGGCCCTCTCATCCGGGCGCAAGGCCCGCATGCGCTCCACCGAGCGCTTCCGAACTCTCCAGGCTGGAACCTGACACCATGAAAACCTACGTCGCCAAGCCCGGCGAGGTGGAAAAGGGTTGGATCGTGATTGACGCCGACGGTCTCGTCGTCGGCCGTCTCGCCGCCCTGATCGCCACCCGCCTCAAGGGTAAGCACAAGGCCATCTATACGCCGCACGTCGATTGCGGCGACAACGTCGTCGTCATCAATGCCGAGAAGGTCGTCTTCACCGGCAACAAGACGGTCGACAAGGTCTATTACCGCCACACCGGCTATCCGGGCGGCATCAAGGAAACGACGCCGAAGCGTTTGCTCGAGGGCAACTTCCCCGAGCGCGTCATCACCAAGGCCGTCGAGCGCATGTTGAAGCGCGGTCCGCTGCAGCGGCAGCTGATGCGTAACCTGCGCGTTTATAAGGGCGCAGAGCATCCGCACGTGGCCCAGAACCCGACCAGCGTCGATGTTGCGTCGCTCAACCGTAAAAACTCGAGGGCCTAAGTCACATGGCAACCGAAGCAAAGACGCTGAGTGATCTCGGCGCCATCAAGACCGCAGCGCCCGCCGATGCGCCGGTGCATGTGCAGAAGCTCGACAAGCTTGGCCGCGCTTACGCGACGGGCAAGCGCAAGGACGCGGTCGCCCGCGTCTGGATCAAGCCCGGCAAGGGCGTGATCACGGTGAACGAGAAGGACTACACCAAGTACTTCGCGCGCCCCGTTCTGCAGATGCTCCTGAAGCAGCCGTTGAACGCGGCCAGCCGTCTGACGCAGTACGACATCCGCGTGACGGTTGCCGGGGGCGGTCTGTCCGGTCAGGCCGGTGCGGTGCGTCACGGCATCTCCAAGGCGCTCACCTACTTTGAGCCGGAGCTGCGCGGCGTTCTGAAGAAGGGCGGCTTCCTCACGCGCGACAGCCGCACCGTCGAGCGCAAGAAGTACGGCCGCATGAAGGCTCGCCGCAGCTTCCAGTTCTCGAAGCGCTAAACGGCCGTTCTCATCGTTTCGCAAGCAGCCCGCTCCTCTCGAGCGGGCTGTTTGTGTTTTGCCCGGGTCCCTGCTTGCCCGGACACGCGCAGGGTGCCACATAGCCCGAGGCATGTGGATCGCCTATTGCTGCGATCGAATTTGGCTCATTCAGCCAGCCTTTGGAGAGTTGCGACATGGATCTGCTGGCAGGCGCCGGATCGATCATCGACACCGTCATTACGGACATCGGGCTACTGCTCTCGCCAGCTTGGTGGCAGACGCACTGGGTGGCACTGTTCAACATCCTGCTGATCGACCTGACGCTGGCGGGGGACAACGCGATTGTCGTCGGCATGGCCGCATCAAAGGTTCACCCGTCGATGCGCGCCAAGGTGATCTTCTGGGGGATCGCGGGCGCGGTTGTTCTGCGCATCATGTTCTCGGCGGTGGCGCAGCAGATGTTGCAGGTGATCGGCCTGACGCTTGCGGGCGGGCTGCTGCTCTTGTTCGTGTGCTGGAAAATGTACCGTCAGATCATGGACGGGGACGAGCATTCGATCGAAGAGGTGGAGGCAGGACTTGCGAACACGACGACGACGGGCAGCGAGGTGCCGTTCTGGTCGGCGCTGTGGACGATCATTTTGGCCGATCTTTCGATGTCGCTCGACAATGTTCTGGCAGTGGCAGGAGCGGCGGGTGAATCGACGCTCGTGCTCGTAATCGGTCTGGCGGTGGCAATCATTCTGATGGCGGTGGCCTCGACCTATATCGCCAAACTCCTGCACAAATATCCCTGGATCGCGTGGGTCGGCCTTATCATCATTCTGTATGTGGCCCTCGACATGATCTATCGCGACAGCCACCACGTCGCGTGCGCGGCTTACGGCGTCGGCTGCTCGGAGACGATTTGGCAGGGCTTCCTGCACCGGATTGGGTTGGGGCCAGGTGCGGGTGGCTGAGGTTTAAGCGAAGGGCGTGGCCATGGCAGACGCGAAGACGGTTTTCATCGATGGCGAGGCCGGCACGACGGGCCTGCAGATCCGCGAGCGATTGGCCGATGAGCGCGCCATTCGCGTGCTCTCGATTGCAGCGGAGAAGCGCAAGGATGCGGCTGCGCGCCAAGCCTTGATGGCCGAGGCCGATCTCGCCGTGCTCTGCCTGCCGGACGAGGCGGCGAAGGAGGCTGTGGTGCTGGCGGAAGGCTTGGGGGCGAACGCACCGAAGATCGTCGACGCCTCGACAGCGCATCGCGTGGCAATCGGGTGGGTCTATGGATTCGCGGAACTCGATGCAGATCAGGCCGACAAAATCCGATCTGCAAAGTTCGTCGCCAACCCCGGCTGCTATCCGACCGGGGCGATCGCTCTGCTGCATCCCTTGGTGAAAGTTGGTTTGATCCCGGCCGATTTCCCGGTGACCGTCAATGCCGTGTCGGGCTATTCGGGCGGCGGCAAGGCGATGATCGAGACGTACGAGCCAGCGCGGACGGCGCCGAATTTCGAGCTCTATGCCTTGGGGCTCGAACATAAGCACGTGCCGGAACTGATGGCGTACACGGGCCTGACGCGGCGGCCGATCTTTGTTCCGTCGGTCGGTAATTTCCGGCAGGGCATGCTGGTGTCGATTCCGCTGCATCTGGATCTGTTGCCGGGCAAGGTTCATGGGGTCGATCTCGAAGCGGCACTTGTTCGCCACTACGCGGGATCGAAGACCGTGCGCGTGATCGAGGGCGCTGCCAGCACTCTCACGCGGCTTGAACCGGAAGCCTTGAACGGCAGCGACGATCTGGAGCTGTTCGTTTTCGGGAAGCCGGGGCTGAACCATGCGGTGCTCGTGGCGCGGCTCGACAATCTCGGCAAGGGTGCGGCCGGGGCTGCCGTTCAGAACATCAAGCTGATGCTGGGCGTTGCGTAAGTTTAGCCGAGTCCCGTTGTTAATCGGCGGGCTTGGATAGGCTCTGGAGCGCTGCTTCGTCGACATAGTCGGATTGCATGTCGACGATAAACGGCAGCCGATAACCGGAGACGCGAACCTTCACCCATGGCGCGTGAACGGATTGGACCATGCCGGGCGCGGAGCGGCCTTCGCGGTAGCCGATCTCGATGATGGACGTGCGGGCGAGCCGCTGGGCTGGCGCCAGGAAGGCCGCCGTCTCAATGGTGACCGTAGTGGAATCCCCCTGCATAGCGGTGACGTAGCGGCTGGCGAAAAGATGCATTGCCGCGGCCACTGCGAGGGCGGCGATGCTGGCGGCGAGCAGAGCTGGGTCTGATTGATGGTGTGCGAGGAATGCGAGCCATCCGGCGCCTGCCAAGCCGCCGATTGAGACGAGCGCATAGAGCACTTTGACCTTGAGGGCCTGGAACCCGTTGACAACGATGCGATTGCCGGCAAGCGGCGTTCCATCGGGTGCGGCGATGGTATCGGCCAACAACGTGAGGCCCAGTTGTTCGGCTTTGCGGCGTGCAGCGGGGGCCTTCACGCGCAAGGCTCCGTCGATGACGAGTGGGATCGTAAAGCGGTCGTCGCGGTGTTTGAGAACAACGGCGGCGACCGCAATTTTGTCGTTGCCTACGCTGCGTGTGCCCCAGTTTTCGATCAACAGGCCGTCGTAGTCGGCTAGCGGCTTGGACCACGTGCGCTGACCCAGAAGGTCCGCCGATTTGACGTGCACCGTGGTGTCGCCGATTTCAACGTCGACTTTGCGCAGGGCTTCATTGGCGGCGGGCCAGAGCCAGCCGGCGACGCCGAAGACGAGAAAGAGCAAGAGGGCTAGGAGCGCGAGGGCGCGGTTCGCGAGGCCGTCTCCCGGCCAAGGGCTCAACGGATCCGCCCAGGCGTAGAGCACTGACGTGCCGAGAATCGTCCAGAAGAGCGATAAAAAGACGGTTGGAATGGCCTGGGCGAGATGGGTTCTCAATGAAAACGAGACCGGCCGCGTCTTCAACGAGACGTTCAACGGAAATATATCTGGCGTTGCGCTGAAGATGCTCACGAATGCCTCTGCCAATGCGGGATTGGTCTGAAAGACATCAGCAGTTTGCGGTGGGCGGCGCTATCTCACAAGTGACACTTGGCTGGCTGTCGCGTGGCGCACGAGCCAGAGGTGGCGGACGGCGATGGCCAGCACAATGGCGGCGAAGCCTTGGTGGGCGATGCCGAGGCCGATGGGGACGGCGTGCAGCAGCGTGACGATGCCCAGTGCCATCTGGGAGAGAAGGCCAACGGCGAGGAGCAGCGCGGAGGAACGGATTTCGCCACTCGCTCGCGAACGCAAAATGCTTACGCAATGCCAGAGCCCGAGCGCCACCACAATGTAGGCGACGAGGCGGTGATTGAACTGCACGGTGACGGCGTTCTCGACGAAGTTAATAAGCCACGGCGACAGCGCGAAGATGTCATCGGGAACGAATTGGCCATTCATGAGCGGCCACGTGTTGTAGGCCAAGCCGGCCTTCAGACCGGCCACGAATGCGCCGAGTGCGACCTGCGCGAAGACGATGAGCACGATGATCAGGGCGACCGCCGCAGCGTTGGCGGGTAAGGGCGCGCTGCGGATGATGCCGGGCGTGTCGCGCAGATCCATGGCGAGCCAGACGAGCAGGCCAAGGATCAAGAACGCGACGGAGAGGTGAAGGGCGAGGCGGTAGTGGCTGACGTCGATACGGTCAACAAGACCGGATGAGACCATGTACCAGCCGATGGCGCCTTGCAGGCCGCCCAGCGCTAGGACGCCGAGATACTTTGGCAGCGTGCCGGGGCGGAGCATGCCACGCCATGCGAAGATGGCGAGGGGAAGCGCGAAAGCGAGGCCGATGATGCGGCCGAGGAAGCGGTGGCCCCACTCCCACCAATAGATGAACTTGAACTCGTCGAGCGACATACCCTTGTTGACGATCTGATATTCGGGGATCTGCCGGTATTTCTCCAGCGCTTCGAGCCATTGGGCTTCGTTGAGGGGAGGAATGGCGCCCAAGATCGGCTTCCATTCGGTGATCGAGAGCCCGCTATCGGTGAGGCGCGTGGCGCCACCCACGATGATCATGAGCAGAACGAGCACCGCGATGGAGGCGAGCCACGCCTGAACCACCCGGTCCGCATCCGTTCGTTCCATGGCCATGGCCGCATGAGCCATCTGTGGTCCCTCGCTTGACTCCCAACGGGCATCTGATAGCCGCTTCGGCTGGGTGTCCGCAATGCAATCCGGCATCCATGGACGAGACGTAACACCAGTAACTCAACAGGATCGCGCATGACACCCCGCATTCGAAAGCTCGTCGGCGCCATTTTGCTGCTGGTGGTGATTGCGGTCTATTCGCTGGGGGCCATGCTGGTCGCAGTCATCCTTCAGGTCAACGAAGCTAACAAGTCGATCGAGTTGCTCTACTACGTCGTCGCCGGATTATTGTGGGTGCTCCCGGCCGGCCTGATTATCAAGTGGATGCAAAAGTCCTGAGCCGGCTTCAGGCGGCGGCGGTGGCACCGAACAGACGCTTGGCGGCGTCGCGCAAGGCGAATGGCGCTCCCGACATGAAGACCTTCACGAAGCGGGTATCCTGGTAGTCGCCGTTAAGGGAAACGCGCGGCAGGGCCGTCAGACGGTTTTGATGACGGGCGTGGATGAGGCCCTTGCGCGTCGTGACGGCGGTGGCGACCCCAGCCTCGGATGCCAGACGGAATTCGCGCTCACCGGCGGCACCTGGATCGCCATAAGGGAAGCTGAAGTGGCGGCACGGGCGGCCTAGTTCCTTTTCCAGGGTGGCGATGCTTTCGACAATTTCAGCGCGGGCGCGATCTTCCGGCAATTTGGCCAGGGCGTAGTGATCGTTCGTGTGGGCGCCGATGGTGACGAGCGGATCTGATGCCAGTGCGCGGAGTTCGTCCCAGTTGAGCAGCAGATCGCGCGCTAGGGCGCGGCCGTCGACGCCGTTCTGGCAGGCGAGATCGGAAACGATGGCGCGGGCGGCCTCTTCATTCATGCGGCGCAGCTGCCAGTAGATCTCATGGAAGGCGCGCTCTTTGGCGGCAACGGTCGACGTCTCATAACGGCGCGATCCGTCCTCGAAGGGGACATCGATGGTGTTGGCACGTCGGATGGCCTCTTCGAGAACGAGCCACCAAAGATCGGCATTGCCCGTGGGGAAGTTGGCCGGGACGAAGACGGTAAACGGGAGACCGAATTTGCGGAACACCGGGAGGGCGTAGTCGCGGTTGTCGCGATAGCCGTCGTCAAAGGTGAAGCAGGCGAACGGTCGCTCCGCTGGTCCAGCGGCGAGGCGGGTTGCGACATCATCGAGGCCAATGACATCGAAGCCAGCGGCGAGAACTTCGCTCAGTACGGCTTCGAGAAACTCAGGCGTGATCTTCAGGATTCGGTTGGGTTCGAAGTCTTGCGGGGGCTCGGGGCGAACGTGGTGCAAGGTAAAGATCCCGCCCGCGCCACCGGTTAACGGCGCAAGCATGGTGTCAGCGCGTGCGTAATGCAGCGCGGAGAGTGCAGCCTTGATGAGCGACGTCGTTTTCCGGCTCATTCCACGGGGCCTTTGCAATAGATCGAGACGCACCTCTGGGGGGCGTTCGGATCAAGCCTTGCAATCCTCGTGCTAGCTGGAGAGACACTTCTTCCGAGGGGACGTGGGAACGGCGTATGGTTTAGAATGGGTTAACGAGCGGTCCACGATCAACCGGCAACGGCGGCGGCCGGACGTCCAGTGCGAACGATCCTCTGGCCGGGAATGGCGGCCATCTGGCGGTCGTAACGGACGATATCGATTTCGGCCACTTCGAAGCCGAGATAGCTGCCCGGCGGATCGCGGAGAGCCGAACCGATGCGGCCCGGATCGGCGACGACGACACCGCAATCAACCCGACCCTCGATCGCTTCGAAGAAGGCGCGGGCGGATTCGTAGCGTCCGGCGATGACGACCTGGTCATAGGCCTCGTCGAGGGCATCGAGGATCAGATTGAGGCGATCTTGATCAAGTTGGGGTGCGGTGCCGTCGGCGAAATTGCCGGTGGTCACTATGTGCGCATCGCTGCCAGGAATGCGGCGGATGATCTGTTCGAAGCTGGCACCGCCGTTCAAAAGTTCGGCGAGGCCGGGTCCGCCGGGCAGCGACAAGGCGTGAGCGATGCCGTCCCCTTCGGGCGACCAGTCGACGAGGATGGCGCTGGAGCCAAGTTCGGCTAAGGCCTTGCACAGTTCAATCGTGTGGCTACTAACGCCCATCAGATCAGTTTCGCCTGACACCATGGTTCGATAGCCTGCGCCATCGGCACGCGAGGCGATCCGGCGGGCCAACGCCCCGATGGAACTGACACGGGCGGTTTCGGTTTCGCCGATCGCTGCTGTGTCCTGATTGGAGGTTGATGCGGCGGGCGCACGGCCCGACATCGGTTCGGTCAGTGCGTCGATCTCATCCTCATCGATGTGCGGGCGCGGCGGGGCGGCGCGATGGGCAGCCGGCGGCAGTACGGGTTCTTTGCGGGCGGCGGCGCGCACGGGTGCGGCCTGTCTCGCCGAAGCTGTGGCCGGGCGGGCCCCGGAAAGCAGCGCTTTCGTGATCGTCAGAGCGAGACCTAGAAGGAGTGTCGCGAATGCGGCCAGCGCCGCGAAGGGGCCCTTGCGGGGAAAGACTGGAATGCTAGCTGCGCGCGCACGGCTGACAATTCTAGCTTCAATGGGCACGGCGCGGCTGTCTGCCTTGGCGCGGTTGGCTTCGTACTGGGCCTGGAGCCGCTCCAATTCGGCGCGCTTTGATTGCGCTTCGGTCTGGAGTTGACGTAGTTTGACTTCGTCGGGACCGGTGTCGACGACGCGGGTTTTAACGCTGGCGATATCCTTTTGCACCGCATCGACGCGCATGCTGGCGGACTTCGCTTCTTTCTCCAGGCTGTCGACGACCTTGGCGACTTCCGCCGTAATCTGCTTTTTCAGACCGGCGAGATCAGCGTTCAACTGCTGCATTCGCGGATGGCCGGGCAACAGGGAGACGGAGAGTTCCGAGATCTGTCGCTCCAAGCGCACGCGCTGCTGGACGACGGCCTGGATCAGCGGTGAGCGCTGGACTTCGGGAATGGCATCGCCACTGCCCGACTTCATCATGTCGCGGGCGGCACTAAGGCGGGATTCGATGTCGCCTTTTAGGGACTGGGTGCGCGAGAGTTCAGCCGTCAGTTCGGCGAGCTGCTGTTCGTTGAGGCCGGTCTGCTGTTGACCACCGCGGAAGATGTCGGCTTTGCCGCGAAACTGTTCGACGGCGGCATCGGCTTCGCCGACCTCGGCTTTGAGTTTTTCGATCTTGGGCGCCAGGGCCTGCTGAACTTCGTCTGTTTCGACGATGGACTGGTTGGCGAGCGAGGCGCGGTAGGCTTCGGCGAGTGCGTTGGGCACTTCGGCGGCGAGATCGGGATCGTTGGAGGTAAAGCGGATCGCGATGGCGCGGCTTTCCTTGGGCGAATAGATTTCGAGCTTGTCGTAAAAGCGGTTGAGGACACGGTCTTGTTCGCTTTCGCCGGGGCGCGGATTGCCGATGCCGGCCATGCGGAGAATGCGGCCAAAGGTGTCGACGGGGCCCAGGGCGGGATTGAATTCGGGCCGCTCAGCGAGGTTCAGCTGCGTGGCGATGGCGGTGCCCAATTCCGGCGAGCGCAAGGCGCGGACGTGTGTGTTGACGGCTTCCTTATCCATGCGCACGGCAACGCCATCCGAGCCACCGCCGCCATCCTTGCGGGGGGACTGGAAGGGATCGCTGACGCCTTTTGCGGACACCACGAGTTCGGCTTCAGACTGATAGCGGGGCGCAACCAGGGTCAATCCCAGGAACGTCAATGCGCCGGCTCCCGCAGCGATGATCACGAGGCGTGGGACACTCTTCTTGATGGCCGCGAAGACCGCGCTCAGTTCGATGTTGTCGGGCGAGGCTTGGGACATGGCAGGAACAACCGCTTTTGAGAGCGCCCGATGGGGCGAGACCGACTCTGACAGAGCGGATTAAAGCGGTACGGCGGTAAGCAATCTCTTAATCGTGCCGGAAAAAGACAGCCGGTGAGCGTTTGTTAACTCCCACCGCGTACAAAGACAGCGATGTGAAGTGTGTGAACGGATGTTTGTGACATGGCTGCCCGCGTGCAAACCGAGCTGACAAGATCGATTTTCGTGGCGATGGCCCTGCTTCTGTCAGGGTGTGCGTCGTCGTCGGATTTCACCGTTCCGATGCCGGATATCGGCCTTAGCATGCCGGCCAGCGAAGCGCCCATGGTCGAAGTCGCCGAAGGGGTTTCCTATGGCGAGCCGCCGGTTGTCCCGGCCGGCTTCGGCGGCGGACCGCAGGCTGTGGCGGATAGCGATGGCCCCTATCTCCTCGACACGGGCGACAAGCTGCGGGTGTTCGTTTACGGCCAGCCCAATCTGTCGCGTGGCTACACCGTCGACCACGAAGGCAACATCACCGTGCCGTTGATCGGCGGTGTACATGCGCGGGGCCTAACAACACGGGATCTGGAAGCATCGATTGCCGCCAAGCTTGGCACCGAATTCGTGCGTGATCCGCAGGTGACCGTAGATGTGCAGCAAAACCGGCCGTTTTTCATTCACGGCGAGGTCAAGACGGCGGGACAATATCCGTACGTTTCGGGCATGACGGTGGAGACGGCGGTCGCAATCGCTGGCGGCCTTTCCGATCGCGGCTCAACGCGCAAATTCCGCATTACGCGGCGGACCAATGGGTTCGTGGAGCAGATTATCGCGCCGGCCGACTACATCGTTAAGCCGGGCGACACGGTTTTCGTATACGAGCGGTTCTTCTGATCCCGTAATTTTATTAACGCGCCGGCAAACCTGTGACCAAGCGGCTTCGCATTCTGCACATCATGCGCGCGCCCGTGGGCGGGCTGTTCCGTCACGTGCTCGATCTAGCGGCGGAGCAGGCTGCGCAGGGGCACGACGTGGGAATCCTCGCTGATGCCACAGCGTCCGACGCCCTCACCGACCAGCGCTTTGCCGCGATCGCACCGAAACTTTCGCTCGGACTGAAGCGCGTTGCCATGAGCCGCAAGCCGGGGATCGGCGATCTCAGTGCTGCGCAGGCCGTGGCGACCCATGCGACGTCGCTCGACCTTGATGTGTTGCATGGGCACGGAGCTAAAGGCGGCGCGTATGCGCGTCTGGCGGGCCGTGTCGTGCGCGGGCGGGATGGGCAGCCTGCCGGGGCCTTCTATACGCCTCACGGCGGCACCTTGAACTTTCCCACAGGCTCCTGGGAGGGCCGCATCTATCTCGGACTTGAGAAGCTCTTTGCCGCCATGACGAGCGGGATCGTGTTTGAGAGCGATTTCGCGCGGCGGACTTTTGGCGAGAAAGTCGGGGGCCTGGCGACGCCGGCTCGCGTGGTGCCGAATGGCCTGCAGCCGGCCGATTTTTCCCCTCATGCGCCGAATTCCGACGCCGCCGATTTCGTTTTCATCGGCGAATTGCGCGATCTGAAGGGTGTCGATGTTCTGCTGCGCGCGCTGCGGCGGCTCAACGACGAACGGCCGGTCAGCGCGGTGATCGTGGGATCAGGACCGCATGGCGACCGGTTCAAGGCACTGGCCGCTGAACTCGATCTCAATGGCGTTGTGCGCTTTCCTGGCGCCATGCCCGCAGCGGCGGCGTTTCCCCTTGGCCGGGCGCTTGTGGTGCCATCGCTGAAAGAGAGCTTCCCCTACGTCGTTCTAGAGGGAGCGGCGGCCGGTTTGCCGCTCGTTGCGACCCACGTGGGCGGCATTCCGGAAATTGTTGCAGAGACGGACACGCCGCTTGTGCCAGCCGGGGACGATGCGGCACTGGCTGAGCTTATGCGGGGCGTTCTGGTTGATGGCGACGCCGCCCGTACGCGGGCCGGACGGCTCAAGGATAACGTTGCTGCGAAATTTACCGTGGCGCGGATGACAGCGGATATCCTCGATTTTTACAGAAGCGCCGGACGGCATTAAGCCTTTGTTTACCGTGGATCGTCCGGCGACGGACATCGAAGGGGCGGTGGCACGGCGGATGCTTTGGGAGAGGAAACTTGTCCTCCCCCACGGGCCAAATGTCATGCCGTCTGCAGCCGTCATCGAACTTACCCATCTGCCTCGTCTCGCCGCCGGGTGGCGGACGGATGAGGGCGCGCTTGTTTGCCAGCGGGTGCTGACGGGCGTCGTTCGGATCATGGACGCCGTTCTTGTGGCAACCGTCGGGCTTGCGATCGCGTTGCTCTATGTGAGCGAACCCATCGTGACGCGCGACGCGGATTATGCACTGCTGCTGGCCGGAGCGGCTGTGGTTCAACTGACGGTTTTCCAGGCCTTGCAGCTCTACAATCCGGCGCGGTTCTCCTCGTTCATCGGGCAACTGCCGCGCGTGCTCGTGGGTTGGCTGATCACGCTGGCAATCGTGGGTGCGGGCCTGGTGTTCATGAAAGCCGCGCAGGAGTATTCGCGCGTCTGGCTTGCATTGTGGTTTTTGGCCGGTGCAGTGGCGCTGATCGCGGGTCGGGGTCTGCTGACCCATTTCGTGCGGACGTGGGCGCGGCAGGGCCGCCTCTATCGCCGCGCCGTTATCTACGGGGCGGGTGCGGTATCCGAAGACGTCATCCAGCAACTGGAACGCGATGCGGGCACCGACATCCGCATCTCCGGGATTTTCGATGAGCGCGACCAGGAAGGCCGTGCGCCGCGCCTGATCGCAGGATATCCGCGCCTGGGCGGGTTGAAGGAGTTGCTGGCACTTGGCCGCGAGAGCCGCATCGATCTTGTGATCGTGGCGTTGCCGGTGACGGCGGAGCAGCGGCTGTCGCAGATCGTCAAGCGGCTTTCGGTGCTGCCGGCGGATATCAAGCTGCCTGCGCGGGCGACATCGATCCGCTTCTCGCCCAAGACCTATAGCCACGTCGGTTCGGTGGCGATGATCGATCTGCACGACAAGCCGATCGCCGACTGGGGCACGGTTTCGAAGTGGGTATTCGACAAGACGATTGCGGCGCTGGCGCTGATCCTTCTGGCTCCGGTTATGGCGGCGGTGGCCATTGCCATTCGTCTCGACAGCCGTGGGCCGGTGCTCTTCAAGCAAAAGCGCTATGGGTTCAACAACGAGTTGATCGAGGTTTACAAGTTCCGCTCGATGTACACCGATCTGTGCGATGCGAAGGCCGCCCGGCTCGTGACCAAGGACGACCCACGCGTGACGAAGGTCGGCCGGTTTATTCGCAAGACCAGTCTCGATGAACTGCCGCAGCTGTTCAACGTTCTGAAGGGCAATCTTTCGCTGGTGGGGCCGCGGCCGCATGCGGTGTCGGCCAAGGCCGATAACCGGCTTTATGACGAGGTGGTCGACGGCTACTTCGCACGGCACAAGGTGAAGCCAGGGATCACGGGTTGGGCGCAGATCAACGGCTGGCGCGGAGAGACCGACACGGCGGAGAAGATCGAGAAGCGCGTCGAGCACGATCTTTACTATATCGAGAACTGGTCGGTGCTGTTCGACCTCTACATTCTCCTAAAAACTCCGGTCTCGCTGCTCAAGACCGAGAACGCATACTGATCGGGCGAACGATTGATGGCGATGGCCGGCCGCACCTTGAATGAAGGTGCGGCCGCATCCGTTTTTGGGGAGGCGATGGGCCTGCGGCATCCGGCAAAGATTGTTCGGCCGGACCCAGGTTCGGCCCGCGGTTTGCAATCTGGTCTCCAACATCATCGGAGCCCTGATTTTCATGGCAGTTGCGGCACACTCAATCCCGTATCTGGACGGTTCGGCACAGGACCGGACGGCGCCCGGCGCGACCGGTAAAAGCGCCGTTCATCTTTTGGCGCTGGCCGCGGTCTGGCTGACGTTTGCCACCAGCGGCGTCGTGTTCTCGGAACCGGCGCCGGTCGATGTGCTGACGGGTGGGTTGCTGATCCTTTTGCCGGCTGTCGGGCTCGTGCTCGTCTCGCCGTTGCTGCTGACCTATTTGAGCTTGTGGCTGGTTGCTGCGGCGGGGGCTTATCTCGCTTCCACGCTGTCGCGCGATATGGCTGATTCACTGACGCATACGTCGGTGTCGCTGTTTTTGTATCTGGTGTCGTTTGTGATCGCGGCGTTCGTGGCGCGGCGGCCGGTGGCGCACACGAAACTCATCCTGTCGGCGTGGATGTTTGCGGCGTTAGTGGCAGCGGGCGCGGGGCTGGCCGGGTACACCCATGCGGTTCCCGGCGCGTATGAACTCTTCACGAAATTCGATCGCGTTGCGGGCACGTTCAAGGATCCCAACGTCTTCGGGCCGTTCCTGGTGCCGCCGTTTCTTTACTGCTTGCATCTGGCGATCACGCGCTCTGCGGCTCGCGCGCTGCTTCCCCTAGCTGGCGCGGGTTTCTTTGCCGTGGCTGTGCTGCTCAGCTTTTCGCGCGGGGCGTGGGTTAATTTGGCGCTCGCAACCGTTCTCTATGTCTGGCTGGCGTTCGTGACGGCGCCGGGCATTGGTCAGCGGGCGCGGATCATCACGCTGTCGGCGATCGGCGCCTTGATCGCAGCGGGCGCCATTCTGATCGCGCTGCAGTTCGATAACGTGGCGAACCTCCTGTCGCAGCGGGCCAGCCTCACGCAAAGCTACGACGTGGGGCCGGATGGACGGTTCGGCGGACAAGAGAAGGCGATTGATCTGATCCTTTCCAATCCGCTCGGCATCGGCGCGCAGCAGTTCACGCCGGTCTATCACCACGAGGAAGTGCACAACGTCTTTCTCAGTATCGTTTTGAACGCGGGATGGATCGGCGGCGGCGCGTACTGGATCATCACCGGGCTGACGCTCGTGCTGGGCTTCCGGCATGCGATGCAGGCCACGGCATGGCGGCCGCTGTTCATCATCGCCTACGCCGCATTCGTCGCGACGGCGCTTGAAGGGTGGATCATCGACTCCGACCACTGGCGCAGCTTCTACACGCTGATGGCTCTGATCTGGGGGCTGATGTCGGCGCCGCGGGAGCGCGCGGCATGAGACACGCGCAGAGCATCGCCGCGGTTCGCCTCGTGCTTCCGGAGTTTGGCCGGCGGAAAGTGCGGCTGATCCGCTCGCAAGACGGCGTGGTGAATCTGAAGCGGCGTGCGTGGATGCGTGCGTTTTCGCTGTGGCTGCGGCCGGTCAATTATATTGCCCTGGCGGTATCGCTGATCGTCATGTTCGCGGGCGAGAACGCGGCGGCGGTGCCCTACATCCTGTTGTTTGGGCTGTTCGTCTTCGCTTTAGAGAAAGGCGCGGCGGCGCCGAAGCGGAGGCGCGGGGCGCGTCTTGTGCGTGATGTGCGGCCGATCCTGTTGCAGTCTGTCATTCAACTGCCGGAAACGAAACGAGCCGGGCGCATTGTTCGCGCCCAGCCCGAGATTGAACTTCCTGCCTTGCCGCCAGACCGGCCGCGCACGCGCATTTCCGAGCGCCGGCCGGGTCCTTACGAGGAAGCCTACGACTAAACTTAGTCAGCCTTGTCGGCGGAATCGGAATTGAGAAGACCGTAGTTCTCGACGCCGATGCGGGAGAGCAGGTCCAGCTGGGTTTCGAGGAAGTCGTGGTGGCCTTCCTCGTCCTTCAAAAGATCTTCGAAGATGCTCATCGTGACGTAGTCGCCGTGCTTCTTGCAGATGTCACGGCCGCGCGCGTAGGTCTCAAGCGCGATTTTTTCGCCCTTCAGATCGCATTCGAGTACTTCCTTGATGTTCTCGCCGATCATCAGCGGAGCGACGTGTTGCAAGTTAGGCAAGCCGTCGAGGTAGATGATGCGGTCAATGATCTTGTCGGCGTGGACCATCTCTTCGAGCGACTCTTCACGCTCCTTCTTGGCGAGCTTCGTGTAGCCCCAGTTTGCCAGCATGCGATAGTGGAGCCAGTACTGGTTCACCGCACCGAGTTCGAGTTTGAGTGACTCGTTGAGGATGTCGATGATTTCCTTGTTGCCCTTGCCCTTCATGGGGTCGATCTCCTCGATGCTTTCAATGGGATGTGAACGGCGTGCCGTTGCGCGGGCGACAGTACGTTAGGGGATGCGCCGCGTTCAACAGGATCGCGGCTGCACATTGTCATAATTTTAGAACGATTACAAAGAAGAAGCAGATCAGACCACGGTCTTGTGTTTGGCCGGGGCGGCCGGTGCGGTCAATGGGCGTGGCGCTTCGCGCAGGGTCCGCGCGACGCGGCGCTCCGGTGGGTTCATGATGTCCATCATGCGGGTCTTCGCGGTGGCGCAGGCGCATGGGCAGATGAGGCCCCTTTTCTCCAGCTCTTCCATCTTGGTGTAAATGGTTTCGGCGGCCAGCGGCGCGCACCCGCAGCACTGCATTTTCTTCTGCATGTGCCGATAGATAACGCCCGGCGTGGGGAGAGGCGCGTTGGGCTGGCTCATGACTTCGAGGACGGCCTGCTCGAGGTCTTTATCGGTCACCACGGCACATGAGCAAATGATCATGGGGCGGCTCCGAACAACGGAGCACAGCGCGCGGGCGCTGAATGGGGCAACTGGCGGGCGCACACGGGCGCAGACATTACGAACACGGCTTGCTCCAACCTTTGGGGTTCAAGGCCCCACATGGATGCTTCTACCCCACTGATACACCCCCGGATCTGATCCATGTCAAGTGACGGCTGGGCGCAGGGACTGCCGGCTCCCTCCGCTTGCATGATCGCCCGGCCGTGTTTCCGCCGGAACAGCGCCTCGCTCCGCGCCGCCCTAGGGTTCGGGAATATCGCGGAGGAGCATTCTTTATGCGTGGGTGCATTGATCAAAATGGGCGCGAGCCTGGGCCCCGGAGGGCCGGAAAAACCGGCGTTTTGCTGGTGCATGGCCTCTGCGGGACGCCAACAGAGTTGCGTTTTATCGCCAACGGTTTGACGCGGGCCGGCTACGAGGTTGCCTGCCCGACGCTGGCCGGGCACTGCGGTACACACGCGGATCTCACAGCCACGACTTGGCAGGACTGGTATGCCAGCGCAGAAGCGGCCCTGTTGGACCTCGTCTCGCGGTGCGACCGCGTCATCGTCGGGGGACTTTCAACGGGCGCGGTTCTGAGCTTGATGCTCGCTGCGCGGCATCCGGACAAGGTTGCCGGACTTGCACTCTATTCCCCGACCCTCTGGCTAAATGGACGGCGGGTGCCCTGGTATGCGGGCCTATTCCGGCTGGTGCGCTTTCGGGCGCTGGCCAGCCTGTTTCATTTCCCCGCCCCTTTGGACTTTGGGATCAAGGATGAGCGGCTCCGCTCCTTCATCAAGAGTGCGCTCGCGGCGCCGGGCGTGCCGGCTTTGCCGATCGCGACGCCGGGCATTGCCGCCCTGGAACGGCAGCGGCTGGTTGAGGCCGTTCTGCCGTTGATCGGTCGTATCACCGCGCCTGTGTTGATGCTGCATCCGCGGGAGGATGATTATGCGGACCTCTCGAACGCCTCCTATCTGCAGGAGACGCTGGGTGGACCGGCCGATCTCGTGGTGCTCGAGGACAGCTATCACCTGGTGACCGTCGACCGGCAAAGAGGGGTAGTTTTAGAGCGGACGCTCACCTTTCTCGACGATTTGACTGGCACGGCGCGGGTCCAGCAAATTGCTGCCTAATTTTCTCTAATAAAATCAATTATTTATGAGATTCCTTCAGCCTGTCACGGGCGGAACAGCCGTGGCTCAGGGCCTCAGGCATAGTCCTCTCATCGGCGGACGGGAAACACCGGCGCCAACTCAGACAACAAACCAGATGGAGAGTACCATGACCCGCAAGTTCACCACCGCAATCGCCGCCACGGTCGTCGCTGCCTCGATGGCTATCACCACCACTGCTGCAGAAGCCGGCCGCGGCGTCGGCCTGGGCATCGGCCTGGGCGTTCTCGCAATCGGCGCCATGGCTGCCGCAGCCAACGCCGACAAACAGCGGGCTCACGCCGCTAAGCGCAGCCGCGCCGCCTCTGAAGGCCGTGCCCGCGCCAAGGCCAAGGCTGAAGCTCAGGCTCGTGCAAAGTCGGAAGCGAAGGCTCGCGCCATGGCCGAAGCTAAGGCTGAAGCCCGGGCCCGTGCCGAAGCGAAAGCTCGCGCCGAAGCCAAGGCAGAAGCCAAGGCCCGCGCCGTTGCAGCCGCCAAGGCCGAAGCTCGCCGGGAAGCAGCGCGAGAAGCCAAGGTCGCCGCTGCCACGGAAACGGTTGCTCCGGCCGTATCGACCGAACAGCCGATTGTGACGGATGCAGCGACGCTGGTTCCGGCAACGGAAACGGAGGCCGCAGAGACGACAACGACCGATACCGCCCAGACCGACGTGTCGGAAGCGAACACGGCACCGGCTACGACGACCGAACCGGCCACGACCGAAGCTGTGACCGAGACGGGCTCGACCGACACGACCGGCGAATGCCGCCGCTACATCCCCGCAGTGGGCGTGACCATCAACGTCGGCTGCTGATCAGACGACTTTCCCGCGGAGCGACCACGCCCCGCCAGACCAACACTCCATCAAACTCCCCGGGAGCCCTGCTCCCGGGGCTTTTTCGTGTGTAATGTCCAATCTGGACGATCTGACGAATCAAGCCACCTGTGTGCCACTCGGAACAGCGGGGTGGTGGCGAATGGAGCATGGTGTGCCTGCTACAAACCGCACGAGCCAAGGAGCTGCGATATGAGTGCCGAACGTCCCGTCATCGTCCGCGCGCGCGCGATCACGAAAACGATCGTCACGGGTGCGGGGGATCTCACCATCCTTAAGGGCGTCGATCTCGATCTCTATCCGGGCGAACTGACCCTGCTCATGGGGCCTTCGGGTTCGGGCAAAACAACGTTTCTTTCGATCCTCGGCTGCATCCTCACGGCGACGAGTGGACAACTCAGCATCAACGGCGAAGAAGCCGTCGGGCAGACCGCGGAGGGACTAGCCGATCTTCGCCGGCGCAACATTGGATTCGTGTTCCAGGGCTACAATCTGTTTCCGACGCTCACCGCGCATGAAAATGTTCTGATGGCGCTCGATGTGCGCGGGGCGCGGCTTGCCGATCCCATGCAGGCTGCGCGCGACTCGCTGATTTCGGTCGGGCTTGCGCATCGCATCGATACGTTCCCGTCAAAGCTTTCAGGTGGTGAAAAGCAGCGTGTGGCAATTGCCCGATCACTGGCGGGGAATCCCGCAGTCGTGCTCGCCGATGAACCGACGGCGGCACTCGATAGCGAGAACGGCAAGGCGGTGATGGAGCTTCTGGCGCATGTGGGCCAGGACCCGTCGCGCGCGGTGCTGGCCGTGACGCACGATCACCGAACGCTTTCATTCGCCGACCGGATCATCCGGATCGAAGACGGCCGCATCGTCGCCGACGAACGGCCCAAGGGCCTTGCGGCCTGATCCCTCACCCCATTCTCCGAACACGACGAAAAGGAATTGCGAGCCATGAAATTCAATCCTGGACTGATCGCACTGGTGGCCATCGCAGCGACGGGCGGCTATCTCGGCTTCAAGGAGTTCACCGACGCCGACAAGGCGCCCGATCGCGCGAGCCCGGTGACAGAGGTGGCGTGGATCGCTGCGGCGCCGGGGCGGGTCGAGCCGAAGTCTGGTGAGATCCGGATCGGGACCGGCATTCTCGGCCGCGTGACTAAGGTACATGTGGCGGTCGACGATCAAGTCGAGGAAGGCGAACTTCTCGTGCAGCTCGACGACGCGGAGGCGCGGGCGCGCCTCACGTCGGCGGAAACGCAGGCCGAGGCATTGCGCGAGGAGCGCGAAAAGGCCTTTGCGTCGGGCCGCGAAGATGTGCGCAAAGCGGAGGACGCAATCTATTCGGCCGAGCGGGCTGTGACGGGCGCACGGATCGAACTCGATGGTGCGCTCATTGCGAAGCGCACGGCCGGCGGATCGGATCAAGCAGTCACGGAAGCGCGCAAGCGGCTGACGGAAGCAAACGAACGCTTGGAGCGGGAACGGTTGGCCTTCATTCGCGCGCAGTCCAAGGCGAACTTGCCGGCGCCGAGCAGCGCGGAAAGTGCCGTCAGCGCGGCACGGACGGAAGTGCGTATGGCGGAAGCGCTGCTGGACAAGACACGTATTCGCGCACCGCAGACGGGCACTGCTCTGCAGGTCAATGCCAAGGTGGGTGAGATCGTGGCGCCCAGTCCGGATGCCCCGCTCGTCGTGATGGGCGATATGTCGAGCATCCGCGTAAAGGCTGAAGTCGACGAAGGCGATATTTCCAAGATCACGGTCGGTCAGAAGGTGTTCGTGCGGTCGCTCAGCTTCCCCGGCAAAGAGTTCGAAGGAACGGTCGCAAGCCTTGCGCCCACGCTGGCACAGCCGCGCATTGGACCGCGTGGACCGAAGCGGGCCAACGACGTGGAAGTGCGCGAAGTCACGCTCGACATGGATGGGGCATCACCGTTGTTGCCGGGCATGCGGGTGGATGCGTTCTTTAGAAAGTGAGCCGTTTGAAACGGCTTGAAACCAAATGTGATATTGCGTTCACCATAACGTGAGCGGATCGTCCCCGGAAATGAGCCGCAGCCTGAACAAGGCTGCGGTTTTTTGTGTCGCAGCGGCGAAGGCGACACACATTTTGCCCAACGATGGGCCTATTATTCCGGCTTGATGATGTGACGTTCGGAACAGCGATTTTCTCCGGCCTGCGGCACGATCACTCCATTCGCAACTGAGCCTTCGGGCTCGCGTGAAATGGAGTGGTGTTATGGATGGACAGATCGTGAAGTACAGCGAGCGGCTTGGACAGGGCGTCATTCGGAGTGCCGATGGGACGCGCTTCCGGTTCAAGTCAAATTCGATTCGCAACCTCGGAGGGAAACTTGTGGGAACGGATGTCGATTTCCTTGTCGAATCGCGTCAACCCCGGGATATTTTTCTTTTGAGAGGGTCGCCTTGGATGGCGTTTGGCAGCAAGCGCTGAAACCGGCGGCGGAGAACATTGAAATGACGTCTCATATGGCAACCACCAACACTCCCGTGCCCGTCTATGGCACCATTGATCCGACCGACGTTCCGGTTGTGGCGGTGCGCGAGTTGGCGACCGCGCTCAAGGTTCTGGCCGGCGACGTAGCTTCGCTGGCGCGGGCCGCGGAATGGAGCGAAGACGATTTCCGGCGCGTTGAACAGTTTTTCTGGCAGCGTTTTCCGCGCGACCGGCAGCGTAAGATTGCTGCACTCGTGCGGCTGCGCAGCCTCGTTGCGGTTTGCAAAGCCCGGCGGATGCAGAAGCTGATCTCCGAACATGGCGCGGCGGCGGCTCAGGCGATCGTCGAAGCGGCAGCCTCGATGCGTTTGAACACCAGCTTCGGATTTAGCCCAGTGAAGGTGTCTTGCGCCGTGATTGACGCGCTGAAGGATCCGCAGACTGGTCTCGTGCGGGGCGTGGTGGCGGCGTAGGTTTAGCCCCCTTTCAAACAATGCGGCAAAACTGCCGTGCCAATTCTTCGTTGATCCGACCGGTCGTCCTGTGCGTTATTCGTTTATGCACAGTGTCGTCCTCATCATCAGCTATCTGGCCGTGTTTCTTCCGGCGCTCGCCGGTCTCGTCTGGGCCATGCAGCGCATGACGCACTGACGGGCGCCCTTGGCCGGCGCCTACGGCGTTAGTGCTGCAGTCGATTGCTGGCCGTATTTCTTCAAAATTGCCCGAGCCCGATCCGTGACCGCGTCCGCAATGGCGGCGTGGCCTTCCGCCGTGGGATGGAATGCGCCGGAGTACGTCGCGGCAAGTAGGACCTGGAACCGCGCCAGGCTCTGGAAAGCTAGAGCACGTGTGGCGACCGATCCGGCGGCGTGGAAATTTCCGGTCAGGAACGCATCATTGGGCGTGCGGAACCAGCGCTGACGCGAGGCATAGGCGCGGTAGTCCGTCGGGGCAAAGGGCTCCCACTTGTTATCGACCATGCGGGGCACGCGAAGATCGTCGGCGATCGAGAAGGCGTTGTCGGTGAAGCCGGCGCAGATGCCGCGACCGATAAAGGCGTTGCGGTGGGCGGTGGCAAACGACCAGCCGTGGGTGCGGGCGCCCTTCACCATGACGCGCTGGAGCTGGTCGGCTAGATCGGAGCCGGCTTTGGCACGCTTCTGACTGAGCGAGAAATCGCTGGCGACGTCCATGCCGGCGTTGCCATCGGGGCAGATGCGGCGGCCGTCACCTAAAACAGCGAGCGGGGGATAGGCGGTGAGGATCACGCGGTCGGCTTCGTTCCAGGGCAGGTGCAGTATGCCGTGGATGGCGCGATTGAGGGCTTTGTAGCGCTCATCGAGACGATCCAGCAGTGCCTTGGATTGCATGTTCCCGTGGATCTGGCCGAACCAGCCACCGAGCTGGCGCAGCGTGCTGTCGTCGGAGAGCACGGCGTTGGCGACGAGGCGGGCGAAGCCGATGTCGTTGCCGCCGATCGAGACGAGCAGCAGGTCTATCTTTCGGGCCAGTTCGCGTTTGCACTTCTTGAGGACGAGGCCGCCCTTCAGTTCGGGGATGGCGCCGTTGATGTGATAGGCCTCGGGCATGTCGATCAGGTCGGCGGTTTCACGGCCGCACTGGGCATCGGCAAGCGCGGAAATCTGCGAGAGATCGGGCGGATTGGGCACCCATTCGTTGCCCTTATAGCGCAGGAAGAGGCCCCAGGTGACTTCGGCGCCGGAGCAGGAGAGACCTACGAACGTGACGGCGCGGTGAGGGTCTTCGACGGCCAATTGCAGGGCCGCACGGACTTGATGCGAGTAGAGCGAGCGGTGGCAGGCGGTGTCGAGCCAGCGGGCGCCTTCTTTGTTGAAGGCGGCGTCGCCGATGCGCTTCCATTCGCCGATGCGGGCGGGCAGGCCCGCGAGGCGTACATCTTTGGCGGCATAGGTCGCGGTGCGTTCTGGCGAAAAGCGAACTGGCACGTCCGGGTTGCCTTCGCCGGATCCAAAGCTATCGCCGACGGCTGCGACCAGGAGATCTGTGACTTTGACATCGGTGCGCGCGATTTCACGGCCGCCGATCTCAACGGTGACGCGGGCGCCGGTGGGATAGGGAATGTCGAACGAGGCTTCTTCGTTGCACTTCTGACGGACGGACTGGCCGCGCTCGTTGGTCTTGCTCAGCGGCGCGGTGAGCCACGTGCAATCGACCCGCTGGTCTTCGACGCCGGTGAGTTTCAGGAGAACTTTGTGGGTATTGGGAGAGACGTAGCCGGCGCCGTCGCCGCAGTCGTGGCGGTTGCGCGTCGCGCTCCAGCAAACGTCGTCGATCATGGTGGCGGCCCAGCCGTCGGGATGACGGGCGCTGAGGGCTTGTTCGGCGGCGAGGATGGGGGCGGCACGTTTGGCGGCGTCGAGGGACAGCCAGGTGGCGCGGTGGACTTCAGTGTCGGAGGCGTTCTTGAAGAAGCGGAAGGGATTGGCAACGCGCCACTCGACCGTGACGGTAGGTGGCGCGATCGCGGCGGGCGTGGTGGGGTCTGGAGAGGGCGTGACGTCAGCAGGGGCGGCGCCGGCGGGATCGCCGAGGGGCATGCGTTCGATAGTTGAGGGTTCCTGAGCGTGCACTGCGGCAGCGCCGCACATCCACATCACACCGGCGAGCGCTGCCGCGCACCGAAACCAAAGACCCCGCATGCATCTCTCCAATGCGTTTCCGGTTCGTCAGAACCGGCCGATCCGTGCTGCGAGCCAGAGCCTGGCTGACCGCTCCAGCGGCGACGGATCAGCGATATCCCGCAGGACATCGCGCCCATCCTTTTGAATCGCCCGCAAATATGGCCCGGCAAGGGCGGTTGGCAGTATGACGCGCCGGAGATCAGGACTTATACGCTGTATCTGGGGGCGGAGCGCGGTCCAGGCGGTCGCAGCATCCACAATGAGACCGGTCATCACGCGGCGGAGCGCTGGTTCGTCGATCTCGTCTTGTGTGCCGGCGGCCGCAAGGCGGTCAGCAGGGACAGGATAGCGGCCTTTGGCGAAGAGGAAGGGCAGCCGCGCGCACGTACGGACGAGGCCGAGGGTCGCGGCGGCTGTCGTCGCGATTGGATCGGAGGCCATGGGTGGGCGGCCCAGAATTGCGGCGCGCAACGCGAAGGAAGCGTTGGCCTGCGCGGCGGCATAGGCGTCGAAGGCGTCTTTGGTGGGGAACGGCTCGGCGTAGAGTTCGGCGGCGTGGGTTTCGATGACGGGGGCCAGCATTTCGCAGAGTGGGGCCGGCAGGCGGGGCTCGAGGGCGAGAGCCGCGTCGGCCACGGGATGGCCGGAGCGGGCTTTGGCGGCGAACGCATCGCGCCACCATTGAAGGCGAATTTCGCCCAGCGTCGCGTCGGTCACATGGAGGGGAATGCGGGCGAGTTCGCCGAAGAGCGCGGCGAGCGTGAGCAGGGCGGCCTGATGTTCGCGGGGGGCAAGCAGGGCTGCCAGATAGTCATCGTAGGCGAGATCACGCGCGGCGCGGACGACTTCAGCGCGTTCGGTTTCTTCTGCGGACATGGGCTAGTCCACTGCCAGGAGGGCTGCGGAGACGTCGCGGTCTTCGGCCAGCAGGACGTTGTAGGTGCGGGCGGCGGCGCCGGTGTCCATGATTTCGAGCCACAACCCGGCTTCGCGGAATGCTGCCATGACGGCGGGGGATGGAAACTGCGGCGTGGGGCCCGTGCCGAGCAGCAGGACGCCGGTGGCAGCGCCTTCGGCTTGCAGTTGCGGGATGAGATCCGGCCCGACTTCCGCGATGGTCTTCGCGCTCCAGGCGATCACGCCGCCGGGAACGCACAGGATCGAACCGCGATGGCTCATGCCGGCGAAACGGAAGCCGCCGTTGCCATAGGCCTCGATCGGCGCGCGACCAGGATAGCGGGGCGTGGCGCCGGTCATGCAGAACGCGCCTTCTCATTAACTGACGCGACCCGGCGCTTCCGCATCAGCCCGCTGTCTTCGCCTCCGTGCCAACGACTGTTTCGCGCTTCACGCCCAGGTATTCCAGGATCGGCGCACCGATGAAGATCGACGAGTAGGTACCGATCAAAACGCCGAAGAGCATGGCGAAGGTGAAGTTGTGGATCACTGCGCCGCCGAGGAAGAAGAGCGCGACGAGCACGACGATGGTGGTGACGCCGGTCAGGATCGTGCGCGAGAGCGTTTCGTTGATCGACAAGTTCAAGAGTTCCGTCAGATCCATGCGCTTATACTTCCTCAGGTTTTCTCGGATGCGGTCGGCGACGACGACGGTGTCGTTAACGGAGTAGCCGAGAATGGTGAGCAAGGCCGCCACGATGGAGAGGTCGAATTCCATCTGAAAGAGCGAGAATATGCCTGCAGTGACAAGCACGTCGTGGGCGAGGGCGACGAGCGTGCCGACGGCGAACTGCCATTCGAAGCGGAACCAAACATACATCATGATGGCGACGATGGAGGCCAAAACGGCGATGGTGCCGGTGCGGCGCAGTTCGCTCGACACGGCAGGTCCGACGATCTCGACACGGCGCTGCTCGAAGCCATCGCCCAGAACGCCTTGGACCTTCTTGAGGGCATCCTGCTGCGCCTGTTCGCCACCCGGCTGCTCTTCAATGCGGATCAGCGCATCTTGCGGCGTGCCGAAGCTCTGGATCTGCACGTCGCCGAGGCCCAGCGCACCAATCTTGGTTCGCAGGGCGGCGATGTCGGCATCACCTTGCGTCGATCTCACCTCGATCATGGCGCCGCCCTTGAAGTCGACGCCGTAATTGAAGCCCTTGGTGAAGATCAAGACAAGAGATATGGCCATCGCGACCAGCGACGCGAAAAAGCAGATGTCCTTGAACTTCATAAAGTTCAAGCGCGTGCCGTGCGGGAAGAAGTCATAGCCCTTGAAGTCGGGAACGAGGAACATTGTTGGGTCCTTGTCAGATCGGAACCTGAATTGCACGGCTCTTCGTGGTCTTAGCATTCTTCAGCCACATCGCAGCCAACAGGCGCGTGATGGTGACGGCCGCGAAGACCGATGTGATGATACCGAGCGAGAGCGTGACGGCGAAGCCGCGGATCGGACCGGAGCCGAGCCAGAACATGATGAGAGCGGCGACGAACGTGGTCAGCTGGCTATCTAGGATTGTCACGAAGGCGCGCTGGAAGCCCATGTCGATGGCCGCAATTGCGGTCTTTCCGGCGCGGAGTTCTTCGCGGATACGTTCGTAAATGAGCACGTTGGCGTCGACGGCCATGGCGATAGTCAGCACGAAGCCGGCGATGCCGGGCAGCGTGAGCGTGGTGCCAATGGCAGACATCAGCGCCAGAATGAGAATGCCGTGGACCAGCAGGCCGACGACAGCATAAACGCCGAACGTGCCGTAGGCGATGACCGTCATGATCAGAGCCGCGCCCAAGCCGATGATTCCAGCGCGCATGCCGGCTGCAATCGAGTCGGCGCCAAGTGAGGGACCGACGGTGCGTTCCTCGACGACGGTCAGCTTGGCGGGCAGTGCGCCCGAGCGGAGCTGAATGGCGAGGTTGTTGGCCGTCTCGACGGAGAAGTTGCCGGAGATCTGGCCCGTGCCGCCGAGGATTGCCTCACGGATAACAGGGGCGGAGATCACCTTGTCGTCGAGCATGATCGCGAACGGGCGGCCGACGTTTTCCTGGGTGTACTTGCCGAACTTGCGGGCGCCCGACGTGTTGAAGCGGAAGGAAATGATCGGTTCCGTCGTGCGCTGGTCGAACCCCGGTTGCGCGTCTTCGAGATCGTCGCCGGGGACGATTGAGGTTTCCTGCAACAGATATTCGGCGGGCGCACCGCGTTCGGTATCGGTGCTGGCGTAGATCTTGTAGCCGAGCGGAATGCGCGTTGCGCGGGCTTCCTCGGGGCTGAGCGTGGGATGCACCGCGTGGAAGGAGAGCTTGGCGGTCTGGCCGATCAGCTCCTTCAGCTGGCGCGTGTCGCTGAGGCCTGGATACTGGACGAGAATGCGGTCCTTACCCTGGCGAACCACTGTGGACTCGGCGGTGCCCAGCGCATTGACGCGGCGGTTGACGGTTTCGATGGAGGCCGTCGTTGCATTGGTGAGGCGCTGATCGAAGCCCTGCGCGGTCGGCGTGATGGTGAACTGATTGTCGCCGACCTTCTCGACTGTGAGATCGGTGCCGGCGGTGCCGAGAACGGCGTTGCCAATCGGTGAGACAAGCTTCTTGAGTTCGGTTTCCGCGCGCGCGGCATCCTCTGGCTTGACGAGCGTGACCTTGACGGCATTGCCGTCGACGCCGATGGCGGAGAAGCCAATCTTGGCTTCCCGCAGGTTGGCGCGGGCGGCATCCTGCACACCTTGCAGCCAATCCTTGCGGATCTCGTTCTGGTCGATGGACAAGAGGAGATGGGCGCCGCCCTGCAGGTCGAGGCCAAGCGGCATCTGGCGCTTGGGCATGAAGTCGGGCCAGCCGGCCAGCGTCTGCTTGGACACGAAATTGGGCAGCGCGAACAGTATCCCCGTGAGGACCGTCAGGATGATCGCGATGATTTTCCAGCGTTCGAAGTGCAGCATCGGGCCTCACCCTATGTAAGTCTTTTCGCGCGCACGAGCCGGCGCGCGGCCATTTTGGCTTTATCGCAGGCGCTCAAACGTCAGGCGGATTCCTTGACCGGTTCGCCCTTGGCCCGCACATCCATCAGGGTGGAGCGCAGGATGCGAATGCGCAAAGTGTCGGAGAGTTCGACTTCGATTTCGTCGGAGCCTTCGGAGACCTTCGTCACCTTGCCGACCATGCCGCCGGAGGTGACGACCGTGTCGCCGCGGCGGACCTTCTCCACCATATCGCGATGCTGGGCGGCGCGCTGCGACTGAGGGCGGATGACCAGGAAGTAGAAGATCACAACCATCAGCAGCATCGGGATCAGGAGGCCTGTGAACGGGTCGGGTCCGGCTGCGGGAGCGCCCTGCGCGAAAGCGGGATCGATGAACATCTTGCGTCTTGTCCTCTTCTTGCCGGCCGCGTGGCGCAGCGTGTCGGTTATGGCCCATGGGCAAATAGGCAGCGTTGCGGGGTCAGATAACCCCACCCTGCTGCCGCACCAAGGGAATTTCGCCGGACTATAGTCGCCGTCGCCCGCTTTGCAACCGGATCGGACTAGGCGACAACCCGGTGTGGGGCGTAGAACGGCGCGCACGTGGGTCAAGCAAAGACAACGGAGAATCAACGGGATGGCGGATAGGGCGCAGGAGGCTGATCTGGCGGCATTGCTGGCTCGCGTTGCCGATGCCTTGGAGCGGTTGGCTCCGGGAGGCCCGAAAGCCGCTGATTTCCGGGGCGCGGATGCGTTCGTGTGGCAGGGCGCGGGGGGATTTTTTGAGCCGGTCGCCAAGGTCAACCGGGTGCCGCTGGCGCTGTTGACGGGCATCGATCTGGCGGCGGGACAATTGCTGGCGAACACGGAGCGGTTTGCGCGGGGCTTGCCGGCCAACAATGCGCTGCTCTGGGGCGCGCGGGGGATGGGCAAATCGAGCCTCGTCAAAGCCGTACATGCGGAGGTTTCGGCGCAGAGTGGCGGCGGGTTGAAACTCGTCGAGATCCACCGCGAGGATATTGCGACGCTGCCGGCGTGCCTTGCTGCGCTGAAGGCGGCATCCTTCCGGTTCATCGTGTTTTGCGACGACCTTTCGTTCGACAAGGACGACACGAGCTACAAATCGCTGAAGGCGGTGTTGGAGGGCGGCGTCGAGGGCCGGCCGCAGAACGTGCTGTTCTACGCAACCTCGAACCGGCGGCATCTCATGCCGCGCGAGATGGTGGAGAATGAGCGCTCGACGGCGATCAATCCGGCAGAAGCGGTGGAAGAGAAAGTCTCGCTTTCGGACCGGTTCGGGTTGTGGCTCGGATTTCACAACTGCACACAGGATCAGTATCTCGGCATGGTGCGCGATTATGCCCGGTTCTATGGGCTGGACGTGGAGCCAGCAGAGATGGAGCGGGACGCGCTGGAGTGGAGCGCGACGCGGGGCGCGCGGTCGGGACGCGTGGCGTGGCAATACATTCAGGATCTCGCGGGGCGGCTCGGCGTGACGCTCGATCGGGCGTAGGACATCCGGGTACGAAAAAAGGGCCGCAGTTTCCTGCGGCCCTCTTCGTCTAGATGCTGCTCGCGCGGCGATGTCAGTTCTTTTCCAGATAGCCTGTCGGGTCGACGGGTGTCTGATCGCGGCGGACTTCGAAGTGCAGTTGGGGTTGATCGACCGCGCCGGTCTTGCCCGCTTTTGCAATCACCTGCCCGCGATTGACGCGATCACCCCGCTTGACGAGGATTTCGCTCGCATGCGCGTAGGCGGTGACGAGTCCGTTGTCGTGGCGCACGAGGATCAGGTTGCCGTAGCCCTTGAGTTCGCTGCCGGCGTAGGCGACGGAGCCCGTCTCAGCGGCGTGGATATCGGTGCCATTGGGGACGGAGATGTTGATCCCGTCGTTGTGCGTGCCATCGGAACGCGGGCCGAAGCCTGCAATGATGCGACCTTTGGCCGGCCAGCGCAGTTTGCCGTCGGCGACGGAGCCCGAGGCGGGAGCCGGATTTGTGACAGCGGCGGCGGTGCCGGGATCGAGAGCTGCAACTTTCTTTTCGTCGTTGGCGCCCGAGTTCAGAATTTTGGGCGTGGCGGACGGTGCGGCCGGCTCCATGGGAACTGACGGTGCGTTGGCGGTGACAGGCGGCTGGGCGGGCGGCGTCAGAGCCGGCGCGGACGTCGGTGTGGCGGGCGCTTCGGCCATCACGGCTCCGGCGACGCCGGGGATCTTGAGGACAGTGCCGGGCTTGACGCGGCGCACGTCCGCAATGCCGTTGTAGCGCTGCAGATCGTCGAGCTTGACTTTGTTTTGGCGGGCGACGTTGTAGAGACTGTCACCGGCCTTGATGGTGTAAGATCCGGTCCACTCGGCAGGAGCTGGGACAGCGGCCACGACGGGTGCCGGTGCGGGGCGCGGACGTGCGACGGCCTTACCCGAGGGCAAAGCCAATTTCTGGCCGGGCTTGAGAGCGGGCGACGTGAGGTTATTCACGCGCATCAATTCGTTCAGCGAAACGTTGTGACGCTTGGAGATGCCATAGAGCGTGTCGCCGCGTTGGACTTCGATTTCCTGGCCACGCTCCTGCGGATCGACGGACGGCGGCGGGGGCGCGAAGGACGTCGCGGGCGGCGGCAAATCGCGCTGGCGGGCGACCGGTTCGGGTTCGGACACCGGCGGCGGAAGCGTGGCGACCTCGATCTTGCGCTCGACGGGCGGCGGCGGATTGTAGGCCGCCGGCGGCGGAGCATCATCGATCACCGGTTCGGCCCCGAGCGCTGAACGCTCGTTCGGCGCGATGGACGCCGTCGAGGGATCGTTAAAGTTGGCGGAGGCTGGAAAGTCGAAGCGCGCGATATCCGCGCTGCATCCACCGGCAGCGAGAGCCGCGGCGATGGCGAGAAGTTTTGACTGGCGGCCGATGGAGCGGCGGCCGGAGGAACCGGAACGCAGGAAACTGGACATGGTACGCACCTCACTGCCCACTCCATTAACCGTTAACCGGTTAACGGGGCCTTAACGGCCAACGTTGGGTACCCACTGTTGAAGATGCCCACCCGGGGAAGCCAGGAAAGCTGAACCCGATCCGACCCTCGGAAAGCCCCCCGCGCACCGTCCTTCAAAGGCGATGCGCCGACCTTCGCGGGATCGGGTTCATGAAATGCTCGTAACGGGCGATTGTGCGTGCAGAACGGAGAAATTGCGCCGAAGTGGCGACATTTCAATTCCGGCTTTCAACCGGCGTCCTTGAGCGGCTTTGCGTTGCCGATGGGATCGGCGAAGTGAGCGGCGAATTCTTCGCGCAGGCCGTGGTGGGTGAGATCCATCGATAGGGGCGTGATGGAGATGGCGCCATCGGCGATGGCGCGCAGGTCGGTGCCTTCGGGCGGATCTGATTTGCGGCGGTCGAACGCGAACCAGAAATATGCATCGCCCCACGGGTCCTGCCGGGCTTCAATGTCGAGGCCCTGATCGCGGCGGCCCTGGCGGGTGAGGCGGATTTCGCTTACCGCGTCGGGGGCGAGATCGGGGTAGTTCACATTCATGAGCACGCCTTGCGGCCATTCGCGCGCCATCAGGCGTTCGATGATTTCGGGGCCGTAGGTGAGTGGCGTCTTCCAGTGCTGGAGGCCCTGCTTGTCGAAACCGAGCGTGAGGCTCATGGCGATCGAGCGGATACCAATCAGGGTCCCTTCCATGGCGCCGGCGATGGTGCCGGAATAGGCGACGTCTTCGGCGAGGTTGGCGCCGTGATTGACGCCGGAGAGGATGAGGTCAGGGGCTTTGTCTTTCAGGACATGGCGCACGCCCATGATGACGCAATCAGCGGGCGTGCCGCGCACGGCGAAAGCGCGTTCACCGACTTCGCGGTAGCGCAGCGGGACTTGCAAGGTGAGTGCATGCGAGGCGCCGGACTGGTTCATCTCCGGCGCGACGATCCAGATGTCGTCCGACAGTTCGCGCGCGATGGCGTGCAGCACGGTGAGACCGTGTGCGCCCGCGCCGTCGTCGTTGGTGATCAGGATGCGCATTCTTTTCCGTTCGGTACTGGGGAGGTCGTGGGGTCTGTAGGTCTTGGGGTCAGACCCCTAAGCAGGGGTCTGACCCCGAACCCGTGCTCAGGCTTTCGTGATGCGGTCGAGGCCACCCATGTAGGGCTTTAACGCGTCGGGAATGAGAATGGAGCCGTCTTCCTCTTGAAAATTCTCCATGACGGCGACGAGTGTGCGGCCGACGGCGAGGCCGGAGCCGTTGAGCGTGTGGACGAAACGGACATCCTTGGAGCCCTTGGGACGGTAGCGGGCGGCCATGCGGCGGGACTGGAAGTCGCCGCAGACGGAGCAGGATGAAATCTCGCGGTACGTGTTCTGCCCGGGCAGCCAGACTTCGATGTCGTAGGTTTTCTGTGAGGCAAAGCCCATGTCGCCCGTGCAGAGCAAGACGGTGCGGAAGGGCAGGCCCAGCGCCTTGAGGATGCCTTCGGCGCACGCGGTCATGCGCTCGTGCTCTTCGAGGCTCTTTTCCGGGGTCGTGATGGAGACGAGTTCGACTTTCGAGAACTGGTGCTGGCGGATCATGCCGCGCGTATCGCGGCCGGCGGCACCGGCCTCAGACCGGAAGCACGGCGTCCAGGCGGTGACGCGCATCGGCAGTTTGTCTTCATCGAGGATCTGATCGCGGACGAGGTTTGTGAGCGAGACTTCGGCGGTGGGGATGAGCCAGAAGCCGTTGGTCGTCTGGAACAGGTCTTCGGCGAACTTGGGGAGGTTCCCCGTTCCGTAGGCGGCTTGGTCTTTGACGAGGATCGGCGGGTTCACTTCCGTGTAGCCGCCGTGGTTGTCGCCGGTGGGGGATGTGTGATTGTCGAGCATGAAGCTGGCAATCGCGCGTTCGAGGCGGGCGAGTGCGCCCTTCAGGAACACGAAGCGCGCGCCGGAGACTTTGCCGGCGGTGTCGAAGTCCATGAGGCCTAAGGCTTCGCCCAGTTCGAAGTGCTGCTTAGGGGCGAAGCTGTAGGTCTTCGGCGTGCCGACCTTGCGGACTTCCTTGTTGTCGTGCTCATCCTTGCCGTCGGGGACGTCGTCGCGCGGCAGGTTAGGGATGACGGCAAGGGCTGCTTCCAGTTCGGCGTTGATCGCGCGCTCGTCTTCCTCGCCTTTGGCGATGGAGTCCTTGAGGCTTGCGACTTCTTCCATGAGTTTGGCGGCGGTGGCGTCGTCCTTCGAGGCCTTGGCCTTGCCAATGTCCTTGGAGGCCGCGTTGCGGCGGGCCTGGGCATCCTGCAGCGTTGTCAGGATCGCGCGGCGCTTATCGTCGATGGCGATGAGGGATGCGGACAGCGGCTCCAGGCCCCGGCGTTTGAGGGCGCCATCGAAGGCGGCTGCGTTATCGCGGATCCATTTGATGTCGTGCACGGGAGGCCTCATCTTCGGTCGGTTTCGTGACGGTCTATAGGCTGCGGGCCGGATGCGGTCCAGCGTTCACGGCGACGCGCTTGGCTTGCTTTTGTTCTACTTATCGGCGGATTGACCGGCGGCGGCAGACGACAGCTTTTCGGCGCGGGCGACGGCATAAATGGAGAGTTCGTAGAGCAGCACCGTGGGGAGCGCCATGATCAACATGCTGATGGCGTCGGGCGGGGTGAGGACGGCTGCAACGGCGAAGATGGCGACGATGGCATAGCGGCGGCCGGCGCGCAGGGCCGCTGCCGTGATGAGGCCGGCGCGGGCGAGCAGCGTCAAGACGACGGGCAACTGGAAGCAGATGCCGAAGCCGAAGATCAGCGTCATGATCAGGGACAAGTATTCCGACACCTTGGGCATCAATTCGATGGTGGCGGCGCCGTCCGCGCTCGACGTGGCGGCGAGCCCGATCGAGAACTTGATGAGGATCGGCATGGCGACGAAATAAACGACCGCCGCACCCAGCACGAAGAAGAACGGGGTGGCGATCAAGTAGGGCAGGAATGCCTGGCGTTCGTTTTTGTAAAGGCCCGGAGCTACGAATTTATAGATCTGAGTTGCGACAACGGGGAACGAGAGAAACGCTGCGCCGAACATGGCGAGCTTCAAGTGGGTGAAGATCTGTTCGAGAAAGTGCGTTGCAATGAGGCGCACGTGATCCTGGCCGGAGACCCATACATAGGGCCAGACGAGGATCTGGTAGATGTGGGCGGCGACCGTGAAGCAGAGCAGGAACATCACGAAGAAGGCGCCGACGGCCCACATTAGGCGCGAGCGCAATTCGATCAGATGATCCATCAGCGGTGCTTTTGAAGCGTCGATATCGTCCTGGCCGTCGGGCACGCGCTCTTGCATGGCTTCAGGCTCCCGGCTTCGGGAGGGCGGCCGGCTCGGCCGCTGCCGCATCGGGCGATGGCAATTCAGGTTTAGCGGGCGGCGCGGCGAGGGACGGTGTTTCGGCTGCGGATTGCGCAGATTTCACCGCGGCATCGGCAGATTTCACCGTGTCGCCGACTGCGCGCTCGGCCTCATAGGTCGACTTGGCGAATTCCTCGCGCATGCCGTCCAGTTCCTTGCGCAGATTTTCCATCTCGGCTTCGCGCATGGCGTCGTCGAAGTGACGCTTGAACTCGTTGGCCTGACGGCGGAGCGCGCCCATGTACTTGCCCAGCGTGTTGAAGAACACGGGGAGATCCTTGGGGCCCACGAAGATGAGGACCACCACGGCGAGGATCAGAAGCTCGCTCCAGCTGATCTCGAACATATCATCCGTCCGGATGCGCGCTGATGCGCGTCACAAGCGGTTCATCCGCTCTTCGTCGTGTCGCGGCGAGGCTCGCCTGTGCGGGCGTCGTGTTCGAGCGAGCGCGGAGATTCAGGCGTGCCGGGCGCATCGTCTTCCTGCATGCCCTTCTTGAAGCTCTTGATGCCCTTGGCCACGTCGCCCATCAGCGTCGAAATCTTGCCGCTTCCGAACAGCAGCACGACGACGAGCAAAAGCAACAGCAGATGTGTAGTTGAGAGGCCCATGGCTGCGGTGATCCTTCTGGTGACCGGTGCTGCAGTCACAATGTTAAAAGCTTATCGCAAACTGGCGACGCGGGAGCAATGCCGCGGGCCGCTGACATCGCGGTAAGGTTGCTTAGGCTTCGAAGGCTGGGGGAAACACCAAAGCCCGGCTCATGTCGACTTCGATGCCGACTTCGCTGCCTTTTGGGCGGCCCCGGCCTTCATGCGTCCGCACGCGGAGCGGCGCATCAAAGCCCTGAACTCCGACTTCCAGGAGTGCGATGTCGCCTAGGAACTTGGAGTGCAGGATGCGTCCCGGCAAGCCCTGGCCCGGTTCGCGGACACGAATGCCGCGCTCGCGGAGGCCGAGGATGGCGATTTCCCCCTCCGCAATTCCGGGAGCGGGGACGCGGCCGAGGGGGGTTTCGATGGCGCCGCCCTTGGCGCGGTAGGAGATTTCGTTGATCTCGGAAAAGAGACGGGCAACGAACAATTCAGACGGGTGATCGTAGAGATCCTCAGCCGTGCCCGTTTGGATGATGCGGCCGCGGCGCAAGACGGCGATGCGGTCGGCCAAGCGCATGGCCTCTTCGGGATGATGCGTGACGATGACGGCGGTGGCGCGGGTCTCGCGCAGGAGGGCCAGCGTCTCTTCCTGCATGTTGTCGCTCAACTGAACGTCGAGGCCGGAGAAGGGCTCGTCCATCAGAACGACGGCGGGACGGGGAACGAGCGCGCGGGCAAGCGCGACGCGCTGCTGTTGGCCTCCCGACAGCGTGTGCGGATATGCGTCCGACATGTGCGCGAGACGGACGCGCGTGAGCATGGCGCGGGCTTCGCGTTCGGCGTCTTTGCGCGGGAGAGCTTTTAGACCGAAGGCGACGTTCTGCAGGAGCGTCAGGTGCGGGAAGAGCGCGAAATCCTGAAACATCAGGCCGACGCTGCGGAGTTCGGGCGGGACGAAGCGCGATGGGCCGGCGACTTCCTGTTCGTTGATGAGGACGCGGCCGGACGATGGGCGTTCGATGCCGGCGGCGAGGCGGAGCAACGTGGTTTTGCCGCAGCCGGAGGGACCGAGCAGGCAGACGACTTCGCCGGGGGCGATGGTGAGAGAGACGTTGTCGAGGGCGAGCGCGTCGCCGTAGCGGCGGCCGACGTTTTCAAAAGCGAGGCTGGCAGCAAAGGTCGCGGCGGCGCGGCGGGGCGTGCCGTTTGGGGCCGGGGGCCGGTTGTCGATGCCGTGGGAACTCGCGGTCACACTGTTTGACTTTCGCAAGGCGGGGTCCTGGTGTTGGTCCGCCGGCCGTGTCAGGCGCCCTCTTGGGTGCCGTTCTGGGAGCCTGGCTCCGGCTTATCGGGCTCGTCTTCTTCGGGCAAGTCGAGTTCCAGTTCAGGCTGAACGGTCTCTTCGTCCTCGTCGGCGGAATCGAGGGGGAGTTCGTCGGGCATGAGGGCTGCGACATCCGTCGGGCTGGGGACGGAAAAGCCGGGCGGAAGGTTAGAATCGAGGAGCCCTTGCGCCTTCAGATCGGCGAGGCCAGGAAGGTCCTTGATGTTGTCGAGGCCGAAGTGGGCGAGGAAGGCGTCGGTGGTGCCGTAGGTGATGGGTTTGCCGGGCGCGCGGCGGCGGCCACGGGGGCGGACCCAGCCGGATTCGAGCAGGATATCGAGGGTGCCGCCGGAGGTGGAGACGCCGCGGATTTCTTCGATCTCGGCGCGGGTGACGGGCTGGTGGTAGGCGATGATGGCGAGCGTCTCGAGGGCGGCCTTGGACAGGCGGCGCTCTTCGTGGGCGTGTTTTTCAAGGAGCCAGGACAGGTCTTCGGCGGTGCGGAAGGCCCATTTGCCGGCGGCTTTGACCAGATGGACGCCGCGGCCGGAATATTGCTCTTTGAGTTCAGAGAGGACGGCTGCCACGTTCGTGCCCTTGGGCAGGCTTTCGGCGAGCGTCGCCTCGTCGAGAGGTTCGGAGGCGGCGAAGAGCAGCGCTTCGACGATGCGAACGTTTTCCATCTGAAGGCGCATGTCGCCTTCGCCGAAGTCGGGGGCGGGGCCGATGCCGAGTTGCACGTCGCCCAGGGCGGCGGCGAGTTCGCGGGCTTCGGCGGCGAGCGGATCATCGAGGTCGTCGATGCGCTCGACATCCTCATTGCTGGAGACGAGTTTCAGCCGGGGCGGTGTCATTTTTTTCTTCCCGTCCTTCATCGGTCAATCAACGCTCGCACCCTCAGCCGATCCGCTGCCACGAGGCGCCATCTTCGCGCTTGCGCACGTAGAGGGGCGCGAAGGGCGCTTCCTGCTGCAATTCGACATAGCCTTCGCGCGCCATTTCAAGCGTCGCGCCGAACGAACTGGCGACGACGGTTTTCTGCTCTTCGGCCGGCGCGGTTTCGGGGAGGTAGTGATGCATAAAGAGATCGAGCTGCGTCCATAGGCCCGTTGTCTGCCCGACGAGTTTTTCCAGCCGCGAGCGGGCATCCTTGATCGACCAGACTTTGCGCGCTTTCACGACGTGGGAGACTTTGACGGTGCGGCGGCGCTGATCGGCGTAGGCTTTCAAGAGATCGTAGATCTGCGCGGTCCACTCGGTGTCGCGGACGGTCTTGACGCCTTCGGGCATGCCGCGCGGGAAGACATCGCGACCGAGACGCTTGCGGGTCATTAATTGCGCCATGGCGTTGCGCATGGCTTCGAGGCGGGCCAACCGGAAAGACAGCTTCTGGGCCATCTCTTCGGCAGTTTCCTGGCCGTCTTCGGTTTTTTCCTTCGGCAGCAGGAGGCGCGATTTGAGGAAGGCGAGCCACGCGGCCATGACGAGATAGTCGCCGGCGATTTCGAGTTTGAGGCGCTGCGCTTCGTTGATGAAGGTCAGGTACTGCTCAACGAGGGCAAGGATCGAGACGTGGGCGAGGTCGACCTTTTGCGTGCGGGCGAGTGCAAGAAGAAGATCAAGCGGGCCTTCGAAGCCTTCGACATCGACGATGAAGGCTTCGGCGGCCGACGGCGCGTTTTCCGCGTCGGGGAGTTCCCAAGCGGTTGTTTCGCGCGCTGTCTGTTCCGGCTCGTCGCCCATCGGGATCCTTCTTCTGGCCGGCGGAAACGCCGTAGCTCGCTGGAGCCTATACTGATTCAGAGCGGCGGGTGTGGCTGGTCAACACCTCGGCCAAGTGGTGTTCAGCGGCCGCGACATCGAATTCTTCGTGGTTTTTCAGCACTGCGAGGGCGGATTGGGCCCGGCGCAGGGCGTCTGCGGATAGATCGGGGACGCCGCCGGCGGCTTCTTCCATCTCGGTCAGGATGCCTGAGCAATGCAAGGCGACATCGGAGCCCGCCTGGATGACGGCTTCGGCGCGCTCGCGCATGGTGCCTTTGAGGGCGTGCATGCCGAGGTCGTCACTCATCAGAAGGCCGTCGAAGCCGATTTCGCCGCGGATGACTTCGGCGGTGACCTTGGCGGACGTGCTGGCGGGGGCATCCGGATCGACAGCGGTAAAGACGACGTGGGCGCTCATGGCGGCGGGGATGTCGGCGAGCGCCTTGAAGGGGGCGAAGTCGGTGCGGGAGAGTTCGGCGCGCGGGGTGTCGACGACGGGGAGGTCGAGGTGGCTGTCCTTGGTGGCGCGGCCGTGGCCGGGGATGTGTTTGATGACGGGGAGCACTGCGCCGGACATGAAGCCGGCCGCCACCGCGCGTCCGAGGTGGACGACCTGTTCGACTGAGGTGCCGAAAGCACGGTCGCCGATGATGGCGTGGGCGCCGGCAACGGGGAGATCAAGGACGGGCGTGCAATTCGTGTTGATGCCGAGATCGCGCAGGTCGCGGGCGACGAGGCGGGCGGCTGCTTCGGCGGCGGCGCACGCGCCATCGCAGTCGCCAGCTTCATAGCGGGCGGCGTACGCGGCAGCGGGGGGAAGCGCGCGGCCGAGCGGCGGACGCAAGCGCTGCACGCGACCGCCTTCCTGGTCGATGAGGACAAGTGTTTCGTTAGAGCCGATGGCGGAAAGCGCATCAGCGACGAGGCGGCGGATCTGGTCGTGGGTCTCGCAATTGCGCGCGAACAGAATGATGCCGAGCGGGCGCGTTTCGGCGAGGAAGCGCTTTTCCGCGTCCGTCAGGCTGAGGCCTTCAAGGCCGGTTATGAGGGCTCGGCGTTGCAACGGTTCGCTCGCTTTTCCGGTCGCGCTTCATAAACAAAAGGCCGCGGGACATGCGCCGCGGCCTTTCGAGACGTGTTCGAGCTTGCTCAGTAGGCCATGACCCAGCAGCTGGCATAACCGGCGGTTTTCAACTGCGAGCAGACCGAGTTAGCGCCATCTTTCGAGCCGGGCGGGCCCACGACGAGACGGTGATAGCGGCCCTTTTCGCCGAGGTTGGCTTCGGTGACGTCAGGCGTCTTATTCTGCAGAATACCGGCGTAGCGCTGCTGGAGATCGGCGTACTGCTGGAGCGCTGTGATGCGGCTCGTGCCTGATGCGGGCACGGAGGCGAGCACAGCGACATACCCGAGACCTGACGGTTTGGAGACGGGTGCGGCGGCGGGCGCGGCATCAGTGGGAAGAGCTGCGACCTTGGCCACAGGTTTGGGTGCGGGCTTGGGCTTTTCGGCGACCGGCGGCGGCGGCGGCGGCGTGGCGGCCGTTTCCTCGATGGGCTTATTGATCGCCTTGGGCTGCACCGGAGCTTGGCGCGGCTCGGTCGCAGCCGTTTGCACCGGTTCGGCGGGCGGCTGCACGACGATGGGTTGCGGCTTCTGAGCGGCAGGCGCCGCTGGAGCACCCGGCGCCGGCACGTCGATCAACGTCATACCGGGAACGGGAACGGAGACGCCGGGAACGGTGACCGGTTCAGGCGGAGCAGCGGCCGGAGCCTGGATCGCGCCATCGCGGCCGACGACAAGCGTTTGAACTTTACGCGCACCACCGGCATCGGGCTCGCTGCTGGAGCCGCCATCGCCGAGACGGCCGAGCAATTTGCTGTCGGTGTTGGCGAACTGCTTGCCGCCGGGTTCGGACGGCTTGGTCTTGGACGGGCCTTCGGCGCTCTTGACGACGGGTGTCGGGCCACTGCCGCTTTCACCGAGAAGATTTTGATAAGCGAAGGTCAGACCGCCGCCGAGGACGATCGCGCCGACGAGTGCGCCAGCGACTTTGATCCATTTGCGGCCGCGCGGGGGCTCTTCATAGTCGTAGCCGTCGTCTTCGTAGCCCTGCTGAGCCGCGTTGGGATCGGCGTAGCCCTGCTGATCGTAGCCCGGCTGGGCATATCCACCGGCGTCGTAGCCCGGCTGTGCAGCATAGCCCTGCGGCGCCTGCTGATAGCCGGCGGTCTGGTGTCCCCAATCGGCATATCCGCCTTGCGGATGGGTGGGCGCGTGGGTGGCGAGATCGGCGGTGAGATGGCCATAGTCCTGCTGCGGGGGCTGCGCGCGGCCCTGGGGCGGCATGTAGCTCGCAAGGTCATAGCCGCGCGGATCGGCGGCGGGGGCGGGCGATGCAGCCCATTGATCGTATTGAGCGCCGCGCAATGCGGGGTCAGGCTGGGCGTAGCCGTTGCCATAGCCTGCGGGGGCTTGCTGCTGCGCATAGGGTGCGGCGGGCTGTGTAACGGGCTGGGCCGGACGGCGCGACGGGGTCGTCGGCGGCGTATAGGGATCGAATTGCGGGGCGGGTGGGGTCTGCTGGTCCGTACCCCAGTAATTGGCTGCTTCGGACTGACCATAGCCATAGCCCTGAGGGGCGGCGGGCTGCGATCCATAGCTGGGTTGAGGCGGATAGCCCTGCGGGGCGGCGGCTTGTGGCGGTTTCGGGTTAGGCAGCGGCGCGCCGCCCAGGCCTTGCGTCCAACCGGCCAAGTCGTATTCGCCCTGGATGTGAGCGCTCTGGTTTTGAGGCGGGGCTGCCTGGGGCCGGTATCCGCCCGGTGGCGCCTGTCGACTGTCGGAGCGGGACATCTACGATCATTCCTTCAGTTCGCGGGTCCGTCTCGCTGGCCTCGAGGGATGGCCTGGAGTTTCGTGACCCCGCTCGAATCGGCGTTATGGCCAAATCTAGCGCATGGAGACCGGGGCCTCGACCCCGAGAACTCCAAGACCTGAGGATATCACCGCGCGCGTCGCATCAACGAGCGCACAGCGCGCCAGCGTTAAGCCCCCATCTTGAGCCTGGATAAAGCGCAAATGTGGCAAATCATTGCCGCGCGTCCATAAACCATGAAAAGCGGAAGCCAGATCATAGAGATAGAAGGCCAGCCGATGGGGCTCACGAGCCTCGGCCGAGGTCGCGATGAGACGGGGGTAGTGGGCCAGTTTGCGGACCAGATCGAACTCGGCCGAATCGGTCAGCTGCGACAAGTCCGCTTTGGCCAGCGCCGCCTTCGAGATGTCGAGTGACGGCATTTGCTCAGCAACGTTGCGGAAGACGCTCGATGCGCGCGCGTGGGCGTACTGCACGTAAAAGACGGGATTGTCTTTCGACTGTTCCGTGACCTTTGCAAAATCGAAGTCGAGCGGTTCGAGTTCCTTGCGATAGAGCATCATGAAGCGAACCGGATCGCGGCCGACTTCATCGACGACATCACGCAGCGTGACGAATGTGCCGGCGCGCTTGGACATCTTGAACGGCTCGCCGCCTTTGAACAGCTTGACGAGTTGTACGACCTTGATTTCGAGATCGGTGGTGCCGCCGCGTGTGCGCCAGGATTTCAGCTTGCCCTTCTGGTCGCGTTCGAGCGTGCCGCCGGCAAGGGCTGCGATGGCGGCCAGCATGCGCGGGATGTAGCCGATGTGATCGGCGCCGAAGACGTTGATGAGATGAGGAAAGCCGCGGGTCAGCTTGTCGTAGTGATAGGCGATGTCGCCAGCGAAGTAGGTATAGGTGCCGTCGGACTTCTGCAGGGCGCGGTCCATGTCGTCGCCGAATTCGGTCGACTTGAAGAGCGTTTGCTCCCGGTCTTCCCATTCTTCGTCGTCGTGGCCGAGCGGTTTGGCGAGGCGGCCTTCGTAGATCAGGCCCTTCTTGCGCAAAGCTTCGATGGCTGCTTTGACCTGATCGACGCCGCCGCGTGACAGCGAGGCTTCGGAGACGAACACATCGTGGCGGATGTTCAAGGCGGCGAGGTCGTCCTTGATCATCACGAGCATGGCGGCGATCGCCTCTTCGCGGAAGAGCGCCAGCCATTCGGCCTCGGGTTTGCCGACGAATTTATCGCCGTACTTCTTGGCGAGCACATCGCCGACGGGCTTCAGGTAGTCGCCGGGGTAGAGGCCTTCAGGGATGTCGCCGATCGTCTCGCCCAGCGCTTCGCGATAGCGCAGGTGGGCGGAACGGGCGAGCACATCGACCTGACCGCCGGCGTCGTTGATGTAGTACTCGCGCGTGACATCGTAACCGGAGAAAGCAAGCAGATTGGCCAGCGCGTCGCCGAAGACCGCGCCGCGGCAATGGCCGACGTGCATGGGGCCGGTGGGATTGGCGGAGACGTATTCGACGTTGACGCCATCGGGCTTTTTGGCGCCACGGCCGTAGGTTTCGCTGTCGACGACTATGGATGTTATCAGGCGCTGCCAGAACGCCGGCGTCACGGTGAGGTTGAGGAAGCCCGGGCCGGCGACCGACACGGCGGCGAGTTCGGGATCGCTTTCGAGTTTGGCTTTCAAGGCCTCGGCGATGTCGCGCGGTTTGAGGCCGGCGGGCTTGGCCAGCGCCATGGCGACGTTGGAGGCGAAGTCGCCGTGCGTCGTGTCGCGCGGGGTTTCGACTTCGATGTGCGGCAGGGCCACGTCGCGCGGGAGCACGCCCTCGACTTTGAGGTCGGCGAGCGCGGCCGCGATCTTGGCTTCGACGTGGGTGAAGACGTTCATTGCGCGTGGTCCTTGGTGAGTTCCCCCTCTCCCCATGGCACTTCGCAATGGGGAGAGGGTCGGGGTGAGGGGCAGCCGCTCGCTCTTAACAAGGGGCTGCCTCTCACCCTAACCATTCATTTGGCCCACATTCGGCGGGCCGATGGGGCTCTCCCCGCTAAAGACGGGGAGAGGGGATGAAGACTTGCGCGCTCTATCGCAATTCCGGGGTTTCGGCAAACAGACGGCGGTGTTCGGCGATGGCGTAGCGGTCGGTCTGGCCGGCGAGGTAATCGGCGGCGAGGCGCGCGCGCTGGCGGGGGGCCAAACGTTCGCTAATCTCCTGCCAGGCCTCGGGGAGCGCGGTGCGGTGGTTTGGGTCCGCGTAAGCGGTAAAGAGGTCGCGGACGATGCCTTCGGCGGCGGTCATCACGCGCGTTACGCGGGGGTGGCGATAGACGCGATCGAAGAGGACGGTGCGCAGCGCGGTGAGGTCCGTCCACATGGGGGCGGAAAAGCGGATCATGGCGCGGCCGGCGGAGCGGATGTCATCGGGCGAGGTGGGTTTGAGGAGAGCCAGTTGCGCGCGGCTTTCGAGGACCACGTCGCGGATGAGAGCGGTGATCATGCGGCGGGTGACCTCGAACACGTCGCGGCTCTTTTCGCTCCCCTCCCCTTCGGCGATCACGGCGGCGGCGAACGGCCCGACGAAGGCCACGTCCGTGAGGCTGGCGAGAGAGAGGAGGCCGGCGCGCAGGCCGTCGTCCACGTCGTGGGTCAAGTAGGCGATATCGTCGGACAGCGCTGCGACCTGGGCTTCGGCGCTGGCCCATTGGTCCGGTTCGAGAGAGTTCCAGCTTTCGAGCGGCTGCGTGACCTTGCGGACAGCAGCCCCTTTGGCATTTGTGAGGGGGCCGTTGTGCTTGGCTAAGCCTTCCAGCGTTTCCCAGGTAAGGTTCAGGCCGTCGAAGCGGCGATACTTGCGTTCGAGCGCCATAACGACGCGCAGGCTTTGAGCATTGTGATCGAAGCCGCCGTGGGCCGCCATCTCGGCATCGAGCGCGCGTTCGCCGGCGTGGCCAAAGGGCGGGTGGCCGAGGTCGTGGGCCAAGGCGAGGGCTTCGGCGAGGTCTTCGTCGAGGCGGAGTTGGCGGGCGATGGTGCGGGCGATTTGGGCGACCTCGAGGCTGTGGGTGAGGCGCGTGCGGTAGTGGTCGCCTTCGTGGTAGAGGAAGACTTGCGTTTTGTGGGTCAGGCGGCGGAAGGCGGTGGCGTGCAGGATGCGGTCCCGGTCGCGCTGGAATGGGCTGCGGGTCGGGCAATCGGGCTCGGGAAAGCGGCGTCCGCGCGAGGGGATGGCGCTGGCGGCATAGGGGCCCGGCGCGCGTTCACCGGGTTGCAGAGCCGCGCCGTAGTCGACGGCTTTCGGTTTGGCGGTGCGCGCGGTCATTGTTATCCGGCCATTTCATCGATCTGGGGGTTTGACAGGTGCCCCCCCGTCCCTATGTTCCTGTCTGTTGATCGCAATCAAGCCGGTTTGGCAACCGTCTGCCTGCTGCTGAGCGTCTAACATTTGGAAATTCCATGAGCGAACCCACCGTTGTCGTGACCGCCCCTGCCGCCCGCCGGATCGCGGAAATCGTCGCCGCCGAGCCGGCCGGGACCATGCTGCGGGTGGCCGTCGAGGGTGGCGGGTGCTCGGGCTTTCAGTACCGCTATGACCTGACGCGGGAGGCGGCGCCCGACGATATCGTCATCGAGCGGGACGGCGCGAAGGTGCTCATTGATCCCGTATCGTTGGAATACCTCTCAGGCTCGGAGATCGATTTTGTGGACGATCTCATCGGCGCGTCGTTCCAGATCCGCAATCCGCAGGCGACATCCTCGTGCGGATGTGGCACGAGCTTTTCGCTTTAGCGCCTTCTCCTGGCGCCCCCTCAAATCAAAGTCCGCGCCGTTCATGAAAGTCGTCACCTGGAACATCAACGGCGTGAAGGCGCGACTCGACCTCGCGCTCACGTACCTGCGCGAGGCCAAGCCCGACGTGATCGGGTTTCAGGAAATCAAATCCGTCGACGAGGGGTTTCCGCGCGAGGCGTTCGAGGAGCTTGGCTATAAAGTCGAGACGCACGGGCAGAAGGGGTTCAACGGGGTTGCGATCCTGTCGCGTCTGCCGATGGAAGATGTGACGCGCGGGCTTCCTGGCGGCGAGGGGGATGAGCAGTCGCGCTATATCGAGGCGACGATCATCGAGGGTGGGCTGGCGATCCGGTTTGCGTCGCTTTATTTGCCGAACGGCAACCCAATAGGGACGGAAAAATTTTCATACAAGCTGGCGTGGATGGAGCGGCTGGAAGCGCACGCGCGCGGGCTTTTGAAGACCGAGATGCCGGTGGTGCTGGCGGGGGATTACAACGTGATCCCGGAGCCGGTGGATGCGAAGCGGCCGGGCGCGTGGACGGGGGATGCGCTGTTCCAGCCGGAGAGCCGCGCGATGTTGCGCCGGATCGAGGCGCTCGGTCTGACGGACGCGATCCGCGCCTGCCACCCGGGGCCCGGTATTTATACGTTCTGGGACTATCAGGCGGGTGCTTGGAACAAAGATGATGGCATTCGCATCGATCATATTCTGCTGTCGCCGCAGGCGGCGGACAGAATGGTGAGCGCTGGTGTCGACAAGCATACGCGCGGGTGGGAAAAGCCGTCCGACCATGCACCGGTGTGGGTGGAGTTATCCTGATTTAGCGTTGCGGACGCTTTGAAGGATGGGGTGCAATGCGATGCGGCTCCCCCAATTCTTCAGTTTCGAAGCTGCTGCCGTTGGAGATTTCGAGCACACCGAAATCTTTCGACCGCGAATTCGTTGACGCAACGCCCACATCAAGCGAGCGCAGGCCGCGATTTAACAATTCTCGCACTGCCGCAGCGCGGCTGGGCATGCGCGTTTTGTAACGAAAATCGTCGACGGCGCGCAGCTCGTCCATCGTTAGCATAATTTGAAGCCGCTCTTCGCGCTCCCGGTTCATGGTCCTCCTCCCACGGCAATCCGACTTACGAAAAATTACTCACAAGATGTACTTGTGAAATTAAACGCACTGCCCTGATTTGGGTTCCAAAGCGCAACAACCGTACACGCCGCATGCGTGGCACTCGACGCACTGATCAGATTGAAAATGAAATGGAAATGGCGATCTATGTCCGACCAGGAGGTTGCTCATGCCGCGCGTATTGCTGGTCGAAGATGAGGTTCTCATCTCCATGATGCTCGAAGACAAGATGCGGGAACTCGGTCTTTGCGTGGCCGGGGTGGCGGCGACGGTGGCGGGCGCCATTGGGATGCTGCGGGACACAGATCCGGACGTGGCCGTTGTGGAATTCAAACTGGCCGATGGGGAGTGCGATGACCTATTGGCGGAATTGCGTTTGCGGCGCGTACCCTTCGTGGTCGTGACGGCGGCGCGGATCGACCGGGCGGATGCGCGGTTTGCAAATATCGACGTTCTGGAGAAGCCGGTGGATATGGCGCATCTGGCCGTCATTCTCGATCAGCTTCAGGGTGGGACGGCGCACGCAAGCGATCCCGGATTGGCCGCGTCGCGGCCGCGGGCCGCTCATGATCTCGTCGAGGGATAGTTCGCGCCGTCCGTAGGGCAGGCGCACACGCCGCTCACACTATCGCGGGTTTCAGAACGCTGTAGGCAACGACAAGACCGACGCCGGCGACGACCAGCCATCCCTGCCATTTGCCATCATTCACGTCGCGGGCGAGGCCGCGCAGGCGTTCGCCTGAGGCTCGCCCACTGAACACGCCATAAATGACGGCGGCCACGGCGATCAGAACGGACGTTGCAAAGCTGGAGAGTTCCATTGCCGCCGACCTTTTGCGTTCGTGCGCCGGCCTTGAGCGCTTGTCCCGTTGGTACGCACGCGGGCAGGGGCTCTGCCGCGCAACCATCCATTGAGATATCATCCGTGGGTTAACATCCGGCTTGCACCGCCACGCGCGACGAGCCGGACCGACGGGGACTCGGGCCGATCGTACCGTTGTAGCTGCGCGTTGGTGCGATGTAGCCGCCGATTATCGATTGTCGGGGTCGCGAATTTCAGTGCCGACGTCGCGGAGGGTCGGCGTCGTCGTGCCGTACATGAAACGCTCTGCCGGGGCGCCCACGGGCGGCGTGCGCACGACGGGCGTGGCGAGCGCGGGTTCTTCGCTCTTTTGCATGATGGGGGTCACGACTTCGCCGTTGCGGCAGGAGCGTTGCGGTTCTGCTGCGAGAAGGCCGATTCCGGAGGCTTCGCGGGCTTCGGGCTTGCGGCCGAAGCGGTTGCCCCAGGCGGCGACGATGCCGGTCGCCTGCTTGCGGATGCCTTCGCCGGAGCCACAGTAGATGTTCTGGTAAATGTCTTCGATCCAGAGGCGGTCATAAACCGGGGCGTTCTCCACGGCGACGGCGATGAGGGCCAGCGCGGTGGGCTGATCGGGCTTCATGTATTTGCCGCGCCAAAGAAGGTCGGCGAGGAACGCCTGCGCGCCGGCATGGCCGCGCTCTGAAAGATCGGCGAGCCAGTGGCGGGCGGTGGCTTCGTCTTCGTCGATGCCGTCGCCGGACAGTTTCAGCTTGGCCAGTTCGAACTGGGCGTCTTCGTCAGCGAACGTGGTGGACGCGTTCTGCAAATAGAGGACAGCCTGCTGGGGATCGGACTTGACGCCGATTTCCTTCAGGCCGCGGCGCGTGTAGCCGGCAAGCGCGGTCAGCGACTTGCCGACGTATGGCGCGCGCGGATCGTCTTCCGGGTCGGCGTCGGCGTACTCGTTGGCGATGCGGTAGAAGAGTTTGTAGGCCTTGGCGTGGTCGGTGTGGGCACCGGAATTGTCGGAGTAGATGCGTGCGAGATAGTACTCGGCCATGAACTCCTTCTTGGTGGCGGCGTATTCGAGCGCGGGGATCGCGATCTCATAGTAGCCGCCCTGATAGGCGCTCATGCCCTGCTTCAACGCATCACGCGGGGTGGCGAACGTCACCGTCTGCGCTGAGGCGCCGGCATTGAGGATGGGGAGCAGCGCTACGATGAGCGCTGCTCTCAAGTGCGATCTAGATATCCGCATAGCAGATGACTTCAGCCTTTCCTCCGCGATGGGTCACGGCGCCGTAGCGCGCGGGGCCCACCTGATCCGCGAATTTGCGGATCGCGCCGGTTTGATAGGGGTTGTCGGGAGCCTTCCAAGCCTTGCGGCGCTTTTCGAGGGTGGCGGCATCGACATCGAGGTCGAGCGTGCCCTTGTCAGCGTCGATCGTGATGATATCGCCGTTCTCAAGCAGGCCGATGGGGCCGCCGACGGCGGCTTCCGGGCCGACGTGGCCGATGCAGAAGCCGCGCGTGGCACCGGAGAACCGCCCATCGGTGATGAGGGCCACCTTGTCGCCCATGCCCTGACCGTAGAGCGCGGACGTGGTGGAGAGCATTTCGCGCATGCCGGGGCCGCCCTTGGGGCCTTCGTAGCGGATGACGAGGACTTCGCCTTCCTTGAAGTTGCCGGCGCTGACGGCGGCGAACGCATCTTCCTCGCATTCGAAGACGCGGGCGGGACCAGAGAACTGCAACTTCTTCAAACCGGCGACCTTCACGATCGCGCCTTCGGGGGCGAGCGTGCCCTTGAGGCCGACAACGCCGCCGGTGGGAGAGAGCGGATTAGAAACCGGATAGACGACCTTCTGGTTGGTGTTGAAGGTCACCTTTTCCAGGTTTTCGGCCATCGTCTTGCCGGTGACGGTCATGCACTCGCCGTGCAGGAAGCCGCCTTCGAGAAGGGCTTTCAGGATTTGCGGAATGCCGCCGATGTCGAACACGTCCTTGGCCACGTACTGCCCGCCGGGCTTCAAGTCGGCGATGTAGGGGGTGCGCTTGAAGATCTCGGCCACGTCGAAGAGGTCGAAGTCGATGCCGACTTCGTTGGCCATGGCGGGGAGATGGAGCGCGGCGTTGGTCGATCCGCCGGTTGCGGCGACGATGGTGGCTGCGTTTTCGAAGGCCTTCCGGGTGGCGATGTCGCGCGGGCGGAGCTGGCTGGCGACGAGGCGCATAACGGCCTTGCCGGAGGCGACGGCGAAGCTGTCGCGCTCTTCATAGGGTGCGGGCGAGCCGGCGGAACCGGGGAGTGCCAGGCCAATGGCCTCGGAGACCATGGCCATCGTGTTGGCGGTGAACTGGCCGCCGCAAGCGCCGGCGGACGGACACGCGACGCATTCCAGTTCGTGCAGATCTTCGCCCGACATCTTGCCGGCCGAGTGCATGCCGACGCCTTCGAAGACGTCGAGGACGGTGACGTCCTTGCCGCGGAAGCGGCCGGGCAGGATGGAGCCGCCGTACATGAAGACGGAGGGGACGTTGAGGCGGAGCATCGCCATCATCGTGCCGGGCAGAGACTTGTCGCAGCCGGCGATGCCGACGAGCGCATCGTAGCAATGGCCGCGCATGGTGAGTTCGATCGAATCGGCAATCACTTCACGCGACACCAGCGACGACTTCATGCCCTGGTGGCCCATGGCGATGCCGTCGGTGACGGTGATGGTGCAGAATTCGCGCGGCGTGCCGCCGGCTTCGTTGACGCCGACTTTGGCGGCCTGAGCCTGGCGCATGAGCGCGATGTTGCAAGGGGCGGCTTCATTCCAGCACGAGACGACGCCGACGAAGGGACGGTTGATCTGCTCTTCCGTCAGACCCATCGCATAATAGTAAGAGCGATGCGGCGCGCGCGAGGGCCCCACGGTGACGTGGCGGCTCGGCAGCTTCGACTTATCGAACGTCTTCGCGTCCATTCTTTTTATTCCTCTGAAAGCTCGACCAAGGGGGACGGACGGACGCCCTGTTGGACGGTCCTTCCTCGACACACTTGGGAGCTTCGAACGCGTATTGCTTTCGTCTCGCGGACCCGCATGCACCCGCGGCGCTGGAACCCTCTGGAGGCTTCCCGGCCGTCTTCTGTGTCGCGCCGTTTTGTGGCTCAAAAGAGGCATGTTTCCAAGCATTTCGTTGCGGCAGAGCAACATTAGCGGGAAGAATTGCGGGGATGGGGGCCTAGGGGGCCGGGTGGACTGGACGGCCGGTCGATGGGGCGGGGTTTTAACCATCGACATTGGCCGCAGAATGGCTCGACCGGGGCAAATTGGCCGCCAGTCCGAGTCGGCCGTGTGGCGGCGCATTTTGTTTCGCGTTTCAGGAGTGCGCTCCTACATAACGGTCGCTGCCGGATGCACCGTCCGGCATGCCCGATGCCGGCAAAGGTCACCATGGTCTCTCCCTCCCCGTACGACGATCGCTCCTCTGTCGCCCGTTTCAGCCGTGGACCGGGTGCGGGGTCGCAGGATGTGCGCGTGCGCCTGACGGAGCGCGGGGTAGCGATTGAGGGGGTGGATGGTGAGGCGCCGCTGATCTGGCCTTATGGGGCGCTGACGATTGCCGAGCCGTTGTCGGCCCAGTCGATCGATGCGCTGCTCAGCTATTCCTATCAGCCGGGGGCGGCACTGTTCGTTCCGGACAAGATTTTTGCGCGCGCGCTGATGGAGCATGCGCCGCAGTTGACGTTGCGGGCGCGGCGGATGCGGTCGGCGCGGCCGTGGTTCTGGGCGGCGGGCGTGGCCGGTGCGGTGGTGGCCGGAATTTGGTTGTCGGGGTTTTCGCCGGCCAATGCGCTCGCCCGGATGCTGCCGGACAAAGCGCGGGAGATGCTGGGCGATCAGGTCGTCGCGTCGATGACGAATGGCAGGGCCACGTGCGTCGCTCCAGCGGGGACGGCGGCACTCGATGCAATGACCGCGAAGTTGTCGGCGGCGGCGGGAACCGGGCAACGCTTCAAAGTCGTGGTCGCCAACTGGGAAGTGCTGAACGCTTTTGCGACGCCGGGCGAACGGATCGTGCTGACGCGGGGGCTGATCGAGGCGGCGAAATCGCCCGACGAGGTGGCGGGCGTGCTGGCGCACGAGATGGGGCATGGCATCGAATTGCATCCCGAAACCGGCATTGTGCGCGGGATCGGATTGGCCGCGGCGACGGAAATCGTGCTCGGCGGGGCAGGGGGTCTGGCGAACATCGGATTGCTGCTGACACAGATGTCTTATTCGCGGGAGGCGGAACGCGAGGCGGATCGGCATGCGCTGTCCATTTTGAAGGGCGCGCAGGTCTCGACGGATGGCCTGCTGTCGTTCTTCGACCGCGTTGCGAAGATGGAGGAGAACGACGGCGGCACTGGGATTGGCGTTTTGAGATCGCATCCGCAGACGGAGGAGCGGCGCGCGGTGGTGGCGGCGGCTGAGCGATATGCGGCGACGCCTGCGCTGGATGCCGCCGACTGGGAGGCGCTGCAGTCGATTTGTACGGTCACGGAGGGTGCCGAGACAGTGCCATCAGCCCCGCCGTCACCGCGGCCGTCGAAACCGCTGCCGGGCGAGACCGACACCTGATTGCGTTGTGATTGTGGGAACTCAATTTCGCCTTTGGCGTAGAGAGGCTGCCCGCCCGCGACCGCATCTTTGCCCGATGCGGGCCGCAATCATCTGGTCTTTCTGAGCCTATCGCCCAGCGACCATCCGAGGATCCGGACGTCCATGCCTTTCCTGCTCCGCGCCGTTCTCTGGATGCTGCCGTTCGCGCTGTTTGCCGCCTCGCCGTTTGCCACCGCGTGGATCCTGAAGGAGGCGATCAAGACCGGCAATGTTCCGGTGATCAACGCTTTGGTGGAATGGGACAGCGTGCGGGTGTCTTTGCGCAAATCCATGACCGCGCTGGCGCTCGACCGGCCGATGGATTTTCAGGCGCCGCCGGATGTTTCGTTGGCGCAGTCGTCGAACGCGCCGAAGGCTGGGTTGTGGCAACGGGTCAAGGGCTACTTCGGTACGGCGGCGGTGGATCGGCTCATCAACCGCTATGCCAATGCGGAAGGATTGCCGACACTGTTCACGTATGGCCAAGCTTACAAGCGCTACGTGAAGGGCGTGGAAGAGCCGCCGAAGACGATGGCTAATCTGCCGGAGCGGATCAGAGAGTTCTGGTCGCGGCTCAGGCATGTGGAATTCGTGACGCCGACCGCGTTCGAGATTGAGATGGCAGACAAGACGGATCCCACGCGGCGGTTCACAGGGCTGTTCCAATTCCGCGACCTGCGCTGGAAGCTGACGCAGCTTTATGTACACACGGCAGCGAACCCGCTGGGCCGGATGGCTGACGCCCGCTAGGCCATAGACGGCCCTCCTGCGCCTTGCAAAGATGCGCCTTCGGATCTTCGGAGGCCTTCCATGGACGTCGTCGCGCGGCATCGCACTCTTTCCCGGCAGATCTATCTGGGCGGCGCGTTCCGGCCGAGCGCGGGGCCGACGATCCCGGTTCTCAATCCGGCGACGGAAGAGGTGATCGGCGAGATTGCGGAGACGACGCCCGCAGAGATCGAAGAGGCGATCGGGCTTGCACGTGTGGCGCAGCGCGCGTGGTGGGCGCGGTCGGGCGCGGAGCGTGCCGACATCATGCACGAGGTCACGCGGGCGACGCGCGAGATGAACGCGGTGCTGGCAGAGAGCCTGACCCGCGAGCAGGGCAAGACGTACAAGGAGGCGATGGACGAGATCGGCTGGTGCGCAAGCGCCATGAGCTACTATGCCGAGATCAGCCGTCAGGAGGGCGGGCGCGTGCATGGGCCGTCCGCGCCGGGGCAACTGCATCTGACGCTGAAGGAGCCGCTCGGCGTCGTCGCGGCGATCATTCCGTTCAACTATCCCTATCTGCTGCTGTTCTGGCAGGTCGCGGCGGCGGTGGGTGCTGGAAACGCCGTCATCATCAAGCCATCCGATCTGACGTCGCTTTCGACGCTTCTGTTGATGGAGGCGTTCGCGGCGCTGCCGCCGGGGCTGGTGCAATGCGTGACGGGACGGGGCGAGGCCGGGCGGGGGCTTGTTGCACACGAGGACATTGCCGGTGTCGCGTTTACCGGATCGGTGACGACGGCGCAGGCGGTGGCGGCGGAGTGCGCGCGGACGTTCAAGCCCGCGCTGATTGAAGCGTCGGGGAACGACCCTTTTATCGTCATGCCGTCGGCGCCGGTTGAGATCACGGCGCGGGGTTGCGCGTTTGCCGCGTTTCTCAATGCGGGTCAGGTGTGCACGTCGGCGGAGCGGATTTACGTGCACGAGGCGGTCCACGACCGGTTTGTGTCCGAGTTGGTCACGGCGGCGCAAACGCTGCGGATCGGGAACGGGCTCGGCAAGGTCGACATGGGGCCGATGGTGTCGGAGCGGGAGCGCGACCGGTATGAACGCATTCTAGCGCGCGCGATCCAGCAGGGCGCGACGGTGGCGTGCGGGGGCGGGCGGCCGCGCGGGCTCAATCGCGGATGGTTCACGGATGCGACGGTGCTGACGGGCGTCACGCCGGAGATGGACATTGTCAACGACGAGAGTTTCGGGCCGGTGGCGCCTATTGTGAGGGTGCGGTCGCTGGACGAAGCGATTGAGTTGGCCAACCGGTCGCGCTTTGGGCTGGGTGCCAATATCTACACGGCCGATCTCGCCGAGGCGATGCGGGCGGTGAATGAAATTCAATCCGGCATGGTGTGGGTGAACGTGCCGCTGCTCGACAACGACGCGGTGCCGTTCGGCGGGCGTAAGTTGTCAGGCACGGGCCGCGAACTTGGCATCGAGGGGCTCGATCAGTTCCGGCACACGAAGATGGTGCTGATCGATCCGGAAGTCCGGGAGCAGCAGGGGTGGTTTCCGTATCCGGATGGCGAGGCTTGGCCGGGAGGGTCTTAGAGGCATTCCCTCTCCCCGCAAGCAGGGAGAGGGGGTTACGCTTCTATCCGTTTGAGTGCGGCCTTGAGGCGGGCGATTTTTTCGGTGCCTTCGGTGACGCGTTCGCGGTTGAGTTCGACGACGTGTTCGGGGCTCTTGGCGACGTTCGACTCGTTAGCAAGCCAGCTTTCGGCTTTGTCCTTGTCGCTCTCGGCTTTGGTGATTTCTTTTTCGAGGCGTTTGCGCTCGGCGTCCATGTCGATGACGCCTTCGAGGGGGAGCGCGTAGGTCGCCTCTTCCACCACGATGAGCGCAGAACCCTTCGGCGTCGCGGCGGCAAACGAGATGTCGTCGAGGCGGGCCAAGCGCATGATCGTGTCTTCGTGCGTTTTGACGCGCGCGCGCGTGGCGGGGGTGGAGCCGGTGACGATCAGCGGGATTTTGGCGCCGGCGGGGACGTTCATTTCGGTGCGCACGGAGCGGATGGCCGAGATCAATTCGATCACCCAGCCGATTTCTTCGTCGACCGCGGGATCAGAGAGGCCCTTGGGCTGCGGCCACGACGAGAGCGTCAGGAGGGATTGGCGGGCGACGCCGTGTTCGACCATATGTGCCCACAGCTCTTCGGTGATGAAGGGCATGAAGGGGTGCAGCAGTTTCAGGATCTGGTCGATGACCCAGGCGACGGTGGCGCGGGTCTCGATCATCGCGGCCTCGTCGTCGCCGGCGAGGATGGGCTTGATCAACTCGAGGTACCAGTCGCAGAAGATGCCCCAGACGAAATCGTAGATGGCGCCGGAGGCTTCGTTGAATTTGTAGCCTTCCAGTCCGGCCGTGACGGCGGTCGCGGCGCGTTCGGTTTCGCCCACAATCCAACGGTTGAGCGGGTTTTTGACGGTCTTGGGATCGAAGTTGTGCTGGCGCACGCATTCGTTCATTTCGGCGAAGCGGGCGGCGTTCCAGAGCTTGGTGGCGAAGTTGCGGTTGCCTTCGACCGTCTGCTTGGCAAGTTTGATGTCGCGGCCTTGGGCGGCCATGCGGGCCAGCGTGAAGCGCAGCGCGTCGGCACCATAGGCGTCGATAATTTCCAGCGGATCGATGACGTTGCCCTTGGACTTCGACATCTTTTGCCCCTTCTCGTCGCGGACGAGGGCGTGGATGTAGATGTCCTTGAAGGGGACTTCTTTTTTGAAATAGAGCGACAGCATCATCATCCGGGCGATCCAGAAGAATATGATGTCGAAGCCGGTGACGAGGACGCTCGTGGGGTAGTAGCGCTTCAGTTCCGGCGTGTCGTCGGGCCAGCCCAGCGTGGAGAACGCCCACAAGCCGGACGAGAACCATGTGTCGAGGACGTCTTCGTCGCGAGTGAGCGGTTCGTCTTTTCCATAGTGCGTTTTGGCCAGCGCTTTGGCTTCCTCTTCGTCGGCGGCGACAAAGAATTTTCCGTCAGGTCCATACCACGCCGGGATCTGGTGCCCCCACCAGAGCTGGCGCGAGATGCACCAGGGCTGGATATTGCGCATCCACTCGAAGTAGGTCTTTTCCCAGTTTTTGGGCACGAATTCCGTGCGGCCGTCTTCGATGGCGGCGATGGCATCCTTGGCAAGTTCGGCGGCATTGACGTACCACTGGTCGGTGAGCCAAGGCTCGATCACGACGTTGGAGCGGTCGCCGTGGGGGACCGTGTGCGTCGTCGGCTCGATCTTGGCGAGGAGGCCCAGCGCGGCCATTTCGGACACAACCATTTTGCGTGCTTCGAAGCGGTCGACGCCCTGGAGATTTTGCGGGATGGCGTCGAGCTTGGCGGCAGGGCCAGCGATAATGGCGCCGAACGCGTCGAGCACATTGATTTGCGCAAGGTTGTGCCGCCGGCCAACTTCGAAGTCGTTGAAGTCGTGGGCGGGCGTGATCTTGACCGCGCCGGTGCCCTTCTCGGGATCGGAGTATTCGTCGGCGACAATCGGTATCTCGCGGCCGACGAGCGGCAGGCGCACCTTTTTGCCGACGATGTCTTTATAGCGCTCATCCTCGGGATGCACAGCAACGCCGCTGTCGCCCAGCATCGTCTCAGGCCGCGTGGTGGCGACAACGATGAAGCGCGTTGGATCATCGGCGAGAGGATAGCGGAAGTGGTACATGTGGCCGCTCGGGTTCTTCTTCAGAACCTTGGCGAGCGCTTCCGCGTCGAAAGGCTTTTCCGGGTCGCCGTCGGCCCACGTGAACGAGCCCTTGGCTTCAACCTGCACGACTTCGAGATCAGAGATCGCGGTCTGGAACTTCGGGTCCCAGTTGACGAGGCGCTTGTCCTTATAGATGAGGCCCGCACGGTGGAGTTCGACGAAGACCTTCACGACAGCCTTCGACAGGCCCTCGTCCATGGTGAAACGTTCGCGGCTCCAATCGCACGAGGCGCCGAGGCGCTTTAATTGGTTGACGATGGTGCCGCCGCTTTCGGCTTTCCAGGCCCAGACTTTTTCGAGGAACGCGTCGCGGCCGATTTCGCGGCGGCCGGGTTCCTTGCGTTCCATCATTTGGCGTTCGACGACCATTTGCGTCGCGATGCCGGCGTGATCGGTGCCCGGCTGCCAGAGCACGTCCTTGCCGCGCATGCGCTCGAAGCGGCAGAGGATGTCCTGCAGGGTGTTGTTGAGGGCGTGCCCCATGTGGAGCGAGCCGGTGACGTTGGGCGGGGGAATGACGATGGAGAAGGGTTCAGCATCGGCGCGGTCCGGGCGTCCGGCCTTAAAGGCATCGGCATTTTCCCAATCGTCGCGAACGCGCGGCTCGATGGCGGCCGGCTGGTAGGTCTTCTCAAGCATTGTGGCGGGGTTCTTTTTGCATGGGCGCGTTGTTGCGAAGGTCGTACGACCCCGCTTCCATGCCTGTCAACGCCGCCCGTCAATGTCCCGGGGGCGGCGGAGCGCGGTTAAGGGTTCGGCTTGCGGCCGAGCGTGGCGTCGCGCTGGAGGGCGCGCTCGACGATCCGCGGCATATTCTCGTCAATCCACTTTTCAAGGAGTGGACGGAGCATGTCGGCGACGACCTCCTCGAACGAGCGGTTCGATGCGGCGGGCTCGACCGGTTTTGCGTCGGATGGCTTGGTCTCGGCGACCTTGACTGCTGGTGCTGTCGTTTCAGTTGGCGTGGGTGTGGGGGCTTTGACTTCCGATGCTTTGACTTCCAGTGTTGGCGCGCGCGGGGCTGCGGCTGCGGCGGCCAGGGCCTTTGCGGCCAGGGTCTCGACAGGGGCGGCCGGCGGCGCGCTGACGGGCGGGGCCGCTTCGGCTGCCTTGGGTGCGGCTGGAGCGGCGGCGGGGACAGCGGCGCCATTCAATTCCGCGACGAGATCATCGAGGACGCGGGCGGACGCGGCGGCGGGAACCTCGGCGGCGGGTGGCGGAAGCGGATCGGCCTTGGCGGCGGGTGCCGGTGTCGCAGCTGCGGGTGTGGGGGGCGCTGCGGGTTGGGCTGCGGCACTGGATTGCCAGAACGGCACGAAGCCGGCGCGCGTGGGCGAGGGAGGTGCTGCGGGCTGCGATGCCGACAGGGCTGGTGCTGGTTCCGCTGGTTTGGCGGCGGGCGTTTCGGTAGCGCGCTGAGGCGCCATGGAAGCGGGATCAGGCAAAACAGGATCGGGGCGGGGCTCCTGGGGCGGGTAGAACCCACCTTTGCGCGGGGCGAAGAGGCCGCCGAACGCACCTGCGGCGGGTGTGGCGACCGGCGGCGCGGTGGGTGCTGGACCGGGCGATGCAGGGGCCGGCTGGGTTGCCAGCGGCGCTGCAGACTCGGCCGTTGCGGCCGGTGGCGTTTCATCTGGCTTGGGGGCGGCCGGGTTGGGATTGAGCAAGTTCGCCCACTTTTCGCGCGCGGCTTCAATTGGAGACGTCGGCGGAGCCGCGGGTGAAGGCGTACGGCCAGCGGGCGGGGTGGGTGCGGCGCTAGCGGGGATCTTGAGTTCGCCGACCTTAGGGGCTGGCGCGTCGATTAAGTCGTCGAGATCGGCATCGATAACTGCGGCGCGCGAGCGGGGCGGGGTCGGCAGGGGGGCTGCCTGATCGGGCGCCGCATCGGCAACGGAGCGAAACGCGGGCAAAGCGCCTGCCCGTCCGTCGCTTGGACGTGGGTCAGACGGGCGTGAGTCAGTGGCCGCTGCGGGGATTGACGACGCCTGAACGGGCTGTGGGGGCGCCGGTGGGTCCTCGTTGAACGTTTTGCGGATCGAAGCCAGGATCTCTTCGATCGACGCTTCCGAACTTTCCGCTCTGCTCATTCGCCGTGCCCCATGTTCGTCGCCAGATTGCGGATACCGCTGCCTGGACTTCATACCGCTTGACGGGAAAACATGGAAATGCGGCGATCGGACGGCTGTGGACAAGCGTCTGGGCCGACGGCCCCTCCCCGATGGGCCGGGTTCCTGGTTCGGCGGCGGCTATTTCCGGGGTGTTTTCACGGACTCGGCCACCTCGATATGCAGTGCCTTTTCAACCATGCGCGGCATGTTTTCGGCGAGCCATTGCCGCAACATGGGGCGTAGGAGATCGGCGGTGGAGTCCTCGATGGGCGCCGGTGCGGCCGGGGTTGTGGCGGCTTCGTGCGGCACGGATGCCGGGACCGGCGGGGGGACATGCTCGACCGGGGCCATGACGACAGGTGCGGGGGCTATGGGTGCGATCGGGATGAAGTCGGTGCTTGGGGCCGGGTCCGGGGCCAGAGACGGATAAGATGCGGCAATGGCGGCAGCGAGGCTTGACGGGGCTTCGACGGCGAAATCGCCGGCTGCCGATTGCTCCTCGCTCATAAGGACGGGCAGGTCCTCGGAGGCTGCGGCCATCGTGGCGGCGGGTTCAACGGCGGGGGCCGGCGAGGCCGCCTGCACGAGTGCCGCTGTCGCTGCGGCTTCGAACGGCGAGACCGATGGCTGCATTGGCGCCATGGCGGCCGGCGCCGATCCCATGCCCCGGAAGCGGGTATCCTTGAAGGCCGCCATTTGACGGGGGACTTGCGGTGCGGATGGTGCGGGCTCAACAGGGGCCGGTCTGGAATCGGGTGCTGTGAAGGTGGCATGCATCATGTTCGCCTCCGCCGGTGGGGCAGCAAGAACAGGTGCGGGAATGGGGGTTTTTACGTCGCTCGTGGCCGATGCTGCCAATTCGTCGATGCGCGGCGACGTCGTCTCGTGAAACGTTGCGAGCAGGAAGTGCGGCGACGCGGCGGTGTCGGCGGGCTCGGCGCGATGGAGGTTCAGCGAACTCAGCCCTTGGTCGTTGCGCTCGCCGCCGTGGCCGTTCGCGGAATGCCCGTTGGCCGTATGGCCGTTCGACGATGCGGCCCGGATAGCTTCGCTGAGGCGGCCAAACAAGGGGGCTGGCTTATCAGCGGACGGCGTCGCCGACGGCGTCTTGAACATGGAGGGAAGGTCGAAGTCGCTGGGATCATCGAGAAGGCCATCGCCACGCGGGTATTGCATCGGCTTACCTAAATCGATGATCGGTGCAGTCTGACCCGGCTCTTCGGCAATGATGCGCCGGACCGAGGCCAAGATTTCCTCGATGCTCGCGTGACCGTTTTTTTCCGTCAGTTCCATGTCTCGAACCTCGCTGACGCACGCTACTGGAGAACCCCGACTGCCGGGTCTCGCGACTAGAGGAACGGTTTTGGTGACGGGTTATTCGCGAGATTGTTTTTTCCCGCCCCCTCAACCTGGATCGTCCCAAAAGCGCCGTGGTCCGCGAACTTTGACGTTCCAGGGCTTTGCTCAGCCCTGCCCCCGATCCCGGCGCTTCGTGGATTTTTGTAGGGTTGGCGCAGGGCGATCATGTGGCAAAGACGCCGCGCGGCAAGAAAAAAGATCAAGCGGGCGTGCGCGACCGCTGCGACACATGCGTGCGATGGAAGTCTCAACGCGTTCAAGCTTTGGCGAATTTCAGTGACAAGGCCAACTGAGGGGTGGCGGACAACAGCATGCTGTTCCCGGACCCGCACCGGGCACCAATCGCGGCAAAATTGTGATTATTCCGGGAGAGAGCGGCGAAGGCTCACTTCATGACGCTGGTGTCAACGTCCATGTGCTCGCGGCGGCCGTCTTCGTGCGTGATGGAGATCCCGAACCACTTGCGATCGACTTCCTCGTAATGGGCGGCAGGGTCGTAGACGGTGCCGGTGACGCCGAGGCTCAATGCGTCGAGACGGCCGAGCGCGGCCTGGAGGCCGTAGGCGGCAACGATGACGTTGCGCCGGGTGGTCACGAGGTTGACTTGCGAATTCAGCAGTTCCTGCTGGGCGTTCAAAACTTCGATCAGCGTGCGCTGGCCAACGCGCTCTTCTTCGCGCACGCCGGTGAGGGCGGTCTGGTTGGCGTCGACGGCGGCCTTCGCGCTTTCCAACTGGGCGCGGGCACCCAGCAACTGGGACCATGCGGCGATGACGTTGGCTTTCACGACGACGCGCGCCTGCTCGATATCCTGCAGACGGGCGAGATGCTCGTGTTTGGCCTGACGCACCTGGGCGTGGACGATGCCGCCTTGCTGGTAGATAGGAACGGTCACGCGGCCGACGACCTGCGCGGTTTCCGTCTCGCGGATGCCTTGGGTTTCGCCAAAGCGATCCGTGTAATCGCCCTCGACCTGGATCTGCGGCAACAGCGCGCCGCGAATGCGGTCGACGTTGAAGCGCGCGGCTTGTTCATTGTAGAGCGCGCCGACGATGTTGGGATTTTCTTGCGTGCCAATGCCGACGGCTTCTTCCTGCGACGAAGGCAGCATGGACATCTTCAACGACGGCTCGACGAGACCGGTGGCCGGAAGGCCGACAGTCCGCTCGAACGCGGCGCGGCTGGTCTGGAGATTGGCGCGGGCCTGATCGAGCTGAGCGACAGCGTCGGCGCGGCGGGCTTCGGACTGGGCGACATCGGTGCGCGTGACTTCACCAACGGCGAAGCGGTCCTGCGTGGCCTTCAGTTCTTCGGAGAGAACCTTCAGGTTGTTTTCGTTGAGGCGGATGATTGCCTGATCACGGACCACGTCCATGAAGGCGGTGACGGCCTCAAGCAGAATTTCCTGTTCGACGGTGCGCAACGTTTCACGCCCGGCGCGTACGATGGACTCAGCCTGACTGACGGCGTTGGTAACTTGGAACCCGCGGAAGATCGGCTGCGTGATGCTGACGCCATAGCCCCGCGGTTTGCGTTCGGTCGTGGGACCGGGGCTGACATCCGTGGCGCGATAGCCGAGATCAGCGGAGGCACCGATGTCGGGGCGATAGCCGGACTTGGCAATCGGCACTTCCTCATCGGTGGCGCGCAGACGGGCGCGCTCAGCGTCAATGCGCGGACTATATTCGTAGGCCGATGCCAGGGCTTCATCGAGCGTGAGAGCCTGCGCAGGTGCCGGTGCAAAGACGGCCATCATCGCCGCCGCCGCAATCGCGGCGATCGTCGGAGACTGCAACACCGAAAGACGTGTGCAGAGCCCTGGCAATGACTTGCTCGACAAATGCTCCCCCTCGCCCCGCCAACCGGCGCAAACCCAGATGACGCGTCTGGCAACCGGCCTTGTAAAAATCGCTCTTCGAGCCAATCCGGCACAGACGTCGAATCGTGGCTCTTTAAAACCGTAGCAGTATTTACCGAATTTTTACCGTTGGCATAAGACTAGCCACAGAATCATCGGGGAGGCGTGGCTGCCATCCCACACCGGCCGCCGAATTCCCTTGCGAAGTGGGCGAGTTAACGTTGCTCCCATTGGCTGCCGGCGGAGTTAGAAGGTGAACCGGTGCACCGGTTCGAAGCCGGGAAGGAAGGGGGCGACGGCATCGAACCCGTCGCTTTCTGAAATGGCTGATCCACTGCGCTGCCAGACCAACGCGCGACTGGTGCGGCCGTCGGATTGAATGGCAACAAGCCGGCCACCGTCCTTGAGTTGTCCCAGCAATGCTTCAGGAACGGACGACACGGCGCCCTCAATGACGATTGCGTCGAACGGGCCTTCGGCCGGGTAGCCGGCCGTTAATTCGCCTTGGACGACGGCCACGGTGTCGGCGCCCAAGGACTGCAGGACGCGCGTGGCCTCCTGAACAAGTGCCGTATCGCGCTCGAGGGCGACGACGGTCTGGGCCAGTTGGGCGAGGATGGCCGAGGAGTAGCCGGTACCGCAGCCGATATCGAGGACGACGGCGCCGGGCTCAATGGCGGCGAGTTGCAGCAGCTTGGCGAATGTGCGGGGGGCCAAAAGCACGCGGCCGGTGTTGCCCTGGCCCGGTACATCCAACGGCAGGTCGATATCGAGATAGGCCAGACTGCGGCGGGCCGCCGAAACAAAAGCTTCGCGCGGGACCGCCTTCATGGCGCGCGGAATACGCCTATCGGTCACGTCGCTCGGCCGAACCTGGGATTCGACCATATTGAGGCGCTGCAGCGAGAGATCGGACATGTGGTGGTTCCATTGCCGGGGGCGGGGCGACAGTAAGCTGGCCCTGCGCCTCTGCCCCATACCGCAAAATGACCTATCCGACCAAGGTTGACCGCTGTGTGAGGAACTCTTTTTCCAATCGCCGCCGCCTCCCTTGTGTGGCGTTCGCGTCCCGTGCTAGTCACCCCCACCCGAGAGAGGTTTAGCCTTCCGTTCGTTCGCGATGTCTAGAATCGCGCGGCGGCCGACCTTGGGACCAGAGGCCACGTGGCGG
>PERL01000009.1 GCA_002928735.1 Hyphomicrobium sp. | reverse complement strand
CGACAGCGTGCCGGACGTTGCGCCGGAGAAATCGGCGGCGGTCGCGGTGCCGCCGGATAGACCCCAGTTGATGGTCTCGTTGGCGGTCGCGGCGGTGGCCAGTGTGACGCGGAACTGCATGGTGTTTGCAGTCGTGCCGCCGTTGCCTTCCGCGACGGACGATGTGAGGGGGCTGATCGATACGTTCGACGGCGTGGGCGCGGGGGGCGGAGTCGCCGTGGTCAGTTGCGAGGCCGTGCGCGTGACGTTCAGGCTGTCGGTAAAGTTTTCGACGTTGACGATGGTGTCGGTCCAACCGGACCCGGTGAAGGTGAAGGTCATCGTCGTGCTGTTGTAGCTGTAGGCGATCGCGCTCCAGGCGACATCGAACACAGCGGTATCGATACCTGCCCCGCCGTCGATGGTGTCGGACCCCGCGCCGCCGATAAGGCGATCATCGCCGCTGAGGCCAAAGAGCTGATCGTTGCCGCCATTGCCGGTCAGCACGTTGGCGACTTGGTTGCCGCGGATGATGTCGGCCGCCGAACCGCCGCGCGCGTTCTCGATCACGGCCGATCGCGCGATCCAGATGTTGAGCGTCATGGAATTGGCGGAGGAGGCCGCGCCGGGCGCTAGGTCGATGGTGCTGGCGGTGGAATATCCGCTGAGGTCGAGGGTGTCGTTGCCGGCGCTGTCGACAATGGTGAGGATCGGATTGAGGTTGGTGGAGAAATTGTAGATCGACGCGGTATTGCCGGTGACGTTGGAGTTGAAGCCGTACACCGTATCGCCGGTGCGCGTCGTGGTCTCGGCGCCGTACATGGCCTGCATGGCCATTACGTCGTTGACCATCGGCGTCTGGGGCGCATAGCGCTGGCCGTTGGCGGCGACCCAATCGGCCCAGGCCACCTGGCCTTCGCCGTTGGATGCGCCCGATCCCCAGCTCGGGCCGTAATAGGACATGACGGAATAGACTGTACTATCCTGGAAGCTGGAGGGGCCGTTGTTATCGGCGCCGTTATATTCGCCCATGTGTTCGAGGCCCATGGCATGGCCCAGTTCATGGATGTAGGTGAGGAAGCCATGCTGGCCGATGGTGGGAGCGGTCAGCGAGTTGCCGCCTGTGAATGTCTGGTTGAACCAGACGCTGCCAACGGTTGGAAAATATGCATGCGCGTAGCTGACTTCGGTGGTGGAGAAGGCGAGTTCGAGGTTCGTCGAGGAGTAGGAGGTTCCGGCCGCGGCTTCGGTCATATCGGGGGCGATGATGTCGTCCCACAGCTGCAGGGCGAGGCGGGCCAAGGGCTTTTGCCCGTCGGTGAAGGCACGGAAGCCGGGGCCTTCGCCGCTGCCGGTGTACATGCTGGCCGAAAGCGAGGGGAATGAATAGGTGATTGTGGTGCCCGACCATTTGGTGCCGGAATTGAGTTGGGCGAGAACTTGGCTATCGGTCCAGACGGCAAGGGCCACGGTCAAACTCCCACACGAAAACGCGGACACGCGCCGGCGCGCGCATCAATCAATTTGCATCGAGTTTTAGGGAGCTGACGTCAAAGTCTGCTTAGCGGGATCGTTCGAATTTTACGCAACTATGGCGCACGGATCTGCCGTGTGCGGAGAGGGTAAACGATGCCTTGAATGGCACATCGCTATGGAACGGTTCAGGCGTCGATATTGCCCGGTGGCGCCCAGTCTTCAATTCTTTCGCAGATTGCGCCCCAGGATCGTCGAGGGGCACGTGGTGAAAACCACCGCCGTGCCCCTGCGCCGCACTTAGCCCGTGTGATTGCGCAGTGCCGCAATCCGCTCTTCGATCGGAGGGTGGGTGGAGAAGAGCGCCATGAAGCCCGGCCGGTCGCTGATGCCCATGGCCTGGATCGACTTGGGCAATTCACCCGGATCGACGCGACCCAGCGTCGCCAAGGCGCGGATCATGCTGTTGGGCTGGCCCATGTAGTTGGCTGCTCCGGCATCGGCCCGGAATTCGCGGTGGCGTGAGAACCAGGCGACGATCATGGAGGCGAGGACGCCGAACACGATCTGCGCGATGAGCGAGGTTACCATGTAGCCCACGCCTTGGCCGTTGCCGTCCTTGTTTATCTGCTTGTCGACGACATAGCCGACGATGCGCGACAGGAACACCACGAACGTGTTCACCACGCCCTGAATCAACGTCATGGTGACCATGTCGCCATTGGCGACGTGGGCGACTTCGTGCGCGAGAACGGCCTCGACTTCCTCTTGGTTCATGGTCTGGAGCAGGCCCGTGGAGACGGCGACCAAGGCAGAGTTCTTGAATGCACCGGTGGCGAACGCGTTCGGCTCGCCCTCGTAGATTGCGACTTCAGGCGTTCTGATGCCGGCTCGGGCCGAGAGCTGCTCGACGGACTGAAGGAGCCAGCGCTCTTCGGCGTTTGCCGGTTCGGTAATAACGTGGGCCCCCGTCTGCCACTTGGCCATCGGTTTGGAAATCAGCAGAGAGATGATGGCACCGGTGAAACCGATCACGGCCGACATCCCGAGAAGTGACCAGTAGTCGATCCCATTGGCATCCGCGATGCGGCCAAGGCCCAAGACGCTGATCAAGATGGATATGACGACCAGAACGGCGATGTTCGTCGCCAGAAATAGTGCGATGCGCTTCATTGTGTTCAACCCATTCTGAAAAGATGGCCATTCTGAAACGATGGCCATTCTGAAACGATGACTGGGCCCGGCTGGGCACACTGTGCGGCCAGATATAGTGCGTCTGCGGTGCCATTTCACCCCCGCCTGCGAAAACCTTCGCGGCTATCGGGCGGATGCCGACTTTGCTTCATCCAGCCTCAGGTCGCCGCCCGGCCGCGGTGCGCGCTGTCTTCAGGCCGTCCACAAGAGGCGGGCGGCGAGGAGCAGAGAGACTGTCACGATGGCGGGGCGGATGAGGGGGGCGCCGTGGCGGAGTGCGGAGGCGGCACCGAGGCGGCTGCCGGCGAATTGGGCGAGCGCCATGGGGAGGCCGGCCCAGAGGACGAGGTTGCCGCTTAAGGCGAAGATGACGAGCGCGACCGCGTTCGAGGTCAGGTTCAGCGGTTTGGTGTTGGCCAGCGCTGAGAGGAGCGGCGCATGGGCGAGGCTCGTGAGGCCGGCCATATAGAATGACCCGGCGCCGGGGCCGAGGAAGCCGTCGTAGGCCGCGACGGGGAACGCGACGAGGGCTGTGCGCGTGGGTGAGAGCGGAGTGGGTGGCGCGGCGTCGTGCGGCTCGGTTCTGTGTTGGGTGGCTCTTTGTTGGGTAGCTGGGCGCTGAAACGCAAAGTAGAGCGCGATGAGGATGAGGGCTACGGGGATCGCGCGCTTGAGGAGGGTTGCATCGAGCGCGCCGACGAGAAGGCAGCCCACCGCGGCGCCGATGGCGGCAGCGGGGATGGCGCGGCGCAGGGCTTTTGTGTCGAGGTGGCCGGCCTTCCAGAAAGCGAAGGTGGAGGCTGCGACGCCTGCGGTGCCTTGCAGCTTGTTGGTGGCGATGGCTTCGACGGGGGAGAGGCCGGCGAGCATGAGGGCCGGCACGGTGATGAGGCCGCCGCCGCCCGCAATCGCGTCCACGTAGCCGGCGATGAAGGCTGCGAGCGTCAGTAGGATAATGATCTCAAGTAAAGGCACGTATGGCACCTGGAGCCGAATAAACGCAGAAAAGCGTAGTCCAATTTGCTGGTGTGCGCATCCCCACCGGGAACGATTGCAATGGCCCAATTCAAGCTTTTGATGCCGGGCGAACCTGGCCCATGGTTCCGGCAACGCTCTTTGTCCAATCCGAATTATGCGTTCGATACGGCGGCGGGGCGGTACATCGTTCTGTGCTTCTTCGGGAGTGCGCGCGATCATCATTCGCATGCGATCATTCAAGCCGTTGCGGCACACCGTGGCTTTTTCGATGATCTCAAGGGGTGTTTCTTCGGGGTTTCCTCCGACCCCACCGACGTGAGCGAGGCCCGGATCGCAGACCGCTATCCGGGAATGCGGTATCTGTGCGATTTCGATGGGGCCGTGGGGCGGCTTTATGGGGCTATTCCATTCGACGCACCTGCCGACGCTCGCGGATTGCCAGTGCGGCGGATGTGGGTGGTGCTCGATCCGACGTTGCGGGTGAAGACGGTGGTGCCATTTGCGGCGGACGGTTCGGATATTGGAGAGATACTCGCTTATCTCGATGCTTTGCCGCCACCGGAGCGCTTTGCCGGATTTGAGGTGCCGGCGCCGATCTTGGTGCTGCCGGATGTGTTCGAGCCGGAGTTCTGCGCGCATCTGATCGGGCTCTACGTGGCGCATGGTGGGACGGAGTCCGGCTTCATGCGCGAAGTCGACGGCAAAACGGTTGCTATCCACGATCATGGCCACAAGCGGCGCAAGGACTACACCATCGAAGACCCAAATTTGGTTGCGGAGACGCAACGGCGCGTGAAGCGGTGCGTGGTGCCGGAAATACGCAAGGTGCATCAGTTCGCGGTTACGCGCATGGAGCGCTACATCGTCTCGTGTTACGCGGCGGAGGACGGTGGCCATTTTCGCGCGCACCGGGACAACACGACCAAAGGCACTGCGCATCGCAGGTTCGCGGTGTCGATCAATCTCAACAGTGACTTCGATGGCGGCGAGGTCTGTTTCCCCGAATACGGATCGCGCGGCTTTAAGGCGCCACCGGGTGGAGCAGTCGTGTTTTCGTGCTCGCTGCTGCATGCCGTTTCGCCGGTGACGCGCGGACGGCGTTATGCGTTCTTGCCGTTCCTCTATGACGATGAAGCGGCCAAAATCCGGGAAGCCAATAATGCTTATCTCGGGGATGGTGTAAGCCGGTATCAGGGCGCTGAAGCGTAACGGCGGTCACGGGCCGGGTCGGTCAGACAATCAAAGTGTGGCAGACGGACAGCCGGAGAGGCGGGGGCTCTCCGGCTGCGGCTCGACCGATGCGTTGGGGACGTTACTCGATCGAGCAGGGGACTTCGACGGTGGTGCCGGTGGCGGGGACGAACTTGCGGCACGTGGAGGGCGTGGCTGCGACTTCGACAGTCTTCGTTGCGGGGGCCTTTGTTTCGGGTGTTGCGGTCTCAGAGACGGCTGCGACCTGTTCGGCTTTGGCGTCGGCTTTTTTCGCGGCGGCCACCGTGCGGGCCTTGGTGGCGGCGCGTGCCTTGGCGATCTCGATCGTCTTCTGCCGCTTGGCGGCGGCGACCGCGCGGGCTTCGGCGGCCTTGCGGGCGCGCAGCTTGGAGGCGTAGGCCGGCGAGGGCGTGCTGTAAGTCGTGCGGGCGCTGTATCCGCCACCGTGTCGGCCGCCGCAACCGGCGTGCGCGGCAGCGCTGAGGAAGATCGTAGCGAGGAGGGCGGCGGTTGCCGTGGCGGCGAGGGACTTGAGGGCGTTGGATGAGCAGAGCATGGCGGTGATCCTTTGCTTCAGCGTGTGTCGCGTTCGTTGGGATCACATTGGCCGTTCGGGCGGTGGCGCGCTGTTTCGCGGGGGACAGGTTTGCAGGGATTGTTCGGCGGGCGGGGTCGGGATGATTTTTTGCGCGAATGTTATCCCCGGGGTTCGGGGGGCGCGTATTCTGGAGTGTTCGGGTGTTTTCCGGCTTCAAGTATCTGAAATAAAACAGAAAATGGAGATTTTGCGTTTGACAGCGTGACGCTGGTGGAGTAGGGTTTCGCTATGGTGCGAGAGTTGCAGGCGGCGCGGCGGCAGGGATGCTTCCGGGCTGTTTTTTTATTTCGCCCACACGCGATTGATTGGCCCACACTCTGGCCAAGCCGGTGTGGGGCTTGATGTTGGCCCACACTCTGGCCAAGCCGGTGTGGGGCTGTACCCGTTCGAACACCTGAATGAGTTGAAACGAAAGAGGCGGCTTGGGATGGCGGCGCGCGTGGTCCTCAGCGATGACGCGTGGGCTGCGATCCGGCTGGCGTACGAGACCACGGATGAGGCCGTCGACGCGATCGGCGTGCGGTATGGGATCAGCAAGGACCGCATCTACAAACAGTTGCGGCGTGAGAACTGGCCGCGACGCGCGGATCGCAACCTCGTTCGCGAGATGGTCGTGGCGCCGCCGGCTGTGCGGTTCGTACCGGCAGCCGATGATAGCCAAGCAGCAGAACACATACCGGCGGTTCCCCTCGACGAGGAGCGGCCGGCTGAGACGCATGCGCAGCGAGTGGAGCGGCTGCATCGCATTATCGACCGGCTCCTGTTGAAGCTGGAGAGAACCATGGCCAACACCCCAAATATGTCACCCCAAGATCAAGAGAAGACGGCGCGCGCCGTGACGCAGACGGTCACCGCGATGGAGCGCGTGACCGAACTTGCCAATACGCAGGGCAAGGTGCCGGAGACCGATGGAGGCCAGAGCCATGACCGTGCCGAGGCCGACCGGATGCGCCGCGAGATTGCGGAGCGTCTTGAACGCCTCAGCGCCAAGTTCAGCGACGAACCCGCCAAGCCTGAATGAACTGACCGACGCGCAGATCCGCCGGATCTACTTCGATTGGCGGTTCTGGGCGCGGGACGATCAGCTGCCGCCCGAGGACGGCGCTGCGTGGCGGGTGTGGCTACTGCTCGGCGGTCGTGGGGCCGGCAAGACGCGGGCGGGCGCGGAATGGGTGCGGGCGCAGGCGCTCGGCTTGTGGGATGGCGACGCGCGGCGTTCGCGGCGGATTGCGCTCATTGGCGAGACGTTCGCCGATGTGCGGCGCGTGATGATCGAGGGTGCGTCGGGGTTGCTGGCGGTTCACGCCGAGGAGGAGCGTCCGGTATTCGAGGCGTCGAACGGGCGGATCGTGTGGCCGAACGGGTCGGTGGCGCATGTGTTCTCGGCGGAGACGCCGGACAGTCTGCGCGGACCGCAATTCGAATTTGCCTGGTGCGACGAGATCGCGAAGTGGCGGGATCCGGACCAGGTGTGGGACATGCTGCAGTTTGCGTTGCGACTTGGAACCGTGCCGCGCGTGTGCGTGACGACGACGCCGCGGCCGCTGCCGTTTCTGAAGTCGTTGATCGCGGATGCGGCGACGGTGACGATGCGAGCCGCGACGCATGATAACGCGGACAACCTCGCTCCGGGGTTCGTGACGGAGATGGAGCGGCGGTATCAGGGATCAGTGCTGGGGCGGCAGGAATTGCTGGGCGAGATCGTCGAGGGTGAGCAAGGCGCGCTGTGGCGACGGGATTGGATCGAGAGTTCGCGTGTTGGGATGGCGCCCGACTTGCGGCGTATCGTGGTCGCGGTCGATCCGCCGGTGACGGCGACGAAGACATCGGATGCGTGCGGGATCGTGGTCGCGGGCGAAGCGGAGGACGGGCGCGTGTTCGTTCTTGCCGATCTGACGCTCGAGGGACGCGAGCCGCACGTGTGGGCGCGCGCGGCGGTGGCGGCCTATCACGACTATCGGGCCGATCATATTGTCGCTGAGACCAACCAGGGTGGCGATCTGGTGGTCGCGATCCTGAAGCAGATGGATGAGAACGTTCCCGTGCAGAAGGTGACGGCGACGCGGGGCAAGTGGCTGCGCGCGGAACCGGTGGCGGCGCTCTATGCGGAAGGGCGTGTGTCGCACGTGGGGCGGTTTGAGAAATTGGAAGCGCAGATGATGGCGTTTGCCGGCGATGGCCGCGCGGGTGGGCGCAGTCCGGACCGGCTCGATGCGCTCGTGTGGGCGCTGACAGATCTGAAACTCACGCCGCTGGCGCGGCCGGGGATCAGGACACTTTAGTTTGCGCCCGTCGACTCCCCGCGTGGAGCCGGCCGCCGGGCGCGTCATTTCCACAACGATTTGAAGGACACAACATGGCCCGATGGACGGACCGGTTCGCTCACCTGTGGGCGGAGCCGCGGCGTGCGCCGTTTGCACTGACGGGAGCGCTTCCGGCGGGCGAGGAGAAAGCCTCACGCGTGGGGGCGGTGATCGCGATGGAGACGTTGGGGCGGCCGGTGTGGAGCCCACGCGACTACCAGACGTTCGCGCGCGAAGGCTATATGCAGAACCCGATCGTCTATCGGTCGGTGCGCATGATCGCGGAAGCGGCGGCGTCGATCCCGCTGCTGCTCTATGAAGGCGCACACGAACACGAGACGCATCCGCTGCTCGATCTCATCCGGCAGCCGAATGCGATCCAGTCGTCGGCGGATTTCTTCGAGAGCTGGTTCGGGTTTCTGCTCGTGTCCGGCAATGCCTATGCCGAGGCGGTAGTGCTGAACGAGCGCGTGCGCGAACTGCATGCGTTGCGGCCGGATCGGATGGCGATCATTCCTGGTCGCGAGGGTTGGCCGGAGGGGTTTGAATATACGGCGAACGGGGCGAGTGTGCGTTTCTCCGCGGATGCTGAAAGCGCGCCCGGCGGCGTGGCGCCGATCCTGCACATGAAGCTCTTCCATCCGGCGAACGATCATTATGGGTTGAGCCCGATCGAGGCGGCGGCGACCGCGATCGACATTCACAACACGGCGGCCGGCTGGAACAAGGCGCTGCTCGACAACTCGGCGCGGCCGTCGGGAGCGCTCGTTTACGGCAACGGCGCGGGGCGGCTGACGGCGGAGCAGTTCGACCGGTTAAAGTCGGAATTAGAAGCGAACTTCCAGGGTGCCAAGCACGCGGGGCGGCCGTTGCTGCTCGAAGGTGGGCTCGACTGGAAGCCGCTGTCGCTCTCTCCGCGCGACATGGACTTCATCGAGGCGAAGAATGCGGCGGCTCGGGAAATTGCACTCGCCATAGGCGTGCCGCCGATGCTGCTCGGCATTCCGGGCGACAACACCTATTCGAATTACCAGGAGGCGACGCGGGCGTTCTGGCGGCAGACGGTGCTGCCGCTCGTTAACCGCACGGCGCAGGCGTTAAGCGGCTGGCTCGGGCCGGCGTTCGGCGGCGGGCTCGAATTGAAGCCCGACCTCGACGGTGTCGCGGCGCTGGTGCCGGAGCGCGAGGCGCTGTGGGCGCGGCTCAACGCGGCGAGCTTCTTGACGTTGAACGAGAAGCGCGAGGCGGCGGGGTATACGCCGCTCGAAGACGGGAAGGGGGAGAGAAGCTTCCCTTTTTGAGTGTGCGCCCCTCGCGGGGCGCTTCTCCGATCAACTGCTGAAGTACCGCCCCGATCAACCGCGTGTGCCGCGCGGCCAGCCGGATGGTGGGCAATGGACTGATGAGGGGTTGTCGGGAGAAGACCGGCGCCGAGGTGATGGCGAGACGCGGATTGCGCAGGCGCGCGGCGGCGGCCGGGGACGGCCTGGCGGTTTGCCAGAGATGACGCCTGCGCAGGCGGCGCGGTATGAGATCGCTGAGGCGCTGGCCAAGCAGGCGCTGCGGCGCGTGCGTGATCGCGATCCGGATTGGAAACCGACGCCCAGTCTCATCGAGACGGCCGAGGGAGCAATTCGCGCGCGCGAAGGCGAACTGGCGGAGGCGTCGGCGCGGCCCAGGGAGTTGCTGCGGGATGCGATCCCGAATACGAATCCGGACTGGGGTGTGAACCGGTTGCGGAAGGAGTTGGGTGATAGAGGGTTCGTATTGTACAAGCGCGCGAAAGGTAACGGGATTATACTTCGGAACCTAATAACAGATGAGGAAGTCCGTATTATGGAACGGCCTGCGACACGGGTTCGAAGAGGATCGCAGCAGAAATTGTTAAACCGGTATTATTATCGGTATCGATCCGGACGCAATCAGCCAGAGGGCAGTCACATTACGATTCTCGATAAGGAAGATTAGGGAAGAGAAATATGGCCGACTTGTCCGAGATCGAGATGCGAATATTGTCCGAGATGGAGGAGGGATATCAGGACTTCCCGATGTTGATTTACAAGACCACGGAGCGGAGTGGAAATTTGGAAGAAGTTGCAGCGGTGCAAGACGCAGTTCGCACGCTCATTCGCCGTGGTCTCGTTGTGCTTGAAATGTCCTCGCTAGCAACTGGGGGGCGTTCCGTTTCTCAAGACGAAGCTGAAAGAGTAATTAACGAAATCGTCACGCATCTGACTTTTCTACCGGACACCAAAGTCTGGGCGGATCGGCGCAGTGCGGTTGGCCCTCCGTACTTTCAGATACCTGTACCTGAGATGGAACTGACGGAGGCGGGTGAAAAGGAGGCAGAGCGCATTTTGGAGGAGCGTGGGATGTGGTGGTGGCATGCGAAGAGGGCGTAATCGATTGGGGTAGGCGCTGGGGCGGCGTTCGGCGGTGGTTTGGAGCTGAAGCCGGATCTCGATGGTGTTGCGGCGCTGGTGCCGGAGCGCGAGGCGCTGTGGGCGCGGCTCAATGCGGCCGGTTTCTTGACGCTGAACGAGAAGCGCGAGGCGGCGGGGTATACGCCGCTGGAAGACGGGACATAGCAGTGGCAACGGCTTTCTGACGCGGCGCCAGAGCGGTTGCTGCCGCCATCGAGGACGACAAGGCCCCATCGCGGGGCCTTTTGCATTTCAGGAATGACACATGATGGATGGTCCTGCCTTTGGCCCGGCTCCGGAGCTGAAGTTCACGGCGCTCGACCTCACGGAGGCCGACACGAGCGGCGTGTTCGAGGGGTATGCGAGTTTGTTCAACCGGGAGGACCTGGCGCGGGATGTGATCCTGGCGGGTGCCTTCCGGCAGAGTTTGTCGGAGCGCGGCGCGCAAGGGGTGCGCATGCTCTATCAGCATGATCCGGCGCATCCGATCGGGGTGTGGGAGCGGATTGAGGAAGATGCGCTGGGGTTGCGTGTGCGCGGGCGGCTCACTCTCGAGACGGAGAAGGCGCGCGATGTTCTGCATCTGATGCGGGCGGGGGCCATCGATGGGCTCTCGATCGGCTTCAAGGCGAAGCGGACGCGGCGCGAGGCACGCTCCGGCGTCCGGCGCATTCTGGAATTGGAACTGTGGGAAATCTCGATCGTGACGTTTCCCATGATGCCGGGTGCAAGGGTGCACGGCGTCAAGTGTTCGCCGTTCGGGGGCGCGTTGCCCACGGAGCGGCAATTCGAGCGGTGGCTTGTGCGGGATGCCGGGTTCACGCGCGCGGAGGCCCGGTCGCTGATGCGGCAGGGCTATAGCGGTCTGAGGTCCCGGCGGGATGCGGACACGGACGCACACGATGAGGCGCAGCGCGCGGCGGAGAAGATCCGGCGGATGACCGCGCTCATCAAGTCTGCAACCACCTGACAAGGACAAAAGACATGGATGCAATCGAAACGAAGGCCGGGATCGGCCGGGATATGGACGAGCTGATGCAGGCCTTCGAGGCCTTCAAGGAGACGAACGATCGCCGGCTGGCGGAGATCGAGCGTCGCGGCTCTGAGGATGCGGTGACGGCGGATAAGCTCGCCCGCATCGAAAAGACGATGGATGCAATTTCGTTGAAGCAGGCGCGTGTGCCGCTGGGCGAGACGGGTGCGCAGAAGCCGGCCGCTGAACTGGCGCACAAGTCGGCGTTCGACGGGTATGTGCGCAAGGGAGAGACGGCGAACCTGACGGCACTGGAGCAGAAGGCGCTGTCGGTCGGCACGGACGCGGACGGCGGCTATCTGGTGCCGAAGGAGACGGAGCGCGCGGTCAATACCGCTCTGAAGACCGTGTCGCCGATCCGGTCGATTGCCGGTATCCGTCAGGTTTCTGGATCGGTCTACAAGGTGCCGTTTGCGACGACGGGTGCCGCGACGGGCTGGGTTGGCGAGACGGCGGTGCGTCCGCAGACCAACACGCCGACGCTGGCTGAACTGTCATTCCCGACGATGGAACTTTACGCGATGCCGGCGGCGACGCAGGCGATCCTCGACGACAGTGCGGTCGATATCGATGCGTGGCTGGCGGAAGAGGTGCGGGTTGCCTTCGCGCAGCAGGAGGGCACGGCGTTCGTGACCGGCGATGGCGTCAACAAGCCGAAGGGCTTTCTGACCTATCCGACGGTGGCCAATGCCTCGTGGACGTGGGGGAATGTCGGCTTCGTGACGTCGGGTGCGGCGGGTGCGTTTCCTGCGGTGAACCAGGCCGACAAGCTGATCGACCTGGTTTATTCGGTGAAGGGGACGTACCGCGCCAATGGGTCGTTCGTGATGAACCGTCAGACGCTCGGCACGGTGCGCAAGATGAAGGACGCCGATGGCGCCTACATCTGGCAGCCGTCGGGTGATGCTGGTCAACCGTCGACGCTGCTTGGCTATTCGGTCGTGGAAGCCGAAGACATGCCGAACATCGCGGCGAACAGCCTGTCGATCGCGTTCGGCGATTTCGCCAGCGGCTATCTGATTGTCGACCGGGTCGGCATTCGCGTGCTGCGCGATCCCTATTCTTCCAAGCCGTACGTCTTGTTTTACACGACTAAGCGCGTCGGCGGCGGGATCAAGGATTTCGACGCGATCAAGCTGATGCAGTTCTCTGTCTAGTCATCACGTTTTGTCGCTCACGCCGGCTGATCCGAGCGCTCGCGCGCTCGGGCCGGCTCCGCGGGGGCGCGGCTTGCCGCGGCGCACGCTTGTGCGCTGGGCGCGGTGGCGCCGCTGCGGTGGTGTGGCTTGCCGCGGGTCGCCTTGCTCCCCGGCGCTTTGCGCCGAAGTGGGCTAGGCGGTTCGCTATCGTGCCTTCGCTTTCTATTCCGTGCGGGGTGCTCCTCCTCTCGTGCGGATGAACGGGATCGTTGCCGGTGAAGCCGGTGGCGGTCCCGTTTCTTTTTGGGGGGCGTGAGGCGAAGAGGAGTGTCGGATGGCATTGGTTTATCGCAGTGGGCCGGCGGTGGAGCCGGTGTCGCTCGCCGAGGCGAAGGCGCATTTGCGGCTCGAGACGAGCTCCGATGATGCGCTGGTGACGAGCCTCATCATCACATCGCGGCTGCATATCGAGGCGTCGCTGGGGCTCGCATTGACGGCGCAGGAGTGGACGCTGGTGCTCGATGCCTGGCCGGCGATGGGGGTTGTCAATATTCCCATGCGGCCCGTGTCGGCGGTGAGCGCGGTGCGGGTGCGCAAAGCGGATGGGTCGCCGGTGGTGGTCGATCCGGGGACTTATGTGCTCGAGGGTGCGGGGATCCCGCCGCGACTGATGCCGGTGGCGGGCGCGTGGCCCAATCCGGAGCGGGGAATCGCGGGGATCGAGATCGATTTTACGGCGGGGTTCGGAGCGGCAGCGGCATCTGTGCCGGAGCCTGTGCGGCAGGCGCTGAAGCTGCTGGTGGCGCATTGGTATGAGCATCGCGATCCGATCGAGATTGGCGATCCGGCAACGGCCATTCCGGCGGCGGTATCGGCGCTTCTGGCGCCCTACGCGGTGGTGCGGCTGTGAGCGCGGTGACGCTGGCGGCCATGCGTGAGCGCGTGGCGCTGGAAGAACCGGTTGCGGTGGCCGATGGCGCTGGCGGTTCGATCGTATCGTGGGTTGAGGTGGCAGAAGTTTGGGCGGCGATCCGGCCGCGCGCGGGCAGCGAAGGCGCGGAGGCGGGTGGGATCGGTGGGCGTGTGACGCACGACATCACGATCCGGATTCGCGAGGGCATCGTGGCGCCGCGGCGCTTCCGGATGGGTGCGCGGATCTTCGACATCAAGGCGGTGATCGACGTGGAGAACGCGCACCGGTTCCTCCGGTGTCTCGTGGAGGAGCGGCTGGCATGAAGACGGCGGTGAAGGTTTCGATGGCGTTGTTTGCGGGCGCGGTGCGGCGGGTGACGGAGCGCATCGTTCGGCGTCCGCGTCCGGTGAAGAGCAAGGAGCCCCGGCCATGAGCAGCGTTAGCTTGGAACTGCAGAAGGCTGTGTTTCAGACGCTCTCGGCGGATGGTGTTTTGACCGGCTTGCTCGGCGGATCGCGGATCTACAACGATGTGCCGCGCGGGGCGGCGTTGCCCTACGTGACGTTTGGCGAGAGCACGGTGCGCGACTGGAGCACGGGATCGGACGAGGGGCATGAGCATCTGCTCACCATCTCGGTGTGGTCGCGGGCGAATGGCGAGCGCGAGGTGCATCAGATCCTGGCAGCCGTTGAGGCGGCGTTGGATGATGCGGCGCTGACGGTTGCGGGCGCGCGGCTCGTCAACCTCAGGCACGAGTTTTCCGAAATCCGGCGCGATACTGATGGCGAGACGTTGCGCGGGCTGATGCGGCTCCGGGCAGTCACCGAGGCTGCCTAATTTTACTGTAGCAAAGGACAGAACATGGCGGCGCAGAAGGGCAAGGACCTGCTGTTGAAGGCGGACAGCACGGGGACGGGTGTGTTCACGACGATCGCGGGGCTTCGCTCGCGCGCGATCGCGTTCAACGCGGAGACGGTGGACATCACGCATCAGGAAAGCGCTGGTCAGTGGCGGGAGCTGCTCGCGGGCGCCGGCGTTAAGTCGGTGCGGCTGACGGGGGCTGGTATTTTCAAGGACCAGGCGTCGGATGAACTGGTGCGCAGCTATGTGTTCAACGGGACAATCCGCGATTGGCAGGTGGTGGTACCGGACTTCGGCACCATCGAGGCGCCGTTCCAGATTACGTCGTTCGAACTCACCGGACGCCACGACGGCGAAGTGGCGTTCGAGATCGCGGTGGAGAGTGCGGGCGAAGTGACGTTCGCGGCTCTTTGATTGTTGACGGCGCTTGCGCCGGGCCGCCTTGCGGCCTGGCCGAGCTGTCGGTCGGCTTTAGGTACGGAGGATTGGATGGTGAACGTGCATCGGGGTGAGATCGAGGCGGTGCTGGACGGGAAACCGTACCGGTTGTGCCTGACGCTGGGGGCACTGGCGGAATTGGAAAGCGCGTTCGGCGACGAGGACATGCTGGCGTTGGCGACGCGGTTCGAGACGGGGCGCATTTCGGCACGCGATTGCGTGCGCATCATCGGGGCGGGCCTGCGTGGGGCCGGGCATGAAGTGGCCAACGACGCGGTGGCGCGCATGGCGAGTGAAGGCGGGGCTGCGGGTTACGTCGAGATCGTGGCCAAGCTTTTGAACGCGACCTTCGCGGGGCAGGGGGGCGGATCGGCGAAGGCAGATACGGAAAGTGAGCGCGGCCCTTTCCCTGGGACGACGTGATGGCGGCGGGGCTGGGCGTGCTCGGCCTTGCGCCGACTGTCTTCTGGACGATGACGCCGCGCGAATTCGATGCGGCGTTGCGCGGACGATTGGGCGGCGCGCGCGAGCCGGCAGCACCTTCGCGTGCAGATCTCGCAGCGCTGATGCGGCAGTTTCCCGATGGGATGGGTGAGACATGAACGAATTCGGTGAGACGACGACCGAGGTTTGGACGGTCGAGGTTGATGCGGATACGAGCGCGCTGCAGACGGAGTTACGCGCTGCGGCGTCGCTGGGGCGGCAATTCTCCAATTCGCTGATCAACGCGTTCGAGGGGATCGCCATCAAGGGGCGGTCGGTCGCGGATGTGCTGAAGGGGTTGGCTCTCAGGCTTTCCGATCTTGTGCTGAAGGCGGCGTTCCGGCCGCTGGAGCAGGGGTTTGGCAACGCTTTGTCGGGATTGGTTTCGGGCGGGTTCGGGTTCGCGAAGGGTGGCGCGTTTCAGGGCGGGATGCCGGTGCCGTTTGCGAGCGGTGGCGTGATCCAGAGCCCAATTGCGTTTCCGCTCGGATCGGGCCGCATGGGCATTGCGGGCGAGCGCGGGGCGGAGGCGATCATGCCGCTGTCGCGCGGGCCTGACGGGCGGCTCGGCGTGGCAGCTCCGCGCGGGCAGGGCATGCAGGTGACGTTCAACGTGACGGCGACGGATGCGGACAGCTTCCGGCGCTCGGAAGCGCAGCTTTCGGCGATGCTGGCGCGGGCGGCGGCACTGGGTCAGCGCAATCTGTAATTCCCTCAAGCGAGGGGCCGGGAGTTTTTGGGCATGAGTTTTCACGAGGTGCGTTTTCCCACCGCGATTTCGCGCGGGGCGCAGGGCGGGCCGGAACGGCGCACGGATGTCGTCGTGCTCGGCTCGGGTCACGAAGAACGCAACGCGCGCTGGGCGGATTCGCGCCGGACCTACAACGCGGGCTACGGCGTGAAGTCGCTCGATGATTTGCACGCGGTGGTCGCGTTTTTCGAGGAGCGGCGCGGGCGGCTCTATGGCTTTAGATGGCGGGATCATTTCGATTTTAGATCCTGTCCGCCGCAGCAGGCGGTGACGGCGGCGGATCAAACGATCGGTTCGGGCACGGGGGCGATCACGACGTTCCAGCTTGTGAAGACGTATGGGTCGTCGTTCGCGCCATGGGTGCGCGAGATCAAGAAGCCGGTGGCGGGCACGGTTCGGGTTGCGGTGGCGGGCGTCGAGAAGACGCTTGGCACGCAGTTCACCGTGGATGCGGCGACGGGTGTGGTGACTTTTCTTGCGGGGCATGTGCCTGCGGGGGGACAGACGGTGACGGCGGGGTTCGAATTCGATGTGCCGGTGCGGTTCGATGCGGACCGGCTGGAAATTTCGCTGTCGGGCTTCCAGCACGGGGTCATCCCCAACATTCCCATTGTCGAGGTGCGCCGATGAGAGCTTTGCCGGCGGGCTTGGCCCTGCATCTGGAGACGGGTACGACGACGCTGTGTTGGTGCTGGCGGCTGACGCGGCGTGATGGCGTCAAGCAGGGGTTCACCGATCACGACCGCGATCTTCAGTTCGATGCGACCACCTTCGAGGCGGCGGCCGGGTTTGAGGCGAGCGAGGTGCGTGAGAGTTTGGGGCTGGCGGTCGACAATCTGGAGATTACCGGCGCGCTGTCGTCGGCGGCTCTTGAGGATGCGGATTTGGAGGCGGGACTCTACGATGATGCGGAGGTGGAGATCTTTCGAGTCAATTGGACGGATGTGGCGCAGCGGGTGCTGATGCGTTCGGGGACGTTGGGTGAAGTGAAGCGCGCGGGGGGTGCGTTTTCGGCGGAGGTGCGTGGGCTGTCGCATTATCTGCAGCAGCCCAAGGGGCGGCTCTTTCAATATACGTGCGATGCGGATCTGGGCGATGCACGCTGCGGTGTGGCGCTGGCAGGGTCTGCGTTTACGGGATCGGGCGTGGTGACGGCGGTGACCTCGGAGCGCGTGTTTGCGGCGTCGGGATTGGATTCGTTCGGGGCGGATTGGTTCACGCGAGGGCTGGTGACGTTTGCGTCGGGTGCGGCGGCGGGGCAGAAGATCGAAGTGCGGCGGCATACGCGCAACGGGAGCGTTGTCGCGTTCGATCTGTGGCAGCCGGTGCGCGCGCCGCTGACGGCGGGAATGACGTTTACGGTGACGGCGGGTTGCGACAAGACGCATACGACGTGCCGGGCGAAGTTTTCCAACATCGCAAACTTTCGCGGATTTCCCCACATGCCGGGCAACGACTATCTGACGGCCGTGGCGCGTCCGGGCCAGACGTGAGGCCAAGATGACCGTTGAGATGAGTGGGTGCGTCGTTGCAGCGGCGCGGGCGTGGATCGGCACGCCGTATCATCATCAGGCAAGCGTGCGTGGGGTGGGCGCGGATTGTCTCGGTCTTGTGCGCGGGGTTTATCGCGAGGTGATGGGCAGGGACCCGGAAGTGGCGCCGGCCTATTCGCGCGACTGGGGCGAGACGGACGGGCTGGAAACGCTGCTCAATGCGGCGGGGCGGCATCTGGTGTCTGTGCCGCTGAACGAGATCGCGCCGGGTGACGTGATCGTGTTCCGGCTGCGGCCGCGCATGGTGGCGAAACATGCGGCCATTCTTGCGACGGCTGAGACGATGATCCACGCGATGGAAGGGACGGCTGCTTGCGAAGTGGCCTTCTCGGCGTGGTGGCGGCGGCGCCTTGCCGGTGCGTTCCGGTTTCCGGACTGAGTTCAGGGATATTCGTTCATGGCGACTTTGGCGTTGGCGGCGGTGGGCGCGGCGGCGGGCAGTGCGTTGCTGCCGACGGGTGTGTCGCTCCTTGGCGCGACGCTGTCCGGAGCGGCGATCGGGTCGCAGATCGGTGCGCTCGCCGGTTCTTATGTCGATAATGCGTTGTTCGGTGCAAGCGGCAGCCGCGTTGTGGAAGGGCCGCGTCTCACCACGGTACATCTGACCTCATCGACTGAAGGGGCGCCGGTGCCGCGCGTGTATGGGCGGGCGCGCGTCGGCGGCCAGGTGATCTGGGCCGACGATATTGTGGAACGCCAAGTTTCGTCGTCGTCGGGCGGCAGCGGTAAGGGCGTAGGCTCGTCCGGCGGATCGGTGCGCACCGTCGAGTATCGCTATTCGGCGAGCTTCGCAGTCGCGGTATGTGAGGGAGAAATTTCCGGCGTCGGGCGCGTGTGGGCGGATGGGCGGGAGCTCGATCTGACGCGCATCCTGCACCGGCTGCACAAAGGGACCGAGGATCAGGCAGCCGATCCGCTGATCAGCGCCAAGCTCGGCGCGGATGCGGCGCCGGCGTTTCGTGGCACGGCGTACATCGTGTTTCAGGATCTGGCGCTGGCGGAGTTCGGCAACCGCATTCCGCAATTGTCGTTCGATGTGGTGCGCGCGGTTGACCGGTTTGGCGAGCGCATTCGTGGGGTCGTGATGATCCCGGGGTCGGGCGAGTTTGTCTATGCGACGGAGCCCGTGGCTCAGACGTTTGGGCTCGGGCGTTCGCGATCTGAGAACGTGCACACGCTGGCGGGCGAGACCGATTGGGAGGTGGCGGTCGATCAGATGCAAGCGGCGCTGCCGAACGCCTCGGCCGTGTCGCTGGTGGTGAGTTGGTTCGGGACGGATTTGCGCGCGGGCGTTTGTGAATTAAAGCCCGGCGTGGAGCGGACGCAAAAAGAGACGGCGCCGATTGCGTGGTCGGTGGCGGGTGTGCCGCGCGCCTCGGCGTATGTGGTGTCCACGCGCGAGGAGCGGCCGGCTTATGGCGGTACGCCGTCGGATCAGACGGTGGTGGCGGCCATTCAGGATCTGAAGGCGCGCGGGATGGATGTGATCCTGACGCCTTTCATCCTCATGGATGTGCCGGAAGGTAACACGCTTCCTGATCCTTATGGCGGGTCGGCGCAGGGCGCTTATCCGTGGCGTGGGCGGATCACGTGTCATCCGGCGGCAGGGCAGGCGGGGACGGTCGATAAGACGGCAGCGGCTGCGGCGCAGGTTGCGGCGTTTGTCGGAACTGCGGTGCCGGCGCATTTTGCGGTGAGCGGAGCGAGCGTTGTTTATTCAGGTCCGACCGAGTGGTCGCTCAGGCGGATGGTGCTGCATCAAGCTTATCTGGCGAAGGCGGCCGGTGGGGTTTCGGCGTTCGTCATCGGGTCGGAGTTGCGCGGGCTGACGACGATCCGGTCTTCGGCGTCGGATTATCCGTTCGTGGCGGCTCTTGTAGCGTTGGCGGCGGACGTGAAGGCGGTGCTGGGACCGTCGACGAAGGTGACGTATGCGGCGGATTGGTCGGAGTATTTCGGGCATCAGCCGGGCGATGGGACAGGGGACGTTTTCTTCCATCTCGATCCGTTATGGGCGTCGGCTTCAATCGATGCGGTGGCGATCGATTGCTACTGGCCGCTGTCGGATTGGCGCGATGGGGCGGGGCATGCTGATGCGCTGGCCGGGTGGCAGTCGATCCATGATCCTAAGTATCTGCGCGCGAATGTACGCGGGGGCGAGGGTTTCGACTGGTATTACGCCAGTGTGAGCGACCGCAACGCGCAAGTGCGGACGCCGATCACGGATGGGGCGGGCAAGCCGTGGGTGTTTCGCTTCAAGGATATCGCGGCGTGGTGGGCCAACCCGCATTACAACCGGCCGGGTGGGGTTGAGAGTGCGACGGCGACCGCATGGGTGCCGCAGTCGAAGCCGTTCTGGCTGACGGAGATCGGATGTCCGGCGGTTGATAAGGGCGCCAATCAGCCGAACGTGTTCGTCGATCCAAAGAGTTCGGAGAACGCGCTGCCGTATTATTCGCGCGGTACGCGGGACGATCTCATTCAGCGGCGGACGATTGAGGCGATGATCGCGGCGTTCGATCCGGACGATGCGGATTTCGTTGCGTCGGACAATCCGGTGTCGAGTGTCTATGGCGGGCGGATGGTGAGCCTCGATCGCATTCTGCCGTATTGCTGGGATGCGCGGCCGTATCCAGCGTTTCCGACCGCGCTCGATGTGTGGGGCGATGGGGCGAATTGGGTGCTCGGGCATTGGCTCAATGGGCGAATGGCGGCGGGCGCGCTCGATCCGACGTTGCAGGCTTTGCTCAGCGATTATGGGTTTCAGAGGTTCCGCATCGCGGCGATGCCCGGGACGGTGCAGGGGTATGTGGTTGATCGCGTGATGTCGGCGCGGGAGGCCTTGCAGGCGCTGGAACTCGCGTACTTCTTCGACGTGATGGAGAGCGACGGGGAGATCGTGTTCCGTCCGCGTGTGCAGACGGGCGCGGATGCCGAAGTGGCGCTTGCCGATCTCGTCGAAACGAAGCCGGGGAGCGCACTGCTGACGGTGACGCGCGGGCAGGAGACGGATCTGCCGGCGAGCGCGAAGGTGACCTACATCGATGCGGAGCGGGACTATCAGCCGGCGGTGGCGGAGGCGCGGCGGCTGGCGGGCGCGTCGGGGCGCGTGTCGCAGGCGGAACTGCCGGTGGTGATGGATGCACTCTCGGCGCAACCGCTGGCGGAGACGTGGCTGTTCGAGAGCTGGGCTATGCGGGAGCGGTTTGCGATGACGCTGCCGCCGAGCCGGCTGGCGGTGGAGCCCGGCGATGTGCTGAGTGTTTCGAACGGTGCGGCCGTGCGGCGGGTGCGGGTGACCGAGATCGGCGATCATGGGGCGCGCGAGATCGAGGGGCGGGCGTACGACGCAGATGTGTATCTGGGCTCGCCTGCGGCGGCGCGTGAGGCGGTGTCGCCGCCCGAGGTTTACGCGGGTCAGCCGGCGGCGTTCTTTCTCGATTTGCCGCTGTTGCGCGGGGATGAGCCGGTGGAGGCCGGTTACGTCGCGGCCTCGCAGTCGCCGTGGCCGGGGAGTGTGGCGATCTATTCGTCTCCGGAAGCGACGGGGTTTGTGTTGCGCGGGCTTGCCTCGGCGCGGGCGACGATAGGCGTGACGACGACGGAGATGGGACCGGGACCGCTTGGCGTATTCGACTTCGGGACGCGGGTGCGTGTCGATGTCGGCGATGGACAGCTTCTTTCGATCAGTGCGTTGCAGGCTTTGGCAGGCGGTAATCTGGCGGCGGTGCGTACGCCAGAGGGTGAGTGGGAAGTATTTCAGTTTTTGACGGCGACGCTCGTGTCGGCGGGTGTCTATGAATTGAGCGGACTGCTGCGCGGGCAGGGGGGGAGTGAGCATGCGATGCGGGCCCCGTTGGCGGCAGGGGTGCCGTTTGTTCTGCTCGACGACAGCGTTGTGCGATTGCCGCTGACGGCGGCCGAGGTGGGGCTGGCGCTCAATTGGCGCTATGGGCCGGGTGCGCGCGACGTGGGTGACGCGTCCTATGTGGCGCTGACACACGCGTTTCGGGGAGTGGGTGCGCGGCCTTACGCGCCGGTGCATGTGCGAGGCGCGCGGGCCGGTGGTGATCTAACGGTGTCTTGGATTCGGCGGACCCGCAGTGGTGGGGACAATTGGAGCGAGACCGAGGTGCCACTGTCGGAACTCTCCGAACGCTACGAGGTGGATGTACTCGATGGTGCGGTGGTGCGGCGGACGCTCACGAGTACGCTTCCCTCGGTGGTTTATAGCTCGGTGAATCAGACAGCGGATTTTGGCAGCGTGCAGGCTGCGGTGAGTGTGCGCGTTTATCAGTTGAGCGGCACGGGCAGCCGGGGGACGGCGCGCGCGGCGGTCGTGTGAGGGCATACAATGTCGATGCAGGATCAGCCGCCGTGGCTTGCCGCGGCGTGGCGGGAGCTTGGGCAAAAGGAGATCGCGGGCGGCGCGGATAATGCGCGCATCGTCGGCTATTTCCGGGAGGCGGGGCACGCGGCGATCAAGGATGATGAGACGGCGTGGTGCGCGGCGTTTCTGGGCGCCATGCTGGAGCGGACGGGGCGGCGCTCGACGCGCTCGTTGCGCGCTCGCTCATATGTGACGTGGGGCACGGGGATCGAGACACCGCGGTTGGGCGCGGTGGCGGTGCTGACGCGCGGGAGCGATCCGGCGCTGGGGCATGTGGGCTTCGTCGTCGGCGAAACAGATGATGCGATTTATCTGCTCGGCGGAAATCAGAGCAACGCGGTGACGGTGCAGGCCTTCGCGCGGTCGCGGCTGCTGGCATTGCGGTGGCCGAACGAGGTAACGCAAACGGGTGCTCCGCCGGTTGTCCAGTCGGCGGATAGCGATGCGCGGTTCGAGGCGGCGCTCGCACATGTTCTAAAAATGGAAGGCGGGTTCAGCAACGATCCGTACGACCCGGGCGGGCCGACGAACTTCGGCATCACGCTGAGGACGTATGCGACGCACGTGGGGCGGACGCTGGATGGGTCGTCGCGCGCGGGGCTCGTGGCCCAATTGCGCGCCATCGCGCCGGAGACCGTGCGGGCGATTTATCACACGCGGTATTGGTCACCGGCAGGTTGCGCGGACATGCTCCCTGGATTGGACCTGATGCACTTTGATGCGGCTGTCAATCATGGGGTCGGCGGGGCGATCCGATTGATGCAGCGGGCGGTGCATGTCGAAGCGGATGGCGAAATTGGGCCGATCACGCGGCGGGCGATTGGGCGGGCGGACATCGCCGCCGTGATCGCGCGCTACGCCATGCTGCGCGAGGAGCGGTATCGCGCGCTGCCGCACTTCTGGCGGTTCGGACGCGGGTGGCTCAATCGCGTGAAGGCGACAAAGGCTGCGGCCTTGGCGGCGGCTTTGGTGGAGCGACCCAACCTACAGCCTGGTGTCTCTTCCAGCTCTAACAACGGAGATGATCACATGACGACTGAGACCGGAGCACCGGCCACGAAGTGGTGGGGACATTCGCTTACCGTGTGGGGCGCATTCGTGACGGCTGCGGCGGCCATTCTGCCGACGCTCGGGCCGTTGATTGGGATTGACATCACGGGCGATGCTGTCCGGCAGATCGGGAGCGATGTCGGATCAATCGTGCAGGCGATCATGGGCGTGCTCGGCACACTGATGACACTCTACGGCCGCGCGCGAGCGACGTCACCGCTGGTGCGGCGTGAGATGAATGTGCGGCTTTAGGCCGGCACTTCCCCATTCATGCCCGGTTCAGGGCAATGCTATAGGGTCAGGGCTGTCATCTCCAAAGGCTCGGCCCTGCCCCATGTTTGGTTTCATTCATTTTGGCTTTGTTGCAGCATTCGCTGTTGCTGGCGGAGCGTCGTCCGCGACGGCTGCGGAGTTGTGCATCGAGGATTGGTCGACGGCGCGGCCGGTGGTCAAGGAAGAGCGGCTGGCTACGGTCGAAGCCGTGACGGGGCTCGCGCAAGGCAGAATAAAGGGCGATGTCGTGAAAGTGACGCTGTGCCAGCAGGGGCAGCGCTGGGTGTACCGGCTGCTCGTCCGCGGGCCGGGCGGAAAGCATGCGCCGGTCTATGTGGACGCCAAAGAGCCGTTCGCCCGCTAGGAAACGCATCTGTGGCTCGTGGCTGACCAGAACACTAGGAAACGCCGTATTCCTCTCTATAATTGCTGTCGGTCGCGTTGGGCGGCCCTGCAACTTTAGAGACGTGAGAGACGGTCCCCCGTGCGCATTCTGGTGGTCGAAGACGACAAAGACCTCAACCGGCAATTGGCGCGCGCGCTGGGTGACGCCGGCTATGCGGTCGACACCGCATTCGACGGGGAGGAAGGGCACTTTCTCGGTGACACGGAGCCCTATGATCTTGTGATCCTCGATCTTGGTCTGCCGAAGAAGGACGGGATCTCGGTTCTTGAAAACTGGCGCAGATCGAACCGCGTGATGCCGGTTATTATTTTGACGGCGCGCGACCGCTGGAGCGACAAGGTCTCCGGTATGGATGCGGGCGCTGACGACTATGTGGCCAAGCCCTTCCACATGGAAGAACTGCTGGCACGTGTGCGAGCGCAGGTGCGGCGGGCCACCGGTCACGCCAAGAGCGAAATCGAATGCGGGCCGGTGCGGCTTGATACGAAATCTTCGCGGGTGACGTGCAACGGACAGCAGGTGAAGCTGACGTCACACGAGTACCGACTGCTTGCGTACCTGATGCATCATAGTGGCCGCGTGGTGTCGCGGACTGAACTTGTCGAACATCTCTACGAGCAGGATTTCGACCGGGACAGCAACACGATTGAAGTTTTCGTCGGCCGGCTGCGCAAAAAGTTGCCCAACGATGTGATCGAAACGGTGCGCGGGCTCGGCTATCGCATGGGTCCGGGCGGCGATGCGGTTTGACTCGCTCGCGTTCCGGCTGATCGCGACGTCGGCAGCTTGGCTTGCAGTGGTGCTGCCGATCGCTGGCTTTGTGATTTTCAGGCTCTATAGCGAGGATGTGCAGGCGAGCTTCGATCAGCGCTTGGAAAAGCTTGTCAATTCGATTGCGGTCGATGCGCTTTTGAGTGGCGGGTCGGATCCGGTCGCGCCGCTGAACCGGTACGAGCCGCTGTTTGAGGAAACGCAGTCGGGCTGGTACTGGCAGATCAAGCCGCTCGATCCAGGCAATTCGTTGCAACTTGTGTCAGCCTCGCTGGCGACTGCGACGCTTCCGTCTCCCTTTGAGGCCAAAGTCGCTCCGGACCGTCTCGGACAACGGTGGATGAACACCAAGGGGCCGCTGGGCGAGCCCATCCGCGTGATTGAGATCGTGGATACCAAGGGGCACCAGGATAATGCACCGCGCTATGCTGTCAGCGTGGCCGGGCCCATCGCGTGGCTGGAAACGCGCAATCGCAACTTTCGCACCCGGCTTTCGATCGCGCTGGCGCTGACGGGGCTTGGGCTGGTGACGGCGACCCTGTTTCAGGTTCGCTTCGGGCTGTTGCCGTTGCAGCGGATCGAGAAAGGTCTGGCGGCCATTCGATCCGGCGACGCGATGCGGCTTGATGGGACGCTGCCCGCGGAAATCGAACCGCTGCAGAGCGAACTCAATGCGCTCATCCAATCCAATCAAGACATCGTGGACCGTGCGCGGACGCAGGTCGGCAATCTGGCGCATGCCTTGAAGACCCCGCTGGCGGTCATCACCAACGAGGCCCGCGAGGATAAGGGGCTGGTTGGCACCAAGGTGGTCGAGCAAGCGGAGTTGATGCGCGATCAGATCAACCTCTATCTCGAGCGGGCGCGGATGGCGGCGCGGACCGGCGTGATCGGCCGGGCGACGGAGGTTAGGCCGGTGATAGAGCCCATCGTGCGGGCGCTGGAGCGGATCAACAGGGACCGGGAAATCAAAATCGATCTTCAGTGTCCGGCGGATGCGAAGTTCCAGGGCGAGAAGCAGGATCTGGAAGAGATGGTGGGCAACCTCCTCGACAATGCCTGCAAATGGGCGCGGAGCCGGGTGAGTCTGGTGATTGCCGTGGAGCCGGGATCCGAGCCGCGCGCCGGCCGGCGACTCGTTCTGACGGTGGCGGACGACGGGCCGGGGTTGCCGCCAGAGCAGCGGGCTAAACTCGGCAAGCGGGGGTTGCGGTTGGATGAAACCAAGCCAGGTTCGGGACTTGGCCTTTCGATCGTGACCGATTTGGCGGGGCAGTACCGGGGGCGGCTGGTGCTCGGTGGCAGCGATCTTGGTGGCCTGGAGGCGCGGCTCGATCTTCCGGCCGCGGGGTGAGGGACTTGTGCGATTGGGGGCCACAGGAGTCGAACTTTCGCCCGAATCCCCATGGTAATCCTCTGGAATAGACTTGGCTGCGTCTTGCCCAAATTGCGGGGGTGTCGTAACTCCCGGGCTGAGCACTGGTTTCAAAGGGGATTCTCGATGCGCTTCTCGCGCTATCTGGCTCTGGCTGTCATCCCTGCACTCGTTGCGGGCTGCAGCGGCGAAGGGCCGAACAAGGCGGATACGGGTCTGGCCGTTGGCGCGCTTGCAGGCGGTATTCTCGGCAATCAGGTGGGCAAGGGTTCGGGCCGGGTGGCTGCGACGGCGATTGGCGCGGTGATCGGCGGCATTGTCGGCAGCGAGATTGGCCGGACGATGGATCAACAGGATCGGATGCTGGCGCAGCAGGCCGAGTTCGACGCCCTGGAACGGGGACAGTCGGGTGTCGCCAAGCAGTGGCGCAATCCTGACAATGGCCGTTATGGCGAGGTGGTGCCGAGCCGTCCGTATAAGCGGGCTGGCGCGGATTGCCGCGATTACACCCATAAGATCTATATTGATGGCCGTCCGCAGGCGATGACGGGCACGGCTTGCCGCAATCCGGATGGCACCTGGACGAACGTAACATAAGGTCCAGCGTCATCGATGCCAGATAAGAGCCGCCGGAGCCTTGGGGCTCCGGCGGCTTTTTCTTGTTTGGGCGATCCGTTAAGGACATTTACGTGATGGCGGCGCAATTCCGGCCGCGACAGAAGGGCTTAATGGGGTTTGGCCCTTGTCTCGCGCCTGGGGTGCACCTATTCCCAGTCATCTTCACACTGGACCTGGATCCGGCATGCTTCTCTGGGTTGTTCTGTCTGTTCTAACCGCAGGGGTTGTCGGTCTGCTGCTGCGCGGCTACCGGCGGGGCGAAGCGGACGTTGCGGGTGCGGCCAAGGCCGATGTCGCGGTATATGCCGATCAACTCCAGCAAATCGATCTCGATCTGAGCCGCGGACTGCTTTCAGCCGCGGAAGCGGAGTCGGCGCGGGCTGAAGTCGGCCGGCGATTGCTTAGCCGTGCAGCCGTCGTGGATGGTCCGGGAAACGCCGCCGGGCGGGGAACAGGTTCGGAGCGCATCCTCGGTGCCGCGACGATCGCGATCCCGGTGGTGGCGTTGGCGCTTTACGTTTCGCTTGGTTCGCCGGGGTTGCCGAACCTGCCGCACGAGGGGCGGACGCGGGAAGACGCCGCGCGCAATCAGGTCGATGCCATGGTCGCGCGGGTTGAGGAGCGGCTGCGAGCGGCGCCAGAAGACGGCAATGGCTGGGATGTTATCGCGCCGATTTATCTGCGTATGGAGCGGTATGGTCAGGCGGCGGAGGCCTTCGCTAATGCGAACCGGTTGCTGGGTGAGACGCCGAAGCGGCTGGCGGGGTTTGCGCAGTCCGAGATCCTGGCGAACAACGGCATCGTGAACGCGAACGCGAAGCTTGCGGCCGAGCGGTTGCTTTCGGCGGAGCCGGGGCGGGTGGATGCGCGGATGTGGCTGGCGCTCGCCAACGAGCAGGACGGGCAATTCGACAAGGCACTCAGCGACTATCGCGGGCTGTTGGCGGCTCCGCAGATGTCGCCCGCCATGAAGGAAGCGATCGAGGTTCGTATTTCCGCCGTAGAAAAGTTGGCTCGTGGCGAGGCGGTGCCACCGCCGGGTCCGCGTTTGGCGCCGGGGACGGCGCCCGGAGGATCGGTGGAGATTCCCTCGTCGCCGGCGGATCAGCAGGCGATGATCGAAGGCATGGTGGCGCGCTTGGCGGCGCGGCTGCAAGCCGACGGGAAAGATCCGGCGGGTTGGGTTCAGCTCATGCGGTCGTATAGTGTGCTGGGCCGCAAGGACGATGCGGCGAAGGCGCTGACAGATGCCCGGCAGGCGCTCGGCGCGGACGCGGGGGCGCTGGAGCAGGTGAACAAGGCTGCGGCCGAGATGGGCATCGAAAGCGCGGCGAAAGGCGAAGGCAAGAAATGACACGCAAGCAGCGGCGCGGATTTCTCATCGGCTCGGGTGTTGTGATCCTTTCGATCGCAGCCGTGCTGGTCATGTTCGCGTTCCGTGAGAGCATCGTGTTCTTTCATACGCCGAGTGACATTGCCGAGAAGAAGATCGAGGCGGGCAAGCGCTTCCGGCTGGGTGGGCTGGTCGCCGAAGGATCGGTGCAGCGCGGGCAGGGCACGACGGTGCAATTTGCAGTAACAGACACGCTGGCGAAGGTGAATGTGTCGTATACCGGCATTCTGCCGGATCTGTTCCGCGAGGGGCAGGGCGTTGTGACGGAAGGCAAGCTCGGGCCGGACGGTTCGTTTGTCGCCGATACGGTGCTGGCCAAGCACGATGAAAACTACATGCCTCCGGAAGTCGCCAAATCGCTGGAAGAAAAGGGCGTTAAGCTCGGTCCCGGCGCGCAGCACAAGAGCGGCACGGGATACTGAAACAGTCCGTTGGACTGATAAGGGGAGAGACGCATGATTGCCGAGATCGGACACTTCACGCTGATCCTCGCGCTGGCTGTTGCCATCGCGCAGATGGCGGTGCCGATGTGGGGCGCGCATGTTCGCGATGCCCGTCTGATGGCGTTCGGCGACAGCGCGGCCGTCACGCAGTTTGGACTGCTCATCGTTTCATTTCTGGCGCTGACGCATGCGTTCGTGACGTCGGACTTTTCCGTATTGAATGTCGTGGACAACTCGCATTCGGAAAAGCCGCTGATCTATCGGATATCGGGCGTGTGGGGGAACCACGAGGGCTCGATGCTCCTGTGGGTGTTGATCCTCGGGTTGTTCGGTTCAGCGGTGGCGGTGTTCGGGCGGAACCTGCCCGCGACGCTGCGTGCCAACGTGCTCGGCGTTCAAGCCTCTATCGCAGTCGCGTTTTTGCTGTTCATGCTGTTCACATCGAACCCGTTCGAGCGCGTGGATCCAGCGCCGTTCGATGGGCGGGGGCTTAATCCGATTTTGCAGGATCCGGCGCTCGCGTTCCATCCGCCGTTTCTTTATGCGGGCTATGTCGGGTTCTCGATGGCATTTTCGTTCGCGGTTGCGGCGCTGATCGAGGGGCGTATCGATGCGGCCTGGGCACGCTGGGTGCGGCCGTGGACGTTAGCTGCTTGGATGTGCCTGACGCTCGGCATCGCGATGGGTTCGTGGTGGGCTTACTACGAGCTTGGCTGGGGGGGCTGGTGGTTTTGGGATCCGGTCGAGAATGCGTCGTTCATGCCGTGGTTGGCTGGTACGGCGTTGCTGCATTCCGCGCTCGTTATGGAGAAGCGCGAGGCGCTGAAGGTCTGGACCATCTTGCTGGCGATCCTCACGTTCTCGCTGTCGCTGATGGGGACGTTCCTGGTGCGCTCGGGCGTGCTGACGTCGGTGCATGCGTTCGCTGTCGATCCGGATCGCGGGATTGTGATCCTGTCGATCATGATGTTCTTTACAGGCGGGGCGCTGGCATTGTTCGCGTGGCGGGCGGGGGCGCTCCGGCAGGGCGGTTTGTTCGCGCCGATCAGCCGCGAGGGCAGCCTCGTTCTCAACAATGTGCTGCTGTCGGTCTCGTGCGCGACGGTGCTGGTGGGGACGCTTTATCCGCTGGCGCTGGAAGGTATCACGGGGGAGAAGATCTCGGTCGGGCCGCCGTTCTTCAATATGACGTTCATCCCGCTGATGATGCCCTTGCTGTTCGCCATGCCATTTGGTCCGTTGCTGGCTTGGAAACGGGGCGATCTGCGGGGGGTGGCGCAGCGGCTGGCGTTTGCGGGTGGCCTCGCCGTGTTGTTCACGGTTGTGGTTGCGGCGATGACGGGACCGGGGCCGTGGCTGGCACCGATCTGCGCGGCACTTGGGCTGTTTGTCCTGTTCGGCGCGGTGACTGATTTGCTTAGCCGGGCACGTTTTGGCGACGTCTCGCAGGCAGAATTCCTGCGACGTGTCGTGAGCCTGCCGCGGTCGGCTTACGGCACCGCACTGGCGCACGCGGGCATCGGCATCATGGTGCTCGGCATCGTGGGTACGAGCGCCTATCAGACCGAGAAGATCGTGGCGCTGAAGCCCGGCGAACGGGCGGAAGTGGCCGGCTATGACCTGTTGTTCAAGGGAATTCAGCCGACCAAGGGGCCGAATTACTCGGAGCAGATTGCGACGTTCGAGGTGACGCGCGACGGCGCGCCGGTGACGACATTGCTGCCGTCCAAGCGGCTCTACAACGCGCCGCCGCAGCCGACGACTGAGGCCGGGATCTATGCCGCGTGGACCGGCGACCTTTATGTTGCGCTGGGTGATGAACAGCCGAGCGGCGGGGTGGCGTTGCGGCTCTACTTCCATCCGCTGGTGCGTTTGATCTGGATCGGTGCGGTGATCATGTTTATCGGCGGGGCTGTGTCACTCAGTGACCGGCGGTTGCGGGTGGGTGCGCCGCAGCGGGCCCGTTCCCGGCCGACCGCCGTCCCGGCGGAGTAGCGACGATGGCACATGCGTGGCGGGCAGTTCTTTGTGCGCTCATGATAGCCGTTGCGGGCGCGGGGATCGGCGGATCGCCGGCTTGGGCCGTTCAGCCTGATGAGGTGTTGTCCGATCCCGCGTTGGAGAAGCGCGCACGCGGCCTTTCAACGGGGCTTCGGTGCCTCGTTTGTCAAAATCAGTCGATCGACGACAGCGATGCGCCGTTGGCGAAGGACTTGCGGGTGCTCGTGCGCGAGCGGCTTGTGGCTGGAGATACGGACGCGCAGGTCATCGACTATGTCGTGGCACGGTATGGTGATTTCGTACTGTTGAAACCGCCGATGAACACGCACACCATGCTTTTGTGGCTGGCGCCGATGCTTGCGCTGCTGGGTGCGTTGGCCGTCGTGGTACGTGGCATGCGGGCTCGCCCGGCTGTTTCCGAAGCATCTGCTGCGCCGCTTAGCGCGGAAGAGAAGGACGCGCTCGACCGGCTGATGAAAGCACAGGCGCGCGACGAACCCCAGGCCTAGCGGCGGGCCGGCTGGGGGCGGGGAACGCTACCGGTTTCGAGGCGGTCGGATGTCGGTTCATAGGCCGGTGATCCGGTGCGCTCGGCGATGACGGCTTCAAGGCGGCGCAGTAACGCGGTGCTTGCCAGACCGGTACGCGGACGGCGTTCGGCGCCTTCAAATTTCTCGATTGCCGCGCGCAGCGCGGGTCCATACAGCCCATCGAGTGGTCCGTCATAATGTCCGGCCGACGCGAGACCACGCTGCATCCGGCGGATATCCTGGCGCGATGTGATGACTTCGGCCACGGCGAAGCTGTCGCGCTGTTCCATGAATGCCAGCGTACTGACGCCGGTATTTGCGACGGTGTCGGAGCGGTAGCGATGCAGGACTTCGCCATCTTGGGTGAGGACGTGAGACTGCAGGTACGTGCCGACGTTGATACCGACGACTTCGGGGCCGCGGGGGCCGTCGACCAAGAGGGGCGAACCGGATGAGGCGCCGCCTGTGTCGCATGTGTGGAGGATGAGCGCGCTGGCATCGGCGAAATCACCGGCGATCATGCGGCCGCCGGCATTGCGGCCCAAGCGGCGCACCGTGCATGGCGGGCTAAGCGTCAGACGCCATTTGCCGAAGTCGCCATGATAGCCAACCTGATAAAGCGTGCGCTCGCCGTCGATGGCGGAGAGTTCGGCCGGTGTGCGGCGGACGAGAGGCAGGCCGCCCTTTTTGCAGACGGGAGAGGCAAGACGGATAAGCGCCCAGTCGCGCGTGGCGTCGATCGGGGGTTTGGTCGATAGACTTGTCGTGCCGGTGATGACGTTCTGTTCGGCTGCTCCCTGTGCGGCACCGGCGATCTTAACCCCCGCGCCGCGGCGGCCGCCCATCGACGAGAGCCTGAAGGTGACGTTCGCGAGCTGGAGGGGACGTTCGCCGCGCGTGCGGAAGAGGCAGTGAGCGGCAGTGGCGACAGTGTCTTCACCAATGCAGAATGCGGTGCAGACCGAGCGGCTGCGGGGCTCGTAAAGCATGCCGATCTTATCTTCGAGCTGGGTCATGCGTGCTGGGAGCAACGTGCGATCGTCAGCGCCGAAGACGGCGATGGGCTGGAGCAGCGCCTTGGCGGTGTCCCCTTCCTGGGCAGTGGCCTGTCCGTAGGGGCCGGCTGCACAGACGGGGCTTGCGGTAGTCAGGACAGCGGCCATAGCGAGAGAAATTCCCGGCCGTATCGCGTGGAGCCAAGAACGGCCAAGCTGCGGATAAGCGGTGTTTTTCACGCGAATCTACCGATCTTGCTCAGACAACCGGTCGGCGATAGATGCCAAACCAAGTTCCTTCATTAACAACTCTTAAGGCGGCCGAAAGGCGGCCGTAAGGCCCTACGCCATAAGTCAATCTGGACGCCCTCAGTGGCTCGTTCGATGGAGGTTTCCCCAATGACCACGCCTAACCCTGCCAGTCCGTCTGGTGCCCGCTCAGCAAAACCTGCGCCAGTCGCGCCGTCGCGCCGTCGCCTGGTTGCGATTGCCGGCGCCGTGGCAGGCCTCGGTCTCATCACGGCGCTGCCGGCACTGACGCCGGCCATCGCGCAGCTGAAACCCGATGCGCAGACGATTGAGACGCCCTATGGCCGCGCTCCGCTGACGTTTGCTGACCTGATTGAAAAGGTAAAGCCGTCGGTCGTGTCGATTTCGGTCGTGTCGGGCGGCAATGAGAAGGTCGCCGAGAAGACCGACCCGCGCGGTCTGCCGGAAGGGTTCCCGGACATTCCAGAAGACAGCCCGTTTTATGAGTTCTTCAAACGGATGCCGAAGGAGTTCCGCGGGCCGCAGGCACCGCGCCCACCGTCTCAGGCGCAGGGCTCGGGCTTCGTCATCTCGCCGGATGGATTTGTGGTGACCAACAACCACGTCGTCGAAGGCGGGTCGAAGATCCAGGTCAGTTTCGATGACCAGGAAAAGCTAGACGCTGAACTGATCGGTACCGATCCGCGCACCGACCTTGCTCTGTTGAAGATCAAGTCGGCGAAGACCTTCCCGCACGTGAAGTTCGCCGAGAAGCCGGTGCGTGTCGGCGATTGGGCGATTGCGGTCGGCAACCCGTTTGGACTTGGCGGCACGGTTACGGCAGGGATCGTCTCGGCGCTTGGCCGCGATATCGGCTCGGGTCCGTATGACTTCCTGCAGATCGACGCGGCCGTGAACCGCGGCAACTCGGGCGGGCCGACATTCAGCCTCGACGGCGAGGTGATTGGTGTGAACACGGCGATCTTCAGCCCGTCGGGCGGCAACGTCGGCATTGCGTTCGCGGTGCCGGCCAAGACGGCCCTTGAAGTGATTGAACAGCTGAAGTCTAGCGGCAAGGTCAGTCGCGGATGGCTGGGCGTGAAGATCCAGAACGTTGACGACGACACGGCTGCAGCACTCGGACTGCCGGGCGCAAAGGGTGCGCTTGTGAGCGAGATCACGCCGAATGGCCCGGCTGCGGGTTCCGGCCTCAAGGTGCAGGACACCATTCTGCAGGTGAACGAGGACTCGATTGCCGACAGCCGCGATCTTGCCCGCAAGATTGCCGACTATGCACCTGATACGACGGTGGACGTGAAGGTGTGGCGTAACAACAAGGCCGAAAGCGTCAAGGTGAAGCTTGGCATGTTCCCTGGTTCGCCTGAGGAAATCGCCAAGCTTGAAGAGGGCAAGCCGATTGAGAAGAAGAGCGAGAACACGTCGCTCGAACTGCTCGGACTGTCGGTGGGCCCGATCACGGGTGATGGCGCCGAGGGTGTGGCAATCACGGAAGTGGAGCCGTCCTCGGACGCGGCTGAGAAGGGTCTGCGCGCGGGCGACATCATCGTCCAGGTGCAGGGCGAGACGGTCGGTAAGCCGGCCGATGTCGCCCGGGAGATCGCCAAGGTTCAGGAACTTGGGCGCTCGGCCGTCATGCTCAGCGTCAAGTCGCAGGACCGGACACGCTTTGTGGCCGTGCAGCTGAAGAAGGATGCCGGCACCGACAAGGCGAAGGATAAGGACAAGGGCTAAAGCCCGGCCCGCGTCCTTAATCTGGATATCAACCGAGGCGGCGGGGCTCCGAATGGGCTCTGCCGCCTCGACCTGTTGAGGCGGATCATGCAAGACTATATCGCTGAAGAGGGCCGCGACGGGACGGCGGCCGGGAGACCGAAGAGCATGCGCGTGCTGGTGATCGAGGACGACCGGGAAACGGCTCAGTTCCTCCAGAAATCGTTGAAGGAGAGCGGGCATGCCGCCGAACTCGCCGGGGACGGTGAGACAGGTCTGTCGATGGCGGAGACGGGCGTTTACGACGTGCTGATCGTGGATCGCATGCTGCCGAAGCTCGACGGTCTCTCGGTGGTCAAATCGCTTCGCACGGGCGGTCTGCGGACGCCGGTTCTCATCTTGTCGGCATTGGGCGACGTGGACGACCGGGTGAAGGGGTTGCGGGCGGGTGGCGATGACTATCTGACAAAGCCTTATGCCTACACGGAACTGCTGGCGCGGATCGAGGCCTTATCGCGGCGCGCGGTGCCGGAAGAGCAGGTGACGAAGTACGTTGTCGGCGATCTGGTGCTCGACCGGCTGTCGCATCGGGTGACGCGGGGCGGAGAGCCGATCGTGCTTCAGCCGCGCGAGTACCGGCTGCTCGAATACCTGATGAAGAATGCCGGTCAGGTCGTGACGCGCACGATGCTTCTGGAGAATGTCTGGGACTATCACTTCGATCCGCAGACGAATGTCATCGACGTGCATGTTTCGCGGCTGCGCTCCAAGATCGACAAGAGCTTCGACAAGCCATTGCTGCACACGGTGCGCGGCGCCGGCTATATGGTCCGCGACGGTGCTGGGTAAGCTCGGTGCGTCCGTCTGGACGTCGACACCGTTTCGTCTGGCGGCGCTGAGCATCGCGGCGTTTCTCGTGACGGCGGCGGGGATCGTCGGTTTCATGTTCTGGCAGACCAACGATCTGCTGACCGAACAAGTGCTGTCGGGGTTGCGGGCGGAAGTGCAGGAACTTCGCCACATGGAGGCGGCCGCGGGTTCGGCTTCGGTGGCCGCAGCCATTCGGGCGCGGGCCAGGCCGGAAGGGCCTGGGCTTTACTTTTTCGCCGACAGGACGGGGCGCAAGCAGGCCGGCAATCTCAGCCGGCAACCGCCTGAATTGACCAGCGATGGCGGGGGCACTTTTCGCTACGAGCGCGAGGCGGGGGACGAACGGCTGGCCGTGGCTCTGCCGGTTGCGTTCTCTGATGGAACGCGGTTGCTGGTTGGGCGCGATATCGAAGAACAGCGCGGGTTTGCGAACCGGATGCGGACGGTGTTTCTGCTGGGCTTTGGCCTCTTGTCGGCGGCGGGGCTAGCGGGCGGTTTGGGGGCCGGCCGGCTGCTTCTCAATCGGATCGATCAGATCAATGCCGCGAGCCGATCGATTATGGCGGGCGATCTTTCACAGCGGGTGCCGCTGGCGGGCACGCAAGATGAACTCGACGGATTGGCCGACAATCTCAATGCCATGCTCGATCGGATTGAGCAGCTGATGGGCGGGTTGCGCGAGGTGTCCGATAACATTGCGCATGACCTCAAGACGCCGCTGAGCCGGTTGCGCAACCGGGCCGAGGCGACGTTGCGGGACGGGGGCGGGGATTGCGATGCGTATCGTGCCGGACTTGAGCGGATTATTGAGGAGGCAGACGAACTCATCAAGACGTTCAACGCCATGCTGCTGGTCGCACGATTGGAGGCGGGGGCGCTGGATGGGCAGGCGGAGCCGTTCGACATCGGCGGGCTGGTTCGCGACGTGGCGGAGTTTTATGAGCCGTTGGCCGATGAGCAGGGGCTCGCGTTGACGGTTGCGGCCGGCGACGGTCCGGAGGTTGTTGGCAATCGCCATCTCATCAATCAGGCGGTGGCCAATCTGATTGACAATGCCATCAAGTATGGGCGTCCCGAGCCGCCGGTTGCGGGTAGCAGCATAACGGTGCGGCTGAACGTTGTGGGCGACACGGTGGAGATCGCCGTCGAGGACCAGGGGCCTGGCATTAGCGCCGACGACAGGGAGCGGGCGCTGAAACGCTTCGTGCGTCTGGAAGCGAGCCGGACCAAACCCGGAACCGGGCTGGGGCTCAGCCTCGTCGCGGCGGTTGCGCGGCTGCACCATGGCACGGTACGTCTCGAAGACAACGCGCCGGGGCTGCGGGCGGTCCTCGTTCTGCCTCGCGCGCGAGAGGGGATCAGCGCTTAAGACGCCGGACCCTGGGAGTGAAGGGGAGACGGCGTGGCGGGACTTGAAGCGCAGGGCGGAGCACTGGCGGATCGGCTTCGGCAGGGTCCATTGGATGACGAGCAGGGCAGCGGGCAGGCCGAGATCAGTGCGCTGGCCGACGAGGTGGCTGCCGATACGGCTTTGAGTTCATTGTCCGCCGCGCTTCGCGATCCGCGTGTGGCGCAGGTTCTCGCGGGTGTGATGGCGGGGTCGCCCTACCTCAAGGCGCTCATTCGGCGCGATCCGGCCCGTTTGCAGCGCATTCTGGGCGCCGATCCTGCGGCGCACTTCGCCGATCTCTCCTCTCAGCTCTATCGCGATATGGCCGCGGCCGCCGACATGGCGACGGCGATGCGGCTTGTGCGTGTGTACAAGTCGAACGTGGCGTTGATGGTCGCGCTCGCGGATCTTGGTCAGGTCTGGCCCGTGATGACCGTGACCGAGACGCTAACCAAGTGCGCGGATGCGGCTGTGCAGTCGTCGGTAGATTTTTTGTTCCGGATGGCTGGGGCGCGCGGCGATATCGCGGTCGAGGCCGCGTGCGCTGGGTCGGATACGGGCTACATCGTGCTGGGGATGGGCAAGTATGGCGCGGGCGAACTCAACTATTCGAGCGATATTGATCTCATCGTTTTCTACGATCTGAGCCGGGCGCGGTTGAAGCCGGGCCTGGAGCCATCGCCGTTTTTCGTGCGCATCACGCGCGATCTGGTGCGGCTGCTCGATGAGCGCACGGCGGACGGCTATGTATTTCGAACCGATCTGCGGCTGAGGCCCGATGCGGGGGCGACGCAGGTGGCGCTCTCCACCGATGCGGCCATGATCTATTATGAAAGCTTCGGGCAGAATTGGGAACGGGCGGCGCTGATCAAGGCGCGTCCGGTGGCCGGCGACATCGAAGCGGGTGAGATGCTGCTGGCCGAGTTGGCGCCGTTCGTGTGGCGCCGGTATCTCGACTATGCGGCGATTGCCGATGTGCATGCGATGAAGCGGCAGATCCATTCCTTTCGCGGGTTCGGCAGCATCGGTGTGGCGGGACACAACGTGAAGCTCGGACCCGGCGGCATCCGTGAGATCGAGTTTTTTGCGCAGACGCAGCAGCTGATTGCCGGAGGGCGGCAGAAGGATTTGCGGGTGCGACGGACACTGGATGCTTTGTTGTGTCTGGAGGCGCGCAATTGGATCCGGCCGGAAGTGCGGGCGGATCTGTCGGCGGCTTATCTGGAGTTGCGGCGCATCGAACACCGGGTGCAGATGGTGGCCGATGAGCAAACGCACGAGTTGCCATCCGATCAGGCAGCACTGGCAAGGTTCGCGCTGTTTGCGGGTTTTCAATCGACAGCGGACTTTGCGCGGCATTACACGGCGACACTTGAGGGTGTGCAGCAGCATTATCAAGAGCTGTTTGAGAATGCACCAGAGTTGACGGGCGACGGCGCGAACATGGTGTTTGCAGGTGAAAAGGATGATCCTGAGACAGTCGCGCAATTGAAGAAGATGGGCTTCACGCAGCCGTCGGAAGTTTTGGCTACAGTGCGTGGGTGGCATCACGGGCGCTATCCGGCGGTGCGCTCGCCGCGGGCGCGGGAATTGTTGACAGAAGTGCAGGTGTCGCTCGTTACCGCGCTGGCTGAGACGGCCGATCCTGATCGGGCGTTTGCGGGTTTTGATCGCTTTTTGGCCGCGCTGCCTGGCAGTGTGCAGTTGTTTTCTCTGTTGAAGGCCAACCCGGGCCTGTTGCGGCTCGTGGCGGACATTATGGGGACAGCCCCGCGGCTAGCGCGCGTTTTGGGGAAGCGTCCGCGGCTGCTCGATGCTGTGATCGATCCCCGCGCGCTGGCGATATTGCCGTCGGCAACGGAGATCGATGCGGCGATTACGGCCGAGGTGGCGAATGCGCCTGATCAGCAAGATGTTCTCGATCGAACGCGCGTCGTTGGCAGCGAACAATCGTTCCTCATCGGGGTGCGGGTTTTGTCGGGCAGTATCAATGCCAGTCAGGCGGGGGAGGCGTATGCTCTATTGGCCGACCGGTTGATCGCAGCGCTTCACCGCGTGGTGGCGGTGGACCTGGAGCGGGCGCATGGTCTTGTGCCGGGTGGGGCAGCTGCCGTTATCGCGATGGGGAAGCTCGGTGGGCGCGAGATGACAGCCTCGTCCGATCTCGACCTCATCGTGATCTATGATTTCGACGTGGACGCCAGTCAGTCCGACGGCGAACGGCCTTTAGCGCCCAGCCAGTATTATGCGCGCTTTACGCAGCGGCTCGTGACAGCGCTCACCGCGCCGACGGCGGAGGGAACGCTCTATGAGGTTGATCTGCGGCTCAGGCCTTCGGGGCAGAAGGGGCCGGTTGCAACGCAGTTGTCGGGCTTTGTCGATTATCAGATCCGGGAGGCGTGGACCTGGGAGCATCTGGCGTTGACGCGGGCGCGGGTGGTCAGCGCCGATCCGGAATTGACGGCGAAGGTCGAGGCGGCCATTCACGCGACGCTGGTCCTTGCGCGCGACCGGGCGAAGATTGCTGCTGACGTGCGCGAGATGCGGGCGCGGATCGCTGCCGACAAGGGCACGGACAACATCTGGAACTTGAAGCAGGTGCGCGGCGGGCTCGTCGATCTGGAGTTTATTGCCCAGTACCTGCAATTGGTGAGCGCGTCGGCGCATCCGGAGGTGCTGGATCAGAACACGTGCGTTGCATTCCAGAAGCTCGGCGAAGCGGGTTGCCTGGATCCGGGAGATGCGGAAGCGCTGATCGCGTCGACGCGGTTGATCCATGATCTGACGCAGGTTCTGCGGTTGTGCCAGGACGGGATTTTCGATCCGCCGGTGGCGCCCAAGGGGCTCAAAGAACTGGCCGCGCGGGCGGGGGACTGTCCGTCGTTCGAAGCTTTAGAATTGAAACTCAAGGATATTTTGGCCAAGAACCACGCCCGGTTCGAGCGGTTGGTGGTTTAATCGACTGAAAAGTTTGCCCGTCCGCGAAGGATTTGGAAGCGAACGCCGTTGAAGCCATTGAAAGCGGGGCGCTGGGCCCCGTGGTCAGCCGGCGGAGGACGGGTATGGGTAAGGCGGCAGGCATTTTGATAGCGGGGCTTGTGGCAGCGGGTGGGGCGGCCGGTGCGCTGGCAGCGGTCGGTGATCCAGACGGCAAACCGGGCGCGAACGCTCAGACGCAGCAGCAGCGTGGTCCGGCGGGATTGAAGCGGTTTGATGCCAATGGCGATCAAGCCGTGACGGTTGAGGAATTTTTGAAGCGGCGGGTCGACGGCTTCACGAAGCGCGACAAAAACGGCGATGGGACCTTGGATGGGGCCGAATTGGGCCAGGCGCCCTTGGGCTTCCGGCAACAGCGGCAGGAGCGGCGTGTGGAGCGCCTTCTTGTCCGGCTTGATGCGAATTCAGATGGCAAGCTGACCAAGCAGGAATTCGATGCCGAGCCGGTGCGCGCTGATGGCCGAGGGGCGGCGCGTGCGGCCGAGCGCCGGCAGTTGATGTTCCAATTCTTCGATCGCAACGGCGATGGCGCGGTGGACAAGGCCGAGTTCGACGCCGGACGGGCGGAGGAGGCCGAGTTTAGAAAGCGCCGGCGGATGCATGCGCTTGACCGCGATGGCGATGGCAAGGTGACATTGGAGGAATTTACCGCCGATGCGCGATTCCGCTTCCTGCGCCTCGATCTCGACCGGGATGGCCGCATCACCGCTGCCGACTTGCCGCCGGTGGAGCGGCAGCGGTGGTCGCAGCGCTGATGGGGTGGAGGTGTTTGCCGAGGCGAAGGCTGGCGTCCGCCCCCGGAAGAATGCAAGACTTGAGCAGTCTTCATCGGGCGGCGGACATAGGCCGGAGATCGTAGTGGCAGCAGGGGACGCGACGCCGGGCCGGCAGCCCGGCACCGGATGGCGGGGCGCGGATCGGGAGGATGAAGCTCTCCTGATGCGCGTCGTCGCGCGTGATCCGGCGGCGTTCCGGCTGATTGTCGACCGGCATATGCCACGGCTCATTCTGCTCGCGCGGCGGCTTCTGCGGGACGAGGCCGAGGCGGAAGATGTGGCGCAGGAAGCGTTGCTCCGGCTGTGGCGGCAGGGGCAAAGTTTGGATGTGGGGCCGGCGGGCGTTGGGCCGTGGCTGAAGCGCGTCGTGTCGAATCTTGCGATCGACAAGCTCCGGGTGCGCGGCCGGTTCGATGTCACGGACGAGCCACCGGAACAGCCGCAGGCGGCTAGTCAATTGCGCGGGCTTGAGCAGCGCGAATTGGCCGACCGCGTTGAGGACGCCCTACGGCAACTGCCTGACCGGCAGCGGCTGGCGTTGACGATGTTTCATTACGAAGGCCTCAGTATGCAGGAGGTCGGCGGCATGATGGGGGTCTCGGCGGAGGCGGTGGAATCGCTGCTCGCCCGGGCCCGGCGGAGTTTGAAGGTGGCGCTTGCGGCCGAGTGGCAGGCGCTACGCGATGAAAGTAGCCACGACGATTGACGATTTTGGCCGCAGGCGCGGCCGCTGAGACGATGAAGGCAAGGACAAAGACGATGACGACGGCAGATCATATTCATAGGCTCCGCGCGGTTGTGAGCGCCTATGGCGCCGATCCGAAGCGCTGGCCGGCTGCTGACCGGGCGCTGCTCGAACCGTTCGTTGCGCTGAGTGCGGAGGCGCAGGCGCTGATGGCCGAGGAAGCTCGGTTCGACGGTCTGCTGTCGGCCGCGCCCCAGGGGGTCGCGACGACTTCGGCTGAGCGGGCCAAGGCGGCGCTCTTTGCAAAACTCGACGGTGAATTGAACGCGGCGGCGGACTCAACCGGTGTCGTTGTGCCGTTTGCGCGCAAGGCCGCGGCACCTCCGGCGCCGGCGGCGTCACGCGGCTTCTGGAAGGAAGCTTCGGTCATGGCCGCATCGCTGCTCATCGGGTTTTTCACCGTGTCGCAAGGACTGCTGGAGGGCAGCGGTCTCGATCCGGCTCAGTTGACGGTCAGCAGCGTTGACGATGCGGATGATGTGAGTGCCATCGCGCTGGGGCATGCGGATGCAGAACCTTCCGAGGAGGACCTGCTTTGAGCGATCTATCGACGCCAGCGACCCCGGCCGGCCCGGCGCGAAAATGGCGCTGGCTGCTGATGATTTCGGTCGCATTGAATCTTGTCTTCGTCGGGGGGCTTGCCGCGTTGTGGTGGAAGGGCCCGCCTGGTCCATGGCGCGGGGGCGCGTCGCAGACGGCGTTCGGCTTGATGAAGTTTTCGCGCGAGTTGCCCGATGAGCGCCGGGACGCCGTTCGACGGCATTTGAAAGAGGCGCGTCCTTTGCTGAAGGCGGCGCAGGTTGAATTGCGGCAGGCACGGGTCAAGGCTGCCGAGGTTCTGGGTTCAGTCTCCTATACGCCTGAAGCCATGCGGGCCGCGCTCGATGCGGTGGCTGCGACGGACAACCGGTTGCGCTCCATGGGTACCGATGCGCTGATGAAGGCGATCGGTGAAATGACAGCGGATGATCGTCAGAAACTGGCGGCGTCTTGGACCCGGCGGTTGGAGCGCCAGCAGCGGCGCAAAGGCAAGCGCGATCGCGACGAAGGGCCTCCGGAAAGTGCCGGTGATGCGCCGTGACGTGGTCTCTGAAGTGATTGTGACTTAGCCGATCGTGAAAAAATCGGGTTGGGCCGGCCGGTCGAACATCGTCGTCACCTGCCAGCTGTCGTGGTCATCGGTTTCGATGAGGCCGGATCCTTGCTGTTCGAGAAGAACGCGGGCGATGCAAACCGTCAGGGGGGCTTGACCTTCGTCGGCGCGGGGTTGGGCCTTCTCGACCCGGATGGTGAGTGCCACGGTTTCTGCGTCTTCCGCCACGTCAATCGCGATGGTTCCAGAGCGGCGGGTGCGTTCGGCGGCTTCGGCCATCAGGTTGATCAGGATCTGGCGGATGGGACGTGCTTCGCCCGTGATATCAACTCCGGAAATGGCGGGCAGGTTCAAGGTGAGGCCACGATTCGTGATTTCGGCGGCATGGAACTCCGAGGCGTCGCGCAGCAAATCATCAAGGCTAAGGGTGCGAGCGGTGTCGGTGGCGTTAGACTTGGCGAGTGACGAGGTGAGCGCCAAGGTGTCTTCGGTGCATTTGAGAAGCGAGCGGCTGCATTCGCGAATGTGGCGGGTGTAGTCGCGATAGCGGTCGTGGCCAAGGGGGCCGAAAAGTTCGGCGCCCATGAGGTCGGAGAAGCCGATCACGGCGTTGAGCGGCGTGCGTAGTTCGTGGCTCATGCGGGCGGTCAGTTCGGCCCAGAGCTGGCTGCGCATCTCGGATTCATGGCGGGCGCGGCTGGCGGCATCGGCGACTTCGACGAGGCGCTGCGACTGTCGTTCTAGATCAAGAGTTCGCAGGTCGGCGGCGGGCCGCGCTGCGTCCGTATTGCCGTGTTGTGCGCGATTGAGGGCCAAGACGACGAGGGCCAAGCCCGTCAACGTCAAGAAGATCGGCAAGGGCGGGCTCGTCGGCCCGATCACGGCGGCGGCGATGGCCGTCAAATGGAGCGCCGCTGCCAATTGCAGCCAGCGGTCGGAGGCAATGGCCTCCTTGATCGACGTCTGATTCAGCCACGTGCCCAGCACGGTCAGCGACGCCTGCGCGGACGCAGACTGCTCCCGTGGATGGGCGGACCCGATCCGCGCCATCCTATCCCCCTCGCCCGATGTCTTTCAGTTCTGCCCAGTGCTCTCAGCCGGTACTCACGACTGATTCGCTAGGATCAAATTCACTGATTCGCGACTCATGTGTCGAGGGAGATTAAATAGGGTCAAGGCCTTGGATTCGTTATATTCAACTATTGAGCATTTTGGTCACGATCTCGAAGACGTCGCGGGAAATCGTCTCGGATTTCGCAACCTTCTGGAGGGCTTTGCGGGCGTGTGCACGCCGGCCGGGCTCCAGGGATTTCCACGATCTGAAACAGCCTAACATGCGGGCGGCGATCTGGGGATTAAGTGCATCGATTTTTAGAACCTCGCCGGCGACGAACTGGTAGCCGGCGCCATCGGCGCGGTTGAACTGGAGCGGGTTCTGGAGGGCAAAGTTGCCGATGAGGGCGCGCACCTTGTTGGGCATGGCGTAGCTAAAGAGGGGATGGCTCGTCAGGTCGCGGACACGGTCAAGGGCATCAGGCAGCGCGGATTGCGCCTGGGCGGCAAACCAGGTGTCGATAACGAGGTGATCTGACTGCCAGCGATCGTGGAAGGCTTCGAATGCGTCGGTGCGTTCGGGGATATCGAGGCTGGAGATGACGACGAGGGCGTGGGCCTGGTCGGTCATGGAGGCTGCTTTGCGGAAGTGGTCCCAGACGCGTTTGAGGTCACGGGGTTCGCCGCGGGCAGCCAGCAGGGTGAGGACCGCGTTGCGCAGTGCGCGTTTGCCGGCGCTGCGGGCATCGGGCGAGAAAGCACCGCGCGGGGCTGTGGACGCGTAGATCGCTTCGAGGTCGTCTCCCAAGGTCGTGGCGACAAGTTTGGAAAGGTGCGTGTGGGCGCGATGGATCAGTTCGGGATCGACGTTGCGGCCGATTTCGCGGGCAATGTCGTTCTGGCCCGGCAGGCGCAGGAGTTCGGCGCGGTATGCAGGGTTCAAGTCGCGTCCGGTGATGGCGAGGCCCAGAGCCTTGGCGAAGGCGGCGCCGCGGGTGGCGCGCTTGCCCTCTTTCAAGAGGGCGACGTTGGCGATGAGGGTGCGCGTCGCATAGGCGTTGGCCGACTGCCAGCGATTGAACAGATCGACATCGTGGGCGATCAGGAATTCGAGGTCGCGGTCGGAAATGTCGAGGGTCAGGCGGACGGGCGCAGAAAAGCCCTGCAGCAGCGACGGCACAGGGCGGGAGGGCACATCCGTGAAGTGGAACGTTTCCGTGCGCTTGGTAATTTCGATGATGCCATTTTCGACCAAGGCTCCGCTGTCGAGTTTAAGTTCGATGGGTTGGCCATTGGCGCCGAGGAGCGAGAGGCGCAGGGGAATGTGCAGCGGCTGCTTCTTTGGCTGACCGGCCGTGGGGCGCTGCATCTGTTCGACTTTGAGCGCGGCCCTCTTTGAGGCGCGATCCCAGGTGAGCGATGTCACGAGATCGGGTGTGCCGGACTGGAGATACCAAAGCTTGAACTGGGCCAGATCGCGGCCGGAGGCCTCTTCGAAGCACGCCAGGAAATCTTCGATGGTGGCCGCGTCGCCGTCGTGGCGCGCGAAATAGAGGTCCATGCCGGCGCGGAACCCGTCCTTGCCGAGCAGCGTCTCGATCATGCGCACGAGCTCGGCGCCTTTCTCGTAGACGGTCGGCGTATAGAAGTTGTTGATCTCGATGTAGGTGTCGGGGCGCACCGGATGCGATAAGGGGCCGTTGTCCTCGGGGAACTGGGTCGCCTTCAATTGGCGCACGTCGTGGATGCGCTGAACGGTCGGATCGCGCTCGTCGGAGGAGAACTCCTGGTCGCGATAAACTGTCAGGCCTTCCTTCAGGCAGAGTTGGAACCAGTCGCGGCAGGTGATGCGGTTGCCGGTCCAGTTATGGAAGTATTCATGGGCCACGACGCTTTCGATGGCCTCGAACATGGCATCGGTCGCGGTTTCGGGAGACGCCAGGATGAGGCGATCATTGAAGATATTGAGGCCTTTGTTCTCCATCGCGCCCATGTTGAAATCGGACACTGCGACGATATTGAAAACATCAAGGTCGTATTCGCGGCCGAAGCGCTTTTCATCCCAGATCATCGAGCGTTTGAGCGCATCCATCGCCCATTCGGCGCGGGCTTGCTTGCCGTGTTCGACGTAGATGGCGAGATCGACTTTGCGGCCGGACATGGTCTTGAACGGCGAACGGATGGGCGCGAGGTCACCGCCGACGAGGGCGAAGAGGTAGCAGGGCTTGGGGTGGGGATCATGCCAAACGGCGAAGTGGCGCTTGCCGCGCTCGAGTTTGCCACTTTCAATGGGATTGCCGTTGCCGAGAAGGACGGGGGCGACTGCGGTGTCGGCTTCGATGCGGGTGGTATAGACGGAAAGAACATCCGGGCGGTCAAGGAAGAAGGTGATGCGGCGGAAGCCTTCCGCCTCGCACTGGGTGCAGAAGACGCCGCGCGACCGGTAGAGCCCTTGCAGAGCGGTGTTGGCTTCCGGGTTAATCGTGACCACGGTTTCGAGGGTGAAGAGCTCTGAGGGCACCTTTGCGATGGTCAGGTGCGTGGCCGATTGACGGTAGTGCGCGGGATCGAGAGCTTTGCCATCGAGCTTGATGCGCTCAAGCTTCAGGTGTTCGCCATCAAGTTTCAGAGCGCCGGGTTTGCCTTTATGGGCGGGATTGGGCCGGATCGCGAGCGCCGAGCGCACCTTCGTCGCCGTGGGATGGAGTGTGAACTCCAGATCGACGGTATCGATGAGGTAGGCCGACGGGCGATAGTCTTCGAGGCGGATCGGGCGGGGCGTGTCGGTTTTCATGGATGTCTAAGGGGCTCGGCTCAGCGACAGATTCATCGGAGCGGCGACACTAGGGGGCAAAATTTGATCCGTCATCACATAAGGCGAAGGGCTCGATCGAGCGGTCCGATTCGCGATGCGATGCAATACGTGGTGCGGTTGCTTTAGCGAGTGTCCTGGCTGCGCTTGGCAGCATAGGTGCGCGCGGTGTGCGAGGGGGCTTCGGCAAACATCGCCTTATAGTCTTGGGCGAAGCGGCCGAAATGCCAGAATCCCCACGCGGTGGCGGCTTCGGTAACGCTGCCGCATTGCTTCAGTGTCCGGCGGGCGGCGTTCAAACGGACGGCGCGTAGGTATTGAGCTGGGCGAATACCGAGTGTGCGCTGGAAGCAGGTTTGCAGGGTTCGCCGCGAGATTTCGAGCGTTCGGCAGATATCTTCGATCGTTAGATTAGTGTTGGCGTGCTCCAGGACGAGATTTTGCGCGTCGCGGACCACGGCGTGGCACCGCGTTTCGCTGAGGGATAAGGGTTGGTCGCTGTCATCGGGGCTCAGGCACGCGATGACCGCGCGGGCCGCATCGGCAGCGAAGGCGCCGGAGAGTGCGGGCGCTGCCGCGCCGATCTGGCCGGACTGAACCGTTTCGACGGCACCCGTCAAAAGGAGGCGCAATTTCTGTCGCACAGCCGGCTGGATTGGCTTGAGGCGGGCGCGTTGCGATTGGAGCGACAGCGTTTCGAATTCGTCGGCCAGCATGACCGTGTGCAGGATGGCAACGGGGATGACGAGGCCTGCCATGTCGAGGCCGTCGGGGGTTTGATACTCGAAGCCGTTTGATCCAGAAAAAATGTGCGCTTGGCTGCCATCGCAGGATTGGCCGCAAAACTTGGCGGAGCCGGGGATCGAGAGTGGGATACCGATCGCAACAAGACCGTCGGGGAGGGCGCCGACTTGATGCAGTGACTGACTGGTTTTTTCGCGGAAGACGTAGACATTGCCCAGGGCAGCTTCGCACAGTTCGCCGCTAAATGCGCCGCCGGAGAGCTGATTGTAAGTCTGGTTCCAGCCGTCGAGGAGGGCCGCCTGCTCGTCGATGTCACGCGTTTGGAATGTCCGAAGCGTGGGGGGCGGTTCCTTCTGCGCTGGTGTCGGCATGCGGATGTGCCCCCATCAATGAAGGACTTTGACCTTACGCACAAATGGGCGGACCGAGCAAGGCGGCCGCCTCCGTCGTGTGGGCAATGCTGCGCTGCAACGCAATCGGGACGTTTACACCAAAGGCCGAGAGGTTGCCGTGGGGCGTTGCCGAAACTGGATAGCGGATCCGTTTGCCGGTCGCGTACACGGGCGGGGAAGTCCCGCGGCCGGTGCGGCCGGACCTGGTCATCAGAATGCGCACAGTTTTGCGTCCTTGATGGCTCAGAGCCACACCCGGAACAATCGGGGCTCGTAACACTGGGGAGAACATTGCATGGAAACGCATGGATCGTCCGGCGTCGAATACGAAGCCGTCGGCCAGGACTATTTTGATAACCGCAAACTAAAGCGCGGAGCGGCGGGCTGGGTTTTGCTCGTCGGTCTTGGCGTCGCGTATGTGATTTCCGGCGATTATGCCGGCTGGAATTTTGGATTGGAGCAGGGCGGCTGGGGCGGTCTGATGATCGCGTCGCTGCTCATGGCGCTGATGTACACGTGCATGTGCTTCGCTTTGGCTGAGTTGGCGACGATCGCGCCGACAGCGGGCGGCGGTTATGGCTTCGCACGGCGGGCTTTCGGACCCTGGGGCGGCTTCCTGACCGGGACCGCGATCCTGATCGAGTATGCGATTGCGCCAGCGGCAATCGCGGTATTCATCGGTGGCTATATGAAGTCGCTGTTCGAGATCGACATCGCGCAGTGGGTGATATCTGGCGGGTTCTTCGCGGTCTTTCTCGGTATTCATATCATGGGTGCTGGTGAAGCCTTGCGGCTGATCTTTGCCATCACGGCGCTGGCCGTGATCGCGCTCGTGGTCTGGTGTATTGCGATGGTGCCGTTCTTCGACAGCACCAAACTGTTCGATATCGCGGTCAATCCGGAAGCGGCTGGCGCGTCGCCGTTCCTGCCGTTCGGATATTTCGGCATCTGGGCCGCCATTCCGTTCGCAATGTGGTTCTTCCTGGCCATTGAGGGCGTGCCGCTTGCGGCAGAAGAAACGCAGGATCCCAAGCGCGATCTGCCGCGCGGCTTGATCGTCGGCATGTTCATCCTGCTCGCCTTTTGTATGTTGATCTTGGTGCTGGGGCCGGGAGCGGTCGGATCGGAAACGCTGAAGACCAACACCAATCCGCTGGTGGCGGCGCTTGAACATCCATCGACATATGGCGGTCCGACGATGCTTTCGAAGTTCGTGAACTTCGTCGGCCTGGCCGGGCTGATCGCCAGCTTCTTCTCGATCATCTACGCGTACTCCCGGCTCATCTTCGCCATGTCGCGTGCCGGGTATCTGCCGCGCGGCCTGTCTCTGACCAACTCGCGGCAGTCGCCGTGGATCGCGCTGATTGTGCCTGGCATTGTGGGCTTCTTGCTGTCGCTTACGGAGCAAGGGGATCAGTTGATCCTGATGGCTGTGTTCGGGGCGACGATCTCGTACATCCTGATGATGGCGTCACACATCAAGCTTCGGGTGTCAGAACCCGATTTGCCGCGGCCCTACACGACGCCGGGAGGTATCCTGACGTCGGGAATAGCACTCGTGCTCGCTTGCATTGCACTGGTTGCCGTCTTTTTGAGCGACAAGACGATGTCTGTGGCGGGAACCCAGATCAGCGTGGCGGCACTCTCGGCGATCGCTTACGCCGTTTTCGTCGCGTACTTCGCGCTCTATAGTCGGCATCATCTGGTGGCGCACGCGCCGGGCGAGGAAGATGCCGGCTGAAGCCGCAGCCGTGATGTGATCGACATATGTTTGCGCCGGCCGCCGAGAAGCGGCCGGCGAAGGAGGATGACATGGCGGGTTATGCTTACGTGAGCGGGCACGAACGGTATGTGTTCCGCGATCTCAAGGACCTGATGGCGAAGGCGACGCCACTCAGGTCGGGCGACCTGTTGGCCGGGCTGGCCGCCGGGGATGACACCGAACGGGCCGCCGCGCAATTGGCGCTGGCCGATGTTCCGCTCGGCGTTTTCCTGCAGGAGATGGTCGTTCCGTACGAGACCGACGAGGTTACGCGGTTGATTATCGACAGTCACGATGCGGAGGCCTTTAAAGCGGTTTCGCATTTGACGGTCGGTGGGTTTCGCGACTGGCTGTTGTCGGATCACGCGACGACCGAGGCGCTCGCCAAGCTGGTGCCGGGTTTGACACCGGAAATGGTGGCGGCGGTCTCGAAGATCATGCGGGTGCAGGATCTCGTCATGGTGGCGAAGAAGTGCCGCGTGGTGACCAAGTTCCGCAATACGATCGGGCTTGAAGGCCGCATGGCGACGCGGTTGCAGCCGAACCATCCGACCGATGACGCGGCGGGGATCGCGGCGAGCATCGTCGATGGCCTTCTCTACGGCAACGGCGATGCGGTGATCGGGATCAATCCGGCGACCGATAGTATCGGTCAAGTGACGTCGCTCGTGCAGATGCTCGACGGCATCATCAGCCGGTATGAGATTCCCACGCAGTCGTGCATTTTGACCCATGTGACGACGACCATCGAAGCGATCAACCGCGGGGCGCCGGTCGATCTCGTGTTCCAGTCGATCGCGGGGACGGAAGCTGCGAACAAGAGCTTCGGCATCGACTTGAAGATCTTGAAGGAAGGCTATGAAGCCGGGCTGTCGCTGAAGCGCGGGACGGTTGGCGACAACGTGATGTATTTCGAAACGGGGCAGGGAAGCGCCTTGTCGGCGAACGCGCATCACGGCGTCGATCAGCAGACGATCGAGGCGCGAGCGTACGCGGTGGCGCGGCCGTTCAAGCCGCTTCTGATCAACACCGTCGTTGGATTTATCGGGCCGGAGTATCTCTACGACGGGCGGCAGATCGTGCGTGCTGGGCTCGAAGATCATTTCTGCGGCAAGCTGCTTGGCCTGCCGATGGGTTGCGATATTTGCTACACGAACCACGCGGAAGCCGATCAGAATGATATGGACGTTCTGCTCACCATGCTCGGCGTGGCGGGGATCAACTTCATCATGGGCATTCCCGGTTCGGATGACGTGATGCTGAACTATCAAACGACGTCCTTCCACGATGCGCTGTATGTGCGGCGCGTCCTTGGGTTGAAGCCGGCGCCGGAGTTCGAGGCGTGGCTGAAGGCGCAGGAAATTTTTGCTGCCGGCGATCAGGTGAGTTTGGGGCCGGATGTGCCGCGCGCGTTCCGCCGCGCGATTGCTGCGGAGTGAGGGCGATGGCGGAGCATGACATGAGCGACAAACCCCGGGGCGTCACGATTGCCAATCCGTGGACGCATCTGCGCAAGCACACGCCGGCGCGGATTGCGCTGGGGAGAACGGGTGTGAGCCTGCCAACGACGGAGCATCTGGCTTTTCAGTTGGCACATGCGCGGGCGCGCAGTGCCGTGCATCACGCCATCGATCTTCCAAAATTGGCGCAGGATTTGGCGCGTTTTGGGCCTGTCGTTGAGGTACAAAGTGCTGCGCCAGACCGGCCGGCGTATTTGCAGCGGCCTGATCTGGGGCGAAAGCTGTCGGCAGAGTCCGCGGCGAAGCTGGCCGCAGAGGTGAAGGGGCCGTTCGATGTGGCGTTTGTGATTGCGGACGGGCTGTCGGCGTTCGCGATCGAGAAGAACATCGTGCCGTTTCTGGAGGCGATGCTGGCGGTGTCCGACAAGGCAGGATGGTCGCGAGCGCCGCTGATCTTGGCGGGGCAAGGGCGGGTGGCACTAGGCGATGAGATCGGTGCGATCATCGGGGCGCGCATGGTGGTGATGCTTATTGGCGAACGGCCGGGTTTGTCGTCGCCCGATAGCCTCGGCATCTATCTCACGTATGGTCCCAGGGTTGGTCTCACCGACGAAGCGCGTAATTGTATTTCAAATGTGCGGAGCGAGGGCTTGTCCTACGCGGAGGCGGCGTACAAGCTGCACTATCTTGCGTCGGAAGCTTTGAAGCGGTCGCTGTCGGGCGTGAATTTGAAAGATGATGCGGAAGTTTTGCCGAAGCCTGATGGCGAGGCGGCCGGCAATTTCCTGCTCGATGGGCCGAAGGGCTAGCCGCGCGGGCGTGTGAGCAGCGTATCGGGCAGCGGGCGCGATTTGACTTCGCGCAGCGCGAAGCTGGAGCGCAGGCGCGTGACGCCGGGGAGGCGGGAGAGCTCCTGGCGATGGATGCGTTCGTAATCGGTGAGGTCGCGGGCGAGCACCGTCAGCACGTAGTCATCTTCGCCGGACATCAGGTGGCACGAGACAACTGATGGCGCGGCTGCGATGGCTTTTTCGAATTCGGCCAGCAGGACTTCGCTTTGGCTCTGCAAGCTGATCTGGACAAGGACGGTCATGTCGAGCCCGAGGGCGGAGCGGCTGATGCGAGCCTGATAGCCTTCGATGACGCCTTTCTCCTCCAGGACTTTGATGCGGCGGGCGATGGCGGTGGGCGACAGGGGGATACGCTCGGCCAGATCAACCTGAGACAGGCGGCCGTTCTCCGAAAGGGTGCCGAGTATGGCCATATCAAGCGTATCGAGGTCCATTATCGCATAAATCCTGCGTATTTTTCGTCTTATGTGCAGATTATCTGCGTTCCCGGTTCAAAATACAAGTCAGATTGCTGACCTTCGGCGCGCGAATGTGATCACATTCGACGCAGCGAATTTGACCGCCAGGAGGACATCATGCGGATCGGCGTTCCCACAGAGATCAAAACGAACGAGTACCGGGTCGGCCTGGTGCCGGGGTCGGTGCGCGAACTGACCGCGAAGGGTCATGAGGTGTTCGTGCAGGCCGGCGCCGGCGCCGGAATCTTTGCCGATGATAGTGCCTACGAATATGCCGGGGCTAAGATTCTTCCCGACGCGGCGGCCGTCTTCGCTCAGAGCGAGATGATCGTGAAGGTGAAGGAGCCGCAGAAGGTCGAGTGGGAGCGTCTGCGTCCAGATCACATCCTGTTCACGTATTTGCATCTGGCGCCCGACGCGGAGCAGGCCAAGGGACTTCTGGCGTCCGGCGCGACGGCAATTGCCTACGAAACGGTGACGGATGCGAACGGCGGTCTGCCGCTGCTGGCTCCCATGAGCGAAGTGGCGGGGCGCTTGTCGATCGAAGCGGCGGCAATTGCGCTGCGCCGTCCGACAGGTGGTCGTGGCGTGCTGATGGGCGGCGTGCCGGGCGTGAAGCCGGCGAAGGTTGTTGTGCTGGGGGGCGGTGTGGTTGGTACGCATGCGGCGCGCATGGCGGCAGGGCTCGGCGCGGACGTGACGATCCTCGACCGGTCGTTGCCGCGGCTACGGCAACTCGATGATCTGTTCCAGGGACGCGTGCGCACGCTGGCCTCGACGATGTCGACGGTGGAAAGCGAAGTGTTGGCAGCCGACGTGGTCGTGGGTGCGGTGCTCGTGGCGGGCGCGAGTGCGCCCAAGCTTGTGACTCGCGATATGTTAAAGGCCATGAAGCGGGGCGCGGTGCTGGTCGACGTTTCAATCGATCAGGGCGGCTGCTTTGAAACCTCGAAGCCGACGACGCACGCCGATCCGACCTTCGAGGTCGACGGGATCATCCACTATTGCGTCGCCAACATGCCGGGCGCGGTGCCGAATACGTCGGCGCAGGCGTTGAACAACGCGACCTTGCCGTTCGTGTTGAAGCTTGCTGAGAAGGGGCTTGCCGCGTTCGACCGCGATCCGCATCTGGCGGCGGGTCTCAATGTTAAGGAAGGCCGCATCATGCATCAGGCCGTGGCGCTGTCGCTCGGCTTCGATCGGCTGGGCGGGGGAAAGCCGGTGGCGCTCGCGGCTGAGTGAGGCGCGGGCGCAGATCTTAAGACGAGCTTGAGCGGGGTGGCGTTTTGAACGCGGCCCCGCTTTTTTGTGTATCAGTGTGGTTCGGCGCTGGCGCCGGCGACAGCGGTGCGGCGGGCACGCTCGAAATGGAAGATGATGAGCGCGCTGGCGATGGCGGCGAAGAAACACCAGACGGAGGTGAAGGCGTTCCAGTACATCCAGTAAGAGACGATGGAGCCAATGAAAATGACGAAGCCGCCGAGCGCCACGGCGCGATGTGAGGAGAGCATGAGCGTGAGGCAGGTGGCGACGGGATAGAGGATGCGGATCGCGAGCGGCAGGTCCGTGTCGGCGCTGTAGGCAATGTGGTGTTCCTGGATGCTGGCGGTGCGCGGGGCATCGGCAAGAGCTGTGAAAAAGTAGATCGCGACGGCGATGCCGGCGGCCATGCACAGCGCGATCCAGGGTTTGCGCCGGGTGTCTGGCTCGGCTGCGTAAGCGGCAAGCGGTGCATAGACCGGCCAGAAGACCAGGGCGAAAATGAGGAACCCTTCGGTGAGCGCGGTGCTCGTGGCGGACGTGGGATCGCGCGCGAGATTAAGCCAGAGATAGCCTTCTATGGCCTGTTGGACGGCGAAAAAGACCGGCATAGCGGCGAGTGGCCAGTCGCCCGGTTGACGCACGCGGGCCAAGCAGGCGGCTCCGGCTGTACCCGCGACTGCGGCGGCGATAAAGCTGGCTGGGGCGGAAAAACACATGCGCGCGGCACTCCGGGTCGGTTGCATCAGAGTGTGCGGTTGGGCGAGGGGGCGAGCAAGACTTTCTCAGTGGGTTGGTTGGTTCACTGTTTCTGATCGTGCAGCCGCTGGCGAAAATCGTCGATGGAGACGATAACACGGGTGTGCTCACCGGAACCGATCTGACGGATGCCGTCTTCGGCGGTGACGCGAAAGAAGAGGCGGCGGCCCTTGATTTCGATGAGTTCGGCGGTGGCGGTGACGAAGCGGCCGATGGGCGTGGGGGCGGTGTGGTCGACGGCGATGCGGATGCCGAGCGATGTGTGGCCGGCGTCGAGGAGGTGTTCGGTGGCGTCGACGGCTGCGGCTTCCATCAGGGCGATCATGACGGGGGTGGCGAGGACGGCTTCGCAGCCGCTGCCGACGTGGGCGGCGGTGTGGGTGTCGTCGACGGTGATGGTGGCCGATCCCGTGGCGCCCACCTGCAAGGGACCGGCTTGTTGCATTGTGTTCTCTGTTTCAGCCATGGGGTGAGTGTGCCAGCAGTTGGGCTGGCGGGGAAGACAAAGTGGTTAATCGGCTTCAGGACGAAACAGGTCGCCGGCGCAGTTGAGGTAGGCTTGGCGGACGCGGTGGGGCATCGGACGGGGAAGATCGTAGGCGATGGTTTCTCCGGCTGTGGTGACGATTTCGAAGCGGCCGCCCATGACCATCAATTCCTGGGCGAAGCTCGAACCGGAAAAGCCTTCAAGGACGGTGCGCGTTTCGACGATGCCGTCGCCTAAGGTTTTCGATGGGGGGAATAGCGCGGCAGTGTCGTGCGAGGCGGTGGCGAGGCGCACGGATCTGATGGCTTCGCTGGTGGCGGTGCTTGGCCGGGCGCGGACGGCAAAGGCCGTGCGGTCGCCGTCGCGGAACGCGATGACTTCGCCGATGGCCGAGGAGGCGCCGCCGGTAACCGTCGATGTGAGTCCACAACCGGCAATCCCGCCATTTTCCAGCAGCGTGACGGGCTCAACGGTCACCAGCGGTTCGGCGCTTGCCACCGCCGCCGGGACCATGACGAGCGCGAGTAGGGCCGCGCTCCGCAAGCGACGCCGCATCACTGCGCCTTCGACATTTCGATGAGGCCGGGGGCGACACTGCCGGCGGGGCCGATCTCTTTGTAGGCTTCCTTGCAGCTCATTTGATGGGCGAGGCGGCAGGGGTTGGGATCGGCGGTGTGGGCGCAAGCCAGCGTCTTCTTCCACGACTTGAGGACGGTTTCGGCCTGGACGTTGAATTTCTCCAGATCGGCGCCGGTGAAGGCGGTCGAGAGCGCTTCCGCCTTGGCGGTCGGTTTCATGTCGAGGCAGACAGCGGCCACGCCGGCGGCTTGGCCGTAGCGGATGCCGGCGTCGCGGGGATTGGTGAGGTCGCCGAATTTTGCGGGTGCCGGCGCGGCGGCGTCCTCGGCAATGGCTGGGGCCACGAACGCGAGGACAGATATTGCGATGAGACGGGCGGCCAGTGTGACGGGGTTGGGCATCGGGATCCTCCGGGATGATTTCCCGAGTGTACGGGGCGGAGGCCGGTTCGGGTCAGTGAAATTCAATACTGCGGCGCGTCATGGGCGCGTCGCTGCCGCGCTTCCCTAAGGCGCGAATTCGAGGAGGCCGGGCAACGCGGTGCCTTCTGGGCCGATCTCGCTCCACGTCGCCGTGCAGCTCAGGATCTTGGATTTGCGGCAGGAATTGATTTCGCGCGGCGCTTGGGCAGGGTCGACGTCCTGACAGAGGAAGGCCTTGTCCCAGGCAAGGATGATTTTCTGGCTGGCCGCGTCGAAGGCGACGCGGTCGGCGGCTTTGATGGCAGTGGCCAGGGCATTCACTTTAGCCGTCGTGCGAGCCCCCGGGCATATCTTGGCGGCGGACAGGGCTTGGCCGTGGCGGGCGCCCTGTTCATCGATGGAGAGGTTTTGCGCGGCCGCAGCGGAGGCGGCCGCGGCCAGGGCGATGAGACCGGCGATGACGGACTTTTTCATGGAGCGCTATTACCACTCGGGTGGACGGACGCAAGACGCTCCCGCAGGTCACGCGTCGGCGAGGGCTTCCAAGCCGGTGGCATCCGCGATGACGATGGCGCCATCGCGCTCAGTCACAAGGCCGCGATCGCGCAGGGTAGCGAAAGCGGAAATTACGTCGCCGGCCGGCATATCGAGCAGAGCGGCCAGTGATGTTGCGCCTGCGTGTCCGTACGCGAGGTGCGTTTCGCCGGACCGGCATGCGCTACCAGCCACGGCCAAAAGATAGGCCGCGATGCGATTGAGGGCGGGGCGCTGGCCGGGCGTAAGTGCCCGGCGGCGCAGATAATCGAATTCGCGATCGGTGGCGGACGAGAGGCGGGCTGCGAGGGCCGCATTCGATTGCAGCGCGGACTCGAGTTCAGACCGGGTCAACGGCACAACAGCGGTATCGACCATGGCTTGCGCCGTCGAGACGTGTTCGCCCAGCGAACCCAGGCCAACGATGTCGCCGGGGAAGGCGCACTCGATCACGTCATGGCTTCCATCGGGCCAAACGATATAGTGGCACAGAGCGCCGGACTCGACGACGTAAGCGGCGGCGCGGGGCGTTCCGGGCGCGAAGAGGCTATCGCCATGCGCGATCATGCGGCGGTTCCTTTCGGATGCCGGCGCAGCCGTCTTAGCGCGGTTGTCCGCGGGACGGGCGCCAGCGAACTGGCCATTGTCAGCGATCAGCATCCTCTACTCCATACAACTGAGGACGTGGGTTTCGCGGCTGCCACAATCAAGTCGCAATCTGCAACTGTGACAGACGTTTAAGTAACGATGGCTCATCCGAAAAGTTTCAGCTGTCCCGCGCGGAACAGAAGCATTTTCTGCAAAATGGCGATGCGCCGCAGTGTCCCGGCACCTCTTAAAGATGCCAGACCCGGTCCGGGGCGTCGAGGAATTGGTGCAATAAAAGTGAACAGTTCTATTGGTTTACGGACTTGCGCTTAGGGGCAACGCAGAAGATCGCGGGCGGCCCCGTCTTCGGTCAGCGTCAGCGTGTCGCCGGACACGGTCAACCCCACAGAGATGGATTGCTTGTCGCCCTCGATACTGCAAGACGCTTTGCCCGACCATTCGCCGGCGCCACTGGATTTCAAGCCGTCGAATGTGCAGTGGGCCTCGTGCTGGTCATAGCCTTTGGCTGTGATGATCAAAGGCGCGTCCGGACTGTCTTGGCCGGCCTTGCACTGGGTGAGGTCGGCTGCCCACGTGCCCGCATAATCGGCTGCCTGGGCAGGCAAGCTTGCAAGACCGCTCATCGCGCTCACGACACATGCTGCAATCATCAGGCGGGGCGAACGGGGGGCGGGCATATCTGGGTCTCCGAGTCTTTGCCAGTGTCATTGCTAAAAGAGCTTAGGCGCGGGGATGTGGTCAAATGGAGGTCGGGCACCCGCCCATTTAGCGGGCGGCAGAAAACTCTCCTTTTGCGTACTGCGCAAGCCGTTCGGGCGGCACGGCATATTCGGTTACGCAATAGTCCGGGCGGGCGCGCAGTTTTTGGGTGAACTCGGAGCGGGTTTTGTCGAATGTACGGCCGGCTTTGTCGGCGATTCCGGGTGGGTGTCCCCGGCGCTCGACATCGGTGACGAGGGCGTGACGGACGGCGCCAGCGTCGATGGCCGCCCCGCAGCGTTCGGCGGCGGCGACATCGTAGCCGGCTGCAAAGGCGCGTTCGAATTCTTCCGCCGGCAGTCCGACCATGCCACTGCCGACGGAGCCGGCACAGGCCGACAGCAAGAGGGCCACGACTGGGGCCGCGGCGAGATAGCGGGCGCGGAAGTGGGCAGGCTCAAGGCACACAGCCGGACATCCAGGACGCTGACAGATGATCGGAGTATAAGCCGGTTCCACATGGTGTTCACAAAATTGTCGAGTTGGTTGGAGCAAGTGGGCGCGGAGCGGCGGATTCAAGGGGGAGTGGATTATGTTTCGAGCGCTTGGACTTTTGATTGGTGCGGCGATTGCCGGACTTCTGGCGTGGGTGGGGCTGCAGCCTGATACGTACCGGGTCGAGCGGTCGGCGGTTATCAATGCGGCACCCGCGCAGGTTTACGGGCAGGTTTACGACTTTGCGAAATGGCAGGCCTGGTCGCCGTGGGCGGAGCTTGATCCCAATTCGAAAGTGACGTTCGAGGGACCCACATCGGGGCCGGGCGCCATCATGCGCTGGGCGGGGAATGAAAAGGTCGGCCGTGGGGCGATGGCGATTACGGAAGCCAAACCCGATGAAGCGATCAAGATCCGGCTTGATTTCGTGGAGCCGATGGAAGGTACCAGTGATGTCGCTTTTGCGTTTCAGCCGGACGGGCAGGGCACGAAGGTGACATGGGCGCTTGACGGCAAACAGGGTTTTTTCGAACGGCTGATCTGCACGATCCTGGGGATCGACGTGGAACAGATGGTCGGGAGCGATTACGAGCGCGGTCTCACCAAGTTGAAGGCCGTGGCCGAAGCCGCGCCGCCGGCCGCCGCGCCCGCAGCCGAGCCAGCGCCTGCTGCCGCGCCCGAGCCCGCACCCGCGCCGCCGGAAACGCCGCCCGGCTAAATCACCGCGATGCGTTCGGCTGGCCGTTGCGTGGACTGGCGTGATGTCGAGAGGGCAAAGGCATTCGGCCGCTTGAACAGGAAGTCGAAGCGTGTGCCGTTGACGATGTGCGCCAGGACCAGGGCGCCAATGACCCCGGCTGACATCGATATGAGGGCTGCGGCCCAATCGGGAATGATGCTGCCGAGCTTCAGTGCGACGACGCGCGCGGGTCCCATGAAGAGGGGAAAGGCGAGGTAGATCTTGATCGAGTTGCGGCCGCAGTAGGCCAGCGCGCGGCCGGGCCACGTCGGTAAGAGGATCACGCTGAAGGCGACCACGGCGGCGACTCCCGCGTATGATACCCAGAGGTCGAGACCCTTGGCGAAGGCCAGACCATTGGCGACGAGCAATCCGTTGACGGCAGCCCAGGCGACGAGGGCTGCGATGACGAGGGCCAGCGGTGATTTAGCGACCGTGCCGGCGAAGCGGAAGATCATCGGGGCGGCCCAGTATCCGGTGTAGAAAAACACAAAGCGGGCGGCGAATTCATCGACGAGCAACCAGCCGGTGTGTGGTGCTGCGAAGTAGATCATCGCGGCGGCGGACCAGACGAGCGCCTTGGGTGCCTCGTTCAGGAGCTTGGCGGTGACGAAGAAGACCGCCAGCATGTAGATGAACCAGAGCGTGCCCCAGGGCTGGACGAGACCGGTGAGATAGGCGAGCAGCGTGGCCTCTGCCCCATCGGCCGCAATCATGCCGGGGGCTTTCATCGCAAACTGGATGGTGAGCCAGATCACATAAAAGTACGCGAAATAGGCTACCTTGCTGTCGAGGTAGCCGCGCCACGGGCGGTCGATGCGGGAGGCCAGGAAGAGGCCGGAAATCAGGAAGAAGTCCGGCATGCGGAAGGGTTTGGCCCATTCGATGAAGCCGTTCAGGAGCGTCGGTTCACCGGTTGCTTTTTCGACGCCGAGTGTCGCGTGCATCATGACAACGAGCAGGATGCAGAAGCCTTTGGCGATATCGACCCAGTCGATGCGGGACTTATCGATAGCAGAGTTCATAGCCGTCGACTTTCGAAACAGGGTGTGCCGGACCGGGACATCGGACCGCTGGATTTGGGGTTCGGCGCAAGGGGCATTCCACGGCGGGTTCGCCTGCGGCGCGATCGGCTTTTGGGTTAATGAATGATTGAAATTCGTGTCACGTGGAGACCTGGGATGACGCTGCAAAAGATAGCGATAGCCGGCTTGATGTTGGCTTTGATGCCGGGTTTCGGGATGGCGGACGAGCCGCCGGCCGATCTCAGCAAGGCGCGGGCCGCGATCGCGGGGCTTGGCGAAAGTCTGAAATCCGAGCTGATGTCGGCCATGGCGTCTGGCGGTCCGGTGGCGGCGATCGAGGTGTGTCAGACGGCGGCGCCCGCCTTGTCCAAGGCGGCGGGTGATAAGGGCGGTTTGACGGTTCGACGGACCGCACTGAAGGTGCGCAATCCTGGCAATGCACCGGATGATTTTGAACGGCGGGTTCTGGAGGACTTCGCGGTCCGGATCATGGCCGGGACGCCGCCGGGCACGCTGGAGCATTCCGAGATCGTGACGACCAATGGCGTGCGGACGCTTCGCTATATGAAACCGATCATGATGGTGGATCAGCCGTGTTCGGTTTGCCACGGAGGCGCTTTGGCCGACGATGTGAAGGCGAAGGTTTCAGCACTCTATCCGGACGATCAGGCGACGGGTTTTAAGCCGGGGGAGCTGCGCGGGGCGTTCAGCGTGCTGCAGCGGCTGGATTGAAGATACGGCAGTGGGCGTGCTTTTTCAGTGCGTCCTGGCCGGAGGGGCATGCTACGGTTTGGCGTGGGCCGGCGTGATCCGGCCCGGACACATTGATCTGGAGCCCCGTTTCATGACGCTCATGCGGCTGATTTATGCGTCGCATCCGTTCGGGTTTGACGATCTGGCGCTGTCCCACATTCTGAAGACGGCGCAAAAGCACAATGCGGCGGCTAACATCACCGGTACGCTTATTTGCCGTGAGGATCTCTATTTACAGCTGCTTGAAGGCGCGCGCGCCGATGTCGAGGCGCTGTATGAAAAGATCAAGCGCGATGACCGGCATGCGGATGCGACGATACTCGTACAAGAAACGGCGGCGCAGCGGCTGTTTCCGATGTGGGCCATGCGGCACGATCCCGCCAAGAGCTGGATGTGGACGCGCGACCAGGTGAGCCAGGGCGCGGTTGAGGCGGCAACGCGCGACGAGGTTCTCGCGATTTTCGTGCGGCTGGTGGCCGAGCAGCCCGGGCATTTGTCAGGAATTCCTCAGTCGTGCCCGATGTCGCATTCGAAGCCGTAAGCGTTCCGGCTGCGTCATCTTCCGTGGAACGGGTTTGCAAGCCGGCTGCGCAGTCTTATCTGTACAGCGTGAGAGCCGGACGGCTGTGCCGTTCAGTGCAAAATCCAGGAGATGTTCGATGCGCTCAGTGGTTGCCCTCGCGGTGGGTGTGATGACGCTGGCGGTTGCGCCGGGTGCGAAGGCCGATAACTATTTCGAAGTGGAGCATGCGCGCGCCAATGCGCGGGCGGGTGGTCCGATCAGTGATCGGGATGCGGAATTGCTGGACCGGTACGGTGCGCTCAGTGGTACGCCGGATTGGCGGGCGCGCGCGCCGGCGCCGTACGGGTACCGGTCAGATGCGCCGCCGCGCAAAGTTTACAAGAAATCGAAGCGGCGTGACTGACTTTGGATCCTGTCGCCCAGAGGGCGGCTAAAACTAACGCGGGCCGGACGCGCTGTGCGCATCCGGCCCGCTGCCTAACGCTGACGGTTAATCAGCGCGACATTTCACTTTGCGCTGCCCCGCCGAGCTTCATGGGCTCGTACATGGGGGCTGCTTCCTCGCGGCGGCAACCAGCGGCGAGCGTGGCGGCAAGGCACACGGCAAGAACTGCGATCTTCATATGATTTTCCCTCCGATGATCGGCGTGACGCTCCGACATACACGCGCGACATGCTGAACTTGGAGACACAACGGCCGGCGAGGCGTTTCGTTCCCAAGCTCGTGTAAAATTTCAGCAGACGATTACTTGCAGCCTTGCTGACGGGCCGTGCATTCGGTGCCTAGCGCGGCGGCCGTGCAGGTGTGCTTGATCTCGCCGGTGGGTTTCAGGCCCTTATTCTCAATGATGTTCTTAACGGCGGCCTCGGCCATGAACTTGGCGATGCCTTCGGTGAGGCCGTTGCCGATGCCGCCATAAAGTTGGCATGCGGCGCTGGCGGGTGTGGCCAGCAGCATCATGGCCGTTGTGGCTGCGATGAGCGTTTTCATAGGGCGTGTTCCTCTTGGGTTTCTTGCGCAAGGGTGCGCTCCGTTAGCTGGAGGCGCAAGTGCGCGAGGGACACGCAGATATGTGTAATCTGAGTGGCGGGCCTCCAGCGGACCACGAGTGTTCCGCCAGAGGCTCGCAGTTCAGCTGTTAGCGGGTGCCCTGCGGGCAGCCGCAAACGATGCGAGAGCGGCCGGGGCACTGGTGCTTGTAGCACACGCCGTGGTTCGACGCGGCGATGACCGGCGTGGAGGTCGCGGCCGATCCCCAAGCGCTCTGGCTTGCGGGGGCTGCCTGCGCCGTCACGGCGGCGGCGGCGAAAGCGAACGTGGAGGCAGCAGCGATAGCAAACTTACGGATCATGATCCTAATCCCCTAGATGGCGTTGTGGTTCGTTGCGTCCGCGTTCGCTTGAATGCGACATTGCCTGACGCAACCCTGCGAAGCCGTTGTGTCTTCGCATGGCGGGGAATTGAGCAGGGGCTGCTTCTTTTTCAACCCGCTGCGGACATGTCATCGGAACTTCCGATTGCCGCTTTGATGGTGTGGTTTGAGAGCGTGTAAAAAGTACCGCAATTATTGACATTTTTCGTCGACATTATCAATCTTGATTGCTTTTTTCATTTTTGATGATGATGGAATTTTAGGCGTGGCCTATCGCGGGCGGCGGGTGACGGGGGCAAGCGGCGCAAGATCTTGCGGGAGGCGGCGGCGTTGGAGGGTTTCATTGGACGTGCAACGCGAAAAGGTGCGCCGCGCTGCCAGGGCGATGGGCCTGTGGTCATCATGCGCCGGCCCAGTCGCGCGGGGATAGTGGTTCGAGGGCCGTTGGTTGGGGGGGGTCGGCTAAGCGGGTGCGTCCGGGGCTGTGCCGGTCTGCCGCCGTTTGTCCGGGCCGCTTGCGATTCCGGGCTGCAGGCGGTAGCACCCCGGACACAATAAGACATCGATCCGGCCGACCATTTGGGGATTTGCACCATGACCGACGTGACCCGCCTTGCCAACGACGTGACCGCGCTGAAGCGGCAGAACGAAGAGCTCTCCGGCATGCTGCTGGCGACAGGCGTGATCCTGACCCAGCTTCTGCAGGCCAACTGCAAGCGCGAACTCAACCCGCAGGGGGCTGCGACGCGGATCATGGGCAATGCGCGTGAGGCGATCGACGGCTTCTCCAAGGCGACGAATGCCGATCCCGTCATGACCAAACGGGCGCTGGAAGCCGTGCAGCAGTATGAGGAACAGATCAAGTCGGTGCTGGCGGTTTGATTTGAGGGCTGTGCGGGGCGCTACGCGCGCACTTTGCGCTGGATCCCCGTCCAGCGCGCGCTCCCGGCGCGCTTGGACGAGGATGACGTTTTTTATGGCGGCCGCCTGTGCCGATCCGTTGAGCGACTGAGGGCGTAACGTGCGTATGCGGCAGCTCATGAAATTCTTGCATACGGTGTCGTCGGCGGGGATCGTCGGGGGGCTCGTGGCGTATGGGCTGATCCTGACGTTTGCGCCGCAAGGGACGCCGCAGGACTATGCCGACATGCGGCAGACGATTTCGGCGATCTGCCAATACATGATCATGCCGGCGCTGGGGATTTCACTGGTGACGGGGTTGCTCGCCATGGCCGTGCACCGGCCGTTTCAGGAATTGCGCTGGGTGTGGGTGAAGGCGCTGCTCGGCATTTCCATGTTCGAAGCGACGCTTGCGATCATTCAAGCCAAGGGCGCGGATGCGGCGCGGATTTCAGCGAAGATCGCGGCGGGGGAACCGTTGCAGCAGGATCTGGCGCTGACGATCTCCAGCGAGTGGACGACGCTGGGTGCGATCATGGCGATCTCGCTGGCGAATTACGTGCTGGGCGTGTGGAGGCCGTCACTTGCGATGCGGTGGGTGGTCAGGTGAGGATCGCGGCCACATGCTGATTGATCGGGAGAGCGGCGCCGAAGTGCCGCTTTTTTTGTGTCAGGCGAAGCGGCTTTTCAGGGCGACGCCGAGGAAGCCGCCGATGATGGGCAGCCCTAGGGTGATGGCGAGCACGAGCGCTTGCGGCAGTTCGCCAAGGCCGGGGATCAGCATGGCGGCCATGACAAGCGCGAAGCCGATGAGGCCGCCGGCGAGTGCGTTCAGCAGCGTGCCGACGAGGCCGTGACCGCGAATGAGGCCGAGGATTAGGCCCGTGATCGCGCCGCCCGCGATCGGCCAAGTGAGAGCCAGCACCATCATGAGTGCGCCGAGAGACTCCATGCGCGTGATCCTTCCCCGAAATGACTTTGCGTTTTTGAAATAGTGCAGGTCTGAGGATTATCGTCTGATTGGAGCGGGGCAAGGGGGCGGCGCGGCGGGTAACGCGCGTGCGGCGCAGCATGTTGCGGGACGGGGACAGGGGGCATCACCCCCAGTGTCATCCTCGGGCTTGGCCCGAGGATCCAGGGTTCAACGGGGTGGGTCTGGCTGCTTAGGCTCGGCACCTGGAAGCGTCGGGTAGAGGTCGAGCCAGTGCGGATTTTCACGCTCGATGAGGTTGATCTTCCAATCGCGTGTGTAGTGCTTGATCGTTTTCTCGCGTTGAATGGCGAGGGTGATATCGCTGTGCAATTCGAGCCAGACGAGCGTGTGGACGCCGTAGCGCTTCGTGAACGCGGACCCGATGCCAGCGCGGTGTTGTTCGATGCGCGTCAGGATGGAGTTTGTTACGCCGACGTACAGCGTGCCACGCGGCTTGCTGGCGAGGATGTAGACGAAATAGGTGCGCGTGTTGGTGTGAGACATCGCCGTTCGAGTATGCCGCCCGTTGGGTCCTCGGGACAAGCCCGAGGATGACAGCGGAGGGGCGGTGCGGGCGAGGGTTTTGTGGCGCGATCGCTTGGTTGTGTAAGCTTTTGCATTCTGCCAGTTGAGGCAACGATGTCAGCCCACCCACAATGTCATCCTCGGCTTCATGCCGAGGATCAATGGCGCAGCGGAGTGGGTGGATCACATAGATGAGCGGTGCTTCTCACCGACACCGCACCTCAATCGTCCTGCCCGTAGTGGGGTCGTATTTGCGGCAGGGGATGGGGCCGGTGTCGAGGGGGGCGAGGGTGCCGGTTTCGACGGGGGAGGCATCCGTTGCAGTGTCGGTGCCGGCTTTGGTTGCGGCCGTTTTGGTTGTCGTGCGGCGCGCCGGATTGCGTTCGGGCAGCGGCGGGTTTTTGAGGCGGGCGGATGCCGTTTCGGTCGGCGGGGTTTTGCGGTTGCCGCGCGCACGCACGACGCGGCGCTTTTTGGGTTTCTCGGGTCCGGCGGCGCCGAAGTCGGAGACGCCGTAGCTGTTGCCCGTCTTGAAATCGATGCCGATGTTCGGCGGACCGCCCCACGTCTGGAGGTCGCGCGATTGCGCGTCGGCTGCGGGGGCGAGGGCCGCGCTCAACACAAGGCACGTGAGAACGGCGGCGAGGCGGGCGATCATGATGCGTGGTGTCCTGCGAAACTTGCGAATCAGATTCTACCTGATTATCGCCGCTGCTCCGACTGCGGGGATGCGCTTAAGGCTCGGACGGGCTTTCTTTTTTCGCCTGCGTGGTAACTGGGACTCTGTTTTTTGTTTGGCCCACACTGCGCAGGCGCGTGTGGGGCTGTCTCGCTCACGGCGGCTGTTCCGGGCGCTGCGCGCCCGGGGCGGCTCCGCGGGGGCGCGGCTTGCCGCGGCGCACTTTTTGCGCTCGGCGCATTGCGCCGAAGAACCGGACAGAAACCCGGGGGCGGCTCAATGCTGGCCCAGACTGCGCAGGCGCGGTGATGGCGGCAGACGTGGTGCGCTGCGCGCGCACTTTGTGCTGGATCCCCGTCCGGCGCGCGCTGTTGGCGCGCTTGGACGAGGATACGGGTGGGGCGGTTCAGCGCCGTCAGTTGCAGGCGACTTCGACGGTGGTGCTGGTAGTGGCGTCGAAGCGGCGGCAGGTTTCGGGTTTGGCGGCGGTGGTTGCGTTTGAGCCCTCGGGCGTCGCGGCCGTGGTTGCGTCATCCGACTTGGTGGTCGTGGACGCGGTGGTGGGTTCGTCCTGCGCGGGGCTGCTCTTGGCGACCGTTTTCGATTTAGCGGGCTTCTGCACCGTCTTCGACGCGGGCTTTTGCTTGGTCGGTTTCGCCGCGGATTTGCTCTTGGCGGGCGACGGCTTCTTAGCGGCGGAGGGCTTTTTGTACGCGGGCTTCTTCGCGCCGCTGCCGTAGTCGGGCGGGGCGGACTGCTTGCCGGTTGAGAAGTTGGGTCCGACGGTGGCCGGGCCGCCGTAGCCGCGGTCCTCGGCTTGCGCGAAGGCGCTGGGCGCTGCGGCGAGCGTTGAGACGAGCAGGGCGAGACAGCAGAGAAGCGCGCGCATGGTTCGGCCTTTGAGACGTTGGCTGCGCCGTATCATACACCTTTGGCCGGCGCGTGGGATTGGGGAAACGAACATGCTGAAGCACTCGGCTGCGATGGGGTCAGACGCATGGCAGGGGCGGACACCCACCCAGCTTCGACTGCTAGCTTGTCCGTAACGGTCGGGGGCTCAGGCGCTTTTCTTAGATTTCGGTTTCGTCACTGGACCGCTTGCGTGCACCGGCCGCCTTGCGAGGAGGTCTTTGAGGTATTGGCCGGTGTAGCTCTCTTTGACTTTGGCCACGTCTTCGGGGGTTCCGAGTGCCACGATGTGCCCGCCGCCGTCGCCGCCTTCGGGGCCGAGGTCGATAATCCAGTCGGCGGTTTTGATGACTTCCAGGTTGTGCTCGATGACGACGACGGTGTTGCCAGCGTCCACTAGCTCGTGGAGCACTTCGAGAAGTTTGGCCACGTCGTGGAAGTGGAGGCCCGTGGTCGGCTCGTCGAGGATATAGAGCGTGCGGCCGGTGGCGCGCTTTGAGAGTTCCTTGGCGAGCTTGATGCGCTGGGCTTCTCCACCCGACAGCGTGGTCGCCTGCTGGCCGATGTGGATATAGCCGAGGCCAACGCGGGCGAGCGTTTCCAATTTATCGCGGATGGAGGGGACGGCTTTGAAGAAGTCGGCGCCTTCTTCGACCGTCATGTCGAGCACGTCGGCGATGGATTTATCCTTGAAGGTGACGGACAGCGTTTCGCGATTGTAGCGCTTGCCCTTGCACTCCTCGCAGGTGACGTAGACGTCGGGCAGAAAGTGCATCTCTATCTTGATGACGCCGTCGCCCTGGCATTTTTCGCAGCGGCCGCCTTTGACGTTGAAGGAGAAGCGGCCGGGTTCGTAGCCGCGCGTCTTGGCTTCGGGGAGGCCGGCGAACCATTCGCGGATGGGTGTGAAGGCGCCCGTGTACGTCGCGGGGTTGGAGCGCGGCGTGCGGCCGATGGGCGACTGATCGATGTCGATGACCTTGTCGAAGTGTTCCAGGCCTTCGATGCGGTCATGCGGGGCTGGATGTTCGCGGGCGCCGTTGAGTTTGCGCGAGACGGCTTTGAAGAGTGTGTCGATGAGGAATGTGGATTTGCCGCCGCCGGAGACGCCCGTGACGCAGGTGAAAAGGCCTTGTGGGATTTCGGCGGTGACGTTTTGCAGGTTGTTGCCGCGCGCGCCGACGACTTTGAGGCCGCGTTTGGGATCGGGTTTGCGGCGCGTCTTAGGCGGCGAGACGAGTTTTGCGCCGGTGAGGTATTGGCCAGTGAGCGATTTGGGATCGGCCATGATTTCGGCGGCGGTGCCCTGGCTGACGACGCGGCCGCCGTGGATGCCGGCACCGGGACCGATGTCGACCACGTAGTCGGCGGAGAGGATCGCATCTTCGTCGTGTTCGACGACGATCACGGTGTTGCCGAGGTCGCGCAGGTGTTTGAGCGTGCCGAGCAGGCGGTCGTTGTCGCGCTGGTGGAGGCCGATGGAGGGTTCGTCCAGCACGTAGAGCACGCCGGTGAGGCCGGAGCCGATCTGCGAGGCGAGACGAATGCGCTGGCTTTCGCCGCCCGAGAGCGTGCCGGATGCGCGGGAGAGCGTCAGGTAATCGAGGCCGACATCGACGAGGAATTGCAGGCGGTCGCGGATCTCTTTGAGGATGCGGGTGGCGATTTCGGTTTGCTGCTTGGTGAAGGTTTTAGGCAGTTCGGCGAACCAAATGTTGGCGGCGCGGATCGACATGTCGGAGACTTCGCCGACGTGTTTGCCGCCGACCTTGACGGCGAGCGCTTGCGGTTTCAGGCGATAGCCGTGGCAGGCTTCGCAGGGGTGGGCGGACTGGTAGCGGGAAAGTTCCTCGCGCACCCATTCGCTGTCGGTTTCCTTCCAGCGGCGCGCGATGTTGCCGATGACGCCTTCGAAGGGTTTGTAGGTTTTGTAATTCCGGGCGCCGTCCCAGTAGGTGTATTCGACTTCTTCGTCGCCGGAGCCGAAGAGGATCGCGAGCTGCACGTGCTTGGGCAGCTTTTCCCACGGCGTTTTCATCGAGACTTTGTAGTGTTTGGCGAGGCTTTCCAGCGTCTGCTCATAATAGGGCGAGACGGCGCCGGTCTTCGCCCAGGGATAGACGGCGCCGTCGGCAAGCGAGAGCGAGCTGTCGGGGACGACGAGCTCGGCTTCGAATTGGAGTTCGGTGCCCAGGCCATCGCATTGCGGGCAGGCGCCGGAGGGGGCGTTGAACGAGAACAGGCGCGGTTCAATTTCCTCGATGGTGAAGCCGGAGACGGGACAGGCGAAGCGCTCGGAGAAGACGATGCGCTCGTGCGTATCGTTCTTGGATTTGTTGGCGCCTTCGGTGTCGGCTTTACCGAGCGGCTTATCGACGAATTCGGCAATGGCGAGACCGTCGGCGAGTTTGAGGGCTTGTTCGAAGCTATCGGCGAGGCGCGAGGCGATGTCGGCGCGCACGACAATGCGGTCCACGACGACATCGATGTCGTGCTTGAATTTCTTGTCGAGCTTGGGTGCGTCGCCGATCTCGGTGACCTCGCCGTTGATCTTGACGCGCTGGAAGCCCTTCTTCTGCCACTCGGCCAGTTCCTTGCGGTATTCGCCTTTGCGGCCGCGCACGACGGGGGCGACGATCATGAGGCGCGTGCCTTCGGGCAACTGCATCACGCGATCGACCATCTGGCTGATGGTCTGGCTTTCGATGGGCAGGCCGGTGGCGGGTGAGTACGGCACGCCGACGCGGGCGAACAAGAGGCGCAGGTAGTCGTAGATTTCGGTGACGGTGCCGACGGTGGAGCGCGGGTTTTTCGAGGTCGTTTTCTGCTCGATGGAGATGGCGGGCGAGAGGCCGTCGATGTGATCGACGTCGGGCTTTTGCATCATCTCAAGGAACTGGCGCGCGTAGGCCGAGAGGCTTTCGACGTAGCGGCGTTGGCCCTCGGCGTAGATCGTATCGAAGGCGAGCGAAGACTTGCCGGAGCCCGACAGCCCCGTGAACACGACGAGGGCGTCGCGCGGGATTTCGAGATCGACGTTTTTCAGATTGTGTTCGCGGGCGCCGCGCACGTGGATGGTCTTGTGCGTTTCGGCGGGCTTGCGGGGGACGGGAGATTTCGGCGGTTTGCTCATCGTGGGTTCGTAGCGCGCGGGGGACGCGGGCCGCAATGTGGCTGTTGGCCGGTGATCCGATGAATGATGTTACTTGCGCGATCTATACAACCCGCGATGGGTGGCGATTGGGCGGATGGTGTGGGTTCGAATTGCGAGTGGATGCTCGGCAGGCAGGGGGCAAGACCGGCGCGCTTGGCGATTTGTTTGGCAGACACTGATGCGACGCACCGGCCTCGCCACGGACCACGGGGGTGGGCCCCCTTTTCGAAGCGTTGGTGCCACCATCCCTGCGCGCATCTCAACACAGGTTGAACGAGGTTCTCACTCCCCCGCCGGCAGCTGTCCCCCAGGCTGACTGACCCAGCTGGCACTCCGTTCCGCTCCCCTTCCGCAAACAGGATCCCAGCTCGAGCCTGTTCCCTGCCGAATGCGGTGGGATGGACGCGAGGATAGGGGAGAGGTGGGAAGGCGGGGATAAGATTGGGGGATGATTTGCGAACGTCATCCTCGGCGGAGCGCGGGTTGGCGCGCATGATGCGGTGTCTTCGACCGTGTCTCGCGCTGGATCCCCGAACGCCATCGCTGCGCCAGGCGTTCGAGGATGACGATGGGGGAGGTGGGCGTCGGGTGCGGCTTCGATTGAGAAAACAAGCGGGGTTTTGATAACCGCTTGTAGGTCAGTGACCGCTCCAGCATCGGCCGTAGAAATTCTCGATGCCCTCAATGGAGAGTCGGCCGGACCGCCGGTCATACCGGAGGCGCGGCTTATTCAGACCATTGAGCGTATAGCGCCCCCGAATCTCGTCTGGTCCGACGACGAGGTTTTTAATAGTCCACCAGCCAGCGGTATCCCCACCATGAAGCGGAGGGAGAAGCCGTCCCGAAGGATGAATTCGGCCGGAGTAGGTTTCGCCCGGTCCGGTCTTGTTGAGTTCTATGACGACAGTTGCCGGAAAAGATGCTCGATCGGCATACCATCTCCTATCGTCCCAATTCTCCAACACAGGCTTGTCGCCCTCGCCGTAACAACTGAGGCTGACGTCAGCACGTCCGGCGTAAACGGCGGGCGAGGGTCGATCGTCGTAGTTGTCATAATTCTCGCCCCTATTGCCGTGCCACCAAGTCGTGTTGTCGCGATCATCGCGGCACATCCCGCGTAGGACTTCCAGTCCCCCAGAATGCCGGCATTCGGCGCGGGTCGTGAACCAATCGTGCATGCCTCTGCCACAACAGACTGTCTCATAGTCAGAGCGCGACGATGACCAGGGCCGATTGTTGGTATCGTTGCGGCAGACCTGATTGGGGACCTCGATCCCGTTCACACCTCGGCACATCTGGCGTGTGGTGAACCAATCGTTCGACTTCCGTTGGCAACAGACGCGCACCCCTGCGTTCGGATCGTTGTGGCCAGCCACCTTGCCGTCGAACCCCTGCTCTCGGCGATAGCTCGAAGCTGCCGCGACCGCCTCCAGCGCCTGGGCTGAAGAACAAGCGGGGAGCTTGTTGGTCATGCGTCCGTTGGCGTTGAAATAAACCACGCAGTTGTTCTTGAAGATGACTTCGATCTCGCGATTTTTTCCGGCGATAATCTGAGGCACTTCGGCCGAAATAGCGGTAGCAGCGCCGAAAAGAACATAAAGTAATAACGCGAAAATGGATCTACTCATCACACTACTCCCCACCGACCGATCTGAAAGCTAACCTTGCCATAACGTTCGCACAACCTCTTGAGTGCTGCTCTCGATCACGCTCAGCCGTGCCGTTGCGCCGTGTGCGCCTCAATGTTAAAAGCATTTACATTTGTGCGAGGGATGGGCGATGGATGCGTATGGGTTTTTGAAGGTGGCGCATGTGTTGGGCGTCGTTCTGTTCGTCGGAAACATCATCGTGACGGCGGTGTGGAAGGGGATGGCGGACCGGACGGGGCAGCCGGAGGTGGTCGGGTTCGCGCAGCGGCTGGTGACGCTGACGGATTGGGTTTTCACGTTGCCGGGGGTGCTGCTCGTGCTGTTTGCCGGGTTGGGCATGGCGCACGTGGGCGGGCTTTCCACGACTGAGACGCCTTGGATCTGGCATGGCTTGATGCTTTTCACGGTGTCGGGGTTGGTTTGGGCTGGCGTGCTAATCCCGCTGCAGATCGTGCAGGCGAAGGCCGCGCGGGCTTTCGAGCACGGGGGTGTCATTCCCGAGCGCTACTGGCGGCTCAACCGGCAGTGGTTCATCTGGGGGATCGCGGCGACCGTGCTGCCTGTGTTTAATATCGCGATCATGGTGCTGAAGTAGGGGGCGATTGTTGGCTTGACCGGCTGAGCGGCTCACTCCCACCGCGCCATTCACCCCACCGCACCATTCACCCCACCCCTTCTCCCCTCCGCGTCAAGGGGAGGGGAGCGTGGTGCCCTATACAGCGCCGGGCTTGGTCGGGCCGGGGTGATCGGATAAGGTCTCCGCCGACACGCCTGGGGTCGCGTGAACGGCAGATGAAGGGGCCGCTCAACGCCGGTTCAGGCAGCCCGTGGCAAAAGGTTCGCCATAACCGCGTCACGGGAGCTGGCGACCATGGGTTACTCAAGCACGACTTTCGAGGAGGGCTATCTGATGTCCGAGAGCAGCGTCCCCGCCCGTTCAGGCGGCGACTACGACCGTTTGATTTCGTTTCTGAAGAATCTGGCTTTGGTGGTGACGATTGTCGGCGCGGTGCCGACGGCGATCACCGCGTATCACGCCTACACATTTAAGGTGCCGTTCAGTCAGGTGCCGCAGCGGCTCGCCCAGTATGACCTGTGGGTGAAGAACATCGACTGCCAGATCGAGTACAAGGCGCTGGCGACCGCGGAAGGCACGCGCGTCGATGTCGGGGCCTGTCCGAAGACGGGCGACATTGCGCTAAAGCTGTCGTCGCCGGATGGGAAGGCGGCCTATCAGTGGATCGCCTACAACGAATTGCAGAAGCCGGGCGAAGCGCCGACGTCGTCGAGCTTTATCGATCTGTTGATTTCGTCGGCGCGGGCGGACGAGACTCCGAAACCTTTCAAACTCGCTCAGGGTATGGAAGTCGTGTGTCAGGCGATTAAGGGCAACTCCGTCGTGCGCGTCGTCAAGGAAGGCGGCAAGTGCTACAAGGAGCTGTTCTCGCCGATCAAGGGCGCGGTCGAGCAGCGCGATGAGGTCGCCTGCTCGACGCCGTGCAACTGACCTGTTGACTGCTGTGATTTGAATCTAACGCGGGCGGTGAGGATGACCTCACCGCCCGCTGGCGTTTTAGAGATGACGCGCCTGATGACGCGACTGGGGCGTGATACCCTTACCTCTGCCTCTCCCCGCAAGGGGGAGGGGAACGAGGCCGGCAACGCACCGGTTGGGACGCGTTCGTTACGACGCGTCGTTGCCGGTGGTCAGGCTGGTGCCATCGGTCTCGATGGTGTCGCCGGTCTTGGCCCATTTGGAGAAGTTCCACGGGCCGGTGACGCCGCAATGGTCGTCGCACTCATTCTTGAACGTGACCGACTTGCCGGCGGCGATCTTGTGGACGGTTTCCTTGTCGCCCTGGTCGAGGCCGATCGAGATCTCGTTGGCCGACTTGTTGTTGATGGTGAGCGCGTGGGCGCCCGTCGTCATGGTGAGTGCAAAGGCTGCGGCCAGAGCAACGGATTTCAGCATGGACCTGTCTCCTTCCTCAAGGGTTGCCGGGATTAGGGGGTGCCGCATCAGCCATTTTGAGGTGACGTTACACCGGGCGAGACGGTCCCGATCGCAGCGTGCCTTCGAGACTTGCGGCTGCGTTATACCGTTTCGCTTGAACAGGAGTTGGGGGCTGACGTTCGCGCGGAGAAGACTTGGATCGCTCAACTCGCGGTCAAAACGATTTGAGCTCGACTACGCAATCGCGCGGATTTGCCTACGTTTAGCGCGCCACCAGGTCTAAGGTCCCGCGCCGCATGATTTCGATTGGCGATGATGCCATCAGTTCTCTTCGATGCGCGAGGTTCGCGGTTTTTGCCCCTGCTTTGCCGGCGCGCCGGGATCAGTCTTCGTTGTGATTGGTGACGGCGACGAAGTCGTCGTCGCGCTGACAGCGGCGCTCATGCATCAGGAAATCGTAGTACCCGCAGCGGCCGGTGCCGGGATAGCTGCGGCAAGTGGCGGGGCGCGCGTGATAGATCGTACAGCGCCGCTCTGTGGTGTCGAAGAAGCGGCAGATGCGGCCGTAGATCTCGTCCTTCTTGCGGCGCATCGTATATTTGTGACCGTGAGCCTCTTTGGTGAATTTCCGCTTGGCGTCGTCGTAGGAAAGGTCGTGATGGCGGGCGAGACGCTCGACGTCGCGCTTGGTCAGCGGGATGACCGGGTACGAGCAGCAATACCCGGGGCACTTCATACAATTGTAGAGGGTCATGGCGGTCGATCGATCGTCCGGATTGGTGGCTGAAATAGCGAGCCCGAACCATCGGAGGTCCGCGCGTCGTCTGCCGGGATAGAGGATGTTCGTGCAGCGTCAAGGGTGTTGCCACCGCTGGCTCAGTATATCGCTCAAGACTAGGCGATTTAGCACCGATTACGTGGATTGTTGCCATATGGCGACAAGTCCTTCTATTCGAATCGTGGATAAATCCTGGCGCGTAGCCTGAACTCAGTTTTTCCTGGGGGCGGGGCAATCGAGCGGGGATCGACATGACATTTAAACGGGCTGCGGCTGCCGTTGCCGGCGTTCTGGCGTGCGCAAGTACCGCCAATGCCGGTGAATGGACGGGGGTATATATCGGTATCGGCGGCGGGATGGGTGCGGCCGTGCACGATCTCACGTTTGAAAACGGGCCGTTGGTGCCGGCGCCCGCGTTCGGTGCCGAATTGTCGGGGATCGGCGGAGAAGGGGCGTTCTTCTCGCTCGGGGCCGGTGCGGACTACCAGGTGAATAGCCGGTTCGTTGTCGGGGCCTTCTTCGATTACGACTGGGCCAATATCGAGTCTGACGTTCTCAATCTTCAGATCGGTCCTCCCGACATTGCCGCTGAGGCGAATATCGAAGTTGAAGACGTCTGGTCCGTCGGCGGACGGCTCGGCTATCTCGTGACCCCATCGACGATGCTCTTTCTGTCCGGCGGCTACTCTCGCGCAGACATCAGCGATTTGACGCTCAGCGCGTCGGGACTTGGCGGCTTTGGTGGTTTGACTTTGGCGGGTGTGGGAGATTTTGACGGCTATTTCATCGGTGGCGGTGCCGAAATCAAGCTGACGAAGTCGCTCTCCATCAAAGGCGAGTACCGCTACACGGACTTCGACGACGAGACGATCACGCTGGTGCCTGGAACGCCTATTGCGGGTCTCGTGAATGGCTTCGTCAGCACGAAGCTTGATCCGGATATTCAAACGGCGCGCGTCGCGCTGACATACCGCTTCGGCCTTGGGGCTCACGATACGGATGAGCCGGCCGCCGAGGCGGCTCCGGTTGGGTCGTGGTCTCAATTTTACATCGGTGCTGGCGGCGTTTCCGCGTTCGGCAATAACGAGCTGACGCTCACTCCGGGGCCCCTTCTGGCTGGCTTTGGTGTCGATGCGTCGCTTGGATTGGACGCTTTGGGAAGCCAGGGTGCTGGATTTACCGTCGGCTTGGGTGTGGACCGGCAGTACGACGATAAGTTTGTGTTCGGTGTGTTCGCCGACTACACGCGCCACAGCAATGAATTCGAAATCGGCTTGAATGTCGGCGCTCTGGTCTCAGGCAGCCTCAACTACGAGATAGAGGACGAGTGGTCGATCGGGGCGAGGGCCGGCTATCTTGTGACGCCGTCGACGTTGCTGTTCACTTCGGTCGGCTATTCGCGCCTGTCGCTCAGCGACACCACCCTGCAGGGTACGTTCTTCGGCGGACCGGTGGGACCGATCGTGTTGGCCGACAACGGCTCGTTCGGTGGCGTGTTCCTCGGATCCGGCATCGAGATGAAGCTCTCGGATAGCCTGTCACTGAAAGGCGAGTACCGGTATTTGTTCGCCGATGGCGATCAGATCGATCTGCTGCCGGGCGTGACGTTAGGACCATTTACCGCCAACGACTTTGTCAGCGCGGAATTGAGCCCCGATATCCAATCGGTCCGGCTGTCTCTGGATTACCGGTTCAATTTTGCCGGCCAGTAGATCGTCTCTGAATACAACGATGCGTGGTGAGCGGGGAGGGCTTTCGTCCTTCCCGCTTTTTCTATTCGGCGGGCGGCATCTGCTGGTCGAGGGCGTAGAGGGCGATATCCTTGGCGCCGACGCGGCAGTATGAGGCGTAGCTGAGGCGGTCGCCCTTGGCGGGATAGGCCCAGCCGCCGGGGCCGCAGCGGATGTATTCGGCGTCCGGCACGAGGGGGCGGCAGTCGCGCTCGACGAGGAGCTTGGCGGCGCCGGGGTCTTCGCCCTCCGTTTCGCGGACGATGAACATCAAAGTGCGGTGGTCGTTGCAGCCGACGGCGGGATAGGGGCTGGCGTCTGGCTGGACGAAGCGGTGGCGCGTGCCGAGGTCGTGGAGCAGGGGCTTTTCTTCGGCGGTAGCGGGAATGGCGGCTACGGTGGCGGTGGCGAGCAGGGCGGCCCGCAGTGCGGAAACTCGAGCGTGTGGCATGGGGGCCTCGATCGGGTGATGGGTGCTTGACGGAACGGACGGGACGGGGGATCGGATGACTTTCGCGGGCACCGTTGGCCCTTAATCGACGAGAGGTAGCCGGTGAGTTCGTTCAACGTGGCGCATGCCGGGCTGATCGCAGTGGGAGCGTTTTACACGTTCGCCGGGCTGGTCGGAATTCGCGTGGCGCTGCAAGGCCGCCTTCTCGATATGGCGATTGCCGGGATCTCTTTGAAGAAGACGCCGATGGTGGAGACGGCGCGGGGGCTTTGGCTGCTGCTGTCAGCCGTCGTCGTGCTGGCGGGCGGCGTATTCCTGATCTTGCGGCTCGATTGGGCGGCTGCGGCTTTCGTTGTCTCGGCACTCGGGCAGGCGGTTTATTTGCTCATTCTGGCTCCATACTATTTTGACGCCGCCGATCCGCCGGACGCGACGGGGCGGCAACAGACGATCAACGCGTTCATTCTCTACTGCGCCGCGACGCTATTTGTTTTGTGGGCCTATCAGACTGGCAAACTGATGGGGCCCGTGGGCGTTGGCTGGCCGGTGGTGTGGGGTGGGATCGCCGTGATCGGGGCGGCCTTGGCGTGGGGCCTTTTCCGGTTTGCCTATCCGCTGGCGAAGGGGCCGCTTGCGGCGATGGGGGCGGGGGAAGCGAGCGAGGATTATGAGGTTCCCAACTATTCGGAGGACGACGAGACGGGGCCGCCGCTGGCTGAGAGCCGGCGTATTCTCGTGATGTCGGAATACGAATGCGATCCGCTGTGGACGCACGATCCGGGGCGCAGCGGGACGATTTCGCCGCGCGAGTTGCCGTTGTCGGAGGCGCTGATCGCGGACTTGGATGCGTGGGCTCAAAGCTACAACGGGTCGTTCAATCTCGACGATCCGAGCCATCCCAATTGGAGTGAGGCGCAATATCTCGCGCATGATCGGGCCGGGTTAGAGCTTGCGCGGCGCTTGAAGCGGGAGTTGCCCGAACGGCAGATTTATGTGTGGCGGTCGGGGGATGGGAATTACGGACACACGGAGATCCGGGCGGAGGATCTTTGATGCGGAGGGTCGAGTCCGAGGTTGCGGGGCGGCTGCAACTGGAGTAATGTGAACAAATAAGGAACGCTGCGCTCGGCGGGCTTGCCGTGGGTGGCGGGACGTCAAAGCGGTGGACAAGAGGATGATGGGGCGCGGTCGACGGCGCCTGGCGGGCTAACGTCGCTGCAACTCGATTCGAGAGGGCGGCGTTGCGGGCGAAGTGCCCGCGGCCCTGAAGTGATGCAGAAAGGGAGTGCGACATGGCCGGTTCGGTCAACAAGGTGATCCTCGTCGGCAATGTGGGCAAGGATCCGGAAATCCGGCGCACGCAGGACGGCCGTTCGATCGCCAACCTGTCGTTGGCGACGAGCGAAAGCTGGCGCGACAAGGCAACCGGCGAACGCAAGGAGAAGACCGAGTGGCACCGGGTCGTCGTGTTCAACGATAACCTGTGCAAGGTCGTCGAGCAGTACGTGCGCAAGGGCTCGAAGCTCTACGTCGAGGGCCAGTTGCAGACGCGCAAGTGGACCGACCAGTCGGGCGCTGAGAAGTATTCGACGGAAGTCGTTCTGCAGGGCTTCAACGGCACGCTGACGATGCTCGATGGCGCGCGCGGGGCTCCCGGCGGCATGGCCGAGAGCGGTCAGGTCGAGTACGGCGGGGACGCCGGTTACGGGTCGTCGGGATCTTCGGGCGGGTACGAGAGTGCGCCGAAGCGCGGCGGGGCTGCCAAGAGCGGCGGCGGCAAGTCGTTCGACAAGGCGCTGGACGACGAGATCCCGTTTTAGGGATCGCGCTGGTTGCTTGTGGATTAAAAAAGCCCCGCTGCATCACCGCAGCGGGGCTTTTTATTTGAAGTTGACTGGGTCGTGAATACGTCGGCGATTGTGGGCCGATGGGTCCTCGGGACAAGCCCGAGGATGACAGCGGTGGGGTGGCGCGTGTTGTGCGCCTCCCCATTAAGGCGTAGCGGGAGCGGCCGGGGCTGACGGAGCGGGTTCCGGTGCCGGAGCGGGCTGGGCAGCTTCCTTGGCTGCATCGACGGCACCGCCGACTGCTTCCTTGGCCTTTTCATAGGCCGGAGTCGCGGCTTCCTTAGCCTTCTCGTAAGCTTCGGCGGCCTTCTGCTTGGCGTCTTCCAGCGCGGGCTTGGCCTTCTCCACGGCGTTGTTCGTCGTGGCCGCGGTCTTGTCCTTCAGCTCGATTGCCTTTTCCTTGGCGCGATCCCACAGCGACTTCTTGGGCTGCGCGCGCTCATAAGCGGGAGCGGCGTCGAGCGCTTCTTTGGTCGCTTCGGGGAGCGAGACGGAAAGCGCGCCGGCTGCGTCTTCAAACTTCAACGCGGACAGCTGCACGCCGATCTTCTTCTCAGCCATGCCGAGGAAGCCACCGGTGCCCATCACGATGCCGACGACGGTGTTGCCGTCGGTGACGATGAGGTCTTCGATGTCGCCGACGATCTTGCCATCGGGACCCTTCACCTTGACGCCGATGAGGTGATCCTTGGCGAGGTATTCATCAGCCGTCTGGCTCTTGATGAAGACGCCGGCTGCGGGCGCGGCGGGTTCGGCAACGGCGGCCGTCGCGAAGAGGGCGAGGGCGGCGGCGCCGAGAATGAATTTCTGCATAGTCTGGTACCCCTTGGATATATGGCCGCCTTTCCGATGAAACGGCGGCGTCGTCACGCAAGACTTGGGCTCTCTAGGGCCCTGGACGAACGCCGTGCAGATAGGGCGGGACTGTGGCCGGAGCAAGTCACCTTCTGCGTCCAGACTGTTTTTCCGAGGCGTGAGCAATTAAGCCGTTGGTATTGAATGCCAAAAGTGGCCGCTTGGTTCATGGGGAGAACCACGGGCGGCGGCGTTGGGCGTGGTTGCCCCGGCGGCGGGGGCGGGCTAGACAACCGTCATATTCGTTTTGGCTTTGCGGGGCCGGGCTCAGGTCCGCCGCGGAGCAATTGAGGGACCCCTTGGCAGACAATCGCGACGACGACCAGAACGGCGGCGACGGCCCGAGCGACATCCGTCCGGTGCAGATCATCGACGAGATGAAAAAGTCGTACCTTGAGTACGCGATGAGCGTCATCATTTCGCGCGCGCTTCCCGATGTGCGCGACGGGTTGAAGCCGGTGCACCGGCGTATCCTGTACGCGATGCAGGAACTGGGGCTCGACTGGAACAAGAAATACGTCAAGTCGGCGCGCATCGTCGGCGAGGTGATGGGCAAGTATCACCCGCACGGCAACTTGGCGATTTACGATGCGCTCGTGCGGCTGGCGCAAGACTTCTCGATGCGGCTGCCGCTGATCGATGGCCAGGGCAACTTTGGCTCCGTCGACGGCGATCCGGCGGCGGCTGAACGCTACACGGAATCGCGGCTGCAGAAGGTCGCCTCCTATCTGCTCGATGATCTCGACAAGGAGACGGTTGAGTTTAAGGAGAACTACGACGGCACGCTGCAGGAGCCGTCGGTGCTGCCGGCGAAGTTTCCCAACCTGCTCGTCAATGGCGCGGGCGGTATCGCGGTCGGTATGGCGACGAACATTCCGCCGCATAATCTGGGCGAAGTGATCGACGCGTGTCAGGCGCATCTCGACAATCCGGAAATCACCATCGACGAACTCTGCCAGATCGTACCGGGACCTGATTTCCCGACGGGCGGGCTGATCCTGGGGCGGGGCGGCATTCTGTCGGCCTATCACAAGGGCCGCGGCTCGATCCTGATGCGCGCGAAGGTGCATGTCGAAAACGTGCGCAAGGACCGCGAGGCGCTCGTCGTCACGGCCATTCCGTATCAGGTGAACAAGAAGACGCTGATTGAAAAGATTGCCGACTTGGTGCGGGAAAAACGCGTCGAGGGGATTTCGGATCTTTGGGACGAGAGCAACCGCGAGGGGATGCGGATCGTCATCGAACTGAAGCGGGATGCCATCGCGGACGTGGTGCTCAATCAGCTGTGGCGGTTCTCGGATCTGCAGACGACGTTTGGCGCCAATATGATCGCGCTCAACGGCGGTCGTCCCGAACAGCTCAATCTGAAGGATATGATCGAGGCGTTCACGACGTTCCGGCAGGAGGTCGTGACGCGGCGGACGAAGTATCTGCTCAACAAGGCGCGCGACCGGGCGCACGTGTTGGTGGGTCTCGCCATCGCGGTTGCCAACATCGACGAAGTCATCAAACTCATTCGCCATGCGCCCTCGCCGGCGGATGCGAAAGATCAGTTGATGGCGCGCGACTGGCCAGCCAAGGACATGGCGCCGCTCATCGAATTGATTGCGGATCCGCGCCACAAGCTGGCGGCGGACGAGACGTACCGCCTGTCGGACGAGCAGGCGAAGGCGATCCTGGAACTGCGCCTGGCCCGCCTGACAGCGCTGGGCCGCGATGAAATCGGCGACGAGTTGAAAAAGCTCGCCACCGAGATCCAGGACTATCTGGATATCCTGTCGTCGCGGGCGCGCATATTCGACATCATCCGCAGCGAGTTGGCGGATGTGAAGGCGCAGTTTGCAACGCCGCGCAAGACCGAGATCGTGGACATTGAGGGTGAAGTCGAGGACGAGGACCTCATCCAGCGCGAAGACGTCGTGGTTACGGTCAGCCACAAGGGCTACATCAAGCGCGTGCCGCTTTCGACCTACCGGGCGCAGCGGCGCGGCGGCAAGGGCCGGTCGGGCATGGCGACGCGGGACGAGGATTTTGTCACGCAGATGTTCGTGACATCGACGCATACGCCGGTGCTGTTCTTCTCCTCGCGCGGCATGTGCTACCGCATGAAGGTGTGGCGTCTGCCGGCGGCGACGCCGCAGTCGACGGGCAAGGCGCTGGTCAATCTGTTGCCCTTGGAAGAGGGCGAGGTTATTACGTCGATCCTGCTGTTGCCGGAGGACAGCGAGACGTGGGCCTCGCTGGAACTCGTGTTCGCGACGCGGTCGGGCAACATCCGGCGGAATTCGCTGACCGATTTCGAGAACATCAATCGCAACGGCAAGATTGCGATGAAGCTCGACGAGGGTGATCGGATCGTGTCGGTGGCGATCGCGCGGCCGGACGACGACGTTCTGCTGACGACGGCGCAGGGGCAGTGCATCCGGTTCCTGATCGGGGACGAGGTGCGTCTCTTCAAGGGCCGCGATTCGGATGGCGTGCGCGGCATTCGTCTGGAGGATGGCGACGAGGTGATCTCGATGGCGATCCTGGGCCATGTCGATGCATCGCCGGCGGAGCGGGCTGCCTATCTCAAACAAGCCGCGGCCATGCGGCGTGCCACGGGTGACGAAGAGGCTGCCGAGACCACGGGAGCTGAGGCGGACGCGGAAGACGGCGCGGAAGAAAGTGCGGATCTGACGCCGGAGCGATATGCGGAACTGGGCGCGCGGGAGCAATTCGTGCTCACGGTTTCGGAGCGCGGTTTCGGCAAGCGAACATCCAGCTATGAATTCCGCACGAGCGGACGCGGCGGCAAGGGCATAGTCGCGATGGTGGTCAACGACCGCAACGGCAATCTGGTGGCGTCGTTCCCAATCGAGGACAGCGATCAGATCATGTTAGTGACCGATGGCGGGCAATTGATCCGCACGCCGGTGCATGACGTGCGCATTGCCGGCCGCAACACGCAGGGCGTGCGCATCTTCAAGACGGATGCGGATGAAAGCGTCGTGTCGGTCGAACGTCTGTCCGAGCCCGAGGGCGAAGACGACGGCGCGGCGGACGGCGGGGAGGCATAGCGCCCCTTCGCCGGCCCCATGTCTATCGCCGCGTGCTCTATGAAAGCGGCGACGGACGGTTGCGCTCGAGCGCCACGAGGGCCGGCGTGACGGGGCACATGTCGGCGATGGTGCGCCAGTTTTTCAGCGCCACCTGATGACGGCTCTTTTGCGTGATGAGGCCGTCGGTCTTGAAGCGCGAGACGAGCCGCGAGAGCGTGTCGGCATTGAGCGCCAGATATTGGGCTATTTCCGTGCGCGACAGGGGCAGATCGATGGCGATCGTGCTTCCAACCGGCGTGCCGATCTCTAGGGCCATTTCGATGAGGAAGGCGGCGAGGCGCTGCGGCCCGTCGAGGGTGGCGAGGATCGTGGCGTGCACGGCGGCGCGCGCCAACTGGCGATCGCGCTGGCGATCGAAGGCTGCCAGGAGTTCGATGTCGGACGTGAGCAGGCGGAGAAGGGGTTTGGCTTTGAATCGCAGCACGTCGGCCTGGGTGGCGGCAACGAACAGGCGCTCGCTGAAGCAGGGAATGGCGCCCACGGAAATGACGTCGCCGGGGAAGTAGAGCGTGATGAGGCCGGCGGCGCTGTTGGTCATCGCTACGCGGGCGGAGACGACACCGGTCTGGAGCGCGAAAATGAGGTCGTCCTGGGCCGGGGCAAGGGGAATGCGCTGGCGGGGGCGTAGCTTGAGCGGCGTTGCTTGCAGCGGCGCATCATCTCCAAGCGTGGTCAAGCGGCCGAGAAAGGCGCCCGCCGGACGCTGAGTTGCGGCTTGGGGCTGTGCGCGGGGGTTGGCTTGCGGCCGCTCGCGATCCCTGAGTGTCATGACGTGTCCGATCTAGTTTGGAGCCCTCACGGATTCTCTGGGGCTCTGAAATCGGGATCACGGTCGGCTCATCGCGAGGGGGCGGCTTTGATGGACATCAACGTTTGGGTGCAGTTGCGACGAAAGGTGGTGGTGCGCGGTGACGCAGCGCCGGCGCGGGTTGATCTGCATCAACGGAGGCGTTGCGGGGGAGCAACAGGGGGCCACACACCCGCTGGTTGCTGATGTCGGTCAGGCAACGGGGCTCCGAAGGGCTGGGAGAATCCGCTGACGGAATTATGGATGGAGGGGAGACGAGTGCGGCCCTGGGGAAGATTTTTCCAGCGGGCCGTTCAGAGAAGGGGACAAGGGACATGCTGAAGATTGGAACGGGCGTCAGGGCGTATTTGGGCGGGCTCGCATTGGCGGGTGCCATGGCGACGGCGGCTGTCCCGGCGCAGGCTGGCGACTATGCCGGCGACATGCTGGTGCGCGTGCAGGGCACTTATGTGAACTTCAACGATGATAGCACCAATCCGGGCGGTCCCTTGGCGGGGACTGTGGAATTGGATGACGAGTTCATCCCGACGCTGACTCTGACGTACTTCCTGAACAAGAATCTCGCGCTGGAACTTTTCTGCTGTTTCGCCAATCTCGAGGCCAATCACAGTGCGGCTGGCCACGTTGCCGATTTCTGGGTGTTCCCGCCGGCGCTCACACTTCAGTACCATTTCGACAGCATGAACGGCATTAAACCCTACGTAGGTGCCGGCATTCAGTACATCTTGCCGTTTAGCGAAGATGGCGTTGGTGCTCTCAATGGCGCACGCGTCGAAGTCGATGACGCACTGGGCTTCACGCTGCAGGCGGGTGTGGATATCGAAGTCGGTCAAGGCTGGTATCTGAACGCGGACGTCAAGAAGACCTGGATCGAGCACACTGTTTCGGTCAACGGTGTCGATCAGTTCGATGTCGGCATCGATCCCTGGATCTTCTCGGTTGGTCTCGGCTATCGCTTCAACCTGTCGGACATCTTCGGGTCGCGGCACGCCGAAGCGCCGATGAAGTAAATTCCCGGGTTTTGCCTGGGGGACGACAAGAGGCCCGCTCATCCGAGCGGGCCTCTTTTGTTTGCGCCGGGCTGCTCCCCTGCGGCGAGCCGGCCGCGCGGCGCGGGTTTGGCGGTGTGTTCATGTTAACCCCAAGAACGCCGGGCACGCGGTCTTGCGGCGTGATCGCGTTGCGGGCTAGATGCCGGGATGGCAGCACGCATCGGCTTTTATTCCGGCTCCTTCGATCCCGTGACCCACGGCCACACGGACGTGATTGCGCGGGCGTGCCGGCTGGTGGATACGCTCGTGATCGGGATCGGCACCAATCCGGGTAAGTCGCCGCTGTTCACGGCGGGCGAGCGGGTCGAGATGCTGGAAGACGAGACGCGGGCGATCGCCAAGCGGACCGGGACCGAGGTGCGGATCGTGACGTTCCAGGGGTTGGCCGTGGAGGCGGCGCGGGCGCACGGAGCAGCGATCATTTTCCGTGGGCTCAGGGACGGGACCGACTTCGACTACGAAATGCAGATGGCCGGCATGAACGGTGAAATGGCCGACGAGATCGAGACGGTGTTCGTGGCCGCCTCGCCGAATGTGCGCCATATCGCGGCGAATCTCGTGCGGGCCGTGGCGTTGATGGGGGGTGACCCGTCGCCGTTCGTGTCGAAGGCGGTGGCCAAGCGGTTGGCGGATAAGGCGCAGCGGAAGGCCTAATGGCTGAAACGACGGTGTGTGCAGGGCGGGGTTGCCTTGCCAGGGCCCGGCAGAGCGGCCATAAGGGCGCCACGTCCGGGGCGGCAGATAGATCACCCAGACAGGTTCAATTCAGGCCCCTAGGAGCCGACGCCGATGCGCTTTCCAACCCTTCTTTCGTTCCTCATGCTGGCGTTTTCGCTGGCCGCTTGCGGCAACAGCTCGACTGCTGAGGTCGGTGGGCCGGCGACGGGTGCCAATCCGGCAGGGGGCCCGGTCGCGGCGGGTGAGACGCTGGTTCTGGAACTGACGACGGGGACGGTGAAGATCAAGCTGCGTCCGGATCTGGCGCCGCAGCACGTGGCGCGGGTGAAGCAACTCGCGGGTGAGGGCTTTTATAACGGCATCATCTTCCACCGGGTGATCCCTGGCTTCATGGCGCAGACGGGCGATCCGACAGGCACGGGCATGGGCGGGTCGAAGTATCCCGACCTGCCGGCCGAGTTCACGCCGACGCCGTTCGAGCGCGGGACGGTGGGGGCTGCGCGGTCGTCGAGCCCGAATTCGGCCAACAGCCAATTTTTCATCTGCTTCACGCATGCGCCCAACCTCAACAGCCAGTACACGGTGTGGGGTCAGGTGATCGACGGCATGATCGCGGTCGACAAGATCGCCAAAGGCGAGCCGCCGCCCAAGCCGGATAAAATCGTGAAGGCATACATCGCGCCTTGAGCGCCGCCTGATCCCGACCGAAACAGTCCATAAACCTCAGTAACGGAGAGAGCCAAACCATGGCCGCCATCAAGGACCCCGAGAACACGCTGATCATCGAGACGAGCAAGGGGACGGTGACAATCGAACTGCGTCCTGATCTGGCGCCTAAGCATGTGGAGCGCATCAAGCTTCTGGCGCGCGAGAAGTTCTACGACGGGATCGTGTTTCACCGCGTGATCGACGGCTTCATGGCGCAGACGGGCTGTCCGCAGGGACGTGGCACGGGCCAGTCGAAGCATCCCAACCTGCCGGCGGAGTTCAACGCCGAGCCGCACGTGCGCGGTGTGTGTTCGATGGCCCGGTCGTCGATGCCGAATTCGGCCAACAGCCAGTTTTTCATTGTGTTCGACGACGCACGATTCCTCGACAAGCAATACACAGTTTGGGGCAAAGTGATCGACGGCATGGACGCTGTTGACCAGTTGGCGAAGGGTGAGCCGCCGCGGTCGCCGGACAAGATGATTTCGGTCCGCGTTGCCGCCGACGTGGCGTAACGCATGACGCGCTTCGACAAGACGCCCCGGGCAGAGCTGGGCATCGCGGCTGCGGCCGGGTTGATGGGGGCGGCTGGCGTGGCGCTCGCGGCGGTGGCTGCGCACAAAGTGCCGACGCCGGCCATGGCAAGCGCGGCGCAGATGCTGATGGTGCATGCGGTGGCGGTGCTCGCCATCGCGGCGTGGGCGGTGCGATCCACGACGGCGGGCGGATGGTGGCGGGCTGCGGCGCGCGCGATGCTGCTGGGCGTGGCGCTTTTCGCAGGCGATATCGCGCTCAGGGGCTTCGAGGCGGGAAGCCTTTTCCCCATGGCTGCACCGATCGGCGGCAGCCTGACGATCCTCGCATGGGTGCTCGTCGCGGTGGCGGCCGCCGTTGAGTGGGTGCGCAGCTAGGGCTGGCTATTTCTAGGCCCGGCTATTTTTTAGGGGCGGCCGGCTTTTCCTTCTTGGGCTTGCGCTTTTCCTTTGTGGAACGCTTTTCCTTGGCCATGGCCGGTCTCCTTGGTTGATGGCGCACGATGGTCGTGTTCGCCGCACCGCGCAAGGCCCATCGAACGGCGCAATTGGGCGACTGTCACACGCCCGTTACATGCCCTTTGTGAAGTCGCCGCACAAGCGACCAACAGCGGTGCAGGTGACAGACGTGGGCGATACGACCAAGAACGGCCGGCCTATCCCAGAGCGCGTGAAGGCGGAACTTCTGGATAGCTTCGACGAGGAATTGGAGCTGGAGCTCGAAGACGAGCATCTGGAGGGGCTGTTCGACGATATTGCCGAGCACCCGGGCGTCTCGACGCTGGACCGGACGGTCTATTTCAAGGAGCTGTTCCGGCTGCAGCGGGAGCTGGTGAAGCTGCAGGACTGGGTGGTCTCTCAGAAGCTAAAGGTGGTCGTCGTTTTCGAGGGTCGCGATGCGGCGGGTAAGGGAGGCGTGATCAAGCGGATCACGCAGCGGCTCAATCCGCGCGTGTGCCGCGTGGCGGCGTTGCCGGCGCCGAACGACCGTCAGCGGACGCAGTGGTATTTCCAGCGTTATGCCGAACATCTGCCGGCTGCCGGCGAAATCGTGCTGTTCGATCGCTCCTGGTACAACCGCGCGGGTGTCGAACGCGTGATGGGCTTTTGCTCGGATGACGATGTTGAAGAGTTTTTCCGCTCCGTGCCGGACTTCGAGCGCATGCTGGTGCGGTCGGGGATCATCCTGATCAAGTATTGGTTCTCGATCTCGGACGAGGAACAGAACCTGCGCTTCCGGATGCGCATTCACGATCCCATCAAGCAATGGAAGCTGTCGCCGATGGATTTGGAGTCGCGGCGGCGGTGGGAGGCGTACACGAAGGCGAAGGAGGAGATGCTGGCGCGCACGCACATTCCCGAGGCGCGCTGGTGGATCGTGGAAGCCGACGACAAGAAGAAGGCGCGGCTCAACTGCATTACGCACTTCCTGGCGCAAATCCCCTACGAGGAGGTGGCGCGGCCGCCGGTGCTGTTGCCGGAGCGCGTGCGGCACCCGAATTATGCCCGTGCCCCGGTGCCGGATGACATGCACGTGCCGGAGATTTTCTGACGTAGCAGCAACTTGCGCTGTTGCGTGGGGGAATGCTAGCTCGCGGGTGTTGTGATACCCGCGAGTGACACCACGTGCGCACGGATCTTTTCGATTTCGAGCTGCCGGAAGAGCGGATCGCGCTTTATCCGGCGGAGCCGCGGGATGCGGCGCGCCTGCTCATGGTCGATCCGCGTGTGGGGGCGCTTCGCGACCTCAGTGTGCGCGACCTGCCGGAACTTTTGGAGCCCGGCGATGCGCTCGTCTTCAACGATACGCGGGTCATCCCGGCGGCGCTCGACGGGGTGCGCGTGCGCGACGGCGTGACAGCCAAGGTTGCGTTCAATCTCATCAAGCGGGTGGATGGGGCGCGCTGGCGGGCATTCGCGCGGCCGGCGAAGCGGCTGGAGCCGGGCGACCGGGTGCGGTTCGGGCATGCCAACACGAGTTGCCTTTTGGGGGCGCTCGACGCAACGGTCGTGGGGAAATTCGACGCGGGCGAAGTTGAACTCGCGTTCGATCTGACGGGAGATGAGCTTGATCGCGCCATTGCCGCGGTGGGGGCGATGCCGCTGCCGCCGTACATCGCGTTGAAGCGGCCGCCGGGGGAAGCGGATAGGCAGAGCTATCAAACGATGTTTGCGGCGAAGGACGGGGCGGTGGCTGCACCCACGGCCGGACTGCATTTCACAGAGCGGCTCATTGCGGCGATCGACGCGCGCGGGATCGAGCGGCACACCGTGACACTCCATGTGGGGGCGGGGACGTTCCTGCCGGTAAAGGCGGAGGATACGGCCGGACATCAGATGCATTCCGAGTGGGGGTCGATCGATGCGGCGACTGCTGCGGCGCTGAATGCGGTGCGCGCGCGGGGCAATCGGGTGGTGGCGGTGGGGACGACGTCGCTTCGGACGCTGGAGAGTGCGGCGGCGGAGGATGGGCAACTCGGCGCGTGGGCCGGCGAGACGTCAATTTTTATTACGCCGGGGTATCGCTTCCGGGTGACGGGTGCGTTGATGACCAATTTCCATTTGCCGCGCTCCACGCTGTTCATGCTGGTTTCGGCGCTGTCGGGGCTGGAGACGATGCAGGCCGCGTATGCGCATGCGATTCAGCATGGGTACCGGTTCTACTCGTATGGGGATGCGTGCCTGCTGTTCCCGGCGGCGGAAACCGGCTAACCAACGCGGCATGGATCAGACGGTGCAGACTTTTGGGTACAAACTGCTGGGGCAGGATGGGAACGCGCGGCTGGGCGAAATCCAAACGCCGCGCGGGGTGATCCGCACGCCGGCCTTCATGCCGGTGGGCACGGTGGGGACCGTGAAGGCGCTTTATCCCGAGCAGGTGAAGGGGGCGGGCGCCGATATCCTGCTTGGCAATACGTATCATCTCATGCTGCGGCCCGGCGCGGAGCGGATCGCGCGGCTCGGTGGCTTGCATAAATTTATGCGCTGGGATGGGCCGATCTTGACCGACAGCGGCGGGTTTCAGGTGATGAGTCTGGCGACCATTCGCAAGATCACGGAGGAAGGCGCGCAGTTCCAGTCGCACATCGACGGATCGCGGCACATGCTGACGCCGGAGCGGTCGATCGAGATCCAGTGTCTGCTCGGCTCGGACATCCAGATGCAGTTCGACGAGTGCATCGAGTTGCCGGCGGAGCGGAGCGAGGTGGAACGCGCGATGGCGCTGTCGCTGCGCTGGGCAGAGCGGTCGAAGCGGGCGTTCGAGGCGCAAGTGCTGGCTGGCGGGGCGACACGCGGGCAGGCGCTGTTTGCGATCGTGCAGGGCGGGGTGGATTCCGAGTTGCGGCAACGGTCGGCGCGCGCGCTCGTGGAGATGGATTTTCCGGGATACGCGGTCGGTGGGCTGGCGGTCGGCGAAGGACATGAGGCGATGGTGGCGACGCTTGAAGAGACGCTGCCGCATTTGCCGGCGGAGAAGCCGCGCTATCTCATGGGGGTGGGGACGCCGCTCGATCTGATTGAGAGCGTGCGGCGGGGCATCGACATGTTCGATTGCGTGATGCCGACGCGGAACGGGCGGCATGGGACGGCCTTCACTTGGGATGGGCGGGTCAACCTGCATAATGCCCGGCATGCCGAGGATCTGGCGCCGCTCGATCCGGAGAGTACGTGTCCGGCGGCGCGGGATTATTCGCGCGCGTACCTGCACCATCTCGTTAAGTCGGGCGAGTATCTGGGCGCGATGATCCTGTCGTGGGTGAATACGGTTTTCTATCAAGACCTGATGGCGGCGATGCGGAAAGCGATTGCTGAGGGCCGCTTCGATGCCTGGGCAGAGGCCACGAAGGCGCGTTTGGAGCGCAAAGTCTGACGGGCGCTAATTGGACGGAGTGAGCTTGATCTGGGCGGCGCCGATGACCGGGCCGGGTGCATTGCCCTCGCCCGTTTGCAAAAGGACGACGGCGCCATCGGCACCGTTCAAAGAGGCGATGGGGACCTCGATGGTCCGGGGTTCGCCATTCCAATCTCCAATGGGGCGGATATCGCGGACGATGTTCGTGTAGGTGATCTTCCGGCTGGCATTTTCGCCGCGTCCGATCGCAACGTCGCGCCGAGCGAGGTAAGGCATCAAGACGACTGTGGCGGCGCGGGCTGCGGCCGATAGACCGGCGGGTGCTGCGCCCACTGCAATGCGCAGTGAGCCGTTCGCGTGTGTGATGCCGACGGCTACGGCCAACTGCGCGCGCAGGGCCTGCAGGTTGTTTTCAATTTCGGCGCGGTCGGCCCCGTTCATGTGGTGGGTGCCATTCACGACGACCTGGGGTGTGTAAACGGAGCGGTCGCCGCGGGCGCTTGCATAGGCGCGCTGTCGCGCCGAATGAGCCGGGGAGCCGTACGTATCCTTCCAGCCGAGCCGGTCCCAATAATCGACGGGGAACGAGAGGACGGCGAGTGACTTCAGCCGGGCGAGGTCTTCGATGAGGGCATCGGCTGGCGGGCACGACGAGCAGCCCTGGCTTGTGAACAATTCCACGACGCCGGTGACGCGGTCGTTGGCATTGGCTGTTGGACTGGCTGCGAGCGACAGTGCGAGGGCGAGAGCGAGGCGCATAAAAAACTCCGGTGGCGTGCTTGAACCTACGCGCCGCCGGAGTGCTGGTTTCACTCATGTTGCCGAGAAGACGTCAATCCCTAGAGGAACTGGATCAGGGCTAGGCCGGAGACCAGCATAGCCAGGGGCGCGCCCAGAAAAATGGTCAAACGGCGGACCCACTCGTCGGGGCCGCTGGTTCGACTTTGACTTTTTTGATGCTCGGGCCGGTGCATGGCATAGCCCCTCCGGTGTTGGCGGGTCCGGGCCCCGGCGGGGCAAGCAGTCAACCGCGCGCCAACTTGTCGCGGAATTTGCCCCGAAACCGTTTTCTAAGCAACCCAAAGTGTCAGGGTGTGCTGACAGTTAAATCTGTCATGGATCAGCATAATGGTGCGTGCGTGCAGCGGCGCAGTTGAAGTTACTGACTAATTCTGCGGCGGCGGGGATGGAGGGGCCGATATTCGTTCGCGATGGAAAAGATATATTCCAGATGCGACGACAATTGCGGCTCCTACCAGGGTTTGGGCGTCCGGGATGTCGGAGAACACGAGATACCCGAATGAAATCATCGAGATAAGCTGGAAGTACAGGAAGGGCGCGACGGCCGAGGCGGGGGCGAGGCGGTAGGCATGCAGAAACAACCAATGTCCCATGCCGCCGAAGAAGCCGAGGCTTGCCAGCATGAGCCAGGCTTGGAGATCGGGGGGCGTGGTCCAGGCAAGATAGGCCAATGGCGCGCCGAGGAACGTGCCGACGAACATGGAATAGAAGAGCGTCACCATGGGCGGGTCGAAGGCGGCCATGTAGCGGGTTAGCAGCATGAACAGGGCATAGGCGAGCATGGCGGATAGAGAATAGAGGACGCCGATGTTGAAGCCTGTGGTTCCGGCGGTGAGGTCTGTGGGCGCCATGGCGACAGCGACGCCGGTAAAGCCGACGGCGATGGCGACGAGGCGGCGCCATCCGACCCATTCGCCGAGGAAGGGTCCGGCGAGGAGGGCTACCACCAACGGGGCCAGGAAAACGATGGTGATGGCCTGATCGAGACGAAGCGTTTGGAGTGCCAGGAAGTTCAGGACCGTCGTCGACGCCATCAGGACGGAGCGCACAAGCTGGAGTTTGAGGTGCTTGGTGCGGAAGAGGTCGGGCAAGGAAAGCGACCCGAACACGGGCACCAGAACCATCAGGGCCATGAACTGGCCGATGAAACGGGACCAGGCGACTTGCGTGACGGGCAGGCCGTAGTGGGCGCCTAAATATTTGGCGGACGTGTCGAGCGCGGAGAAAAACGTGATCGCCAGAATCATGAGGGCGATGGCGCGCGGGCGGTCAACCGGCCGGTCGGACCGGGCGTTGGGAACAGGGCTCGTCGCTTCGATATCGGAGGCGGGCTGCATGCTCATCACGGGTGGCGAAATCGCCGGTCGGGCGCCCCTCATAGCCCAAGCACGGCGGCTGGTCAGGCGGCAAATTGGATCGGGGGCGGGGTGGCCGCGTGATTGCGCCGCGGACAGCCTTGAAAAGAACCGCGGAAAGGTCCCCCGGCGTCGCCTTGACCCCCATGAGAAGCCCCCCTACAAGCAGCGCACGAATGGGCCGGTAGCTCAGTGGTAGAGCACGTGACTTTTAATCCCGCACAGAAATAGAAAAAGCCCCGCAAATTCAATGGGGCTTTTTGTTGTGTTGGGGCGATTGTTGGTTACTTCGGTTTTTGGGCGCGTGACTTTATCGGAACGACGTTCGTTGCGCTTGGCGTGAGACTCGGAAGGTTCCTGAGTGCGTCTTTGACTTCCTGGTCATCGACGTGTGCGTAGCGTTGCGTAACCTGGATAGTGGAATGTCCAAGGGAGCGGGCAACAATTTCGAGCGGAGCACCGCCTTGCCGTAACCACGTAGCATGTGTGTGGCGCAGATCGTGCCAGTGAAAATCGACAAGTCCCGTATTCTCCACCGCCTTTGCGAAATGCTTCCGGTGATTGGTCCGATCAAACACAAATAGGCCCCGTCGCGAACAGCGGGAGAGAACGGCCCGCGCCTCGGCTGATAACCAAACTGATCGCGGCCCAGTCTTGCCCCGAACTGAAACCTGCCCACGTTCCAAGTCCACATCCGACCACCTCAATCCGTACGTTTCGCCTTTCCGCGTCCCCGTGTAGAGCGACCATTCGACGGCAAGCCGGACGTGCTCGGGGAGGGCTTCGCAGAGCCTTTGCGCTTCGGCCGGCGTGAGCCATCTGACGCGGCCTTTGGGCTCTTTTTGGAAGTGGGCTTTCCAGTCGATGTGTTGGACTTCGACGCCCCACGCTTTCTGACAGCGGCCCATGACCTGGCGAAGGACAGCAAGAGTTCTATTAACTCCCGCCGCGCCGGCTCCCGCATCCCTCCGAGAATCAACGATAGTTCCGACCGCCACATTGTCCACGGCAGCGATGGGTAGCGTTCCGACCGTGGCCACGATCCACTTAAGATGTCTTCCGACGTGCTCTGCCCAGCCAAGGTGCTGCCCCTTCTCTATCCAATATCGCCCGCAAGCCTCGTCAACCGTTAGACTTGGCCGCTTGGGCTTTCCAGCTTTTGCAACGATCTGCTTTTTGTGTTCTCGGTCGAAGGCTTCCGCCTCCCGGCGGGAGCTAGTCTTAGTGCTGCGGACAGACCTAAGCCCTCGGTGGACGATTTCCGAGTAGTAGTAAGGCGAACCGGCACGCTTGAAGACGGACATTGCTTTGCCCCTTCGACATACGCTTCAACGTCTCTTGGATCGTAAAGGCGCTTTCGCCCGACCTTAGCATAGGGGATTTCCAGCCGGCGAACGGTCCTGGGCCGCATCATTAACTGGTCAGCCACTTGGTCAATGGTGAGGAGCTTCATCCCGCATTCCTCCACCAAAGCCGGGGGGCCTTTTTCAACGGGATCACGTTTTCGTCTTGCTCTCGGGCCAACTTGAGCCGTTTGCAGTCATCGGCCCACGTTCGCAAAATCCGCTGCACAGACCCGCACGCCTCATCAATCGTTGACACGGCCTGCGTTGCGTCAAAGTCCACTTGATCGCCGCTAAGTGTTTCCTCGGCTATGATGAAGCCCCCGCCCTTTAGCTCGATCAGTCGAAGCGTTATTCTCATTTCCTGTGCCATACATTGCCCCCACTATTGAAAGCCGTTCTTTTTGAAGTGTCCGCGCGCGACGCCGTAGTGTTTCCATCATGCGGTCAATCTTGCGCAGACGTTTTAACTTCGGATTCAGGTTGTAATTGTTGTTCGTGACCCCCGGCATTTTCTATCTCTCCACTACTTCGCCGTTCATCTTCTTCTTGAACCTTGATCGACGCCCGCACGGCATCGGTTTTGTCTTTGCCCTCTTGGCCCCAAAATGAAACTCCGCAACGTCGCGGCCCTTGGCCCGTTCGGGGGCTTCCTGCTTTGTCTTGAGCCTTGCGCATTTGGCGTGCGCCGGGGCTCTGTTCTCCGCTTCGTTGTCGCCATCCCGCCAGAGTGGGTTGATATGTTCGTCCCACATTTCTTTCACGCCATCGATCTTCAGACCGCACAGGCAGCAGATGCCTTGGTGTCGGATGAAGAGCTGCAACCGCTGTTTGTCGGTCAGCGGCTTGCGCGGCGTTACGGAATAGGGATCGTGTGTCATGCCGCCAACCCCGTCCACCGACGCCAGAGTGGCGTTTTTGAATTTCGGCTGGCGCTATCGTGCAATATCTTTGGCGCTGGGCATTTGTCGGCCGGCACGGCGCACCACTCGACGCCGAGCGTCGTTACAGACAGCCCCGGCACCCGGCCGAGCGCGACGGCAAGACTGTCCTGATCGACGCCATAGTTTGCAGCGTTGCGGCCCTCAGCGATCCAAGCCTCGACAAATCGCCGCGCGCCAATCGTCGGCTGAAAAACCATCGTACCGGATCGCGGCCCAAGTTTCGGTTCTCCGTTGGAGCGAAATCGCGTGCGGATGTAAACGCCGATGTCGCCGCTGATGCCGGCAAGTTCATCGAGCGGGGACAGCACCGTGCAGTCCACGTCTATGAAAATGACAGTCGTTTCCGGGTGGCGATCAAACGCGGCGGCGATCTGCGCCGGCTTGCGCATCGTGTTTCGCTCCCACCCTCCAGCAGCTTTGGCGACTTCAACAAAGTCATGCGGGGCACCGTGGGCCTCAAGCGATGGGATCAGCGTATCAAGCCAATGCCGGTAGTCGGACGTGTACCATCCGCAAACGATATAACTCACAGACCCCTCCATTCATCCATGACGACGGGCCGACGCCTTGGCCCCTTGACCATGCGTACGGCGATGACACCGCACACGACGCCAAAAAACCCACCGGCAAAGCCGCTTCCAAAGAACAGAGCCGCCCACATCAGAATTTCTGTCATTCGTCACCTTTCGGCGCTAACCGGTCATCAATCATCACTGAGAAATACCAGCCGCACCAAACGCCGGCGGCGAACACGAGAACGGTCCAAATCATTTGATTACCGCTCTGATCTGAGACCGGACGCCGGCCACTTGGTTCTGATGGGATGGGTGCCACGTTCCTTTGCGGATCACGTCATCAGCCATCGCCAAAACTAACCGCGCTTCGTTCAGTTTTGCGGCGGTGTCTTTCGCGTCCTTGCTCACCGTCTCGACAAGTTCAGCGAGGCTTGTGAGGGCATCCCACTTGTCGCGGCGTTCAAGCGCGGCGTGGGAGTGTGCAGCGTGGGTGGTCATTCGAACCTCCCAAACTCACCGTGATACATCTTCGAGGCTTCGCGATAAGCCTGAGCAGCCTCGTCCTTTGTTTTGAATGATCCTAAGAACCGTTGCTTGCCGTCAGTCTGGATGTGGGCTTGCCACTTGTTCCAAGTGCGGTGGAAGCTGACACCCTTGATACCTGATGTGTTGCTCCGGTACGTTCGGCAGTTTCTGTTGTTCTCTGCGTGCGAAGCAAGGCGCAGGTTGACAAGGCGATTGTCCAAACCGTCACCGTTGACGTGGTCAACAAACTTGGCTGGCCATTTGCCGTAGTGGATTAGCCAAATCAATCGATGTGCCATGTATAATTTTCCATCGATACGGATTTGCCTATAATTTCCAGACGTAACCTTGCCGGCAACTTTGCGAGCCGAAACCGCTCGTCATAGTCGTTTGGGGCTAGATCGTTCATGGGGCAGCCTGTTCAGGCTTGAGGCTATCGGGAACCCATAGGCGGTCTTTATCGACGCCGTAAAGCCAAACGCTTTTTGGCTTCGAAAGCCGTGTTACTTCGCCTTGGCCAATAAATGCATTCCACGTCCCGACAAGCAGACGGAAGTGGTCTTCACGCTTCAGAGTGACGCCCGACGACCGCTCTTTGATAAAGTATTCGCGCAGCCGGTGGGCAGGGCATCCGGGGCGCGACGGGACACCGGTTTTGAAGACTTCGACAAACTCAAGAGAGGTGTCCGGATATTTGGCCACAAACGAATTGACATAATGAAGGAAGGCTATCAGGCCAGGATATGGACCAATGGCTCCACGGATTTGATTCACGCACGCAGGAAGTTGCTTGTGCCGACCGATCAAAAGTTCAATCTCAAGATTGCTCGGGGAAATTTCGTTGTTTGTGCGCTCATACCCGTGTCGATACGCAACTACCCAACGTGCGGCTGTCACGAGAATAACCGTGTTTTGATACCCGGCCATGAACAGAACGTCTTTGGCCCGACGTGGCTTCTGGCCGTCAATCACAGAGCGAGCGTTCGCTGGAATTCCATACGCTACGAATGAACGAAAAGGAGTGTTGGCCTTAACGCACGCCTTCAAGCGGTGCTGCCCGTCTAGAAGATTACCCGCCGCATCAAAGCGTATAGGATCACCAGACAAAACCCATCGGCCGGCGGCAATGTCTCGTGCGTAGCGGTCAACTACGGAGCCGGACGGAGAACGGTTGCCGACGTTTTTGTCTAGCCAAGCAGCGGCTACGCTCGGTGAAATTAGCGTCTCTTCAATCGTCACCGCGCCCCTAGCTTCGCTCTTCAGCGTGTGAACGTTTACAGACATTGTGCCGTCTCCTTTGCAAGTTGTTCTGAATGGGTGCGCCGCATGTAATCAAACGCAGTCACAGCTAGAGCGTGGTGCGCTTTGCGGAGTTCGTTGCGCTCCTCATCGGACAGACGAGGATCAACGATGGCCCGCCCAACTTTGTTGGTCAGCGCGTTCAGATCGTCCAAGAGATCGGGTTCTGAGTTATCCACGGTTCGCCCTCCTCTGCCGGCGCTCTTCCTCGATACGAATGACATTCTTGATGTCATCGGGTCTCAGGCTGGTTTCAGCCTCGATTTCTGGCGTTTCATCCATCAATCCGCCTCCAAAATTGCTTTGGCTTTGGCCTTGGCTTTGGCTGGCAAGCGGTCGATGATTTCAGAGTTGCCATCGATGAGTTCGGCAAGTTCGGCCTCGCTCTCACACAGATCGCGATCCTCTTTGAGCTTGGCCAGAAAGCCCTCAACGTCCGCAATCGGCGGGTCTTGGCTTTCAATCTCAGGCGCGATCTGTGGCGGTTCGTCGGGGATGTCGGGAAGGTCCAACATTGCGGGCTTTGGAGTCACGTCCCTGATGTTTTCGAGGCGTGCCAGATCCTCAATCTCTTCGCGGACGGCAATGCCTTTCAAGAAGTCAGAGCCGCCGTCCTTGCCGACGTTGCCAAGAGCGCGGGCGTTCAACATCCGCTTAGGGTTTCTGAACCATGCGCTATCATTGGGTTTAGTCTTGCCGCCGAAACCTTGCTTTGTTGGCGATTGATCCCATAGGCCCGCACGCTTAGCGTCAGCAACGCTGTAGGAACCCGCGTAAACGTCGCCGTTGGGGCGCGTCAGCTCTTTGTGGCAGGTCCAATCGTCTGCCATTTCCGTTCCGGTCCACCACGTCTTGATCTTGCATCCGTGGGCAAGCAAGATGCCGGGGACGGCTTCAGAGTGCGCTGTGATGCGGCCTTTGATCATGGCCAAAAGCTGCACGGCCTGCATGGGCGGGACGCCAATTTCCATCCCCTGAAGAATGAGCATGGTGCCGCGCGCAAGCGTGGCCTCTGGTTCCTCAGTCACGGCGTTGTCGCCGTAGCCCGTCTTTGTCGGGAGAAGCATACCGGCTTGAAACGCCATTTTCGAAAGCCGGTAGGCGTCTTCTACGCTTTGCGGGTAAATCGGGCTTAAGCCGCCTCCCGCGCGCATGGCTGTGACGTTGCTCATGCCGCCACCTTTTCGACTACGGTTTCAACGCCGGGAACAGTCACGCCGGCCTTGCTAGCGCGTTCGGCCAACTTCTGAATGAGTTCTTTCACGTCTTCAGAGTTGGCAAAGAACGCCAACGCTGCGGCGTGATCGTTGACGACGTAGCGGGTCACGGTGCGCAGTCCCGTCTTGCGCCCGCGCTGCCCACCAGCTTGGACCTTTACGGGTTCCGGTTCGGCTGGCATCAGCGGCAGATCGGGTTCCGGCTCAGTCAGTGCAGCAATGGGGTTCTCTGCCATTTGCTTGGCGCGCTGCGCCTCGACTTCGCGGCGGGCGGCTTCTGCTGCGGCGCGTTCTTGCTCCCACTTGGCGCGGCGTTCTGCTTCAAGGCGAGCTTCCTCTTCCCGCATGTAGCGGGTCAGAGCGTCACGCAACTGATTGGCTGCGCTATCGGCTTCCTCGACAAGCGGTTTGAACTTGGCGTCAACGGCGCGAGACGCTTCAAGGTGCGGGCGCTTTTCGGCTTCGCGTTCTGCGTCGGCTTGCTTTTTGAGTTCCAGCAACTTGGCGCGATAGTTTGCGGCCATATCCTTGGTCTGCGTGTCCTTTACGCCGGACTTTTGCAGCCATGCAAGCGCACGTTCTGCATAATCGCGGATAAGATCAGCAAGTGCCACGTCTTCGCTGTTGTGGCCAACATCGGGGGCGTCACCGGGCCAACGGCCGGTTTCAAACGCAGCCTTAGCGTCATCCTTGGAAACAGGCGTTTTTGCGCACCACGTCCACACGTCGGCTGGGTCACGAGCTTCATTGCCGACACGGGCGACAAGTTCGCCGTCTTTGCGCCAGATCGCGACAGGCAGCCATGTGCCTGCTTTGTTGCGCAGCTTGTAATATCCGGGCTGCGGTTCGGCTTCTGTGATTGTAACGGGCTTGCCGGCAAGCGCATCGCGCCAGAATTTATATTCGTCACTCATGCGATCACCCATCCTGCAAAGAGCCCCAAGAGACCGCAGGCGAGAATTGCACCGCAGATCAATCCGGCTGTTTCTAAGTGGAACCAAAATTCATCGGAGTTCATTGGCTGCTACGGCGAGGGCTTATTAGGCCCCCGCCGCCCCTATCAGCTTGCGAAAACCACGACGGCAACCAACGCGCCGATCCCTACAAAAAACGTCGTGCCGGTGATCGCGTACGCGATAGGCCAAGCAATCATTTCAACGTCGTCCATTTGTGTGCTCCCTGAGTGTTTGCAGGCCCCCGCCTGCTGCCAAGATCGATCAAACCGAACGCAACAAACGCAACGAATGGTGCTAGGGCGGCGAAATTTGCGGGTCTTATGAAGCAACCTGCATCCTACCGATTTCGCCTCTCTACTTAGTCGGACGCCTAGACGCCCGGTGAAGACTGGGATGCAGGTATTCAGGCGCGGCGACGGTCAGCGATCCGCTCGCTCTTTTCGTCAATCCACGTATTGAACTTGTCTTGGATTTGGGTCTGATGGGTGCGCTCGGCGTAGTCGCGGATCGCCTTCCACATCGGGTCTTTCTTCGGGATGTCGTGATCGACGGGCTTCCCCTTTTCGATCCGCTGGCCGGTCATCAAATGACCCTCAAGCGCAATCCCGGTGATGGCCCAATCACGAGAACCGCGATGGTCGGGTTCAATCGTGAGGGTGATGGTGGCCGGTATACAGACAACCAAACCTTTCTCGAAGGTCAGAGGCATGAAGTAATCGATGATCAATTCGGTGCCGTTGCTCATTGCCTTGACCCTCTAAAAAGCTCGGGGCGGGTGCGCCCCCTCAGACCGACCGCAGAACCCCGTGGTCGTCACCCGCCCCGCTCGCGTGCTGCCCGGCTCGATTCCTGGGGCGCACTAGAGTTGATTTCGCTGCCCCGGCCGGCGTCGGAGAAACCCACCGGCCGGGGATCACTGAGCGTTTGCAGATTGGGCGTCCGTCGCTTCGTGATGTGTGCAAGACTGAATGACAGGTTGTCATTCGTCAATAGGGAAAATGACACAATGGAATAAATTATGGGGAGACGTGTTTCTACGTAACTTGACCTAAGGGTGCGGCAAGTTATCGTTAACTGTTCAATTTACTGTTTTGACTGGGACTTCCGCGTGTCGCGAATATCGCTCGCGAGTTTGTATGGCAGACCAGACGGATCACCCCGATACAGCCAATCGAGGGTCAGATCATAAAATTGGCAGAGCTTTAAAGCCGCTTGCAAGGTCAGCAAGCGCGATCCGGTTTCGAATCGATTGTAGAGCGACTGGCTTATTCCAGCGGGCTCTCCAAAGTCCCTCTGATCCCCAATTCTCAACGCTCCGCGCGTCAACCGCAACCGCCGGCCAACGTCGCGCGCGTGGTCCCCCGTGTCGTCTGGGTCAATCATCCCAAGTCCCCAACTCAATCATGGGGACAACTTAGTACAGTTTGGCATTCTGATTGGCGAATTCCGTTTTGGCATCTTGCGCCGAATGACAAGGCGTAATACGGTAGGGACCATGAAGCACATTTCGAGCATTCATGAGCTGGTTGAATTTTTCGGGGGCGATACGGCCTTGGCCGACCATCTCGACATCAGCCAGTCAGCGGTCGCCCATTGGAAAATCCGGGGGCGGATCGCGGCGGGTTGGCATCTTCGCTTGCTCGCAGAAGTCCACGCGCGCGGGGCAACGGTTTGCCCGTCCGTGTTCGGGCTCACAAAGCAGCAGTTTGAGGGCTTGTTTCGCCCTTTGGAGAGTAGCGGCGAAGTCGTGGCCGCCTAGTTCCTGCGTCCCAGTTCAGTTCCAGCGTAGTGCCAGGCCCTCACCGGTCTGGGCAGACGTGAGTGTGCCCGACGCCAGCAGACCCGGCGTTTGGCCTCCCTCCTCATTCTGTCCAGTCCCGTACGGCCTTCACTGGTCGCGTTTCGCAAGGTGGACTTGTTCTTTCTTGCAGCCCTCTCGGGCGTTTCCTCCCAAACTCGGCGGCTGGCCCCCAAGCTAGCCGCCTCTTTCCGGGGCCGACGATGATCCTAATGGACACAGTTTCTGCGCTGCGCAGAGAAATTGAGAACATTCAAGCTGGGAAATACGGGGCGAACGAAATCAACGTCACCCGAATTCTTGACGGGATTGTCACGGCTCTTGAGCAGATCGCTGAGAGCGAAAAGAAATGAATTCACGTCAAAGCCGCAAGGGATGCTTTCCCCGCGCTGAACCGGAACAGACCATCAAGGACCGCAGAGCCCATGTGGAAAGACAACGCCGCCAGATTGAAGAAATGGCTATCCGGGACGCCGAACTGTTCGAGCGGCGCGAAAGATTTTCTGCGCGTGCGAATGGGGCTCCGGCCAGCGATCAAGTGGACGCCCGCCCACGCCTTCGGCTTGTCAGTGGATGAGCCTCAAATGAATGGCCCCCAGCTCAACGAAGAGCCGGGGGCTGACCCGCGGGGGCGGGAATACGAACTCGGAACTTAGACGCCGCGGCAAACGGCGATTTCTTCAGGGACACACATCCTACACCCAAGAAACCCACAGAACTCAGAAGGCCCTTGACAATGGAAGATGTACGCGGAAATCGCGGCAAAAACAAGATCGGCAAGCGGCCCTATATGCGGCTGTTCACATCCGATTATCGAGACGGGACCGGCAATCTCGATTTCGAGCTCCAAGGCTTCTATTTCCGAATCCTGACCTATCTTCACGACGGCGAAACCGTCCCGGCTGATGCCTCAGAGCTCGCCCGCTTCCTGCAATGCAACGCGCGAACCGTGCGCAAGTTGCTACCCAAACTGATCGCGTTGGGCAAACTCTATCAAGCCGGTTTCGAGCTGAAGAACCCGCGAATTGAGCGCGAATTGGAAGCGAATTCGACGCCAATTCAGCCCGAATTCGAGTCGAACTCAGGCCCAAAAATCCAGAAACTTGAATCAAATCAAGAGGGGCCAGAACCCTACTATAGAGCGGACCACTTCCATTCCCAATTCCATACCCAGAAAGAAGAGATAGCTACCATCCAGCCAGAAGCGGACGGACGGCAGAATCTCAAATCAGCTTTCAACGGTTCGACGGATGCCATGCTGGCCGACGTGCTGGCGTGGATGGGCCCCACGGCTCGGATGGACAACGCGACCAAGTGGCTGACCGGAACCCTATCGGCATACGGCCCAGAGCGCACGACGCAAGCCTGGACGATGATCGCCGCCAAGCAAGGCCGTGGTGAGCCGGTAGGCAATCCGCTGGCGCTTTGGTCGAAGACCGCTGGCGGCATCAAGCTCAACGCTCCCCAGCAACAGCAATCCGCGAAAATCGCAGGTGCGACCCGAGCTCGGGAAGCCCTTGACCGCATGATGGAGGCCGCATCGTGAAGCACGTTTTGCAAGCCGTTGTTTCCCGCTTCGTGACGCTCTACGGCGAGCCCCGCACCGACAATGCGGAAGCCCTCTACAGCGAATACGTCCGCGCCTTGAAGGATTTTGACCAAGAGGCGCTAGAGGCCGCCGTTGACGAGGTTATTCGCTTCCACACGTTCCCGACGTGGCCGACCCCTGGCGAGGTTTATAAACAATCCCTCACGGAAGCCGCCAAGCTCTACGCCAAGCGCCCCAAGCCCGCCCCGCAGACGGAACAGCCCACCCGCGAGGATGGCCGTTACGTGCTGACCGAAGAGCAGAAAGCGCACAACCGGCGGATGATCGAAGAACTCAAGCGCCAGACGATCACCCAACGCTGGGAACGGCCCACGCTGCTCGCCCCGACGCGGGATGTGATGGAACAGCTTCAAGCCGACGCCATGAAAACGGCAGACGGCAGGATGCGCCACCTTCGCGGCTGGTATCCCGAGATCAACGACAAGCGCGACGAGGCCGCAGAATGAAGCCGCTTGTTTTCATCTTGGCCCTCTACCTCGAACCTTTGGGGACGATCACAGAGGAGCCCTGGGACTTCGTGCAGGGCGTTGAGACGATCGAAGTCATCGACCTCAACGAAATGGAAATGAAGCTACGCCAGCGCGAACTTCAAGAGCGGTTTCGCATTCTCGAAAACATGGGGGCACCCAATGACCGTTGACCAACTGATTGCCCATGCCGAGCAGATCAAGGGATCAGGATACAGCTCAAAGATACCCGTTCCCATCAACGTGTTTCTGGAAATAGCGCGGGACGCCAAGGCGTGGCAGTCAACACCGGACCTCATGAAAGACGCGATCAAGGCAGCTCGGGAATGAAAGAACTCCTTTTCGCCCTTCTACTCGCTCACCTGTTCGCGTTCGTCGCAGTCGTAACTACTGAGGATCTGAGGAAATGAGCGATTTTGACGATCTTGAAAATCTTGCTAACCAATTGGCAAAAAAGACTGCGGTAACGAGTGCGGCGCAAGCGAATGGTCGGCGCTCCGCAATGAAACGAGCCGCAAGGATCGCAGCCGAACGCGAACAGGCAACCGTTTTGCGCTCAGGGCCAACGCCTTCAATGCCGAAATTTAAATGTCTGGAAGACCAATGACCGGCCACGTCACCAAGCTCCCCAAGGGCTTCAAGCTGAAGGATGGAAAAGTTCAAAAGGTTGCCTACTACGCGGACGCCTCAGCGGCTATTCGCGCCAAGAAATCTAAGCGTGCGCGCGTCGTCAGAAGGACAGCAGGATGACGAACCAAGCCATCATTGAACTTCGCACCGTTGGCGTTCAGAGGGCCAAGCGCGGGGCTGACAGGGCGAACCGCCAAGCCGACTTGAATGCTGCGTTTAAGCCCGTCGTTGACGAGGCAGGGCCTACAGCAGAGCGGGCCGCGCGTTCTGAATGGGACCATCCTGAAACGGACGCCAAGACGCAGCGCAGAGCGTACAAAGCTCGGGACCCCTTTCTAGAGATGCTGCGGTCTCAGGAAATCGATGGGTCACAGTTCCAAGCCGCTGAACAGTTCGAGCGGCACTATCACGGCGCGGAAGGCCATGACGTGAGGGTGCAGGACTACGCCGGTGAACCCTGCGACCGTCGCGAGTTCGGCCGCACTGTCCACGCAACCCGCCTTGCTGACGCCCGTTCCACCCTAAGCCCAGACGAGTTTCTCGCCTTGGAACGCCTCGTGCGGGAAAGTTCCACGCTGGTTCAGATCGGTTTTGGGCTCTCAGGATACACGAACCGGCAACAGGCCAAAGCCTACGGGCTGGCCGTGGTCCGTGGGGCGCTCCAACGGTTGGTTGACCTCTGGATTACAGAACGCCGCCGCCCTCCAAGTAGGCCCTGAAACCGCGCGGGTTCCGCCTTGGAACCGGCTTGGAACCGGCGGAACTACAAAAAGAAACCCGCCCGGCTCGCTCCGAGCGGGTTCAACTTTTGCAGAAACTGCACAGGTTCAGGCTGCTTTCACCCGACGCCATGCCGTCGTTTTAGAAGCCTCAGGAAACTGAGCCTTGACTTCCGGCCACTTCGGATCGCGCTTGTGGACCTTCCGAAACTCCCGTGTCCAATCCACGATGTTCTCACCCTTGATCTTCGGCGGGATCGCGGTTGCCGGGGGCAGCGGCTCCGGCGTTGCAAACGACGTTTGAACGTTGTCGTTGGCTGACCGGATAGGGGCCGTCAGAAGCGACGTTGCAAGCCAGATCAGAGCCCAGATTGCGAAGTCCATTCCGATGGCAAACGCCAGCACTGAAACCTTGCGGACGGTGGCAGCGTCGGCACCGGTGGCCCAGGCCCAAAGATCAGAGCCGAGGTCGCCGTGTGCCGCCGGCGCTTTCTTCAGATCGGTTTCCAGCTTCGCAACGCGATCCTCAAGAGCCTGTACCGTATTCCGTTTGGCCCGGCACTTTTTGCCTTCTCCGGTGCCACATTCCGTCATCCAGTCCTTCCGAGCCCAATCAAGGGTGACGGTCGTGCGCTGGATGTCGTCACGGATGCGGGCCACGTCATTGGCGGCCGACACCTTCGTTTCCTTGATCTCACCGGTGCGCCCCGTGGTGGCGGGAAGCGAATAGGCGAGGAAGGCCACGAAGGGAACTACAAGCGCCCAGCTCAACAGCGGGAGCCCGTAGCGCCGTGCTGCTTCAATGAACACCGGCAAGGCCGCCAGCGTCACCATGGCGAGCACCATGCCCACCTGAGTGCCGAGGGTGCCCCCGGCCGTGTATTCAAGCCCAAGGATAACTTGGAGCCCGAGAAGGGCACCGGCTAGACCGAGTGCCCCGAGTGCTGTTACTTTCTTCATTGCTAAAGTCCTTTCGGCAGATTGGGTTGAAGCGCCGAGGCCGGGGTGTTCGCGCACTTCCGGCCTCAACTCCCTATAATATATTACACACCTAATTAGATTGCAATAGGGGTTGACGATCTTTTTTTAGTGCTGTAATTATTGCGGCATGAAGGACACACAACACAAGCGCCGGGGCCGTCCGCCAAGTGGCGAACCGCTAAAGCGCATCCAGCTTATGGTTTTCGAGCGTCAGGACGCAGAGGCCAGCCAAGAGGCTGACCGCCGGGGCGTCTCAATCTCCCAGGTCTATCGCGAGTGGATCGATGCAGGACGAAAGGGCAAGCGCAAATGACGGACGCAGCAGAGAGAGCGAGGGAGATTGCCATCAGGCACACCCCGGTTCACTTTCAGGCGCAATTGCAAGATGCCATCGCCGCCGCCCTTCGTGAAGCAGAGAACGCAGCCTATGAGAAGGCGCTGATCATCGCGCGCGACATTGACTTCCCGGTTGCCGACATGGGCGACGTGTGCGCCGATTTCATAGAGGGTTGGAATTCAGCCTGCGCTCATATCGCCACCGCCATCCGCGCGCTTCAAGATAAGGGGGAGTGAATCCAACGCGCAACACCTGGTAGGCATCGTCAAAGATTTGGCACAATCTATTGACGTAAACGCCAAATCGCTTCACAGGTCTAGCGTGGCGTACTGCGTTGCTAAGGGACTTATATACTTGAGTGAACAGACCGAATGTGCGATACCTGCGATTGCCGTGACAGGGCTGGAAATGAAAAGGGCGTCACCCAATTAGAGGTGACGCCCGAAATGATTAGCGCCGGGGTCGACGCTTTCGCCCGAGTCTTTGGCGCTGACGCTTTGAGCCCTCTCCGATTGCGGGACGCTGTTGAAAGTATTTACTACGCCATGGGGGCCGCGGCCCTTCATGATCGTGAAGCGCAATAGCTAGGAAGTTATAGGCGTCTGTCACTTCCATTATCGTTTCCAAGAGTTCATCGACGGTTATGGTTCGCAGACGCTCTGGATCAGTTGCCCCGTAACGGAAGTCCCATCTGACAACGTTATTCTCTTGGTCCAAGCCTATAAGGCAGTGCAGCAGCTCGTTCCTCTTGCTCGATAATCGGGACACTTCTGATAGGGCGTCGAGCAACTCGTCTTTTCTCTTAAAGTCTCCTCTCCGAGTCAGATCGGCCAGAATGTCTATCTTGGCAGATGTGTTCTTAACGGCGTAAAGAATAGCTTCGGCGGCTTCGTGGTGGATGCTAACGACGTTCATGAGGACGAGTCGCATTGAGTGCTCTAGCATTCCCCATGCGGCAATAAACTCTCCGATCATTCCGGCCATCTGGCGAGCCGTGCCGAGTGATCCGATGGTGTAGGTGGAGGCATCTTCAGTCATGGCAAAAGCACCAATAGAAAAGCCGAAGGTTCAAGATGAGCCCGGCGCAGAAGATCGCTTCATGCGCGGGGTGAAGAAGGCGCTTGAGACGCCGCCAAAGCCATTCACGCCAAGTGCAAAAAAATCTGCCAAGGGCCAAAAGAAATGAGCGATGGACTTAATCTTTCGGATGCGCGTCGTGCAGTTGCATTCTTAGAATGGCCGCCCCCGTCTCTATCCGAGAGAGCATCTCGTCTACTGCCACCTGAAGCTCAGCTGATAGGTGGTCTGAAAGAGCCGGTTCAAACCCTGGCAGATGGCTTTCCTGAAGTTTTTGAGATGCTCGCTCCCGTAAATCGGCCATACCTTGTTCGGTTGCGCCAATGGCTACAAACAGAACCTTGGCTACGTGCACGAGCACTTCTTCTAAGGCGAGCAGGCGCACCGCTACATTGACTTGGTACTGATCCATTCGTGACCCCGTAAGTTGCAGTCTTGACACCTACAACTTAGCGTGAGTCGCGAGCCCGACGCTTCCTCTTATAAACGAGGCGTCGGGCCTTCTGTTTCAAGGTCTTAGGCTTCGTTAGTCGGCCGATATGTGAGGCGCTTACCCTTCGTCGCCTTGATGATTTCGTTGGCGCGGGCCGTGTCATCAAGCTGGCGGTGGTTCCAGCGGAATGCGAACTCATCGGCGTAGCGCTGCAAGTGCTGTTCTGACACGGAATGAAACGAGCCCATGATGCCGCGCTTCAAGAGGGCGAAGTAGCTCTCAGCGGTGTTGCAATGAGCCTTGCCGCGCACGTACTCGTCTTTGGAGTGGTTCACGCTGTCATGGGCAGCAAACTCGCGGCCCAGCCAGTAATAGACAAGGCTATCGTCCGTCATCAGGTGGGACTTGCGGGAAACCTGCGTGACGAGGACCTTGCGAACCGTCTTGGCGGTCACATCGGCTACGACCTTGGCGCGCATTTCGCCGCCACGTTCGATCAGGGCGACCACAGGCGTTTTCTTAGGCGTGGGCTTGCCCTTCTTGGCGTTCTTGGCCTTGCCACCAACAAAGGTTTCGTCGCTCTCTACGATCTTGCCAGCGCCACCTAGAGGGCCGGCCGACTTTGCAGGATCAGGGCCAAGGCCCATGGCTTCGCGGACGCGCATGTTGAGGAACCACGCGGTCTTGTAGGTAATGCCCATCATGCGGTGAAGCTGGTGGGCCGACATGCCCTTCTTGCTGGAGGCCATGAGCCGGAAGGCCATCAGCCACTTGGTCAGAGGGATGTGCGAGCGCTCCATGACGGTTCCGACCGTCACGGTGAATTTCTTACGGCAGGGACGGCAAAGGACTTGGCCCTTGGCGGCGGCTTCGCCACCGAGACGGACAGCGTTCTTGGTCTCGTTGCAGTAAGGGCAGACGGGACCGTGAGGCCAGCGCTGTTTCTCAAGAAACTCGCGGGCTTTCGTTTCGTCGTGAAATACAGGATCAGTTAGATTGATGGTCATGGCTTCAAATCCAATTGCGATCTGAAACCAATATATGCCGTCAGGCGTGTTCAGTCAAGTATATAGTTCCCCCCGGTTCTGGCCTAGAAACCGCCATCTGCGGATTTCTCGTCAAGCATATCTGACCGTTTCATGTGAAACTACAACTTGTGCGCGTCCCCCAGCCCCCAAGGAGGGAAGCCCCCATGACGACCGTATCCACCCCCGGCGGCCTCATCGGCACCGCCCGCGATGCCATCTCCGCAGCCCTCGACAAACCCGAGCGATGGCTGATTCGCTGCGCCATCCTCGCCAGCGTCATTTCCGTGATCTACTACTCCGGCGACAAGGCCAAGGACGGCGCAACGCAGGCCATTCTGGTTCTGTTGGGCCTCTCTGCCGTTGGCTTTCACTACATCGGCGCTCAGAAGGCGTGCCGCGCTTGGTATGAGCGCCAAGTCGGCGCTTTCGCCCTTTGGGGCCTCATCATCTGCGGTGCCATCGCTTGGGAGGTCAACTCCACCCTAAGCGTGGCCTCGAACAACCAGAGCAACCTGACGAATGCCCAGCTCACGGCGTTTTCCAAGTCCGACAACAACGCCAAGGCCGTGGCTGACGCTGAAGCCAAGCTCGAACGGCTCCGCAAGGAACGCGCCGCCCTCGATCCCATCGAAGGCCAAGCCAACATTAAGCCGTGGCGCAACGTGGCTGACGCCCGCGCCGCTGTGAACACGGCAGAGGCCCACAAGTGGTTCACCGGGATCACGGAAGGCTGCACCGTCACCAAGGGACCGCAGACGCGCGAGTTCTGCAAAAACTACGAGATGGCTAAGGCCGAAGTGGAGCGGTGGGATTTGATCGCCAAAATGGCCATCAGCTTAGGTGCCGCCGAACAGGAATTGGCAGACGCCCGTAAGGCCGCAAGCCTCGCTCCGGTGCTGGCTACGGCTGACCGTGCAGACCTTGACAATCTGCGCCGCCTGACGGGGATGAGCTTGGAAGACCTTCAGCTTTCGCAGTCGCTTCTGACTGTGTTGGTTCTTGCCCTGTTCCTCACCATCGCCGGTTGGCTGGTCAAGGCTGAGGAATATGAAGGCCGCCCCCGCAAGCCGTGGTTTGGCCGCCTGATGGCTACCTTGACCGGGCGCCCCATGCCGGTCCAGCCCGCCCCCGTCGCCATGTCTGAAACCCGCGCCCAGATCGAAGACCGCTACCGGGAAATCAAAGCCGGTGAAAAGCCTCACGCCGGCAACCAGAACGTGTTTCTCCGTGTCGAGGGCAAGGCAGAAGATGCTTTGGCGAAACTCGCTGAAATCCTGAGGAAATCCGCCCCCGTGGGAGCCAACTAAATGTCTAAGACCAATGCCTGGGAAAACGCGCTCCTCGAACTGCTCTTTAAGAACACCAACGCGGCCAACATCGGGGATGCGACCGGGCTACGTGGCTCATCCACGGCGGGTTCGCTCTACGTGTCCCTGCACACGGGCGACCCAGGCGAGGCTGGCGACCAGACGACAAGCGAAGCCACATACACATCCTATGCCCGTGTTGCCGTCGCTCGCTCCGGGTCCGGCTTTACCGTGACCAATAACAGCGTGTCCCCCGCTGCAAACATCGACTTCCCCGAATGCACCGGCTCGACGGCTAACATTACGCACTTTGGCATTGGCACGGCTTCAAGCGGCGCGGGCGTCCTGCTCTACAAGGGGGCCGTCTCCCCCAGCATTAGCGTCTCCACCGGCGTTACGCCTCGTCTGACGACCGCAACCGCTGTGACTGAGGACTAAATGGGAGCCCTCCTCAACCGCGCACGCATGACGACAGCCACGACCGGCACGGGCACGATCACGCTCGGCTCTGCGGTTGCGGGGTTTGCGACGTTTGCCGAAGCGGGAGCCGCCAACGCGACGGTTTACAGCTACTGCATCGAAGACGGAAACGACTTTGAAATTGGCGTCGGCACCTACACCAGCTCGGGAACCACGTTTAGCCGTGATACGGTCACGCTCTCCAAGATCAGCGGCACGTCTGGCACCAGCAAGATAAACCTGAGCGGCAGCGCGACGATCTTTGTCACTGCGCTAGTGTCTGACATTGGCACGGCATTTCTCACCGCTAACACCTTCACCGCTACCCAAACCATCACCCCAGCCGCTAATACCAACGCCCTAGCCGTTACAGGGTACAGCCTGACAGGCTCCAACGCTCAGAGCCTTATTGATCTCGCAGGAACATGGAATACCAGCGGTACGCCGACAGCGTTCAAACTTAACATTACGAACACGGCGGCGAATGCGGCGGCCAACTTAATGGACCTCCAAATCGGCGGCGTAAGCCAAATCCGTGCACGGGCTGACGGGTCTAACTTTAGAATGTCGGGCGCACGGTTCGGCGGCAATGTCGCTTTTGAGATGGATTACAATGGCGGCAATCCGTGGAATTTTAGTGTTGGTGGCACTCAGATTTGGTCTTTTTCAGCAGACGGAAACGGTCTGAGGTTGAAATCAGACCAGCCGTTTGGTTGGTCTGCGGGCGTATCGAATAACAGTCCAGATACGATACTTCTCCGCGACGCAGCCGACACTGTTGCACAGCGTCGTGGGACGAATGCTCAAACGTTTCGGGTTTATGAAACCTACACCGACGCCAGCAACTACGAGCGTGCATCGCTTTCATGTGCGTCAAACACCGCCACACTTGCCGCAGAAACGGCAGGCACGGGTTCAGATGACATGGATGTTGCTTTGACCCCAGCAGGGGCAGGGCTTGTCAAGTTCGGCACACATTCCGCCATCGCCGCCGAAACTGTCACGGGTTACATCACAATAAAAGACGCGGCTGGAAATAGCCGCAAGATCGCCGTCGTCAGCTAAAGAGGGACCATGATCACCAAGCTCGAACTCAACGAACAAGAACTTCAGGCTTTGACCAGCCTGATGGACCTTGGCGTGAAAGCCGCTGGCCTTCAGGTCGCAGCCCAGGCCGCCCACATCCTCAACAAGCTGACCGCGGCCGTTGAAGCCGCCAAGGCTGAAGCCAACGTCATTAATATGAACAAGGACGCCGCCTAATGGGCAAGCTGACCTTTATCGTTGAAGGCGATCAGTCCGGCAGCGTGCAGCAGGGGGCCGGCTCTATTCACATTTATGATACTGCGACCGGAGAAAGCGCCCGTATCATCGCCTTTGGCGCGCACGTTTACCGGGACCAGTGGAAAGACGAGAACGGAAATCACCGCCAGCCTACAATTCACGAGGTTTGCGCTGCGATCTTTTCCGGCTTCGTTGCAGGCATGACCGCTGCAGTAAAGTCCCATGAAGAGGAAGTAGCCGCGCTTCAAGCTCGCGCCACGGTGCAACCAATCAACCCCGTGAAGGTGAGCTAACGTGCTTGGCTTCAACGCTCTAGGCAAGAGCGCCCTAGCGGAAGCCGCAGACCTTACAGATTACCAAACCGGCGTCGGCACGGCCACTGGCACATCAACCGCCGCGGCCGTATCAACAGTCACCATTGCATCAGACGGAACCATCGACGGCACATCCACCGTCACCGCGACCGGAACCGCCGTCACCCCGTCCGCTGGTACGTCAGCCGGTACAAGCACCGCAGCTGCCGCCGGTGAAGACGCCAACGCTGTTCGTGAAACAGCCGGATCGTCCCAAGGCACGGCCACCGTTGTCGCCTTCCCCGGAAATACAGGATTTCCCAGTCGCCTTGCCTCTGCCCGTGTTGCAGGTTCCGCCCGCCTCTTTACCCGCACAGGAAGCCGCTAACGATGCCCCTGAAACCCGGCAAATATTACCCTGGATCACCAATCAGGATCACAGCCACATTCTTTGACGAGGACGGAACCGCTATAGACCCCACTACGGTCAAGTTCCGCACCTTTGACCCGGAAGGATACGAGCAGAGCTACACCTACAGCACGGACACCAACATCGGCCGCAACGATACCGGGGCATATTATGCGGACATTACCCCCGACAAGTTCGGTCTGTGGCGCACCCGCTGGGAGACAACCGGAGCAAACACAACATTTGCATATGACGACCGCTTCAACGTCCAGCATTCCCCATTCTATGACGCAGCTCTGAGGCCCGATTACACATGACCCCAAAACAGGAAGCATTCGCCCGCGCCTATGTGGAGACCGGCAACGCTTCTGAGGCGTATAGGCAATGTTACAACGCTGAAAAGATGAGCGAACCCGTAGTGTGGAACGAAGCGTCGAAGTTGCTACAGCACCATGAGGTTTCCGTTAGGGTGAAGCAACTCCAAGAGGCCGCTGCAAAGCGCACGGCAATCACCGTCGAACACCTCACTGATTTGCTCAAGCGCGCCATGGATAAGGCGGAGGCAGAGCCCAAAGGCGCGTCTGCAATGGTCTCGGCTGCGATGGGGCTAGGAAAACTTCACGGCCTGATCACGGAGAAACGAGAGATCAAGCACCTCTCTGGCGTAGAGGATATGGATGACTCTGAGCTTACAAATATCGCCCGCTCAGGCCGCAGAGGAACTGTTGCGCCGGCGGGTGGCTCGTCGCAGTCTCATTGACTTCACGCAATACACGCTCCCCAGCTATCAGCCGGCCATTCACCACAAGCTGATTGCGGAGAAGCTGGAAGCGATTGAGCGGGGCGAAATTGACCGGCTGATGATCAACATGCCCCCTCGGCATGGGAAATCAGAGCTAGGATCGCGGCGTTTCCCGGCTTGGTTTCTAGGGCGCAACCCGTCGTCAACCATCATGTCTGCGTCCTACAACTTGGACAAGGCTGAGGAGTTCGGCGGCGAAGTTCGCGACATTGTGAGATCGGCGGCTTATCGCAACCTGTTCCCGCAGGTGCAGCTTAAGGAAGACACAAGGGCGAAAGGGTTCTGGCGAACTGAGCAGGGCGGGTATTACATCTCGGCCGGTGTTGGGACGGCACTGACCGGGCGCGGCACGGTTGGGCCTATCGTTCTGATTGACGACCCGTTGAAGGACCGTGCGGAAGCCGACAGCGAGCGGCACCGGGAAAACGTCAAGCAGTGGTATTCGGCGGTTGTTTTGTCCCGCTTTCCCAAGGCCGTCATCGTGGTGCAAACCCGCTGGCATGAAGACGACCTGACGGGTTGGCTGTTGAGTGAGCAAGCCAAGGGCGGGGACCAGTGGGACATTCTCGAACTTCCCGCGATCTCACCCGATGGGCGCGCGCTCTGGCCTGAATTCTATCCGATTGACGTACTTGAGCGGCTGAAGCGGGCGACGATTCCACGGGATTGGTCAGCTCTCTATCAGCAGCGGCCGGCACCGGACGAAGGGGCCTACTTTAAGAGAGATTGGTTCCGCTGGTATGATGAGAAGCCTCAGCAACTTCGCATCTACGGGGCCTCGGACTACGCCGTCACGGAAGGGGATGGGGACTATACGGTTCACATCGTCGTAGGCGTTGACCCTGAGGATAACATTTACGTTCTCGACTTGTGGCGCGGTCAGACCACCTCGGACAACTGGGTTCAAGTCTGGCTGGACATGGTCCGCGCCCACAAGCCCATGATGTGGGTTGAGGAACAAGGCCAGATCATCAAATCGATTGGCCCGTTTCTGGAACGCCGCATGAGGGAGGAGCGGGTTTATTGTCGGCGTGAACAAGTTTCGTCGGCATCTGACAAGCCAACCCGTTCCCGTTCGATCCAAGCGCGCGCGGCGATGGGCAAGGTCTATTTGCCGAGCAAAGCGCCGTGGCTGGCGGACTTCACGAGTGAGTTGCTGGTGTTCCCCGCCGGCAAGCATGATGACCAAGTGGATGCATTCGGGCTCATTGGCCGGATGATTGATGAACTGATCCCGGCGACGATTCCGAAACCGCCCACCAATTCCACGCCGTCCAGCGGCTACCGCAGACCTTCAGACGATAGAGGCAATGACGAATGGCGAACGCTTTAACCGTGGTGGATGAGCAGGCGGCAACGCCGCTCCAGCCCGAAGAGCAAAAGCCGGACGTGGCCAAGTACCAGAAATGGTTCAACGCCTACGAGGCCAACAAACAAAACGAGATCGCGGAACAGGTCACACATCGGCGCTATTACAACGACAAGCAGTGGACCGAACGCGAGCTTAAGATTTTGAAGCGCCGGGGGCAGGCCCCGATCCATGACAACCGGATCAAGCGCAAGATCGATTTCCTCGTGGGTGTTGAGCAGCGAATGCGCCGCGATCCAAAGGGCTACCCGCGCGGGCCGAACGATGACAAGTCGGCTGAAGTTGCGACCGCTGGGATGCGCTACGCTTGCGACATGAACCGATGGGAGTCGGTGGCATCAGAAGGGACCAATGACGGTCTCATCGATGGAATTGGCGTGGCATTCGTTGGAATTAAGCAAAACTCCACTGGCCTTGATCCTCTGATCAAGCACTGCCAGCGCGACCGCTTCTTTTACGATCCCCGCTCCATGCGCCCCGACTTTTCAGATGCTCGATACATGGGCCTGCACCTTTGGCTGGATATTGACGAGGCGAAAGAAAAGTACCCAGGCAAAGAAAAAGAACTTGAAGACATGATTGAGCACGCCAATTCGGCCGGCGCTCTTGCTCTCGTGGATCAGAATTACGCCACGGCCTGGGCCGACTTTGAGAACCGCCGCGTCCGTGTGGTGGAGTTCTGGGAGAAGCGGGCCAACGGCTGGTATTACTGCAATTTCTGCGGTGATGTAGTTTTAGAGCATGGCGTCTCGCCCTACGTGGATGAGGACGGCCGGCCGGATTGCCCCTATGTCGCTTGGTCGCCTTACGTGGATGAGACCGGGGACCGCTACGGCCCCATTCGGTCCATGAAGCCCATGCAGGACGAGATCAACCATCGCCGGTCTAAGTTCCTGCACATCTTGAACGCCCGCCAAGTGTACACCCGCAAAGGCGACTTGGACGACGTGGACGAAACCCGCCGGCAGCTTAACCGGCCAGACGGTATCATTGAACACAACGGCGAATGGGGTTCGACAACCGGCATCGTTGACACCAAGGGCGATTTGCAGGGTCAGGCCGAACTGTTGGCGCAGTCGCAATCGTCTCTCGAAAACCTCGGCCCCAATCCCGGATTGATCGGCAAGGGTGGTGGGGTAGCGGAACAGTCGGGCCGTGCAATCTTGGCGCAGCGCGACAGCGGCATGACCGAACTGTCCCCCGTGTTCGAGCGCAACCGGGATTGGAAACTCAGGGTGTATCGCAAGGTTTGGGCGCGCATTAAGCAGGCTTGGACCGCGCCAAAGTGGATCAGAATTACGGACGACAAGGACGCCCCCCAACACATCGGGATCAATCAGTATCAGATGGACCCGATGACAGGCCAAATCATGGGTGAAAACCTCATCGCTCAGATCGATGTGGACATCATCATGGACGAAGGCCCCGACACTATGACGATGAACGAAGAGCTGATGCAGACCCTGTCTCAGCTTGGTCCGGGTGCCGTGCCACCTAAGGTGCTGATTGAACTGTCCAACGCCCCGAACAAGGACAAGCTGTTCAAGCTGATTGATGAGGCCGGCGCTCCCAACCCGCAGGTTGCTGAGATGCAAGCCCGCATGGCCAAGCTGGAAGAGATGCTTCAGGCCGTGAAGGTGGACGAAGCGCGCGCCAAGATTGAGAACACCAGGGCCGATACGATGGCGAAGCTCAAGACGGTTGCCACGCCAGCCCAGGCCCCAACGAATGAGTTTGGCCAACAGACTGGCCCGGCCCCACAAGCCGACATGGCCGCTGCTTTCATGGCGATGCAGGCGTTTCCCGTGAACTTTGGGGAGCCGATGCTTTACGAACAGAGCATGGCCGCAGGTGTAGAGCCGCCGCCGATGCAGGATGAGGAACCGCAGGGGCAGGCTATGCCCATGGGTGGCCCGCCAATGCCAGATATGGGAATGCCGCTGGATCAAATGCCCGGTGGCCTTCCGATAGACCCGCAACTTGCGGGCATGTGAGTGGCCTCGCTGGCCTAACCAGCGTTTCGCCTCGCCGGGGCGTTAAACCGGCGTTCTTGCGCGTTCTGGCCGGCGATACAGGCCAGTTTTCGTGACCAGCTACGACAAAGCGGAGAGGCAACCATGACGGCTGAAAAGCTGCCAGACGATAGTGCTGTGTTGGACGACGTGTTTTCCAGTGGCCGCGACAGGGGGGCCGATCCCGCCGCCTCCGTGGAGTCCAAGCCTGATATTGTCCCGGAACCTGCGGCGAAAGCCGAACCGGAGCAACAGACGGCAGAGCCGGACCCCAAGCCTAAAGGATACAGAGACCCCGACACCGGACGTTTCGTCCCTCTTGAGGAGCTGAAATCCGAACGTGAGAAGCGCCAAGAGGCGCAGAAAGCACGGGAGGAAGAGGCTCGCCTGCGGGCAGATGCTGAAAACCGCGCACAGCAATATGAGCGGATGATTCAGGAGATGCAACGCAGGGCCCAGGCGGCGCAGAACCCGCCACCGCCCCCACCGGACCCGTTCGTGGACCCGGAAGGCGCAATCAACCACGTTCAGCAGACTTTTGAGCAGCGGCTAAGGTCTCAAGCCCTCGACTTTTCGGAGATGCGGGCACGAGACAAGTATGGCGATGAGGTTGTGGAGGCTGCAAAGAACGCAGCAATCCAGGCCGGCGTCGTCCATCACTTCGCCAATTCACCCCGGCCTCAAACGGCTTGGTTGGACCTCGTGGCATGGCACAAAAAGCACCAGGCCATGCAGGAAGTTGGCGACGACCCCGCTGCTTACAAAGCGAAGCTGGAAGCGGAAGTGACCGCCCGCGTCCTTGCAGAACTTCAGTCTGGAAAAAGGGTGGTGCCCGGCTCACCGCAGCCACAGGCACAGCAGCGTTTCCCCGGCTCCCTTATCGACGCAACCGCGTCAGGGCCGCAGGGAGCGCAGCCCGTTACCGGCGAAGCAGTTATGGCCAGCATTTTCGACAGCAACCGAAAGCGCAAGTGAGCCGCTTAATCCGCTTCGTGATTGTCAACCCTGATCATCACGAAAGAGAAAACCAATGAGCTTGACTAACACCCTGACGGGTCTTGAACTTACTAAATGGCGAAAGCAGTTTATCTCGGAATATATCCGGGACACTGGTTTCAACCCCTACATGGGGACGGACTCGACCGAGATCATTCACGTCGTCAACGACCTGACCACAGACGGATACACCATCCGCATTCCGCTGATGGGCCGTTTGCAGGGCGAAGGCGTCACCGGCAACACCCTGTTGTCCGGCTCGGAAGAGACCCTGGATCAGTATTACCAAGACATTTCTTGGGTCTATCGCCGCAACGCGGTGATCGCCACCAAGAATGAAAAGAAGAAATCGGCCGTTGACTTCATGGCGCAGGCTCGCCCGCGTCTGAAGGAATGGGCGGCGGAGTCGGTCAAATACCGCATCATTGAATCGTTCCACAAGATGAGCGGCGGCGAGAAGTTCTCGGAAGCCGACGCGACGGCCCGCAACCTCTGGGCCGCACGCAACGTGGACCGCGTTCTGTTCGGCGCGACCACGGCCAACTACTCGGCAACCCACGCCACGGGCTTGGCCAACGTGGACAACACGTCGGACAAGCTCTCCACGTCGATGGCGTCTCTGGCTCGCTTCATGGCGCGTCAGGCCCGTCCGATGATCCGGCCCTTCAAGACCGGCACCATGGGCCGCGAATATTACGTCTGCTTCACGCACCCGCTCGGCTTCCGTGATCTCAAAGCGGACACGGCGATGCTAAATGCAAACCGTGATGCCCGCGCCCGCGACGTGGACTCCAACCCGCTCTTCCAGGACGGGGATTTGATCTATGACGGCATCATCTTCCGCGAAATTCCTGAGTTCTATCAGCCTCGTGTTGGGACCACGGCCAACCCGGAAACGACGTTCTCTAACGGGACGATTGTTTGCGGCGCTTCGTTCTTGTGCGGCGCTCAGGCCCTCGGCTTTGTGAACAAGCAGGAAGCTATGCCCACGTCGAAGGCTGAAGATGACTATGGCTTCGTGGATGGCGTCGGCATTGAGTTTGCGGACGGCATTGACAAGCTGCGTTGGAACAACAACGCAGGCGGGGCCAACTTCGGCAAGGATGTTGGCATGGTCACGATCTACCACGCCGCTGTGGCCTAATAGGAGACAACGACAATGGCTGTTTACGAAACTTCACTCTCGAACCAAAAGGCTGCGACAAAGTCTTTTGGTGACCATCGCGGCATCTACTGCGTTGGGTCTGCCATCATCGCTGTTACCACGGCCATGATTGACAATGCCAACGACGATGTAGGGGCGTTTTGGGTTGAAGCCGGTGCGGTGATCACTGGGGCAACCTTCGCTGCAACCGACATCGACAGCGGCACGGCGTTCGTGGTTGACGTGGGTGACTCGGTCGATGAGGACCGCTTCATTGCTGCGGCGACTACGGGCCAAGCTGAAGGTCTGACGAACGCACTTGCCTATAGCGGGTTCCTCTACAAGTTCACGGCCCGCACTCAGGTTCGGGTGTACGTGAAGACCGCAGCGGGCACGCCTGTGGCCGGCACCATCAAAGTGGCTCTGTTCGGGTTCTATGACCCTGAGTTCAGCACCACCGCACTCACGGCGGCTTAACGCAACGGGGGAGCTGGGCAACCGGCTCCCTTTTCCTTTGGAGGCGACATGCAATTCAAGTTCGTTGGCGAAGATCCGTCCGATGCGTTCGGCTTCATGTGGTATCCCGGAACCGTGCATGACGTGACGGACGACCATGCTATCCGCAAGCTCAGCAACAGCGTGTATTTCGAGGCTGTTGGATCGCCTGAGCCCGCACCGGTAGATGACATGCCGGAAGATAAGTTTGAAGACTACGTGAAGCAGCCTAAGCGGCGCGGACGCCCCCCCAACGCCGTAAAGGTCGAAGATGGCGACCAGAACTAAGACCCAGTTGGCCCTCGCGGCGCTGCAACATATTGGTGTTGTGGACGCAGACGGGAACATGTCTGCGGCAGACGCTGCATATGTGGAAGCGCGCTATGAAGACCTTTGGGAAGAGATGAGCGACGATAATAGCTTGGCTTATTGGGAACGGGACGAAATCCCGTCCGTCGTCTTTGAGCCGCTGATCCATCTTTTGGCGGTCAGCGTCGCGCCGGCATTTGGCAAGCCTTCTTCGGTGAAGCAAATTGAAGAAAATCTGATGATTTGCAAGCGCCGCATCCGGCGTCATTCCAAGGTGACATCTGCGGACGTGCAATCGCCGTCTGAGGACTTTTAATGCCCACCGTCCCCATTCAGATCACAACGCGGACCAACAAGGCTCGTTACACGCAAGGCGGCACGGCTGAATTGGTCAACTGCTACGTTGAGCAGATCGGTGCTGAGGGCAAGGTTCAGGAATACGTTGTGGCCTCGGATGGGCTGCAAGGGTTTTCGGCGCTTCCCGGTGTGGCCGGTGGAGTGCGGGATCAGTTGGAAGTGGACGGCGCTGTGTGGGCCGTGGCCGGCACGTCGGCGCGGCTGTTCGAGGTTCGATCTAACGGCAACGTATTTGACCGTGGGGCGTTGTCTGGGTTTGATGAGACGGGGCCGGTTTACATGGCCCGCAACCGTCGCTCAACGCCGGACATTGGCATCGTCAACAACGGTCTGATGTTCAACTACCGGACCAGCTTGGCCCAGGTGACGGACGTTGACCTGTTGGCCCCGACTTCACTTGCGGTCAATGATGGGCAGTTCATCATAGGCACTCAGAACAACACGTGGCAGGTCGGGGACATTGACGACGGCACGGCTTGGGATGGGCTCTCATTTGAACGGGCCGATGCGTCCCCCGATGCCGTCAAGCGGGTTTATGCGCGCCAAGGTGAAGCGCTGATCTTTGGCGAACTGACAACGGAGTTCTGGGCCAACGCGGGCCTAGCAGATGCGACAGGCTATCAGCGGTCGGAAGTCGCGGAGTTCGGGTGCTTGGCTCCTAAGTCCGTCGTGACTGTGGCCGGCATCGTGTATTTCGTGGCCCATGACAGAACGGTTCGGGCGATCTCAGGCTACACACCGCAGCGGGTCAGTGATCACACGGTAGAGCGCGCCATTGAAAGCCTCACGGATCGGTCTTTGATCACGGGGTTTACTTGGGTTCGGGATGGGCACAGCTTTTATGTGATCAACGCGCCGGGTTGGAGCTATGCGCTCGATACGGTGACGGGCAAGTGGCACACGCGCAAATCCTACGGGTCGGGTTCCTACAACATCGGGACGGCGGTTTCGGCGTTTGGCAAGGTTCTTGTGGGGTCATCCACTGAACCGATCATCTACGAAATGAGCCCCACGTTCTTTGACGATGCGGGCAGCCCGCTTGTCTCAACCATGACGTTCGCGCCGCTGATGTACCCCGGCCGTAAGATCACGGTTCATAAAGCATGGTGGGATTTGGAACGGGGCGTGGGCACCGGACAGGGGAACGCTCAAGACATTGACCCGGAAATCACGCTGGAATGGTCTTTGGACGGCGGGGCGACGTTTGGCGGGTCCCGGCTGATCAAGCTCGGCCAGCAGGGCAAGCGGACCAACGATCTGGAAGCGTGGCGCTTGGGCCAGTGCAAGGGGCAGGGCTTTGTGTTCCGGGTGACGTGCAGCGCCAAGGTGGCCAAGGCGATCTATCAGGGTCAAGCGGAGATCACGCTGGATGACTGATCTGGTCGAAGGCACGGGCCTCGTTGACGCCAAGGGCAAGGCCACAGGCGAAATGGCCCGGTGGATGAAGAAATCAGCCCGCGATGCGGCAGCGCTCGGGTCAGGCAAGGCCGCCAAGACGCAGACGCTCCCGTCCCCTTGGCTTGTGAAGTTTCCCGACAACGGCGACGAGCCGGTCATTATCAATTCGCCCATCGCTTTCACAATTAACAGCGTTACGACCAAATCAAGCGCTGGAACGGCGACGCTCACGGTGAAGATCGGATCAACCGCTTTAGGCGGGACAGCGAACAGCGTCTCAACATCGGAGCAAACCCAGGCTCATTCCAGTGCCAACGCCGTTGCTGTTGGGGATGACGTGACGTTCACATTTTCGTCTGTGTCGGGGGCTGAGAATGTGTCTGTGATGCTGAGTTGCACCGTGGAACTCGCATGATCTTACCGGGTGGGATCATCGGCGGGGCACTGCCGAGCATCACGCGGACGGCAACCGGGGCGCAGACAACAGCGGTCAACCCGCACAGCTTTACCGGGTTGTCTCTTGGAACGGCTGGTCGGCGGCACATCGGCCTGACGATTGGGTGGGTGTCCAGTAAGACCATAACGAGCGTCACGGTCGGCGGGGTCGCGGCTACGCTTGTCACGTCAACGTCAGTCCTAACGGTTCAGTCAGCAATCTATATCGCCAGCGTGCCGACAGGAACCACCGGGGATGTGGTTGTTACGTTTAGCGCGGCTGGCGGCGGGTGCTTGATAGCGGTTTATGCGCTCTACAATTTGAGGTCTGCCACGGCGTTTGATACCGCGACGGATGCGGTGGACGGCGGGGTTGGAAGCTACACGCTAAACTTGGACGCCAACATTGCGGCTCGTGGGGTTGTGTTTTCGTCAATTCAAGGTGCAGGCGTCGCCATCGGGCCCACTGTGAGCGGCCTGAATAATCAAGTCACGGTAAACGCCAATCCACTCGCAAATTGTGCAGCAGATTACACGGCCACGGCTGCGGAAACCCCCCGCACGATGGGCTGGACAGCCAACGTTGACACGGCCGCTTGTCTGGCCACCTTTCGCTAGGAGCAAGAAACGATGGGCTTTGACTTTTTCGGCAACAGCGCACGGCGCGACATGGCCAGCGCCAATAAGAAGGCGACGGCGGCGCTCGGTGAAGGCTATGGCCAGCAACAGCAGCGCTATGACCAAGCCTTCGACATGTATTCCCCCTATGCGCAGCAGGGGCAGGCGGCGAACAGCTTCTACACCAATGCTCTGGGCCTCGGTGGGCAGGATGCGCAGAACCAGGCCATCGTCACATTGACAAGCAACCCGCTGTTTCAGGGGCAGCTTGGCCAAGAGTCAAACGCTTTGATGCGGAACCTCAACGCGCGGGGCATGGGCGCCGGCGGGACTGCTGCCATGGCAGGCCAGAGGGTGTTTCAGCAGACGGCGGGGAACTGGTTGGACCGCTACCGGGACGCAGGGCGTCAGGGCTTTGAGGCCACCAATCAGCAAGGCAACATCCGTATGGGCCAGGGTGATGCTGCGATGGGTTACGGGGCAACCCGCGCCGGCCAAGCGATCAACTATGGCAACGCTCTCAGTCAGAGCCGCAACGCAGGCTTGAACAACCTTTTGAACGTCGCTGGAACCGTCATCAGCGGGGCAAACGCGATGCGACAGCCACCGGGGATGGCCAAGCCTCGATATGATATCGGCGGGGGGTACTGATGAGGAATTTCTTTAGCCTACCGCAGTTCCAGCCCGGCGACAGCCGCATCAATGTCGCGCCTGTCCAAAACGCATTGGAAGCCTATGGCAACAAGACAATGCAGTTCAACCAGCTAGAGCGAAAGAACGAACAGCAGCAGTACGAGCGCGGCCGGGATGCCAAGGTTGACGCCCGCCAGGACGAACAGATGCAAATGCAGCGGCAAGAGAGCTTGGCCAAGCGCATGTATGCGTTTGCACAGCAGCCGCCGGAAAAGCGTGACCCGCGCATCTGGGGCGCACTTGTGCAGGAACACGCCAAGTATCACCCCGGCGACGGCATGGACCCGGACGACTTGGATGTGAGAACCGGGCCGGACAAATACGGCGCGTCTTACGCCGCTGCTTATGGCGGGATTGACCCCATGGACGCGAAGATGAAGCAGGCAGAGCTTGCCTATAAGCAGGCCGCGACAGACCAGCTTCGCCAGAAAGCAGAGCCCAACCCGATCCTTGAAATGCTGAAGTCGCGCGCACGACCGACTGGCGGGACGGCCCCCGCCGGCGGCCAAGCCCCGATGATCCAGCCGCAGAGCAACACGGCACAGCCAGGGATGCCGGGCGTCATTCTTGCCAATGAAGCAGACCCGCAAGCTCCCCCTATGGCGCAACCTTCAGAGCCGATGGTGAGCACGCCGTTTGGTGATTTTAGCCGACAAGACGCCGAAGCCTTGGCTTATGGCCTGATGGCTGACCCCAAGACTGCGCAAGTCGGGCGGGCACTTTTTGATCAGATCAGCAAGGAGAATCCAGACGGCTGGCAGAAGCCGGCGACGAATACGATTGAAGAACGAATGTTGACATCAGGCGAAGCTGGGGCTCGTCTTTCGTCAATCCGGCAACGGTTCAAGCCTGAGTTTCTGAACATTGAAAAGCGCGCGGGGTTTGCGTGGAACGCGCTGGCGGAAAAGATCAGCGAAAAGGCGATTACGCCAGAACAGAAAGCGGAACTGGTTGAGTATTCGGCGTTCCGTTCTGACGCCATCGACAACCTGAACCAATACATCAAGGAAATCACTGGGGCGGCTATGACCATCCCAGAAGCCCAACGCATCATGCAGGCCGTACCAAACGCCGGCCAGACTTGGTACGACGGCGACAGCCCCTCACAATTCAAGGGCAAGCTGGACGCGACCATGCAGCGGCTTCTCATGGTTCAGGCGCGCGCGACGTTTGCCAAGAAGACCGGCCGCCCATGGAGCCAAATTCCGCTCGAACAGATGAACGGCATCATCCAGAACAAGACAGATGAGCTTCAAGGCATGTTCCAGCAGCAGGGCTTGAAGGGCGATGAATTGCGCAACGCGGTGAAGCAAGGTCTCAAGCAGGAGTTTGGCATATGACGCGACTGCGCGGCCTCGATTTGCTGATGGATGACACGCAGCCGGCGCAGGCTCAGCCAACAGCGGGCAAGCTGCGCGGTATGGACTTGCTGATGGATGATGGGCAACCCCGCCCCGCCCCGCAGCCAGCAGCACAACCTAAGCCGCAGCAGGAAGAGGGCTGGGGCGAATGGATGGTGAACACGGTCAGAGGCCGTCAAGACCCGGCTTATTCTGGAGTTGGGTCCGTGTATGACCAATTTACCGAAGAGCTTCGCACGCCGACCGCCAACGCAGCCATGGCCGGCGCGTCTGACCCGCAGATGGCAGACATCGTGCGCAACGCGCTCGGGGATCGCGTGTCCCGCGTCGAAAAGGACAGCATGGGCCGCGACGTGTTCGTGACCCGTGGGCCGGACGGGCAGGAACAGAAAGGCTACTTGAACGAACCGGGGCTCGACAGCACGGACGTTTTTCGCGGGCTTTATGGTTCGATCCCCTACATTGCCAGCGCCAGCGTGATCGGCAAGGCAACAAAGAGCATGAATTGGCTGGCGCAAGGAATTTCACAGGGGCTTGGCGCTGGCGCAACCTCGGTTGCCGGCGACTTGGCGCAAATCCCGATGGGATCAGAACAGGGGATTGAAAAAGAAAAAGCCGCCATCAACACGGGGCTTGGCTTCGCTGGCCCTCCGGTGGCTGCGGCCGGTTCTGCCCTTTGGCGTCGGTTCGTGACCATCCCCGGCATGGTGGACGGCGCGGGCAAGCTCACCCAACGTGGCATTGAAGCGGCACAGAAAGCCGGGCTTGATCCAAACGACCTCACGCCAGACATGGCCAAGGAATTTGCGACCAGCTACGCGAAGAGCGGGGACGCGGCTCTTGCGGCCTCGCGAAGCGCGGTAGAACCCATGGGAGTCCCCGTGACGCAGGGGCAGCAGAGCAAGCGCCCGTTCCTTTTGAACCAAGAGGAAAAGCTGCGGCGGGGCATCTACGGCGAAAAGGCAGAACGCGAAATGCTGGGCTTTGACAAGCTCCAATCCCAGCGGATTGAGGAAGCCACGCTTGGGGGTGGTCGCGGCCGGCGCGGCGTTGGTGAAACCATCAACCCGCAATCGATGGGGCGGGCTGATTTCCGCAACATAGGCGAGAACGTCCAAGACACGCTCCGGACGGCCCGCCAGAACGCGAAGACGGCTGAAAGCGAATTGTGGGAGACGGGTGGCGTCAAAGAGCTAGCGGCCACAGACGAGGCTCTGGGGACGCTTCGCGGCCGAATTAGCTCGGCATTGTCGGAAGAGACGGCATTCACCCCGACTGGGGAGAAGATGGCTGAGACTATCGGTCAATTCGCGGAAAAGAAGTTGCCTGTGAATGAAGCGGGCGGCATCCAGTTGAAGCAGGTCCAGACCGTTGACCAGATGCGCCGGCGGCTATTGCGCGACATGAAACTGGCCCAGCCTGGCGAAGACATGCGACAGGCTGGCATGATTTACGACGCCTTCAACGACTGGATCGGGGAAAGCGCCGAAAAGAGCCTTTTGGCTGGCGATCCTCTCGCGGCGGCGCAGCTGGTCAAAGCGCGATCCTTCGCGCGTGGGGTTCGTGAACTGTTCTCCCCGACTGAGGCTGGCGGGCGCACATCAACCGGCGCACGTCGGTTGTCAAAGGCCATGCAGGGCGCTGACAGCGGGGAAGGCGTCATTCAAGCCTTGCTCGGGTCTCAGGGTAGCAGGACAGCAGTTGAGGGCACGGCGACGGCCCTACGGCAAACCAAGGCCATCCTTGACCAGTTTGGCGAGGAAGGCGGGAAACAGGCTTGGGACGATATTCGTCTGGCCTACTGGTCGCGACTTGTGCAGGACAAGAATGGTGAGTTGCTAGGGCCGCAGGCTCTGACCAACAACATCAAATCCGCGCTCACGAACCAACGCACGGTGATGATGTCGCTCTACAGCCCCGAAGAGATGGCACAGATGCGAAACCTTATGCGCGCCGTCGAAGTGGCAGCCTACAAGCCTCCGAATGCGTCGGGGTCGGGCTACACTGCCATTGAAGGCATGAAGGAAATGTTTGGCAAGCTGCTGAACTTGGTTCCCGGCAATCAGCTTATTCGCGGCGGTCTTGAGATGACGGGTCTTCCGGCTCAGGTGGGGGCAATGCGAGCACGGAAGGCGATGAGCCAAGCCGTTCCGGTTCGTCGTCCGAACTTAACGCCGGCTGTGACGGGGGCGGGATCGTCTCAAAGCCGCGATTAGCCCAGCGGATCACAAAGTAACAAACAGCGACTACCGCCCCCGTGATGATGGGGACGGAGAGTAAGCCGTGCGCCTCGACGCCGGCGGTCAATGCCAGTTTGAGTAGGGCTAGGGCAAGCACCGTGAAGACGGTGACGAAAACGGCCTCTCGCCAGTCCATTCATATCCTTCGCTCTAGGAACGCAGAACATGGTTGATTCCGTCAACGTCTTCCCACCCGGCCAACGGCTGACCAATTCAAGCACGGGTGCGCCTCTTTCCGGTGCCGTGGTTCGGTTCTATGTCGCTGGAACCACGACGCCTAAGACCGTGTATGCAGACCAGGATTTGACCACGGCACTAGGAACAAGCGTTACCACAGATTCCCTTGGCTATCCAACCAGCGACGGCTCAACCAAGACGTTAGTGTTTACGGACACGTCTTCCTACAAGGTCCGCATTGAGACCTCTGCCGGCGCGCTCATTGCTGAACACGACTACGTCAAGGCAGCCGTAGAGGCCGGGACAGACGACGGTGGCTCCGTCATTTCAACCCGTACCGTAGAAACCAAATCGCTGGATTACACAGTTGTCGCCGCTGACCAGGGCAAGGCATTCGCGGGGAACTGCACGGGCGGGGACGTGACGTTTACGCTGCCGTCTGCGGCGGCTGCCGATGTCGGGAACGGGTGGCTCTGCACGATTTCCCACGCGGGGACGGCGAACCAAGTCATTGTCGCTACGTCGTCATCGCAGACGATCACGTCCGGGGCACTTGGGTACAGCACGGCGTTTGCCCTTTCCAATTCAGGTGAGGAAATCACCCTCATCAGCGACGGCGGCAACTGGCGGGTGTTTGGCCACGTCGGGCCGCACATCAAACGCGGGCAGGGCGTTCTAACAATTGCCGACCGCTTGGCGGCGGCTCCCGGTTCGCCCCCTGAGGCCGGTCTTCTTTACATTGCAACCGGGGCTGCAACCTGGGGCTCTACGTCAATCGCCAACCACGACGTTGTCGTGCACACGACGGGTGGAGCTTATGTCAAGATCACGCCGCCGACAGATTGCGGATGGGTTGCCTACGTTCAGGATGAAGATCGCTATTACAGCTTCCAAGGCTCGGCATGGGTGATTGAGGAAGCCTCCGAAACGCGCCCCGGAACCGTTGAAAAAGCGACCGCTGCGGAAGTTCTCACCGCAACCGACGCGACCCGCTACGTGGCCCCGGTGGATATGCTCCGACATCCGGGCGTTGCGAAAGCATGGGGGATCGTCACATACGCCGCAGGCGTCCCGACACTGGCAGCCGGGCTCAACGTCGCCAGCATTACGGACACCGCAACGGGCCGCCTCACGGTCACGGTGATTTCGTTCTCAAGCGCAAACTACGTCATTGTCGCCACCGCTCAGGCTCCAACGGGCAACAACCGCATTGCCGCCGTCACTTCGGGTCAAGCGGCGGGCAGTTTTGAAATCAACGTACAGACCGGCGGCGGCACGCTCAATGATCCTGAAGGCATCCACTTTGCTTGCTATGGAACCCTATCATGAACATTGCCTTAGCCTTTCACGACGGCCGTCTTGGTATTATGCAGTTCTATGGTGAAGACACGGACGAGGCCATCAACGCGGAAATCGCCAAAATGGCGGACCAGCCGGCCGGGTGGCAGCGGGTCACTCCAGAGGAAGCCGCCGCGATCCGAGCCCAGAGGCCGAAACCGGAAGCGCCGGCCAGTGTCTCGCCCGTGTCAGGCCCGTCTAGCACTGACATCATTCTAATCCAGCAGGAAAACGACGGTCTTAAACAGCGCATGGCTGACCTTGAGCGCCAGCTTGCCGAGTTCCCCCTGCGCCTGGCTGAAATGATTTCACGGGATAAGGCGCAAGAGCCATGAGCGGACGGCCTGTCAACGCGCTGGAACTGTTTGGGCGGTTTCGCAACGCGATGAATGAGCCGGACCCGTTCCGTGCAAACGAGGTTCCGGTTGATCGCGGGTTTCTTGCGCCGTTGGCCACCTATGCTGATGGGCAGACGGAACTAGCCTTGCCTGCATTTCCGCTTGGCGCGATCTGGGACGGGGTGCGCTCATTTGGCGCTCAGGGGTTCGACACGCCTGAAGCCATCAGGCAGAACGCAGGCGCGGCGGCAGACGCTGCGGGCGGCGTCGTCATGGGAGGTCTTGGCGTTGGTCTAGCCGGTGGACTTGCGGATGACGCGGTGAGGGCGGCTCCGAAGGTGGCTAACGACTTAAAAATTACGAGAACGCCGGGAAATCTCTTTACTGCTTTCAAGGGCGGAAAAGAGGTTGGGACGTTTGACGTGCGCGAAATGCCTAACTCGATATCAGTGGCTCAGGCTTATGTTGATCCGGCTTATAGGCGTCAAGGAATTGCAAGCCAAGTCTACGGGAGAATACAGGACGAAACCGGGAAGGCGTTGACGCCAGATCGCACGTTGTCTGAAGACGGCTATGCGTTCTGGAAAGCAAACTACCCTGAAGCCGTCCGGGAGTATGTCCCGACAATAGACGAGCCACACGGCTTGATGGGCTATCACGACCCGTCAAACAAATATCTACTTGATGAAGTGCCAGAATGGAGGCGCGCGGGAGGGCCTAACCGCCCTGAAGGCGTGGCATGGTCAAACGCCCCTACCGGCTCTAGCGTTCCTCTTGCTGGAGAGACACAAGACACTGACCCCGCCCTTTTAGAGTATCTGCGTTCTGTAGGGCTCTACTAAGGACACCCACAACATGACGTTAGACCCGCGATCCGAGGAAAAGCTCCTCGGGGTACGGCCGGAGCTTGTCAAAGTCATCCGGGAAGCCGCGACCCGCACCAAGTTTCGAGTCACGGAAGGGCTGAGAACGCCAGAGCGTCAAAAGATGCTGGTGGCGCAGCGGAAGTCCAAGACCATGGCCAGCCGGCACATCACCGGGCACGCAATCGACTTCATCGCGATTGGTGAGGATGGGGTTGCGACCTATGACATGGACGACATGCGCCGGGTTGCGGATGTGATCCAAGCCGTCGCGGATGAGCAAGGGGTGAGGATCGAACGGGGCATCGATTGGGGCTGGGATTCGCCTCATATCGAGTTGCACCGCAAGACCTACCCAGCCAAGGACATTAGCCTACCCCGCAAAATGTACGAGGTTGCGCGGGACCATCCCAAGACAACGCTGACAACGGTAGCTGTCACGCCTCAAGTTGTTGAGGAAGCAACCCCCGTTGTCAAAACCGTGAAAGACACGGCTGCTTACGTCAAAACCGAATACCTCGACACGGCAACCGTGGTCCGGGATGTTGCGGCTCAAGCTGGGGATCTTGTCGGCTGGTTTGGTTCCAATTTGATCCTGACGGGTGCCTGTGCAGTTTCAGTCGCGTTCTTTGGCTTCATCCTTCCCAAGATTGCGGAGAAACGCCAGTGGTTACGGTCCTCACTTTCCTCTTAACCCCCATTGGCCGGATCTTGGCCGGTGCAGGTTCTGTAGCGTTGCTTATCGTTGCGTTTGGGTCTCATCAACGCAGCGTCGGTGCTCAAAAGGCCGTCGCGAAAATCGAGAAGGCAACCAATGATGCGATTGGCAAAGCTGCTTCCGCTGGCGACAAGTCTCGCGCTGGCCGGGGGGTGTTCAACCCCTATTACCGCGACTGACGCAAAAAAGGTTGCTGACGCGATTGGGCATATCAAGCCGTCGAAGGCTGACACATGCGAGACGCAGCGCCAAGCGGCCGAACAATCGTCGCGGATAGAAACCATCAAGCAGGGCAAAGAGGTGGTCTATAAGGCCCCGCCCTGTGAGCCCGTAAAGAGCTGAGACATGGCGGATGAACTGGCAGGGAAATTGGCACTCATCGCCGCCGCAATCGCAGTGGGAGAGGGAAATCGCGTTGCGGGACAGGTTGAAGGATCTGGAACACGCATCAGAAGGCAACGCGGAGAACTTGGAGGATCAAGCCGTGACGATCAAGGATCACGGCCGGCGTCTAACCAGGGTGGAAGCTGGGGTCGCGCTAATCCTGCTTATCCTAGCCAACTCCAAAGCAGCAGCCCTAACCCCAGAGGCGGCGCATTTCGTCGCCAGCATCTTGAAGGCTTGGACAAGGTGACTCCGTACCACATTGGAATGCTGGTTTTGATCTCAGCTTTGTTTTGGCTAGCTGTGTTTGGTGCGTATTTCACGCACGATTACTTTTTCAACCCGTGATCCCCGCCCTTATCGTCGTTCTGACCTTCACAGCCCTTTGGGCGCTGTGGAGGGCGCTGAAGGCGTAGG